>MKWI01000001.1 GCA_001899715.1 Sphingobium sp. 66-54
CCCGAAGCCTTGAATCAACCGCGCCCGCGCCGCGCAAGTCAGTTTATGAGTTTACGGCCTAGATCAATCAGAAAGCGGATCCAGCAAACGCCGACATACGGCTCACCGAATGACGGCTATCACGATGCCCCGAGAGTGGTCGAATTCAACTCCCGTGACGGAACGCCAACGCACTGGCCAAATCTCGACGGTTAAGACTCGCCATGCAGGCCTTGGTTTGGAGAAAGCAATCGCGCCCATGCCATGATGAAAAGTGTTGTAGCCCGGTTGTAGCCCGGCCCGAAAACGGAAGAAGGCCGCTCTCGCGGCCTGACATAAGTATCTAATTTTCTTATAAAATCTGGAGCGGGCGAAGGGATTCGAACCCTCGACCCCAACCTTGGCAAGGGGATGCCCAAGCGGCCCAACGAGTTCCATGCGGAAACTTTGTGAGACGCCAAGTGCTTGCTCATGCTGGATTTTCGAGGCACTAGTCGTTCCAGCCGGTTCCGGGGAAACCTGTCCAATTCTGCTCCCCCGATGCTCCCCCGGCTAGGAGGCAACTATGGCACGAGGGGTCAAAAAGGCATTCACCGAGGAGGGCGTGGCGCGGCTGTCCGCACCGCGCGGCGGCCGTCGCGAGATTGGCGATGCGGTCCAGCGTGGGCTCGTACTCCGCATTGGCGAGACGGGCGTGAAGTCGTGGTCGGTCATCTACAAGGTGCCAGGGGAGCGCGGGGTGAGCCCGACCGGCCGCCCGCTCAAGGGCAGCCAGAAGCGCATCACCATCGGGCAGTACCCGGCAATTGGCGTGGCAGCGGCGCGTGAGGAAGCCGGGCGCATCATCCGGCAGGCACTGGAAGGCAAGGACCCGCGCCCGGAGCGCCGGGAGGCCAACCTGCTGCGCCACACCAACAGCGTCGAAGCCGTGTCGAAGCGCATGGTGGAGCTGGCGAAGAAGCAGGTGGAGACGTGGCCTCGGATGGAGCAGGTGCTGCGCGATTACGTCTGGCCCACCCTGGGCAACCGTCCGATCGCGGACGTGAGCCAGGCCGACATTCACAAGCTGCTGGACGACCTTGTCGCCACCGACCGCCACGGCACCGCCCGCGAGGTCCGCAAGATGATGTCCCGGCTGATGAATTACGCGGCCGAAAAGTCGCTCGTCGCCGCCTCCCCGATGGCGGGCATGAAACGCCGCGACCTGACTTTGCAGGTGAGCGAGCGGGCCCTGACCGACGAGGAGCTGCGCGCCGTGTGGGCGGCCGCCGACGAGATGGCATACCCGTTCGGGCGGCTGTTCCAGCTCCTCATCCTCACCGGGCAGCGCAAGAGCGACTGGGGCGATGCCCAGCGGCGCGAGCTCGACGCGGCAGAGCGGTGGCTGGCGATCCCGATGGAGCGGTTCAAGAGCCGTCGCGGCCATATCGTCCCCCTCACCGGGCCCGCTTGGGACTTCGCCGCTGGCCTGCCGACCTGGGTGAGCGACGATGACGAGGACGCAACGCCCGACGGCGAGCTGTTCCTGTTCTCGACTACGGCGGGCAAGCGGCCGGTGTCGGGATGGTCGAAGGCGAAGGCCCGGCTGGACGAGCTCGCCTTGAAGCACCTGCGGAAGGCCCGGAAGGACCCTGAGGCGACGCTGCCCCCGTTCGTCGTCCACGACTTCCGGCGCACCTGCGAAACCCGACTGGCGCGGCTGGGCTTCAATCAGGAGGTTCGGGACGCGGTGCTGGGCCACGCTAAGCCGGGCTTGCAGCGCACATACAACAAGCACGATTATCTGGACGAGAAGCGGGCCGCGCTCGAAGCCTACGGCGCGCACATCATGGGCGTGTTGAAATGAGCGGGGAGCCACAGCCCGAGCCGAGCTACCAGCCCGAAGCGTTCCGGCCGCTGGCGGCGCACATCGTGGAGGCGGCGCGGCAGCCGGTCCTTGGCGGCAAGAGCCCCCGGCCGGGCATTGACCTGAGCCCGCACCTCGACGCCTTGGCCGCGCTCATCGCGGACGTGGCCGAGTGGTATGAGGTCGCCCGCGATGACTGGGAGGCCCGCAACGTCGCGCCGCCCAACCGCGACTTGCAGCGCAATCTCGACCCCGACGAGCCCGAGCCCGGCTACGACTACGGCGATGCCGAGCCGACCGATTGGGCGGCCTTCTTCGATGCCTTCTATGGCCGCGCGGATGGCAACCCCGGCCGGAACCGGCAGACCCATCAGCGGACGGACACAAAGCCCTGGCTGCCCGAACCGCCGCCCGTCCCCCCGCTCTATCCCGTCGTGGTCGCGCTGGAACGGTGGTGGAAAGCCCAGGTCGGGGACAAGCATGGACAGCGGTTCAGCCCTCGCTTCGGGCGCGACTTCTTCGACAAGGACCGGCCCTACGACTTGCGCTACAGCAATCCGCCTGCCCGGTTGCTCTGGCTGATCGCTGAACGGCTGGACCCGCATTACACGCCTGAGAACCTGAGCGACTTGCACAAGCAAGTGCTGCGGCACCGGGCGAATGCAGCGCGCAAGAGTTAGCCCCCAACTCCGTCTCTCGCGACTGGCCATGATGCCCACCAGTACCAAGCTGGAGGGCTGCGATGGCCGAGCGATTCATGACAATGGAGCAGGTGCGGGGCCGCGTGGCCCTGTCCAAGACTGAGATTTACCGCAAGATCAAGGCCGGGGCGTTTCCCAAGCCCGTCCCCCTGGGCACCCAGAAGGTGGCCTTCGTGGAGAGCGAGGTGGCCGCGTGGATGGACGACCGGCTGCGCGCCCGTGCCGAAGGCGAGGGGGCGGAACGGCGGTCGCAACAGGGGCGGGACGCGGTGAGCGCCCGGCCGGATCGGGCAAATGGATAGGCCCGCGCCACAGCGACATGACGCGGGCCAGCTCCACCGGGTCCCGTTGTCTATATCGCCCAGCGAACCACCGGCCGCTCTCATCAAGTTCATCGCCGCCGTGCGCGCCATCACCGCGCCCACCTGGGCAGCACTGGACGACATCAGGCGGCAGGGGCTCAAGCGAACGGACGTGAACGGCATGATCGCCACGGCCGCCCGGCACCGGGCAGGGTGGCGGCCGGTCCTTGCCGCCTTCGGCTGGCTCCCGACTGCCGACGGCCGGGGCTTGGTCAATCCGCTCATGGGCCCACCCAGGCTGTCCCCGCCCGCGTCCCTCGACCCGGAATGCAGCGCCGCCCTCCACCTATGCCGCCTCTCCTCGTGACCAGCTCCCCACGAACGGAAACCGATATGCCCGCTCAATCCCCCGCCGCTGAGGCGGCCCCCGTCCCCGCGCTCGCTTGGCTGGCCGACCTTCACCCTGCCGTGCAGTCCCGCATCTGCCACGGCTCGAACGAGCCCGACGCCCTCATACCCTACATCGCGCACCTCTCCGGGGAGGAGCTGCGACCGATCCTCACCGACCGCGCCTTCCCCGGCTTGTGTGTCGCTCTTGAGCCCGGAGAGGCCCGCGACCGGGAAATCGCGCGCCTTGTCCGGCTGGCTGCCTGGCACCGAGAGACCTGGGCCCATGGCGCACTGCCCGAGGAGCTGAACGATCACGCCTTCGTCCGCTACTACGGCAACAAGCCGGTGGTGGTGCATTGGTCGGCGGGCGGGGAGCTCGTCCATCAGGCCATTGGCGACTTCAAGAATTCGCATATCGACCGCTTCATGCCCGCCGTGGACCCGAAGACGGGGCAGCTCGTCCGCTCGCCGCTCGCCACCGCCTGGCTGACGCACCCGAACACCCCCCGCTATGACCGGGTGGAGTTCCTGCCCGGCGACACCGACTCGCCGCCCGGAGTGCTCAACCTCTGGCGCGGCTGGCCCTGCCGCGATGACGTGACCGACGACAGCGAGGGCGAGCCTGTCTGGTGCCAGCGGTTCCTCGCGCACATGCGGGAGAACGTGTGCGGGGGCGACCACGAAACGTACTGGTACCTGCTCGGCTGGATGGCCGATGCTCTGCAAAACCCGCACCGCACCTCCGAGGTGGCCGTTGTGCTTCGGGGGCCGCAAGGCTCTGGCAAGACGCTCTGGGCGAAGCTGTTCATGGAGCTGTTCGCGCCGCACACGCTGACCCTGGACAAACCCGACCACCTGACCGGCAGCTTCAACAAGCACCTGCAGGACAAGAGCATCATCTTCGCGGACGAGGCCTTCTTTGCCGGCAACCGACAGCATGCCGCCACGCTCAAGACCCTCATCACCGGCGACGAGATATTCGTGCACCCCAAGGGCGTGGACGGCTTCATGGCGAAGAAGCTCTTTCGCCTCATCATCGCCAGCAACGACGAGCACGTGATCCGGGCCGAGGGCGACGACCGGCGCTACCTCGTGCTGAACGTGGACGCGGGGGAGCACAATCAGAGCGCCGCCTACTTCGGGGCTATCGTGGACGAATGGCGAGAGGGCGGCCGAGCCGCGCTGTTCCAGTGGCTGCGCGGGGCGTACTGGCGCAAGATGCTGGAAAGCGGCGCGTGGGACGTGCGGGATCGACCGAAGACGGCCGCGCTGCAAGCGCAGAAGGATATGAGCCTGTCGCCCGCCACGCGGTTGGTGCACAACATGTTGCGCGATGGCGAGGTGCCGGGCCTGTACGGGGCCGACGAGAAGCGCGGCTTCGTGTTCGTCGCCACGCGCGCATTGCAGGAGGCGGGCCGACTTGGCGAGGAGCACGAGCGCGGGCTGGGCGAGGCCCTGTGTGTGCTTGCCGGTGCCGGGGCGTCGAGCGTCCGCGCCTACCTGGGCGAAGGCCATGCCCGCCGCCAGTGGCGCGGGTATTGGCTCCCACCGCTGGACGAGTGCCGCCGTCGCTGGGAGGCGCACCTGGGGCGCAAGGTGGAATGGCCTGCCGGTATCGCCACCTGGGGTTTCGAGGCCCAGCCACCCGAGCCGGACGACGACTTGCCGTTCTGAGGCGGAAGGCGCTGCCACCCGGCTCACGTGAGGCGGGTCGAAGCGGGGCCCGCCTTACGAAATCGCCCATGTATCCTGAGGGTTAGGCAGGTTTAAGTCGGGGAGGCGGGTAAACCGGGGGGAGCCCAGTGGGGAGGGTTGTTGCCGAAGGCTGCCGCTGCCAGCAAACCTAGTTCTTACCCGACTTACCGACTTACCCGACTTAAAGAATAAGAATTACTAGGGAGTAGTGAGGCTTAGGGTAAGTCGGGTTGGTAAGTCGGCTCGGAGCCGGGTCGAGGCTGGCGACTTAGCGAGGAGCCCCGCCCCCTGGGCTCTGGGCCAACGAAACCGCCTCTTCAGTCCCTAAAAAGAGAGCCCGTCTCAGCCCGAAGATTCACCGCTCACCCCCTGGGCCGGTCGCAGCTCCCCGAGTGCTCCCCCGGCACGGCGCGCCGCACCGCAAACGCCAGCATTTCCAGAGGGTAAGCCCCCAAGCCCCCGCCCTACCTAAGGGTATGCTCCGGGGCATGAGCAGCACGAAAGCACTCATAACCCGCGCTGGTCGCGGCAAGACCGCCCCGGTCACGATCACGCCTGCTGGGTTGGCGGCGATCGAGGCCATGGCTGCCGAAGGGCAGGACCAGCGCACCATCGCCAAGCACCTTGGCATCAACCACCAGACCTTCAACAACCTGCGGAAGACGCGGCCTGAGGTCGAGCTGGCGCTGGAACGCGGTCATGCTGCCCTGGGTGACGAGCTCACCCACCACCTGCTGAACGCGGCCCGCAACGGCAACATCGTGGCGATGATCTACCTCACCAAGGCCCGGCTGGGCTGGCGTGAAGGTGACGCCCCCGAGGCCCGGCCGAACATCACCATCAACCTGCCCGACAGCCAGACGCCCGAGGCCTACCTGCGCGCCATCCGCGTGATCGAGGAGCCCGGCCGCCTGCCCGACCCGGAGAGCGCCGATGGCTGAGCCGATCCCCGACCCCATGCCCTACATGTTCGAGCCCGGCGACATGGGCGAGTTCGAGCACGTGCAGGTCGGTGTGACCGCTGGCGGTGCGCCCGTGTACGGCCGTCGCCAGGTGAAGCCTGCCACCTACACTGGCGGCCGGAACGCTGACGGCAGCCCGACCCGCGCCCGGCCGTGGAGCCCGCCGCGATGATCGACGGCATCAACCCAACGCCTCACCAGTCCACGGTCCTTGCGGTCCCTGAGAAATGGAACCTACTGCTGGCTGGCGGACGCGGCGGCGGCAAGTCCACCGCTGCCCTGCTGCTGATCCTGCGCCACGTCGAGAAGTACGGCGCGCGGGCCCGGCCGCTGATCGTGCGCGAGACGCACAAGGCAGTGACCGAGCTTGAAGAACAGCTCGACCAGCTCCTATCCACGGCCTACGGCAAGGGCGTCCGCCACAACCGCGCCGAGCACACCTTCCGCCTGCCCAATGGGGCCATTGTGGAGTGCGGGCAGCTCGACGGGCCCAATGCCTACAAGAAATTCCAAGGCCGCTCGTTCACGTTGCTCGTGATCGACGAGTTCGGCCTGGTGCGTGACCGCCGCTGGGTGGATCTTCTCAAGTCCAACCTGCGCGCGCCGGAAGGCATCCCACTGCGAGAGGTTCGTACCGCCAATCCCGGTGGCCCGCTCCACGCTCTCATTCACCAGAATTACATCGCCAAGTCGCTCGCCTGGCACCCGTATCAGGTGGACGGCGAGACCTGGGTGAATTGCCCGTCCACGCTCACCGACAATCCGCACCTCGACCATGAGGATTACGAGCGCCGGTTGAAGGCCGCCTGCGGCAATGATGAAGAGCTGTTCCGCGCCTGGGTGAATGGTGACTGGAATATCGCCAGGGGGGCCTTTTTCGGCGGGACGCTGGACGAGCGCGTCCACATGCTGCCGGTCGCGTGGCCCTACATCATCGACCGCAAGGCGTGGCGGCCGTACCTAGCAATGGATTGGGGCAGCTCCGCGCCGTCCGTCACCTATGTCTGCCTCAAGGCTCCCGGCGACGTGGGCCCGTTCCCCCGGAACAGCCTCATCCTACTGGACGAGCTCGCCACGGTGGACCCGCATGATCCGAACGTCGGGCTCAACTGGCCGCCCGGCAAGCTGGCTGAAGCAATCAAGGAAATGTGCGGCCGGTGGGGTGTGCATCCGCATGGCGTGGGCGACGACGCCTACGGGCTCGAAGACACGCTGCTCAACGTCCTGCAACGCCACGGCATTGCCCTACAGCGCCCGCGCAAGGAGCGCGTGGCTGGCTGGGCCGCAATGCGCGAGCGCCTCTACAACGCAAAGGAGCGGAACGGCCTTCCGGGCATGTGGATCACCGCCCGGTGCCGGTACTTCTGGCAGACCGTCCCCTTCCTCGAACGTGACTCGTCCCGGCCTGAGGACGTGATGACCGACGGCCCCGACCATGCCGCCGACGCAGCCCGCTACGCCGTCATGCACGCCAACGTGCGGTCGGGCCACAGCCGCATGTCCGTGCCGATTTACTGAGAAAGGAGCCCACCATGCCCACCCCGTTTGATGATTCCGTGCCCGTCCGTGGAGACGTGCCAATGTCCCTGCACCCCGACAGCCTGTTGGGCATTGGGGCCGCGCTCAACCAGCCCGACACCCTGGGCGTCACCGTCCTGTCGGCGGCGCGCGAGGGGCTGCGCCTCTGCTACGACCTGTTCGGGCGGATGAACGACGCCGAGCGGGACTTGCAGGCAATCGCTGCCCCGGCCCGCCGTCGCCAGCACCCGGCCGAGCGCGGCGGCCGCACCGAGATTAGCGGCGATGTGCGGATGGTGAACGGCAAGCCGACCCGCGTGGTCGACGCGGCCGAATTCATCGCGGCGGCCGAGCAGGCCTTCGCCCGTGTCAGCCCGGCCATCGACCGCCGCGTGAAGGAGCTGAACGGCTATCGGCAGACGCTGGAAACGCGCGTGGCGACCGCGCTCGACCACCCGACGCGCAAGACGGCCGAAGGGCTCGCCCTGGCAGCCGAGGTTCGCGCGCACATCAAGGCGATGAAGAAGCCCGAGCAGCGGATGCAGTTCGTCGCGCAAGCGGTGGACGGGGGCGACGTGGCGACCGTGGCGGCGGTCATCCATGCCCAGCCGTTCCTCTCTGGGCTCACCCCCGAGACCCATGCCACCCTCCGGGCCCGTGCGGCCGCGCAGTTCGCCCCGGTGGACAATGCCCAGCTCGCCGCCACCGATGCGGCCTTGCAGCGCCTCACCGCTTCAAGCTCTGCCCTGGTGAAGCGTTACGGCGACATTCTGGCGATGCGCGACGCCCCGGCTGCGAAGGCGGCCAAGAGCCTCAAGTCGCTCGGGGAGGCGGGCCAGTGAGCGACCCCATCTCGGCAATGTTGGCCGATGGCTGGGTGGAGCGGTACGGCAGCCAGCCCAAACAGGAGACGGCCGACGAGCTGGCTACCCGGCTCGTTCGGGAAGCGCGCACCAAGGCGCTGGACCGCGCCCTTGCCGACCTGCGGAATGGCCGGGAGCCCCGGCAGTCGGACCTCGACCTGTTCAACGGCGATCCGTACATCAACCTGCGCTACCACGACGCGCGCGACGAGGCTCTTGCGCTGCACGGCGGCGATCTTGAGTGGCAGCGCGACGAGCCGGACCCCGACGACGAGGGGGACGAACAGTGATGCGCCCGCCTGGCGGGCCCCGGTACTCGCCACCGCCCCATCGCCCGGCGCAACAGAGCCCGTACCCAGCCCAGCCGCCCCGCTCCCCCGGCAGGCCCGACTGCAAACCGCCCAGGGGGAGCAAGAAGCGGTGAACGACCGGAAGATTGCCGCGCTGAATTACACCGCCCGACCCGGCTCCCGCTGGGCCCGGCTCCGGGTTGGCATGACATGGGGAGAGGCCCGCTCCCTGGGCTTTCTCACCGGGGAGCTGAATTACCGCATCCGCAAAGGCGACATCGAGCTCGACCGGGGGCCCCGCCGGGAGAACGGCATTGTTGCGGCGGACGAGCCCGGAACGGGCGTCAAACAAGTCAAGCCAGCGACCCAAGAGCGCCCCTGCCTGCGCTGCCGTCAGCCCTTCAAGAGCGAGGGGCTGGGCAACCGTATGTGCCACGTCTGTCGGCACCTGAATGTGAGCCCCTACGCGCTGTAACCCTCGACACTTTCTCGCCAATGTTGCAGTGTCACCGTCCGAGCAAAGGGGCGGAGGGGCTGAGTGCCGGTCAGGGAAACTGTTAATCGCGAGTGGTTCAATCCGAATATCCAGCTTCCGTATCAACTACGGCTGGATGACTTCGCGCTTGCGATGCAGGACGTGTACGACTTCTTCTTTGATGTGAACACGCTGTTCCATGATCGTGGCCTGCCTCGACTAGAGGAGGTGCTTCGGCCTGCGAATATGTCGGGCACCATCTCCGACATGATGACCGCAAGCATGGCGCAGCACTCCCGTTCGCTCTGCCAGAACAACTTCCACAACGGCCATCCAGACTTGATCGTGCGAGGGCGCTACCAGCTCGACAGCATTCAGGCCGGGGAACATGGGGTGGAGATCAAGACCACCCGGAAGCGCGGCGGCGCGGTCGACACGCACGGCGCGCGCGATCAGTGGCTTTGCGTCTTCGTGTACGAGATCGACCAGGTGACCGAGCCAGCGGCAGAGCGCCGCGCTACCCGGTTCACCGAGGTCTATCTGGCGCACGTCACTGTTGACGACTTCCGGCGGAACGCGCGCGGTGAGCTAGGAACGCGCACAGCCACCCTCCATCGCGAGGGGGTGCAGAAGCTGCGGGACAGTTGGGTCTATCTAGCGCAGTGAGCCCAGCTTCGGGATGGCCTCTGCCGCCAGCCTGACAAACTTTGGGTCTGCCTCAACACCGATGCTTTCGTAGCCCACCGCATTCGCGGCGGCGAGGGTCGATCCTGACCCGGCGAACGGGTCCACGACTACTCCCTCACCGAGGGGGAGCGAGCCGCGCACGACTTGCCGCATGAAGTCCTGCGGCTTTAGCGACGGGTGGGGCGCGATGGCGCGCTCCGCTGCCGAGGTGGGGCTCGACTTGATAACGTCGCCAAAGGGCCGGTCGTCCGACGGCCGCCGAAAGCCGCCCGTCTTCCATTTGCGAAGATTGTCCTGGACCCGCCCTTCAAGGGGGCGGCGCAGCACCACCCAAGGCTCCCATTGCGAGCGCGGCATAACGCTCACCTCAGCAAACTCCTCGTGCGCGTTCTTCGGGCGATCACCGCCACGCATGGTCATGGTGAGACGGGCGATGCTGCCGCGCAGCTCAAGGCCGCCCTCCGTCATTGCGGAGGCCACGACGTGCTGCAGGAGCGGGTTGGTCGCGACGAGCACGTTGCCGCCTGGCACGATCGCGCGAGCGACGAGGGCACCGAACCGACGAAAGAAGGCGTGGAGCTCCTTGCGGTCTTCGTCCGACATGATGGTGAACCGGGGGAGCGGGGAGCGACGGTGGCCGTCGAACGACGGGGGAATGCGCCAAACACCCCCCTGCCCATTTCGGAGCTTGCTCAGCTCCCTTGGGCTATACTCCGTCAGCCCGTAGGGCGGGTCCGTGACGACCGCGTGAATGGACGCCTCCTCTCGGGCAGCCAGCCAATCGAAACAGTCGGCATGGTACAGCACGGCCTTCTCATGCTCGACAGCCGGTTCAAGCCCGACCCGGTGGACGTTGTCTGCGTCGCCCACGAGCCGATAGCGGCCGCGCGCGGTTCGCTCGAACACCCGGCCGACGTTCAGGTTCAGATAGGAGCGAACCGACGATGGACGCACCGGGCCCAGGTGAACGCTGATGGCTTCACTGATCTGTTTGATCGAAGCGTCGCCCCCAAGCGCCTCCATGTAGCCAATGATGGCGTCCCTAATCTTCCCCGGTGCTGCGGACATGTCGGCTCCCTCGACTGCGTTTCCGCATCTTTGACGTCCCGACGTCAATCTGTCAAGGAATTAGTGTTCCTGTTTTGTTCTATACGCGGCCGCCTGTCAACTCACTGCGGATAAGCCCACAACATTCGGCTTCGGGGTCGTGCCAACGTCCAGCTCCCCGGCACAGACGGCCGGTACAAAGGAGAACCGTATGACTGACGAAATCCATATGGCCGATTGGGCCGCCCTGTTCCGTGAAATCCCGGCCGCCATTCAGCAGCTCGAATCAGACGACGCGCACTGCGCGCCCGAGGTCGCCCGCTTGCTCGACTGTGCCCTGTTCGCGCTCAAGGCCGTCAACCCGGTGCGGGCGTGGGACCAGATTGTGCCGATGATCGGCTACCTGGCAGTCCATGCGAACGACAAGCATGGGGAGAGCCTGCCACAGGACACCCGCGACTTTCTCGACCGGGTCGAAGATGCGTTCAGCGACTGGAATTGCTCGGTGCGCGATGCCGACGAGGTGCTGCGGGAGCTCTACGTGCGCGGAGCGCGCAAGCCGGACAGCCGCCCCAACTGACCGACCCGACCCGCTCAATCACGGCCGCCTGGGCAACCGGGCGGCCTTTTTCGTGCCCTGCGCCGGGGAAATTGCCGCGCAAATCTGCTCCCCGGAGCGCTCCCCCGAAGGGAGCCCAGAGGGCTCAGATGGCTGCTAAGTCATTGAAAAACTGGAGCGGGCGAAGGGATTCGAACCCTCGACCCCAACCTTGGCAAAGTTGTGAAAGGCTACGCTACAGTTTTCTGTTCTACGAAAAATCACTATAAAACAAATAGTTGTGGCAACTTCACTACTCCGCTATACTCCGGAAGTAGCCCCGAATTTCCGTTACGGTGGTGAACGGGTGGTGAACTGAAAATGCCTCAAAACCTACGCAAATCCGGGAATATTCCTCTCACAAAGAGGGTTGTAGATGCCTCTCCGCCGGGAGAAAAGCGCTATCATCTCTGGGATAGTGAGTTGCGGGGCTTCGGTCTTCGGGTCGAACCGAGCGGGATCAAGACGTTCCTGGCAAAGTACCGCGCCGAGGGTGGCGGCCGCCGAGCGCCGGAACGTCGTATCACGATTGGCCGATATGGAGCCTTGACGCCTGAGGAGGCGCGCCGACAGGCCAGGAAAATTCTTGGCGGTGCTGCCACCGGCGCCGATCCAGCCGCTGAGCTCAAGGCCAAACGCAAGGAAATGCGGATCGCCGAGCTGGTCGATCTCTATGAAAAGGAAGGCTGTTACATCCAGCGCGGCAAGCGGCAGGGTGAGGCGATGAAGCCGTTGACCAAACAATATACGCTGGCGCGCCTCCGCCATCATGTCGTCCCGCTGCTCGGCAGCCGCCGGGTCAGCGAAGTCAACGCAGGCGATATCGAGCGCTTCTTCCGTGACGTCGAGGCGGGAAAGACCGCGCGGGACGACAAGATCGGCCCGCGCAGGCGCATTGTCGTGCGAGGCGGCGCAGGGGCAGCACGCAAGGTGTTTCGCGACCTGTCCGCCGTATTCAGTTTCGCGCGGCGCAGAGAGATCGTCACCCGCAACCCTTGCGAGACCGCAGCGGTCAAGAAAACCGACAATCACAAGGAGCGATTTCTCACACTCGAAGAAATAAGGCGCTTCGGCGAAGCCCTGCGCGAGTTGGAGAAGGACGGGATCAACCGCAAGGCGCTCGACATCATGCGCTTGTGGATGCTGACCGGATGCCGCCGCGAGGAGATCGCGAGCCTGAAATGGCAAGAGGTCGATTTCGAGCATGGCTGCCTGCGTTTTGGAGACACCAAGACCGGCATGGCCGTGCGGCCGATCGGCACCGCTGCGATCGCTGTGATCAAGACAATCGAGCAGACCGAGGATTCCGAGTTCGTTTTTCCCGCCGGAGAAGGCGATAGCTATTTCCGGGGTTATAAGACGCCATGGAAGAAGGTCATCGAGAAGGCTGATCTGCCCGGCGTGACGCCGCATACCTTGCGGCATACAATGGGTTCGACGGCGATTTCCTCGGGCGAGGCGATGGCATTCACCGGGGCGATCCTGGGACATGCCAATCCGCGATCGACGGCCATCTATGCGCACGTCCAGCACAGCCCGGCTCGTCGCGCCGCCGATCGTGTGGCCGAACGGATCGCCGCGGCGCTGGCCGGCATTTGCGACCTTGAAGTCGATGCCCCGGCTCCAGACGAGGATGAGGAACTGCTCCGCAGGGTTGCCGAAACGCTCATGAAGGGCGGCACGGAAGCCGATCGCCTGCGGGTCGTCATCAACGCGCTTGCCGCATGATTGGAAGCGGCCAACTGTCATAATTGTGCCGAGCAGGTGTAGCGGGTCTCATGCCGTCTCAACGCTTACAGACAGCAATGCCCGATAGATCCTTCGCCGGATCGACGGCGATGCCGGCGGACTTGCGCTCGGAATAGCGGTCGACGAGTTGCTCGGCGTGCGGCCGCAGCAGCACGGTGAACCGGACCAGTTCCTCCATCACATCGACGATCCGGTCGTAATAGCTCGAGGGCTTCATGCGGCCGTTCTCGTCGAATTCCTCGAAGGCCTTGGCGACGCTCGACTGGTTGGGGATGGTGAACATCCGCATCCAGCGTCCGAGCAGGCGCAGCGTGTTGACGGCGTTGAACGATTGCGAGCCGCCCGAGACCTGCATGACGGCCAGCGTGCGGCCCTGGGTCGGACGCATGCCCTTCATCTCGAGCGGCAGGTGATCGATCTGCGCCTTCATAATGCCGGTGATCTGGCCGTGGCGTTCGGGGCTGCACCAGACCATGCCTTCCGACCACATCGCGTGCTCGCGCAGTTCGTGGACCGCGGGGTGGTCGTCGCCCGCGACCTGATCTGGCAGCGGCAGATCCCTGGGATCGAAGATGCGCGTCTCGGCGCCGAAGAAGCGCAGCAGCCGCGCCGCCTCCTCGACTGTGAGGCGCGAAAAAGAGCGCTCGCGCAGCGAACCGTAGAGCAGCAGGATGCGCGGCGGCGGCGCGATCGCGCCGAGCCCGAAGGCCGGGCGTTCACGCGCGAAGCGCGGATCGAGATGGGGCAGATGGTCAGGGTCGGGAAGCGCACGCAACGGCATCGTCGAACTTTCGATAATCTGTGGGAATCAGGCGAGGCGCGGCGCGCCGTTTTCATACCAACCGCGCGTCCGCTTCACGATCGCCACGACCGAAAGCATGACCGGCACCTCAACAAGCACGCCAACCACCGTCGCCAGCGCCGCGCCCGAGTTGAGGCCGAACAGCGATATGGCCGCCGCCACCGCCAGCTCGAAGAAATTGGAGGCGCCGATCAGCGCGGCGGGGGCAGCGACACACCAGGCGACCCCGAAACGCTTGCTCAGCCAATAGGCGAGTCCGGCATTGAAATAGACCTGGACGAGGATTGGAACCGCAAGCAGCGCGATCACCAGCGGCCGGGCGAGGATCTGCTCGCCCTGGAAGCCGAACAGCAGCACCAGCGTTGTGAGCAACGCCGCAAGCGAAATCGGCCCGAGGGTCTTGAGCAGGCGGTCGAGCGCGTCCTGTCCACCGTAAGCCAGCAGCGCCCGCCGGATGATCTGCGCCGCGAACACTGGCAGCACTATGTACAGGCCGACCGAGAGCAGCAGAGTCTCCCACGGCACGGTGATCGAAGCGACGCCAAGCAGAAGTCCCACGATCGGCGCAAAGGCGAACACCATGATGAGGTCGTTCAGGGCGACCTGGCTCAGCGTGTAGTTGGGCTCGCCGTCGCACAGGTTCGACCAGACGAACACCATCGCTGTGCAGGGTGCAGCCGCGAGCAGGATCAGTCCGGCAATGTAGGAGGATATCTCCCCCTCCGGCAAC
Organism: Sphingobium sp. 66-54; assembly: GCA_001899715.1. Taxonomy (GTDB): domain Bacteria; phylum Pseudomonadota; class Alphaproteobacteria; order Sphingomonadales; family Sphingomonadaceae; genus Sphingobium. Next base: position 14,635 of record MKWI01000001.1, read on the forward strand.
AGCGGCGCGAACAGCCAGCCGATGAACAGCGTGCCCAAGAGCGCCATCGAGAAGGGTTTGACCGCCCAGTTGATGAACAGCGTGACGCCGACACCCTTCCAGTGCTGCCGAACCGAGCCGAGCGCGCCGAAATCGATCTTGAGCAGCATCGGCACAATCATAAGCCAGATCAGCACGGCGACGACGAGATTGACCCGCGCAACCTCGGCCGAGGCGATCGCGGCGAACACACCCGGCAGCCAGGAACCCAGTGCAATGCCGGCGACGATGCAGAGCGCCACCCACAGCGTCAGGTAACGCTCGAAGAAGCCGATGCCGGGGCGGCTCTGCGTTTCGACAGGGGCCGTCGCAACGATCCCGACGCTCATGCCGATACCCGATTGCCCGCCTCGTCGACGACCTGCTCGCCGTCCTCCTTGGCGAAGGGCCCGCGTTGCGGCGCCGGCAGGATATCGAGCACCACCTCGGAGGGACGGCACAGCCTGACACCCATCGGGCTGACCACCAGCGGCCGATTGATCAGGATCGGATGCGCCATCATCGCGTCGATCAGCGCATCGTCGGTCAGGCTTTCATCGCCAAGTCCGTGCTCGGCATAGGGCGTGCCCTTCTCGCGCAGCAAGGCACGCGGGGTAAGCCCGGCGCGCTCGATCAACTGCGCCAGGATTGCACGCGAGGGCGGCGTCCTCAGATATTCGACGACATGCGGCTCGATCCCTGCGTTGCGGATCATCGCCAGCGTGTTGCGCGAGGTGCCGCATTCGGGATTGTGGTAGATGACGATATCGATTGGCTTCACGCGGAAGGCTCCGTGTTGGTGTCGATGTTGGCTCGCGCCTGATCCTTGCCGATTGTCCTGAGCCGGCTCTGGAGACTCATCCGGTCCAGCCCTTCGAACGGCAGGTTTGTGAACAGCGAGATGCGGTTGAACAGCATCCGGTAGGTATCGAAGAAGGCGGCGTGCTGAACGGCCTCGTCATCCTCAATCGCTGCCGGATCGGGCACGCCCCAATTGGCGGTAATGGGTTGCCCCGGCCAGACCGGGCAGGTCTCGTTCGCGGCATTGTCGCAGACGGTGAACACGAAATCGAGCGGCGGCGCACCCGGCCTGGCAAACTCGCTCCAGCTCTTCGAACGGAACTGGCTCGTGTCGTAGTTCAGCTTGTCAAGCAGATGCAGGGTGAAGGGATGAACCTCGCCTTTGGGTTGGCTGCCGGCGCTGAACGCGCGAAACCGGCCCCGGTCCTCGCGGTTCAGGATCGCTTCGGCAATGATCGAGCGCGCCGAATTGCCGGTGCACAGAAACAGCACGTTGAGCAGGCGTTCCTCGGTCATGCCTGCCCTTCCTCGCTGCAGCGGCTGCGCAGAGCCACATTCGCGAGCGGCGCACAAATCTCCGGTGAACCGCCGCAGCAATCCTGCATCAGATATTCGAGCAGTTCGGTCATATCCCCATAGCGCGCGGTATAGATGATCGAGCGCCCCTCGCGCTGGCTTTCGATCAGCCCGACGTTGGAGAGAATGTTGAGGTTGGACGAGAGCGTGTTCGGCGGCACATGGAGCCTCCGGGCGATCTCACCGGCGGCGACGCCCTCACGGCCTGCCTGCACGAGCAGACGGAAGATCGACAGGCGACCTGCATGGCCAAGCGCGGAGAGGGCGGCGGCGGCGTTCTTCAGTTCCATACTTCGTCTGTAGCGGAAATGTCGAAGCGAACAAATGCCCGTTGGGCTGCGTGCCGCTACCAAGCGCGTGGCAGGCGCCATTCGATCAGTCACGGCCGCGGACCTCGAACTGTCCCGAAGCGCCTGCCGGGAATGTCTGCGCGCATCCTTCGCCGGGCTGCGGCAAGGTGCATTGGTAAAGCGCGCTCTTGAGCCGAATCGTGAGAGGTTCGTCGGGTGCAGCCCGATAGGTGCAAGTGCCGCCCGTGGCGCGGTTAAGATGCAGCCGCCCGTCTTTGGGGCCTTTGGCCTCACGATTCTCGCTCGTCCCTCTGCGATCCTGATAGTCGCAGCGAACAGTCCATGCGCCATCGCCTTTGACACGAACCTGCAGCACCTCATCGGGGGGTTCCCACTGGGCGAGAGCCGGTTCGGCGGATATCAGAAGCGCAAAAAAGGCGATCAGACGTTTCACTGGATACCCTCCCGTGCTCGATTCGATTCCATATTTCTGATAATCACGAAATATGGAATCGCCAACATCTGAATGAGCTGTGGAGAGCCTTGGTCACGGTGACCGGCTGACGTTCCTGTTTGATAGTGTCGGGTCGGCAGAATTGCAGGCGGCCATGATCCAATACCACGCCGCCGATCAGCACCGTTCCCTATTCCGCAAAGGCGGCGCGCGCAGCGGGTCGATTAGGGTCTGGCCCCTGAGCTCCGTCTCTTCCTTGCCATTCCCGAGCGGGGTATGTGGTAAGGCGATGCGGACGTGAGAATGTGGCTGGACTTTCCTTGCATTTGGTCACCTCCCAAGTTCACGCTGGCAGCGCGTCCTTGTCGCGATAGGCGAGCAGGCGCAGCGCGTTGAATACGACCACGAGGGTCGAACCTTCGTGCGCCGCGACCGCCGGGCCAATGCCGAGGCCAAAGATCGTTGCGGGTATCAGCAGGGCGACCACGCTCAGGCTGATCATGAGATTCTGCCGGATGATCCATCGCGTTTGTCGGCTCAAACCTACTGCAAAGGGCAGATGCGCAAGGTCGTCGGCCATGAGCGCAACGTCGGCGGTCTCGAGCGCAACGTCCGACCCGGCGGCGCCCATGGCGATACCGACCGTCGCATTCGCGATAGCGGGCGCATCGTTGACACCGTCGCCGACCATCGCGACCGGCGTTTGGGCGCGCAGCCGACCGATCGCCTCGACCTTGTCCTCCGGCATCAGGTCGCCCCAGGCCTCCTCAATGCCGACATCGGCGGCAACTGCGGTTGCGACCCGCTGATTATCGCCTGAAAGCATGATCAAGCGCTGAATGCCGAGTGTCTTGAGCCGCGCGATCGCTTCCTTTGCGGCCGCGCGCGGCGTGTCCATGAGCCCGATTGCGCCCAGGTCGCGGTCGCCGATTCGTACTGCCATTGTAGTCCGGCCCTGATCGCGCAGGCGCTCGATCGTTCGCGCGGTTTCCGCTGACAGCGCAGCGAAACCATCCCGACCGAACATCTCGGCCTTGCCGATCAGGACCATCTCGCCATTGACGCGAGCCTGTACGCCGCGGCCGGTGAGGCTTGAAAGGTCGGTCGCCGCGAGAACCGGCTGGCCGTCGAGAAATTGTTCGCCGTCGCGGGCTATAGCAATGGCAAGCGGGTGATCGCTGAGTCGTTCGACGGCCACTGCAATCGCCATGAGCTCGTCATCGTTTACGCCGGTTGCCGGCACGATGTCCGTGATGCGTGGACGGCCCTCGGTAAGCGTGCCGGTCTTGTCGAACGCGAGAGCATTCAGCGACCCAAGGGTTTCAAGCGGACCGCCGCCTTTGATCAGTACGCCACCGCGCGCGGCGCGCGCAACTCCTGACAAGACTGCGCTCGGCGTGGCGATCGCGAGCGCACAAGGACTCGCTGCCACGAGCACGGCCATCGCGCGATAGAAGCTGTCGCGGAACGGCTCATCGATGACCACCCAGGCGAACAGCAGGAACGCGACCAACGCGAGGACGGAGGGCACGAATACCCGTTCGAAGCGGTCGGTGAAGCGCTGGGTCGGCGATTTCTGCGTCTCCGCCTCGCTCACCATTTTCACCACCTTCGCGAGCGTGGTGTCGGCGGCAAGGCGCGTTACGGCGATCTCAATCGCGCCCGGGCCGTTGATCGTGCCCGCGAAGACGCGATGCTGAGCGGACACCTTGTCCGGCTGGGCCGCCGCTTGCATTCGATCCGGGACCGGCTCCTTGTCTACAGGCACGCTTTCGCCTGTGACCGGCGCCTGGTCGATGCTCGATCGGCCTGCCACAACGAAACCATCCGCAGACAGGCGCTCGTTCGGTTTCACCACCACAGTGTCGCCGATCACCAGACTTTCAACGGGAACTTCACTGAGGCCGCCATCGCCGCGGCGCACCATCGCTGTCCTGGGTGCCAGCTCGGCCAGGGCTTCGATTGCGCGTTTGGCCCGTCCCATGGCGTAATGTTCGAGCGCATGGCCGAGGCTGAAGAGGAACAGAAGGAGCGCCCCCTCGGCCCATGCCCCGAGCGCCGCCGCGCCTGCCGCTGCGACCAGCATCAGGGTATCGATCTCGAACCGTTTGATCCGAAGGCTGTCGATCGCTTCGCGCAGCGTGTAGTAGCCGCCGAAGAAATAACTCAGCAGGTAGAGTGTCAGCCCAGCCCCACCGAAATCCGGGCGCAGCTTCTCGAAACCGAAACCGGTTGCAAGCAGCGCTCCGGAAATCACAGCAAAGATGAGCTCGGTATTGCGCCCGAAAATGCCGCCGTGCTCATGCTCCTCCTCTTCCGAAGCCGCGGATGCGGGAACGACAAGAGGGGCTCGCTGCCAGACACCCAATTCCGCAAGCGCGCGCCGGATGTCCTGCTCGGAGGTCACCGAACGGTCAAACTCAACGCGGACAGCGCCCACCGCGCTGGCCTCGGCTTCGATCACCCCCGCTAACCGGCGAAGTTGATCGCCGACTGCGCGCGCCCGGCGCTCATGGAGGAGGCCATCGACGTCCCAGCGTATATGGCCATATTGGCCGGTGATGGCGGCACCCGCACTCGTGGCGAGCTGACGGACGCGAGCAAGCGGGAGGAAATCGGGGTCGTAGTGGATGCAGAGCTGGGCATTCCCATTCCCCGGCGCCGGGACGATATGGGCTTCGCTCACGCCCTCCCGCCCCTGGAGTTCCGAGGTCAGCCTTTCGACGCAGGCGTCAGCTTCGTCCTTCACGTCTGGCAGCAGGAGCGGAATATCGAGCCGAACTTTTTCGGTCATATCGTATCTCCGTTCAACGGATTGACCGCATGCGGTGCATCCTTGAATGCCCCAACACTGGGCAGCGTGACGTGCGGCTGCGGTGCGCGCACGCCTCCGCCAGCGAGGCGAAGGGGAGGTATCATTGCGGCAGGCGGCGAGCGCGTGGCCATGCAACCTCGCGTCCGGCATGGCATGCCGCGAACGCGAGATCCGCGATCATGCACCCTTCTCCGCGATGGTCTGTCGTGCCTTCCCGCCAAGCATTTCCACCGGTTCCAGGGTCATCAGACCGACATCCGGAATATCGTCGAGACTATCGACAAAAGTCCGCAGCCGCTCATCCTCATCGACGATCTCGATGACCACGGCACGGTCACTTTCGAAGACGTGCCGACGGTGGACATGCGCCGATCTGCCGAAGCCGAGTCGGGCATCCAGAACGGTGATGCCGGCCAATCCCGCGTCGCGCGCGCGCGATGCAATCACCTCCAGCACCTTGCGATCACCCAGATAGGCGGCTTCGTCGGTGTAGATCCGCAACAGCTTGATCGTTTCAGTCATGATCTTCTCCTTCACGCCGGTTCTGGTGCAATTGGCGAGGCATTCTCGTCCCGCTTGCGCCGGCGGTTTTCGATTGCGCCGAGCACAACCTTCGCAATCGACGGCAACACCAACAGGGTGAGAACGGTTGCAGCAATCAACCCGCCGATGACCGTGACCGCGAGCGGCTTCTGGACTTCGGCCCCCGTCCCGGTGGCGATTGCCATCGGAATGAAGCCGATTGCCGGAACAAAGCCGGTCATGATGACCGCACGCATCTTCTCCGCCATGCCCTCCCGGATTGCCTCAACCAAAGGCAGCCCATGCTCCTGACGTTCACGAATGGCCGTCATCACGACCAGACCGTTCAGAACCGAAACACCGGCCAGCACGATAAGCCCGACCGCTGCCGAGACGGAAAAGTTGATCCCGGTCAGGGCGAGGGTGAAAATCCCGCCGGCCAAGCCGAGCGGCAAGGTCAGGAAGACCGCGGCAGCTCGCCCTGCCGATCCAAGGGCCATGAAAAGCAGGACGAAGATGGCAACAAAGGCTAGTGGCACCACGATCGACAGTCGTGCCGTCGCCGCTTGCAAATTCTCGAACTGTCCGCCCCATTCCAGATAATAGCCGGCAGGCAGTTCTACTTGTGCAATCTTGGCCTGGGCCTCCTCGACGAACGAGCCCGCGTCGCGGTCCTCGAGATTCAACTGCACGACGACGCGTCGTTTTCCGTTTTCGCGCCGTATCTCGTTAAGCCCTTCAGTTAACTGGATATTCGCTACTAGCGAGAGCGGGATCTGTTGCCGGATTTCCCCGGGCTCTTCGGGCAAGAGCACAGGAAGCGCACGAATATCGTCAAGGTTTACCCGCGTTGCGTCGGGCACGCGGACCGCGATGTCGTAGCGGCGGTCGCCTTCATACAGCAACCCCGACTCCCGCCCGCCAAGAGCCGTTGCGACGGTGTCCGCCACCTCTTTGACGGTGAGTCCATAGCGGGCAATCATCGCACGATCCAGCTCCACATCAAGCAAAGGCGCACCCCCGACCTGATCCGCCTTCACGCTGGCCGCACCCGGAATGGCCTGAAGCACTTCGACCATTTCGTTGGCGGTCTGCGACATCTTGTCGAGATCGTCGCCATAGAGCTTGATCGCCACGTCACCGCGGACGCCTGAGATCAGCTCATTGAAGCGCAGTTCGATCGGCTGGCTGACTTCGTAGACCTGCCCGAGTTGGCCACTCACGGCCTTCTCGATGCGTTCAACCACGTCGGCCTTGCTATCCACTCCCGCAGGCCACTCGTCTTCCGGCTTGAGAATGACGAACCCATCAGAGACATTCACCGGCATCGGATCGGTAGCGACCTCTGCCGTACCGGTCTTGGAGAACATCAATTCCACTTCAGGCAGCTCTGCTACAGCCGCCTCGACCTTGCGCTGCATCGCCAGAGATTGATCGATGCTCACCGACGGTACGCGTGTCGAGGCAACGGCCAGGTTCTTCTCGTCAAGTTGAGGAATGAATTCCGAACCGAGCAGTCCAAAGACCGGGAACGCCACCAGAAAGAATGCCAAGCCCCCGGCGATGAACGGCATCGGCCGGGCCAGCGCCTTGTCGAGCAGCGGCAAGTAACGGTCCTTGCTCTTGCGGATCAGCCATACTTCCTTCTCGGCAACTCGCCCGCGAATGAGCAATGCCACCAGTGCGGGCACCAGCGTGAGTGAAAGGATGAACGCGGAGAATAGCGCCAGCATGATCGTGATTGCCATGGGCGAGAAGGTCTTGCCCTCCACGCCGGTGAACATCAGCAACGGTGCGAAGGAGAGGAGAATAATCGCCTGACCGAAGACTGTCGGTTTGATCATCTCCTGCGACGCATGCATCGTTTCTTCGAGCCGTTCATTAAGGGTCAACAGTCTCCCTTCATGTTCCTGGCGATGGGCCAATCGCGCGAGACAGTTCTCGATGATGATGACGGCACCATCCACGATCAGGCCGAAATCGAGCGCCCCCAGGCTCATGAGGTTGCCCGGCACCCCAAACGTGTTCATCCCGGTTGCCATCATCAGGAAGGAGAACGGAATTACCAGGGCTGCGATGATCGCGGCGCGCCAGTTGCCTAGGGCGTAGACTCATTAGCGGCGATCCATAGGCGTGTGCAGAAGAGCTTGATGGCA
>MKWI01000002.1 GCA_001899715.1 Sphingobium sp. 66-54
CCATGAACCCGCCGCGACAATCTGTTCTCATCCTGATAGTCGCTGACCTCTCACCCAGATCGTCGCGCTATAGCCCGATCCGCTCGGCATGCAGCATGACGAGAGGAAGGCGTTCAAGGAGGCTGGTTGGCAACGTTGGTTGCCCGCGGCATGGAGAGTGACCTGGCCGGAGGGTTTGCGAAAGGTCCATCCCGATGCGGACCTTCACCCGAGCGTGATTGAGCGGCTAGGCGGTGGTCTTGTCACTGATCATGACAAGCGTCGGAGCTACCGACCCTCACCCTTGCGCGACCACAATCTAGCGAGAGAGTATTTTACGCCTTCTACGTCATCCATGGAACCTGTTGGCCAGGCGGCCGCGGATAGAGATGGAGGCTGATCGCCCTTCAGGCTGCCAAGGCTGATGTCCAACGGGCTGGTCAATGCTCCAAAAGCAGTCGCCGCTGCCAATCATTGGTAGAAGGCGTTATCACCTTCTGGCGGCTGAATCCCGCGCTCGATCGTCTGTAGTCCAACCTTGTTACCGGTTCGGACAAACAACGCGCGATAATCTTCGAGCGTCGCCTCGCGCGGTAAGGCCGGAGACCCGCCCTCCTGCATCAAATATTGCCGGAACCGCTGCCGCATCGCCACGTCCAGTCTGCGTTGATGGCGATTGACGAGAAGATCTGCAGCTAGAGGCGCCGCCGCCGCCAGCTCGGTCGGCGCGAAAGCGGGCCTGCCATTCTCGGCAAGCTGCGCGATCGTTATCGTCCGAACACACCAGACCATGCGCCGCACAACCATAGGGGCGTTGAGAGCGCCGCCGTGACTATCGAGAAACCAGCCAAGATCGCGCGCTTGGGCGATCTCGCGGGCATAGCTCGTCCGCAGTCTGAACTGCAAGCGAAGCTCATCAAGCTGGTCCAGCGGATCGAATACCGGCCTCGCTTCACGCACGATGTGGCACACAAAGAGGTCTCCACCGCGCGCATCAGCTATCAGCTTCTCCCAAGGATAGAAGAACATCGAAAGATGCCCGATTGATTTATGCTGTGGTGTTCCCGGCGGGCTCACGAGCAGGAGATCGGTGTCGGAACCCCGGCCATTATCCTCGCGAGCACGACTGCCAAAAAGCAGGATTGCCGAAACGCCTCGGTCGCCTTTGTCCGCGTTCAACGCATCGCTCGCTCGATTGCATCGATCGACAGCTTTCGCGCGGTTTTTCGGGCATTGACCACCTCATCGCGATTGATGAGCACCAGTTGTTGCTTGCCTGGCGGAAGTGCGTCGGGCTCCACATCGAAGTTGTGCTCGGTCATCAAATAGAAGGTCTGGCTGAGGCGCATGGTAACGACGAGCCTGCCGTCGGTCATGCCGTACTCGCCCCGGAGCGCTGCTTGCTGGCTTTCGGACAGAGCCGGGTTCGGTGCAAGAATGAGATCAGTCTCGTGTATCCATTCGAAATCGAGTGCGGAATCGATTACGGCCCCAGAAATTTCGCCGGCCCGATCGATCCGAAAGAGATTATAGTCGCGAAAGTCCGAATGCTCCGCTGACCAGGCTCGGACGTACCACCGACCAACAGCATGAAAGAGCGCATGGGGTGCGATTATCCGGCGTGGCTCGGGCGCACCGGTGATTGACTTATATTGTATCTCCAACTGGCCGCGTTGATTTATGGCGTCGAGGATATGGAGGAGAATCCGGGCGTCCGTTCGTTTGCGCAGCAGCGAAACATTCTCGATGGGTGGCGTGTGGTCGAACCAAGTATCCTCGTGACGCATCCAACGATTTTCAATCGCAACCAGTTGAAGCAGATACCGTTCAGCTGAGGCATGCATCAGCTTCGGTTCGTAGGTCGGCGCGCGCAGATACGCCTTCAAAGTCTGGTCATAAACGAGGTTCTCAGGCGCAAGCGCGGTATATTGGGCAATATCGGATGAAGCTTGCTGCGCCGAAATCCCGAAGGTTTCGGCAAGGTCGCGTCGATTGAACCGTCCGTCCCAAAAAAGCCGAAAATCGATGAATTCGAGGCGCCGCTGTACCCCCCAGCGAACTGGCTCGCCCGTCTCTTCTGTCAATCAACCCTCCAACAACCAGATTCGAAAAAAATATCCCATCGCCTTTCTTGACTGACAAGAGTGCGATTACCATAATCAATGGACGCGATGATCACAGGGATCAAGGACGAAGCGACGAACGGACGCAAAGGACCGAGAAGATGGCGAAGAACACTGGTAATGGGTTCCGGCGCGGGGCGGTAACAGGCCGTACCCAATTTCAGCGCCCGGACGGACAGTGGCAGAAGCGCGATGAGCGCACCGGCCACCTCATGAGCGTCAAGGATGATGGCAAACCGTTCAAGGGCGTCGCCCGCGAACCGGATGGGCGCGACACGCCCAACGCATAGCTCGGCGTCGGGGCGTCGGCTTGCCCGCGACGTGCCCCACCCACGCCGTTTGACGAAAAGGGATCATAATGACTGCTTCAATCACATTCTTCCCCGTCGGCAACGGCGATATGACGCTGATTACGTTCGACAACGACCAGAAGCTCCTCGTCGATCTGCACGTGCGCAAGGCCGCCAATGACGAGGACGATGATACACCCGATGTCATGAGCGATTTGCGTGCTCGGCTGACCCGCGACGAAAAGGGCCGCATGTTCGTCGACGGGTTTCTGCTCAGCCACCCTGACAAAGACCACATTACCGGGCTCGAAGCCCACTTCCACCTTGGGCCGCCTGAGGATTGGAACGGAGATGATGACAAGATCCTGATCCGCGAGATGTGGTCTTCGCCGGTGGTATTCCGCCGCTCGTCCAAGAGCCATACGCTCTGCCCAGACGCGAAGGCCTGGGCCAAGGAGGCACGGCGCCGCGTCGCGCTGTTCCGCGAGAACGGCACGATTGCGGGCGAAGGTGACCGCATTCAGATCATGGGCGAGGACGAGGACGGCAAAACAGACGATATCCTCGGCATCGTCATTGAGACGAACGAAAACATCGTCAAGCTCAACGAGAATAGCTCCGGCGCGTTCGAAGGTAGACTGCTTGCCCCGCTCCCCCAGGGTGACGACGAAGATGCCGAAGAATTGCTCGCGAAGAACCGCTCGTCGGTCATTATCCGATTCTCGATACGCGGCGGCGGAATCCTCGACAAGTGCCGCTTCCTGTCAGGTGGCGATGCCGAGGTGGCGATCTGGGAGCGACTGTGGGACGATCTGGGCGACGAAAATGCCGACTGGCTCGACTACGACATCCTTCAGGCACCACACCATTGTTCTTGGCATAGCTTGAGCTACGACAGCTGGTCCAAGATGGGCGAGGATGCCAAGGTGTGCGAGGCGGCCCGCAACGCGCTCGGTCAGATCCGCAAGGGCGCGATAGTGGTGGCGAGCTCAAAGACGATTGATGCAGACGATTCAGACCCACCCTGCGACCGCGCCAAGCGCGAGTATATCTCCATCGTCGACGGCAAGAGTGATCGTTTCATCTGCGTCGCCGATGTCTGGGACGACGAGGAACGCGCGCTCGAGTACGAGATCACCGCCAACGGCATCACAAAGACAGTGAAGAGCGCCGTGAAGGCCGCCGCGGCTGCCATGGGTATAGGTGCCACCGCGAGCCAAGCCCGCGCTCACGGACGCGCCGATGGCTGCCGATGATGAGGCCTGCGCTGCCGATCATGTCCTGCGGGTAGCCCTTCGGCACTCGGAGTGTGTCGGCGGGGAGGTTCTCGAACAAGAGCACGGGTTGGAACGTGTCCGCATCGACATGAACGTCGAAATGCCACTCGACATGAAGGCGGATGGCGTAAGTTCGAGCGGTGTTCGGACCTGTGAGTCCGTCGTGCTCAAGCTGCCTGCCAGCTGGCCATGGCAGTCCCCGCGCTTTTACCTGCGTGAGGATTTCCCTCGCCACTTCCCGCATCTGATGCCGTTCTCGACACCGCCACGCCCTTGCCTGATCGACGGAGATCAGGATGAGTTCTTCTTGCAATTCGGGCTCGTCGATTACGGCGTGTTTCACCTCGTCGACCAGCTAGCAGTTTGGCTCCGCAAGGCGGCAATCAATGACCTGATCGACCCCGAGCAGGGGTGGGAACCCATGTTGCGGCGCGATTATCGCGACATCGTCGAACTCGATGCCGAGCATGCGCGATCTCTCGTCGATCGGAAAGGCGGGTGGGCCGTCTGGAAGGGCAAGTACTACCGCAGAGGCGATCCGAGCGGTCTGCTCGGGGTCGATGCGGAGGCGTGGCTGTCGAGCGATGGCGAGCGAACGCCGCTCAAGACGAGCGAGGGGGACGACACCTTCACCGCGAGCCCGATGCGTGGCGACATGCGCGTGGGCAATACCGTTCTCGCGATCATCTGGCCGGACAAGAAGTCTGACGGCAGTGCGTTCGTCTATTCGACCTACATGCCGGAGGACGTGGAAACGCTTGGCCACCTCCGCGCCCGCGCCGAGGAGGTCGGGTGCGCAAGGGGGCTGGATGCCTTCCTGAGCAATATTGAACGCAGCTTCGCCGGCTTCGTGCTTCCTGCCCCGATTCCCGTCGCTGTGATCCTGTGCGCCCGTAGACCGGTCCACCTCATCGGTACTGAATCGGACATCGAACTACTGCCCTACGTCATAGACGTCCGTGCCGAACAAGGCAGGCAAACACTTTTCGCGCAGGGCAATGACGAACCAGTTTCGCCTGCTGCGCATTACCAATCGATCAGTGCACCACTCCTGCGCTCGCTCTCTGGCTCGCCCGAGCAACCACCCCTCGTAATGCTCGGTTGCGGAAGCGTCGGCTCCAAGCTTGCACTCCACGCCGCACGCAGTGGGCAAGACATCGTGTGCATCAGCGATCAATCGGGCCTTCGTCCGCACAATATGGCCCGGCATGCGCTTGGTCCTTCGCACGTCCCCAACAGCAAAGCCGAAGCGCTCGCCAAGGAGCTCGAGGGGTTCGGTCTGAGACCCGAGTTGCATAAGGGCGATCTCGGCAGGGATTTACGCGAACAGGAACTTGCGAAGACACTCTTGCCGAAGCGCGCTGGCGCCATCATCAATTCGACGGCATCCTTGTCGGTGCGAGAGGCATTAGTCGATGCCGCACCGCCACGCTACCGGGCGCGGCTCTTCGAAGCGGCGCTCTTCGGTCGAGGGCGCGGGGCCTTTCTCTTGGCGGATGGTCCACGGCACAATCCGAACCATGCCGATCTCATGGCAGAGATGTACGCCACGATTGGTGGCACACCCGCGAGTAAACTGCTTTTCGACCCGGCCGAAGGGCTAGCCGAAATCCGGATTGGCCAGGGCTGCGGATCACTGACGATGCAAATGAGCGATGCGAGGCTTTCGGCCATGACCGCCAGCCTCGCGTTGGAGGTGAACGAACTAATGGCGGTGCCCGCCACCGACGGCACGATCATAATGGGTACGATGGATGACGGTACTCCGGCTACGAGCTGGGTCCGGTACCAGGTTCCTCCATTTGAGACCGTCGAAATCGCTGGAACCGATGGCTGGGAGTTGCGGATATCGAAGCGTGTGGCCGACCGCATTCGTGCTGAAGCCGCATCCTATTCGGCAGTCGAAACTGGGGGCGTGATGATCGGTTGCACCAGCGCGCGCCTGAAGACGGTAACCGTCGTTGATCTTCTGGACGCACCGCCTGACAGCCAGCGGAGCGCAGCCCTCTTTGTTCTGGGCACTCAGGGACTCCATGCGGCCATTGAGGCACGACACGAAGCGAGCGGAAGGACGCTGTTCGACGTTGGAACCTGGCACAGCCATCTTCAGGATACTGGACCTTCAGGAACCGACTGGAATACCGCGGCTGAGTTGGCAGCAGAGCGCACCCCGCCGTCGATTTTGCTGATCGCCACGCCGACACGCTTTCATGCTCTCATGCATACGAAGGAGCCGGATTGATGGCCGAAGGGAAATCTCTCAAGGAGCAAAATGCTTGGCTGATTAGAGCCGCGATGATCTGTCACGTTCTCGCCTTTGTCTGGGTTACGGCCGAGCCTACTAAACTGCTGTCAGCAGACCGAGCCACTTTGGCGAAACAGCTTGAGACATTTGCGGCGCCTGGAACCGCAGGTCTCGGACTTATCGTGATCGCATCACTTCTACTGCTGGGCTTCGTTCCGCCCAAATGGCGCGACCGGCTCATGCATTGGCGCTGGAAAGACCCATTGCCAGGATCGCGCGCGTTTTCGAAGATCGGTCCTGCGAGCGACAACGTCGATATGCGCAAACTACGAACAGAGCTCGGAGCATTGCCCCGGGCTCGAGATAAGCAGAACGCGCTATTCTACCGAATCTATCGTAACCATCGAGAAGATGTTGGCGTGCTAGATGCACACGGACGCTATTTGGCTGCACGAGACATCGGAACAATCACGGCCCTATTGTCCGTCACCCTCCCATGGCTGGCTTGGTGGGCGACCGAAGACTGGCCCAAAAGTGCTATATACGGAGCATGCTTGTTTGTGATTTATGCGCTCTGCGTTGTTGCAGCGAAGAACTACAGCCTACGGATGGTGCAGAACGTTCTCGCAGCAGCAAGCTCAGCATAAGAGATTCGATGAAGATTTTCGCTAACACTGTTGGAATATGGATTGCTGACAAGCCTATGTGAATTGGAGCTTATGGGATCTATTCGCGCTTGACTGAATGATGGAGATTGGGGCACGCACCCGGCCCGCTGCCCAGATGTCCGCTTTCCCGATTCTCACTTCCGAAAGGGGCCTTTCCGGAGTGTCCGCCATCGCAGTCATTCCTACATGCCAAATCGGGATTGTCATCGCCTCGAGTCGAAGGATTGGTGCCAGCAGCCCGCACCTCCCATCGTGACCAGCTTTGCACCGCCCTAATCGCCCACCCGATTGCGAAAGTCCCAGATGCGGATGCCTATCTTGCGAGCCTTGTCGGCGAGATTATCCTGGATGCCTGTGCCCGGAAACACGATGACGCCCCTGGGCATCTTCTCCAGCATGGCATCGTTACGCTTGAACGGCGCGGCCTTCTTGTGCCGGTTCCAGTCGGGGCGGTAGGGATCCTGCGGCACACCCCGGTCGCGCGCCCAGCAGGCAGCGATGCGTTCAGCACCGGTCGGCGTTGCGCCGTGCATGAGGATCAGGTTCGGAAGCTGGGCGTGGACCTTGTCCAGCACGGCGTAGATGCGCTGGTGATCGTTGCAGTCGGCGCCGCCGGTAAAGGCGATGCGAACGCCATCGGGATCGAACACACGTTGCTTTTCCCAGGCGCGCTTGCCGAGCGCCTTGCGGCTGTCGAGCACCGCCGAGGTCAGTGCCTTGTGATTCACCATTGGCCCGGAACGCGGCAGCCAAGGCTTGCGGATATGGATGCGGAACTGATCGGCGGCAGCGTCGCGGAAGAATTCCATGGTGTCGCGGCGTTCGATCATGGTGATGCCTTCGGCGATCTTGCGCTCCAGCTCGACCGACTTGACCTCGCTGCCATCCTGTTCGCGCTGAAGCCGCTTCTGCGCTTGCTCATTGTCGTCGAGTTCGCGTTCGATCCGCTCGCCGGCGCGGTGGAAGACATTGACGATGCCCCAAGCGAGATCTTCAAGGTCAGGCTCGATCCGAGTGTCGATGAGGCAGGAAACCAGCGCGTCGAACATCTCGGCGACGGCGCCGCCGGCGATGCGGTCGTCCGGCAAGGGGCGATGGTCAGGTTCGTCCTCGAAGGGACGGTAGCCATAGAGCTGCATTTCCTGAAGCAGGTAGGCGGTAGAGCCGGGCTGCGCTTCGTGTCCATCGTCCTGGTCGGTCGCCATCGAAAATCTCCGTCGTCTGACAGCCGCGCCTCTCGCGGCCTTCGTGGCGACGGCAGGCGGCGGGCGGAGCGGGACAGAACCGCGCCCCTTGGGGTGCGGCCGGAGCAAAGCGGAGGATGGCGAAAGAGCGGCTATTTTGTTTCGCGCTGCAAAGAACCGCAGGTTCGGCGGAAAATAGCCGCCCAGCCGCCATTGTCGTCCCGATCCGTTTGCCGCAGTCGCCCTCTACCGAAGGCACGAGCGCGCGGCGTCTCGAAGATGCCGGAGATGATGGCGAGCACCCGGGACCGCGGAAGTTCCCCGCAGTCCAGCCCTTACCCCTACATCAGGAAGTGCTCTGCGTCCTCCGTCCGGAGTTGATCCCGCAGCCTCGCAATGAGCCGCTCCCGCCCAAAAGTGGTAAGATCGTCGTTGAAATCCCCGAGCCTGGGTTCGAGCGGCATCACCTCGATCCCCGCCGGGATCGCCCGCTCGACAAGCGTCTTCAGCGCTCCCGCACCAGCAGGATCGTCATCGCGTGCGACATAGAGCCGGCACAGCATGGCCGGGAACAGGATGGCGGCGAGATGCGCGGCCGAAAGTCCCGCAATCGCAGACATCGTGGGCATGACCTGGCGCAGCGACAGCATGGTCTCAATGCCTTCGCCCGCCATCATGACCGAACCAGTCCGCCCGAACCGGACGCCGTGTCCAAGCAGATGGCCCATGGCGCGGCGCGGATAGGCGACCGGTGCCTTGTCCGCGCCGCCCGGTTCCAGCCAGGTCCGGTGAACCCCGGTGATGCTGCCGTCGAGATCGGTGACTGCCGCAATCATTGCCGGCCATGCGGGACGCGTATCGGGTGCATCGTCCTTCGACGGGCGATACCAGCAGTTGCCGTGAAAGCGCAGCGCCTCGCAGCCGGTGAGATCGATGATCTGCCGGGACGCGAGATATGCGGCGACCGGACTGCCCGCGACCGGCTTCGATGCCGCCCAGAGCCGCCGTGCTGCTTGCCGCGTGCCGGTCGGTGCCTTGCTGCGTCTAACCGGCTTATCCTCGGACGGCGGCGGTATGGGCAGGCGCAGAAAATGCCGGGCTTCGTCCAGCGTCTCGCGCATGGTCCGGCAGTTCCGGGCGATGGCGATGATGTCGAGCAGATCGCCATGATCGCCGCTCTGCGCATCGGTCCATTTGCCGGTCTGGCCGCGCCCATCGGGGGACGCGGTCAGACGGACATAGAGGCTTCGCCCCGGCGTGTTGTGAACGTCGCCGACCAGCCAGTAGCGGCCTTCCCGGTGCCCATTGGACAGGTAACGGCGACAGACGCTCTCCGCATTCTCGGCGAGACGTTCGGCAATGATTGTTGCGGGGCTCTGCATCGTGGGGCTCCTCAGGCGGCCTTGCGCGTGGAGAGCCGTTCGATCGGATATCGCTCGAGCAGCCGGTCCAGCATATCGGCGCCGACAGCCCCTGCCGGCACATAGAGCTTGAGTTTCCACGAGACGATCTCCGAGATCAAGCCCATGGCCTTGAGGCGCTCGACGCCCAGATCATTGAATCCGGTCAGCTCGATCCGCCAGTCGTGCATGGCGCGGACACGCTGGAGCTTCTGGCCGTTCGCCAGATGCAGCACGGCTTCGCCGGACATGAGCATCGACAGCGCTTCCTCGCCGGAGAGCCGCACCGGACTATCGTCGCCCGCGACGCTGGCCGCCCAGGCCGGAGACACGCGGCGGCCGATGACACGCTCGCCGTCATCGCTCTGGAGCCGATAAACGCGCGTCGACTCGTCGGGAAGTTGCTTCCAGATCGGCAGCAGCAGGCCGGAGACCATGTGCAGTGTCGAAGTCTCGTGCATTGGCAGTCCTGCCAACTCCGCCATCCATGCCGTGCTGAACTCGTCGCGGCCGACCTCCTCCCATTGGCTTGCCAGCAGCGTTTCCGCCGGAATGACGCTATCGGTCAGCGGCCAGACCAGGCGCACGCGCGGATGAACGGCGCCATCGTCATCGGTCACGCTGCGCGCCCGGCGCTGCACAGCGCCGCGGCCGGTCATGCTGTTGATCAGTAGTTTCGCGCCCTTGTCCTCGGCCATTGCCAGCGCATCTTCCAGCGATAGCGGCGTCAACCGGTCCTTGCGCTCGATGGTCAGAAGCTGCGTCTGCGCGCCCGTGCCCGGATGGGTGTAGATGGGCGTGCGGCCGACAATGCGGAAGCTTTCGGCCTGCAGCGTCTCCAGCCCGATTTCGTAGCTGCCCGATGCCCGCGCCTGCTCGATCCGGGCGACAAGCAGACCCTCGAACGCCTCGAACAGCAGGTTCTGCATCGCAACCGTGAGCGCGAGCATGCGGTTGAGGAAGGTGTTGATGCCCGGCAACTCATCCTTGAGGCCGCCGTTGCTGTCGAGAAGCGATAGGCCGGTCGCCGCTTCGAAGCGGGCGAGCGAACAGCCTTCGACCTTGCCGCGCGCGAGAAGAACATAGAGCTGGCGCAGCGCATCACGGGCATACCAGCTTTCGAGATTGTCCTCGGGCCGGAACATATTCTGCCCGCCGGTTTGGCGCTGGCCGCGCGTGATCGCGCCAAGACTGTCGAGCCGCCGGGCGATGGTCGAGATGAAGCGTTTCTGCGCTTTCACGTCGGTCGAGACCGGCCGGAACAGCGGCGGCTGCTTCTGATTCGTGCGGTTGGTCCGGCCGAACCCCTGGATCGCAGCATCGGCTTTCCAACCCGCTTCGAGCAGATAATGGATGCGGCGGCGCTGGTTCGCGGCGCCAAGATCGGCGTGATAGCTGCGCCCCGTGCCGCCAGCCTCCGAGAAGACGAGGATGCGCTTGGCGTCATTCTGGAAGGCGTCGGTCTCATGCAGCGCTGCCGAAGCGGGACGGTTCTCGACCGCAAAGCGGACCGAGCCGTCATCATAGCGGCGGGGAACGATGCGGCGCGAACGCCCGGTCACTTCAGCCACCATGTCCGTCCCGAAATGCTGGACGATCTGGTCGAGCGCGCCGGGAACGGGCGGGAGCGCGGCAAGCCGTTCGATCATTGCATCGCGGCGGCGCACGGCCTCGCGATTGACGACCGGGTTGCCGTCCTCGTCATGGACCGGCCGGGAAGAGAGATTGCCATCTCCGTCGGTGAACGGCTCGTAGAGCTGCACCGGAAAGCTGTGCTGGAGGTAGGACAGAACGCCGTCGCGCGGTGTGATGTCCACCGAGACGTCATTCCATTCATCGGCCGGGATTTCGGCGAGGCGGCGTTCCTGCAAGGCCTCGCCGGTCGAGACGATCTGCACCACGGCTGCATGGCCGCCCTCCAGATCGCGTTCGATGCCGGCGATGACGCTGGGCGTCTGCATGCTGGTGATGAGATGGTTGAAGAAACGCTGGAGCATCCCCTGATAGGCTGACTTGGCCGCCGCCTTGGCCTGGCGGTTCAAAGTGCCATGGGCAGCGCTGGTGACGCCGGCGGCCTCGAGCGCGGCGTCCAGGTTGTTGTGAATCACCTCGAACGCCGACGCGAAACTGTCGTAGATGCGAACCTGCTCGCTCGTGAGCCTGTGTTCGAGCATCTCATATTCGACACCGTCGAAGGATAGTGAGCGGGCGGCGTAGAGACCGAGGGCTTTCAGATCGCGGGCCAGAACCTCCATCGCCGCGACGCCGCCATTCTCGATCGCGCTGACGAATTCACCGCGTGTCGCGAAAGGAAAATCCTCGCCACCCCACAGTCCCAGGCGCTGGGCATAGGCAAGGTTCTGAACCGTGGTTGCGCCGGTCGCCGAGACATAGACGATGCGGGCATCGGGTAGCGCATGCTGGAGTCGGAGACCGGCACGGCCCTGCTGCGAGGGCGCTACATCCCCGCGCTCCCCCTTGCCGCCAGCGGCATTGGCCATGGCGTGCGCCTCGTCGAACACAATCACCCCGTCAAAATCCGGCCCCAGCCATTCGACGATCTGTTCGACGCGCGACTTCTTGCCGCTGCGTTCCTGCGAGCGCAGCGTCGCATAGGTGGTGAACAGCACACCCTCGGCGAGCCGGATGTCCGCCCCTTGGCGGAAACGCGAGAGCGGCGTCACCAGGAGCCGCTCTTGACCGAGCGCCGACCAGTCGCGCTGTGCATCCTCAAGCAGCCGGTCCGATACGGAAATCCAGACCGCACGGCGGCGCCCCTTGAGCCAATTGTCGAGAATGATGCCCGCAACCTGGCGGCCCTTGCCCGCGCCGGTGCCGTCGCCCAGGAACCATCCGCGCCGGAATTTCACGGCATCTTCGGCGTCCTCCGGCGCGGCGGTAACGACATCGAAGGTCGCATCGATCTTCCACGCGCCCGACAGATGCCCTCCATGTGCCTCGCCCGCATAGATGACGGATTCGAGCTGGGCGTCGGACAATATGCCGAGCGTGCTGAGCTGCGGTGGCAGATGCGGGCGGTAGGAGGGCTTGGGCGGCGCGACCGAAGCCATCGCCGCGGACTGGACTAGCGGCGTCGGATGCGTGGCTGCGCCGGGAATGGCGATCGACTGGAGCAGATAGGGCTCATAGATGCTATCCCCCAGACGGTCTGCGGGCGGCGTCCAGTCCACCGTGTCATAGGCCAATTCGACCGCTTCGGGTTCGGGCGCTGAAGAGCCAGGGACCGTGGCAACAGCGCGCGCATTCGTCCGCACAGACGAAAAAACCGATGCCGTGATCGGCAAGGCCGCGACTAGTGATGGTGTGGAGGGCGAGCGCGGCGGAACCTGGGCCTGGACCCAGGCGAGCAGGGTCGCAGTGTCGGGCGCGACGCCCGCGCTTTCGGGAAACTGGCCTGGATCCTCGGCCGGCAGCTTGTCGATGACAGTCAGCCGGGTGTCGATCGTTGTGCCATGTTTCGCATAGACTTTGCCGTCGATCGCGGCGGTGAAGAGGACGCGGCCCGTCTCCTGCAACCGCGCGAAGGCGTCGCGCCAGGCCGGCGCATCGGGGGCGCAGCTTGCTCCGGTGATCGCCACCAGACGGCCGCCTGGTTCCAGACGCGCCAGCGCTGAGGCGATATGGCGCAGCGCCGCGTCCTTCATGGTGCGCTCGACATGCGCCACCGCCGAGAAGGGCGGGTTCATCAGCACGACACTCGGGCGGACGGCGGATGGCAGCCGATCGTCGATCGAGGCCGCATCATAGTCCGAGACCGGCACATCCGGAAACAGCAGCCGCAGCAAGTCCGCGCGCGTCTCGCCCAGTTCGTTGAGCGTGAGCCTTGCCCGCGCCAGCAGGGCATGGACGGCGAGCATGCCGGTGCCGGCCGACGGCTCGAGCACATGATCGCCGGGATGGATCGAAGCCGCTGTGCTTGCGACAAAGGCAAGGCCAGGCGGCGTCGAGAATTGCTGTAAAGCCTGGGAGGTTTCCGAGCGGCGGGTGTGCGTGGGCATTAAAGCCGCGATGCGTTCGATCAGCGCCAGCGCGCTTGGCGTCGCGCGGCCGACAATCGCCTGGCCATAACGGCGCAGGAAAAGGATTTCGGCGGCCTCGCAGGCGTCGTAGGCGCTTTTCCAGTCCCAGGCGCCTTCGGAATCGCTGGCGCCAAAGGCGTTGGTCATGGCTGAACGGAGCTGCGCCGCATCGATGGCAAACCCGGCCTCGAGTGCCGGCAACAGGCTGCGCGCGGCGGCCAGCAGGGCACAGGCACGCGCCGCAAAGCTGGACGCAACCGCAAGGGGCGCGGCGCGAAGCGCCGCGCCGGACAGGATATAGGTCATGAGTGAAGGTCTCCAGGAGAGCGGGAACAGGTGAAGCCCGCCGGATGCTCTCCCTCTTGTGGCCCGGCCGGGTTCCCCCTACCGGTCAGAACTCTCCCTCTCACCTGGGATTGAGCGCGACGCATTCTCGATGCCGAGCGTTTTCGACCGCGTCAGTTGCGTGAAAGAAGGCAGATAGATGGGATTCGCACGGACTGGTGCAGGTAGCCACCAACACTTACATCATCGGGGCACGGAAATCCGGGCGTTGCAGGCGTTCATTGACTGCTAAGGCCTATCGGCTAGAATGGCGATGGAGCAAATCATGCAGCATATTGGCCGTTACAGCTTCTCGGATCATCAGCGCGCGAAGGAAGCTTCGCGGGCAAGGGATGAGTCTGACCTGCGTAATGGCCATGTTTCGCGCGAAGAACTGCGCGCTGCCAATGGTGTTTTTTCTTCGCTCGATATTGCAGCGTCATCCATCCGCAGACGGCGTTTGATTGGCCGCTGAGCGCAAGGAGCCCCTGGCTCGAACAACTGTCATCAAGCTCGCCTCCGTTCTCGGACTGGAGGACAATGCGTTCATCGTCGGCGGACAGGCATTGAATCTGTGGGCAGAGCGTTATGCCCCAGGGCGGCCCGAACTGATCGCCTTTGGCCCCTTCACATCAAAGGATCTCGATTATTTCGGTCATCGGCAAGCCGCGAAGAAGCTGGCCGATGCCTTGAACGGAGAAGTCCACTATCCCGGCCCAGACGATCACACGCCCAACTCGGCGGTCGTGACCGCGACCATCGACGGAATCGACCTTGAGATCGATTTTCTCAGTGACGTCATCGGCGTTAAGGCGAATGCACTCGAACGTGATGCGGTCGAGTTGATCGTGCCGGTACGAGGGAACGGGGTCGACGAACTCGTGCTCCCCGTGATGCATCCGCTGCATTGCCTGCAAAGCCGAGTGGCCAATGTCGTGACTCTCGGCCGTCACGATGATGTCGCCATGCGGCAACTCGCAGCTGCGCCGATCGTACTGCAGGCCTATATCGACGAGATGCTGGCTGAAGGCGACGTGAAAGAGGCGAAGCTGGTCCTCCAGCGGCTCTTTGAGTTCCTGCGCAGCAACATCGCCGCGCGGAAGTGTCCCGAACTGCCGATGCGCAATCCCACGGACATTTTCGCCGCTTTTCAGCGGGACCGCCGGCTTGATTTGCGATTCCGCTGGTTCAACCTGCGCTCAATGCGACGCACGCTCCGATCCAGGCGCCGTCGGCGCGAGTGATAGCTCACACAGCCGGATTGCCGCGCGATTCACAGCACTGCGGCGCGGTCAGGCGGGCGGGATATAGGCTTCGTAGGGGTTGCCGGGGGCGAGATGACCGAACGGCGTCATCACATAGTCGCCTTGATCGCGGCCAATAGCGCAGATTACATAGCGGATCTCGCCGCTTTCCACTTCGGTGCATTCCATTAGCGCAAGATCGCCCGCCTTGGCAGCCTTCACCAGCGTCTCGAAATTGGCGCGGGCATAATCAGGGATTGCCATGACCGATCTCCCCGTTGGCGTAAGCTTCCTTGTAGAAGCGGTCGAACAGCGTGTTGGTCGATTCCGAACGGATCGTCTGGGCGGTGATCAGCATGGCGAGCCCGCCAAAGCCATCGACCCGCATCTTCGAACAGGTGAAGGCCATGGTCACGGTCAGATGATCGAGGTCTGGCGAGCGGCGCAAGATGTCCTGCAGCACGTCGACCCAGATATCACCGCACATATCGAGTTCGATGTCATCCTCGCCAAGAAGCGCATCGGGCTGCTCTTCGAGCAGCTTTTGCGCAAGACGGCTGGTGTCGGGCTTGGCCGCGTCAAGGGCGGCCCGGACGTCGCCGGCGGGCAGGAAGATAAGGTCGTTGGCACCGTCCTCGCTGTAGTAATAGGCGGTCTCGTCAACGATTTCCTCATCGAACACCTGTGCGAGGAACAGGCGTTCGATCGGCAACATGGCGCTGAGCGGAATAAACGGTTCGACCACGGTCGGAGTGTAATAGTCGGCCATCGTCTGGCTCCTTGATATGTTTTGCCCCCGGCGATGGGCGCCGAGGGCAGTGGTTGTTTGACAATGCGCGGGCGTCGTATGTCAGGCAGCAACGGCCTCGAACGGATCGACGTCGCGGTGGATCGGCTGCGCGCGGCCCATCCAGGGTTCGGGCCGGATGCAGCGCACCCAGTCGGCGAAGCTCGGGATGAACCCCAGATCTTCGCGCACATGCTGTTCCCCAATCAGGCGAACGGGAACGACGCGCCCCGTCGATACGGTGATCGCCGCGCCGAAAAAGCGCTCGAGCATGAAGATGCCCTCGGCATGATGACGCAGCGCGCGGTGCCGAAAATCCGCGGTGATCGCTTTGGATTCATCGAACCACTGGTGGAGCGGCAGATAGTCCTCCGGCTCACCGCCCCATTTTCGGACCGAGGAAAGCGCATGGTGATAGCAATGTCCCATCATCGCCTCCTCACCATTCGTGCGCGTAGGTTTCGGACGCGGTGTACCGCTCATTATAGTCGAGCGCGATCGTCCCGGCGGCCACGTCGAACGTGAACTCGCCATAAGCGCCGTCATTATTCTCCCATCCGCAATGCGTCTGGCGCAGCAGGTCATAAGCGAGGTTCTCGATCGCTTCGCCTGCCGACAGGTAATTGGCGACCGGCTGGTCGGTGCCGTAGTCCAGCATCCTCACTTCAACAGTGCCGCCGGGCAATTCGGCTGGCTGATCGCGGATGAAGGCGGCGACATCCTCGATCTGGCCACTATCGCCATAGCCGTCGAAGGTGACGGTTACGAGCGTGATGCCCGCCGAAGCGAGGCAGGCGAACAGCCGTGCCTTGTTTTCGGGAATGAGCTTTGCGGCGCCGGCTTCCCATTGCGAGAAACGTTGCATGATTGCCGCCATGTCGATGGCGGGCTGGGTTGCGTCGGTCATTGCGGATCTCCTGAAAGGCAAAAGCCCGGCGGAGGGGCCGGGCTTCTGGGGATTGATGAAAACAGGGCGAATGGCGGCGCCGGGTCATTCCCGAAGGCCGCCGGAGGCGATGTCGGCGATCCATTCGGCCGCCTCGTCGAAATCTGCGTCGTCGTCCTCGACCTGCCGCGCGAGGGCGATGGCACCCTGGCGACCAAGCTGCCCAAGCCGCTGGAGCGCGAGCAGCAACACAGGCGCCAGTTCATCCGGCGTTGCGGTGTCGATCTGGGAAGTTCGCATCATATGACTCCTGAGAATGCGAAAGCCCGACGCGAAATGCGCCGGGCTCGAATGATGGAAGAGCGGATGGACGGGACGGCCGAAGCCGCACCGCGCAGGTATCAGGCCGCTGCCGCGATGCCTTCACCGTCGTCATCGACCGGCTGCACCTCGTCATCGAGAAAGGCGGGCAGTTCGGCGGCTTCTGTTTCCGCTGCCGGATCGTCGGCAGGTGCATCGAGCAGTTCGGGCGTCCGCATCGGCTCGGGAAGCCAACGAGCATCTTCAAGGAGCCGCTCGGCCTCGTTCGCCATGTCGCCCTTCTTGAGATGGTCGATCATCTCGGCGAACTTCGGCCCCTTGGCCTCGGCGACGTCGGCAAGGATGCGCGGCTTGGTGACGCTGCGGAAATAGCCCTCGACCGTCGGACGCCAGCCCGCGCCGACCAGATCGAGGCCGACGGCCCGCGCGAGGACATGGCTGTGCGCGATGCGCCGCTCGATGCTGTGCTTCGAGATGCGGCCATTGTCATACTTGGGCACCACCTCCGCTTGCGCGTTCAATGCCTGCGAGGCGCAATGCGCGAACAGGGCGGCCTGTTCGGCCCCGTCGAACTGGAGCAACGCGTCCCACAGATCCTTGTCGCTGTCCGGCAGCCGGTCGGCCCAGCGCTTGTGGCGCTCCGCAATCGCCTTGGCCGGCGCGCCGTCGCGCAAGCCCGAGGGCGCGAAACCGAACGACACCTTGCTGAGCGCCAGTTCCAGGCAGGATTCGCGGCTGTAGGTGTAGAAGGTGCTGAGCACGAAAGCATGCAGCACCGCCGCGAAGGCCGTGGACGGGTTCTGCGCGAAGGCATCCTGCAGGGCAAGCGTGCGCCAGGCGGTCAGTTCAGCGACGAGGCGATCGGGAAGGGGTTTGAGGATTTCGCCATCCTCCTCGTTATCCCCGCCAGATGGCGCGCCGATCGGCACGACATTGGTCTCGGCCGTGCCAGCCAGCGTATCGCTGTCCTCTCCGGCAGAGGCGCCGTCGACGCCGCGAATGGCATCGGCTTCTCCGTCTTCGCTCTCGATGACCGGCTCATCCTCGGGACGGACATAGCCGCGCTCGATGCAGAGCGATCCATCGACCTCGACCGAGACGAACAGGCCGGCCCGTGCCATCTCTTGCGCGTCGAAACTCAGCGGACGCTCGACCAAGGCGCCGATCTCGGCATCGATGGCAACAATGCGTTCATGCACCTCGTCCGGCACATTCGGATCGTCGGACCACTCCGCCTCGATCTTCTCGGCTTCGGCCTCGAGTTCCGCCAGCCGCGCATCTTCTTCGGGCGTCCGCGGGACAGGCACGCCGTCGATCTCGCGCAGGCCTTTGGTAACACCCCAGGGCAGGTCGACGGCGGTCGCGACCCACTTCCAGCCTTCGGCGCCGATCTTTTCGCCTTCGGTCTGAAGCTTCTCGGCGACGAGCCGGTCGAGGAGCGCGGGGTCGGTCAGCCAGCCGCCATCGTCGTCTTCGAACAGGTCGCGCATCACGCCGCCACCCGCTTCGACATAGGCCTCAACCCCAACGAACCGCACCCGCTTGTCCGCGACGCGCACGCTGTTCTCGGTCAACTTCTGCCGGATATAGGCGCCCGATCGGTTGTAGCTATGGGCGAGAAGTTCCCAGACCTGCTCCTGGCGCTCATGGTCGTCGGAGACCGAGAAGGCGATGAGCTGCTCCAGCGTCATGCCGTCTTCGGCATAGACCTCGTGCAGCTTGGGCGAGACCTTGGCGAGCTTCAGCCTCTGGCTCACGACGGCCGGCGTCACGAGGAAGTGCGCGGCGATCGACTCGACATCCTGGCCCTTGTCGATCATCGCCTGCATGGCGCGAAACTGATCGAGCGGGTGAAGCTGCTCGCGGAACGTGTTTTCCGCATAGCTGTCTTCTTCGGCCGAGACGACATCGTTGGCCGCCTTGACGACGCAGGGAATGGGCGCGTCCTTCGCGAGCCGCTTCTGCTTCACCAGCAGCTCGAGCGCCCGGAACCGCCGGCCACCGGCCGGCACCTCGAACTGGCCGGTCTCCTGGCCTTCCGCATCAAGGATGGGCCGCACGTTGAGGCTCTGGAGCAGCGTGCGGCGGACGATATCCTCCGCCAGCTCGCGGATCGATACGCCGGCCTTCACCCGGCGGACATTGGACTGGGACAGATTCAGGCGGTCGAACGGGATGTCGCGCGAGCCGCTGAGGACGAGTTTCTGAGGCGCTTTGGCCATGGGACTTCTCCATGACGGGCCGCCGCGAGACTCTCTCTCGGCTCCCAGCCCGTCACGAAGTCACTGGCTTCCCTCTCCCTCTCAAGGCCGGCCGCAGGCAGGCCGTCACGCAACCCTACACTCCAACACCGCCGCTGGGCATCATTGTCCTTGCCAATATGTTCACTATTTGTTCTCATGCCGACATGGAACGAATCGAACGACTGGAATTGTCCGCCATCCTGCTGGCGGCGCCTGGATGGGCACGCGTCGGCCTGACGATGCCGGACGAGCGGATGCGCGAGCGGGCTGCCGATGCACTGGCGGCAACGATCATCGAAAGGCTGGACGGATTATCCTCTCCCGACGTGAACCAGCTCAACCTTCCACTGTGAGCGGATATGTTGGCCGCGCCGCGACATCGAAGACGCCGCGGCGAACGTCAAAACGGTCAGAGAAGGTCACGACATTGATGCGGCCCTCGCGATCGACCTGAGTGAAGCGCAGTACATCGCCTTTCAGGATTTCGATCGTCACCGGCGGCAGTTCGTCGCGGGGATCGTGGAAGGTCATGCGGTTCTTGGGCATGGGGCCGACTCCAAAACTGCGACCCATGACATAGCAGATGATCGGTGCCGACGCTTCCCCCAGGCTTCCCCTTGTCGGCGTCCACAATATTGAACTATATAAGGACAAAAGGAGGCGCGCATGAACAAGCCGATCACGCTCAATGTCCGGATCAGCGGTGCGCTGGGCGAGTTCGTCGCGGCCAATGTCGGCGATCAGGGCGCCTATGAGAATGTCAGCGAATATGTGCGCGACCTGATCCGACGCGACAAGGAGAGGAGCGAGGCGGAGCAGTTCCAGCGCCTGAAAGCGGAACTGACGCGCGCCTTCGCGGCGCCTGAAGACAGCTATCGCGCATTGGACGCCAAGGCCGTGATCGCCCGCAATCGCCGGGCGTGACATGACGGCATTTCGTGTTTCGGCAATCGCGGGCGAGCGGCTCGACGAGATTTTTGTCTATACCCGCGACACATGGGGCCAGGAGCAGGCCGAAACCGATATCCGCCGTCTGTTCGCCTGCTTCGACCGGATCGCGCGCCGCGAATTGCTCTGGCGCGCGATACCGGCCGAATTTGGCGTCGACGGTTATTATTGTCGCCACGAACATCATTATGTCTACTGGCGGCTGCTCGCCGACTGCAATGTCGGGATCGTCACCCTCCTGCACGAGCGCATGCACCAAATGGCCCGCTTCCGCGAGGATGACGGCGCCTGAGATCGCCAGCGATCGGCGTTATGGTGACAGCGTGCTCGCGCCCGGCATCGATCCCCGGCGAAGGATGCGTTCACCCTCGACCAGCGATCCGGCGCGGGAAGCGGCCTCGGCATAAACCGAGAGCGGAAACTCGCCCTCGAAGTGGATATCGCGTTCGATGCCGAGACCGAAGGGAAGCTGGATCGATTCCAGCTCCTCCAAGGCAAAGCTCCCCAATTCCGGGCAGCCGAAGCCGAGATCGGCGAGACCAAAGAGAATCCCGTCTTCATCCAGCTCCGTGGCGAGCCAGGTGGCGGGGCCAAGGGGACTGAAGAAGCGGACCATCGGCATCGGGTCCGGCGCGGGTTCGCCGCGGCGAAGCGCCTCGCAGCGGGCGCGGTGATTGGCGCGCAGTCGGTCGCGCAATTCTGGTGTGACGAGGATCATGCCGCCAACTCCTCGGCCTGGGGCTGCTGTGCCCACATCCAGTCGGCCGCCTGCTGGGCCTTGCTGGCAGCAGTGAAAATCGCGCGCGGATCATTCTTCAGGGCCGAGAGCCACGAGGCCACATATGCGGCATGATCGGGTCGCGGATGGTGCGCGATACCCAGGTCCGCCAGTACGAACGACGCGGTGAGTTCGGCGCAGGCTTCTTCGATGGGCAGCCAATTGCGCTTGAACCGATCGTCGAAATTGCGATCGAGCCGGTGCTTTGCCCCTGTGGCGTGAGCACATTCGTGGAGGATCGTCCCCATCTGGGCGACTGCATCGCGGAACGCCGAGAAAGGCGGCATGAAGATCTGATCGAGGTCGATCCGATAATGGGCGTCGTAAGCGCCTTCGGTGATCGGTATCTTCAATGCCGCGACGAATGCCTCGGCATGGGCGATGCGCTCGCTCTCGGGCACCAAGATCGCCGGTTCCGGTTCACATCCGTCGACCTGGGCAATGTTGAACGCGGTGAACGCGCGGGCGAACATTCGGCCTGGACGCGGATCGCCCTCATCGTGATCGTCATCGGCTCGGCAAGCCGCCTGTTTCCAGAGCACGACCGTGGTGCCACGCTCACCCTTGCGAACCTGCGCGCCGACGGCCTGCCACTGGCGATAGGTTCCCCAGATGCCGCTGGAATAGCCGGACGCCTGTGCGGCAATCCAAAGCGCCAGAACGTTGACGCCGCGGTAGCGCCTTGATGAAGTGATGTTCTCGGGACGGGTGACGGCGGTGCCGTCGTGATGCCAGGGCATACGCCAATCGCCGGCGCCGGCTTCGATGGCGGAAATTATCTCGGCGGTGATGCGCGAATAGACCTCGGCGCGCGCGGCCGATCCGTTGGTTCGGGTCATGGCAGGTCTCCATGACGGGCCGACGGCGAGCCTCTCTCGCCGTGCTCAACCCGTCACGGCCAA
This sequence comes from Sphingobium sp. 66-54, assembly GCA_001899715.1. Lineage (GTDB taxonomy): Bacteria > Pseudomonadota > Alphaproteobacteria > Sphingomonadales > Sphingomonadaceae > Sphingobium. The sequence goes on from MKWI01000002.1 coordinate 21,640, forward strand.
CCGGCCGCACTCTCCCTCTGGCGGGGCGTTACGGGGCGGCAGCCCCGTTCGAAGGGGTCCGGGGAGACGCGGAACGCGGCTCACCGGCAGGGGAAGGCGTTCCCCTCCAAACTCCGCCACAATGGCCATGAGTTTCCGTTTGCACGCGTGTTCGGTGGTGAACTGGTGGTGAACTGACGCAAATAAGCGGCGCCCCGCTCCGGGCGCCGTGATCACAAACTATTGATTTTTCTAGGAAAACTGGAGCGGGCGAAGGGATTCGAACCCTCGACCCCAACCTTGGCAAGGTTGTGCTCTACCCCTGAGCTACGCCCGCTCTGGCGGGCCGGTGCTGTGTCGCCCGGCCGGGTGAGGCGGGCAACTAGCATCGCCTCCGGGGGGCGGCAAGTCCCTTTTGCGATGCGGGACAAAGAATTCGGGCCGCTCTTGCAGAGCCGCGCCGTTCCACCCCATATGCGGGCAAAGGCGACAGGCAGCAGGAGACAGAGCGTGGCCACCTTGGGCTTGAGCGAGAATGATAAACAGGCGGTTGCGGCGTTCCGGCGCGATGTCGTCGATCCATCGCAGACCAGCCTCGTGCTCGTCGACTTCTGGGCGGAATGGTGCGGCCCTTGCAAGCAGCTTTCCCCGATCATCGAAAAGATCGCGGCGGAATATGCTGATCGCGGCGTGCTGCTGGTCAAGATCAACGTCGACGAGAATCGCTTCATCGCCAGCCAGTTCCGCGTCCAGTCCATCCCCACCGTCTATGCCATCTTCCAAGGCCAGCCGGTCGCGGATCTGAGCCAAGCCCGTACCGAGAGCCAGTATCGGCAGATGCTCGACCAGATATTGGCGCAACTCCCGATCCAGAGCGAGGCCGGCCAGCGCGCACAGGACATCGCGCCGCTACTCGCTATGGGTGAGGACGTGCTGGCGGGAGGCGACGCCGAGCGGGCGCTCAGCATCTTCGTCCAGATCACTGATATGGCGCCGGACGATGCAGGCGCCATCGGCGGCCAGATACGCGCACTCACGGCATTGGGCCGTCCGGATGAAGCCGAGGCGTTGATCGCAAGCCTGCCCGCCGACCTTGGCACGGATCCCGCCATCGAGCGCGGCCGGGCCGCCATCGCTCTAGCCCGCTCGGCGACGCCGGGCGTCGATACCGCTCCGCTCAGGGCGCGACTGGAAGCCAATCCGGACGATTTCGAGGCGCTGTTCGAGCTGTCCTCCGCGCAGATGGCGGTGGGCGACCGCGACGGCGCGGCCGACGCGCTGCTCACCATCATCGCCAAGGATCGCGGCTGGGAGGACGGCAAGGCGCGCGACCAGTTGCTCAAGCTGTTCGAGGTGGTCGGGTTGGAAGATCCGTGGGTGCTCGCCCAGCGCCGGCGCCTCTCGGCGATCCTGTTCGCCTGACCGCATGGGCCGGCGGATCGCCATCTTCCCGCTGGGCGGCGCCATCCTGTTTCCCCGCGCCCACCTGCCGCTGCACATCTTCGAGCCGCGCTACCGGGCGATGGTGAGTGATGCGATGGCGCGCGACCAGCGCATCGGCCTGATCCAGCCGAGCGGTCCCGGCGAGCCTGCCCCCCTGTTCTCGATCGGTTGTATCGGCCGGATTGCCGAGATCGAGGCGCTGGAGGACGGCCGCTTCAACATCATCCTTTCCGGCGAGGCGCGCTTCCGCATCGCCCGCGAGTTGGACGTCACCACCATGTTCCGCCAGGTGGAGGCCGAGTTGATCGAGGAGGATGATATCAGCCGCACTGTCCTCGCACCCAGCGAACGGGCCGCGCTGGAAGGCGAGGCAAAGATATTCGCCGACACGCTCGGTTACGCGGTCGAATGGGATGCCGTGCAAAGCCTGGACGATGAGACGCTGGTCAATGCCATCGCCCAGATCGCCCCCTTCGACATCGCCGGCAAGCAGGCACTGCTGGAAGCGGACAGCCTGCCCGAGCGCACCGAACTGGCGATCCAGCTCATGCAGTTCATGCGCCGCGAAGGCCGCCAGCGCGGCAATGCCCGCCCGCATTGATCGGTCGCCGGATCGCCGCGTCCCTCGCCATCGCGCACAAAATCCGGCCGGTCGATAAGGGGGGCGACCGGCCGGACCCAATGACGGCGCAAGGGATGGCCGTCAAAGCCGGTTAGCGTCAGGCAGCAGCGAGCAGGACGAGATCCTCGCTCTCCCCCTCTCCTTCGATATTTTCCGCTGCGGCGACGGCCTGCGGCACAACCATGAGCCGGCGCGGTTTGGGATAGAGCCACCGGGTCAGCAGCACCACCGCGCCCATGGCCAGATAAATACCGACAGCTAGGACCAGATTGAAAAACACAACCACGGCAAACGCCGCGCGCAGCCAGATGGGGTTGAAGCCGAAATCCTCGCCGATCGCCGCGCAAACGCCGAGCAGCGTGTCGTTGCGGGCGATGAGTGAGGGCTGGTAGATCTGCATAAAGAAACTCCCGTGGCGCGGCCGAAACACTCGGTCTTGCTTGACCATGGCCTGTGCATGAGCCGTGCCAAAATGCGCGAGACGCCGCTATTGCGTGCTTTGCATGAATACACGGCGAACGGATGCCGCCTCTCCTTCGCCAATCCGCGCCAACAGTTGGGAATTTTCACCAGCCTTGGACCGCTTGTCTCAGGGCCGATACGCAGATTTTCCGGTCATGGGCTGCCCGTCTGGCCCCCTGCCCTCGAAACCCGTCACCCGACCAGCCGCATCGGTCTTGAACCGCAACGTCATATCAATGGCTCGCGCCTCGAAATTAAGCGGATCCTGGGCATGGAAGGGCAAGGTCGGCTGCGGATCCGTGCCCGCCCACAACAGCCCACCGCGCCGCTCGACGTGCATCACGATACCGGAGCCATCAATGAAATAGTCGCCAACAAGACGGTCGATCTGAGCTTCGCTCAGCCTGACCTCAGGCCGGGGAGTTGCCGCCCGTTCACTCTCCCGCACCGAAGCAATGGTCGGCGAGCGGCCGTCCGTAACGCTTCGGTCGTTCTCGAACATGTCGCCGTCATGGATCAGCCGGTCCACGCCTTGCGGGTGGACGTAGCTGATGTGGATCGTCCACGGCTGGGTCAGCAGGGCCGGATCGATGACCGTCATGGTGGATTCGAGGCGATCAGGGGCCACCAGCCGCAGCGTCTCGACGAACTTCGCGTCGTCGGAGACGGGCGGAGCCGCATAGTTGAATTTGGGATCATAACCGGCGTCGATCGTCTTGATCGTCAGCGTGTCGCCCTGCCAGCAACCGATGGAATTCCCCCATGGGGTCGGCCAGCGATCCTCCTTGGCCGGTTGCGGGCGTCCATCGGTATAGACGTGGCGGATATCCCGATACTGGCTGATGATGAACGTTTCCTGCGGCGCGACGACGAAGCTCAGCGGGGCAACGGTGTTCATCATCATCGGGAAGCCCCAACCTGCCTGCTTCTGAAGGCCCGCAATCGTGATGCGGACCATCTCTTCCAATCGCGCTATGCCGGCCTCGTTCCACGGAGCATCAAGACCTACCATCCGGATCAACTGGCGATTGGCGGCGCTGTCCGTCGCCAGCCGCCCGCTGATCGGAGCCTGCATCCCCTCGGCGATCCAGACCCCGCCCCACCCCCGCAGACTCGCGAGGTCCGCCGGTTCGCAGCTCTCTGCGATCGCCTGCCCCGGCAGCAGCGCGCCAGTGGCCAGCGCCGCCAGCACCATGATCCGCCCCCTCATGACCGTCTCCCCAGCGGCTTGCCGTCGAGTGTCACCGCATCCTCGATCTCACCGCCCTTGTCGCCGTTGCGCAGCGGGTGGATCTTCACCTTGATGCGGTCGCCGGGCTTGACCGTGGTCGGCCGCCAGCCCTGGCCATAGAGGTGCATGGGCGCCGCCATCTCGATGCTCCATTCCTCATCTTCGCCGTTGGCGTTCCTGACCAGCAACTGGATGTAGCAATGCGGGTTGGTCCACTGGAACTGGCGGACGGTGCCGGTCAGTTCCCTGCTCCGGGCCTGATCGAACATCGCCGCCGAATGATGCGCAGGGGCTGCCGGCGCCACCGCCAGCGCCAACCCAGCGAAGGCCCAGAGGCTGAACGTATTTTTCCTCATGTCCAAACTCTCCAATGGCCGACGACTCGGCCGTCTCGGAAAGTTAAGGCTGCGGGCGGGGCCTCCGCCTCCGTCATTTGATGGAGAAAACGCAAAAAGTCGGCGATCGGGACAGTATTTTGCGCGTCATAGGGTTGGATCGGCCATCCAGGCACGGGCGAACGGGTGCGGCGGCGATCCCGCCTAGATCGATTCGCCGAGCAACAGCCGGGGGCGGGGACCGCTTTCGCCGCGTGCCTCGGCCATGAAGCGCTCCTTAAGCGGACCCAGCCGTTGAACGGCTGAGAGGCCCAGGCGGCGGGCAAGCGAGGCTGGCCAGCCGGGCACGTCGAACAGGCGCACGAGACCGTCCATCATGATGGTGACGCTGAGCGAGTCGAGCGCGCGCCAGCGCTGGTAGCGGGCGAGGAGTTGCGCGTCGCCCGGCTCCAGGCCGTTCCGCATACCCTCGACGATCACCTCGGCCAGCGCAGCGGCATCGCGATAGCCGAGATTGACGCCCTGCCCCGCGATCGGATGGATGGCGTGCGCGGCATCGCCCACCAGCGCCAGCCGCTCGTCGACGATACGGGCAGCGCGGTGATAGCCCAGCGGATAGCTCTGCATCGGCGCGGCGAGGCTGATCTTGCCGAGGAAGGTGCCCATGCGCTTCTCCGCCTCGGCCAGCCACGCCCGCCCGGTCAGCTTACGCATAGCCGGCGCCTGGCGATTGGGCACGGTCCACACGATCGCGGAGCGTGTGCCCGGTAGCATCGGCAGCAACGCGAACGGACCGCCGGAGTAGAAAATCTCGTAGGCGGTGTTGCCGTGCGGAATTTCGTGGTCAATCGCCGTGACCAGCGCCGTCTGCGGATAGGCCCAGGTCGCGACCGGGATACGCGCCAGCGCGCGCGTGGGACTGCCCCGCCCCTCGGCACCGACCAGCAGGCTGGCACCGATCTCCGCACCGCTCGCCAGCCGTACGGTGACGCCATAGGCATCGCGCACGACATCGGCGGCTTTGTCCGGCTGGAAGCGAGTGATGCCGTCGGCCGCCTGCGCGGCTGCGTCGATTGCCCGGCGCAATTCGCGATTCTCGACCATGAAGCCCATGGCGCCATCATCCGGATCCGGCGCGAAATCGAGTGCACTGCCGGTCAGTCCCTCGCTCACCCAGATGCGGTCGATCGGGCAGGCCTTGCCGGCGAGGTGCGGCGCGACGCCGATCGCCTCGAATAGCTTCCAGCTCGCGCTCGAAATGGCGGAGACGCGCCCGTCGAAACCGGGCGCCATGGTCGCGGCGGGCTCGGCCGGATCGACCACCGCACACTGCACACCGTGCCGCCCGAGCGCGATCGCCAGGGTGAGGCCGACAAGGCCGCCGCCGAGAATGATGACGTCGAAGCGCTGCATGGCTCCGTCTCTAACCGCGAAATGGGCGGAAGGCGACGGGGAATGATACGGCGCGTGCGTAGTCGCGTGTCGGCTGGCTCAATCCTGCATGATGTCGGCGGCACGGCGATAGCGGAACACGGTGGCTGGCGGCACGTTACGGACGATCGTGCCGATCCGTTCCGCGCGCAGGCCGAGCAGGCTGGTCAGCCGCTCCGGCACAGGCGGGCGAGGCGAATAAGTGAACTGGATCACCGCACCGCCCGGCCGCAGGAGCCGGAAGGCTTCGCCCAGGATCGCCTTTTGCAGCATCTTGCTCATGGCGAGCAGCGGTAGGCCGGAGATGATGCACTGATAACCGCCGGCCCCGCCCGCCGATTGCGCCAACACCGACTGAGCCGGCGCTTGCAGGATGGAAACGCCGGGAAAGCTGCCGCGCAGATTATGGGCCAGCGCCTCGTTGATCTCGACGACCTCCAGATCCGCGACTGGCAACCCGGTCGCGAGAATCTCGCGCGTGAGAGCGCCGGTGCCGCCGCCGAATTCCATGACGCGTCCACCCTGCGGGTCGATCTGCGCGGCCATCAGCCGGCCGAGATAATGGCTGCTGGGGACGATCGAGGCGGTCTGTCGCGGCTTGCGGATCCAGGCCTGCAGGAATTTCAGATACTCGCTGGCACTACTGCGGCGCTCGGTCAGTATGGATCCGTTGGTGGCCATCGCCCCTCACTCATGATTGGAGTATCATGACCCCTAGAGCGCGGCGGCGCGCAAGAAAAGAGGCAGCGCGGCGGATTTTTTCGTCATCCGATTACCGGCACCCCGCCTCGAAGGGCAAATCAATTGCCGGCGACACCCTCGCCTCGCCCGCCAAAAGACCGCGCGAGCGCCGGTTTCAGACGCAGGCGCAGCGATTCCAGCGTGACCCCGGCCGCCTCAGCCGCCATGTCGTCCGCGCGCAGGATGCGGGCCAGATTCTCGTGGCGCTGGCACAGCTCGTCGATCCGCTGGAGCGCCGCCAGATGGCTGCGAACCACCGCCGGATCGGCGCAGAGTTGCACGCCCATCTCCTCCAGCACGAGGCGGACGCGGTCCAGTTCCTCGGCAATGAGAATGCGGACAAGCTCGTCAGCCGGGGCGGTGGGTAGCGGCGCGGAGACGGGATCCAGCGTGTGAGCCTGCATCATATTTTCGGTTTTCATATCGTGACTTGACCCGGCCGCTCAATGGGCAAGGCGATGGACGGCTGCAACGAGCTGCGCGGGATCGAACGGCTTGACGATCCAGCCGGTCGCGCCCGCCGCGCGGGCCTGCGCCCGCTTCTCGACCGAACATTCTGTGGTGAGGACGAGGATCGGGCGATTGACGTGGCGCCGCTGTTGCCCGCGCAGGGTTTCGATGAAGCCGAAACCGTCGAGGCGCGGCATGTTGATGTCCGTGATGATGAGGTCTACTTCATTCTCCTCCAGCCACTCCAGTGCGGCCTGGCCGTCCTCCGCCTCCGCCACGTCGAAGCCGCCGCCGGCCAGCGTCAGGCGCAGCAGCGCGCGCATGCTGCGGCTGTCATCCACCGTGAGGATCCTGGTCGTCGGCATCATCCCTGCTTTCCGTCATGGCTGGCCCGAACGGCCTCTCGCTTGCCTGGACCATAGAGGGGAGCCTGTTTATAAATGGTTCAGAGGCGCCGGTCTGCACACCGGCCGCCCAACGTCAGATTTCAGCCTTGATGAGCCAGTCGTGAAACGCACGGACCGAGCGGCGTTCCAGCGCCTTGGGGCGGCAGACGAAGAAATAGCGATACGGACTCTCGATGCGTTGGTCGAACAGCCGGGCGAGGCGCGAGTCCTGCGCATGTTCGAGGTGGCCGCCGTGCATGACGGCGATGCCCAGCCCCTGCGCGGCCGCCTCCAGCATGAGCGCGCCAGAGTCATAATAATCCACGGCGGCGGGAACGAGATTGGGAACGCCCGCCGCTTCCTTCCATACGTCGAACGTGGAGGGCATATCACGATGGATAAGCACCGTCTGATGGACGAGGTCCCCTGGCGAGCGGATGGCCGCCACCAGCGGCTTGGAGGCGATGAGATAGATCTCGTCACGGTCCAATTCGCGCGCATAGAGCGATGGATCGACCTCACGCGCCAGCACGATAGCGGCATCCAGCCCCTCGCCCAGCCGTGCCACGGCGTTAGGGCTGGTATCCACATCGAGATGGATGTCGGGATGCTGGTGGTGGAAGTCGCCGAGACGGGGGAACAGGCGCTGGCTCGCGAACAGCGGCAGCATGCCCAGACGAACCCGCAACGTTCGTGCGCCACTGGTCGCGACCTCGATGGCGGCACCGAGCTGGTCGAGCGCCGGCGCGATCTCGGTGAGCAGCGCCACGCCATGCTGGTTGATTTCGAGCTGCTGGTGCTTGCGCTCGAACAGGCTGTAACCGAGGAACCGCTCGAGCGCCTGGATGCGCCGGCTGAGTGCGGGTGCGGAGAGCGCCAACTCCTCCGCCGCGGCCTTGACGGAGCCGGTGCGCGCAACCTGCACAAACGCTTCAAGCGCGGTTAGAGGCGGAAGTCGGCGCACGGCTGGTCAGCTATCCACAGATCGTTGTTGCATCGCACAATCATGCCGCAGGTGCGAGCAAGATGCCAGTCCTCTTTTATACCCCATCAGCGCCGAAGTGCGTTCGAAAAAAACGCTATATCCTCCGCCTGAGCAGTGCGCTGCGAAAGGGAGTTCAGTCAATCACCGGCAATTGCTAGACCTGCGCCATCCGCCCGCCGTCTGGCAGGCCACCAGAATGACCTGAAGGGACCTCCATGCATCGCTCATTTTTCATGCTTGCCCTAGCGTCCACCAGCCTCTCCGCCTGTGCGACTCATGTTGCTGGCGAGGCGCCGGCAACAACGCCCGAATCCGCAGCATCCGCGCCTGCCGCCACCCCAGCGCCCAAGCCGGCGCTGGGCAATTACGGCTTCGACGAAAGCGGAATGAACCGCGCCATCGCACCAGGCGACAACTTCTATCAATATGCCAACGGCACTTGGGAGAAGAACACGCCCATCCCCGCCGACAAGGCCAATTACGGCATGTTCACTGCGTTGGACGACCTCTCCAAGCAGCGCACCCAGGACATATTGAACGAGGCGAAGGATGATCCCACCAGCAAGATCGGCAACGCTTATGCGGCCTATCTTGACGACGCGACGGTGGAAGCCAGGGGTCTCGCACCGATCAAGCCTTGGCTGGACACGATCAAGGCGATCAAGACGCGGGCGGATTATGTCGCCATCGTCGCGCAGGCCTCACGCAATGGCGTACCCACGCCATTCGGCGGCTTCGTCGGCCAGGACGACAAGGAGCCGGAGCAGTATATCTTCACGCTGACGCAGAGCGGCCTCGGCATGCCGGATCGCGATTATTACATCCAGGCCAACGCGAAGATGGAAGGGATGCGCAAGGCTTATCGCGCGCATCTCGCCAAGATGTTCGCGCTCGCCGGAGAAAGCGATGGAGAAAAGCGGGCAGACGCGCTGCTCGCCTTTGAGACGCAGATCGCCAAGGCGCACTGGACGCGGGTGGACAGCCGCGACGTCGATAAGATCTACAACAAGATGACGGTGGCGGATCTGGCCCGGACGGCGCCGGGCTTCGACTTCGCCGCCGCGCTCAAAGCGTCCGGCGTCAACACCGACACGTTGGTCGTCGCGCAGCCTAGCGCCATCAAGAGCGAAGCCGCGCTGATCGCCAAGGCACCGCTCGCGGTACTCAAGGACCAGCTCCTGATCCGCAGCCTCGACCAGTTCGCCGACTATCTGCCGGACGCCCTCGCCAAGGAGAATTTCGCCTTTTACGGCACGACGCTGAGCGGCACGCCCGAGCGCGAGGAACGCTGGAAGCGGGGCGTCACCTTCGTCAAGGGGGCGCTCGGCGAGGAAGTGGGCAAGGTCTATGTCGCCCGTTATTTCCCGCCGGAAACCAAGGCCGCAGCCGACCAGCTCGTCAAGAACGTCATCGCCGCCATGGGTCGCCGCATCGACGGCCTCACCTGGATGAGCGACGCCGCCAAGGCGCGCGCCCACGCCAAGCTCGCCGCCTTCACGCCCAAGATCGGCTATCCGGACCAGTGGCGGGATTATTCGGGACTGGAGATCAAGCGCGACGACCTGTTCGGCAATGCCTTGCGCTCCAACCAGTTCGACCATGATTATCAGGTCGGCAAGCTCGGCCAGCCGGTGCGCCGTTGGGAGTGGTTCATGACGCCGATGGAAGTGAACGCCTATGCCAATTTCGGCATGGTGGAGATCGTCTTCCCGGCCGCCATCCTGCAACCACCCTTCTTCGACCCGCATGCCGACCCGGCAGTCAATTATGGCGGTATCGGTGCGGTCATCGGACACGAGCTGAGCCATCATTTCGATGACCAGGGTGCAAAATATGACGAGACCGGCCGCCTCAAACAGTGGTGGAGCGACCAGGACGTCGCGCAGTTCAATGCGCTAACCGACAAGCTGGTCAAGCAATATGACGCCTATGAGCCGCTGCCCGGCGAGCATCTCAACGGCAAGCTGACGCTCGGCGAGAACATCGCCGATCTCGCGGGTCTGATGGTCGCCTACGACGCCTATCACGCATCGCTGAACGGTCAACCGGCGCCCATGATCGACGGGACCAGCGGCGACCAGCGTTTCTACCTCGGCTGGGCACAGGTCTGGCGGCGCAGCTATCGCGAGGAAAATCTGCGGCAACGGCTGCTCACCGATCCGCATTCCCCCTCCGAGCAACGCGCCGCAATCGTGCGCAACCTCGATCCATGGTATGCGGCCTTCACTATCCCTGCTGACGCGAAGATGGCGCTCACGCCGGAGAATCGCGTCCGTATCTGGTAAGGCATGACAGGCGGCGCCGCTTGCAGCGCGCGCCATTGAGGCGTGGGCGGGCGGGTGATCGCCCGCCTCATGTCACCCCTGCGGGGATGCGCCATGCGCTGCCCGGATAAGGGTCCATCTGCTCAGCTCCATCGGCCGACACATCGGTACTCAATGCTCCTTATAGGAGGCTGAACCTCCGGCAGCTGGACTGTGCAATCGCAACACAATCCACCGCAAGTGCGAAACAATTCATCCGGAAAATGCCGGAAAAGCCGGTTGACCCGAGCGTCGTTCGTCAATTTCTCTGAACAGGGACAAAACCCGACACATCCATCTGTTCAACAAGTCACAGAAATATATCGGTAAAATTTCAATTAGCGCAACATTAGCACGGGTTAGTGCCGAACCGACATTCAGATGGGATGGGTGCCATCGCCCTATCCGGCCTTTGCATTGCCTTTCGCACATGCACATAGATAGAGGGTTAAAGGCCAATTAAGGCATTGTGGGAGTACACCACTATGAAGAAAACTCTCTATGCAGCGGCGGCAGCCCTTGGGGTGGTCGCCATGGCCCCGGCCGCCAGCGCGACGGATCTCTCCATCGCGCTGGTCCAGAGCGGAGACAGTTACACAGCAGACTATGGCAACGCCGGCCTGGCCAATGCGTTCAGCGATACCATTACCTTTACGCCGGCAATCGCCGACGCATTGGCCGACATCACACTGATCCAGGCCGGCACCGGCCTTTCCGCCATCACCTTCTCGGAATTGACGCTCGACGGCATTGATCTGTTGCCTTCGCTGACCGCCATTCCGGGCAGCAATGTGCTTGTCCTCACGGGCTATGCGCTGGCGGCAGGTGAGCATGTGCTGACCGTCGGCGGCACGGCGGGCGGTAATGCCTCCTACAGCGGCACCGTGAACTTCGCACTCGGCGCAGCGGTACCCGAGCCTGCGACATGGGCCATGATGGTCGTTGGAGTAGCTGCCATCGGCATGACTCTGCGCCGCCGTTCACATGTGACGCGCATCGCCTTCAGCTAACGGTCCCTGGCTCCGGCGAGCGCGATGGCGCCCATCCGGACGCCATCCCCGGAAGGCGCCAGCCCCGTCCCCCGTGGCTGGCGCCTTTCTTTGCGCTTGATATCGCTTTAAGCGCACCGATTAGATGACCGAACGGAATAGTCCCTAATACATGCCGTTCCCCCTTTCTCGATGATGCTGGGGAAAGCAGCTTCGAAGGGTTGGAACGAACGGGCCCGATCGGCATCGACCCGCACACCGGGGCCGGAAGCTTATGGCGCCGAGCGCCCCCTTGCCAGCCGGCGCCACAGCCACTCGGCCGGGCCTTGCCCCACTCGCCGACGCCAGAGCGTGGACCAACCGAGCATCGCAGCCCATGCCGCCAGCACAACCGGAAGCAGCATGGCGCGGTCCATCTCGCCATAGAGCGCAAGGCCGTAGCCATAGAAGATGCTGGTCATGACGAGGCTGCTCAGCAGATAGTTTGAGAGCGCCAGCCGTCCGATGGCACGCACTGCGCCCACCAGTCCGCTGCCCGATGCGCGCGCGGCGATCTCCATCGCCAGCGCCGCCAGACCGACCGCGAGCGGCAGACGCAGCGGCAGCGACCAGCCGAAGATCGCAGCCTGCGCCGCCAGCGGATCGCGAGAGGCCAGTACCCAGGCCGCCAGCCCGAGCATGGGGACCAAGCCGACCAACAGCGCGCGCCGCCATGTCGCGCGGTAGTGCTCCGGCCGCCACTGGCCAGCGAGGAACCCGCCCTTGAGCATGGCCATGCCAAGCGCGACGAAGGCTAGCATCTCCGGCAATGCGTGCATAAGCTGGCTGAGCGCATCGCGCGGCATATCAGCCACGCGAAGCCGCACGATATCGGCATAACCGAGATGATAGCGCGCCATGTCGGCCGCCACGGCCCCGCTCGCCCCCATGCCGAGATGATCGGCATAATCGCGCCACTGGGCAACAACCGATCCGGCTGCCCCCGGCACCTCCACAGCGGCGCGCAGCCAGAAAGGCGGCAGCACGACAGCAAGGTTGATGAGCCATTGCACCAGCAGCAACACGAGCGCGAGCTTGATGAGGCCGAGTGTTTCGAGCCGCACGAATAGCGTGGCGATCAGACCGCACACAGCCAGCAGCAACAGGATGTCGCCCGACCAGAGCAGCCCATAATGAGCGAGGCCGATCGGCAGCAACCACACCATGCGGCGGCGGTGCGCGCGGAGGCCATCGCGCCCATCCATCTCCGCCGATTCCATGACGAGCAGGATCGACGCGCCGAACAGGATGGCGAACAGCGCCCGCATCTTGCCATCCACCAGCAGGAAGCCGGCCAGCCACGCCATCAGGTCCGCCACGCCCGTGGTGCCGATGGTGAAGGGGTTGAGTACCGCCGGATAAGGCAAGGCGAACAGAATGATATTGGGGAGCAATATCCCCATCACGGCCAGTCCCCGCAGGAAGTCCAGCCCGTCGATCCGGAAGCTTTCGTCAGCCATGGTGCCTCCTATCGTCTTTTGGCGTGACGTCCACCCCCCGCCATGGCAAGGCGCGCGCCATGGCATCGGCACGCAAGGCACGGATCGGCGCGGCATTCGCCGCCGCGGCCGAAGGCTATGAGGCAAGCGCTGGCGTACAGCGCATCGTCGCGCGCCACCTCGCTGAGATGGCCGGGCACGAGCGGCTGGAGCCAGGAGCGCAAATCCTGGAAATCGGCTGCGGCACGGGCCTGCTCACCCGCGAGATCCGCCAGCGTTGGCCGGATGCCAAGTTCACCGCGACCGACCTCGCCCCGGCAATGATCGCCGCCACGGCGCGACAGGGGCTAGCCGTCCGCCTGCTCGCCATGGACGGGGAGGCGCCAGCTTTCGAAGGCCCATGGTTCAATCTCATTCTCTCCAGCCTCACCTTCCAGTGGTTCGATGACTTGCCGGCCGCACTGGCCCGCCTGTACAGCCTGCTCCGCCCACACGGCAGCCTCTATTTCGCGACTATGGGCGCGGAGAGCTTCGCAAGCTGGCGCGCCGCTTATGCGGAGGAAGGCGTAGCGCCGGGATTGCCAGCCTATCCGAGTCTCGCGGACCTGCGGGCCATGCTGTCGCCCTTCGGCGACGCCTTCGCCTGTGAGGCGCATTATCCTTTGGATGAGCGCGGTGGACAAGCGCTGATCCGCCATTTCCGTGGGATCGGCGCGCATATCCCTCGCCCGGACTACCATCCACTCGGTCCGGCGGTGATGCGGCGCATCATCGCGCGTTTCGATGCGGCGGGAGGCAAGACCGGCTATCATGTGCTTTTCGGCCGGATCATCTATGACTGACACCCCGCCCCCCAGCCTGCGCGAAGCGACGCCGGACGACGCGGCAGCACTGGCGGCGCTCAAGCTCGCCACTTTTCGCGAGACCTTCCTGGAGGATTTCGCCATCCCCTATCCGCCGGACGACCTCGCTCGGTTCGAGGCGGAGACCTATGGTGAGGAGCGGATCGCGGCTGAGATCGCGGATCCAGCCCACCGGACATGGCTGTGCGAAACAGCGGCCGGCACGCTGCTCGCCTACGCCCATGCCGGCCCGTGCAAGCTGCCCCACGACGAGGCAACTCTGCACTCGGGCGAGTTATATCAGCTCTACGTGCGCCGCGCCGCGCAAGGCCTGGGCCTCGGCCGGCGGCTGCTCGCAACGGCGCTGGCCTGGCTCGGCGCGACCTATCCCGGTTCGCTCTGGCTCGGCGTCTGGTCACGCAACGAGCGCGCCCAGGCCGTCTATGCCGCCGCCGGCTTCCGCAAGGTCGGCGACTATCACTTCATGGTCGGCAACCATCGCGACGAGGAATATATCTTCCGCCGCGATTGAGCGATTGGTGCGCCCTTACAGTTCGTCACCCATCAGCTTGGGGAAGAAGCCCTCATGCGCCGCGCGCAGATCGGCCAGTGCGACGACGTGGTCGCTCTCGGGCAGCTCCACGATCAGCCGATTTGCGATGGTGCGACCAAGACGCGCGACGGTGACGCCCTTGGCTTCCGCGTGGCTCAGCAGGTCGATCAAGGCAGCATCGCGCACGGTGACGACGTAGAGCCCCTGATCCTCCGCGAAATAGCTCTGCGCGGCAGTGCCGTGCAGCGGCTGGTCGAGCATCGCGCCAATGCCGCTCGCCAGCGCCATCTCCGCAACCGCGATGAGGATACCGCCGTCCGATACGTCATGGCAGGCGGTGATCGCGCCGCAATGGATCGCCTCGCGCACGAAGTCGCCGGTCGCCCGCTCGCGCGCCAGATCAACACGCGGTGGCGGCCCTGCTTCGCGTCCCTCGATGCCATGGCACTCGCGCAGCCAGAGCGACTGGCCGAGATCGCCCTTGCGGTCGCCGATCAGCAGGATGATGTCGCCGGTGCCCTTGAACCCGATGGTGCACATGCGGTCGACTTCATCCAGCAAGCCCACGCCGCCGATGGCAGGCGTAGGCAGGATGGCGCTACCGCCGCCGGTCGCCTTGCTCTCGTTGTAAAGGCTGACATTGCCCGAGACGATCGGGAAGTCGAGCGCGGTGCAGGCCTGCGCCATACCCTCGATACAGCCAACGAACTGCCCCATGATCTCCGGCCGCTGCGGGTTGGCGAAGTTCATGCAGTCGGTGGTAGCGAGCGGCGTCGCGCCAACTGCCGTAATGTTGCGCCAGCACTCGGCGATGGCCTGCTTGCCGCCTTCGACCGGATCGGCAAAGCAATAACGGGGCGTGCAATCGGTGCTCATCGCGAGCGCCTTGCGTGTGCCATGGACGCGCACCACCGCTGCGTCGCCGCCGGGGCGCTGCGCGGTATCGGCACCGACCATGTGGTCATATTGCTCCCAGATCCAGCGGCGGCTGGCGAGGTCCGGCGAGCCGATCAGAGTGAGCAGATCGGCGGCGATGTCCTTGGTGTCCGGCACGCTGGCGAGCGGCGCGCAGGGCGGTGTCGGCACATGCGGGCGATCGTAAAGCGGGGCATCATCGGCGAGCGGTGCGAGCGGAATGTCGCACACCGTCTCGCCATGGTGGACGAGGACCATGCGGCCGGTGTCCGTCACCTCGCCGATCACCGCAAAATCCAGCTCCCACTTGCGGAAGATCGCTTCGGCAAAGGCTTCCTTGCCGGGCTTCAGCACCATGAGCATCCGCTCCTGGCTCTCCGAAAGCATCATCTCATAGGCTGTCATGCCGGTCTCGCGCTGGGGCACCTTGTCCATGTCCAGCCGGAGACCGACGCCGCCCTTGCTCGCCATTTCCACCGATGAGCTGGTGAGGCCCGCCGCGCCCATATCCTGAATGGCGACGATCGCGTCGGACGCCATCAGCTCAAGGCATGCCTCGATCAGCAGCTTCTCGGTGAAGGGGTCGCCGACCTGCACGGTCGGGCGCTTCTCTTCCGAGTCTTCCGCGAAGTCGGCCGAGGCCATGGTGGCGCCATGGATGCCGTCACGTCCGGTTTTGGAGCCGACATAGACGATCGGATTGCCGACACCCGAGGCAGCCGAATAGAAAATGCGGTCCGTCTGCGCGACACCCACGGTCATGGCGTTGACGAGGATGTTGCCGTCATAGGACTCGTGGAAATTGACTTCGCCGCCCACGGTCGGCACGCCCACGCAGTTGCCATAGCCGCCGATGCCGCGCACCACGCCGCTGATGAGGTGCTTCATCCTGGGATGATCGGGCCGGCCGAAGCGCAACGCGTTCATGTTCGCCACCGGCCGCGCGCCCATGGTGAACACGTCGCGCAGGATGCCGCCCACGCCTGTCGCCGCGCCCTGATAGGGCTCAATATAACTCGGGTGGTTGTGGCTCTCCATCTTGAAGATGGCCGCCTGCCCGTCACCAATGTCGACCACGCCGGCATTCTCGCCCGGCCCACAGATCACCCAGGGCGCCTTGGTCGGCAGCTTCTTCAAGTGGATGCGCGAGCTTTTATAGGAGCAATGCTCCGACCACATGACCGAGAAGATGCCTAGTTCCGTCAGATTGGGCTCGCGGCCGAGCGCCTTGAGGACGCGGCCATATTCCTCTTCGGTCAAGCCATGGTCTGCGACGATCTGCGGGGTGATGGGGGGCGTGTTGCTGGACATGAGCGGCCTTTATCGCCGCAGGTCGGCGGGCACAACCACGGAAGGATGGGCATGGCGGGCACACCGGCGCCCGCCCGCCGTATCGCACCCGTCGCACGTGAAAAGGGCCGGCGCTCAAGGCCGGCCCGTGGATTCCTGGGACAAGGCCCGCGCGGGGCCGCGAACGGATTGGGCGGCTCAGCCGGTCTTGCAGCTCTGGCCGTTGTAGGTCACGCCATCGCCGCTGCTGGTAACGGTCGTCTTGCCATCCGCGGAGACGAAGGGCTGGCCAGCCTCGGGTGCCTTGAGCACCGTAACGGGCCCTTCCTTGTCCGCCTTGAAATTGGCCGTCTTGTCGTCGGTCATGAAATCGACGAAGATCAGGCTGTTGTCCTTGCAGCGATAGCTGTGGCTGGACTTGAGCATGGGGGGCAGCTCAACCGGCGCGGCATTGGCCAGCGCGCTATCCATGGGATCGTTGGTGCCGAGATTGACGGACTCCGGTTCGGACTTGCATGCGGCGAGCGCGAGCACGACCGCGCCGAGCGCGAGCGAGGTGGTGATGCGGTTGGAATATTTCATAGCGCGCCCCCTATCCTGCCTGACTTTGGCGCCGTCAACGCCTTTATTGGCCAAACGCTGGCATTTTTGCCATCTTAAGAGGCGACTGCGCTTGACCGCGTGCGGGCGGCGGGTCAATGCAACGGCATGGCCGACCCTGCCGATACCGACACGCTCAGCTTCGAGGAGGCGCTCCGCCGCCTGGAAGCGATCGTCCAGCAGCTCGAGCGCGGCGACGTCCCGCTCGAACAGTCCATCACGCTCTACGAGGAGGGCGACAAGCTGCGCGCGCAGTGCCAGGCCCGGCTCGCCGCGGCGGAAGCGCGCATCCAGCAGATCGTCGGCAACGCAGACGGCAGCGCGAGCAAGACCGCCCCCTTCCCGGCCGATTGACCGCGATGCGCGTCGACGCACCCACGCGGCTGGACGAGGCGATGACGACCATCGCCGAGGCGATCGACCGCCAGTTCGAGCAACTGCTGACCAGCCCGGACGATCTGCGCACGCGCCTTTACGCGGCCATGCGCCACGCCGCGATCGGCGGGGGCAAGCGGATGCGGCCGCTGATCGTCAAGGCAAGCTGCGATCTGTTCAACGTCGGCTTCGAGAGCGCGTTGCGCACGGGCCTCGCGGTCGAGTGCATCCACGTCTATTCGCTGATCCACGACGACCTGCCGGCGATGGACGACGACGACCTGCGGCGCGGCAAGCCGACCGTCCACCGCGCCTATGACGAAGCGACGGCAATCCTCGCGGGCGACTGCCTGCACGACCTCGCCTTCTCCGTGCTGGTCGACGAGCGCACCCACCCGGACCCCTTCGCCCGGTGCGAGCTGATCCGCGCGCTGGCGCAGGCGAGCGGCCCGATGGGCATGGCCGGCGGGCAGATGATGGACCTGACGGCGCAGACCACGCCGTTCGACCTGCCGACCGTCACCCGCATGCAGCAGCTCAAGACCGGCGCGCTCATCGCCTTCTCCGTCGAGGCGGGCGCTATCCTCGCCCGCGTGCCGGAGGACAGGCGCGTGGGGCTGCGCGGCTATGCGCGCGACGTGGGCCTCGCCTTCCAGATCGCCGACGACCTGCTCGATGTGGAGGGCGACGCGCACGTCACCGGCAAGGCGGTGGGCAAGGACGCCGCCGCCGGCAAGGCCACCTTCGTCTCGCTGATCGGCCGCGACCAGGCGCGCGAGCAGGCCGAGCTGCTGGTGGCGCAGGCCAAGGCGCATCTGCACAGCTTCGGCAGTGAGGCCGACCTGCTGCGCGATATCGCCGATTTCACGATCCGCCGCACCCACTGAGGAAACCGCCCCATGCGCATCGGCCTCTACCCCGGATCCTTCGACCCCATCACACTCGGCCACATGGATATCATCCGGCGCGGCGCGAAGCTGGTCGACAAGCTGGTAATCGGCGTCACCACCAACCCAAGCAAGACGCCGCTGTTCCCGCTCGACACGCGCCTCGCCATGATCCGCCGCGAGTGCGCCGCGTTGGGTAACGGCACGATCGAGGTCGTCGCGTTCGATTCGCTGCTCATGCACTTCGCGCGCGAATGCGGGGCCAGCCTGATCCTGCGCGGGCTGCGGGGCGCCTCGGACTTCGAATATGAGTATCAGATGACCGGCATGAACCAGTATCTCGACTCGAGCATCGAGACCGTGTTCCTGATGGCGGACGTGGCCTTGCAGCCCATCGCATCGCGGCTAGTCAAGGAAATCGCGGTGCTGGGCGGCGACATCTCCCGCTTCGTGACGCCCGCCGTGCGCGATGACGTGCTGGCGCAAATCGCCGCGCGCAAGGCGCAGGGCAGTTGACGGGTCATTGCGCGTTCAGCCAAGAGCGGGCAGAACCAGACGGATGACAAGGACGGCCATGCCCAACACGCTTCGTTTCCTCGCCGGCCCCCTCGCGGCGGCGCTGCTGATCGCGGGCACGGCGCCGGCCTGGGCGCAACCCAGGACCGCCGAGGATGTCGCCAAGGAGGCGGACGTCGCCGCGCGCGCCAAGAAGGACGCCGACGCGCTGCGCGAGGAAGCCGCCAGGAGCGGCGTCCAGCCGTTGCAGGCCAGCGTGCCAGTGACGCCCGACAATGTGTGGGTGCTCGACCTTTCGGACGGCGGCCATGTCCGCATCCAGCTTCGGCCGGACGTGGCGCCCGAGCATGTCACGCGGATCAAGGCGCTCACCCGGCAGGGCTTCTATAACGGCCTGCTGTTCCACCGCGTGATCGACGGTTTCATGGCGCAGGGCGGCGACCCCAAGGGCGACGGCACGGGCGGCTCGGAGCTGCCGGACCTCACGCAGGAGTTCAACTGGCTGCCGCACATGCGCGGCACCGTCTCCATGGCCCGCGCCGAGAGCGAGAACAGCGCCAACAGCCAGTTCTTCATCATGTTGATGCCGCGCCTGCAACTCGACCACAAATATACGGTATTCGGCCGCGTGATCGACGGCATGCCTGGCGTCGACGGCATCGCCAAGGGCGAGCCGCCGGAGAGCCCGACCAAGATCGTCCGCGCCTATATCGAGGGTGACGGACAGGCGGCCGCCGCACCGGCAGCGAGTGCCGCACCCGCAAGCTGAGGGCTGAGGGCGCGCTCTCTCCCGGAATGGCCGGGCGCGACTCCACACCATCGTCAAGGATCGCTCGACCGGCAGCCGCCGGTCGGCCGACCCTCGTTTTTGCGCGATTCGGGTATGGTGATACCCGAAAGTCACGAAGGTCGCGGGGTGAACCCGATTTTTTTCGCATCTGTGCGCCAGCGAGATGGATGACCACATGAGAAAGAGCCGGCACCGGTTCAATCGGCGCGCGGGCGAGCATGGCATGAGCGGCCGGGTGTAGGACAGAGGAAACGCCCCCTCGGTTGGGCGGAAGCGGCGCCTGTTCGCTCTCCTGCGACGAGGGGGGCGTCCGGCCGGGCGTTTGCCGCGCTTCTGGGAAAGCCGGAGCCGAGGGCGGCGACGCATCAGGTTGAGCGGGCGAAACATCCTTTCCGTTCGAAGGCGGTTGCCAATAAGACGTCCTGAAAGAGCTGCTGGGCCCTGGGCTCCTGCTTTCGCAGGAGCACGGAGGCGCTTTCGTGCGGGGATTGCTCTCCATGATGGTGGGCTTCCTCTGTATGGGTCCCGGACCGAACGACCCTCGGCCGCCGCTGCACGAGCCCCAGGACCGAACGACCCCCGGCCTTCTCCGCCCCGCCCCCTGTTCATCGCCGCCCGGTGCCGATAAGGGCGGTGCTCCCATGCGTGTTGACCTTTTCGATTTCGACCTGCCGCCCGAGCGGATCGCCCTGCGGCCAGCCTCCCCGCGCGATGCGGCGCGGATGCTGGTGCTCAACGGCGACGCCACGCGCGATTGCGTGGTGAGCGACCTCCCCGCGCAGGTGCGGGCGGGCGATTGCCTCGTGTTCAACGATACGCGCGTCATCCCCGCGCAGCTTGAGGGCCGGCGCGGCGACGCGAAGGTCGGCGTGACGCTGCACAAGCGGCTGGGGCCGCGCGACTGGCAGGTGTTCGTGCGCAACGCCAAACGCGTGCGGCCGGGCGACGTCATCGCCTTCGCGGACGGTGTGGAAGCGCGGGCGGGCGAGCGCGATGCGGACGGCGGCATGGCGCTGAGCTTTCTGGGCGACGAGCCGGTGGAACTGCTGCTGGAGCGCGCCGGGCAGATGCCGCTGCCCCCTTACATCGCCAGCAAGCGGCCCACCGACGCGCGCGACCGCGACGATTACCAGACCATGTTCGCGCGCGAGCCGGGCGCCGTCGCCGCGCCGACCGCCGCGCTGCACTTCACGCCCCGGCTGCTGGCGGCGCTCGACACGGCCGGCATCGGCCACGAGACGCTGACCCTGCATGTCGGCGCCGGCACCTTCCTGCCGGTCAAGGCGGACGATACCGCCGACCACCGCATGCACGCAGAATGGGGCCGGATCGACGCCGCCACCGCCGGCCGGCTGAACGCGGTGCGCGCGGCCGGCGGGCGGGTGATCGCGGTGGGCACGACCAGCCTGCGCCTGCTCGAAAGCGCGGCGGATGCGGACGGGCTCCTGCGCCCGTTCGAGGACGAGACGCGCATCTTCATCACGCCGGGCTACCGCTTCCGCGCCATTGACGGGCTGATGACCAACTTCCACCTGCCCCGCTCGACCCTGTTCATGCTGGTGAGCGCGCTGATGGGCACCGGGCGGATGCAGGCGGCCTATGCCCATGCGATCGCGGCGGGCTATCGCTTCTACAGCTATGGGGATGCCAGCCTGCTGCTGCCGGAGCGGTGACGCGCACCGGGGCGGATCGGCATTCGGGCCGGATCGAGCGGGAGGCGCGGACGACCTGTGACCCGGAGCGCGGCCTCCACACGCCAGAGTTGTCCATACGAAATGGGATCGGTGCTCCTGCGAAGGCAGGAGCCCAGGGCGGTAAGGAACCGCTCATGCGCCGTGGGCTCCCGCCTTCGCAGGAGCACGAACATCGGGGCACCGGACCGTGCTTTACCGACCGGCACGGGCGGAGCGGCGATCCGCCCCAGCATGGAAAAACCGCCGGCAGCGAGGCCGGCGATTTCCGTTCCGGAGCGTGTGGGGCGCCCCGAGCGGTCAGGCGAACGCGGCGTGAACGCGCACCCGCGCCCGCCGGCGGAGGCTGAAGCCGATGAGGCCGAACCCCGCCATCATCAGCGCCCATGTGGCCGGCTCCGGCACCGCGGCGCTGGGCACATAGCCCGTCACCGACGCCTGCGAGTGGCCGAGGATGATGTCGCCATTGAGCAAATGCCCCTGGAACAGATAATCATCCAGGCTGATATGCACGGCATTGGTCGCCATGAAGATGCTGTCTGCCGTCTGCTCCATGAGCTGCTCGTTGAACGTGATTTTCAGCCCCAGGACCGACAGGCCCACGGTGTTGGGCAGCGGATTGGAGAAGGCCGCCAGATCGAGCCCGAGCGTATCGAGGATCGAGCCGCTGATGAGCAGGTTGGCGATGGACGACGACCCCGATGCGAACAGCCCGGAGCCGTCGATGCCCGCCACCGTCGTCGAGCTGATCGCATCGGCGGAGATGCCGAGCGAGGTCAGCGGGATCGCCCCCAGAACGCTGGTGTAGAGGCCAGCCCGCGCATTGACGATATTGGCCGCCGCGCTGGCGGAGCCGGGATAGGCCGATTCCGCCGAGGTCGTCACGATGCCCGTTTGCACACCCGCGCTGGTGGACAGGAGCAGGTCGCCGAACAGATTGGCCGACAGGTTGATGGAGGCCAGACCGGCGGCGTCCGCATAGTCCGGCGCCGCCGTGCCCGAGACCGGCGCCAGCGTCGCATTCGCCTTGACCACGTTCGCCACGCTGACATGGGCGGACGCCGCATTTGCCGAGCTGGATAAAACAGGCGCTGAAAAAGCGGCTGACGAAGATGCTGCCATGACAACCCCCATGGCCAGGATGGATACTGATTTCAACATGATGACCTCTCCCACGAGATGATCGTATCGCTGTGATACGGAAAGCGATTATGATTAAGTTACAATGGTATAATCGCGACATGAATGGATCATCAGGGTGGTGAGTCGAGCAAGATCGTTAACTATGACGCCGCCTGTCGAAGGTGACTGAAACCGGAATTGTCTCGATAGGAGACATTTTATTTTTCCATATAGGTTAAATATTTTTGCGTATAATATGTAAGATTGCGAGCACTTCCATCGCGCCCGCGCGGGACGGACGGGATCGCCCCCGATTTGCCGGTCCGCGGTGGGCGATCCCTATGCAAATTGCGTGTTCAGGCCGGAAAGGCCGGCTCGGAAAACGGGCGCGGCGGCGCGCCGCTTATCGTTAAAATAGTCGAAAAGATTTTGGCGAGGAGTCAGCGCGAAATCGCTCGAATGGGCGCCTGAACCGGCTCCGGCTGCCGGCATGCTTCCGTTTGCCGGGGGCGAGGCCGCGCGACTCGGCCCGGTGGGAGCGGCGGGATTTACAGCAGGCCGAGCCGGCCCAGTTCGGCCGCCATGGCGCCGGGGAGGTCCACTTCGCCCGCCTCGCCGCCAAGGTCGGGCGGCGCATCCTGATCGGTGAGGTAGCGCCAACCCTGATGGGCGCGCCTGGGGTGCGGGACCACCGCGACCAGCGTGGGGGCAAGGCGGATCCAGTGGCGGCCGTCCGGGCGCTCGGCGAAGCCCAGCAGCGGACTGCGGCCGATCAGCCGATGAGCATGGATCCAGTAGAGCGAGCCGCCGATCATCTCCTCGTGGCGCTTGGGCAGGTAGCGCGTGGTCAGCCGCGCCTCCCCCGCATCGGCATGGCCCTCCAGCCAGGCACGCAGGTCCTCGGCCCCCTGCGAATCGAACGCGATCTTGGTCATGTGGAGCGGCATGAGCGCTGTCCTAGCGTTGCCGGCCGCGCCGGGGAACCGCGCGACTCGGGGGTGGCGGGTGCCGGGAACGCGGCAGGTGCCGGGGCCGGCTGCCCGGCGCCATAGCGGACTGGGGCGGGATGGGCTTTGATACGCCGCAATGGAGGCGGTGCGGGTGATGCCGGCGGCGGAACGGTCCTCTCCGCATATCCGCATATTGCGCCTCCCTTTGGGGTGCGTCAGACGTTCTGCTTCTGCTTATAGGCCCGCTGTGCTCCTGCGCAGGCAGGACCACGGCCGCAAGCCTTGGGCTCCTGCCTGCGCAGGAGCACGTGGTTTTGTTTGAGCAGGTGGCGGCCTCCCTGCGGCCGGTATCGCCCCCTCACCTCTCCCGTTCGTGTCGAGCGCAGGCGAGATCCGCCAGGTGCGGTCTGTATTCATCCCTGACGGCCTGCAAATGGCGGCTTTGCGCGTTTCGGGCACTCATGGACCGAAAGGTCCCCGCGCTCCGGATCATGCAAACCCGCCATTTCGCCCTGCGGTCGTCTGCCACTCCCTCATCATCTGAATGCAGACAGCGCCCAGGACAGCACTCGGCGTGTCTCGACGTCGCTCGACAAGACCGGCGGGAGTAGCCGGCCGCGCCCCCGTTACCCCGACAGGCCGACCACCGTGGCGAGGCCGAGGAAGGCGAGGAAGCCCATCGAGTCGGTAATCATGGTGACGAAGATCGACGAGGCGACGGCCGGGTCGATATTGAACCGGTCGAACATCAGCGGCACGGCGACCCCTGCAATGCCGGCGGTCAGGATGTTGGCCATCATCGCCGCCGCGATGACGCCGCCAAGCTGGACGTTGCCGAAGAAGAGCGTGACGCCGGTGCCGATCACCGCCGCCACGGTCAGGCCGTTGAGCAGCGCGACGCGCAACTCGCGCAGGATGGCGCGCCAGGTGTTGGAGGCGGTGATCTGGTTGGTGGCGAGCGCGCGCACCGTCACCGCCATGGTCTGGGTGCCGGCATTGCCGCCGACGCCCGCGACGATCGGCATCAGCGTCGCCAGCGCGACCATGCGCTCGATCGCACCCTCGAAGGTGGCGATGACGGTGGAGGCGACCAGCGCGGTGAGCAGGTTGGAGAGCAGCCAGCGCACGCGCGCCTTGTAGCTCTCCACCACCGGCTCGTTGATGTCGCCATCGCCGGCGCCGGACAGACGCAAGATGTCCTCGCCGGCTTCCTCCTGGATGATATGGACCACGTCATCCACGGTAATCATGCCGACCAGCCGATTGGCCGGATCGACCACGGCGGCGGAGATCAGCGCATATTTCTGGAAGCGCAGCGCCACTTCCTCCTGATCCATATCGACCGGGATTAGCGTCTGCTCGCGCTGCATCACATCGGTCATGGCCACGGTGCGGGGGCAGCGCATCACCCAGCTCAGCCGACAGGTGCCGACCGGCCGGTGCGCGGCATCGACGACGAAAATCTCCCAGAAATCCGAGGTGAGATCGACCGTCTCGCGCAGATAGTCGATGGTCTGGCCGACCGTCCAATGCTCCGGCACCGCGACCAGATCGCGCTGCATCAGGCGGCCGGCGGTCTCCTCGCCATAGGAGAGCGCGCTCTCGATGGCGGCGCGGTCCTCCGGCTCCATCGCCTCCAGGACGGCCTGCTGGTCCTCCTTGTCGAGATCCTCGATGATCGCGACGGCATCGTCCGTGTCCAACTCGGCGGCGAACTCGGCGAGCTGCTCGGGCGCCAGCGCCTCGACCATCGTCTCGCGGACGTGCTCGTTCAGCTCGGAAAGCACCTCGGCGCCGACCAGATCGCCAAGCGCGGCGGCGACATCCGCGCGGCGCTCCTCGGGCGTCAGCTCCAGCAGGTCGGCGATGTCGGCGGGGTGCAGCGGCTCAACCAGCGCGCGCGCCGCCTCGTCATCCTCCGCCTCGACCGCGGCGAGCACGGCGGAGACGAATTCCGGCTTCAGGCGATCATCCTCGTCGAGATTGGTCTCGGCCGCCTGCTCCGCCTCGGGCAGCAGGGCCTCGTCGCGGCGGTCTGGGTCACGGCGGTCGGGGGAATCGGGCGCGGCGGTGTCAGTCTCGCTCATGCAGCGCCTGCCTTTCCCCGCGCCGCCCCTATGGCCACGCCACTTGCGCTCCCCTTTTGCGCATGCGCTTGCCGATTGCAACCGATGCCGGGCTTTCAATGCCGCTCGCAGCCATTATAGGAGCGCGGGACCGCCGCCGCGCCCGTTCCACTTCTGGGCGGCGAGACCAAGGAGACCCGATCATGGCCGACCAGACCCTTACCCTGTCGCTCGATTCCGGCGGCGATGTCGTCATCCAGCTCCGCCCGGACCTGGCGCCCAACCATGTCGCGCAGATCACCACGCTGGCCAAGCAGGGCTTCTACGATGGCGTGGTGTTCCACCGCGTGATCCCCGGCTTCATGGCGCAGGGCGGCGACCCGACCGGCACCGGCATGGGCGGCTCCGACCTGCCCGACATCAAGGCCGAGTTCAACGCCGAGCCGCACGTGCGCGGCGTCTGCTCGATGGCGCGCAGCAGCAACCCGAACAGCGCGAACAGCCAGTTTTTCATCTGCTTCGACGACGCGACCTTCCTCGACCGCCAATATACGGTGTGGGGCGTCGTGACCTCCGGCATGGAGCATGTCGACGCGCTGCCCAAGGGCGAGCCGCCCGCAAAGCCGGGCAAGATTGTCAAAGCCACGGTGAACTGAAAGAAGAACACGACAGATTGCATAATCTGCAAGTCATCGCGGATGATGCAATAATAAACTGAACGCGAAATGAATGATCCCGCTGTGTATCCGAAAGGTCACAGCGGGATCTTGCCGTTTTTGCGCCATAATTCATTCGGGAACGGTTCAGGCTGAAAAGTCATTTTAGGCGGGCGATCGACACGGTCGGTTGCGAATGCAGGGCAATGGCCCGCATCCATTAAAAAGAAGGTTCAGCATCATGAAAGCTCTCTCCCTCACCACTTTGGCGCTGGCGCTCGCGGCCGGCACGGCCGTGCCCGCCATGGCGCAGGACAACGGCAGCCGCCTCGAGCCCTATGTCGGCGTAATGGGCGGCCTCCACGATTTCGACAACGACCAGTATAACGGCAGCCCGCCGAGCGGCTATCGCGGCTGGCTGGTCGAAGGCGTCGCGGGCCTCAACTACAATCTCGGCCCGGTCGTGGTCGGCGCGGAAGGCAGCGTTGCCAAGGGCGTCGACAAGGATATCGACTGGGAATATGGCGCCGCCGGCCGTCTGGGCCTGCGCGCGGGCAAGGACAGCATGTTCTTCGCCAAGGTCGGCTACCAGTGGACAAAGTTCGACAGCTCGGCTTTCCCGCCGGTCTCGGGCGACCGCCACTATAACGGCACGACCTACGGCATCGGCACCGAGCTTTCGCTCGCCGACATGGGCGGCTCGGCCGACCGCAGCAACATCCGCCTGCGCGCGCAGATCGACACGCGCGGCGACTTCCACTCCTTCCGTCCGATGATGGGTGTGGTCGCCAAGTTCTGATCGGGCATCCCGCCTGACATCAGCGCGCGGCCGGGGCCTTCGGGCTCCGGCCGTTTGCGTTTGGGGGCTGCGGGTGAGAGGCGGGGTGTCTCGGCCGCCCGCACGCCTGATTACAGATAGCGCTCCCTCCCCTCCGATCCACGCCACGACCCTGTGCTCCTGCGCAGGCAGGAGCCCAGGGCGATAGAGAAATACGTTGGGTCCTGGGCTCCTGTCTGCGCAGGAGCACATGTTGGGCAAGGGGCGGGAGCAGCCGGATATTCGGAAACCCGTGGTCATGCCGACGAAGGCGCCGCATCCGCCGCGCCAACCCTACCCGCTGTTGCGCAGGGCCGTGGCGATGGCGTTGATCGACAATTCGATGCCCTCGCGGATGCGCGGGTCGCTCTCGCCGGCGCGGTGACGCTTGAGCAGTTCCACCTGCAACAGGTTGAGCGGCTCGATATAGGGCAGCCGCAGGCGGATCGAGGCATCGAGCGCAGGATTGTCTGCGAGCAGATGGGCCTGCCCGGTGGCGGTAAGCAGCCGGTCGTGCGCCAGTTGCCAGCCGTCGCCGATCCGCCCGAAGATCGCCCGCGCGGCCGCCTTGTCCGCGACCAGCGGCAGATAATGGCCAGCGATGGCGAGGTCCGACTTGGCGAGCACCATTTCCATATTGGCGAGGCCGGCGCTGAAGAACGGCCAGACCTGCGCCATGTCGCGCAGCAGCGCATCGTCGCCGAATTCGGCCAGCGCCTGCCCGACGCCATACCAGCCGGGCAGCATCACCCGCGCCTGCGACCAGCTAAACACCCACGGAATGGCGCGCAGATCCTCGATGCGGCTGCCTTTGGTGCGGCTGGCCGGGCGCGAGCCGATCTTGAGGCCGCTAATCTCCTGAATCGGCGTCAGCTCGCGGAAGAAATCGCGGAAGCCCGGCGTCTCGTAAACCAGCGCGCGATAGGTGCGGAAGGCGATGGCGGAAATCCGCTCCATCGCGGCGCGGAAGCGCTCGGCATCCGCCGGGGAGAGGCGCGCCGGCTCCAGGCTGGCGAGCAGCGCGGCGCTCGTCACCGCCTCCAGATTGACCCGCGCGCTCTGCTGCGTGCCATATTTGGCGGCGATGACCTCGCCCTGCTCGGTGATGCGGATGCGGCCCTGCACCGTGCCCGGCGGCTGCGCCTGAATCGCCGCGAAGGACGAGCCGCCGCCGCGCCCGACCGCGCCGCCCCGGCCGTGGAAAAGCTGCATGGCGATGCCGGCCTGCGCGAACACCGGCGCCAGCGCCGCGCTTGCCTCGTGCAAGCTCCAGATGGAGGTGAGATAGCCGCCGTCCTTGTTGGAATCGGAATAGCCGATCATCACTTCCTGATAGCCGCGCGCGCGGACCAGCGCGCCGATCTCCGGCAGCGCGAAATAGGCCGCCATGATGCCGGGCGCGCGCTCCAGATCGGCGATCGTCTCGAACAAAGGCACGACCATGATCGGCGCCTGCGGCGGTGCATCGCCCTCCGCCGCGCGCCACAGGCCCGCCTCCTTGAGCAGGATATGCGCCTCCAGCATGTCCGAGATGCTCTCGGCCTTGGAGATGAGAGAATGGGTGATGGCGGCCGGGCCGTAGCGGGCATGCGCCTCCGCCGCCGCCTGCGCGATGGCCAGCTCGCTCGCGGTCTCCTCGCTATAGGTGACGGTGCGCGCGGCGAGCGGACGGTTGCCGGCCAGTTCGCGCCGCAGCAGCGCCACGCGCGCTTCCTCGTCCAGCGCGAGATAGTCCGGCTCGACGCCCGCCACCTTGAGCAGCTCGGCGATCACCCGCTCGTGGACGGCGCTGTTTTGCCGCATATCCAGCGTGGCGAGGTGGAAGCCGAACAGCTCGACCGCACGGATCAGCCGGGCAAGGCCGCCGCCCCGCGCCAGCAGCCCGTCGCCCTCCATGGCGAGGCCGCTGGCCAGCGCGGCGAGATCGGCACTCAATTCGGATGCGCTCGCATAGGGCGCGCCATGAAGCTGCGAGGGGCGCGGCGGCGGATGGCCGACAAGCTGCTCGTAGGTCGCCGCCAGCCGGGCATAGATGCCGGTGATCGCGCGGCGATAAGGCTCGTCGCGCCGGCTCGGCGCCTCGTCGCCGCTCGCTGCCGCCAGATCGCGCACGGCGGCAGGCACGGCCGCCAGCTCGCTGGAGATGGAAAGCTGCGCGCCCAGCTCGTGCAGCGCATCGAGATAGAAATGCAACGCCGATTCGTTGGCGCGGCCAAGCGCGAGGCGAAGCTGATCGGCCTGCACGAAGGGGTTGCCGTCGCGGTCGCCGCCGATCCAGCTCCCCAGCCGCAGGAAACCCGGCACGCGCCGGCCCAGCACCCGGTCCCAGCGCGCATAGAGGCCCGGCAGCACCGGCATGAAGATATCGCGCAAATAGGCGAGCGCGTTGTCGATCTCGTCCGCCACGTAGAGCCGCTCACGGCGCAGCGGACGCGTCTGCCAGAGCAGGGCGATCTGGCGGGTGATCGCGGTGTCGATCAGCTCGCCGTCGACGGTCTCGGTAGCGCCGGTGTCGCGCAGCGCCATCAGGGCGGCGATGACGTTGCGATGGTCGATGATGCTCTTGCGGCGCACCTCGGTCGGGTGGGCGGTGAGCACGGGCACGACCAGCGCCTTCTCCAGCAGCGCCACGATCTCGTCCGGCCCCACCCCGCCCTCGCCCAGCCGCGCGACGGCGCTCGCCACATCCGCACCCGGCTCGGCGGCGATGCCCTGCCGGTCCTCGGCGAGGTTGGCGAGCATGGAGAACAGCATGAAGCCGCGCGTGAAGGCCAGCGTATCGTCGAGCGACAGCGCCGAGAGGCCGGTCTCCACGCCCTCCGCCGGCGCGACGCCGCGCGCCCGATCGACCGAGGCGGCGCGGATATATTCGGTCTGCCGGAACAGCCGCTCGCCGCCATAGATACGGATCACGTCGCCGAGCAGCCGCCCAAGATAGCGGATGTCGGGGTTTTGGGTGATCGCGGGGCGCGCGGGGGCCATGCGGACATGCTGCATTGCAGCGGGAGGCTGGTCAAGTTGATTGAATCGGCGGAGCGGGGCGCCCGGCGCGGCGTGGATTCACCGCGCTTTGCGGCCAATGCGGGTCTTTTGCTCGAAAAGGCCGATCCAGCCGGAGCCTATGAAACGCGAGTCGTCAGGCGTGCTCCAGCGTGCACTGGAGGGGGTGCTGGTTCTGCCGGGCGTAGTCCATCACCTGGTTGACCTTGGTCTCGGCCACTTCGTAGCTGAACACGCCGCACACACCCACGCCGCGCTGGTGGACATGGAGCATGACCCGCGTGGCCTGCTCCAGATCCATACGGAAGAAACGCTGGAGCACGTCGACGACGAATTCCATCGGCGTGTAGTCGTCATTGAGCATCAGCACCTTGTAGGGCGTCGGCTTCTTGGTGCGCGCGCGGGTGCGCGTGGCGATGCCAAGACCCGGCCCGCCCGGACCCTCTTCATCCTGGCGCCCGGCCATCATCGGCCGGCGCATCGCGGCGACTATGCTCTGCATGGGTCAAAAATAGGGTAGGCTCCCCCCTGCTGGCAAGGCCCGAGCGGCAGGACGCGACAAAAAAGGCGGCCCGGAAAACCGGACCGCCTCCCTGTTAACCGTGAAAAAGCCGGTAGATCAGGCCGCGATCGCCTTCAGCTTCTCGGTAACGACCGAGACGCGATTGCTGATCGGCTGGTTAATCTCGCTCACCAGCTTGAGGAAAGCCTCGCTGTTCTTCGAGCTTTCCGACACGAACGAATCGAGCGTGCTGCTCAGCAGCTCGCTCTGGAGCTGGAAGAACTCGGTGGGTGTCTTGACCGACGCGAAGCTCTTGAGCGTGGCGCTGTTCTTCTCGAACGCCTTGCGGCCGAAATCGGCGGCGTTCTGGCCGAGCGTCTCGAAACCCTTGGCGGCGATCTTGGAAGATTCGACCACGGCCTCAAGATTGCCCTTGGTCAGCTCGCCAAACTCCTCGAACGCCTTGGAGGATTTGTCCAGCGCGGTGCGCGCCTTGTCGTTGAGATCGGCGAACGCGCTCTGGAAACGGGTCTTGGCTTCCTCGGCATAGGTCTTGGCGGTTTCAAGCGTATCGGTCATGGGGAACGTGCCTTTCGTGGTGCTGGCGCTCGCGGCGGGGCTGGGAACGGCCGCGGCGTTGGTCGGGGTTTCGGTAACGGACTTGGCAACGGATGCGGAGACTGCCTCGGCAACGGGGGCGGCAGCCGGGCGGGGCGCGGCCTTCACGGCCGGAACCTTGGGCGCGGCAGCCTTGGCCGGCTTGCGCGATGACGATCTGGTTGGCGTGGTCAAAACGACCTCCCGAGTCTTTGTTGCAATGCAACATAGAGCATCGGCGGTAGCGATGCAAGGGAAAATGATGCACTGCAACAAAGTGTCTTAATGGCGGGTAGCCGGGGGAAACGGGGTTGAACCGGGAGGATTTCTTTCCGGGCCGATCCTCATCTTCGGACCGCACCGTGCTCGTGCGCAGGCATGGAGGCCCGCGCCCGACGGCAGTTCCCTATCGCCCTGGGCTCTTGCCTGCGCAGGAGCACGGCGGTGCTATGAGGAGGGGTGGGCTTGCGATGTGACCGACGGGCATCGTCGTGGCGATCAACCCCGCCACGGCAAACAGCCCCCGTCACGGCAAACGGTCCCCCGCCCGCCCTCTCACCGCATTCGCACGTAACGCCCCGGTGCATCTTCGATGGCGGGGCGCTTGCCCTTGCCGGGCTTGCGCGCGCCGGTAGTCTTCACCTGCTTGCCGGACAAGGCGGCCAGCCAGTCGACCCAGTCCGGCCACCAGCTTCCCCTGGTCTCGCGGGCGGACGCGCGGAAGGCGGCGAAGTCGGGGGCGTCCTTCGCGCTGGTCCAATATTGATATTTGCCGGCGGCGGGCGGGTTCACCACACCCGCGATGTGGCCCGAGCCGGCGAGCAGGAAGCGGCGCGGGCCGGAGAACTGGTCCATCAGCTTCCACACGCTGCGCGGCGGCGCGATATGATCCTCGACGCCCGCCTGAATATAAGCCGGCGTCTCGACCTTGCGCAGGTCGATGGGCGTGCCGTCAACGGTGAGGCCGCCGGGCTGGGCCAGCCGGTTGTCGCGGTAGAAATCCGCCAGATAGGCGCGATGCCATTTGGCCGGCAGATTGGTGGTGTCGCCGTTCCAGTAGAGCAGGTCGAACTGGGTGTAGGCTTTCCCCAGCAGATAATTGTCGACCACATAGTTCCAGATCAGCTCCTGCCCGCGCAGCAGGTTGAAGGTGGCGGCGAGATAGCGCCCGTCGAGATAGCCATCGGTCACGAGGCTCTCGATCAGCGCGATCTGCTCGTCATCCACGAACAGCTTGAGGTCGCCCGCCTCGGAGAAATCGACCTGGGTGGTGAGGAAAGTGACGCTCGCCACCCTGTCCGCCTGCCCCCGCGCGGCGAGCAGCGCCAGTGTGGCGGCCAGCACCGTCCCCGCCACGCAATAGCCGAGCGTATGGACGGCGGGCACCTCCAGCAGGTCGCGCACCACGTCGATCGCGTCGATCTGGGCACGCACATAATCGTCAAGGCCGACATCGGCCATGCTCGCATCGGCCGACTTCCAGCTCACCATGAACACGGTCAACCCCTGCTCGACCGCCCATTTGACGAAGCTTTTGCGCGGATTGAGATCGAGAATGTAGAAGCGGTTGATCCACGGCGGGAAGATGACCAGCGGCGTCTCGTGCACCTTGTCGGTCGCCGGCGCATATTGGATGAGTTGATAGAGCGGCGTCTCGTGAACCACCTTGCCGGGCGTGGTGGCGATATTGCGGCCGACCTCGAAGGCGGAGCCATCGGTATGGGTGAGCTGGCCGCGATCGAGATCGGCGAGGAGATGCTCCAACCCGGTCAGCAGGTTCTCGCCGCGCGTCTCGATGGTCTTCTCGATCACCAGCGGGTTGGTGAAGGGGAAGTTGGTGGGCGAGACCGCCTCGACGAAGCGCTGCATGGCGAAGCGCAGCTTCTGCTTCTCGTGCGCGTCGAGCCCATCCACGCTGTCGGCCAGGTGCAGCAGATAATCGGAGGCGAGCAGATACATCTGCCGGATGAGATCGAACACCGGGCTTTCGTGCCAGCGCGGGTCGGCGAAGCGCCGGTCGAAATCGGCGGGCGAGGGTGCGCCCCCGGCCCCATCCTCGCGCTCCGCCAGCACCTGCTCCCACGCCGCGAAGCCGCGCTCGACCATGGCGGCCTGGATCTGCGCGATCCGCTCCAGATTGGCCTGCCCGCCGGCCACGCCAAGCTCCGCCATGCGCGCGGCCATATCCGCCCCGCGCTCCAGCATCGTCTGCTGGGCGAGGCCGATCACGCGCGTCCAGTGCTGGATCTGGTCGAGGCAGGGCACTGTAGGCGATTGCTGGTTCATGGCGTCTCCTGCACCGCTCGCTGGTTTTGGTGGCACCGCGCCACCATGCCGGTTATATGCGGGAATGGGCCCGGTGTTCCAAACGGAATGATCGCCCGGCCCGCCCGCACATCAGGAGACCGACTTCAGAATGTCAGACGAGTTCTACCGCATCAAGCGACTGCCGCCCTATGTCATCGCCGAAGTCAACGGCATGCGGGCAGCGGCGCGGGCGGCAGGCGAGGACATTATTGATCTCGGCATGGGCAACCCCGACCTGCCCCCTCCCCAGCATGTGATCGACAAATTGTGCGAAGTGGCGATGAAGCCCGGCTCGCACGGTTACTCCCAGTCCAAGGGCATCCCCGGCCTGCGCAAGGCCCAGGCCAATTATTACGGCCGCCGCTTCGGTGTCGATGTCGACCCGGAGACGGAGGTGGTCGTCACCATGGGGTCCAAGGAGGGCCTCGCCAGCCTCGCCACCGCGATCACCGCGCCGGGCGACGTGGTGCTGGCGCCCAACCCCAGCTACCCGATCCACATGTTCGGCTTCATCATCGCCGGGGCGACCATCCGCTCGGTGCCGACGACGCCGGACGAGCATTATTGGGAGTCGCTGGAGCGGGCGATGGCCTTCACCGTGCCGCGCCCGAGCGTGCTGGTGGTCGGCTACCCCAGCAACCCGACCGCCGAGACGGTGGACCTCGCCTTCTACGAGCGGCTGGTCGCCTGGGCGAAGGAGAACCAGGTCTGGGTGCTCTCCGACCTCGCTTATTCCGAGCTTTATTATGACGGCAACCCGACGCCCTCCATCCTCCAGGTGCCGGGCGCCAAGGACGTGGCGGTGGAGTTCACCTCGCTCTCCAAGACCTATTCGATGGCCGGCTGGCGCATCGGCTTCGCGGTCGGCAACAAGAAGCTGATCGCGGCGCTGACGCGGGTGAAGAGCTATCTCGATTATGGCGCCTTCACGCCCATTCAGGCGGCGGCCTGCGCGGCGCTGAACGGCCCGCAGGACATCGTCGAGCGGAACCGCGAGCTGTATCACAAGCGCCGCGACGTGCTGGTCGAGAGCTTTGGCCGGGCGGGCTGGGAGATCCCCGCGCCCAAGGCCAGCATGTTTGCCTGGGCGCCGCTGCCGCCGGCCCTCAAGGAGATGGGCAGCCTCGAATTCTCCAAGCAGCTCCTCACCCACGCCAAGGTCGCGGTGGCGCCGGGCGTCGGCTATGGCGAGGACGGCGAGGGCTATGTCCGCATCGCCATGGTGGAGAATGAGCAGCGGTTGCGGCAGGCCGCGCGCAACGTGAAGCGCTACCTCCAGTCGATGGGCGTCAACACGCCGGTGAACAAAGGCGCGGCGTGAATCCGCTGGGCGCGCTGGCCGATACCGAACTCAGCCTCGTCGCGCATACCATCCAGTTGGCGGTGGCGCCGGTGTTTCTGCTCGCGGGCATCGGCGCTTTCCTCAACGTGTGCGCCGGTCGCCTCGCACGGGTGATCGACCGCGCGCGCATATTGGAGAAGCTGGTGCCGGGGTCCACTGGCGCCGAACATGATCGGCTGATCTCGGAAATTCGCATCCTCGACCGGCGTATCTGGGTGGTGAACTGGGCGATCTTCCTCTCGGTGCTGGCCGCGCTGCTCACCTGCGCCGTGGTGGTGCTGCTGTTCGCCTCCTATCTCGCCGACGTGAATCTGGGCACGCTGGTCGCGCTGCTGTTCATGGGTTCGATGCTGTCGATCGGCGCGGGTTTTGCGATCTTCCTCGTCGAGACGCGGCTGGGCTCGCGCGTCATCCATATCCGCAACGAGATCCTCTACCATCAGGCGGAGGGCGAGGAACGCAATGGCGCGGAGCGGAGCGGTGGGACGGGTAGGAAACGCCTCACGCCGCGGATCCGGTAAGATTGTCGCCATATCGGCCGGCATCGCGCCCGCCCCCCGTTCGAATAGCGGGAAAGGCGCCGCCATTCCGTCCCGGAACAATATCGGACGCATGCGATCCGGCCAGCCCATGAAGCCCGTGCGTCCGTCCGGTGGCGGAGGGCGGCGCACGCCCCCTCCCCGCCGTCAAGCGGCGCGCAAATCCCCAATCAACGTGCGCATGCGTGTACGGAGTCGCTCGGCGCGCTGACCAAGCTCGTTGGCAAGCACCGTCGCATCGTTCGCGATCTTGCGGTTGCTGATCGCCACCTCGGCCAGCGTGCGACTGCGGCCATCGGCATCGACCGCCTTGGCAAGCACATCCTCCGCCTCGCGCGCGATGGCGCCGGTCGCGCTCTGCTGCTCCTCGACCGCCGCGAAGATAGCGGCATTGCTCTGCTTGATCTTCTCGGCATGCACGGTCGATGTCGTGATCAGCTCACGAAAGGCGGTGGCTGCGCTGACGATGCCGCCGAGCTTTGCAGCGATATCGCTCGTCGCGCGGCCGGTGGCGTTCGCCATCTGCTTCATCTCGGCCGCAACGACGGAGAATCCGCGCCCGGCCTCCCCGCTCCGTGCCGCCTCGATGGTGGCATTGAGCGCCAGCAAATTGCTCTGGCTGGCAATCTCACCGACCATGGCAAGCACGTCCCGCGCCGTGTCGATCTCCCGCGCCAGCTTATCGACGCCGGGTTCCAGCGCCGCGATGGCGCCCGCCGTCGCCAGCGCGACACGCTGCGCGGTATCCGCATTGCTGCCGACCGAACGGATCGCAGCCATCAGATCATCGGCATTATGTGCGACCTGCTCGATTGAACCCACCGCATCGGCCGACGAAGCGCTGAGGCCGTTCGCCTGATCCATAAGCGTGCCGGATATCCGCGCGATGTCATCCGCCTGCCGGCCCACCCGATCCGCCACGGCGAGCAGCTCGTCGATCATCAGGCCGATGCCTTCCTCGATACGATCCGCGGTGGCGCGGCGGCGCGCGCCGCTTTCTTCCCGCAGCGCGGCCTCGGCAGCGAGGCGATCATGGTGCTCGCGCTCTGCGCGCGCTTCCGCGTCCCGGCTCTGGCTCAGCGCAGCCTCAGCGCTTGCCCGCGCCATATCGACCTGCGCCAAAGCGTCCTCGGCCCGGCTTCTGGCGACGCTTGCCTCCTCGCGCGCGGTCACGTTCCTCATGGTGAGACGAATGATAAGCTGCGCCGTGATGAGAATGACGGCGACAAGACAGCCGATCAGCCCCGCATGCAGCAGAATGCGCCCCAGGCCGCTCGCACCGGGAAAGACCCAGTCCGGCACCAGCGCATAGAGCAGCAGGTGATGCACCAGCGTCAGCAAGCCGCCGAGCAGCATCGGTCGCGCATCCACCAGCAATACGAGCAGCGCGAAGCACACGAAGAAATGCATGTGCATGTCGATCTGCCAGGGATGCCCGCGGAACAGATAGATATAAAGCATGGGCAGAGCCGCCAGCGCGACCCCGCAGGAGAGCCGGGCCGGCACGTCTATGCGCCGCCGTAGCAAACAAAAGCTCGGCATGGCGCAGATGACCAGACCGAGGAGCAAGGGCGTGACGCTGTCCGGGCTGCCGACCGCCCAGCCCAGTGGCAGGATGAGGGCAAGATTGACCCACAGGAAGATCGTGATCGTTCGTAAACCACCCCAACGCAGGGG
The DNA here is from genome assembly GCA_001899715.1 of Sphingobium sp. 66-54. Lineage (GTDB taxonomy): Bacteria > Pseudomonadota > Alphaproteobacteria > Sphingomonadales > Sphingomonadaceae > Sphingobium. The sequence continues at coordinate 58,509 of MKWI01000002.1, forward strand.
CGCTAATGCTTCATCCCGGTTCATACCGGCCTCCTTGTCCACAACCAGCGAATGCGCCGGTGAACAGCAGGCCCCTACGCTGCCACGCTACCTCGCCCAATGCAGCTCGCGATCCTTCGACCACGAGCGAATATGGCAACGGCCCCACACCGATCAGCCGCGCCTGATGCGCCACTGCCCAGCGGGCGATTTGCCCCGGCGTCTCGCCCTTCAGGGAGAGAATGAGGATGGCCCCTTTTTCCGGTGGTGCCAGCCCCATCGCCGCCGCGATGAAAAAACCCGCAACGACCTGCGCGCCAAGGGCGCACCAGGAAATGATCGTATCGGGCCGTGCCATACAGGCGAATTATGAAGAAAAGGGTAAACATCCCGCTAATCATCGCCCGCTTCCCTTCCCGACGCGGGTGATATTTGCGCAGGCGGATCAGGTCTGCACGGACGGGGTCAAATACGCCCCGATCGCCGCAGCCGGACAGGCGCGGCTTGCCTACCCATGCCGAGCCCATTTTTCATGGCCGGCAGGCAGTGCCATATCACCAAAAATGAGAGGGGCCGCCCGGCACCCGGAGGCGCCGTGCGGCCCATCGACATGGTCAGCGGCCGGAAGTGCCGCCACCCGGAGATTTACGCCGCGATCCCGCTCTCGCCATCGAGAGCCTCGCGCGACCCGCCGCAGCGTCTAGCAGCGGGCTCCCCGAACGGACTTGACCGACCCCATTGCTGAACCATGAGACATCGGATCACCTCCTTTCGCTTGCGTTGAAACAGCTTCACCGGGCGGTGGCTGAAAGCCTGTTTCCCAGCGACAGGGCCCTTGTGAGTCATTCCGCGCGGACGAACAAGACTTGTATTTTTCTTTTTTCGAATCATAATCCTGCGTCCGCCCGGCGCAGGTGCGGCTGGGCGCTTCTCCCGATATCCGATCCTTTCCAGATGGAACCGCCGTGCTCCCGCGCAGGCAGGGCCAAGAGCGATAGGGAATCGCGGCTGGATCATAGGCTCCTGCCTGCGCGGGAGCACGGCAGTTCACGAGAGCAGGCGGTTCCTATGTCGCCAGAACGGGTCATCGCGGCGGGACGGCGACCTACAGGCTCGGTTCGACCCCGCCTGCTACCCCCGGCAATCCTCGATCACCCGCGCCAGTTCGGCCCAGACGGGCACGATCAGCCGGGGCGCGGCGGTAGCTTCCAGCGCGATGCGGCCGCGCGAATAGGCGATCCAGTCGAACCCCGGATCGCTGCCCGCGCGGGTGACGGTGAGGCCGCTCGTCGCCGGGGCATCGGCCGCCCATTGCAGCGCGCCGTAACTCGTGCGGATCGTCAGCGCGGTTCCACCGAGACCGGCGCCTTGCAGCACGATCCGGCGGGTCCCGCGCGCGCAGCGCACGGTCAGCAGCGGCGTGCCGCCGGCGGTGCCGAAGCGCGCCTCGCTATCCGCGCCCACCTGGCTGTAGCTCCAGTCGCCGGGCGCGACAGGCGCCTCCTCCCACGAGAGGTTCGGCTGGGCATCCGGTGGTGGTGGTGGTGGAGGCGGCGCCGGTGCAGGCGGCGGGGGCGCCGGCTCGGCGGGCGGCACCACCTGGCAACCGGCAAGCGCGAGCAGCGCGGCGAGGGAAGCCGCTGCGAAGGGCGGGAAGCGCGTGGACCGGATCATGCTCAGGGCCGCGTCTGCCCGGTTCCGCGTACCACCCATTTGTAGGTCGTCAGCCCTTCCAGCGCGACCGGACCGCGCGCATGCATGCGGCCGGTGGAGATGCCGATTTCGGCGCCGAGGCCGAACTCGCCGCCATCCGCGAACTGGGTCGATGCGTTCCACATGACGATGGCGCTGTCGCATTGGGTGAGGAACTGCTCGGCCACGGCCGCGTCCTGCGTGACGACCGCGTCGGTATGGTGGCTGCTGTGCGCGGCGATATGGGCCAGCGCCTCCTCCAGCCCGTCGACAATGCGCGCGGAGATGATGGAATCGAGATATTCGGTGTCCCAATCGCTATCCTGCACGGGCTCCACGCGGGAATCCATCACCGCCACCGCCTTGTCGCCGCGCACCTCGCACCCCGCATCGAGCAGCGCTGTCACCAGCGCCTCGGGCTCGGCATAGCCCTTGTCGATGAGCAGCGTCTCGGTCGCGCCGCAAATGCCGGGGCGGCGCATCTTGGCGTTGAGCACGATGGCGCGCGCCATCGCCGGATCGGCGGCGGCGTGGACGAAGCTGTGGCAGATGCCATCGAGATGGGCGAGCACGGGCACCCGTGCCTCCTCCTGCACGCGGGCGACCAGCCCTTTGCCCCCGCGCGGGATGATGATGTCGATCAGCCCCACCGCGCGGAGCATGGCACCCACGGCCGCCCGGTCGATGATCGGCACGAGTTGCACGGCGTCGGCCGGCAGCCCGGCCTGGGTGATGCCGCGCACCATCGCGGCATGGATCGCGCGGTTGCTCTCGATCGCCTCCGAGCCGCCGCGCAGGATGACGGCATTGCCCGAGCGCAGGCCGAGCGCGGCAGCATCCGCCGTCACGTTGGGCCGGCTCTCGTAGATGATGCCGATGACGCCGAGCGGCACCCGCACCCGCTGGAGCCTGAGGCCGTTGGGCCGCTCGGTCTCGTCGATGATCCTGCCGACCGGATCGGCCAGCGCCGCGACCTGCGCGACCGCATCGGCCACCGCCGCGATGCGCTTTTCATCCAGCCGCAACCGGTCCAGCATGGCGGTGGAAAGGCCGTTGGCGGCGCCGCGCTCCATATCGGCGCGGTTGGCGGCGATGATCTTGCCGGTCGCTTCGCGCAACGCCGCTGCTGCTGCGACCAGCGCCTCCGCCTTGCGCTCGCTCGGCGCCAGCGCCATCTCCGCGGCAGCACGGCGCGCGCGCGCGCCCATGGTGGCGATCAGCATTTCCGGCGTCTGGGTGAGGTCGTTCATCACAAATCGGTCCTGTCATGCGCGGGACGAATCCCATAGCATGGGCGCGGAAGCAGGCAAATGGCGGCAACCCGATCGGCGCGCCGGACGTTTCAGTTTCCCGGCCCAACCGGAGGACAGCGCATGAAAACCGCACAATATCGCCTTTTTCCGCTGCTGCTCGCGCTCGCCATGACCGCCTGCGGCAGCGAGCCGGTGCCCGACAATCAGGGCAACCTCACCGCCAACGAGGCCGACGCAGCGCTTGATGCCGCGCTGAACGCGGTCGACGATGGCGCAACAATCGAACCCGAATATGAGGGCACACTTGTTCCCCCTGCGCCGGGCGAGCCGGGCGGTCTGCCCGACGACCGCACGCCGCTCGATGAAAGCGCGGCGCGCGATCCGGCCAGCGTCGAGGCGTCCGGCGCCACCATCGAGCGCTGGGGGCTGGCGCTCGGCGAGGGCCGCTATGGCGACGCCTATCGGCTGTGGCGCGACAACGGCCGGCAGAGCGGCATGACCGAGGCACAGTTCGTCGAGACCTATCGGCGCTATTCGGACATTCGCGTGCTGGTCGGCCGGCCGCAGGCGGGCGGGACGCAGACGGCGCGGGTGCCGGTGCAGGTCTATGGCCGGCTGCGCGAGGGCGGCAAGCCGTTCAATCTCTACGGCATGATGACGCTGGCGCGGAACCCGGCCGGGCAGCAGGGCGAAGCGGGGCAGGCCCCGTGGCTGATAGCCTCCTCCGAGCTGAAGCCGCTCGGCACGGTGCGCATCGCGCACGAGGGCGAGGACAGCAGCGCCGCGCGCATCCCCGCCGCCTTCCAGGGCAATTGGTCGGGGGCGCGTGCAACCTGCGGCAAGCCGGGCGACGACAGCCGCCTCGCCGTGCAGGGTGATAGTCTGATCTTCTATGAGAGCGTCGGCCAGGTCACGGCCGTGCAGCGGCTGGACGACAATCGGGTGCGGATCAGCGCCGACTATAATGGCGAGGGCGACCGCTGGACCGACAGCGCCACGCTGGCGCTCGGCGATGGCGGCAATGCGCTGACCATCGGCCAGACCAGGCGGGTGCGGTGCCCGGCTTAGGGCGAATTGCGGCTAAACCGGGCTTCTCGTCCCGAGCGCACGGCGAGGAATGACCGCTCCGTTCACAAGCCAGTGGAGGGCTTCCGCACGAGATGCAAACAACGCCTCCGCGCAGGCAGAAGCACGGCTCTAACCGCACTCCCTTACCGCTGGGCTCCTGCCTGCGCAGGAGCACGGCATGGTTCAACCGGAAGCGGCGCGCCATGGTCCACAGCACGGCAACATCCGTTCGTGATGCCGTGAGCGCGAATATCGCGCCTATCTGCCGCCGTTCATCAGCAGGAGCAGCGCCACAATGAGCACCGCCAGCGCCTGCATCATGATGCGGCCCATCATCATCTTGTTCTGCTTGAGGCTGGACTGGCTGGGACCGGTCGTGGAGCCGCCGCTCTTCAGGTCCTCCTCGGTCGCCTTGAGGAAGGCGATGATGCCGCGGACCAGATAGACCACCGCCCCGATCGCCGCGGCGACGCACAGCAGGGCGAGAATGACATTGCCCATGGAACACTCCTTTGGCAGCGATGCGGGCCTGGCCGTCCTGTAGGCTCACCCAAGCGAGATGCCAACCGGAAAGCGGTTTTCACGCAGGTCGGCGGCGAGCCGTGCGCCATCCACGCCTTGCGCCCGCAACTCGGCGAGGCTGAGCCCGGCGGAGCGCTTGGCGAGCCGCTTGCCGGCGGCGTCCACCACCAGCGCGTGATGCCGATAGAGCGGGGTTGGCAGCCCGAGCAGCGCCTGCAAGGTGCGGTGCGCATGGGTGGACGCGAACACGTCCTGCCCGCGCACGACATGGGTGATGCCCTGCGCGGCGTCGTCCACCACCACGGCGAGGTGATAGCTCGCCGGCCGGTCGCGACCTTTGACGATGAGGTCGCCCAGCGCCAGCGGATCGACCGGAACGGCACCCACCGCGTCGTCCGTCCATATGAGCGGGCCGGTGCGGGCGAGCGCCGCGCCCATGTCCAGCCGCCAGCTATGCGGCTCGCCCCGCGCGATCCGGGCGGCGCGTTCGTCCGCCGGCAGCGCGCGGCAGGTGCCGGGATAGAGCGGGCCATCGGCGCCGTGCGGGGCGTGCAGGCTGGCGGCCAGCTCGCGGGCAATGTCGCCGCGCGTGCAAAAGCAGGGATAGACGACGCCCAGCGCTTTCAGCCGCGCCAGTGCGGCGTCATAGGCCGTCAACCGCGTCGACTGGATCAGCAACCCGTCCCAGCCGATGCCGAGCCAGCGCAGGTCATCGTAAATGCCCTCGGTGAACGCCGGCCGGCAGCGGGTGATGTCGGTATCCTCGATCCGCAGCAGGAAGGCGCCGCCGCTTTTCCGCGCCAGATCATGGGCGAGCAGGGCGGAGTAACCATGGCCGATATGCAGCCGCCCGGTCGGGCTGGGCGCAAAGCGCGTCACCAGATGCTGTGGAGCCTCCATCTCACTCATACTAGCTCTTGACGCGATCCCATCATTGCTGTGTCATGACCGCGTCACGGTTCTCTCCGATGGATCGCGGCGGAACCGATGGGGGCCGAACCACGCCATGTATCATCCCGATCGTATTCGTCACCCGGATAACTGCCCCGCGCTGGTGCTCAACGCGGATTATACCCCGCTTTCCTATTATCCGCTGAGCCTCTGGCCCTGGCAGACCGCGATCAAGGCCGTGTTCCTGGAGCGGGTCGATATCGTGGAATGTTATGAGCGGGAGGTCCACTCGCCCAGCTTCCACATGCGCATCCCCTCGGTGATCGCGCTCAAGCAATATGTGCGGCCGAGCGAGCACCCCGCCTTCACCCGGTTCAACCTGTTCCTGCGCGACAAATTCTCGTGCCTCTATTGCGGGACGACCAAGGACCTCACCTTCGACCATGTCGTGCCGCGCCGCGCGGGCGGGCGCACGACCTGGGAGAATGTCGCCACCGCCTGCGCGCCCTGCAACCTGCGCAAGGGCGGCCGCACCCCGCGCGAGGCGAACATGGCCCTGCGCGAGCAGCCGATCCGCCCGACGACATGGCAGCTCCAGGATCGCGGCCGCGCCTTCCCGCCCAATTACCTGCACGAGAGCTGGCACGACTGGCTTTATTGGGATGTCGAACTGCTCGCCTGAGGCGGTTTCTCCCAGTCCTCGTCTTTTTCCCGGTCTCGGTGCTTCCGCGAAGGCAGGAGCCCAAGGCAGCAAGGAAGCCCTCATGCACCCTGGGCTCCTGCCTTCGCAGGAGCACGCCATGGTTCATCAGCCGGCAGACCCGCGCTAAGCCCGATAGGCCGCCGGCCAGATGCCCTGCTTGCCCGGCGAGAGGATGCCGTTGGGGTCGAGCACATCCTTGATCCGCTCGTTGAACCGCCGCTGGGCATGGTCGTTGAAGGCATATTGCTCGGCGACAAGATCCATGAAGTCGAGGTGCGAGCGATATTCGCCATAGCCCATCTGCGCGGCGGAGCGGACCATCGCGCGGCAGGCGGCGTAGGCATTGTTCGCCTGCCCCTCATCCTCGGTATCGAACACGACGAGGCCGACATGGATCATGCTGCGCTTCGAGACGATGATGACGCCGCTATAATCGAGTCCCGCCCCGTTCAGTTCGGTGCGGACGAGGTCGCGCAGCGCCGCGCCGTCCCGCCCGGTGATCGGCGCCGCGCAGGAGAAGCCGATGTGGCCGCCCTTTTCGCCACCGTACCAGCGCGTCATCCGGTCGAGCGCCATGCTGGGGATGCCGGCCTGCACCCGCTCGTGCGGATTCTCCAGCTCCGGCATGGCGTGCCCATCATATTTGGAGAAGCTGACCTGCGCGCCCGGGATCGTCCCGAACGCATCCTGCACGATCTCGCGCTGCCGCTCGACGATTGTCTCGTCGCCATAGAGGGCGAACCGCATGACCCAGCGCCCAAAGCCGGGCTGGCGGGCGATGTCGTCGATCACCGCCTCCGGCATCGGCCCGGCGCCGGTGTACCATTGCTCGCGGCCGGCGAAGGCGGACATGGCGCATACCGCGTTGATAATCATCGGCTGGTTGGGGATGGTGCCGTCCATCATCAGCGGCCGCAGCACCTCCAGCAGCAGCTCCAGGTCGCTGTCCTTCCGCAGCGTGAGCCAGCCGGGCATGTAGCAATCCGGCGGCTGCATCAGCCACATGCCCATCTTGGTGACGATGCCGTAGTTGGACTGCATGAACAGCCCATCCGCGCTCGGCCCGCAGTTGCGCTTGTGGACCAGCGTGGCGCGGGCATTGTCCATTGCGCCCATGCCGGTGCGCAATATCTCGCCATTGGCCAGCACCACCTCCATGCCGCATTGCTGGCCGACATGGTCGCCGATGGGCGTATAGCCGACGCCATGGTCGAGCGTGTTGCCGACGACGCTGCCCCAGCCGAGATCGGGCACGGACATCCACAGCTTCGAGCCCGTCGCGCGCAGATGATCGTAGAGGTCGAAGAAGCGCACGCCCGGCTCGACCAGCACGGCGGCGTTCACCTCATCCACCTCCAGCACGCGGTTCATGCGGCGCATCGAGAGGACGAGCGAACCGGAGACGCGCGGCGCCGCGCCGCCATAGCCGTTGTTACGCCCCTGCGAGCTGGTCCACACCGGCACCTTGCACTCGTTGGCGACGCGCAGGATCGCCTGCACCTCCTCGACCGAAGACGGCATCAGCACCGCGCCCGGCTCGAAATCGCGCCAGCTCGGGTGCTGGAAGGGATCGCGAAACTCGGCGACCTCGGCATCGGCTGTCAACAACCCTTCCGGACCGAGCACGCTGCGCAGCCGCTCGATAGCAGGGCCGAGATCGAATGTGGGCTGCCGCAGGGGGCGCGCGTCCTGATCGCTCATGGGCATCTCTCCGTCCGTGGAGGGCGGAGCATAGAGCGATATGGCCCGGCCGCGTTTGGCCGAGCGTGCAACAGCATTGGGCTAGGCGTGCAGAGCGGCGCGCACGGCGGTGGGTGTCGTGCCGAAGCGGGCGCGGAACCGCCGGGCGAAATGGCCCTGATCTACGAAGCCGCAGCGCCACGCGATCTCGCCGACCGGCAGGCCAACGCTCCGGCGGTCCGCCAGCAGGGCGTGGGCGCGGTCCAGCCGCTCGGCCATGACCAGCGTGCCGAAGCTGGCGCCGATGCGCGCGCAGAGCAGGTGCAGATAGCGGCGCGACACGCCCAGCTCGCGCGCGGCGCCCGCCACATCGAAGGCGGGATCATGCGCGCGGTCGGCGATGAGCTGGCGCAGGCGCTGCACGATGGGCCTGCCGCGACCGGGCGGGCGGGTCTCCGGCGTGCAGGCGAGCACCAGCAGGCTGGCGACCTGCTCCGCCAGCGCGCCGGCAGGCAGCACGAGCCGGTCCGCCATGTCGACCTCCAGCATGGCGAGCGTCGCGGAGAGCGCCCGCCCCCAGCCCCGCCCGCCGTCGATCCGCCGCCCGGCCAGCGCGGCGGGGTCCGGCGTCCAGCGGGCCAGCCAGTCATGGTCCAGCGCAAGCGTCATCGAGCAGCTTTCGCTCGCCTCGAAGCGATAGGGCATCGCGCGGTCGAGCAGCACGCAGTCGCCCGGCCGCAGCACATCCTCATGCCCGTTCTGCGCATAATGGAAGGTGCCCGCGCGGATCGCGACCACGTCCAGCTTGGCGCCGTCGCCCATCCGCGCGATGCAGCGCGGCGTGCGGCGGACGGTCTGCGGCCCGGCGATCAGCTTGCTCATCAGCGCCGGCCCCAGCGGCCCCTGCTCCATCCGCGCATGGAAGCCATCCGCCGACGAGTCGATATCGAGCGCGAACAGCGAGCGGTCGATCATGGCCTGCCACTGGCGCAGCGCCGGTGTGCCGCGCGTTTCGGCCGTCGACCAGACAACAGTCGACTTGGCGGTCGGCGTGGCGGTCTGCATGGCGCCTCTCCCTCAACGCGGCCTGCCCTGCCGCTATCAGGGAGCATGGCCGCCTCTTGAACCGCGAGCATATCGCGCGGCCGCCCGCTTGGCTACGGCCCGCCGCGCCGCCCGCGCGCACGCCTCTTGCGCGGCTCGCATCACCCGTTAATAACCCGCCGATGGACCGCATCCTCATTCGCGGCGGCAAGCCGCTCTCCGGTAAACTCCCCGTCTCCGGCGCCAAGAACGCAGCGCTCACCCTGCTGCCCTGCACGCTGCTCACCGAGGAGCCGGTGACGCTGCGCAACCTGCCGCGCCTTGCGGACGTGGACAGCTTTGGCCACCTGCTCAACCAGCTCGGCGTCTCGACCATGATCGAGGGCTCGCGGCAGGAGGATTTCGGCCGGGTGATGACGCTGCGCGCCAGCCGCGTCACCTCCACCACCGCGCCCTATGACATCGTCCGCAAGATGCGCGCCTCCATCGTCGTGCTCGGGCCGTTGCTGGCACGCGCGGGCGAGGCGACCGTCTCGCTGCCCGGCGGCTGCGCCATCGGCAACCGGCCGATCGACTTCCACCTGAAGGCATTCGAGACACTCGGCGCCCGGATCGAGATGGCCAACGGCTACGTCCGCGCGCTGGCGCCGGACGGCGGCCTCAAGGGCGCGCTGATCGCCTTCCCCTTCCCCTCCGTGGGCGCCACCGAGAACGCACTGATGGCCGCCTCGCTGGCGCGCGGCGAAACGATCATCGAAAATGCCGCGCGCGAGCCGGAGATCGTCGACCTGTGCAACCTGCTGGTCGAGATGGGCAGCGAGATCGAGGGCATCGGCAGCGACCGGCTGGTCATCCAGGGCAAGGACCGGCTCTACGGCGCCACCTACAAGGTGATGGCCGACCGCATCGAGGCAGGCAGCTACGCCTGCGCCGCCGCGATCACCGGCGGCGAACTGGAGCTGGTGGGCGCCGACGCGGAGGACATGCACGCTACGCTCACCGGGCTGCGCGAGGCGGGCGTCCACATCGAGACGAGCAAGAAGGGCATCAAGGTCGCCGCCAACGGCAAGCTGCGCCCGCTCACCCTCTCCACCGCGCCGCACCCCGGCTTCCCCACGGACATGCAGGCGCAGTTCATGGCGATGCTGGCGCTGGCAGACGGCGCGAGCGTGCTCACCGAGACGATCTTCGAGAATCGCTACATGCACGTACCCGAACTGGCCCGCATGGGCGCGGACATCACCGTCAATGGCCGTACGGCGGTGGTGCGCGGCGTCGCGGGTCTGACCGGCGCGCCGGTGATGGCGACGGACCTGCGCGCCTCGATGAGCCTCATCCTCGCCGGCCTCGCCGCCTCGGGCGAGACCATCGTCAACCGCGTCTACCACCTCGATCGCGGCTACGAGCGGCTGGAGGAGAAACTCTCCGCCGTGGGCGCGGATATCGAGCGCGATAGCGACGGGTAGAGGGGGGAGCGGCGGTTGCATCCATAGCGGACTGCGAGCGCCCAATAAGATATCACACCCCAACCCTCGTCACCCCGGGCTTGACCCGGGGTCCCGCTTTCTCATCGAGCGCAACAGTCTGGTGGGATTATATCTGGCGCGTGTGACCGGAGAAGCGGGCCCCCGGGTCAAGCCCGGGGATGACGGAAATAGGGATGATCGCTTTCTCCCAAAAACGGACCTGAAACCTCCAACCCCCATCTCACGTGCTTTGCCACCGAACAGGTCTATGATGCATTATCACGCCATCCGCCACGGAGCGCATCATGACCGTCACCTCATCGCGCAAGACCCATATCGGCGCCCACGCGCTGCATCCTGAAACGCAAATGCTCAACTACGGCTACGACCCTGCCCTCTCGGAAGGCGCGGTCAAGCCGCCGGTGTTCCTCACCTCCACCTTCGTGTTCACATCCGCCGAGGAGGGGCGCGATTTCTTCGATTATGTCTCGGGCCGCAAGGTCGCGCCCGCCGGGCAGGAATCGGGCCTCGTCTATTCGCGCTTCAATCATCCCAACAGCGAGATCGTCGAGGATCGCCTCTCGGTCTATGAGGGCGCGGAGGCGTGCGTGCTGTTCGGCTCCGGTATGGCGGCGATCACCACCAGCCTGCTCGCTTATCTGCGCCCCGGCGAAGGGGTGCTGCACTCGCAGCCGCTCTATGGCGGCACCGAGACGCTACTCGGCAACACGCTCTCCGGCTTCGGCATCGCCTCGGCCGGCTTCACCAATGGCGTCGACCGGGCCAGCATGGAGGCGGCCGCACGGGCACTGAGGCGCGTCCGCGTCATCCTGATCGAGACGCCGGCTAACCCCACCAACGGCATCGTCGATATCGCGCTGGTGCGGCAGGTGGCCGAGGCGATCGGCGCAGCGCAGGGCGGCGAGCGCCCGCTCATCCTGTGCGACAACACGCTGCTCGGCCCGGTGTTCCAGAAGCCGCTGGAGCATGGCGCGGACATCGTGCTCTATTCGCTCACCAAATATGTCGGCGGCCATTCGGACCTGATCGCCGGCGCCGCGCTCGGCTCGCGCGAACTGATGCGCCCGGTGCGCGCGCTGCGCAGCGCCATCGGCACCCAGCTCGATCCCAATAGCTGCTGGATGCTCGGCCGCAGCCTGGAGACGCTCGGCCTGCGCATGGAGCGCGCCAACGCCAACGCCGCCGCCATCGCCACCTTCCTGCGCGATCATCCCAAGGTGGCGGCTGTGAACTACCTGCCGTTCAGCGAGCCGGACAGCCCGATCTGCCGCACCTATCACGCGCAATGCACCGGCGCGGGATCGACCTTCTCGTTCGATATCGAGGGCGGCGAACCGGCCGCGTTCCGCTTTCTCAACGCGCTGAGCATCTTCAAGCTGGCGGTGAGCCTCGGCGGCACGGAGTCGCTCGCCAGCCACCCGGCGACCACCACCCATTCCGGCGTCGCGGCCGATGTCCGTGCGCGGATCGGCGTGCTCGGCTCGACCATCCGGCTCTCGGTGGGCATCGAGCATGTGGACGACCTGATCGCCGATCTGGAACAGGCGCTGGCGGCGGCTTGAGAAACCGGGCGGAACGCCTTGTTGCGTCGCCCCGGGCTTGACCCGGGGGCCCGCTGTCTCATCCATGCGGCCCGGACGATACAACGGGTTATCCATGGCCGATCAGTGTCGCAACGCCCTGTCCAACCGGTCGGCTTGAGAAGTCAGGAAGCGGGACCCCGGGTCGAGCCCGGGGTGACGATGGTGGGGGCTAGTGGCTTTCCATCTCCCCTCAGACCTGAACTTCACCGATTCCAGCGATCCCCTTCTCTTTTGCCTCCGCCCCCGCCTCCTCCGCCAGCCGCTGCGCGACCATCCGCCGCGCGAGGATGGCGCCGGCGTCGCGCGGCAGGATCAGCGGGTCGAGATCGAACAGATCGGCATCGCCCATCTGCTCCTGCACATCGGCCATGATCGGCCCATCCTCGCGCTCGAAAATGCCCTTGAAAAAGGCGATCAGCCGCGCGTCCACCTCCGGCCCGCCATCGCGCTGGAAGATGCGGGCAAGGCCGGAGAAATAATGGCTGCGGGTCGCGGTCTCCGGCGTGATGCAGTGGGACTGGACCATATAGGGCCGGTTGGTGACGGCGGGCGCCCCAACCGGCACCGCGCCCATGGTGAACGTCATGTTGGCGGGCGCCACCCATTCGGTGTCGTTCCACTGGTCGAACGGCTGGCCGGCGGGCACGCCGTTGTCGAACACCGGCGGCCTGGTGATGTTGGGCACGAAGGTGCGGCTGTGCACCCGGCCTTCCTCCACCCGCGCATGATAGGTCTCGCCCGGCGTAGCACCGGCATCGGGCTTCCAGCCGCCGATGGTGCTGGTGTGCAGCCAGAACAGGTGAGTCAGCTCCATCAGATTGTCGTTGCCGAGCTGCCAGTTGCCGTCGAACGCCACATGCCAGACGAGGGGGCGCAGGCTCTCGTCATCGAGGTGGCTGTGATCGGGGATGAGCGCCGGGTCGGCGCGCTCCGGGTCGCCCATCCAGATCCAGATCAGCCGGTGCCGCTCGACCACGGGGAAGCTCCGCACCCGCGCGCGGGCAGGCGGTGTTTTCTGATAGGGGCTGCGCGTGCACAGGCCGTCCGGCCCGAAGCGCAGGCCATGGTAGAGGCACTCCACCTCGTCGCCGATCCGCCGGCCTTTCGAGAGATAGGCGAAGCGGTGCGGGCAGCGGTCCAGCATCGCCACTGGCTCGCCATGGCCGGTGCGGTAGAGCAGCACCGGCTGGTCGAGCAGGCGGCGGGCGAACAGCGCCTCTTCACCCACTTCATCGTCGCAGGCCGCAACATACCAGGTGTTCAGAATGAAGGGCGACATGGCCGGGTTCCTCTCTTGGCAAGGCGCCGGCGCTGGGGCAGGACGGCGCCATGGCGAACAAAGATACGGCAATCAGCGGCGAGCGCATGGGCTTCCCCCACCTCGTCAAATGGGTGGAGATGGCGGTGCGCGCCCGTGTCGAGCGCGTCCTGCGCAATCAGCCCATCTCCAGCAGCCAGTTGTTCGCGCTGGTGCTGATCGACGAGCGGGGCGAGGTCACGGCGGCCGAGCTGGCCCGCCTCATGCACATCACCCCGCAGGCGTTCACGCCGCTGCTGCGCCCCCTGCGCGCTCAGGGTTTGATCGAACGCGAGCCAGACGCGGCGCACCGCCGCCGGCTCACCATGCGGCTCACCGATGCGGGCCGGACCGTGATCGCCAAGGCCCGCGCCCTGACGCCGGAGATCGAGGGCGCCATGCTCGCGGACTTCACGGACGCGGAACGCGAGACGCTGCTGCGCCTGCTTGCCCGTATCGTCCGGCCGCTCGCCTGACTGCATCCCGCCTCTCCGCTCCTGCTTGTGCGCAATGTAAAGTTATTTTATATTGATCGCAAGCAAGCGCTCATCTGTAGGAGAGGCCCATGACCGCACCCACCATCCGCCCGCTGACCGAGCGCTTCGGCGCGGAGATCACCGGCGTCGACGCGCGCGAACCGCTCGCCCCGGCGACGCGCGATGCGCTGGTCGATGCGTTTCACCGCCATCAGGCGCTGGTCATGCGCGGCAGCGTGCTCAGCCCGCACCAGTTCGTCGCCTTCGCCCGCAGCTTCGGCGAGCCGGACTCCTCGGACACCAGCCGCTATCATGCACCCATCGACATTGACGGCTTCAAGGGCCTGCGGCTCGTCTCCAACATCGAGGAAGGCGGCCGCAACAAGGGCCAGTTCGGCAATGACGAGATGGGCTGGCATCAGGACCGCTGGACCGACGCGGCGCCGCCGCCCGCGACCATGCTCCACGGCGTCGAGATCACGCAAGCGGGCGGGCGCACCGGCATCGCCAGCCTGTGCGACGCCTATGATGCGCTGCCCGCCGATCTGCGCCGGCAGGTGGAGGCGCGGACCATCCACTTCCCGCTGTCGGTCAACGATGCGGACGGCGCGCTGGCCAATGCCGACCCCGATGATGAGAGCCTGTTCCGCATCGTGCCGCTGGTGCAGGTCCACGCCGTCACCGGGCGGCGCTTCCTGTTCCTCGGCGCCCGGCGCATCCTCGCTTACATCGACACCGCGCCGCGCATCTCCGGCCTGACGCGCGAACAGGGCGGCGCGCTGCTCGACGCGATCTACGCGCATGTCTCCCGGCCGGATTTCTCCTACGTCCACCGCTGGCAGCCCGGCGACATTCTGTTCTGGGACAATCGCTGCTGCATGCACCGGCGCGAGAGCTTCGACCCCGCCGAGCGGCGGCTGCTCTACGCCGCACCGCTGGTCAGCTCGGCACTGCTGTGGAACGGGCGGATCCCACAGGCCGCCTGAGCGGGCAGGACGCCCCACCGGCAACGGATCGGCGTCCTCCCGCCGCCATCCCCTTGCCAAGCCCCGCGCCCACCGCCATGTGGCGGATATGCTCTCGCTCATCTCGCTCCTGATCGGCTGCGTCGCGCTGATGCTGGCGATCCCGGCGCTCATCCCGTTCCTCGGCTGGGCGAACTGGCTGATCGTGCCGCTGGCCTTGCTCGGCGCGCTGGTCGGCCATTTCGCGCAGGGGACGGGCGCGCGCAATTTCTGCTTCTTCGTCGCCGCCTTCGCGATGCTGCGGCTGTGGCTGGGCGGCGGCATCGTTTGAACCGGCCGATCCCTTCCATCGACGTGGCGGCCGCGCGGCACCGCGCCGGGCTGCTCGCCGGCCTCGGCGCCTATGGCCTCTGGGGCCTGCTGCCGATCTATTTCAAGCTGCTCCCCGGCGTCTCCGCGCTGGAGCTGGTGGCACACCGCATCGTCTGGTCCGTGGTGTTCCTCGCCTTCGTCGTCGCCGGCTACCGGCTCTGGCCCGCGCTCGCCGCGGTCTGCCGCCAGCCGCGCTTGCTGGGCGCGCTCACGCTCAGCTCGGTGCTGATCGCGATCAACTGGGCGGTCTATATGTGGGCGATCGAGACCGACCATATCGTCGCCGGCAGCCTCGGCTATTTCCTCAATCCATTGGTCAACGTGCTGCTCGGCACGCTGGTGCTCAAGGAGACGCTGAAGCGCGGCCAGCTCATCGCGGTGCTGATCGCCGGCGCGGGCGTTGCCATCCTCGCGGTGGGGGAGTGGCAGACGCTGTGGATCAGCCTCAGCCTGGCGGTGAGCTTCGCCTTCTACGGGCTGGTGCGCAAGCTGACACCGGTGTCGGCGGCGGTCGGCCTCTCGGTGGAGACGATCATCCTCGCCCCCGTGGCGCTGGCCTATCTCTACTGGCTGTCCACGCAAGGCACGCTGATGTTCGGGCGCGGCCAGCTTCTGTCGCTGGGCCTGATCGGCACCGGCGCAATCACCGCGATCCCGCTGATGCTATTCGCCCGCGCGGCGCGCTCGCTGCCGCTCGTCACGCTCGGGCTGATGCAATATATCGCGCCCTCCATCCAGTTCTTCGTCGGTATCCTGCTCTATGGCGAGACGCTCTCCTCCGGGCGCTGGGCCAGCTTCGCGCTGATCTGGGCCGCGCTGGTGCTGTTCGTGTGGGACAGCCTGCGCGGGCGGCGGCGCGTGGCCGCCTGAGCGTCGGGGCGGGTGCGGTCCCCGTTTCCGCCGCGAAAAACCTCAAGAGTGGATGGGCGTTTACGAGAGAGAAAACCGCAATGGCGGGTTTTGCGTGCTGCGGCGTGCCCGGCCTATGAGCCCGGGCCGCTGAGCCACCCTTTGCAGGCCGCTGGAACTGACTGCCGATCTGCCCTAGACGGCGGCGCGTGACCAGCCGCCCAACCCTCGTTTCCCGTGGTAGCCTCTCCCGTCGTGGCCCCGCGCCCCGGCCGCATGCCGACCGGCCGCTCTACGCCATCACGCTGCGGCTGCTGGCCATGCTGATGCTGGCGACGACCTATGCCATCGGCAAGATCCTGGTCGAGCGCGGCGCCAACCTGCCGGAGATCGTCTTTTACCGGCAGCTTTTCGCCTTCCCCATCGCGGCGATCGGCGCGTTCGCCACCGTCGGGCTGGCGGTGATGCCGCGCGCGCCGCTGCGCACCCATGCCACCCGCACGGCGCTGGGGATGACCGGCATGCTGTTCAACTATGGCGCGGTGGCGCTGCTGCCGCTGGCGGAGGCGACCTCTATCGGTTTCACCATGCCGATCTTCGCCACCATCCTCTCCGCGCTGCTGCTGCGCGAGCGGACCGGCATCCATCGCTGGAGCGCGGTGGCGCTCGGCTTTGCCGGTGTGGTCATCATGGCCCACCCGGAATCGGCCAATTTCGCCTCTTGGGGCCTGATCGTGGCGCTGACCGGCGCGCTCGTCACCGCGCTCGTCGCCATCGTGCTGCGCGATCTCGGGCGGATCGACGAGGCGCCGGTCATCGTCTTCTGGTTCACCTTGCTCTCGCTGCCGCCGCTCGGGCTGCTGATGCTCTGGTTCGCGCAGCCGCATGGTGCGCTGGACTGGCTGCTGCTGCTCGGCCTCGGCGTCTCGGGCGGGGTGGCGCAACTGCTGATGACCGCCTCGCTCAAATGGGGCCCGGTCTCCATCGTCATCCCGATGGACTACAGCCAGATGATCTGGGCGACCTGGGCGGGCTGGCTGTTCTGGGCGAGCTGGCCGCTGCCCTCCACCTGGGTGGGCGCGGCGCTGATCGCGGTGAGCGGCCTCTACATCGCCTGGCGCGAGCGGGTGCGGCGCGGCGCCCCCATCGTCAGCCCGGCGGAGGATCGCGCCGGAAGATCAGGCTGAGATTGTTGGCCGGCATGTCGGCGACGCGCGCCAGCGTGAAGCCGTCCCGCCCCGCCGCCGCCTCGACATCATGCACCCAGCGCAGACCCCAATTGGGGTCCCGCGCGCGCAATGACTCGTC
The DNA here is from genome assembly GCA_001899715.1 of Sphingobium sp. 66-54. Lineage (GTDB taxonomy): Bacteria > Pseudomonadota > Alphaproteobacteria > Sphingomonadales > Sphingomonadaceae > Sphingobium. The sequence goes on from MKWI01000002.1 coordinate 75,678, forward strand.
GAAGGCGGTGTTGCCCGGCGCGGTGAGGAAACTCTCGCGGAAGAAGGGGCCGTAGATGCAGAGCGGCCCGCCCGGCGGCAGCAGCCGCGCGGCGCCGCGCAGCAGGCCCTGCGTCGCCGCCCATGGGCTGATGTGGATCATGTTGATGCACAGCACCGCATCGGCTTCCCCGATGGCCCACGCTTCGGGATCGGCCGCGTCGAGCCGCAGCGGCGGCGCGAGGTTGGCCAGCCCCGCTTCGTCCGCCCACGCCGTGATCGAGCGCAGCGCGGCCGGATCGGGGTCGCTCGGCAGCCAGCGGAGACCCGGCAGGGCGCGGGCGAAATGGACGGCGTGCTCGCCCGATCCGCTCGCCACCTCCAGCACGAGGCCGGACGCGGGCAGCTCGGCGCGCAGCACCGCGAGGATGGCGTCACGGTTGCGCGCGGTTGCCGGCGCGTGACGCTTGCCCTGCTCGGCCGGCGCCTCGCCGGGCAGCCACGGCTGGGGCGTGTCCGTCACGGCCGGCACGCGGGATAGACGGTGCGGCGGCGGGGTGCATCCGGGCTGAGGCGCACCGTGCTCCTGCGCAGGCAGGAGCCCAGGGCCCAGCCGCAGTGCCTTGCCGCCCTGGGCTCCTGCCTGCGCAGGAGCACTGAGGTTATTCCATGCGGACTGTCTCCAACGATCCACAAATGGCGGCTGCACGCGCCCCCGGCGTCCATGTGCCGCAAAGACACCGCGCGCCGGATCACGCAAAGCGGCCATTTCCGCTTCGCTATCCTCTGCATGTCGATCCGCCCTGGCGTCACGGTCGCTCTCCTATCCGGCCTTACTCCGGACCGGGCCGCTCAGCGCGGCGCCGGCGTCTCGCCGAAGATACGCCGGTGCGCCTGCTCGGCAAAGCGGTCGGTCATGCCGGCGATATAATCCGCGATGTGGCGGCTGCGCGCGGGTTCTTCGGCCGGGCAATCGGCGTCCCACCCCGCGTCCATCAGCCCGATGTCGTCCCGATAGGCCGCGAACAGATCGGCCACGATCCGGTGGGCGCGCTCGGCCGCCGTCCTTTGCAGCGGGTGATGGTAGAGATTGGCATACATGAAGCGCTTGAGCGCACGCTCCTCCTCGCGCATCGGCCCGGAGAAGGCGCACACCGCCCGCCCCGCCGCGCGGATGGCGCCCGCATCCGCCTCCGCCAGCCCCAGCGTATCGAGATTGGCGCGGGTCGCGGCGATCAGGTCGTTGACCATCACGCCGATCTGCTCGCGCACCAGCTCGCGCATCAGCCGCTCCTCGGGCACCTCCGGGTAGCGGCGCGTCACCTTCTCCCAGCAGCGCCGCACCAGCGGCACCTCTAATATCTGCTCCAGCGAGAGGATGCCGGAGCGCAGCCCGTCGTCGATATCGTGATTATCATAGGCGATATCGTCGGAGAGCGCGGCGACCTGCGCCTCCAGCGACGCCCAGCTCTCCAACTCCAGCGGGAATGCCGCGTCCACCGCCCGCATCGCCCAGTTGGGTGCGGTGATCGGGCCGTTATGCTTGGCCAGCCCCTCCAGCATCTCCCAACTGAGGTTGAGGCCGGGGAAGGTCGGGTAGGAAATTTCCAGCAGCGTGAGCGTGCGCAGACAATGGGCGTTGTGATCGAACCCGCCATGCGCCGCCATCGCCGCGCCCAGCGCATCCTCGCCGGCATGACCGAACGGCGGGTGGCCGATATCGTGCGCGAGGCACAGCGCCTCGGTCAGGTCCTCGTTCAAGCCGAGCACTCGCGCGATGGTGCGGCCGATCTGCGCCACCTCCAGGCTGTGGGTCAGCCGCACGCGATAATGGTCGCCGCCCGGCGCGACGAACACCTGCGTCTTGTGCCGCAACCGGCGGAAACTGATCGAATGGATGATCCGGTCGCGGTCGCGCTGGAAGATGTCGCGCGGCCCGCGCACCGCGCCGCGCCCCTCCGCATGCAGCCGCCCCCGGCTGCGCGCCGGGTCGCAGGCATAAGGGGCGAGCGCGCTCACTTGCCGCCGATCTTGGTGACGTCCTCGCCTGCGTCGCTCTGCCAGACGAACGCATCGCCGCCAGCCTTGGCGATCTTGCTCACCGTGGCGCGTGCCTCGTCGATCTTCTTGAAGGGGCCGACCAGCAGCCGCCGCGTCGCGCCCCACTCCGCCGTCCAGCCGGTTTGGTCGCCGATCGCGTCGCTGTAGCTGCGGCGCAGGCGGCGCAGGTCGAAGGCGAGCGCATCGACATTCTTGCCGGTGGCGATCTGCACCCAGATGCGCGCCGGGTTGGCGGCGAGCTTGGCCTTGCGCTCGGCCTCGGCCTTCTTCGCCGCATCGGCCTTCGCCTTGGCTTCAGCCTCCGCCTTGGCCTTGGCGGCGGCCGCGTCCGCCTGCTTGCGCCGCTGGTCCTGAATGCGCGCCACCGCCGCCATGTCGGCCACGACCGCACCGTTCCGGCGCTCCTGCTCGGGCACGCTCAGCGCGGAGAGCGCGTCGGCGAGCGACGGCGGCGGCGTGCTGGCTTGCGGCGCGGGCGGGGGCGTGAAACCGGCGGCCGGCGTTCCGGCGGGATCGGAAGGGCCCTGCGCGGCGCTCGTCGGCGCGGCGGCCGGTGGCGTGCTTGCCGCTGGCCGGGTCACGGGCGTCGTGGCCGTCGCCGTTTGCGTCGGCCGGGGCGCGGGCGGGGTCGGCTGCGCGACCGGCTGCCGCACCGTGCTCGGCTGCGGCGTGGGTTGAACGGTCGCGCGTGCAGTATTCGCGGCCAGCGCTGTGCCCGGCGCGGGCTGGACGGGGGCCGGCTCGCTGCGCGCGGGCGCGGGCGGAGTAGCGGCGGCGCGGGCGGCCGTGGTCGCCGCCGCGGTCCGCGCCGTCTCGGCCTTGCTGGTGCGCGTATTCCGGCTGTTGCGACTGGTCCGGCTCGCGCGGCCGGGTTCCTCGCGCGCGGCGACCTGGGTCTCCCGCACCCGCGCCGGGTCGGGCGCGGCGAGCCGCAGCACGTCGCTCGGGAATTCGCCATAATGGGCGGCCGCCGCCTTCTGCGCCGGGGTCAGCAGCGGCAAGCGCTGCATATAGGGGTCGAGCGCGTCGGCCAGCCCCTTGGGCATGACCGACTGGGTGACTTTCTGCGCATCGTCCATGCGCCCGTTCATCGCGAAGATGAAGGCGCGCAACCGCCACGCCTCGCGGTCGCCGGCCGCCAGCGGGACGCGGAGCTGGTTCTCCGCCTCGTTGACATTGCCGGATACGCCGAGCGAGGTCGCATAGCGCAACCGCGCCTGCTCGTTATTGGGATCAGCCTGCAACGCGGCGAGATAATCGCGCTGCGCCTTCTCCTGCTGGCCGGTCAGGTCATAGGCGAGGCCGCGCTCGGACAGATGACCCTGCGCGGATTCGCCCAGCGCCTGCGCGGCGTCGAAATTGGCGGACGCCTCGGCCGGCTGCTTGAGCGCGATCTGCACGATGGCAAGGCCGAGCTTGGCCTTGCCGAGATTGGGATTCACCAGATTGGCGCGCGTGTAGAAGCCGTTCGCCGCCTGAATATCCCCCAAGTCGAGCGCCGCCTGCCCGGCCCCAAGCAGCGCGGTCACGTCGCGCGGATTGCGCGAGAGCAGCGCGAGGTTGCGGTTGAGCGAGTCGACGGCGGCAGCCGATGGCGTCGCCTGTACCACCTCGCCGGGCCGGTTCTGGGCCTGAGCGGCCGCCGCCATGGCCAGTGAGAGGGCCAGGATCCAGCGCGTCCGTTTAATCACTTGCTACCCTTTTGGCCGGACGGCCGCGCGCGGCGCCCGCCCGGCTCAACGATCACTGATTGTTCTGGCGATTGAGGAAACGCGGCACCTCGAAACCGCCGCGGCCGCGCGGAGCCTCTTCCTCCTCCTCGGGGCGGGCCTGCCCGCGCGCGAGCTGGGACATGCGCTCGAACAGCGTGCCGCCGCCGGCCTTGGGCTGCTCGGCGACCGGCTCCGGCGGCTCGACTACCAGCGGCGGCTCCGGGCTCACCGCATTGTCGAGCACCAGTTCATCCTCGCCGGTAATGTCGTCGAACCGCGCGGCGGCGAAGCGCGCCGCCTCCGGCTCGGCCGGCTCGGGTGCCGCTACCGTGAAGGGCGGCTCGTCCGCATCGGCATCCTGCGCGCCGAGATCGAGCGTCGCCACGGGCTCGGGCGCGGCCGCCGGGGCGGGCTGGGTGAGCGTCACCGGCGCCGTCACCGTGGCCGGGCGGGCGATACCCGCGCCCATCTCGCCCAACTTGAACGGCTGGCTCTTGGGCTGGCTCGCGCTGCTGTCGATGTCGATGCCGGTGGCAACGACCGAGACGCGGATCTTGCCGTTGAGGCCATCGTTGAACGCCGAGCCCCAGATGATGTTCGCGTCCGGATCGACCAGCTCGCGGATGTGATTGGCGGCCTCGTCCACTTCCATCAGGCGCATGTCCTCGCCGCCGACGATGGAGACGATGACGCCCTTGGCGCCGCGCATCGAGACGCCGTCGAGCAGCGGATTGGCGATCGCCTTCTCGGCGGCCTGCAAAGCGCGGCCATCACCCTCCGCCTCGCCGGTGCCCATCATCGCCTTGCCCATCTCGCCCATCACCGAGCGCACGTCGGCGAAATCGAGGTTGATGAGGCCGGGCATGACCATGAGGTCGGTGATGCCGCGCACGCCCTGCTGGAGCACCTCGTCCGCCATCTCGAACGCTTCCTTGAAGGTGGTGTTCGGGTTGGCGATGAGGAACAGATTCTGGTTGGGGATGACGATCAGCGTGTCGACATGCTTTTGCAGCTCCTCGATGCCGGCATCGGCGGAGCGCATGCGGCGCGAGCCTTCGAAGGTGAACGGCTTGGTCACGACGCCAACGGTGAGGATGCCCTTGTCGCGCGCGGCCTTGGCGATCACCGGCGCGGCGCCGGTGCCGGTGCCGCCACCCATGCCCGCGGCGATGAAGCACATATGCACGCCGTCCAGCGCTTCCTGCACGTCGGCGATGGTCTCCTCGGCGGCGGCGCGGCCGATGTCGGGCCGCGAGCCGGCACCCAGTCCCTCGGTGATGCGCGGGCCGAGCTGGATGCGGCGCTCGGCGGGCGAGGCGTTGAGCGCCTGCGCGTCGGTATTGGCGACGATGAAATCGACACCCTCGACGGTCGCCGTAATCATGTTCGCGATGGCATTGCCGCCGGCTCCGCCGACCCCGATCACGGTAATACGCGGCTTCAGTTCGTCCACATGGGGCGGACCGATTTCAATGCTCATCGAAGATTCTCCTCCAGGCGCACCGGAGCGCCGTCACCTGAGCGAGTCATGCACCAGTTATTCGGCCAATTCACGCTCTTTTTAACCATTCATCCACAATATATTGCGTCCCGGCTAGTAACCGGCGCGTAAAGCAGCGATCAACCTCTGCATCATGGCGGAGCCGCGCGCGCGATGCACATTCTGTTCGGCCAACGGACGGTCAAGCAGGTCGCGCCGCTCCTTCGCCGCGTGCAGAGCCAGCCCGGTCAGCGTGGCGAAGGCGGGGCCGCGATGCGCCTCGGGCAGCGCATCGAGCACGCGCGGCCGACCGGTCCGCACCGCCCGGCCCAGCGCCGTCTGCGCATAATCGGCGATGCCCTTGAGTTCGGCGCCGCCGCCGGTCAGCACCACCTGCCGGCCGACCGGCGAGTGGAAGCCCATCTCGTCCAGCGCCTTGGAGACCTCGCTCATCAGCCGGTTCAGCCGCTCGCAGATCACGCCGACCAGCTCGGCGCGCGTCACCCGACGCGTCTCGGCCTGCTCCGCGCTGCTGGCAGCGGGCGCGATTTCGATAATCTCGCGAAAGTCCCGGCGCGACTGCATGGCCGAGCCGTAGAAACACTTCATCCGCTCCGCCTGGCTGCGACGGATGCCGAAGGCGGAGGCGATGTCGTCGGTAATGTCCGCCGCGCCGATGGGGATGGAGCGCAGCCCCACCAGCATGCCGCCGATATGGAGCGAGACGTTGGTGACGCCCGCGCCCAGCTCGACCATCGCCACACCCAGATCCCGCTCCTCCTCGGAGAGGCAGGAGGTGGCGGTGGCGATCGGCGCGGCGACGATGCTCTGCACGTCGAGATAGGCGCCGCGCACGCTGGTCTCCAGGTTGCGCAGCGGCGCGCCGTCCGCGAGCACGACATGCACGTCCACCCCAAGCTGGTCGGCATAGAGGCCGAGCGGGCGGGCGACGCCGCGCATCCCGTCGATGGTGTAGAGCGTCGGCTGCGCTTGCAGGATCACCCGCCCTTCCGGGTCGATCCGCTCGCGCGCGCGGTCGTACAGCGCGTCGATATCCGCCTGCTCGATGCGCCGGCCGCCGATGGTCATGTCCACCGGCTCGACCTTGCTCTCGATGCTGCCGCCCGAGAAGCTGAGGATCACCTTCTCGATATTGGTGCCGGCCACCTTCTCGGCCTGCTCCACCGTCTCGCGCACGGCCAGTTCGGTGCGCTCCATGTCGATGACGAAGCCGCGCCGCACGCCCCGGCTCTCGCGCTGGCCAGTGCCGAGCACGGCGAGGCTGCCGTCCTCCTGCCGCCGCGCGATCAGGGCGGAGACCTTCCACGAGCCGATGTCGATCGCGGTGATGAGACCGTCGCCGCGTGCCGCCGCCATGGGCTCAGCCCTCCGTCGTCGGGCCGGAGGCGGCGACGGGCTTCTCCGCTGCCGTCTCACCACCCGTCACCACGGTCTTGACCTGCGACGCGCTGACCGCCGGCGCCTCGCTCTTGCCCTGCCCCGGCGGCAGGCGCAGCACGAACCGGCTCGGGTCGCGCATGTCGAAGCGCAGCACGCCCCGGCCGAGCAGCCGGTCGACGCCGTCCATCCGCGCGAAGTTGACCAGAGCGGCCGCCGCCTCCGCCTCGCCTTCCGGCAGCAGGAGCTGCTCACCGGAGCGGAAGCGCAGATCCCAGCGGCGGTTGCCGACCCAGGTCGCGCCCGCCAGCATCGGCTTGAGCGCCGGAGCGGCTTCCATCAGCCGGGCGAGCGCCTGCGTCTGGCGGTTGGCGTCCGGCCCGACCACCAGCGGCAGATCGGGGATATTGTCCGGCTCGACCGCGCCCAGTTCCACACCTGTCGCATCGACCAGACCGAGCTTGCCGTCATGCTGCCACACCGCCGCCGGCTGCCGCTCGACCACGTCCACCACCAGCGTATCGGGCAGGCGGCGGGAGACGCGCGCCTCCTTCACCCAGCCCAACGTCATCACGTCGGCACGCAGCCGATCGAGATCGACCGAGAGCATCGAGCGGTCGACATAGCGCACCGCGATGCTGGAGACAGGCATCTCGTCCATCCGCTCCAGCCCCAGTACCTCGATCTTGGCGACCTGGAAGCCGGCGCGCCCGGCCAGTTCGCTCACCTCCGCGCCCAGCATCGCCGGCAGGCCGAAGAAGCGCGCCGTCAGCCACAGCAGAGCGACGATGATGAGCGCGATCGCCCATGTCAGCAGCCGCGAGATACGCTCGGGGCTGAGCGGGATATAAGCGATCAGCCGGTCGAGCAGCCCGCGCTGCCGGGGCCGCCGGCGCCGCGCGCCGCTCACGTCCATGCGGCTGCCACGGGTGGACCCGCGCTTGATCGTCGCCGAACTCATGCCCCCGCCCCCTTCGCTGCCCCACGCCCGGCCCCACGCCGCGCCAGCGCATCGGCGATGATCGTCTCGACCAGTTCGCCATAGCTCATGCCGACATATCTTGCCTGTTCCGGCACGAGGCTCAAGGGCGTCATGCCCGGCTGGGTGTTCACTTCCAGCAGGAACAGCCCCTCCAGCCCGCGCTCGTCATCCCAGCGGAAGTCCGAGCGGGAGGTGCCCCGGCAGCCGAGCAGGCGGTGCGCCTTGAGCGCGATGGCCTTCATCGCCTCGGCAATCTCCGCCGGCACATCGGCCGGGCAGACATGCTCGGTCATGCCGTCGGTATATTTGGCGTCGAAATCGTAGAAGCCGCTCCGGGGCTTCAATTCCGTCACCGCCAGCGCCCGCTCGCCCAGCACGGCGACGGTCAGCTCGCGCCCGCGAATGAACGGCTCGGCGAGCAGTTGCTCGAAATCCTGCCACGGCCCCGCCACGTCGCGGCCGATGGGCTCACCATAATTGCCGTCCGCCGTGACGATGGCGACACCGACCGACGAGCCCTCGTTGACCGGCTTCACCACATAGGGGCGCGGCAGCGGATCGGCAGAGAACAGCTCTTGCGAGCGCACCATCCGCCCGCCCGGCATGGGGATGCCGTGCGGCACGAGGTGCTGCTTGGTGAGCTGCTTGTCGATGGCAATCACCGAGGTGGCGAGGCCGCTATGGGTGTAGGCAAAGCCCATGATGTCCATCAGTCCCTGCACCGTGCCGTCCTCGCCGGGCACGCCGTGCAGCGCATTGAACACCACGTCCGGCGCGGCGGCGATCAGCCTGGCGGGCAGCTCGCGCCCCTCCGCCGGGGTTGCGCCGAGATCGACCGCTATGGCGGTGTGCCCACGCTCCTCCAGCGCCTTGACGATACCGGCACCGCTGCTGAGCGACACCGCGCGCTCGGCCGACCAGCCGCCCATCAGCACGGCGACGCGCCATGGCCCCGCACTCATGCCCGGCCTCCATTGTCGGCCTGATCCGCGCCGAGGCGCCCGACGCGCCTGATTTCCCATTCGAGCGTGATGCCGCTTTGCTCCTTCACGCGCCGGCGGACTTCCTCGCCGAGCGCCTCGATGTCGGCACTGGTGGCGGTGCCGGTGTTGATGAGGAAATTGGTGTGCTTCTCGCTCACCTGTGCCCCACCGACCTGCAAGCCCCGGCAGCCGGCGCCGTCGACCAGTGCCCACGCCTTTTCGCCCGGCGGGTTCTTGAAGGTGGAGCCGCCGGTCTTGCTACGCAGCGGCTGGCTCGCCTCGCGCGCGGCGGAGATGCGGTCCATCTCGGCCTGCACCGCCTGCGGGTCCGCCGGGTGGCCGCGAAAGGTGGCGGAAACGACCACCGCGCCCTCGGGCAGATCGGAATGGCGGTAGGTGAAGCCCAGCGCCGCCAGCGGCAGAGTCACCCGTTCGCCCGAGCGCAGCACCACGTCGGCCTCAACGAGAACATCCTTCACCTCGCGGCCATAGGCGCCGCCGTTCATCCGCACGAAGCCGCCGACCGTGCCGGGGATCGAGCGCAGGAACTCCAGCCCGCCGATGCCGGCATCGCGCGCCGAGGAGGAGACGAGGATGCCCGAGGCGCCGCCGCCGCAGCGCAGCGTCGTCGCATCCACCGGCTCGACCCGTGCGAACGCCTTGCCGAGCCGCACCACCACGCCCGGCACGCCGCCGTCGCGCACGATGAGGTTGGAGCCGAGGCCAAGCGCCATCACCGGCACCGCCGGATCGAGCGCGGTAAGGAAAGCCGCCAGATCGTCCGCATCCTTCGGCTCGAACAGCCAGTCCGCCGGCCCGCCGCTCTTGAACCACACGAGCGGCGCCAGCGGCGCGTGCGCCGTCAGCTTGCCGCGCACCGGCGGCATCGTCGCGTCAAGAGCCGGCGCACTGCTCAAGACCGGCCGCTCCAGAAATTGATCCAGCGGTGCACCATGTCCGTCTGCGCCTTGCTGGCGCGCTGGACGGCCTCGCCCATGTCAAGCGCGGCGCGGCCGACATCGGCCTGCTTGCCGGCGGTGTCGAGCATCGAGCGGGCGAGGTCCAGCCCGCGCCCCTGCGCGTCGATCATCCGCCGCTGCATTTCGAGGCCGATGTGCATCAGTTCCCACATCAGGCGGTCTCCCCGGCCGGCACCGTGCCGCGCAGCGCGCCGATCCCGGCGGCGAGCCCGGCGGCCCATTTGGTGATGTCGCCCGCGCCGAGGCAGACGATCATGTCGTCGGCGCGCAGGTCGTCGGCCAGCGCGGCGGCGAGCGCGTCCGCCCCGGCAATGACCTGCGCGGCGCGATGGCCCCGGCGCTTCAGGCCAGCGACCAGCGCCTCGGCATCCACGCCTTCGATCGGCTGCTCGCCGGCCGGATAGACCGGCGCGACATAGACCATATCCGCATCGTTGAACGCCTGCTGGAACTCATCCATCAGGTCGTGCAGGCGGGTGAAGCGGTGCGGCTGGACGACCGCGACGACGCGCCCCTTCGCCCCTTCTCGCGCGGCGGCCAGCACCGCCTTTATCTCGACCGGATGGTGGCCGTAATCGTCGATGACGGTGGCCATACCGCCGCCCACCACGATCTCGCCCACCTTGGTGAAGCGCCGCTTGACCCCGCCGAAGCCGGCGAAACCGGAGCGGATCGTCGCATCGGGGATGCCCATGTGCAGCGCCACGCCGATTGCGCCCATCGCGTTCAGCACGTTGTGCCGGCCGGGCATCGGCAGCGTGACCCCCTCGATCTTGCGGACCGATCCGTCCCGCTCGCGGATCTGCACGTCGAAGCGGTTGCCGCCGGGGAAGGGCTGGACGTTCTCGCCGCGAATATCGGCCTGCGCCGAGAAACCGTAGGTGACGATCCGCCGGTCCTGTACGCGCGGCAGGATCGCCTGCACTTCCGGATGGTCGAGGCAGAGCATCGCCGCGCCGTAGAAGGGCACATTCTCGACGAACTCGACGAACGCGTCCTTCACCCGGTCGAACGAGCCATAATGGTCGAGATGCTCGGGGTCGATGTTGGTGACGACCGCGATGGTGCCGTCCAGCCGCAGGAAGCTGCCGTCGCTCTCATCGGCCTCCACCACCATCCAGTCGCCGCCGCCCAGCCGCGCGTTGGAACCGTAGCTGTTGATGATGCCGCCATTGACCACCGTGGGGTCGATCCCGCCCGCGTCGAGCAGCGCCGCCACCATCGAGGTCGTCGTCGTCTTGCCATGGGTGCCCGCCACCGCCACGGTGGACTTGAGGCGCATCAGCTCGGCCAGCATCTCTGCGCGGCGGATCACCGGCACACGCTTCTCCAGCGCCAGCTCCACCTCCGGGTTGCCGCGCCGGATCGCGGTGGACGTGACCACCACGGCGGCATCGCCCAGATTCTCCGGCTTGTGGCCGATCATCACCTTGATGCCGAGGTCGCGCAGATGCTGGATGACATAGCCCTCGGCCATGTCCGACCCCTGCACGCTATAGCCCATGTCGTGCATGATCTCGGCAATGCCGGACATGCCGATGCCGCCGATGCCGATGAAGTGGATGGTGCCGATATCGGTCGCAACGCCCCTCATGCGCCCGCTCCCGCCAGCCCGGTCAGCGGTACGTCGTCACGCACCCGCACCGTGTCGATGGTCTGCGGCGCCGGGCCGAAGCTCTCGATCAGGTCGGCCATGTCGCGCACAGCATCGGGCAGGCCGCATGCCTTGGCGCGCGCCGCCGCATTCTGGAGCGCGCCGGGTTCCATCGCCAGTTTCTGCATCTGCTTGGCAAGCTCCGCCGAGGTGAATTTGGGTTGCGGGATCAGCCGCGCGCCGCCGCTCTTGGCCATCTCGCGCGCATTCCATGTCTGGTGGTCGTCGGTCGCGATAGGCAGCGGCACCAGGATCGCCGGGCGGCCGGCCACGGTCAGCTCGGCGATGGTCGAGGCCCCTGCGCGCGCGATGACGAGATGCGCCCAGCCCAGCTTGGTCGGCATGTCCTCGATATAGGTGGCGAGATCGGCGGGGATTTCCATCTCTGCATAGAAGGCACGCACCTGCTCGATGTCCTCGGGGCGGCACTGCTGCGTCACCTGCAAGCGGCGGCGCAGACTCACCGGCAGCGCGGCCAGCCCTTGCGGCACGACCTGCGAAAGCACACTCGCGCCCAGGCTGCCGCCGGTGACGAGCAGCCGCAGCACGCTCTCATCCGAAAACACCGGGAACGGCTCCTCGCGCAGCGCCAGCACGCTCTCGCGCACCGGATTGCCAATGAGATGGGTCTTTTCCAGATGCCGGTTCGCCAGCCGCCGCACCTCTGGATAAGCGGTGGCGATGGCGGAGACGCGCCCCGCCACCAGCCGGTTGACCCGGCCCAGCACCGCATTCTGCTCGTGGATGATCGTCGGGATCTTCTCGGCGAAGGCGCCGAGCAGGGCCGGCAGCGCCGGATAGCCGCCGAAGCCGACCACGGCGGAGGGCTCGAACGTCTCGTAGAGCCGCCGGGCCATCGCCCGCCCCTCGCGGATCGCCTTCAGGCCCTTGATCCAGCCGCGCACGCCGCCGGTCAGCCGCCCGGCCGGCAGCACATGCGTCTGCACATCCTCGAACAGGCCGGGAATCTTCGTGCCACGCTCGTCCGTCACCAGCGCCACCCGGTGGCCGCGCGCCATCAGTTCCTGCGCGACCGCATGGGCCGGCACCATGTGCCCGCCCGTGCCGCCCGCCGCCAGCACATAGTGCCGGAAAATGCTCATCGGCCGCTCCATGTCACCGCATAGGGAGACCGCGCCATATAGGGGTTGCGCCGCGTGAACGCCAGCAGCAGCCCCACGCCGCCGCACAGCGCGATCATCGACGAGCCGCCATAGCTGATGAACGGCAGCGTCATGCCCTTGGAGGGGAAGATGTGGATGTTGACGCCCATGTTGATGATCGCCTGGAAGCCCATCGCCATCACCAGCCCGGAGGTGGCGAGGATGACGAACGGATCGTCCTCATCGAGCAGCCGCAGCAGCACCCGCACGATGATGGCGAGATAGACCATGGCGATGGCGACGCAGGCAATCAGGCCGAATTCCTCGCCGATCACCGAGAAAATATAGTCGGTATGCGCTTCCGGCAGGTTGAACTTGGCGGTGCCGCCGCCCGGCCCCACGCCGGTCAGCCCGCCATGGGTGATGGTGGCATGGGCAAGCTGCACCTGATCGGGCCCCTCCGCCGCATCGCGCACCGGGAACAGGAAGGCGTCGATGCGGTCGCGCCCGTTCTCGTAAAAGAGATACATCAGCACGAACAGGCCGAGCGCGCCTACGCCCACCGCCGAGAGCACGCGGATCGAGGCGCCGCCGACCAGCAGCAACCCCGCCCAGCAGGCGCAGAAGATCACCGTCTGGCCAAAGTCCGGCTGGCGCATCAGCAGCAGCGCGACGATGCCGGTCAGCATCGCGGTGAGCGGGATCACCGGCAGCGAGGGGTCGCGCGCGCGCAGAGAGAGCAGCCAGGCAATGCTGACCACGAAGGCGGGCTTGAGAAACTCGGACGGCTGGAAGCGGAACCAGCCGGCGCCCAGCCAGCGCGTCGCGCCGTTGACGCTGGTGCCGACGAGGGGCACGAGCAGCAGCAGCAGGCCGCAGATGATGGCCGTCGCCACCGCCAGCCGCCGGGCCTGCACGCGCGGCAGCATGCTGACCACGACCATTACCGGGATGCCGAGCGCGATCCACATGAGCTGGCGGTAGAAATAATAAAGCGGCGTCAGCGTCTGGTCGGTGCTGGAGAGCTTGGCCGCCGCCACCGGCGATGCCGCCGCCACGGCGACAAGGCCGATGGCGATGAGCACCACGATCAGGCCGAGCAGCACCCGGTCGATCTCCCAGAACCAGATGGCGAGCGCGGTCCGCTCGCGCGGCATCGGCTTGCGCGCGCGCGGCCGCAAGGGTGAGAGCGCGGTTTCGAGCTGCCCCGGCGCCCCGCCGCGCGGCGCGGCGGCAGTGTCGATCAGCCGGATATCGCCGTCGCTTTCGTCGCTCATGCGCCCTCTCCCGCTCCCGAGCGCTCGGCCAGCGCCGCCACCGCCGCCGCGAAGGCATCGCCCCGCGCCTCGAAATCCCGGAACTGGTCGAACGAGGCGCAGGCCGGCGACAAGAGCACGATATCGCCCGGCACCGCCCGCGCCGCCGCCTCGCTCACTGCCGTCACCAGCAGCTCGCACTCGCTCACCGGCACGCCCGCCGCGCCGAGCAGCCGCGCGAACAGCGGCCCCGCGTCGCCGATGGTGTAACCATGGGCGACATTGGGGAATCCGGGGACGCACTCGTCGAGAGTATCGCTCTTGGGCAGGCCGCCCAGGATCCAGTGGATGCGCCGCCGCCCGTCGACCGGCGGCCAGGCGGCCAGCGCGGGCGCGGTGGAGGCGGCGTTGGTCGCCTTGCTGTCGTTCACATAGAGCACGCCCCGGTGCTCGCCGACCGCCTGCATGCGGTGCGGCAGGCTGGCATAGCTCTCCAGCGCGGCCAGCGTGCTGCCGGGCGAAATGCCCAGCGCATCGGCCACGGCAAGCGCCACCGCCACGTTCTGCGCGTTGTGCGGCCCTTGCAGCGCGGGCCAGCGCGCCTGCGCCGCCGGATCGACCGAGCCGGCCGAGACCAGCCGCGCGTGCGGCACCTGCTCCGCCACGCCCCGGCTCACCGCATCATCGGTCGCGATCACCGCGACATGGGCGGGCGACTGCATCTCGAACAGCCGCGCCTTGGAGGCGACATAGCCGCCGAACCCGGCATAGCGGTCGAGATGATCCGGCGTGATGTTGAGCAGCACCGCCACGTCGCAATCGAGGCTGAAGGTGAGGTCGATCTGGTAGCTGGAAAGTTCCAGCACATAGACGCCGCCCGCCGCCAGCGGATCCTGCCCGAGGATCGGCAGGCCGATATTGCCGCCCATACGCGTCGGCAGACCGGCGTTGCGCACGATATGGTGGATGAGCGCGGTGGTGGTCGATTTCCCATTGGTGCCGGTGATGCCGACCACGCGATGCGGCGGCAGCGTCGGCCGGGCGAGCGCGAACAGCTCGATATCGCCGATGATCGGCACGCCGGCCTCGCGGGCGCGCGCGGCGATTGGATGGCGGTTCAAGGGCACGCCGGGGGAGACGACCACGGCGTCGAACCCGGCGAGGTCGATCTCCAGCGGATCGGCGAGGTCGGCCTTGCCGGCCACCCGCGCGCGCGCATCCTCGCGCTGGTCCCACGCGACGACATGCGCGCCGCTGGCCGCGAGCGTATCCACCGTGGCGAGGCCGGAGCGGGCAAGGCCCAGCACCGCATAGCGTTTTCCGGCAAAGGCGTCCGAGACGATCATCGCAGTTTCAGCGTCGCAAGGCCCGCCAGCGCGAGCACGAAGGAAATGATCCAGAAGCGGATGACCACGGTCGACTCCGCCCAGCCGAGTTGCTCGAAATGATGATGGATCGGCGCCATCTTGAACACCCGCCTGCCGGTACGCTTGTAGAAAAACACCTGGATGATGACCGAAAGCGCCTCGACCACGAACAGCCCGCCGATCACCGCCAGCACGATCTCATGGTGCGTCGCCACGGCGATGACGCCGATGGTGCCGCCCAGCGCGAGGCTGCCGGTATCGCCCATGAACACCGCGGCCGGCGGCGCGTTGAACCACAGGAAGGCGAGGCATGCCCCCGCCATCGCCCCGCACAGGATCGCGAGGTCGCCCGCGCCCGGCACGTGGGGCAGGCCGAGATAGCCGGCATAGTCCGCGCGGCCGACGATATAGACGATCAGCATGAACGCCATGCAGGCGACGATCACCGGCATGGAGGCAAGGCCGTCCAGCCCGTCGGTGAGGTTCACCGCATTGCCGAAGGCAACGATGACGAACGCGCCGAACAGATAGTAAAACGGCCCCAGATCCAGCGCCCCGCCGCTCCAGAACGGCAGATAGAGCAGGGTGCCGTTGCGGCTGACGATCAGCCAGGTGGCGAAGCCGGCGATGGCGAACTCGACGAGCAACCGCATCCGGGCGGAGAGGCCCTTGTGGCTCGCCTTCGTCACCTTGTCGTAATCGTCCATGAAGCCGAGCGCGCCGAAGCCCAAAGTCACGAACAGGCAGGCCCACAGATAGATGGAGGCGACGTTCATCCACACCAGCACCGAGAGCATCAGCGCGGTGAGGATCATGAGGCCGCCCATGGTCGGCGTGCCGCGCTTGGCGAGGTGCGTCTGCGGGCCGTCCTCGCGGATCGGCTGCCCCTTGCCCTGCCGCAGCCGCAGCCAGCCGATGAAGCGCGGGCCGATGAGCAGGCCGATGAACAGGGCCGTGATGATCGCCGCGCCGGCACGGAAGGTCAGGTAGCGAAAGAGGTTCAGGACCCCCGGAAAATTGAGCTGTTCGGCGAGCCAGTAGAGCATCAGGCCACCCCGCTCGCCGCCAGATGGGCGACCAGTCCGGAGAGGCCGACGCTGTTCGATCCCTTGACCAGGATCACGTCACCATCGGCGAGGCGCGCGGGCAGCAGCGCCAGCACCTCATTCACAGTCTTCACTCGTTCCACGCTCACCTCTCCCGCCAGCGCATCGGCCAGCGGAGCCATTTCATCGCCGACCAGCACCGCGAGCGCGACACCGGCGGCCTTCACCGCACCGGCCAGTCCGCCATGCAGGCTGTCCGACAAGTCCCCCAATTCCTTCATCGCGCCGAGCACGGCGACCTTGCGGCGGCCCGGCTCCTCGCCCAGTTGCGCAAGCGTCGCGGCCATGGAGGCCGGATTGGCATTATACGCCTCGTCGATCAGCAGCGCCTCGCCGCCGTCCGCCGTGCGGATGCGTCGCCGCGCGCCCCGCCCCGGCAGGCCGGTCATTTCCGCCAGCGAGAGCCCCGCCTGCGCCAGATCACCGCCGACCGCCTCCACCGCCGCCAACACGGCGAGCGCATTAGTGACCCAGTGCCGCCCCGGCAAGCCGAGCGTGAAGCCGAGCCGGGCGTTGCAGAGTTGCGCCGTGAGCAGCGTGCGGCCGCCCGTTCCCAGCCCCTCCTCGACGATACGCACATCGGCCCCTTCGCCGAGGCCGAAAGAGACGATCTCGCCCGCGTAGCGCCCGGCGATCTCGCGCAGCAGCGGGTAATGCGGCGAATCATAGGGGATGATCGCCACGCCGCCTTCGGTCAGCCCCTCGAAGATTTCCGCCTTGGCCTCGGCGATTTTCGCTTCGCTGCCGAAATATTCGATATGCGCCGGTGCGATGGTGGTGATGATGGCGACATGCGGGCGCACCAGCGCGGTCAGCGCGCGCAACTCGCCCGCGTGGTTCATGCCCATCTCGAACACGCCGTAGCGCGTCGCGGCCGGCATCCGCGCGAGGCTGAGCGGCACGCCGACATGGTTGTTGTAGCTCTTGAGCGAGCGGTGCGCGGCGCCGAAGCTCATCCGGTCGAACGCCGCGAACAGCGCCTCCTTGGTGCCGGTCTTGCCGGCCGATCCGGTGACGCCGACGATCCGCGCGCCGGTGCGTGCCCGCGCCGCCGCACCAAGGTCATTGAGCGCCTTGGTGCTGTCCGCCACCTGCACCACCGGCCCGTCGACGGCCTGTTCGGCGATGATGCCGGCCGCGCCCGCCGCCAGCGCTTTGGGGATGAAATCGTGCCCGTCGGCATGCTCGCCGCGCAGCGCGATGAACAGGTCGCCCTTCGTCACCTCGCGGCTGTCGAACGCCACGCCATCGACCGCGAACGGGCGAGACGCCGTCCCGCCCGTGGCCTGTGCGATCGCGTCCGAGGTCCAGAGCGGTGTCACGCGGCGCAGTCCCGCGCCACGGTCACATCGTCGAACGGCAGCACGCGCTCACCGATGATCTGGCCCTGCTCGTGACCCTTGCCGGCGAGCAGCACGATGTCGTCCGCGCCCGCCTCGGCGATGGCGGCGGCGATGGCGTCGCGCCGCCCGCCGATCTCCCGCGCGCCCGGCGCCCCGGCCATGATCGCCGCCCGGATACTCGCCGGGTCCTCGCCCCGTGGATTGTCGTCGGTCACGATCACCACGTCGCTCAGGTCGCTCGCCACCTCGCCCATCAGGGGGCGCTTGCCGGCGTCGCGGTCGCCCCCCGCGCCGAACACGGTGATGAGCCGCCCGCGCGTGTGCGGCCGCAGCGCCTCGATAGCGGCGCGCAGCCCGTCCGGCGTGTGCGCATAATCGACATAGACCGGCGCGCCCGCCCGCGTGATGACCGCCCGCTCCAGCCGCCCGCGCACCGGCTGCACCCGCGCCAGCAGGCCGAGGATGCGCTCCAGCGCGCCGCCGGTTGCCAGCACCAGCGCCGCCGCCGTCAGCGCGTTGGCGGCCTGATAGGCGCCGATCAGCGGCAGCGTGACCGTGTGGACCTTACCCTCCGCCTCGATCGTCAGCGTCTGGCCGAGCTGGGTCGGCACGCGCCCGATCAGCCGCAGCGTCTCGCCCTGCTCGCCGACGCTCATCACCTTGAGCCCGCGCAGCAGCGCCCGCTCGATCACCTCGCCCGAGCGCGGATCGTCGGCCCAGACCACCGCCGCCCCGTCGCTCGCTACCACCTCGGAGAAGAGGCGCATTTTGGCGGCGAAATAATGGTCCATCGTGCCGTGATAATCGAGGTGATCGCGCGACAGGTTGGTGAAGGCGCCCGCCAGCACGCGCGGCCCCTCGCTGCGATATTGCGCGAGGCCGTGGCTGGACGCCTCGTAGGCGACGTGCGTCACGCCCTCCTTGGCCAGCCCCGCCATGTTGGAGAGGAAGGTCACGATGTCCGGCGTGGTCAGCCCGGTCGAGACCTGATCGACCGAAGTGGTGACGCCGAGCGTGCCGATGGAGGCGGATTTCTCGCCCATCATCCGCCAGAGCTGGCGGGTCAGCTCCACCGTGGAGGTCTTGCCGTTGGTGCCCGTCACCGCCACCACCGCCTCCGGGAACGGCGCGAAGTAGCGCGCGGCCAGCTCGGCGAAGGCGCGGCGCGGTTCCTTGCTGGCGATGTGGACCGCGCCCTCCACCCTGGCCTCCGGCCGCGCCACCACCGCCACGGCACCGGCGGCGATGGCGGCGGGGATGAAATCCTCGCCGTTCACGCGCAGCCCCTGAAAGGCGCCGAACACCGTGCCCGGCGCGATTTTGCGGTGGTCGATGGCGAAGCCGCTCACCAGCGGATCGGCGCCGCCCCGCACGGCGGCGGGCGCAAGGGAGGAGAGCCGCATCATTCCTTCTCCTCGTCCGCCGGCAGCAGCGCCTGCAATTCGGAAATGTCGATATCGCGATTGGCCTCGGGATAGACGCCGAGCAGCGGCCCCACGCGCGAGACGAACGCCTTGACCACCGGCGCCACCGTATAGGCGGCGGTGCGGATGCCGGGATATCTGGCGCTGCCCTGCGGCTCGTCCATCATCATGATGAGCACGTAGCGCGGATTTTCCATCGGGAAGGCGGAGGCGAAGGTGGAGACCAGCGAGCGGCGAGCATAGCCGCCATCCTTGGGCTTTTCCGCCGTGCCGGTCTTGCCGCCGACACGATAGCCCTCGGCATTGGCGTTGCGGCCGGTGCCGGTCAGCACGATCATGCGCAGGAGCTGGCGCATCCGCGCGCTGGTCGCCTCGGAGAACACCCGGCGCGACTCGATCTGCTCGCCCGGCTTGCGCTTGATGACCGTGGCCGGATGCCACACGCCGCCGTTGACCAGCGCGGCGTATGCGCTCGCCAGATGCATCGGCGTCACCGCGATGCCATGGCCATAGGCGGTGGTCATCACCGTGGTGCGATACCATGTGCGCGGATAGAGCGTGCCCGCCTGTTCGCGCAGCTCGATGCTCGCCGGCCGGTCGAACTCCAGCGCGCGATAGGCCTTGTCGAGCGGCTCCTTGCCCATCTCGTCGGCGATCCGCGCGGTGACGATGTTGCTGGAATGAATGAGCGCCTCCGGCACGGTCAGCCAGCGGCCGAGCGGATGGTCATCGCGGATCGAATAGCCGCCCACCTGCAACGGCGCCGTCGCATCATAGCGCTTGCTCATGCTGGTGATGACGCCATCGTCCATGGCGATGCCGAAGGAGAGCGGCTTGAACGCCGAGCCCAGCTCGTAGCGCGCCTGCACCACGCGGTTGCAGCGCGGCGACATATCGCAGGTGATCCGGCCGGGGCGCAGCTTGCCGTCCGCGCCCATCACCGCCGGCGGCGCCGGCACCGGCTCCAGCCGATTGGGGTTGAAGGTGGGCAACGAGGCCATGGCGATCACCTCGCCATTCTGCGAGTCGAGCAGGATGCCCACCGCGCCCTTGGCCTTCTGGTCGGCCATGCCGTGCGCCAGCTCGTCCTCCAGCGCGCCCTGCACCCGCGCGTCGATGGAGAGGGTGAGCGGCGTGCCGCGCATCGCTTCCTCGGTCAGCCGCTCGTCGAACGCACGCTCCACGCCCATCCCGCCATGGCCGTCGCGGTTGACGAAGCCGATGAGATGCGCCGCCAGCGTGCGCTGCGGATAGAGCCGCTCCGGCTCGCGCGGGAACTCGATGCCGATCTCGCCCAGCGCGTTGACCGCCGCCACCTCGCGCGGGACGGCGCGGGTGCGCAGATAGGCCCATTGCCCGCCGGAGGTCATCTTCTTGTAGAAGGAGGCCGCCGGCTCATCCGGGAAGATCGCATGCAGCTTCTCGGCCAGCTCGCGCGGGTCGCCGAGCAGCCGGTCGCGCCGCACGGCGATGGCATAGCCGTCGATATTGCGGGCCAGCGGCACGCCGTTGCGGTCGACGATGTCGGCGCGGTGCGGCACCGGCATGGGGCTCACCGAGCGCACGCTCTGCGCGCCGGCCGCCACGCCCATCCAGATCATCCGGCCCGCCATTGCCAGCGTGACGGCCACGAAGATCAGCAGAACGAGCATGATCCGGCCGTGGGCGACCACGGCCAGATCAATCGGCTCCTTGCTGCTGTCTCGCGGTTCCGGCCGCGCGATAATGGTTGCCATTAACGTCCCTTGCCGTCGCTGCCGGTCGGTCTGCCGCCCGGCGCGAGCGTGCCCGCGCCAGAGCCGCCCAGAAGCGTCTCGTCAAGCAGCGCGAGACGAGCCGTTTTGCGGCTCGTCGCATCCGCCGCGCGCACGGGGGCAGCGGGCCTGGCGGTGGATGCGGGCGCGGCGTCGGGGAGCTTTTTCGCTACGGCGGACGGCGCCGGTTCCGCCGCCGAAGCGGTGCGGATCAGCGCGAATTCGGAGTTGGCGCGCGCGGCCGGCGCCGGCTGTACGGCCTCGGCCTTCGGCGCCTCGGCCGGCGCGGTCTGCGTCGCCATCGCGGTCATCACCGGCGGCGGCGCATAGCCCGCGCCGGCCGGGGCGATCCGGTCGAGATTGGCCAGCGCCCGCTCGTTGGGCAGATACTGGTCCGGCGCCGGCACATAGAGCCGCAGGTCGCTCTGGTTCCATGCCGCGAGCTGGCGCATGCTGGCGCGCGCGCCGAACTCAGCCTCCAGATAGCGGATGTCCGCGCGGGTCCAGCGGATCTGGTCGATGAGGTGGCGCACCTCGTTCCGCTCGGTGGCGACGCGCAGGCTGATGAGATAAGCAACCAGCGCGCCGGCCGCGACGAGCAGGATCCACATGATGCTCTGCAAGCGCTTGATGGCGATCATGACCGTTCTCCCACATGAATGGCCGTGGCGATGGCATCCGTCCGCACGGCGCTGCGCAGGGTCGCGGAGCGCGCGCGGGGGTTGCACCCGATCTCCGCGTCGCCGGGGCGGACGGCGCGGGCAGGTTTGTGAAATGTCGGGGCAGCGCGCCGGCCGGCGGCGGGGCGATGGCGCGATCCGCCCGCCTCCTGTCCGCTGCGCGCGCGCAGGAAATTCTTGACGATGCGGTCCTCAAGGCTGTGGAACGTCACCACCGCCAGCCGGCCGCCGGGGCGCAGCACCGCCTCCGCCGCGTCCAGCCCGCGAGTCAGCGCGTCCAGTTCGCCGTTGAGGTAGATGCGGATCGCCTGGAAGGTGCGCGTCGCCGGGTCGGTCTTGTCGCCCGGCCGCTTGCCGAGCGCGCGATGCACCGCCGCGACCAGATCGCCGGTCGTCGCCAGCGGCCGCGCCGCCACGATGGCGCGGGCCACCCGGCGCGACTGGCGCTCCTCGCCATAGAGGAACAGGATATCGGCCAGCTCTGCCTCGTCGATGCGGTTGAGCAGCTCGGCCGCCGTCTCGCCGCTCTGGTTCATCCGCATGTCGAGCGGCGCATCGGGGAAGCGGAAGGCGAAGCCGCGCCGGGGCCGGTCGAGATGCATGGACGAGACGCCGATATCGAGCGTCACGCCGTCCACTGCGTCGATCCCGGCGGCGGCGAGCAGTGCGTCCATCTCGGCGAAATTGCCCTGCACCAGCGTGATCGCGCCGTCGCTGGCCGCGACCACCGCCTGCCCTTCCGCAATCGCGTCCGGGTCCTGGTCGATCGCGAACACCCGCGCGCCGCGCGCCGCCATGGCGCGGCTATAGCCGCCGGCGCCGAACGTGCCGTCGACATGACGCTCACCGGGGGCAATGGCGAGCGCGTCGAGCACTTCGGCGAGCAGCACGGGGCGGTGCGGCTCGGCCGACGTGGATGCGGGCGCGGGAGGCGTGGCGAGGGCGGCGTTCATGCCGTGCGCTCCCGCTCGAACTTGCCACCGACATGCACGCCAGCGGCGGGATCCTGCGCGTCAGTGCGCGGCGCGAGGCGGGGCAGCCCGGCCGGCCTGGGCGCGAAAGAGAGAGCGAGGACAGTGGCCATGCCGCGCCCTCCCGCTTGCCCACGCCAGCGACGGAACGCGCGGGAGAAAGGGCGGATGCGTTGACTGAGCGGCGCGCCGTGACGCGTCACGGCCAGCGCGATGGAGAACGGAGCGACACTCACGCCCCACCCTCCCAACTGGCCCGTCTGCCGACCGCGCGAGTCGCAAACGGCGATGGCGGACGCGCCGGGTATGAGAGTCGGCCACGCGAGGCAGCGCAGCGCGGCTGATGCACCGATGGCGGACGGGGTACGCATACCTCCTCCCACCATCTGGCCCGGCCACCGATCGGCCGGGCCGTCCACGGCGCGCGCACCGGGAACAAGGGTTAGGACGGATCGCCATTCAGGTCTGGCGGCCTGCAAAGGGAGGCCCTGCGTGCTTCCAGTGCCCTCCTCGACCCCATCGTCCGCTGCGCTCCGGGTCACGGACAGCCACCATTTTCGACTCGCCATCTCCTGAATGTCGATCTGTCCTGGTGCGCCGGGCGCTTCGGCGAGCGGCGCGGGGCGGCGCGGCTCGGCCTGTGCGGGGGCGGCGATAGAGGCGAGAGCGGCGGTCATGCCTTGCCCTCCCGCTTGGCTTTCAGATCCTCCAGAAAGGCCTCGCACGCCTCGATGGCGACGAGGTTCTTCTTGTTTTCCGCAAGATAGCGCTCCGGGTCCCAGAGCTGGACGAGCCGCCCGGCGCCGATCATGAAGATGCCGTCGGTGATGCCGTAGATGCGGCGATAGGCGGGCGGCAGGGAGAAGCGGCCGCCGGAATCGATGGACGCGGGCTGGATCGAGCCCCAGAAGTCGCCATCGGCTTCTTCCTCGTCGAACGCCTCGCCGCGCTCCATCGCGATGCGGGCCTTCTCGTCGAACTTACCCTGGAAATAGTCGACCTGAAGGCCGCCGAAGAGGGAGACATATTTGCGCTCGGCGTCGGCGCGGATCATCATCTGGCCGGCCTCGGAGCTGTGTTTTTCAAGCACGGAGCGGAAGGCAATGGGCAGCGCGAAGCGCCCCTTGCCATCAAGGGCGCTTGCTCCATGCCCCATGAACACAGCGGACGACACTTACCAGGCTCCCTGACCTGGACGCACGCCTCCCACGCCCCGGAAAGCACATGCTCACCGGCCGCCTGACTCGCAAAGGATACGAGCGCCCCTTTAGGCGTCCAGTGTTACCACCGCCCGGCTGTTCCGCAAAGGGAGAAGTTTGGAAAAAATGGGGAAAGATGGGATCAGTTTGGCAAGTTCACCGCAAATCCCATTTCGTTGTTGATTTGTTTCTCTTTTGATCCTTTTCCGTCTCGGAATTTGCCATGGATTGAGTGGGATACGCCCCCACCAGCCATCCCGGCAAGCCGAGCCCGCACAGCAAAGCCAGCGATACCCGCAACGCCCGCAGCAACGCATCCCGATCCGCGAGCCACGTCCCGCTCGCCATGAGTCGGGGCGGCGTGCCGCGCAGCCAGCCGTCGAGCAGGTCCACCGCATCGCTGGTCCACGCCGCGCGATCGGCCGGATCGTCCGGGTTCATGGTCCACAACGGATCGTTGGCCCAGTCCGCATCCGCGACGAGCAGCGCCGTGCCCTGCCCAACCCGGCAGCGCGCGATGAGCCCGCCGTCATGGAGCGCACAGCCGCCGCTCCTCTCCGCCACGAAGCGCGATGCGCCGGAGAGCTGCACCATTCCGCCGCTCGCCAGCCGACGCCGCTCCGGGCTATCGCCGGCTTCGGCCGGTTCCAGCCGCAGCCCCCAATGGGTGAGCAACGGATCGAGCAGACTGGTCAGCGGCGCCCGTGCCGGGTGGCCGAGCGGCCGGGGATCGGGCCAATGGAGCAGCGGATCGGCCAGCACCACCAGCCGGCCGCCGCCGCGCACCCAGCCGTCGAGCGCAACCAGCTCCACCGGCAACAGCCGGCGCGGCTGGACCAGCAGCAGCGCTGTCAGTTCCTCAAGGCTGGCCGCGTCGAGCGTGTCGAGCGCACGCGGCCGGAAGCGCGCCTCCAGCCCATGCCACAGCGGCGAGCGCAGGCCGATCGCCTCGGGCGCCGCGACACCCTGCACGGCGCCGAGCGGCACACCCTGCACCGGCACACCAGCCATCACGCCGATGATCGGCTTTACGACGGCCGGCCTGTCCACGCCCTGCCACGCAGCAGCGAGCAGCGGCGCAAGAGCGGCCACGCCGAGCAACGCCGCCAGCGCCAACCAGCGCATGGGCGACACTAGCCGCAACGCCCAGCCGCTCGCCAGCGCCGCAAGCCCAAGCCCGGCGGCGAGCAACGCCACCGCCATCCACGGCCGCCCGATCCCCGCCAGCAGGCAGAAGGCGCCGGCCGGCAGCGTGACCAAAGCCCAAACCCACGGAACGAAGCGCCAGCGGTACACCCCCTTGCTGTGCCAGACCAGCAGCCGCATGAGCATAATCGCCGCCGTGCCTGGCAGCAGCCAATCGAAAGGCGCGATCCAGCCGGTCCGCAGCGTTGTTCCCGTCAGGCCGAGCAACAGTGCCGCAGCGGCCACCAGCAACGCAAGAAATAGAGATCGCAGCGTGCGCCTCCGCACCGGGCGATGCCTCGCGTCAGACGATGGAGATGGCTTCATCATTCAGCCAAGCCGGAAGAATGTGGAGCAGGAGGCCCTGAAGGGCACATGGTCCACCCACGCCGAGACGATGCTCGCCCGCAAGACATAGCTGGCACGTCGAAACCCGAAAGCACTGTCGACATGCCGCATCCCCGGCCATGGGAAGCGCCGGTCTCGACTATCATCCGGGCGGCGATCCGCCTAATGCGCGGGTTGGGATTGCTGGCCGTCCGGGTCCTGATCCATCCGCTGACGCAGGCGCGGATCGGGCTGGAGATCGGGCACGGAAGGCGTCGCCACCGGCGCAGCGCTGTCCGTCGCCGGGGTCACGCCCAGATCGGCGAGCGGCTCGTTAGGAGTCGGCGCAGCGGCGCTGGCGGTGGCATTGGCGACGCCCGCAATGCCCTGCTCAATGGCGGCGGCGGTGGCGTCACTCGCGGCATCCTTGCGGGCGTTGTCGATGACGAGATTGGCGAGCGTGACGACAAGCAACACCGCCGCCAGCCCGACCAGGCCGACCTGAACGCGCTGCAACTCCTCGCGATGCGCGCGCAATTGCGTTTTCTGTGCCGTAGCCCGTCTCCTGGACGCCCGGATCATCCGCCGCCCGGTTTACCTTAATTTGCCAGCCACGGCAGCGGCGTCAAGCCCTTGGAGACAAGCCAGTCGCGATTATAGAGAGTGGAGAGATAGCGCAGGCCCGTATCGCACAGGATGGTGACGACGCGGCTGCCCGGTCCGAGCGCCTTGCCCAGCTCCACCGCGCCGGCAACGTTGATGCCGCTGGAGAGGCCGAGACACAGCCCCTCCTCACCCAACAGCCGCTCAACCCAGTGCAGCCCGTCGGCATCCGAAATGCGGAACTGCGTGTCGATCGGCGCGCCGTCGAGATTGGCGGTAATGCGGCTCTGGCCGATGCCCTCGGCGACGGAACTGCCCTCCGCCTTCAACTCGCCATGCGCATAATAATTGTAGAGCGCCGCCCCATAAGGATCGGTGAGCGCAATGGTGATCTTCTCGTCCTTCTGCTTGAGGCCCAGCCCCACGCCGGCGATGGTGCCGCCGGTGCCCGCCGCGCAGGTGAAGCCATCGACCCGGCCTTCCATCTGCTCCCAGATTTCCTCGGCCGTGCCGAGAATATGCGCGCGGCGGTTGGCGATATTGTCGAACTGATTGGCCCAAACCGCGTTGGGCGTCTCCTCCGCGATCCGGCGCGAGGTGTGGACGAAATGGCCGGGATTGGAGAAAGGCGCCGCCGGCACCGTCACCAGTTGCGCCCCGAGCGCGCGCAGCGTGTCCATTTTCTCACGGCTCTGCGTCTCGGGCATGACGATGATCGACTTGTAGCCCTTGGCATTGGCGACGAGCGCGATGCCGATGCCGGTATTGCCCGCCGTGCCCTCCACGATCGTGCCGCCGGGCGCGAGCTGGCCCTTCGCCTCGGCATCCTCGATAATATAGAGCGCCGCCCGGTCCTTCACGGAAGCGCCGGGGTTGGTGAACTCGCACTTGGCGTAAATCTCGGCGCCGCTGGCTTCTGAGGGCCCGGCAAGGCGGACAAGGGGCGTGTTCCCGATCAACGAGAGCGTGTTGCTATGAACGGTCATGGTCTCAAGACCTAGGCCGCCGCGCGCCGAACGGCAAGCAAGGAGATGTGCGCAGGCAAAAAGCGAAGATTGCGCGATATTTCACTGGAAGCCGGCCATTTTGGCGGTTCGCTTTCCGGCCGTGGCCGCTCGCGGCCGAGTCGTTTCGTCGCTGGTGAGGCTCCGCGCACCCGACCGCAACCGCCGGCCGCTAGTCCGCCTCAGCCAGCGCCCGCTCGCGCGCCGCCCGCCGATCGGTGAACCAGATAGCGACCAGCGACAGCTCGTAAAGCAAGCAGAGCGGCACCGCGAGCATGATCTGGGAGATCACGTCCGGCGGCGTCAGCACCGCCGCAACCGCCACCGCACCGACGATCACATAGCGCCGCGCCCCAATGAGCTGCGCGCGGCTGACGATGCCGGCGCGGTTGAGCAGCATCACCAGCACCGGCAGCAGGAAGCTGATACCGAAGGCAAGGATGAACTGCATGACGAGGCCGAGATAGGAATCGATGCTCGGCAGCGCCTCTATCTGCAATCCGCCCGACTGACCCTGGAAATTGAGGAAGAAATGGAAGGCGGTCGGCATCACCAGATAATAAGCGAAGGCCGCGCCGCTGATGAACAGCACCGGCGTGGCGAGGAGGAAGGGCAGCAGCGCCTTCTTCTCCTTGGCGTAGAGGCCCGGCGCAATGAACGCCCAGAGCTGGTTGGCCGTGATCGGGAAGGAGATGAAGAAAGCGCCGAACAGCGCCACCTTCAGCTCCACGAAGAACGCCTCGTAGAGCTTGGTGTAGACGAGCCGCCCCTGCTCTGGCCCAAAGCCCTTCTTGAGTGGCTCGACCAGGAAGGCGAGGATCGCGTCGGCAAAATAGAAGCAGACCGCGCCGGAGACGAGCAACGCGGCGACCGAGATCAGCAGTCGCTTGCGCAGTTCGATGAGATGGTCGAGCAGCGGCGCCTTGGTTTCGTCGATATCCCTCATGCCATCGACGATCCCTTGGGCGCGTCACCCGGCGCATCCAGCGGCAGGTTCGGCTGGTCCGGAGCGGCCTCGGCGCTCGCAACCGCCTCTGGCGCCCCATTCTCGGGCGGAACCGTTTCAGCCCCCTCCGCCGCTTCCGGTGGTGGCGCTGCCTCCGGCGCCGGCAGGGCCTCGGCGGGCGCGGTCTCGTCGGCCAGCGGCTTCGTCACGCCGTCCAGCTCGGGGATGGCGGTTGCCGCCATGATCCGCTCATTTTCCTTGGCCCACTGCTTTTGCAGCTCCTCCAGCTCGGCCTCGCGGATCATCGCGTCGATACCGGTGCGAAAATGCCGGGCCATGCCCTTCGCCTTGCCGATCACCTGACCGATCTTGTAGAGCGCGCGCGGCAAATCCTTCGGGCCGATCACCACGACCGCCACCACTACGATCAGCAGCAGCTCCGAAGGTCCTACGTCAAACATGCCGCGCCGCCCGCCGTCTCAGCCGGGCGCCCTCAGCCGTCGAGCTTCTGCTCGTCGCGCGTCGCGCTTTGCTCGGGCGGCTGGGCGGGGCGCTGCTCGATGCGCTGAGCCGGCTTGGCGGATGCCGCCGCATCGTCATCATCCTCGGCAAGGCCCTTCTTGAAGCTCTTGATGCCCTTGGCGACATCACCCATCAGCCCGGAGATACGTCCACCTCCGAACAGCAGCACGACGACCAGGACCAGCAGGATCCAGTGAATTGGGGAACCGAAACCCATTGGGAAAAACTCCTGTCTATACAGACTAACTAGGGTGAGTCCGCCGATTGCGCAATGGCATAGCGGCCCCAATATGTGCCCGGAACGGGATGACACCGCCAACCCGGCTGGCGCATGAACACCGGCTTTGTTGCGGCGTCGTGACACGGCATCCCGCCACCGGCCTTACGCACCGGCGTCATCCTCCTCATCCTCGCCCTCCCCGGCCGGCTCCAGCAGCGCCTGCGCATCTTGCGCTTCCATGGCGAGGTCGATCGGATCGAGCAGGCCGGCGGCGCGCAGATCGTCGATGCCGGGCAGATCGCGGCGGGTGGCGAGGCCGAAATGGCTGAGAAAATCAGGGGTCGTGGCATAGATCAGCGGCCGGCCCGGCACCTCGCGCCGGCCGGCGGGGCGTACCCAGCCTGCCTCCATCAGCACGTCGAGCGTGCCCTTGGCGACCTGCACGCCGCGAATCGCCTCGATCTCGGCGCGGCTGACCGGCTCGTGATAGGCGATGATCGCCAGCGTCTCGATCGCCGCGCGCGAGAGCTTGCGCGGCTCCTCGCGCTCGCGACGCAGAATGTGGGCGAGGTCGCTCGCCGTCTGGAAATGCCAGCGCCCGCCACGCTCGACCAGCGTGATGCCGCGCCCGGCATAATGCACGGCCAGCGCCGCGAGATGCGGCAGCATGCTGCCCTCCAGATCGGCATGGCGCGCGATCTCGGCCGGGGTCAGCGGCCCTTCGGCGGCAAACAGCACCGCCTCGACCAGCCGCTCGGCCGTGGACAGACTCATCGCCGCGCACTCCCGGCGCGCAGGTAGATGGGCGCGAAAATCGCCTCCTGCGCGATCTCCACCCGCCCCTGCCGCGCCAGTTCCAGCGCCGCGACGAAGCTGCTCGCCAGCGCTGAGCGTCTGAGCTGCGGGTCGGCATGGTCGGGCAGGAAGCTGCGTAACTCCGCCCAATCGAGCCGCGCGCCGACCAGTCGTGAGACCCGCTCGATCGCCTCGTCAAGCGTCATCACCGGCCGGCGCTGGACGATATGCATGCGCGGCGCCGTGCGCGCCTTCACCTGCCCATAAGCCTGGATGAGATCGAACAGGCTCGCCTGCCAGACGATCGCGCGCGGGCGGTGCAGCCCTTCGGGCAGCGGGCGCACGAACACATCGCGCCCCAGCCGGTCACGCGCCAGCAGCCGCGCGCCGGCCTCGCGCATCGCCTCCAGCCGTTGCAGGCGCAGATGCAGCCGCAGCGCCAGCTCCTCGGGCGAGGGGTCAGGCTGCGCTTCCTTGGGCAGCAGCAGGCCGGATTTGAGATAGGCCAGCCACGCCGCCATGACGAGATAGTCGGCCGCCAGCTCCAGCCGCAGTTCCGCCGCTTCCTCGATGAAGCGCAGATATTGCTCGACCAGTGCAAGGATGGAGATTTCGCGCAGGTCGACCTTCTGGCTACGTGCCAAAGCCAGCAGCAGGTCGAGCGGGCCTTCCCAGCTTTCGACATGCACGGTCAGCACCGCCTCGTCGGGGGCGCGGCGCACCGGCTCGGCCCAATCGGCATCGGCGAACACCGCATCGGCCTCCCCGGCCGGACGCAGCGCCTCCTCGCTCATGCTGCCGCCCGCGCGAACAGGGCATCGCGCGTCGCCAGCGCCCGCTCCATCGGCCAGTCGGCATCCGGCCCGGCGCTGATCGTCGCCATCGCTCTGTCGAGCCGCTCGCGTGCGGCCGCGCTCATCTCCGGCAGCCGCGCGGCGATGACGGTCATCTCGTCCATTCGGCCCCAGCAGTTGAGCGCCAGATCGCAGCCCGCCGCGATCACACCCGCCGCCAACTCATCAGCCGCGCCGTTCAAGGCTTTCATGTCGAGATCATCAGACATTAGCAGCCCGTCAAAGCCGATTTCACCCCGGATGATATCGCCGATCACGCGCGGCGAGAGGCTTGCCGGCCGCTCGGCATCCCAGGCGGTATAGACGATATGCGCGGTCATCCCCACCGGCGCGCGGTGGAGCGTGCGGAACGGCGTAATGTCGCTCGCTAGCTCATCCGCGCCGGCCGTCACGGTCGGCAGCGCATGGTGGCTGTCGACCAGCGCGCGGCCGTGGCCCGGCATATGCTTGACAATGCCGACGACACCGCCCTCCCGCAGCCCATCCAGCGTCGCCCGGCCGAGCGCGGCGACCCGCATCGGCTCATCGCCGAATGCCCGGTCGCCGACGATGTCGCTGGCGCCTTCCCGCCGCACGTCCAGCACCGGCGCGGCGTTGGCGGTGATACCCACATCCGCCAGCATCGTGCCCAGCGCGCGGGCGTTGCACCGCGCCGCCTCGATCGCACTGGAAGGCGCAGTGTCGTAGAGCGCGGCGAACTGACCCGCGGGCGGGAAGGTCGGCCATTCGGGCGGGCGCATCCGTGCCACCCGGCCGCCCTCCTGGTCGATCATGACGAACAGATCGGCGCGCCCCGCAATCTCGCGCAGGCTGTCGGTCAGGGCACGGAGCTGGGCGCGGTCGCGAATGTTGCGGCCGAACAGGATATAGCCCGCCGGGTCGCAGGCGCGGAACAGGGCGCGCTCCTCCGGGCTCACCGTTTCGCCGGCCAGGCCGAAGATGACAGGCTTCATGGCAGTTGTACCTTCATGCGCCCAGGTCTGCGCTCCATCCGGCCGTGCGTCTCAGCGCACCACCATGCAGCTTTCGCCCGCCACGCGCAGCTTTCCGCAGGTCGCGCCGGCATCCGCCGACGAGGCCACGGACACGCGCAGGCGATAGAGCGTGCGCCCGCCGGTCTCGACCGGCTCGACATGGTGGCTGAGCGGCGCGAGATAGTCAAAGCGGCCGGACATCTTCTTCCACACATCTTCGGCCAGCGCTCTGGAACCGAAGGCGCCGAGCTGGATGCGCGGCCCTTCGCTGCTTGCCTCGCTCGTCGCCGCTGCCGCCGGCTTGCGCGCATCGGTCGCGACCGTCTTGACCGGCGCGGCCACGCTCGGCTTGGCGGCCGCCGCCGGCTTGGGGGCTTCCTCTGCCTTGACCGTGGCGGGCACGAGGTCCGTGCGCGGCGCTTCTGGCACCTGGCTGGCGTCGATCCGCCCGGTTGCTTCGCCGCCCTCGCTCGCCTCGAACGCGGCATCGCCCTCGCCATCGAACGCCTTGGCATCGGCCTCGTTGGCCGGCACCTTGTAGGGGCCGCTTTCTGCGGCGATCAGCCTCGCGTCGCCGCCATCACCCCCACCGCGATTCTTGAGCCAGTAGCCACCGCCGACGATCACCGCGAGCAACACCAAGCCTAGCAACACGAGCAGCAGCACCTTGGCCAGCGGCACGCCCTCGGCTTCCTCCGCCTCACTGGCCGGCTCCAGCCAGGGCAGGCGGTCCTCCTCATCCAGATTGAAGCCGTCCGCCTGCTCCCCCGTCATCAGCCCATCTCCTCCAGCGCCGTCACCCCCATCAGGGCCAGGCCGTTCCTGATAACCTGTCCGATTCCGGTGCTCAAGAAAAGTCGGGCGGCGGTGATGGCGGCATCATCGGGCACGATGACGCGGCGCTCGGGATGATCGTTGCCCATGTTCCACCAGCCGTGGAAATCCGCCGCCAGATCATAGAGGAAGAAGGCGATGCGGTGCGGCTCGCGCGCCGCCGCCGCCGCCTCGACCACGCGCGGGAAATTGGCGAGTTGGCGGATCAGCCCCAGCTCCTCCGCACCCAGCCGCGAGAGGTCCGGCTCGGGCAGGCCGTCCGGGAAGGCTTCCGCCGCGCGCCGGCCGAGCGAGGCGATGCGCGCATGAGCATATTGCACGTAGAAAACCGGGTTGTCCTTCGACGCCTCGACCACCTTGGCGAAGTCGAAATCCATCTGCGCATCGGCCTTGCGGGTGAGCATGGTGAAGCGCACGACATCCTTGCCGACCTCCTTCACCACATCGGCGAGCGTCACGAAATTGCCGGCGCGCTTGCTCATCTTCACCGGCTCGCCGTCGCGCAGCAGCCGCACCATCTGCACCAGCTTGACGTCGAACGGCACCTTGCCGCCGGTCAGCGCCGCCACCGCCGCCTTGATGCGCTTGACCGTGCCGGCATGGTCCGCACCCCAGATGTCGATGAGCATATCGGCGCTCTCGGCCTTCTGCGCATGATAAGCGAGATCGGTGCCGAAATAGGTGAGGCCGCCATCAGACTTGCGCACCGGCCGGTCGCTGTCGTCGCCGAATTCCGTGGCGCGGAACAGCGTCATCTCGGTCGGTTCCCAGTCGTCCGGCAGCTCGCCCTTGGGCGGTTCCAGCACGCCCTTGTAGATCAGCCCTTCGCTCTCCAGTCGTGCGAATGCGGCGTCGACACGCCCTGCACGCTGCACCGCCGCCTCGGAAGCGAACACGTCATGATGGATGCCGAGTAGCGCCAGATCGGCGCGGATCATGTCCATCATCGCGGCGACCGCCTTCTCGCGGAACAGGTCGAGCCACGCGCTCTCCGGCGCCGCTACGTAGCGGTCGCCGAACTCGGCCGCCAGCGCCTGCCCGATCGGCACCAGATAATCGCCGGGATAATAACCCTCCGGAATCTCGCCGATCGCCTCGCCCAGCGCCTCGCGGTAGCGCAGATGCGCCGAGCGGCCGAGCGTCTGCACCTGCGCGCCGGCATCGTTGATGTAATATTCGCGCGTCACTGCATAGCCGGCAAACTCCAGCAGCGTCGCCAGCGCGTCGCCTACCACCGCGCCCCGGCAATGGCCCATGTGCATCGGCCCGGTCGGGTTGGCGGAGACATATTCCACATTCACCCGCAACCCCGCGCCCTTGGCCGAACGGCCGTAATCGGCGCCCTGCGCATGGACGGCAAGCAGTTCGCCCTCCCACGCGTGCGGCACCAGCCGCATGTTGATGAAGCCGGGGCCGGCGATATCGACCGCCGCCACTTCCGGCATCTCGCGGATGCGGGAGGCGATCTGCTCGGCCAGCGCGCGCGGATTGGTGCCGGCCGGCTTGGCGAGCACCATCGCGGCGTTGGTCGCCATATCGCCATGGCTGGCGTCGCGCGGCGGTTCAACGGTGACGGCCCGGCGATCGAGCCCCGCCGGCAACTCGCCAGCCTCCTCCATGTCGGAGAGCAGCCCGTCGAGCGCGGAAGCAATGAAAACGAAGATACTCATGACGTGGTTTGTCCTGTCATCGGCGGCGGTCCGGGGACAGGGTGGCTGCGGTCGTCCGGCCGCCGGAAACGGATGCGTTTCAGCGGGTGATATTGTAGCGGAGCTGATCCTGGGTCAGGTTGAACCCTACGAGCAGCTCGAAGCTGCTTCGCTGGATCGCCTCCTTGACCTCGGGCCGCGCCAGCGGGTCGAGCGCTGCGTCGGCATCGCCGGACTTGCGCGGGCGGGTAATCATTTGCTCGATCTCGCGCGGCAGCGTCGCGGTGGCGCGGTCCACATAGGCGGCAGCGGTGCCCTGCGCATGGGCGCGTAGCGCGCCCTCGGCAAAGACCAGCCGCACCGTGGCCACGCGCTTGGCGACTACCGAGGTGGCACCGCGCACGACTGTGGAAAAGACCGGCAGCTCCACCTCGCGCGCCGGGCCGGCATCACGCCGCAGCGCGTTCACGGTGTAGCTCACCTGGGTGTAGATGTCCTTATCGCCCGTGGTGCAGGTCGAGCGCACGTCGGTGATGTTGGCCACCACGTCGATCGCCTCGGCCTCGCGGCTCGCGGGCGGATCGAACAGGGTGATGTCGCCGGTGTTGGCGGGAATGGCAACGCTCGGGCAGGCCGAGCGGAACTGGATGATGCCCTGCCCCGCCGCGTCAATATCGCCGCGCTTGGCGCAGCCCGCGATCAGGACCAGGGCGGTTCCCAGGACGGCTAGTCTATACGCAGCGGTGATCCGCACGATGGTCCCGGTTCCTTCCGTATCGGGCGCTTGCACGGCGCCCGGCCCTTCCAAACAGTCCGCGCTTCTTAGTCACCGCATCCCGGCCGCGCAACCGAAAGGAAGCGCCTTCCCCTCGCGGCCGCATCGCCCTAAAGGACCCGACATGGCCGCTTCATTAACGACCGACAGCAGCAGCGCGGGTGCCGCAAGCCGGCCGGCGCTGCACGTGCTCATCGCCGCGCCGCGCGGTTTCTGCGCCGGAGTGGACCGCGCGATCACCATCGTCGAGCGCGCGCTCCAGAAATATGGCGCGCCGGTCTATGTCCGCCACGAAATCGTCCACAACCGCTTCGTGGTCGACAATCTGCGCTCAAAGGGCGCCGTGTTCGTCGACGAGCTGGATGAGGTGCCGGACGGCCGGCCGGTGGTCTTTTCGGCGCACGGCGTGCCCAAGGTCGTTCCCGCCAGCGCTCAGGCGCGCGGCCTCGACTATCTCGACGCGACCTGCCCGCTCGTCTCCAAGGTCCACCGCCAGGCCGAACGGCTGGTGCGCGCCGGGCGGCATATCCTGTTCATCGGCCACGCCAACCACCCGGAGGTAATCGGCACCTTCGGCCAGGTGCCCGAGGGCGCGATGACCCTGCTCCAGACCGAGGCCGATGCCGAGGCTTATCAGCCAACCCCCGGCCAGTCGCTCGCCTTCCTCACCCAGACGACGCTCTCGGTCGACGATACCGCCGCGATGGTGGCGATCCTCCAGCGCCGCTTCCCGGACATCGAGGCGCCGCGCAGCGACGATATCTGTTATGCCACCTCCAACCGGCAGGAAGCCGCCAAGGCCATCGCCGCGCGGGCGGACGCCGTGCTGGTGATCGGCGCGCCTAACAGTTCCAACTCGCTCCGCCTCGTCGAGGTCGCCGAGCGCGCCGGCACCCGCGCCCAGCTCATCCAGACCGCCGACGAGATCGACTTCGCCTGGCTCGACGGCGTCGCCACGCTCGGCGTCACCGCCGGCGCCAGCGCGCCGGAAATCCTTGTGCGCGGCGTCATCGACAAGCTGGCGCAGCGCTTCACGGTGCATGAGGAAGCCGTAACGACGGCAACCGAGGTCATGTCCTTCAAGCTGCCGCGCGGGCTGGAAACGGCCTGATCGCGCATGGCAGTCTATACCCAGGTGCCCGCCGAAACCCTCGCGGCCTTCCTTGAACGCTACGATGTCGGCACGCTGCTCGCCGCCAAGGGCATCGCCGAGGGCGTCGAGAACAGCAACTATCTGGTCGATACGACCGGCACGGACGGCAAGGGCGCCCGCTTCATCCTCACCCTCTACGAGAAGCGCGTGGACGTGGCGGACCTGCCCTTCTTCATGGCGCTGCTCGACCATGTCGGCGCGCGCGGCTGCCCGGTGCCGCGCTTCATCCCGGACCGCACGGGGCAGTGCCTCCAGACGCTGTGCGGCCGCCCCGCCTGCCTCATCGAGTTTCTGAGCGGCGTCTCCGTCACCCGCCCGACGCCCGCGCAGGCCCGCGCCGCCGGCGGCGCGCTGGGCGATCTCCACCGCGCGGTGGAGAGCTTCACCGGCACCCGCCCCAATGCGCTCGGGCCGGAGGGCTGGCACCGCCTCGCCGAGAGCTGCGGCGCGAGCCTGGACGAGATCGCTCCCGGCCTGCACGGCCGTGTCCGGCAGGAGCTGGCGTTCCTCGACGCGCATTGGCCCGCCGCGCTCGACCATACCGTGATCCATGCCGATCTGTTCCCGGACAATGTGCTGATGCGGGGCGACATGGTCGGCGGGCTGATCGACTTCTATTTCAGTTGCACGGACATCCGCGCCTATGATGTCGCCATCACCCACGGCGCGTGGAGCTTCTCGCCCGACGGCGCGGATTTCCACGCCGATGTCGGCCATGCCCTGATCGCCGGCTACCGGGCGCATCATGGCCTGACCGATGCGGAACATGAGGCGCTGCCGATCCTCGCGCGCGGCGCGGCGCTGCGGTTCCTGCTGACCCGCGCCTATGACTGGATCAACACGCCACCCACCGCGCTGGTGACGCGCAAGGACCCGCTCGCCTATCTGCGCCGGCTGGAGGCTTATGCGGCGGGATCGGCCGCCGCGCTGTTCGGTCCGCCGGCATGAACGATGCGGTCGAGCTGTTCACCGACGGCGCCTGCAAGGGCAATCCCGGCCCCGGCGGCTGGGGCGCGGTGCTGCGCTTCAAAGGGCGCGAGAAGGAGCTTTCCGGCGGCGAGGCGCACACCACCAACAACCGCATGGAACTGACCGCGGCGATCGAGGGCCTCAACGCCATCACCTGCCCCTGCCGCGTGATCCTCTCGACCGACAGCAACTATGTGAAGGACGGCATCACCAAGTGGATCTTCGGCTGGCAGCGCAACGGCTGGCGCACCGCCGACAAGAAGCCGGTCAAGAATGCCGATCTCTGGCAGGCGCTGCTGGACGCGACGAAGCGCCACACCATCGAATGGCAATGGGTGAAGGGCCACGCCGGCCACCCCGAGAACGAACGCGCCGACCAGCTCGCCAGCGCGGCGGCCGAGGCCATGCGTGTGCCCGGTGCCAATTGCCCCAAAAGTTCTCCGAAGGAATGAAAGCCCAACTTATGGGCACGTGCCGATCCACGCCAACCGCCTCCCCGCCGCCCCCTTCAGCCTTGATGGCCGCCAGGCTTCCAACGATGGCGGGCGGGTCCTGATCTTCAGGCGCTTATGAGCGGGCTCCAGCGGAACGCGGCCATACCCAGCATTCGGCGTCGTATCTTCGGCCGACACGCCCCCGTTGGGCAAACTCAACGTGAATCGCGCACCAAGGGCCCCGGACCGGGCCGCAAGCACGCCACCATGAGCGTGAGCAATCTGGCGCGCCACCGCCAAGCCGATCCCGGATCCATCGGGCTTGGTCGTATAAAATGGGAGAAACAGCGTATCCGGATCGACAGGCAGGCCGGGTCCATTGTCAGCCACTTCGATCAGCGTCGCGCCGTCCCTGCTCCGGATGCTGAGTTCGACCCTGGGATCCGGAATCGCGGCAACCGCCTCCACGGCATTCTTGAGGAGATTGATCAGCGCCTGCTCCATGAGTTCGCGGTCTATCCTGGCTACGAGGTCCAGTGGATCGACATGTATCTGGAAGACGGGCAGCGGTGCCCGTGCCTGAACGATACGAACGAGATCGGCCGCAACTTCGGTCATGCGAACCGGCGTCGGTATAGCTTCGAGCATATCTAGCATGGCGCGGTAACGTTCGACAAATTTCATGAGATGTCCGGCGCGCCGCGCCATGAGTTCGAGACTAGCCGCAAGTTCCGCTCGATCGAACACGTCATTCGGCTGCGCCAGTATGCCCGCCACGCTTTCCGCAATCGAAACGTCGGGGCTCAGCACGTTCATCATTTCGTGCGCGAGCATGCGTGGCCCCCGATCTCTGAACGGCTAAACCTTCCAGCGGAGACGTTACAGTCTATGTATAGTTGCGGTTGGCCCCCGATCTCTGAACGGCTAAACCACGCGGAGACGTTCATGGGGCCGTCCGACGGTTGCGGTTGGCCCCCGATCTCTGAACGGCTAAACCAAACTGCCCCTCCACCAGCGCTTTCGCAGCGTTGCGGTTGGCCCCCGATCTCTGAACGGCTAAACCCCCGCAGGTTTTCATAACCATGGCGAATATGTTGCGGTTGGCCCCCGATCTCTGAACGGCTAAACCACATGGCAGATCGACCTGATCGCCGCCGCGGTTGCGGTTGGCCCCCGATCTCTGAACGG
This sequence comes from Sphingobium sp. 66-54, assembly GCA_001899715.1. Classification (GTDB taxonomy): domain Bacteria; phylum Pseudomonadota; class Alphaproteobacteria; order Sphingomonadales; family Sphingomonadaceae; genus Sphingobium. Next base: position 113,541 of record MKWI01000002.1, read on the forward strand.
CTAAACCCGCGGGAACCGTTACTGTCTCGGTGGCTCCGTTGCGGTTGGCCCCCGATCTCTGAACGGCTAAACCCTGGATTGCGGCGACATGCAGGACACCATAGTTGCGGTTGGCCCCCGATCTCTGAACGGCTAAACCGACGGTTGGACGTTTCTAAACGGGACTGGAGTTGCGGTTGGCCCCCGATCTCTGAACGGCTAAACCTGCCAGCATCAGATGGCTCTAGCGAAGGCGGTTGCGGTTGGCCCCCGATCTCTGAACGGCTAAACCAGTTACCGGCGATGTTACCGCCGGAAATACGTTGCGGTTGGCCCCCGATCTCTGAACGGCTAAACCCGCGTGGGTCTATGACAACGCGCAGGTCTAGTTGCGGTTGGCCCCCGATCTCTGAACGGCTAAACCAGCAGGGGACCAAAGACGGCCTTGCAGGGGTTGCGGTTGGCCCCCGATCTCTGAACGGCTAAACCGCAGGCGGTCGTCACCTCCATCCACCATGCGTTGCGGTTGGCCCCCGATCTCTGAACGGCTAAACCTGATGCGCCAGTAACTTACTGATGAAGTGACGAAAACTGGCGCATCCGGAGGCCTGATCCTGACCGTGCGAATCAGAACATGGCAAGCTGGTCCGGATTCTTTCGCGGCCGCTGGCGCCGCTGACTCGAGAATCGGACGATATTCTCATATTGCCGGTCGGTGAAGGTAAGGATGTGGACATCGCCTTTCTCCGGCAGATTGCGCTCGATTCGCGCGAGGTGCGAATCGAAGCTTTCCTTCCCGTTGCAGAACCGGGCATAGACCGAGAATTGGCTCATCTCGAACCCTTCGTCGAGCAGGAATTCGCGAAACTTCGTCGCCTCTCGCATCTGCTGCCTGGTGCCGACGGGCAGGTCGAACATCACAAAGATCCACATCAACCGGTATCCGCTCAGATAGGAAGCGTCGCTCATCGGACCGCGCCGTCGCGCTCGTCGATTAGGGCGAGCGCCGACCATTCGATGGGCGTGGGCGGATCGAACAGCGCGAGCGAGGGACGGCCGCTCTCAAAAGCGCGCGCGAGCGACTGGGCAAGCCGCGCCGCCGCAATGGAAACCGGAGAAACCTCACCCCCGATCCGCACGTCAAACGCAATCAACTGGGCGAACCGGCGCTTGAGCGCGGGGTCGAGCGTGTCGATCCCGCGAGCCGCCATCGTCACGACGAGCGCGTCGACCAGAGGTCGGAACGGTTCCACCATATCGTCGGCCAGCGCGAAAGCGTTGCCGCGATTGGCGTGGTTGATGCCGATCGTCGGGTGCAAACCCGCGGCGACGACGGCCCGGGCAACGGTCGCCCGAATCACGGCGTAGCCATAATTGAGCAGCGCATTGGCGCCGGGGCTGTCCCGGTCCCGGCGGAATTCGGCGCCCATCAGCAGCGGCCAGTAGCGGCGGGCGGCTTGCGCCTCCAGATTATCCGAATCGCCCGATTTCACGCGGCGCGCGATCAGCGGAAAGGCATCGGCACCGGCCACGCCACGCGCGGCCAGCAGCGCCCCCTGCATGGCGATCTTGGCCGAGACGATACGGCGCCAGAGCTGTTTGGCCAAGGGCTTGGACGCATCCCACTGCGCCCTGAACCGCGCGTTCTGCGCATGATGGCCTTCGAGCGGCAAAGTGACCGCAACAGGTGAATGGTTCGCCGCGCAAAAGACGATCGGCGCACCACGCTCGGCGAGCGCCGCAACCAGATTGGCGCTCCAGGTGGTGCCATGGGCGTGAACGATCACAGCGTGGATATCGTCGAGCGCGATGCGGCCTACTTCCTCATGCTGTTCCTTGACGATGAGGAAACCGCGATAGAGCGAGAGGTGGCGCCCGTCGGTCGCAATGTCGACGATGCGGTCCACGCGGCTCGCTCAGCCTCGCGGTCCGGGATCGAAGATCCGGCCAAGGGGATCGATGCGGATCTGGCGGGCCTTCAGCTTTTTGAGCCCTCCGCCAGAAGAGTATATATAATGGAACGGATCGTCTGGCGCCGCATCACGGGCCTTGAGCGCACCGCCTTCATTGGCGGGGGCCAGGGCGATGCTCCCGTTCGTCGAGAACTTGACGACGCGAACAATCTCCGGCGCGCCGCCGTCGCGTTCGATCGCGAGCAGATCGTTCTGGCGCAGGCTGAGCACTTTCCTCGCCGCGGGATGCGGCCGGGGCTCCTCCGCCGATTGGTGCGCATCGAACATCGAGATGATGCTCGACCGCTCGCAGCCTCCACGATCCTTCCAGCTCGTCACCCACTTGCCGTTGGGCAGGCACCAGACGTCGTAGCGCGCATTCGCATCGCCTTTATATGCCTTGTAGGCTCGCCCCGTCTTGTCACGGATCGGAATGACGTTGAGCGGCTCGCGCACGCGAACCCGGCGGATGCCGTGAAAGACCGGGTGAGTCTCACGGAACCGTCGCAGCGCCGCCTCGAACTCCTTGCCGGTGGCGTCACGCGTCGCCGCATAGAGCGCGTCACGCAGTGAGGCATCCGGGATCCGCTCGGGATTGGTCAGGTCGCCCGGCTTGAGGTTCGTCAGCGGCACACGGTGGACGACGATCGGCGTCTTGCCGTCAGCCGCGACCTCACCGGTAAGGCCGTAGGCGGTGTCGTTGTGCAATCGCCCGGCGGTGACGTCGCGGTGGCGCGACGGCTTCCCCTTGCGGCCGTGATCGGGCTTGTGGCTGACGGTGACGCTGGCAAGCGCTTCGCCGAGTTGCTCTCGAAATCCTTCCCATGGCTGTTCCAGTCCTTCGAACAGTCGGTCGAGATCCTTGTCCTCGGCCTCCCCGGCAGTTCGCGCGATAAGCTGGAGCAGGCTGCGTGTCGTCACAGCGGTTACCGTGGCGTCGATGGCGTGATGGCGGTGATCGAGCCGGTTCTTGGGCGCGTTACTGTGCTCGTTCTCAACATAGTTATGATCGGGCAGCAAGCTGTTCAGCCCCCACAGCCGCCGCAACATCGCCGTCATACGACCGGGAATGACATAGACATGCCCGCTGCCCTCGCCCTTCTCGGCATACAGGCTCAACAGATATTTGCGCGCGAGCCGCGAGAGATACTGTGTATCGGTCAGCTGGCGGGCCAGAAAGTCGCCGTCCCTTGCAACCCGCTCCATCGCATCCGGCCCGAACCGCCATTGCTTGGCCCTGTGAAGATGGGCAACCTGGGCGGAAATCTTTTCCCACCGCTCCGGGCTGTGACCCCACTTTTCATAAGGCGTCTTGTTGCCCTTCGCGCGATTACAGCTGCGGTGAGCGACAACCTTGTTGTTGGCACTGTCATCCAGCGAACGTGAATATGGAATGATATGGTCGATATCGACCTCTTGGGAAAAAAGAGCACGAAAACCGATCAACTTGCCGGCATCCCCGCAATAGGGGCAAAAGCGATCGACCGGATTGCCTGCCAGTTCTTGCCAGAGCTTGAGCTTCGCCCGGTTGGCGCCGGTGTCCTCGATCCCCTCTTCTTGCAGCTTGCGTGAACGAGCCTGTGCCTCCGCCGTCGTCTTGCGGATGCGGCGATTATGCTCCTCCTTGTCTTTCTCGCTCAGGTTGAGTTCGCGCGCCAGTTCGACCACAATTTCGTCCGGCCGGCCATGAACCGCGATCACCGCGTTCACCAGCTTCTCCAACTGGCGCAGCCCGATATGCACCGTCGGATTGGTGATCTTGCCCCACCGCTTCTCGGGCGGATCGGACGCGAGCTGGGAGCCGGGCGGGATGTCGCGCGTGAGTAGCTCGCCATAATAAGGGAGCCTGTCGAGGATCTCTCCCGTGCGGTCATCGCTATGATGCCAGCCGGCACGGCGCACCGCCGCGTCATAGGTGATGACTTCTTTTTTCAGCTCTTCCAGGATCAGGCGTGTCGCCGTCTCGCCAAGCCGGCCATAGCCTTCAGGCAACGGCGTTTTGGCGGTGGCGCGCGCCTGGTCCTCGGTCAGGCCGCATTCCCCGGTCAGGAAAGCGTGGAGCGTATCCGGGTTCTCCTCGCTCAGCAGCATCTCGATGATCGCCCACTGGCGCTCGGGCGTCATGTTCGCCCAGCCGGCGGCGCCAAAACGATCCTTGTGGGCAAGCGCGGCATAGACCTCGTTGCCGCGCAGCGCGGTGCGCGTCTCGCTGGCCTTGTTGAAGCTTTCGCCGGGCTGGAGCCTGAGCCCCTTGCCGCCGGCAAGGGTAGAGAAGAGCACCTCCTTCTTGCCGCGCAACATCAGGATCAGATGGTCGCGCTGGTCGAGTGTCAGCTTGCGCGGCACTTCCCCCGGCGTGGTGATCTCAAGCTGGTTGACCTCCTCATACAGGCGCCGTTCCTGGAACAACGGATGTGCCTTTGGCAGCCGGCGTTCGGTATTGACGAAGGTGCAGACACCCACCTCCGGCTCTTTCAGAGGGCGCTGAAAGAACAGAATGCGATGGAGCGCTGCACGCGCTTCTTCGGTGAGCAAGGCGGGGTGATACTTCGCCTGCTCCGCCCAGATACGCTGAAACTCATAGTCGATGTGGCGCCGCTGCGGATAGAAATCATAATCCTGGCTCTCGCCGTCCAGCCGCACGCGCTTTTCGGATTGGCCGGCCAGAAACTGGCCGAGCGTGTCCGCCCCCGCCGCTGCCATCGCCTGGTCGAGCGCCTTGGCCCCGCTGGCGATCTTGCCGTCCTCGCCGTCCTTTTGCCGCCGCTCCGCCTTGCGATTGGAAAGGAAGCCGCGACGCTGATTGAGGTGGAAGAGCGCCCGCCCGATTTCCCAAGGTTCGAGCCGCTCGTTCAGCGCACGGGCGCGCAGATCATAAGGGTCGCGCTCGGCCACCAGTTTGGCCTCATTCGCATCGGCGGGCATCAATCCGAACCGAACCAATGTGTCGAGAAAGGCCGAACGGCGCCCGAGATACCGGTCGCGGCGGCGGCGCATCGCCCGTGCAGCGCGACGATCGACCGCCAGCGATGCGCCGGACTTGGGGTCCCGCCCTGCGCCTTGCGGAGAAGAGCCGAAGATGCGTACACCGATATCGACGATCCGGGTGCCGACATGATGCTCCGCATCATATTCTACCACGCACCAACCAATGCTGTTGGTGCCGATATCAAGGCCTAATCTAAGCATCGCTTCCCCCAGTCCAATATTCTCCCGAATTTTCTGTGCCGCAACGATTCGTTCCGGTCATTTTGGAGCAGTTTAAAACCCTCCCATATAAGTCCCAGTTGCGGCTGGTCCTTGACGCCCTCCGGGAAAATGTGAATACTGCGTCCTTCAGAGATCGCGGGCCAGCTGTTAACAAGCAGCTTGACTGCACCAAATAAGGGTGGGGCTACGGCCCCACCTTTCATTTGAGGGGGTGCCGGGCCTGCTCGGCGGGACCCGCATGGAATACTCGCCACTTTGGCTGGACCTGATCCGCAGTTCAGCCGATGAACCATGTTTTGATGGATTTGACGCATCTGGGACCGGCGATGGCCAGTCACCGCGCATCTTAGACATTTCGTATCCGGAGCGGCGGCGTCGACCGATCGATCGCATCTCCGGAGGCAGCGCGCCTTAAGGGCCGGCCTGCCCTCCACAATAGGCCCATAAGGCAAAAGAGCGCTGCTCCGGGCCAAGTGATTCGCCACCACCGGCGCATTTTCATAATCCCTGGGCACCTCGAAATCGTCCATGAGGAACGACGCCGGCCCAAAAATTGAAATGAAAGAGTCTCAAATCCCGTCGATCCCGGGAAAATCCGCCACGAACCGCACCGCCGGCACCTAAAACCAAAGGCTACGCCCAGCCGTCGGCGCGCAGCCGATCGCCTAGACTTTCCGCAGCGGACATTAACATTCTATCTTGCCCCACCCGGTCAACTCCGCTCATAGAGCATCGGCCCCTCAACGACACAAACTCCGAAAGGAAGACCTATTCCGCCCCCGACGGATGCAAAATTGTTACTGCTTCTTTTCGCGCTTCCCTTTCTGGGCAGTCTTGGCGCAGCATTTCTGCCTACCCGCAGCCGCAACGCGGCGGCGGCGCTGGCCGGCACGGTCACGCTGGCGGGGCTGGCGATCCTTATCGCTTATTATCCGGGGCTGGCCGACGGCCACAGCAGCGTACGCCTCGTCATTCCCTGGCTGTCCTCGCTCGGGCTGGATCTGACGGTCCGGCTTGCCGGCTTCACCTGGCTGTTCTCGATGCTCATCCTCGGCATCGGCGCGCTGGTCGTGCTTTACGCGCGTTATTATATGTCGTCGAAAGATCCGGTTCCGCGCTTCTTCGCCTTCCTGCTGGCGTTCATGGGCTCGATGCTCGGCATGGTGCTCTCGGGCAATCTCGTCCAGATCGCCTTTTTCTGGGAGCTGACCAGCCTCTTTTCCTTCCTGCTGATCGGCTACTGGCATCATAACCAGAGCGCGCGTGACGGCGCCCGCATGGCGCTGATCGTCACCGCCTTCGGTGGGGTTTGCCTGCTCGTCGGCTTCCTGCTGCTTGGCCATATCACCGGCAGCTATGACGTAGACGTGGTGCTGGAAGCGGGCGACGCGGTCCGCAACCATAGCCTCTACCTGCCCACGCTCATCCTCATCCTGATCGGCGCTTTCACCAAGAGCGCACAATTCCCGTTCCACTTCTGGCTGCCGCACGCCATGGCGGCGCCCACGCCGGTCTCCGCCTATCTCCACTCGGCAACCATGGTGAAAGCGGGCGTTTTCGTGCTTATCCTGCTCTGGCCGGTGCTGGCGGGCACGAATAGCTGGTATCTCATCGTCGCCACCACCGGTCTGGCGACCCTGCTGGTCGGTGCCTGGTCGGCTATCTTCCAGAACGATCTCAAGGGCCTGCTGGCCTATTCCACGATCAGCCACCTCGGGCTCATCACGCTGCTGCTCGGGCTGGGCAGTCCGCTCGCGGCGGTGGCGGCGATCTTCCACACCATCAACCACGCCACCTTCAAGGCCTCGCTGTTCATGGCCGCCGGTATCATCGACCATGAAACCGGCACGCGCGACCTGCGCAGGCTGAGCGGCCTCGCCCGCTTCATGCCGATCACCGCCACGCTGGCGATGGTCGCCGCCGCCGCCATGGCCGGCGTGCCCCTCCTCAACGGCTTCCTCTCCAAGGAGATGTTCCTGGCCGAGGCGCTGACCAAGCATAGCGGCACGGTGCTGGACAGCATTCTGCCCTTTCTGGCCACGCTGGCGAGCACGTTCAGCGTGCTCTATTCGGTCCGCTTCATTCACCAGACCTTTCTCGGTCCGCCGCCCCGCGACCTCCCGCACCAGCCCCACGAGGCGCCCCACTGGATGCGCCTGCCCATCGAAATTCTCGTGCTGCTCTGCCTGCTCGTCGGCATCATCCCGACGCTGACGATCGGTCCGTTCCTCGCCACCGCGGTGCAGTCCGTGCTGGGCAGCGAAACCCCCGCCTACAGCCTCGCCATCTGGCACGGCTTCAGCCTGCCGATGCTGATGAGCGTCACCGCGCTGGTTGGCGGCGTCGGTCTCTACATATTGCTGGGCTCACGTCTCAACGACTTCCCCAACTCGCCCTTCATCGGCCACTTCAGGGGCCGCCGCACGTTCGAGATCGTGCTGGCAGCCACCATCGACGGCGCGCGCGCCCTGCACGGGTTGCTTGGCACACGGCGGTTACAGGTCCAGTTGCGTCTGCTGGTTGCCACCGCCTTCATCGCCGCCGTGCTACCTTTCCTCGAACTGGGCTACAGCCGGGGATCGCGCCCAGATACGCTGGTCGATCCGGGCTTCGCGGTCCTCTGGCTGCTGGGCGCCGCCTGCGCGATCGGCGCGGCGTGGCAGGCCAAGTTCCACCGCCTCGCAGCGCTGATCCTCATCGGCATGTGCGGCCTCGCCACCTGCCTCACCTTCGTCTGGCTATCCGCGCCGGACCTGGCCTTGACGCAGCTTCTCGTGGAGATCGTCACGCTCGTCCTCCTGCTGCTCGGTCTGCGCTGGCTGCCCAAGCGCCGGCCGGAGCAGTGGCCGGACACGCGCGCGCCGCTGAGCGTCCCGTTCCGGCGCGGGGGCGACCTGCTGCTCGCGCTGCTTGGCGGCGGCGGCATGGCGGCCATCGCCTATGCCATCATGACCCGCGACGCGCCCCACGGCATCTCGCACTATTTCCTGGAGCAGGCTTATCCGGGCGGCGGCGGCACCAATGTCGTCAACGTCATCCTCGTCGATTTCCGCGCCTTCGATACCTATGGCGAGATTACCGTGCTCGCCATCGTCGCGCTCACGGTGTTCACCCTGCTCCGCCGCTTCCGCCCCGCGACCGAGAGCATCGCCCTGCCCGAGCAGCAACAGCGGCAGAACGCCTTCGACGACGCGCGCGAGGGCCGCACGCGCGGCGACACGGTGCGGCATTATCTGCTCGTACCGCGCGTCCTCATGGAATGGCTGTTTCCCGTGATCCTCACCTGCGCGCTCTATTTTCTCGTGCGCGGGCACGATCTGCCTGGCGGCGGCTTCGCGGCCGGCGTGACCGCCTCCATCGGCATCATCGTGCTCTATATGGCGAGCGGCACCCGCTCGGTGGAAACCCGCCTCACCATCCAGCCGGTACGCTGGATGAGCGCGGGGCTGCTCTGTGCGACCCTCACGGGTATGGGAGCATGGGTTTTCGGCTTTCCGTTCCTCACCAGCGATTTCACCTATCTGGAGCTGCCGCTCATCGGCAAGATCCCGCTGGCAACGGCGTTGCTGTTCGACATCGGCGTGTTTGCCGTGGTGGTCGGCACCACCGCGCTCATCCTGATCGCGCTGGCCCACCAGTCAATCCGCTCGCCACGGGCGCCAAAGCCAACGGAAGCGGCCGGGGAGGGAGCGCGCTGATGGAGATCGTGCTTGCCCTCGCCATCGGCGCCCTCACTGCCTCGGGGCTATGGCTGCTGCTGCGCCCACGCACTTTCCAGGTGGTGCTCGGCCTGTCGCTGCTGTCCTATGCGGTCAACCTGTTCATACTGGCGGCCGGGCGCCTGCGCACCGATGCGCCGCCCATCGTCGGCCGGGACGGTCCGGTCGATCCGAGCCTCTATGCCGACCCCGTCCCGCAGGCGCTGGTACTGACCGCGATCGTCATTTCGTTCGCGACCACGGCACTGCTGCTCGTCGTGCTGCTCGCCTCGCGCGGCCTCACCGGCACCGATCATGTCGACGGCGAGGAGGGCGACCAGTGAGTGGCTGGATGCAGCATCTGACCATCGCGCCGATCGTGCTGCCGCTGGCGGTGAGCGCGTTCCTGCTCGCTTTTGACGAACGCCGGCGCACGCTCAAGCGCATCATGAGCCTGGGCACGCTGGCCGCGCTCATTGCCATAGCGACCCTGCTGCTCTGGCAAGTGACGGACGGCTTCGGCCTCAGCCCGGCTTCGGCGCCTTATGTCTATCTGCTGGGCAACTGGCCGGCGCCGTTCGGCATCGTGCTGGTGGCCGATCGCCTCTCGGCGTTGATGCTGCTGCTCTCCAGCCTGCTCGGCTTCACCGCCTTGTTCTATGCCATGGCCCGCTGGGACCGCTCGGGCCCGCGCTTCCACGTGCTGTTCCTGCTGCTCATCGCCGGCATCAACGGGGCGTTCCTCACCGGCGACATCTTCAATCTGTTCGTGTTCTTCGAGGTGTTGCTGGCGGCGTCCTACGGCCTGCTGCTGCATGGTTCGGGCGCCGAGCGGACCAGCGCGAGCCTGCACTATATCGCGATCAACATCGCCACGTCGCTCCTGTTCCTGATCGGCGTCGCGATGATCTACGCCGCCACCGGCACGCTCAACATGGCGGACCTTGCCGAGCGCATCCCGGCCGTCCCGCCCGGCGACCTCCCCTTGCTGGAGGGCGGAGCGGCGATCCTCGGCACGGCCTTCCTGGTCAAGTCGGGCATCTGGCCGCTCAGCTTCTGGCTCTCGCGCACCTACACGGCGGCCGCGCCGCCGGTGGCCGCCCTGTTCGCCATCATGACCAAGGTCGGCATCTACATCGTCCTGCGCCTCTCCTCGTTGCTGTTCGGCGCGACCTCCGGCGGCGCCGCGGGGTTCGCCGACAACTGGCTGATCTGGGCGGGGTTCGCCACGATGCTGTTCGGCACCATCGGCATCCTGTCGGCCCGCACCCTCACCCGCGTCGCCGGGCATTATGTGCTGGTCTCCTCCGGCACGCTGCTCGCCGCCATCGGCATCGGCGGCCAGGCGCTCATGGCCGCGCTCCTGTTCTATCTGGTCAGCTCGACGCTGGCCGTGGCGGCGCTCTACCTCATCATCGAGCCGGTCACGCGCAATGCCGACGAGGAGGACAGGATCGCCGGCATCGCCGAACCGGTGTTCGACGACGAATATACCGGCGCGCTGGAGGAGAATGAGGATGAGGTCGGCATCGTCATTCCCGGCACCATCGCGATCCTGGGCGGCGGCTTCATCTTCTGCACGCTGCTGCTCGCGGGCCTGCCGCCGCTCTCCGGCTTCATCGCCAAGTTCGCCATCATCGACGCGCTGTTCCGGCATGCCGCGATCACACCGACGAGCTGGCTGCTGATCGCCCTCATCATCTGCTCGGGGCTGGCCACGCTGATCGGCCTGACCCGCGCCGGCATCGACCTGCTATGGACGCCGGCCGAGGATTCGCCGCCGCGCCTCAGCGTGATCGAGGTCGCACCGATCGGCCTGCTGCTGGCGACCTGCCTCGCCCTGATGATCTACGCCGGGCCGGTCTTTCTCTATATGGAGACGGCAGCCGGCGCCCTCGGCGATCCCTCGGCCTATATCGAGGCGGTCCGAGGCACGCCCCCGATCACCAAGGCGGCGCCATGAAGCGGCTCGTCCCCTTTCCGCTGCTGGCGCTGGCGCTGTTCGTCATGTGGGTGCTGCTGACCGGCTTCTCGCCTGGTCATATCCTGCTCGGCGCGGTGGTGGCCCTGCTCGTCTCCCGCGTGATGCTGACGCTCAAGGCGGAGCCGCCACGTATCCGCTTCAGCATGGCGATAGTCCGGCTGGCGATGCTGGTGCTCGCCGACATCATCCGGTCGAACGTCGCCGTCGCGCGGATCGTGCTGTTTCGCCCGGCCGGGCAGCGCTCGGGCTTCATCGAGTTCCCCACCGAACTGCGCGACCCGCAGGCGCTCGCCGCGCTCGCCATCATCATCACCGCCACGCCGGGCACCTTGTGGCTCCAGCATGACGCACAGCGCCATCTGGTGCTGATCCACGTGCTCGATCTGGTCGACGAGGCGGAGTGGATCGCCCTCATCAAGACGCGCTACGAACGGCTGTTGATGGAAATTTTCGTATGAGCACCCTCTTTCTCGCCCTCGCCATCACCGCTGCGCAGATCCTGCTGGCGTTCGCCATGGGCTGCGCCGCTTTCCGCATCCTGCGCGGACCGCGCGCGCAGGACCGGGTGCTGGGCATGGACGCGCTCTACCTCGCCGGCATGTTGCTGCTGCTGACCTACGGCATCCAGACCGGCCGCACCTTGTTCTTCGAGGGTGCGCTGGTGATCGGCCTGCTCGGCTTCGCCGGCACGGTCGCGCTCGCCAAATTCCTGATGCGCGGCGAGGTGATCGAATGATCCAGGCACCCGATCTGCCGCTCTGGGCCGCCATCGCGGTCGGCTTCCTCGTCCTGCTCGGCGCTTCGATCACGCTGATCGGCGCGCTCGGGCTCCTGCGGCTGAGAAACTTCTATGAACGCATCCACCCGCCGACGCTGGGCTCGACGCTGGGTACAGGCTGTATCCTGATCGCCTCGATGATCTGCTTTTCCACGCTGCATTCCCGCCCGATGGTCCACGAGGTGCTGATCGCCATCTTCGTGACGCTGACGACACCGATCACCCTGATGCTCCTGGCCCGCGCCGCGCTGTATCGGGACCGCAGCGAAGGATCAGCGGGCGTGCCGCAGGATCTGGAAAGCGTCTCGGCCAGCGACATCCAGCAATTCGCGCCGGATCAGCCATAACGCAACCGGCGCTCGGACCGGCGAGGGAAATCGACGGACCGGCTTCACAAGATGGCTTTGCACACAGCGCCGTGCGGCTATGGTGTCGTGACGAACAGGGAGGGGGCCACACCATGCGTTTGGGTTATCGGAGCTTTACCGCGCTCGCGCTGCTCGCCATCGCGGCGCCGGCATTCGCCGCGGAGGGGGATGCCGAAGCGCGCTGCGCCGCGTTCGCTGGCCAGAGTTTCGGCGAGAGCGTCACCATTACCGCCGTGAAGCATGTCGGCGTGACGCCGCCCGGCTCCGCCCAGCCCGGCGGACCGCCGCTCGCCTCCGCCCTCCCCGCCCACTGCCGGGTTGAGGGCATCATCAACAAGCGCAAGGGCGCGGGCGGCAAGGAGTATGGCATCGGTTTCGCCATCGCCCTGCCGGATGCCTGGAACGGGCGCTTCCTCCTGCAAGGCGGCGGTGGCCTCAACGGCAGCGTCAACCCGCCGGTCGGGCCCGTCGCGTCCGGCGACAGGCCAGCTCTCGCGCGCGGCTTCGCCGTCATCAGCCATGACAGCGGCCACAAGGGCGCGGTGTTCGACCAGAGCTTCATGACCGACCAGCGCGCCACGCTCGATTTCGCGGAAGCCTCGGTCAAGACCGTCACCTTGCTCGGCAAGCGGATCACCGCCGCTTATTACGGCAAGCCCGCCGCGCACAGCTACATGACCGGCTGCTCCACCGGCGGGCGCGAAGGCATGCTCGCCTCGCAGCGCTACCCGGAGCTGTTCGACGGCATCATCGTTGGCGCCCCGGCCATGCGCACGGGCGATTCCAACCTCGGCGTCGAATATACCCAGGTGCTGTTCAATCAGGCCGCGCCCAAGGGTGCGGACGGCAAGCCGATCATGAGCCAGGTGCTCACGCCCGCCAACCGCAAGGCCATTCTCAATGGCATCCTCAATCAGTGCGACGGGCTGGACGGCCTCAAGGACGGCATGATCGAGAATGTCGCCCAATGCCGGTTCGATCCGAAGAAGCTCGCCTGCTCGGCCGACAAGGCGGAGGGCTGCCTCAACGACGGGCAGGTCCGCGCGCTGGAATTCGGCCTCGCCGGGCCGAAGGACAAGGCCGGGTACGCCATCTACGCGCCGATGGCCGCCGATACCGGCATCGTCGCCACGCCGATGGGCTATCTGCCTACCGGCGGCCCCGGCCCCTTCGGTCCGCCGAGCAGCGCCACCGAGATCGACCTCGACGCGCGGGTCCACGCAGTCCGCAACGATGCCGGGCAGCGCCTCACCGACACCAATTACTGGACCAACCTCAACACCTATCTCGACCGCGGCGGCAAGATGATCTTCTACCACGGCGTGTCGGACTTCTGGTTCTCGCCCTTTGCGACATGGGACTATTATGAGCGCGCCGCCGAGACCAACGGCAAGGCGTTCACCGATGCCAGCCGCTTCTACATGGTGCCGGGCATGCTCCATTGCGGCGGCGGCAACGCGTTCGAGCGGTTCGACCTGCTCTCCGCGCTGGTCGAGTGGGTCGAGCAGGGCAAGGCGCCGGCCAGCATCACCGCGCAGCGCCGCGCGCCATCCACCGAGACGCGGCCGCTCTGCCCCTATCCCGCCTACGCCGCATATACGGGCGGCGACGGCAAGACCGTCGGCAGCTTCGCCTGCAAGCCGCCGGCGGGTTAACCCCGCCGGGCGGCAAGGTCCCGTTCCTCAGAAGCGATAGGTCGCGCCGATGGTGACATTGCGTGGCGCGCCGTAGCGATACTGCTCGTAGAAACCGATCTGGCTGTAATAGGTCACGTCGAACAGATTCTCGACATTGGCCTGCACTTGCAGGGTCTCGTTCACCTCATAGCGGGCCATCAGGCTCACCAGCGCATAGCCATCCTGCTGGAACCGGAACGGCGCGGTGGTGATGGGGTTCAGGCCTTCCGAATAAGCCTTGCTGCGATAGTTGACGCCACCGCCGAGCACGAGGGCGCTCTCGCCGATCGGCAGGCGATAGGTGGTGAACAGCTTGAGCAACCGGCGTGGCTGATCGGTGTTGAACGATGCCCCCGTGGCATCCTTCGCCTTGAACTGGCTGTAGCCGAAATTGACGTTCCAGCCCGGCAGCGGCTCGCCGGTGATCTCGACCTCGAAACCCTCGCTGGTCGTGCCCTTGGCGGCGACATAAGTCTGCTGCGGCAGGCCGCCGCCCGGCGGCGTCACCATGATATCGGGCTGCCCGACATTGTCCTGCTCAATGCGAAACAAGGCAATGGAGGTTTGCAGCGCTTCGTTGAAGAAGGCACTCTTGAGGCCGACCTCATAGGCCTTGCCATCGAGCGGATCGAGCTGGACGAGATTGCGATCGAGCAAGCCCTGCGGCTGGAAGATCTTGGTGAAGCTCGCATAGAGCCTGTGGTTCGGCGTCAGGTCGTAAAGCGCGCCGACATAGGGGATGAACACATTGTCGTCGCCATAATCGCTGGACGCGCCGAAGCTGAAGCCGGTCTGCTCCCAACTCGACAACCGGCCGCCGCCGATCAACTTGAACGCATCGGTCACATTGAAACGAAGCGCGCCATAGAGGCCGGTCTGCTTGATCCGCTCGTCCACCGCCAGATCGCCCGTGGTCGAGAAACCCGGGTTGGGATAGCTGGCGCCGTCCCAATTGACGAAATCCGTACCCGTGGGGAAAGACAGCGCGCCGTAGGTCGTGTCGTCCCGGTTCTGCAAGCTGTGCAGCGCGCCCAGCACCAGTTCGTGGCTGCGCCCGAACAGGCCGAAATTGCCTTTAAGCTGAACGTCGAAGCTATGCTGGATGCTCTTGCCCCGGTCCTCATAGGGATAATCATAGGACGGGCCGAACGTCTGGCTCTCCGGGTCCCAGCTCACCAGCACGCCGGTCGCCTTGTCGATCTGGCCGGAGAGATAGAGCAGCCGGGCGTGCTGGGCGTTCTTCAATCTGTTGTAGTTGGCCGTCACGCTCCAGTCGTTGCCAAAATCCTGCCGGATCGAGGCAAAGATGTTCTGATTGGTGGTATCCCAGAAGGCCCATCCGGCCGACGCGGTCTTGGAGCGCGGCCAAGCGGCGAAGCTGCCGTCGCTGTAGAAGGAGGGCAGCGCGCCCCAGGCCGGCGCATCCGGCTTGCCTTCCTGGTGGCTGATGCCCGCACGCAGCAGCGTGCTGTCCGTAAGATCGGCCTCGACCACGCCGTAGAGCACGAACTTCTTGTTCTTGTAGAGGTCGATATAGCTCTCGCCCTCCTCATAGCGGCCCACGGCGCGCACCCGCACCCGGCCATCGGCGGTCAACGCGCCGCCGATATCGCCCGAGACACGCCACGTATTCCAGCTCCCGACGCTGCCGCTCAGATAGCCCGTCCAATCCCGGCTGTCGGCATGCTTGCGCACCAGATTGACCGAGGCGGAAGGGTCGCCCGCCCCGCTCAGCAGGCCGGTCGCCCCGCGCACGATCTCCACCCGCTCGTAAATCGAGACATCGGCGACGGTCTCGCCCGCACCGCCCGCCAGCGTCCAGGCGGTGGGCACGCCGTCGACCTGATAGTTCCTGATCTCGAACCCACGCGCGAAGAATTCGTTGCGAACATCGTCGATCTCGCTGACCGTCACGCCCACGCCGTTAGTGATGACATCGGCGATGGTGGTCAGATTCTGGTCGAGGATGCGCTGGGCGGTCATCACGCTCACCGACTGCGGCGTTTCACGCAGCGTGAGGCCGAGGCCGGTCGCGGTGTCGATGCGTTCCTCCAACGTATAGCGGCCAGTGACGATGATCGCGCCGGTATCGGCTTCATCGCCGGACGACACCTCTTGCGCCTGAGCGAAAGCCGGCTGCCCGAGGGTCATGGCGGCACATCCCAGCAACAACGCACGAACGGATCTCATCAACAATGCCCCTTTTCCTGTTTGGTCCGGTTCAGTCCGTCATCGCAACGCGAGACCTTCCGGGCAGGTCCGCATCCCGGCTCGCTCAGCGAACCCTTCGGATCGAAACGACGCACGACCTAATGCAAACGATAACGACTTGCAATAGCGACTATGGCGATTTACAGCCCGCTTATTGCAGAGCATCTATTCGCGTCCGTGAGCCGGTGGAGGCGAGGCACCAGCCCCGCAATGGCAAGCCGCTTTGACACGGCGCCACCTTCGGCGCACGCTCGCAAGCGAGGAGGGCGCCCCAGTCCGTCATGCTGAAGCCGTTCTATTTCACAGCGGGCGTGCTCGCCATTCTGCTCGGCATTGTCGGGATCGCGGTGCCGTTGCTGCCGACCGTGCCCTTCTTCATCCTCGCCGCTTTCTGCTTCGCGCGCAGCAGCCCGGCGCTGGAGCAGAGGCTGCTCACCTCCCCGCGCTTCGGCCCCGCCATCCGCGCGTGGCGCGAGCGGTCGGCGATCAGCCGGCGCGGCAAACAGGCTGCGACCCTCGCTTTCGCCGTCGGCATTTTTCTCTCGCTGCTGCTCGCCCCCTGGCCATGGCCGCTCGCGACCATCGCCGTAGCCCTGATCTGCGGCACGTGGATCTGGACACGTCCGGAATAAGGCCGCTGGGCGGGAGCAGGCTGCCCAGCGCGCGTTGCGTCAAATCGCGCCGGGCTACCCCAGATGAAGGCCTGCTCTATTTCGCGTCGGTCGCTGCCTCGCCCGACACCGGGAAGCCGCGCCGCTTGAGCAGTGCGTTCACGTCCGGATCGCGGCCGCGGAACGCGCGATAGGCCTCGGCACGGTCGCTCTCGTTCCCGGTCGAGAGCAAGGTCGCGCGGAAGCGCTCGGCCGTGGCGGGATCCCAGACGTTGCCGGTCTCCTCAAACGCTGCCCAGGTGTCAGCGTCCATCGTCTCGGACCATAGGTAGCTATAGTAACCGGCCGAATAGGAATCCGAGGAGAACAGGTGATTGAACTGCGGCAGGCGGTGCCGCATCACCATCTCCTTCGGCATGCCGATTTCCGCCAGCGTCTCGCGCTCGAAAGCGTCGATATCGGTCGGCGCATCGGGGCGGTTGTGCAGCTTCATGTCGACGATGGCGGAGGAGAGATACTCCACCGTCGCGAAGCCCTCATTGAAGGTCTTGCTCGCCTCGATCTTGTCGACCAGCGCCTGCGGGATCGCCTCGCCGGTCTGGTAATGGCGCGCGTAGGTCTGGAGGATGTAGGGCGTCAGCAGCCAATTCTCGTTCACCTGGCTGGGATATTCCACGAAATCGCGCGGCGTGGTGCCCAGCCCCGGCCACGTGATGTCGTAATTCAGATAATGCAGCGCATGGCCGAACTCGTGGAACAGGGTCGAGGCATCGTCGACGCTGATGAGCGTGGGCGCACCGGCCGCGCCCTTGGCGAAATTATTGTTGTTGGACGCCAGCACATAATCGTTGCCGTTGAGATGATCCTGCCCCTTGTAGGTGGTCATCCATGCGCCCGAGCGTTTCCCGCTACGCGCCCAGGTATCGAGATAGAACAGCCCGACCACCTTGCCGCCGCGCGTCACCTCGAAGGTGCGGACGTCCGGGTGGAACACCGGCACCGCGCCGGTATTTTCGGTGAACTTGAAGCCATAGAGCCGCCCGGCAGCGTCGAACATCGCGGCGACCATCTTGTCGAGCTGAAAATAGGGTTTGATGGCGTTCTGATCGAGGTCATACTTCGCCTTGCGCACCTTCTCCGCGTAGAAGCGATAGTCCCACGGCGCGATGGTGATCTTCGGCCCCTTGCCGGCCTTGGCCTCCGCATCGGCAATGGCCTGCATGTCCGCCACCTCCTGATGGACGCGGGCGACCGCCGCCGGCCACACCTTCATCATCAACTCCATCGCCTTTTCCGGCGTGCCCGCCATGGTGTCGCGCATCCGGTAATGGGCATGGGTGGGGAAACCGAGCAGCTTCGCCCGCTCGGCGCGCAGGGCGACGATGCGGGCAATAGTCGCGTTGGTGTCGTTCGCATCGCCATTGTCGCCGCGATTGGCGAACATGGTGAACACCTTCTCGCGCAGGTCGCGCCGCGTCGACGTCTCCAGGAACGGTTGGACGAAAGAACGCGTGTTGACGAGCACCCAGCCCGTCACCTTGTGCTCGTCCGCCGCCGCCTTCATCGTGGCGATCATGTCCGGCTGGAGCCCGGCCAGATCAGCCTCGCTGGTAAAGGTGAGATAGGTCTCCTCGTCGGCCAGAACCTTGTTCGAGAAGGTATTGAACTGCTGGGACAGCTCGGTTTCGACACGGATCAGCTCGGCTTTCTTGCCGGCATCGAGCTGCGCGCCATTGGCCACGAGATTGTCGTAAGTGCGCGTCAGCAAGCGCATCTGCCGGGCATCGAGCCCCAACGTCTCGCGCTCGTCATAAAGCGCCTTCACCCGCGCGAAATAGCGCGGATCGAGCGTCAGCTCATTGTAGAAGGCACTGATCTTCGGGCTCCACTCCGCCTGGAGCGCACGCACGTCGCTGTTGGAGAGGTTGGACGTATAGACACCCCACACCGGCATGACACGTGCGTCCAGCGTCTCCATTTCCAGCGCGCGGATGGTGTTGTCGAACGTCGGCTTCTCCGGACTCGCCACCACCGCCTCGAACGACACCTTCATCGCCGCCATCATTGCCGCGAACGCCGCCGGGAAATCGGACGCCTTCACCTTGTCCCACGCGGGCACGCCGTCATAAGGGCCGGTCCAGGGGGCAGTGATGGGGTTGGTCGTGTCTTGAGCCATAAGCGGAGTTGCCAGCGTCGCCGCGAGCGCGGTCAGGATAAGCTTGGAACGCATCGGGGGAAAGTCCTCGGTTCGTGGGCACCCGCGACTATGCAGGGCGATTGAGCGGGACATTTACCCACGCGCCAAGCCGTTGCAAGCGCAGCAATTTCCGCCATTTCCAAGGGCGAGAAAGGCAACGATCGTTGCTCTCGCATGCTCGGTAGTGTCAGGAAATGTCGCTGCTGATCCGGTCGCTCCTTTCTTCCCGAACCGGAAGAAAGGAGCGACCGCCAGATCAAGCCGCTTCCGCCTGTTCCTCGGCCGGGGCGAGGCGGATCAGATAATCGAAGGCGGAGAGCGCGGCGGTCGAGCCCTGCCCCATCGCAACGACGATCTGCTTATAGGGCACGGTGGTGCAATCGCCGGCGGCGAAGATGCCCTGCTGCGAGGTGTGCGCCCTCGCATCCACCTCGATCTCGCCGCGCGGACTCAGCGTGACCGCATCGGTCAGCCATTCCGTGTTGGGCACGAGGCCGATCTGCACGAACACGCCCTCCAGCTCGACCAGATGCGCCTGGTCGCTGTCGCGGTCCTTGTAGGTGAGGCCGATGACCTTCTCGCCGTCGCCATGCACTTCGGTGGTGAGGGCGGAGGTAACGATGGTGACGTTGCGCAGGCTCCGCAGCGTGCGTTGCAGCACCGCGTCGGCGCGAAGCTCGCTGTCATATTCGATCAGCGTGACGTGCTTGACCAGCCCGGCAAGGTCGATCGCTGCCTCCACGCCGCTGTTACCGCCGCCGATGACCGCCACGCGCTTGCCCTTGAACAGCGGGCCATCGCAGTGCGGGCAATAGGCCACGCCCTTGTTGCGATATTCGTTCTCGCCCGGCACGTTCATCTGCCGCCAGCGCGCACCGGTGGCGAGGACGACGGTCCTGGCCTTGAGCGTCGCCCCGCTCTCCAGCTCTACCTCGGCATAGCCGCCAGCCCGCGCGGCGGGCACAAGCCGCCTGGCGCGCTGCACGTTCATGATGTCGACGTCGTAATCCTTGACGTGCTGCTCCAGTGCGGCGGCCAGCTTCGGCCCTTCCGTGTGGGGCACCGAAATGAAATTCTCGATCGCCATGGTGTCGAGCACCTGCCCACCGAAACGCTCGGCGACAACGCCGGTGCGGATGCCCTTGCGCGCCGCGTAGATCGCGGCCGCCGCGCCGGCCGGCCCGCCGCCGACCACGAGCACCTCGAACGGCTCCTTGGCGGCGATCTTCTCGGCGGCGCGGGCGACGGCGCCCGTATCCAGCTTGGCGAGGATCTGCTCGATGTCCATGCGGCCCGAGGCGAACGGCTCGCCGTTCAGATAGACGGACGGCACCGCCATCACCTTGCGCGCCTCGACCTCCTCCTTGAACAGGGCGCCATCGATGGCGACGTGACGGATGCGCGGATTGACCACGCTCATCAGATTGAGTGCCTGCACCACATCCGGGCAGTTCTGGCAGGAGAGCGAGAAATAGGTCTCGAAGGCATAATCGCCCTCCAGCGCCTTAATCTGCGCGATCACATCATCCTCGATCTTGGGCGGATGGCCGCCGACCTGGAGCAGCGCGAGGACGAGCGAGGTGAATTCATGGCCGAGCGGAATGCCGGCGAAGCGCACGCCGATATCGGTGCCCGTCCGGCGGATGAGGAAGCTCGGGCGGCGCGCATCGTCCGCATCCGGCGCCAACGTCACCAGATCGCTGAGACCCGCAATCTCCTCCAGAAGCTGCCGCAATTCCATGCCCTTGGCGCTCGCGTCGAGCGACGGCACCAGCTCGATCGGCTGCCTGATATTGGCCATATAGGCCTGCAACTGGGTCCTGATATTATTGTCCAGCATGACGGGCTCCGGTGGTGAAGATACGGGGAAAATCGGGTGGATTCCGGGGCGCGATGGCCCCGGAATCCTGGGGGGACTGGTTAGATCTTGCCGACCAGATCGAGCGAAGGCGCGAGGGTCTTCTCGCCTTCCTCCCACTTGGCGGGGCAGACCTCGCCGGGGTGGCTCGCCCAATATTGCAGCGCCTTGATCTTGCGCAGCAGCTCGGTGGCGTTACGGCCGACGCCCTCCGGCGTGATCTCGACGAGCTGGATGACGCCCTCGGGATCGACCACGAAGGTGCCGCGATCGGCAAGGCCGACGCCCTCGCGCAGAATCTCGAAATTGTTCGAGATGCTGTGGTTCTGGTCGCCCAGCATGTAATAGTTGATCTTGCCGATGGCCGGCGACGTGTCGTGCCAGGCCTTGTGGCAGAAGTGGGTGTCGGTGGAGACCGAATAGACTTCCACGCCCATGTTCTGGAGGGTCGGGTAGATATCCGCCAGATCCTCAAGCTCGGTCGGACAAACGAACGTGAAGTCGGCCGGGTAGAAGAAGAAGACGGCCCACTTGCCCTTCACATCGGCGTCAGTCACGTCGACGAACTTGCCCTGCTTGTAGGCAGTGGCGGAAAACGGCTTCAGGGGGGTGTTGACAAGGCTCATGTCTGCTCCTGCGTTGAATTGACGCAGTGCACATAGGAAGTGCGAGCACATTATCAAAATTGATTAAACACATTCCAATGATCGCTTTTAGCGATCAATCTTGCTCATCAACCCCCGCTGCTTGATGGAAAATGGTGGAATTGCACGGTTACCGCCTGAGCCATCCACGCGCGCATCAGCCAGTCGCCGCAACCCGCAGCCCGGCCAGCGGGATGGAAGGGGCTCCAACCGGGATCGGTCCCTCCGGGAAAATCCTGCAATGCAGCAACTTGCCCGGAGAGCCTCAGCCACGCTTACTCGCCACCCTCCTCCTTCAGCAGATCCTTGGCCTGCTGATTGACGAAGGCGCGGATGCCTTCTGCCTCCTCGGGCTTCAGATAGGCGGCGAAACTGGCCATGCCGTTCTGCGCGAGCGCGCCCTTGATGACCACCTGCTGCCACGCATCCTTGTCCTTGAGCAGAGCGGAACGGCGCAGGTCCGGGTTGACCGGGCCGTTATGGCAGATGGTGCAGTAGGTATAATAATATTTGTTGCCTGTCGCGATCTGCGCGGCCGTGAAGCTTTCCGTGCTGGGATCGGGCTTGGCCAGCGGCACCGGCGTATAAGCCGGGAGTTGCCCCTTGCCGCCGATCTTGAAGGCGACGATGAGACCGTTGGGCATCTTGCGCTTTTCCCACGCCGACTTGGTCGCCATGCCCATCGAGCCGCCGTAGCCGGCCATCACCGCGATATATTGCTCGCCATTGACGCGATAGGTGATCGGCCCGGCCATGATGCCGCGATGCGTCTGGAACGACCAGAGCTTCTGCCCCTTGTCGGCACTGTAAGCCTCGAACTCGCCGCGCACCGTGCCTTCGAACACGAGGTTACCCGCTGTCGCCAGCGTGCCGCCGTTCCACGGCCAGTCGCGCTTCACCTCCCAGACGATCTTCTGCGCCACCGGATCGTAAGCGACCAGCGAGCCTTTTATCATCGCGTCGAGCGCCTTGCGGCGGCCCTCCACCGTATCCGGCAGGCCCGGCAGCGCCGGCGGATCGAGGAAGGAAACGCCGGTATTCCAGCGACCCGGATGGATCTCATACGGCTTCTGGTCGCCATAAGCGATGGCGTGCTGCATCGCCGGAATATAGACGAGGCCGGTCTTGGGCGAGTAGCTCATCGGCATCCAGGCATGTGCGCCGATACCGGACGGATAGATGAGCGCCGGGCCATCGGTGAAGCGCGCATTGGGCTTCTCGATCGGCCGGCCGGTCTTGAGGTCGATGCCCTCCGCCCAGTTTTGCGGCGCATAGGGCTTGGCCGAGATCAGCTTCCCGTTGGTGCGGTCGATCACATAGAAGAAAGCGTTTTTCGGCGCCTGCATCAGCACCTTGCGCGGTTTTCCGTCGATCGTCAGGTCCGCCAGCATGATCTGCTGCGTGGCGGTGAAGTCCCAGGTCTCGCCGGGGTTGATCTGATAGTGCCACTTATATTTGCCGGTATCGGGATCGACCGAGACGATCGAGGAGAGGAACAGATTGTCGCCCTTCCCTTCCGAACGGTATTTCTGGTTCCACGGCGATCCGTTGCCCACGCCGATGAGAAGCTGGTTCAGCTCCTGATCGTAAACCACCGAATCCCACACGGTGCCGCCGCCGCCCAGCTCCCAATATTTGTTGCCGAACCAGGTGGGGCGGGCGATCTTCTCGATCGCCTCGTCGGAGGCCGCGCCGTCCGGTCCGTCCGCCGGGTTGCCGGGCACGGTGTAGAAGCGCCACACCAGCTTGCCGGTGTTGGTATCGTAAGCGGAGACATAGCCGCGCACGCCCAGCTCCGCTCCGCTGTTGCCGATGATGACCTTGTCGCGCACCACGCGCGGCGCCATGGTGATGGTGTAGGGCTTTTTCTGGTCGACCGTGACCACTTCCCACACCTTGCTGCCGTCACGCGCGTCGAGCGCGATCAGCCGGCCGTCGATGGTGCCGACATAGACGCGGCCCTTCCACACGGCGACACCGCGATTGACCACGTCGCAGCAGGCATGCGCACCCTTGGAGCCATCATTTTGCGGATCGAACTGCCAGAGTACCTTGCCGGTGGCGGCATCCACCGCCATCACCTTGGACCAGGCGGTGGAAGTATACATGACCCCGTCGACCACGATCGGCGTGGCTTCCTGCCCGCGCGCCGTATCCAGCTCGACGGCCCAGGCGAGGCTCAACTGGCCGATATTGCTGTCATTGATCTGGGTAAGCTCGGAGTAGCGCTGCTCGGCATAAGTCCGGCCATAGCCCAACCAGTTGTCCTGATCGCTCGCCGCGTTTTCGAGCCGCGCCTGGTCGATCTGGGCAACCCCGTCCGCACCCGCCTCATCCTTGCCGGTGCCGCATCCGGCCAGAGCCAGCGCGGTCAGCGCAACCATCGTGAATCTCGCAGCGTGCCTTTTCATCCCAAGCCTCCCCGTGTGCAGTCTTGTCACCCCATGGCTCCGGCGAGGCTCCCCCGTCACAGGCCATGGCCTTCATCAGTCGCAGCATATGCGTCGAAAGAAAAGGGGCCGCCCGGCTTGAGCAGCCCCTCGTATCACCTCATCCGATCAGAACTTGAACGATGCGCCGACATAGAAGCGACGGCCGCTCAGATCGTAGAAGTAAGCGTTGTAGGGATTGCCGCCGATGCTGTTGGCAAGGCCGGTGGACGATGCGTTATACTCCGTCAGCGGCGGCGCCTTGTCGAACAGATTGTCGACACCCCAGCGCACCGTCGCGTCCTGCGTGACCGCGAACGATCCGCTCAGATTGAACAAATCATAGGCAGGCGCGCCGACGAACGGCGTGTTGGGCGTCGACGGATAGGTGATCGACTTGGCAGACGGCAGATGCTGCCATTGCAACGACACCGTCGCGGGGCCGATGGCGTAGCTGAACGTATTCAGCATCTTCCAGCGGAACGAGCCGGGGTTGAGGCCATTCTCCGCAATGGCCGCACTCCCCGCCGGGCCAAGCGTTCCCGCATATTCGACCAATTGACCGGCGGCGCCAGCCGAGGCCGGCAACGGGGCGGATTTGAGCGAGATGAGGTAGTTGAACACGGAGTTCAGGCTGAACGTGCCCGGCCCGACCGGGAACGCCCAATCGAGCTGCACGTCGATGCCCTCGGTGCGGAAGCGGCCATTGTTGAGATAGGTCACTTGCACATTGCCGAGCGCGCCGTCGCCCGCCACGCGACCGATCGCCTGGCAGAAGGGTGTTGCGGCGGCCGCCACCGGATCGTTCGAAATCGCCGGGTTGAACACCGGGTCGAAGCACTGACGCTGAGCCGTATCGAGCGTGAGCGGACCGATCGCATCGTCGACCTTGATGTTGTAATAGTCGACCGACAACCGCAGGCGCCTGAATATCTCGTTCGATGAGGGCGAGTTGATGACCGCGCCCAACGTCCAGGTCTTCGCTTTTTCCGGTTTCACATTGGGGTTACCGACCAGCGTCGGGAAGGCAAAGGCCGGCCCGACAGCCTCGAAGAACTGCGGGTTCGAGTAGAAGATATCCGCAGTGTTGCCGATCTCCTTGTTCATGAGGATGCGGCAGACGGCGAGAACATTGGCTGCATTCGGGTTCGTCGCCGGGTTTGACGACCAGGCCAGCGTGTTGTTGGTCCGGCAGACGTCGCCACCGCCAGCGGCAGTGAATGTCTGCTGGGGAGCCAGGAACAATTCGGCGACGTTGGGTGCGCGCACGGCCTTGTTATAGCCACCGCGAATCCGCAGCCAGTCGGTCACTTCCCAGTCGCCCATAGCCTTCCAGGTGAAGCTGTTGCCGGTCGTGTTGTAATCGGACGTACGTGCGCCGATGTTGAGTTCCAGCCTCTTCACGAGGGGCAGGTCGGCCAGGATCGGGACCAGCAACTCGCCATAGAACTCATCCACCCGGATAAGCCCCTGCGAACTGCCGCTCGGATAGATACCGATCGTCTGATCCTGGAAGGAGATGCCCTGGCTGGTCAGCGTATCGTTCAGGAACTCGTAGCGATTCTGACGATGGCTCGCACCGATCGCGGCCCTGACCTGCCCGGCGGGCAGATTGAACAGACCGCCCTGGGCATTCGCCTCGAACACGGTCTGCTGCATGACGGCACGGTTCTTGAGGTCGGCCGACACCGCATCGATACAATCCTGCGAGATGGCGGCGGCCTTGTTGAACGGGTCGAAGCCGCTCGTGCAAGTCGCCGACGCCGCGCCGAAACCGCCAAAGAGCGGGTTGCCCTGCGCACTGAAGCCGGCGCCCCATGGATGGTCGGGATCGCTCATCACGGCACGGAACCGCTCAAGCGACGCGGTGCCGGTAATGAGTGCGCTGGTCTCGGACTCACCCTGCGACCCATAAAGTTCCCAGGTCCAGTCCGTGCCGGGGACCTTGCCTTCAAAGCCCGCCACGATGTTGTAGGTGAACACATCGGTGCGTGCCTGACGGTTGGCGTAGTTCATGTAATAAGTGAGCTGCCAGTCGCAGGTCGCGCCCGATCCCACACCGCCCCCGATCGCTGCTGCCACGGCTGCGGGATCGCAATGCAACGTATTCTGATACAGGCCCGTATAGGCCGCTGCCGCTGCTGCATCAGTGCCCGTGTAAGCAGGCAAGGAGCGGCTGTTGAGGATATCCCGCAACTCCGTCGGCACCGGATGCGACGCGGGCACGATGGCGGCCCAGCCGTTCACCGATGGGGAGGGTTGCTGGACGGTCGTGGTCTGGACGCGCGTGAACGTCGCCTGGCCGAACGCCCCGATCCAGTCGTTGATCTCATAATTGCCGCGCGCATAGATATTGTAGCGGTTGAGCGGCAGGGTCACGAGTTCGTCGAGGAAGTTCTGCCCCAGCGTGCCGTCCGCCTGCCTCTTCCATTTGAGACCGGTCAGATCTTCGTTGAACCGCGAGACACCGCCGGCGGGGCTCTGGAAGAAGCCGGTAAAGGCGGTGCCATCGTTGTTGAAATAGAGCCGTTCACCCGGTCGCACAGCCGGGACGGTGTTGCCCTCCCCGTCCACGGTCGTTCCGAACAAGGCGCTCATCGACGCCGCGGACGGATTGATCCCGCCATAGGGTTGGAAGCCCGAGAAGTCCGGGAAGAACTCGGTGCCGACAAAGCGCGGGTCCTTCCATGTCTTGCGGAACCATGGGCGGTCGATGCGCTTGGCGCTCTGGCGATCGTTCGTCGCGAAGCCGATGGTGATGTTGCCGCGCCCATCGTCGAAGTTCGTGCCCATGATGCCGCTCAGCGTATATTCACGGCCATCGCCGCGCTGCGATACGCCGATCTGACCGTCGAACTGCAAGCCTTCGAAATTCTTCTTGAGGATGAAGTTGACCACGCCGCCGACAGCATCCGCGCCGTAAGTAGCCGAGGCGCCGCCGGTGATGATCTCGACGCGCTCGATCGCGGCGGCGGGGATGGTGTTGATATCGACCACGCCCAGCGCGTTGGCCGGCGTCGCGCGGCGCCCGTCGACGAGGACGAGGTTGCGGTTGGTGCCGAGGTTGCGCAGCGAGACGGTGGCCGCGCCCGGCGTGCTGGTCGCGGTCGGCTGGATGTCGCCGCCCAGCGCGGGCGTCTGCACCGGCGTGAAGGCCGGCAGCTTGTTGAGGCTGGTCTCAATGGCGGAGGTTGAGGAATTCTGGAGCAGTTCCTGCCCGGCGGTGACGATGGGGCTGTTCGCCTCATAGTCGCGCCGTACGATGCGCGATCCGGTGACGACGATCGCCTGTTCCTGATCGGCCGCGTCGGCCTGCGCGCCATTATCCTGCGCGAAGGCAGCCGGGGCGAATGTGAGGATGGTCAGCGCGCTGGAGCAGGCAAGCGCCGCGCGCACGCATGTGGAGCGTGTTTTCGAGGACATGGTTCTCTCTCCCTTTCAAGTTGGACACCTTGGGCGACCAAGCCAACCGAGCCGGATAGAAACTTTTGTTCTATGATTTCGAGTTTGAAAGTGCAGCTCGAAGCCGCGCATCCATCCGCAGGGCTAGCCTCGCAAAACTAGCTATCATGCTAGTTTGTTACAAGCGTGCGGCGTGCGACATGCCGGATATATCCTATTTCTCACCCGGACTGATACATCTTTGCAACGCTGGTAGAGCCCTACCTTTTCACGAAGGCAGCGTCGCATCGTCCATCACCATCGCCGGCTCGGCGCGGATCGCGGCGAGATGCGCCAGCGCGATCGGCAACTGCTGGGTGAGGAAATAGGCCGCGACCGCCCGTTTCGCGGCGAGATGCGGCCGCCCGTCCCCGGCGGCGCGGGCAGCATCGGCACGCTCGGCCTCCAAGCCCAGCAGCCAGCCGCCGACCACGCCGCCGCACAAGGCAAGGAACGGACTCGCCGCCGCGCCGAGGCCGGCCTGATCGTGCGCGAGCATCGCCGTGCGTGCCTGCGCGAGCACGTCCAGCGCCGCAGCCATCGCCGCGCGCGCCCGCTCATCGCGCCACGCCGCAATGTCCGCCGCCATCGCCGTTTCCAGCTCCGCCAGCGCCGCGCCATTGTCCAGCCGCAGCTTGCGGCCGGCCAGATCCATCGCCTGAATGCCGTTGGTGCCCTCGTAAATGGCGGCGATCCGCGCATCGCGATAGTGGCGCGCGACGCCGGTCTCCTCGATATAGCCCGCGCCGCCGTACACCTGAATGGCGAGGCTCGACACCGCGATGCCGATATCGGTCGCCCACGCCTTGCTGATCGGCGTCAGCAGATCGGCCCGCCGTTTCCAGTAAGCGCACCGCGCGGCATCCGGCTCCTTGTGGGCGCGGTCGACGGCGGCGGCGTTGGCATAGACCAGCGCCCGCGCCGCCTGAGTGAGCGCGGCCATGGTCATCAGCATCCGCCGCACGTCCGGATGAGCGATGATCGGGCCGAACTGGACGCGCTCCGCCGCATAGGCCCGCGCGTCCTGCCATGCCCGCTCGGCGATGGCGACGCCCTGCACGCCGACATTGATGCGCGCATGGTTCATCATGGTGAACATCGCCGCGAGCCCGCCATGCGGCTCGCCCACCAGCCAGCCGACGCAGGCGCCCTCCTCGCCCAGCGCCATGGTGCAGGTGGGCGAAGCGTGGATGCCCATCTTGTGCTCGATGGCCACGCACGTGATATCGTTGCGCGCGCCCGGCCTGCCCTCCGCATCGAGCAGATATTTGGGCACGAGGAACAGGCTGATCCCCTTCGATCCCGCCGGTGCATCGGGCAGCCGGGCGAGGACGAAATGGACGATATTCTCCGCCAGATCATGCTCGCCCCACGTGATGAAGATCTTCTGCCCGCGCAGCCGGTAGCTGCCGTCCCCCGCCGGGGCCGCGCTGGTGCGCAGCGCCCCCACGTCCGATCCCGCCTGCGGCTCGGTGAGCAGCATCGTCCCGGTCCAGTTACCCGAGACAAGATGGGGGAGATAAGCCGCCTTCATCCCGGCATCGCCATGCGCCTGCAACGCCTCGATGGCGCTGAGGCTCAGCATCGGGCAGAGCGAGAAGGCCATGTTGGCGGCGGTGAACTGCTCCTGCACCGCCACCGAGAGCGCGAAGGGCAGGCCCTGCCCGCCATGCGCCGGATCGGCGGCGAGGCCGTTCCACCCGGCCGCCGCATAATCGCGATAGACCTCGGCAAAGCCGGCCGGGAGCACCATTTTGCCATCCTGCAAGCGCGCCCCCTCCCGATCCCCCACGGCGTTGAGCGGGGCAAAGCCCTCCTGCGCCAGCCGTGCCGATTCCGCGAGAATCTGCTCGGCGGTCTCGGATGTGGCGTCCGCGAACCCCGGCAGCGCGGCGAGACCGGCCAGATCGGCCGCCGTCTCCAGCGCGAACAACTGCTCCTCGATCGGTGCGCGATAATCTGCCACGGTTCGCTCTCCCTGATGCCGGTCGCGGTCCTGTTCCGGAGGAAACTGCCTTCCGCTGAGACCGGGCGCCGGTCCGGACGGCAAGCGCGGCGCTGGTATGTCTCGACGATGCTCGACACGAACGGAAGGCGATTTTCACCCGGTCAGGACAAGGTCTAGGACCCAACCTATCGCGGAACCGGGGCCGGGTGTAGTTGTATCGACATCGACGAAGGCGGCTGAGGGTCCTGGCGGAAGCAGGACCCCCATAGCGCAATGGCAGTGCACGACCGCCCTGGGCTCCTGCCTTCGCAGGAGCACTCGTTCCATTGGATCGGGGACAATTCCAAACGGCGCCACGCCAAACGGCGCCATGGATACCGAGGGAGGTTCAGCTTTACGCTCGCGTCACCTTAGGGAGAGGAGGCGGAAGCGCGGCGGGCCCCGCCCATCGCCCCATAAAATTTGCGCGGGCGCCCGGAAATCGCTTCCCGAACGCCCGCGCGTCCCCCTTATCCGGCTTGCCTTACTGCTTCGCGAGATGCGCGCCGAAGAAAGGCAGGGTGTGATCGCGGATGCGCTCGGCCACCTTGTCCGCGTGGCCGCCGTCGAACACCGCCCAATCATGCTTGATGCCGAAGCGGTTGAGCAGCTCGTGCATCTCCGTATCGTCCTTGATGAGCCCGTCCTTGTCGCCCACTTCCATGCCGATCGCCTTGTAGGTCCTGAGCGCGGGGATATATTGCGCGACCATCGCGTTGGGCGCGTTGGCGGCCCACTGCGCCACGACCTCGGGCTGGGCGACGCCGTCCTTGGTCAGCCAGTCGAAATAATAAGGCGGGTTCTGCGGATTGGGCGACCAGGCCGACGCGGACGCCAGCGCGGCACGGGTGCCGAAATCCGCCTTCAGCCGCTCGTCCATCGACATCGCTTCCACCTTCTTGTCCTGCTCCGGGTTGACCTGCCGTGCGGACAGGCAACAGGCGCTCAACGCATAGAAGCTGGAAAAGATGCCCGGATACTTCATCGCGATGCGCAGCGTGCCGTAACCGCCCATCGAATGCCCGGCGAGACCGCGCGACTCCGGCCTGGCCAGCGTGCGGTAGTGGGAATCGATGTAGGAGACGAGGTCCTTCGTCACGAAGCCCTCGAAATCGCCCGATGTGGGCGAGTTGGACCACATGCCGCCCGAGAAGCGCGTCTTGCCGGCATCCGGCACGACGAGGATCAGCTCGTTGCCCTTGGCCGCCGCCGCCGTCACCGCCTCGCCGAACTTGGCGTAGGTGTCATATTGCACCACGTCGAAGAAATAGCCGTGGAGGAAGTAGACGACCGGATAGCGCTTGCTGGCATCGGCCTTGTAGTTGGGCGGCAGGAACACCAGCACGTCGCGATCGGCGGGGTTGCCCTCCAGATTGCCTTCCATCGCCCTGGAATGGACGGCGATCTTCTCCAGCACGGCATCGCCGGCGGCGTAAGCAGGCGCCGCCGCCATCAGCCCGGCGGCGACCAGACCGACCGTGAAACGCCCAATTTTCTGCATGACGGGCATCAATTCCTCCTCCTCATTCCTCACTCGTTCCGTCCGGGGCGCATCCACCCCGCTCGTCATCCCGGTCTTTTCGGGGCGGGAGGGGTTCCACGCAGCCGCCTCGGCGGGCGAGCGGGGCATGACGGGCGACACCGCCGGCAGTCCTCGCCCCCTTCCGACTCGCATGGTTTCCCTGCCCCCTATAGACTTAGTCAACAAACCCTACGCAGTCCGATCCGGCTTGCCAAGGCCGGCTCGCAAGACTTGTCCGGCCGCCCCGCAAGGCATAGATTGGCGGCATGGCCCAGCACGCCCATCACGCGCACGCGCATCACGACCATGAGGAGCCGACCGGCGTGCAGCTCGCCGCGGCCGCGCGCGCGGCGCTGGAGGGCGCCGGCGAGCAATGGACCGACATGCGCGCCGATATCTTCGCGGTGCTCGCCGCCGAGGAAAAGCCGACATCGGCCTACGACATCGCCGACAAGGTCTCCCAGCGGCGCGGCAAGCGGGTCGCGCCCAACAGCGTCTACCGCATCCTCGACCTGTTCGTGACCAACAACCTCGCCCAGCGGGTGGAGAGCGCCAACGCCTATATCGCCAACGCTCACCCCGGCTGCATGCACGATTGCATCTTCCTGGTCTGCAAGAGCTGCGGCGAGGCCACGCATATCGACGACGACGTGCTCACCGGCAAGGTGCGCGGCGTCGCCCGGCATCAGGGCTTTACCGCCGACCGGCCAGTGATAGAGGTGCTCGGCACCTGCGCCAAGTGCGCCTGATTCCCTCCTGCGGCCCCGGCTCATGGCCCTGCACCGCCGTCAGCCGCAGGGTGGCGCCACCGCCGAGGTCGAACGTCGCCGCGAACGGATCCTCGCCCAGCAGCGGCAGGCCGAGGACGGCGCCGTAGAAGGGTTTCAGGCGCTCGACATCGCAGCTCAGCACGAACCCGATCGGCTTGGCATCGGTCAACACGGCCATAGGCGTCTCCCACGTCAGACCCACGGTTTGTGGCGGCGATCCGGCGAACTTCGTTCGACATTTGCCGGGAGGCGCACTAGATACGCCCCATGATGGACCAGCCCGCCACGCCCCTGCTCGATCGGGTGCGCGATCCTGCCGAGCTGCGCAAGCTCGCGCCCGATCAGCTCCGCCAACTAGCCGACGAACTGCGTGCGGAGGTGATCTCGGCGGTGGGCGTCACCGGCGGCCATCTCGGCTCGGGCCTCGGCGTGGTCGAGCTGACCACGGCGATCCATTATGTGTTCGAGACACCGCGCGACAAGCTGGTGTGGGACGTGGGGCACCAATGCTACCCGCACAAGATCCTCACCGGCCGGCGCGACCGCATCCGCACGCTGCGCGCGGGCGGCGGCCTCTCCGGCTTCACCAAACGGGCCGAGAGCGAATACGACCCGTTCGGTGCGGCGCACAGCTCCACCTCGATCAGCGCCGCGCTCGGCTTCGCCATCGCCAACAAGCTGGCCGACCGGCCGGGCAAGGCTATCGCCGTAATCGGCGACGGCGCCATGTCCGCCGGCATGGCCTATGAGGCGATGAACAACGCGGAAGCCGCCGGCAACCGCCTGATCGTCATCCTGAACGACAACGACATGTCGATCGCGCCGCCGGTGGGCGGGCTCTCGGCCTATCTCGCCCGGCTCGTTTCCAGCCGCGAGTTTCTCGGCCTGCGCGATGTGCTGAAGCGCGTCGCCCGCAAGCTGCCCCGCCCGCTCCATCAGGCCGCCCGCAAGACCGACGAGTTCGCGCGCGGCATGGCGATGGGCGGCACCTTGTTCGAGGAGCTGGGCTTCTATTATGTCGGCCCGATCGACGGCCACAACCTCGATCAGCTCGTCCCCGTGCTGGAAAATGTGCGCGACATGGCGGACGGGCCGGTGCTCGTCCATGTCGTGACGCAAAAGGGCAAGGGCTATGCCCCGGCCGAGGCCGCGGCGGACAAATATCACGGCGTGCAGCGGTTCGATATCGTCACCGGCGAGCAGGTGAAGGCGCCGGCCGGCCCGCCCAGCTACACCAGCGTGTTCGCAAAAGCGCTGATCGCCGAGGCCGCGCGGGACGAGCGGATCGTGGCAATCACCGCCGCCATGCCGTCGGGCACGGGGCTGGACAAGTTCGCGCAGGCCTATCCCGACCGCACGTTCGATGTCGGCATCGCCGAGCAGCATGCCGTCACCTTCGCGGCGGGTCTGGCCGCACAGGGGATGCGGCCGTTCTGTGCGATCTACTCCACCTTCCTCCAGCGCGCCTACGACCAGGTGGTGCACGACGTGGCAATCCAGAACCTGCCCGTCCGCTTCGCCATCGACCGCGCCGGGCTGGTCGGCGCGGACGGCGCGACCCACGCCGGCAGCTTCGACATTACCTATCTCGCCACCCTGCCCAACGTGGTGGTGATGGCGGCGGCCGACGAGGCCGAGCTGGTCCATATGGTCCACACCGCCGCCTGCCACGACACGGGACCGATCGCGCTGCGCTATCCGCGCGGCAGCGGCGTGGGCATCGCCCTGCCCGAGACGCCGCAGCGGCTGGAGATCGGCAAGGGCCGCATCGTGCGCGAGGGCAAGAAGGTCGCCCTCCTCTCGCTCGGCACACGGCTGGAGGAGGCCCTCAAGGCGGCCGACGCGCTGGACGCACGCGGCCTCTCCACTACCGTCGCCGACCTGCGCTTCGCCAAGCCGCTCGACACGGCGCTGATCCGCAAGCTGCTCGCCACCCATGATGTGGCGGTGACGATCGAAGAGGGCAGCATCGGCGGCCTCGGCGCGCATGTGCTGACGCTGGCCAGTGACGAGGGGCTGATCGACGCCGGCCTCAGGCTGCGCACCATGCGCCTGCCGGACGTCTTTCAGGATCACGACAAGCCCGAGAAGCAATATGATGCCGCGCGGCTCAACGCGCCGCATATCGTCGAGACAGTGCTCGCCGCGCTGCGCCACAACAGCACGGGCGTGGAGGAGGCCGGAGCGCGGGCGTGAAGCCGGCCCTGCCCGGTCCGCATTGAACGGCTGAATGCCTGCACCGGCGGGCCCCTACAAAAAGCTGGAAGCCGTTCGCCCTGAGCTTGTCGAGGGCTGCACTGCTTCCGGTAAATCCCCGCTTGCGGAAAAGAACGACCCTTTGACCAACTCAGGGCGAACGGAGTTTTCTGCGAAGGCCCTGTGAAGGGAACTCAAGGCCGGCGCCGGCTTCTCTCGCCGCCATGGCTCCGGCCCTCGCAGGAGCACTCTTTTTTCCGCGCCTGGCGGGCTATAAGCTGGCGATCGTCCTGACCCATCAGGATGGCCCCGCAATCCGGAAACTCGCCCGATGACCAATCCCTCCGCCATCATCCGCACCGGCATCGGCGGCTGGACGTTCGAGCCGTGGCGCGGCGCCTTCTACCCGGCCGATCTGCCCAAGGCGAAGGAACTGGACTACGCCGTCAGCCATCTCGGCACCATCGAGATCAACGGCACTTATTACCGCACGCAGAGCCCGGCGACCTTCGCCAAGTGGCGCGCAGCGGCGCCGGCGGGGTTCGTCTATGCGGTGAAGGCGCTGCGCTATGCAGTGATGAAAAAGAAGCTGGCCGAAGCGGAGGAGTCGGTCACGCGCTTCCTCAACTCCGGCCTCACGGAGCTGGGCGAGACGCTCGGGCCGATCCTCTGGCAGTTCATGGAGACGCGGCGGTTCGACCCCGACGACATCGCCACCTTCCTCGCCATGCTGCCGGACCGGCTCGACGGCGTAGCGCTGCGCCATGTGCTGGAGGTGCGGCACGAGAGCTTCGCCTGCCCCGAGTTCGTCGCGCTGGCCCGCAAGCATGGCGCCGGCATCGTCGTCGCCGAGCATCCGAGCCACCCGCAAATCGCCGACCTTACCGCCGATTTCGTCTATGCCCGGCTGATGCAGAGCCGCGAGGAGATCCCCACTGGCTATGACGATGCCGCGCTCGATCGCTGGGCCGCTATCGCCCGGCAATGGGCCGGGGGTGAGAGGCCGGAGGGGCTAAGCTACGTCACGGATGCGGCGGCGGATGGGCGGAAGCGCGACGTGTTCGCCTATTTCATCAGCGCCGCGAAGGTGCGCAATCCGGCTGCGGCGATGGCGTTGGCGGGGCGAGTGGAGAATTATCTTTGAGGCGCCTTTGGCTCATTTACTCTGGTTTATCCTTCACCGGCGCTATTGCCATCTGGCTTTTTGCTGCCGGTTGGAAAGGCAGTATCCCTTGGCTTCCCGATCTGGAACTTCTTGCACAAGGTGCATGGCTATTTTGGACGATTGGCTTCCTTGTCCTGTATGCTCCAATTGCATTCGCTGTTTGGGCGCTCGTTAAAGCACTCCGCGCCTCACAATGAGGTGCATCAACCGCAATGTGTCAGTCTTTATAGATCCATCGGCGAATGAACATGCGCGATCCGGCGATGGCGCTGGCGGAGCGAGTTGGCGGCGGGGCTTAGCCTCCTCTCGCTTGACCCGCCTGCTTCCCTTGGATGGCGTATAACCTTGTTCGCCCTCAGGGGGGCGTCTGTGCTTCTGCGCAGGCAGGAGCCTAAGGGGGAAAAGAACTGCTCATGCGCCCTCGCCCCTGCCTTCGCAGGAGCACGGCATCTGAAGCGGACGCACTTTAGAACGGGTTGTGACCAAATGGATTCGTTCGCCCCGAGCTTATCGAAGGGCGGTTTTTTATCGTTGGCGGGCCGAAGACAACGCGGCTCCTTCGACTGCCTGCCTACGGCAGCCGCTCAGAACGGCCCTTCGACACGCGCAGGCCGCACCCGGCGAGATGGGTCCGGACGATGCCCACTATGCGGTGATCCGGATAGGTCAGGTCACGGGCGAAGGGTCAACGGGGACAAACGATCCTGTCCGCTCACTCCGCCCCGGCGGCACAGCCCCACTCGAACCCCTTCCCCGAAGGAGAGGGGCCTGTCCGATGCGGGGCGCGACGAGGCTTATTGCCCCGGCGTCACCCGCGCGAACTGGCCGTCGCCTTCCGGAGCGGCGATGATGTCCTGCGTGGTCGCGCCCTTGTCGATCACGTCGGTCTGGGCATCCCCCACGGAGGAGCGGATGCCGGCATCGGCCACCGAGCGGCCGGCCTGACGCAGCGCCGAGGTCTCGCTCTCGCTGCGCGGCGCGGGGCCGCCGAACATGGCCTCCAGCGCCTGCTTCTGGAGCGTGTTCTGCTGGGCGGCCGCGGCGGTGCCCGGCGTAGGCGGGACCAGCGCGAAATCGGGCGGGATGACCAGCGGCGGCTGGCGCGAGACGGCCATCTCGTCCGGCCGGTCGCGGTTGAACAGATTGGCGCTGCCGCACGCCGAGAGCATCGCGATGCCGACAAGCGCCAGCGGAAGGCGGGTGGGTGAACGCATCTTAACGTGACTCCTTGGCTGGCGCCTTTTCGCGCAGCAACAGCGCCCGCGCAAGCAGGATGAGGACGCCGAAGGTGATTGCGGCGTCGGCGAGGTTGAAAATCAGGAAAGGGCGCCATTCGCCGATGTGGAGATCGGCATAATCAATGACATAGCCCAGGCGCATCCGGTCGATGATATTGCCGATGGCGCCGCCGAGCACCAGGCCGAGCGCAATCGCGTCGTCACGCGCGCGCTCGCGCCAGAGCCACCAGCAGACGAAGCCGGCGATGGCGAGGGTCATTGCCACCAGCAGCCAGCGCATCACGTCCGTCTCGGCATAGAAGAAGCCCATCGAGACGCCGCGATTCTCCGTCCAGGTGAGGTTGAAGAACGGCGTGATCTCCAGCCCGAACCGCCCGTAGGACTGGAGCTGGAGCGGGTAGGTAACGAGATATTTGATGAGCTGGTCGACGATCAGGATACCGGCCGCGAGGGACAAGCCCAGCTTGCGGTGGAACGCCGCCGGTGCCGCATCGGCCTGCGCGGCCGGCTCGATCTCCGCCGCGCCGCTCATGTCAGGATCGTCTCGCACCGGCCGCACAGCGCGCCGTCCTGCGCCACATCGGGCAGGTGGCGCCAGCAGCGGCCGCATTTGTGATGCGCGGTGGGGGAGACGACCGGCGCGGCCAGCCCCTCATCCTCCGTTACGCTCGCCACGATGCTTACCTCCGCAAAATCGACATTGGCGGGCACGCCTGCCATGCGCACATCCGCCTCCAGGCTGGAGCGCACGGTCTTTTCGCGCCGCAGCGGCTCAATGGCCTGCGTCACCTGATCGCGCGATGAACGGATCGCCGCCCAGCGCGCGCCGAGCGCATCGTCCCGCCAGCCGGCATCCACATCGGGCCATTCGAGCATATGCACGGATGTCTCCTCGCCCGGATAACGTGCTTGCCACACCTCCTCGGCGGTGAACGGAATGATCGGCGCGGCATAGCGCACCAGCGCATGGAACAGATGATCCAGCACGGTGCGATAGGCGCGGCGCTTCTCCGTCTCGCGGCCGGTCGCGGGGTTGACGTCGCAATAGAGGCAATCCTTGCGGATATCGAAGTAGAAGGCCGAGAGATCGTTGTTGGCGAACTCATTGAGGGCGCGGGTGTAGCGGCCGAACTCCAGCCAGTTTTCCGACCCCGCCGCCTTATCGACCACGGCGCGCAACTCGGCATCCAGCACCGCGAGGCTGTGGAGCATGGCGCGCTCCAGCTCCGGCATGACAGAGACGGGCACGCGATCCGCCGCGCTGAACCCGGCCAGCGCGCCGAGCATGTAGCGGAAGGTGTTGCGTAGCTTGCGATAGGCGTCCGAGCTGCCGGCGAGCACCTCCTTGCCGATGCGCACATCGTCGAAATAATCGGTGGAGGCGACCCACATGCGCAGGATATCCGCGCCGCTCTCGCCGATCACCTTCAAGGGATCGACGACATTGCCGAGGCTCTTGGACATTTTGCGGCCCTGCCCGTCGAGCGCGAAGCCGTGGGTCAGCACCGCCCCGTAGGGCGCGCGGCCGCGCGTGCCGCAACTCTCCAGCAGCGAGGACTGGAACCAGCCGCGATGCTGGTCCGACCCCTCGATGTAGAGATCGGCGCGGGTGCCCGCGCCATAGCGCGCCTCGACGACGAAGCTGTGGGTCGAGCCGCTGTCGAACCACACGTCGAGAATGTCGGTGATGACCTCGTAATCGGCGAGCGCGTAATCCGGGCCGAGCAGCGCCTGATGATCGGCATCGAACCAGGCATCCGCCCCGCCCTGCCGGAACGCCGCGACGATGCGGGCATTGACGGCGGGATCATTGAGATACTCGCCGGTCTGGCGGTGGACGTAGAGCGCGATCGGCACGCCCCACGCGCGCTGGCGGCTGATGACCCAGTCCGGCCGGTCGCTGACCATGGCGTGGATGCGGTTGCGCGAGCGCGCCGGAACCCAGCGCGTCGCCTCGATGGCGTCCAGCGCCACCGCGCGCAGCGTCGGGCCGTTGGTCATGGTGTGATCGGGCGTGGCGGGGTTGACCGCGAGCGCGATGCCGGCGCCGACTTCCAGCAGCGGCGCGACCTCGAAATCCGACGCCTTGGCCGCCTTGTCCATCGGGATGAACCATTGCGGCGTGCAGCGGTAGATGATCCGCGCCTTGGAGCGCCAGCTATGCGGGTAGCTGTGCCTGAGTTCCCCGGCCGAGAGCAGCGCGCCGGCTTCGCGCAGGTCTGTCAGGATCGGGCCATCGGGGCCGTTGAATTTCGTGTTGATGACGCTGCCCTGCCCGCCCAGCCACAGCCAGTCGTCGCGGTAACGGCCATCGTCGGTGACGGCGAACACCGGATCGATACCCACCGCCTTGCAGGCAATGAAATCCTCCTCACCATGGTCCGGCGCCATGTGGACGAGGCCGGTGCCGGCGTCGGTGGTGACATGATCGGCGGCGATGAAGGGACGCGGGCGGGCGAAGAAGCCGCCGAGATGGTGCATCGGGTGACGGGCGATGACGCCGGCAAGGTCCTTGCCGGTGCCACGCCAAATCTCTGCGTTCGTCTGAAAAATGACCTTACTGTCATGCCCGGCGTCTTTTAGTCGCCGAGTAAGATTATCGGATACTCGAGCCTGAAACGCATCCTTTAGTTCTGCGGCCAGCAAGAACTTTCTGCCAAAAAGCGATCGCCCTGGGTTGGCAGCACTAGCATTCTCCTGTTCGCCCCAACCAACGACGCCAAGGGACGACGTCTGAAGGACCACATACTCAATATCCTCCCCATAAGCGATCGCCTGATTGACGGGGATGGTCCACGGGGTCGTCGTCCAGATCACCGCATGCGCGCCGACCAGTTCGGGCGCATTCGGCGCCTCCACGATCTCGAACGCCAGGTCGATCTGGGTGGAGACGACATCCTCATATTCCACCTCGGCCTCGGCCAGCGCGGTCTTTTCGACCGGGGACCACATGACCGGCTTGGCGCCGCGGTAGAGCTGGCCGCTTTCGGCGAACTTCAAAAGCTCGGCGACGATGGCGGTCTCAGCCTCATACTTCATGGTGAGATAGGGATCGTCCCAATCGCCCATGACGCCGAGGCGCTTGAACTGCTCGCGCTGGATGCCG
The DNA here is from genome assembly GCA_001899715.1 of Sphingobium sp. 66-54. Taxonomy (GTDB): domain Bacteria; phylum Pseudomonadota; class Alphaproteobacteria; order Sphingomonadales; family Sphingomonadaceae; genus Sphingobium. Next base: position 152,561 of record MKWI01000002.1, read on the forward strand.
ACCCACTTCCCGGCATAGGCGCGGCACTCGGCGCGGAACTCGCGCGGCGGCACCTCGTCCTTGCTGCGCTTCTTCTTGCGATATTCCTCCTCGATCTTCCACTCGATGGGGAGGCCGTGGCAATCCCAGCCGGGCACATAGGGCGCATCCTTGCCGAGCAAGCTCTGGCTGCGCACGATGATGTCCTTGAGGACCTTGTTCATCGCGTGGCCCATGTGAATGTCGCCATTCGCATAAGGCGGGCCATCGTGGAGGATGAAGCGCTCGCGCCCGGCCCGTGCGCTGCGCAGCTTGCCGTACAGGTCCATCGCCTCCCAGCGCGCGAGAATGCCCGGCTCCTTCTGCGCGAGGCCCGCTTTCATCGGGAAATCGGTCTGGGGCAGGAAGACGGTGTTCTTGTAGTCGGGCTGGTCTGTCATGGGGCCAATCGTCAGGCGGAAAAGTCAGCCCACGCCCCTACGCGAGCACACGGCCCCGCGCAAGCAAGCGCGGAGGAAGGATAGCTTGCGGACCGTGCGCGGCCAGCGTGGTTCGCCTTCGCTCGACACGAACGGGAGTTGTCTCCTGCGAAAGCAGGAGTTCAGGGTCCAACCGCAGAGCCTTGCCGCCCTGGGCTCCTGCCTGCGCAGGAGCACGGCATCGCTTTGCAGCAGGGCGCTTACCCCCGCAGCATCGCGCGGGCGCGGGTGACGTCATCGTCCATCTGCGCCACCAGCGCGGGGAGGGTCTCGAATTTCGCCTCGCCGCGCAGGCGCTCGATCAGCTCGATCTCGATGGTCTGGCCGTAGAGGTCGCCGGAGAAATCGAACAAATAGGTTTCCAGCAATTCCTTGGGCGGATCGAAGGTGGGGCGGATGCCGAGATTGGCGGCGCCGTCGGCCAGCCGCCCATCGGGCAGCCGGGCGCGGACGGCATAGACGCCGTAGGCCGGGCGCAGATACGGCCCCATCTCCATATTGGCGGTGGGGAAGCCGATCTCCCGCCCGCGCTTGTCGCCGTGGATCACGGTGCCGGCAATGGCGAAGGGGCGGGTGAGCAGCCGGGTCGCGGTGGCGCAATCGCCCGCCACCAGCGCGTCGCGGATGCGGGTGGAGGAAATGACCGCGCCGCTCGCGTCCGTCACCGGCGGCACCGCCAGCGCATCGAGCCCGAGCGGGCGGCCAAGCTCGCCAAGCAGCGCGACGGTGCCGGCCCGGCCGCGCCCGAAGGTGAAGTCCTCCCCCGTCACCACCGCGCGCGCGCCGAATTGCTCGACCAGCATGTGGACGAACCCCTCGGCGCTGCGCGAGGCGAGCGCGCGGGTGAAGTGGAAAACCAGCATCGCATCCGCGCCCGCCGCCGCGAACAGCCGCTCGCGCTGATCGAGCGTGGTCAGGCGGAACGGCGGCGCATCGGGCACGAACAGGCGCACCGGATGCGGATCGAAGGTGGCGATGATCGTCGGCCGCCCCTCGCGCCGCGCCCATGCGATGGCCGCGCCCGCCACGGCCTGATGCCCGGCGTGGAACCCGTCGAAATTGCCGAGCGCGATGACCGCCCCGCGCAGGTGCGCCGGCATGCCCCCATCGCTGCTGATCCGTTCCATGGCGGGCGGCTATAGGCAGCGCGTCGGCGCGGCGCCAGCCCTGCCGGCGGGGAAATGCCTCACGCGCGCACCAGCGTGACGTAGCTGTAGGCGGGCGCAGCGCCCTGTGCGGGCCGGTCCTCGCGCGCCGTTTCGCGCCAGCGCGCGGGATCGGGCGGGTCGATGCGCGCGGCACCGGGCGGGGCAAGATGCACCTGCGTCAGCTCCAGCCGGTCGGCAACCGGCTCGAACAGGCGGTAGATTTCCGCGCCGCCGATCACCGAGAGGACTGGCGCATCGGCGGCGGCAATGGCCGCCTCCACGCTGTGAACGACCTCGGCGCCCTCGGCCCGCCACGCGCGATCGCGGGTGAGGACGATGTGGCGACGGCCCGGCAGCAGGCCCGGCAGGCTGTCGAATGTCTTGCGGCCCATCACCATCGGCGTACCCATGGTCATCGCCTTGAAGCGCTTCTGCTCGCCGGGGATGTGCCACGGAATCGCACCGTCCGCGCCGATCACGCCATTGTCGGCGCGCGCCAGCAGCAGCACGATCTCCGGGCGGGCGATCGCCATGGCCCTCAGTCCTGCCCGGCGAGGCGCAGGCGGGTGACGTGACCCATCTTGCGGCCGGGGCGCGCCTCGTTCTTGCCGTAGAGGTGAAGGTGCGCGGTCTCGTCGGCAAGGATGGCCGGCCAGTCATGCGCCTGCGCGCCGATGAGGTTGGCCATCGTCGCGCCTTCCGTCACCAGCGCGGTCGAGCCCAAAGGGAGGCCGCAAATGGCGCGGACATGGTTCTCGAACTGGCTGGCGATGGCGCCCTCGATGGTCCAGTGGCCACTATTGTGGACGCGCGGCGCCATCTCGTTGAAGATCGGCCCATCGGCACCGGCGAAGAACTCCAGCGTCAGCACGCCGACATAATCGAGCGCCTCGGCCACCCTGGCAGCGATGGCGCGCGCGGCAGGCACCTGCGCCTGCACCGCCGCCGGGGCGGGCACGGTGGAGGTGGCGAGGATGCCGTCCTGGTGGACGTTGTGCGGCGAGTCCCAGAAGCGCAGCGCGCCGTCATGCCCGCGCACGAGGATCACCGAGAATTCGTGATCGAAACGGACGAAGCCCTCCAGCACCGCCGGCTGGCCGGCAATATCCTCCCAGGCGCGGTCGAGCGCCTCCGGGGTCGCCGCCATGATCCGCGCCTGCCCCTTGCCGTCATAGCCGAAGCGGGTGGTCTTGAGGATGGCGGGCGCGCCGATCCGCGCGACGGCGGCCGTCAGCCCGGCGCGGTCGTCCACCGCCGCATAGGGCGCGGTGCGGCCGCCGAGATCGGCGACGAAGCCCTTCTCCGCCAGCCGCTCCTGCGCGATGCCGAGCGCGCGGGCGTTGGGGTGGACATGGCCGAGCCCGGCAAGCAGCGCCACCGCCGCGCTCGGCACATTCTCGAACTCGTAGGTGATGACATCGACGCCCTGCGCGAATCGCGCCAGCGCATCGCCGTCCTCATAAGCCGCCTGCGTCCAGCCGATCGCCACGTCCGCCGCCGGGCCGCTCGCCTCGGGCGCGAAGATATGGCTGCGATAGCCGAGCTGCGCCGCCGCGATGGCGATCATCCGGCCGAGTTGGCCGCCGCCGACGATACCGATGGTGGAACCGGGAGGAATCGTCCTCATTCGGGGCTGTCCGTCACCGCCTCGGTCTGCGCCGCGCGCCACGCTTCCAGCCGCCCGGCCAGCGCCGGATCGCTATTGGCGAGGATCGCGGCGGCCAACAGCCCGGCGTTTTTTGCGCCCGCCTTGCCGATGGCGAGCGTACCCACGGGGATGCCGCCGGGCATCTGGACGATGGAAAGCAGGCTGTCCAAACCCGATAAAGCGGCCGATTGCACCGGCACGCCGAGCACCGGCAGCCGCGTCATCGCCGCCACCATGCCCGGCAAATGCGCCGCGCCGCCCGCGCCTGCGATAATCACCTGCAAGCCGCGCCCGGCCGCGCCCTTGGCGTAGAAGACCAGCCGATCCGGCGTGCGATGGGCCGAGACGACCCGCCGTTCGTGAGGGATTTCAAGCACTTCCAATATATCGGCCGCGTGCCGCATCGTCTCCCAGTCGGACTGCGAGCCCATGATAATCCCGACTTTCACCATGGCCTGCGCCCACCCCGTCCGCTCATTTCCGCAACTATCCCGGCCCCGATCGCCTGCTTTGAAACCATTCATTAAGCCCCTCGCCAATAGAGACGAGAGAAACGCCGCACAACCGCTCAAAGCAGGCCGCAGAGCCTGTTGGCGCTTTTGGGGCTGCAAAACCCGAACCACGGCCGTATAAGCCCGGCCGATAAAGGGATTCTCCTACGGTCGCGCGAGGGAGGTAGAGCTGACACAAGCAACTACCCGAGACGTCGTGCGTGACGAATTCGGCACCGACGTTTCGGCATTGGAGGAGGAAGTGATCGCGCTCCGCAAGGAAGTGCGGCTGCTCCAACTCGCCAACGCGGAACTGGAGCGGCTGGTGGTGCGCGATACGCTGACGCCGCTCTACAACCGCCGGCACTTCATGAACTGCCTGACCGAGAGGCTGAGCCGGCTGGAGCGCTACGGCACCGCCGCCGCGCTGCTGTTCGTCGACCTCGACGGCCTCAAGCAGATCAACGACACGTTCGGCCATGCCGCCGGCGACTATGCGCTGCTGCACATGGCGCGGCTGCTGGCCGGTGCGGTTCGCTCGACCGACATCGCGGCGCGAATCGGCGGCGACGAGTTCGCCCTGCTGCTCGACGGCCTCAGCGAATGCGCCGCCACCGAGAAGGCCGCCCAGCTTTCCCTCCTGATCTGCGAGACCGAATGCCGGTTCGGCGAGGACGTGCTGCCGCTCTCGGCCTCGTTCGGCTGTACCGCGCTGCGGGCGGACGACAGCGACTTCGCGGCGATCGCCCGCGCCGACCTCGCCATGTATGCCGCCAAGCGGCAGCCGGCCACGCTCGCGCCGCTGGCGGTGGCAGCCAACGCGCCCTGACGCGCGGCGCGGATCGACAGCCCGGCCCGGATGCACGGCGCGCCGCGAATCGCGCCGGTCCACCCTTGCTCCTGTCCGCCGCCGCGCCGATGATGCGCGCCGGACGATAAGGACGAATCGCCATGGCAAAGGATCTGCGCGCGGGCCCGGCGGACGGGCGCTACGACGTGCCGCTGGAGGGCGGCACCGCCATCGCCGACTATATCCGCGAGGGCGACAGGCTGCTCGTCACCCACACACATGTGCCCCCGGCACTCCGCGGCCGGGGCGCCGGTGCCACGCTGGTCAAGGCGCTGCTCGACGATGCGCGCGCGCAGAACCTCAAGGTCGTGCCGCTGTGCAGCTTCGTCGCCGCCTATATGCGCCGCCACCCCGAAACGCGCGATCTTCTGGCCGAGGACGCCGAGGAGGATTGAGAGCGGCGGGCGGGGGGATGCCCTGCGGCGAAGCGAAGGGGGATCGGCAGCAACGGATTGCCCATCCTGAAACGCCATGCTCCTGCGAACTCAGGCGCCCCCGCCGAAACCCTATGCGCTCCCGCGAATTCCGCGTGCTCTTGCACCCACCACGTGCTTTTGTGACTCCCTGCGTCCCCGCGAACTCCATGCGCTCCCGCGCACATCCCGTGCTCCTGCGAAAGCAGGGCCCAGGGCCCAACCGCACGTCCTACAGCCCTGGACTCCTGCTTTCGCAGGAGCACGGCGCTCTATTTTGAAAGGGGAACACGTTTTGAAGGAAGCGAGCCACCGCCCGCCCCAACTCAGCGCTCGGAGAGATAGTAACGGTCTTGCGCGGTGAGGTCGTCCGCCAGCTCATAGACGATCGGCTGCCCGGTCGGGATTTCAAGGCCGGTAATCTCGTCGTCCGGGATGTTGGAGAGGTGCTTGACCAGCGCGCGCAGCGAGTTGCCGTGGGCGGAGATGAGCACCCGCTTGCCGGCGCGCAGATCGGGCGCGATGCGGCTCTCCCAATAAGGCAGCACGCGCGCGATGGTATCCTTGAGGCTCTCCGTCGCGGGCACGGTGATGCCGGCATAGCGGCGGTCCTGCGCGAGATCGAAGGGGCTGCCGGCTTCCAGCGGCGGCGGCGGCACGTCGAAGCTGCGGCGCCAGATCTTCACCTGCTCGTCGCCATGCTTCGCCGCCGTCTCCGCCTTGTCCAGCCCGGTGAGGCCGCCATAATGCCGCTCGTTGAGGCGCCAATCCTTTTCGACCGGCAGCCACAGCCGGTCCATCGCCTCCAGCGCGAGGTGGAGCGTCTTGATCGCCCGCTTCTGGAGCGAGGTGAAGCACTGGTCGAAGTCCAGCCCACGGGCCTTGAGCAGGTCCCCCGCCGCCACCGCCTCGGCCGCGCCCTTCGCGGTTATGTCGACATCCCACCAGCCGGTGAAGCGGTTCTCCAGGTTCCAGGCGGACTGGCCGTGGCGGATGAGGACGAGGGTGGGCATGAGAAAGGCTCCCGGCTGTCTTTGGCTGGGCGCCTGATAGCGCGAATTCGCCGTGGCGCAATGCGGAGCCTGCGCGCAGTGGCCCGCCCCTACTGGAGCGAGCGGCGGGCAGCCCCCATGAGGGCCGCCCGCCGCGTTTCCGAATAAAGCGATCAGGCCATGCGGAGCGCGACGCGGCGACGGCGCAGCGCCCCGCCCGCCAGCGCGAAGCCGCCGATCATCATCGCCCAGGTCGCGGGCTCGGGCACCGGCGCGATCTCCCGCAGCACGATATTGTCGAACTGACCGGGCGAACTCTGCCCGCGGAATGTAAATTGCGTGATCGCCCCCAACCCGTCGAACATCGCAGTATGGGCCGTAATCGGGGTCGAGCGGTCGTGATTGAACGTGAAGAACTTTTCCACCTGCGTGCCCACGCCATCCGCAAGTGTGAAAATGAACTTGTAGGTGGAAGAGGCTGTATAGATCGGGCCAGTCTCCACCTTCAGCTTGCCGAAATCCATCGAACCGAACTCGAAGGCGCCGCCATCTTCGCGCGCAAGGGTGAAGGTAACGCCCGCTCCGCTGGCCTTGACGACCGATATTCCAGTCGGGTCGATGCTGCTCCCCGGCGCCATCGCCTCGATCGCCCGGCCGGTGGCGCTGTGGTAGAAATTGGCGGAGAGGACGTAGCCGTCTTCATGATAGGCGCCGCTGGTGTAGCCGGCGAGGTTGTCGAAATCGATCACGGTGGCGTTCGCCGGCATGGCGAGGACGACCGCGGCCGCGACAGGCGCGACCGAGAGAATGATTTTACGCATGGTTTCAATCCTGTAACGAGACCCGCCGCTCGTTGCGGCTGACACGCCTCTGGCCGGCATTTGTAACAGGTGCGCGACAATCAGCGGACAGCGCGGTTACAAACGGACGATTTTGCATCGAGGCGGGACAGACCTGCTCCACATCGGGACACGTCGTCGCTCCCTATCCAAAGGATCGCGTCGAGCGGGATCGTCGCCCGGCCAATCCGCCGCCGGCTTGTGCATGGCTGCGCAATCCGCCATGGAATCGCCCACAGACATGCGAGGGAGACGAGCCATGGCGATCAGCAGAACCGTCCACATCCATGAGGGCCCCGGCGGCCCGTTCGAGTCCATGTTCGTGGGCGATGCCGGCGCGGGCACCCAGCCAGGCATGCTCCTCTTCCCCAATTTCTTCGGCGCCAAGGAATGGGACTTCGCCAAGGCGGAGACGCTGGCAGCGCTCGGCTACAAGGTGCTGGTGGTCGACTATTACGGGCAGGGCAAGCGCGGGCATGACATGGAGTCCTCCGGCAAGCTGCTGCACGATTTCATGGCCGACCGCGCGGCGGTGAAGCGCCGCCTGCTCGACGCACTGGCGGAACTGAAGGCGCTGCCAGGCGTGGACGGCAACCGGCTGGGCGCGATCGGCTTCTGCGCCGGCGGCAAATGCGTGCTGGACCTCGCCCGCGCCGGCGGAGCCATCAAGGCCGGCGTCAGCTTCCACGGCGTCTATGACGCGCCGCCCTTCCCCAATGCGGTGATCGCCGCGAAGCTGCTGATCTGCGACGGCTGGAACGACAATCTGTGCCCACCCGAGGCCAAGGTGGCGCTCTGCAAGGAGCTGACCGAGGCGGACGTGGACTGGCAGTTCATCAGCTATAGCCGCACCGGCCACGCCTTCACCGCCAACGACACTCCGCTCAACCCCGAGCGCAGCTTCGGCTTCCAGCCCGACACCGACCGGCGAAGCTGGCGGGCGATGACGGATTTTCTGGCGGAGGCGCTGGGGTAAACCGGGAGCGGAAAGCTTAAGGGCCCACCATCTTTCTCCCGGTCCCGAACTCCTGCTTTCGCAGGAGCGTATGTCGGTCTTCGGCGAAAAGCGGGACCCGGGGTCAAGCCCGGGGTGACGGAATAGGCTACGGTCGCAACAGGACCGAATGATCCATGCGCCCCTAGATATCCTCCACCATCTCCGCCAGCGTCGCGAGGCAATCGCGGGCGAGCTGGATCGAGCGCTCGGGGCTCCAGCCCTGCGCCGGATCGGGCAGATCGGCATTGTCCTTGAACGGCATTTCCAGCGTCATGGCGACGGCGCCGTAGCGCTCGGCGATCTGGGCGGTGGCCATGGAGAGGTTGGCCTTGCCCGGCCGCGCCTCGGGATAGCCGAGCTTCGTCTGGAAATCCGGGGTGCGGATAGCGAGCGTGTCGCGATAGCGGCGGAACAGCGCCAGCCGGTCCTCGCGGAGGGACGCGATGCCCTCAAACCCGGCGAGAAACACGGCGGGGATCGCCTCGTCGCCGTGGACATCCATGGCGAAGGCGACGCCGGTCTCGTCCATGCGATTGCGCACGCACAGCACTTCGGGCGACTGCTCGGCGGTGGGCGCATGCCACTCGCGGTTGAGATTGACGCCCGCCGCGTTGGTTCGCAAATGGCCACGGAAAGAACCGTCTGGGTTCATGTTCGGAACGATATAGAGCCGGCAGGCCGCCAGCAGCTTGCGGGCGTGGGCGTTGGCGGGATCGGTGAGCATCTCCAGCGCGCCCTCCATCCACCATTCGGCCATGCTCTCGCCGGGGTGCTGGCGCGCGATGATCCACACCGGCCTGGCGCCCGTGCCCATCTCCAGGCAGTCGATCGGCCGCCCGTCGAGACTAAGGCCGAGCTGGCGCAGCGCCACCCCATCGCACCCCGCCGCCTGCGCGACGAGATCATGGTGCCGCTCCAGCGAGTAAGGCGCGAAATAGGCGAACCATGCGGCGTCGCTCGCTAGCGTGTAGGCGATGGTCAGCGTACCGCCATCCTCCTCCGCATCGTAGCGCGAGGGCGCACGCAGCCATGTCTCGCGATCCTCGGAGACGGCGGCGTGATAGTCCGGCCAGCCGCCCGGATAGGCGGACGCCGCCAGCCCGGTGATGCGCAGGGTGAGCGCCGTGCCCGCCGGAGCAGCGACGCGGAAATGGAACCACTGGAAGAAATCGCTCTCATTGTCCTTGCGGATGGAGAGGGTCGCCTGCGTGCCGGCGATCGACTCGACGACGATGTTGCCGCTGTCGAACGCGCTGGTGATGAGGAGGGAGGGGGTGCTCTCTGTGGCCGTGTCTGTCATTTGACCGTGATAGTCACGCCGGACGGCCCGGGAAAGTCCTTGAACAGCGCGTCGGCCAGCTTTCCGGCGGCGAGGCCGGGCTGCGCGGCGGGCGTGCCCTCCTTCGCCTGCGTCTCGGCGCGGCCTTCCCAGATGGCGGTCTTGTCCGCCGTGCGGCGCAACTGCACGCGCAGGTTGGTGACGACCACCGGCTTGGGCTTGCCCGAGAGATTGATACCGATGCCCAGGCCGACGCCGCTGCCGTAGCTGCCGGTCGAGCCGCCCACGCCGACGCTGACCGGCGAGCGGCGCTGCTCGCCCGGCTGCCAGACCTGCCGCTCGATACCGACGACCGCCTCATACTCGCCCGGCCCGCTGTCACGCACGGTGAAGCCGGTGCGGGCAAGCGCGGCGCTGACGGCGTTGGCGGTGGTGCGAAATTCCAGGCTGTCCGCATTGGCCGCATTGGCGGGCACGATGGCGACGCTGCCCTGCCGCGCGACCGAGTCGCTGTGGAAGCGCGTCACGTCCACCGGCGCGATGGCGGTGGCGCAGCCGCCGGCGAGGAGCAACAGCGGCACGACGGCAGCCGTCGCGAACCGGCGGGGGATCGAGCATGGCATGATCTTGAGCAACTCCCTTGCAAAAACACCGCATCGCAGCGGGCGCACCCAGACTGCGCCGGCGGATGCACGGGCGACGCATGCCCGATGCGCACCACGATACCAGCGTGCGCGCCATCCCGGCAATCTCCGTGACGGAGCGGGGGTAGCAGACCCTTCCCTCGCGGACACGGCCCCAGCGGACGGCGCCGATGCCGCGCTTCCCCCACAAAAAGGCCGCGCCGCGCCTTGACTTTCCGGGTCCACCCCCATAGACGCGCGGCTCCGGTTTCCAGAACCAACACGATTTTTTTGGACGTTCGATCATGAAGATCCGCAATTCGCTCAAGTCGCTCAAGGACCGCCACCGGGACAACCGCGTGATTCGCCGTCGCGGGCGCACCTACGTCATCAACAAGACCCAGCGCCGCTTCAAGGCCCGCCAGGGCTGAAGGAACGCGCGCGGCGCGGGCAGCAGCCCGCCGCGAAGGATAGCGAACGCCCGGTCAGGCTCTGGCCGGGCGTTTTGGCGTGAGCATTCGACGCCAGCAGCGGCGCGCCCCGCCTGACGGATGGCGCCTATCGCTTGTAAACAGCCTTGAGGCGAGGCTTGCAGCGGGTGAAACGCCGGGCGACGGCCCTCGCCTCCCATCCCCTTTTGCGGCAGATTGGTCGCTGGAGAGGCGCCGGATGACCCCGGCGCCGCAGGAGAGGCCGCCCATGTATCCGTTCACGCCCGGAAGCTATGCGCCGCGCAACGGCTGGTATGTCGCGGCCTTCACCCATGAGATCGGCGAGGCGCTGCTCAGCCGCTGGATCCTCAACCAGCCGGTCGTGCTCTATCGCAAGGCGGACGGCACAGCGGTCGCCGTCGAGGGGCGCTGCCCGCACCGGCATTATCCGCTCGGCGAGAGCAAGCGCGTGGGTGACGCCATTCAGTGCGGCTATCACGGCATCACCTTCGACTGGCAGGGGAAATGCACCTTCATCCCCAGCCAGCCGAGCATTCCCGGCGTCTATTCGATCCGCACCTATCCGCTGGTCGAGCGCGGCTTGTGGGCATGGATCTGGACCGGCGACGCCGACAAATGCGACGAGGCGCTGATCCCGACGCTGGATGAGATCGGCTATACCGTGCCCGGTCTCATCCCCGCCGCTTTCTACACCATGCAGGTGAAGGGGCGCTATCAGCTCCTCAACGACAATCTGCTGGACCTGAGCCATCTCGGCTATCTGCACGCCAGCTCGATCGGCACGCCGGACGATGCCGCCACGCCGGAAGTGCGCGACCTCAGCGAGCGCCGCCTCTCCAGCCGCCGCTATATGCACGATACGCCGATGCCGCCGATCCATGAGGCCGCGACGGGCTATCGCGGCCCGGTCGACCGCATCTCCGGCATGGATTTCTTCTTCCCCGGCTTCCACGCCGGCATCGGCGAGACGCGCCTGCCGCGCGACCACGCCGAGGCCGGCACGGTGCTGCGCACCAGCCGCGTGTGGCACGCCGTCACCCCTGCCACCAAAACGAGCTGCACTTATTTCTTCGCGATGAGCGGCGAGTCGCAGGATGCGCTCGACCACGCGAAGATCAGCCTTGAGCCGGTTCTGGCGGAGGATCGCTTCGCCACCGAGGAGATCGAGAAGATCATCACCACGCTGGACGAGGTGCCGCCCGAGCTGATGCTGAAAAGCGACACGACCGCCGTGCAGGGGCGCCGCATCCTGCAAGCGATGATGGACAGGGAAAAGGCCGAGGCATCGGCCGCCGGCGAGCGCGCAGATGCCGCCGTCGCAAGCAAGAGGAGCAAGACTGATGAACCGGTTTGAACAGGCCGTCTATGATTGCATGAAGCCCACCGAGGCGCTGCTGGCGCAGACGACCAATCCGCTGCACCGCAAGATCCTGCTCAACTTCTGGCGGCATGTGCATCTGGAGGGCGCGGGGCTTTACGACCGGATTTGCAGCGACGACATGATGGTCGCCAACCCGGTCTATCGCGTGACCTGGGGCGCCAACCCGGCGGTGCTGGAGGGGCGCGACGCGGTGCTCGCCTTCTACAACAGCGTGGGCGACGTGGTGCTGTGGAACTCGGACGACAAGATCGCGGTGGCGGACTGGGGCGTGGCGGACGAGCTGACCTTCAACCTGCTCGGGCTGGGCGGCATCATGCAGGCGATCGGCTACGCTGTGCCCGATCCGCACAAATTCTACCACGTGCAGAGCCGGCAGGCGTTCATCTGGCCCTATGACAGCCATGCCCGGCTGGCCGGCGAGCATCTCTATGAGGACAAGACCAGTCTCACATGGGTGGAAGTGGACGAGGCGGAGCTGACCACCGCCGCGCGCGTCAAGGAAATCCAGAAGGAACTGCTCGACCAGCTCCACGCCCGCTTCGGTGAGAATTTCTGGGTCTATGAAGGAGAGAAGGCGACGGCCTGAGGCCGCGAGGCTTCAGCGCGCCGCCTGCTCGGCTCCTTCAGGCGCAACGGATAAGTGCACGAGGGTCGGGATGGTTACGGCGGACCACTCGGTGACAGAAGGGTGGTGACGAAGATCCGTGGCTAACGCCGCGCTCCCGCGAAGGCAGGAGCACGACGTTGCTATCCTGATGACGGGGGCTCCGCCAAAGCCGTTCAGCCCGCCGTGTTCATGGAAACCCTCGTATCGAACGTAAGCGACTCACGCGCGCGCAAACGACTCTTCGCGCCTGCGCTCACCCCTCCCCGTGCGCCCGCAGCTCGTCACCGCGAACGGTGGCGACATGGAGAACGTTGGTGGAGCCCGGCGTGCCGAAGGGAACGCCGGCGAGGATGATGATCTTGTCGCCGCCCGCCGCGACGCCCTGGCGCAGCGCGGTGCGCTTGGCCTTGCCGATCATCTCCTCAAAGCTGCCGATATCCTTGGTGCGCACGGCGTGGACGCCCCACATCAGGCCGATCCGCCGGGCGGTAGTGACGCGCGGGGTCAGCGCGAGGATCGGCACCGAGGGCCGCTCGCGGGCGATGCGGCGCACCGTGCTGCCCGAGGCGGTGAAGCAGACGATCGCCTTGGCCGACGCGGTGGCGGCGACGCTCGCGCACGCTTCCGCCAGCGCATCCGCCGTGGTGGGATCGGGCATGGTCTTGGTGAAATGCAGCCGGTCGAGATAGCCCGGATCGTGCTCGACGCTGTGGGCGATGCTGTCCATCATCGCCACCGCCTGCTCGGGCCAATCGCCCGCCGCCGTCTCGGCCGAGAGCATGACGGCATCCGCGCCGTCATAGACCGCCGTCGCCACGTCCGACACCTCGGCGCGGGTCGGCGTGGGCGATTTTATCATGGATTCGAGCATCTGCGTGGCGACGACCACGGGCTTGCCCAGCCGCCGGGCGGTCTCGACGATCTGCTTCTGGAGCGGCGGCACCGCCTGCGGCGGCAGTTCGACACCGAGATCGCCGCGCGCGACCATCACCGCGTCCGCCATCTCCAGTATCTCGTCGAGCCGCGAGACGGCGGCCGGCTTCTCGATCTTGGCGAGGAGCTGGCCGTGGCCGCCCATCAGCCGCCGCGCCTCTGAGAGGTCCTCGGGGCGCTGGACGAAGGAGAGCGCGATCCAGTCGCAGCCCGCGTCGATGGCAAAGGCGAGGTCGCGCCGGTCCTTATCGGTGAGCGCCGCCATCGGCAGCACCGCGTCGGGCACGTTGACCCCCTTGCGCTCGGACAGCATGCCGCCGACCTCGACGATCGTCTCGATCACGTCGTCGCTGGCCGACTGCACGCGCAGCACCAGCTTGCCATCGTCGAGCAACAGGCGGCTGCCCTCGTCCAGCGCGGCGAAAATCTCCGGGTGCGGCAGGTTGACGCGGGTGGCGTCGCCCGGCGTCATGTCGCGGTCCAGCCGGAAGGACGCGCCGACCGTCAGCATCACCGGCCCGGCGGCGAAGGTGCCCACGCGCAGCTTGGGGCCTTGCAGGTCGGCGAGGATGGTGGTCGGCCGGCTGAACTCGCGCTCCAGCCCCCGGATGATCTCGACATTGGCGGCGTGTTGCTCGTGCGTGCCGTGGCTCATGTTGAGGCGGAACGCATCCGCGCCGGCGAGGAACAGCTTGCGGATCATCTCCTCGCTGCTGCTGGCTGGCCCCAGCGTGGCGAGGATGCGAACCTTGCGGGAGCGGGGCGCGAACTTCTTCATGGACGGGAGCGACCTCTTGCGATGATGATGGCCATACCCACATCCGCATCGACCGGAGCGGCCGGGACAGGACACGACAGGGAGGATCATTCAATGACGATAGAGGCGCTCGATGACAAGACCGCGGCGCAGGCATTCCGCCGGTTGGTCCACCATTTGCGCCACCGCGACGACGCCCAGAATGTCGACCTGATGGGGCTGGCCGGTTTCTGCCGCAACTGTCTGGCCGACTGGATCGCGCAGGCGGACGGCGCGATGGACCGCGAAACCGCGCGCGAGATCATCTACGGCATGCCCTATGCGGCCTGGAAGGACGCGCACCAGACCGAGGCGACCCCCGATCAGCTCGCGCGGATGCAGGAGAGCATGGCGAAGAACAAGCGGTGAGGTGCGGCGCGCTGCTCGCCCCGAGCTTGTCGGGGCCTGTCTTGAGCGACTTCCGCAAGCGGGCAGCTGGAAGGGGTTATTCTTTTTGAAGTCGGTCGGCGGAAAAAGTTTCGTAACCAAGCCGGAAAGATGGGAGCTCAAGACCGGCCCCAAAGGCCAACGAGGCTCCTCGCTGCTCTCGGCCCCTGCCTTCACAGGAGCACGATGCCCTTTCTGCCCGGCCTGCCGTGCATTGCCCATTTACAAACCGATGGCCCCCGGCTAATGGCCCGCGCGATGTCCAAGATGATCGCCACGCCGATTACCATTAAACCGACCCGCGTCCGCGGGGCGGTTCCGGGTGTGCGCACGGCCTGACGGCCCGAGCATCTGGATCACAAGCCCTGCGAAGCGCGGGGCCGACTTTCGATCCGAAAGCTGACCGCCGCGTCTTTCCGCCCACTGGAAGGAGACGTTAGAGATGGTTTCACGCTTTTCCCCCGATGCGCGCCTCAATGTCGGCATTGTCGGCGCCACCGGCCTTGTCGGCTCGATGATGCAGCAGTTGCTCGCCGAGCGGGCTTTCCCGGTCGGCACGCTGCGGCTGTTCGCCTCGGCTCGCTCGGCCGGCAAGCAGATGGAGTGGCAGGGGCAGACGGTCATGGTGGAGGACGCCGCGACGGCCGATTTCACGGGGCTGGACATCGTCTTCTTCTCGGCGGGCGGCTCGACCTCCAGGGCGATCGCGCCCAAGGCGGCCGCCGCCGGCGCCATCGTGATCGACAACAGCTCCGCATGGCGTTCCGACCCTGAGGTGCCGCTGGTCGTCTCCGAGGTGAACCCGGATGCGCTGGCGACCATCCCCAAGGGCATCGTCGCCAACCCCAATTGCACCACCATGGCCGCCATGCCGGTGCTCAAGCCGCTGCACGCGCAAGCTGGCCTCAAGCGCCTGACCGTCTCGACCTATCAGGCCGTCTCGGGCGGCGGCATGGAGGGCATCGACGTGCTGGCGCGGCAGATCGAAGCGGTGGGCGATGCCGGCCGCGAGCTGGCGTTCGCGGGCGATGCCGCGTTCGTGCCGGCGCCGGAGAAGTGGGCTGTGCCGATCACCAACAACGTCGTCCCGCTCAACTACGTGCTCGGTGAGGACGGCTATACCGAGGAGGAGCTGAAGCTGCGCGACGAGACACGCCGCATCCTCGACATCCCCGGCCTGCCCGTCTCCGGCACCTGCGTGCGCGTGCCGGTGTTCACCGGCCACTCGCTCTCGATCAACGCCGAGTTCGAGCGGCCGATCGACGCGCAGACCGCGCTCGACCTGCTCGGCAAGGCGCCGGGCGTGGTGGTGAGCGACGTGCCCAACCCGCTGGAGGCGACCGGCGCCGATCCGGTGTTCGTCGGCCGCGTCCGCCCCGATCCCACGGTGGAACACGGCCTCGCTCTGTTCGTGGCGGGCGACAATCTGCGCAAGGGCGCGGCGCTCAACGCGGTGCAGATCGCGGAGGTGCTCTGCGGGCGCGGATGACGGGCGCGCAGGGCTAAGATTGCGGGGAGGTTCCGGTGTCGGAGCCTCCCCCTCATCATAAGCACCCCAGTGCTCCTGCGCAGGCAGGAGCCCCGGGCGATGGGGCAGTGCGGCTGGGCCCTTGGCTCCTGCGCAGGAGCACCGAGTGTGCTTGGAGGTTCGCTCTGCTATCTCCTTAATGCAGATGCCGCAGCTTGTCCGGGTTGCGCATGATGTAGATGGCGGCGATCCGGCCCTGCTCTATCTCGAAAGCGGTGGTCTGCAAGACACCGTCGGACTCCAGCGTGACGATCCCCGGCAGGCCATTGATGGAGCATGTCCGCACGAGCTGCGAGCCGTGCCGGGCATAGAGCGCTCCAAGCGCCTTGTGCAGTTGCAGAACCCGGCGGGCACCGAGCACCGGCGTCACCGCCGCCGGGCGCTTGCCGCCGCCATCCGCGTGCATGCTGACATCCTCCGCCAGCAGGGCGCCGAGCGCGCTCATGTCGCCGCTGCGCGAGGCGGTGAAGAAGGCGCTGGCGATCTCCATGCCACGCTGCTTCTCCAGCCGGAAGCGCGGCCGGGCCTCGCGTACATGGCCGCGTGCCCGCGCCGCGAGCTGGCGGCAGGCGGCCGGATCGCGCTCGATCGTCGCCGCGACTTCCTCGAAGCCCAGGCCGAATACATCGTGGAGCAGGAAGGCGGCGCGCTCCAGCGGGGAGAGCCGCTCCAGCGCCAGCATCAGCGGCAGGGTAACGTCTTCCGCCTCATCCTCCCCATCGACGATGGGATCGGGCAGCCACGGGCCGACATAGCTCTCCCGCTGCACCCGCGCGGATTTGAGATGATCGAGGCACAGGCGCGTTACCGTGCGGCGCAGATAGGCTTCCGGCTCGCGCACGGCAGCGCGGTCGGCGCCCAGCCAGCGGATGAACGCCTCCTGCACCGCATCCTCGGCATCGGCGACCGAGCCGAGTATGCGGTAGGCGACGCGCACCAGCCGGGGCCGCAACGGATCGAAGCTCGCGGCGGCATCCGGCTGGGGCGCGGCGGCGTTCATCAGGCGGCTGCCTTCGCCGGTATGTCGTACCAGAGGCCGAACCCCACCGCGAGGCGGTTCCAGCCGTTGATGACGTTGAT
This sequence comes from Sphingobium sp. 66-54, assembly GCA_001899715.1. Classification (GTDB taxonomy): domain Bacteria; phylum Pseudomonadota; class Alphaproteobacteria; order Sphingomonadales; family Sphingomonadaceae; genus Sphingobium. The sequence goes on from MKWI01000002.1 coordinate 169,463, forward strand.
GATGAGGGTGAGCTTCACCTGCTCCTCCGCGCTGAAATGTGCCTGCAAGTCCGCACGGGCCTGCGCGTGGCCATGCCCTTCCGAGATGCGCGTGAGCGCCTCCGTCCACGCCAGCGCGGCGCGCTCGCGGTCGGTATAGCAGGGCGCCTCGCGCCAGGCAGGGAGCAGATAGAGGCGCTGCTCGCTCTCGCCCTGCGCGCGGGCATCGACCGAGTGCATGTTGATGCAGTTGGCGCAGCCGTTGATCTGCGAGGAGCGGATCTTGACCAGCTCCACCAGCGCGGGCTCAAGGCTGGCGTTGGCGGCGTTGGAGAGCGCCATCCAGCTTTTCATGAGTTGCGGGGCGGCTGCATAGGGATCGAGCGTAGCGGTCATGTCTTCGTCCTTTTTCCGTGACTGTGCCTTCAAGACGAGCGAGCCGCGCGGATTGTGACATGGCCGCGAAAAAATCGACTGCTTGCGACACTGCACGGCCCTAGACAGCCCCCCGGCCCGCTCGCTATCGCCCCTGCTTCACCCGAATCCCCTTTTCACCCATCGGAGACCCGTTTCCATGAGCGACCCGAATATCGCCGCAGACCAGTTGCGCCTTCTCATCGAGCGGATCGAACGCCTCGAAGAAGAGAAGAAGGGCATCGCCGACGACATCAAGGACGTCTATCTGGAAGCCAAGGCCACCGGCTACGACACCAAGACGATTCGCGCCATCGTCCGCCTGCGCAAGATGGAAAAGCACGATCGCCAGGAAGCCGAGGCCCTGCTGGAAACATACAAGGCCGCTCTCGGCATCGAGTGATCGGGGCGCAGGGCGAGGCGAGGCCGCAAAGGAGACAGACATTCATGCATCTCATCGGTTCGCTCGCATCGCCTTTCGTTCACCGCTGCCTGATCGCCGCCCGCGCCAAGGGGCATGACCTCCCCGTCTCTCCGCCGCCGGGCGGCTCGATGCAGAGCGCGGAATTCCAGGCGGTGAGCCCGACGGGGCGCATCCCCGTACTGGCGCTCGACGATGGCAGCCATATCTGCGAATCGGCCGCCATCGTCGCCTATCTCGACGAAACGCTTGACGGCCCGGCGCTGCTGCCCGCCGCGCCGGCCGCCCGCGCTCATCTGCGTGAGATCGAGACCATCGCCATCGGCGAGGTGGCCGCGGGATTGCGGCCGGTGATGGTTCACCGCATCTTCCGCGTGTCGCAGAACGAGCCGCGCGTGGCCGCCGGCGTCGAACAGGCGGAGAAGGGCGCCGCTGCGTTGGCCCGGCTGATGGCGGACGCGGCGCTGCCCGGAGAGACGATCAGCCTCGCCGACGCGGCGCTGACGCCGTTCACGACGCTTCTCACCATCATCGCCGACCAGCCGGAGATCGCCGACCTGCTGGCGCGCCACGGCTTCCTTTCCGCCTATCTGGAGCGCGCCCTCCGCAACCCGCTGCTCGCGCGCACCAATGGCGAGATGAAGGAGGGGTTCGCCGCGATCCGCGCCCGGATAGCCGCCGCGGCGGCTGCGGGCTGAAGCTGGCGCGACAGTGCCCGGTGATGCTTAAACGCGATCTACACGACGACACAGAATGAAAAGCGCGCTTTGTGCTCCCGCACAGGCAGGAGCCCAGGGCGGCAAGGGAACCCGGCGGGCCCCTGGACTCCTGCTTTCGCGGGAGAACGGGCGCGATCTGGAACGGAAACTCCCTCGGGAACGAGAACGCTTCCGATCCATGGCGAGCCCCTTTGCCGGCCACACGCGATCGTCGCAGCAGAAAGGCCGGGCCCTGTTGCGTGAAGCCCAGGTCTCTTGAAGCGGGGCCATCGGATTGCGCGCGCCTCACGCGCCAAGCCCTTCGACATGGGCGCGCGGAGCAGATAGAGTCCCGCGCCTGTGACAGCTACGGAATCGAGAGGAGAGAGCGGATGACGGACGGACCATGGGGCGGTGGCCAGCAAGGCGAGATGCCAGCAGATGAGATGCCAGATGGTATGATCGTCACCACCACCCACAGCATCGACGGCCGGCCGGTGCAGCGCTACTGCGGCGTCGTGACCGGCGAGGTGATCGTCGGCGCCAATCTGTTCCGCGACCTGTTTGCCAGCGTGCGTGACATCGTCGGCGGCCGCTCGGGCGCCTATGAGCAGGTGCTCGGCCGCGCCCGCGAGGAAGCGCTCTCCGAATTGCGCGGGCGCGCCGCGTCGCTCGGCGCCAATGCCGTCATCGGCATCGACCTCGATTATGAGGTGATCGGCTCCAGCGGCTCGATGCTGATGGTCTCGGCCACCGGCACGGCGGTGGTGGTCTGAGCGCGATGACGGGACGGGTCGCGATCATCACCGGCGCGGGCAGCGGCATCGGCCGCGCCGTCGCCATCACGCTGGCCGCGCGGGGCTACCGGCTGGCGCTCGCCGGGCGCCGCGCCGATGCGCTGGAGGAAACGGCCGCGCTGGCCGGGGACGCCGTGGAAGCGCCGCTCTGCGTGCCGACGGACGTGACCGACGCGGCCTCGGTCAAGGCGCTGTTCGATGGCGCGGTCGCGCGGTTCGGGCGGGTGGACCTGCTGTTCAACAATGCCGGGCTCAACGGCGGGCGCTTCCAGATCGAGGAGATGGACCCGGCGCTGTTCCGGCAGGTGGTCGATACCAACCTGACCGGCGTGTTCCTCTGCCTGCAAGCCGCCTTCCGCGTGATGAAGGACCAGACGCCGCGCGGCGGACGCATCGTCAACAACGGCTCCATCTCCGCCTATAGCCCGCGCCCGGACACCGTGGCTTATTGCGCCAGCAAGCACGGCGTCTCCGGTCTCACCAAGGCCGCCTCGCTGGAGGGGCGTAAATATGACATCGCCGTCGGCCAAATCGACATCGGCAACGCCGCCAGCGCCTTCTCCGAACATTTCGCGCGCGGCGTGCCGCAGGCCGATGGCCGGCTGGTGCCCGAGCCGGTGATGGACGCCTCGCTGGTGGGCGACGCGGTCGCCTATATGGACAGCCTGCCGCTCGACGCCAATATCTTCGAGCTGACGGTGATGCCGACCAAGATGCCGTTCATCGGACGGGGCTGAGCGGGTCGGGCGCGAACATTATCAGGGCAGGTCCACCAGCGGGTCGGAACCGGGATGGGGATCATCAATCAGACCCCATCCGCTCCCATCGACAGCAAGCCAGGTCGAGTAACTGCGCCATTGCGCGCCGCGCCGCTGTTGCCAGCGACAGACGAACTCGGTTGGTTCATCCTCTATCGGCGCGCAATGGATCGCGCGAAGGTCGACGGCCTCAACCGTGCGACCGGTCCCACCTGGAGTCGTGTCATGCCGCGTCAGCGCCGCCGCCAATTCTTTCGAACTCGGCTCCTCGGCGTAGGCAGGCACGGCGCCAAGCAGAACTGTAGAAAGTGATACCAGCCAAGGCAGCGCTTTCACGAGGCCTATCCCGCCTTGGCCACGCCGACCAGTGCCGGGCGCAACAGGCGATCCTTAATCATGTAGCCGGCCTGCATCTCCTGCACGATGGTGCCGGGCGCGGCATCGGACGGGATCTCCACCATCGCCTGATGGCGATTGGGATCGAGCGGTTCGCCGAGCGAAACGATCTTCTCGATGCCGTTCTTGCGGAACACGCTCTCCAGTTCCTTGGCGGTCGCTTCCAGGCCGAGGACGAGAGCCTTCATCCCCTCCGCCTCGCGCTGCTCCGCGGGAATCGCGTCCAGCGCGCGCGTGAGGTTGTCGGCCACGGAGAGCACGTCCCGCGCGAAGCCGGTCGCGGCATAGGCGCGCGCATCCGCCAGATCCTTCTCCAGCCGGCGGCGGACGTTCTGGGTATCCGCCAGCGCGTAAAGCGTCTCCTGCTTCGCGGCGGCAAGCTCATCCTCCAGCGCGGCGATGCGCGCGGCGGCCTCATCCGCGCCGGTCGCCGGCGCAGCGGTCGCGGCTTCCGCCTGATCGGCCGCGAGGGTCTGGTTCTCGTCTTTCGTCTCGTCAGTCATGATCTTCCGTCATTGCATCAATTTGGTGAGGGTCTGTGCCGTGAAGTCCACCATGGGGACGATGCGGGCATAGTTCAACCGGACAGGGCCGATCACGCCGACCACGCCGATCACGCGGCCGCCCGGCCCCCGGTAAGGGGCGGCTATGACCGAAGAACCGCTCAGGGAAAAGAGCTTGTTCTCCGATCCGATGAATATCTTGGTCGCCGCGCCGTCCCGCGCGCTGTCCAGCAGGCGGGCGATCTCGCTCGTGCTCTCGATTTCGTCGAGAAGCTGGCGGACCCGCTCCAGATCGTCGGCCGCGTGCTCGTCGATGAGATTGGCCTGCCCCCGCACGATCAGCACCGGACGGTCCTCCGGATCGCGGCTCCACGCGGCCAGCCCGCGCGCGATCAGGTTGCGCGCCGCCGCATCCAGTGCGTCGCGGCCCTCGGCGATCTGGCGGGCGAGCAGCGCCTGCGCCTCGGCCAGCGTGCGGCCGGCCGCATGGGCGGAGAGGTAGTTGGCCGCCTCGATCAGCATCGACGGGGTGGTACCGGGCGGCAGATCGATCACCCGATTCTCGACGCTGCCGTCCGCGCCGACCAGCACGGCCAGCGCCTGCGTGGCGGAGAGCGGCACGAAACCGAATTGCTTGAGCACCACGTCACGGTGCGGCACCATCACCAGCCCGGCGCAGGCCGAGAGGCCGGAAAGCAGCGCCGAGGCGGTATTGAGCGCGTTCTCGATCGGCCCCTCGCCGGTCAGTTGCCGCTCGATGGCGCGCTTGTCCTCCTCCTGCGGCTCGCCAGCCTGCATCATCGCGTCGACGAACAGGCGCAGCCCGGTATCGGTCGGCATCCGCCCGGCCGAGGTATGCGGGGCGGCGAGCAGCCCGGCCTCCTCCAGATCCTGCATGACGTTGCGGATGGATGCGGGCGAAAGGTTGAGGCCCGACAGCCGGCTGATCGTGCGCGAGCCCACCGGTGCCCCGTCGTTCAGATAGGACTGGACGACGAGCCGGAAAATCTCGCGCGCGCGATCGCTCAGCTCGTAAACCGCAGGGTCGGACATAAACCCAAGTTAGGTGTCCGCTGGACTTTCCTCAACCGCCGACTAGACAGATCGACAGCAGAATTGGCACGGGCGCGGAAAGTCATATGGCAAGCGAAACGTACGGCAAGATGATACGCCACTTGCAGCGCCCCGGAGCACTCATAATTCTCTTCCTGCTGGCCAATTTCGCATTCCTGCTACGCTTTGCCGATCGCGACGGCTATGAAGGCGATGATCTCAATAGCATCCTGCCGATGGCGCATCTCGATGCAGCCAAGCAAGGATCGCTACTTATCTACCGTTATGCATGGCAACCTCTGTCCTATGAGGCAGGTGCCATCATCTGGAGACTGTTTGGAACACCGAATGCGGTCTTCCTGATGGCGCCGGCGGCAGGCGCGTTAGCGCTCGGCTTGATGCTGTGGTGGCTCTACCGTGAAGGGCGGTCGCCCACGCCCTTCTTGATGGCACTTATCGCACTGGTGGGGATACCCGAACTCTGGTATTCCGCACTCTACTATAATTCAACGGTCCTCGGCATGCCGTTGCTTGCTAGCGCGCTGCTGCTTGCGCGCGGCGGCGGAGGGATAGTACATGCGGCCGTGGCCGGACTGCTGACAGGATTCGCGATCCTGATGCGGATCGATTTCATCCTCATCTGCCCGTTGCTTGCCATGGCTGCCTGGCCGCGCGGCGCGGGATTGACCCGCCCTATCGCGGTCGCCGCCGGGGTCGTAGCCGTCCTGATCGGTGCGGCTGCCATGGGCCTGCTGGATTTTGAAGAGATTGTCCGCATCCAAGCGCTCGGCGCCGCCGAAATTTCGGCCAAAAGCACGATGGCGGGGTGGGATCTTCGCACTAAGATCTTCGTTCTCACGGTCACCCTCAGCCCGGTTGGCTGGCTGCTGCTCCTTATCGGCCTGCCGTGCCTTCTTACGACCGCAGCGCGGAAGCGCAGTTGGCGGGCACTCGGCTGGTGCGCCACCGCCTTACCTGCCCTTTATCCGCTGTTCAGCATGCTCAGCCCAAAATATATCCTACCCCTCGCCCCTTTCCTGCTGTTGCTTTTCGTGCGGACCCAGGAGGTTGTGACGGAATGGCTGGCGGGGCGATGGCAGCCATGGCTGCGCGGCGGTTTGATCGCCGCCGCTACGACGCCGATCATTCTCTCCGTCTCGCCAATGGGCCATGCGCCGTTCTTAATGCTGGGCCTGACCCCGCTCCGGCCAATCGGCACTCATGACGGCCCGCGCGGTTATGGTGGCTATCTGTGGCAAATGATAGCAACCGATGCGCAGATCGAACGGACCGCTGAACAGCGTGCGGCCGCGCAACTGGAACAGAACTTGCTCACGGGGACACCCCGGCGCATGCAGATCCTCGGTGGCGAAAACTACTTCGATCGCGGCGGTATCGGCTGGCGCCACCTACAACTGGCTCTCGAGAAGCGTGATATCCATGGCACCCTCATCGCGCCCCACACATTACTCTTCGATCTCGGTCCGGGAAGGCGGATCGTTCTGGCCCATGCGCCGCTTGCGATGACCGAGGGATACGAGACCATCGACTTGCGCGAGAACGCTGGCGAAATTCGCTGAATGCGTTTCAGGCGCTCTGCGCAATGAGGTAGACGCCAAGGCAAATAAGCCCCAAGCCGATCACGCGCGTCGCCGTCACTGTCTCGCCCAGGAAGATGACTGCGCTGCCCACTGCGATGACGTAGCCCAGGGATGCCATGGGATAGGCGGCTGAAACCGGCACACGGGAAAGGACGCCCAACCACAAGGCAATGCTGCCACCGAACAGGATAAGACCGGCCCAAAGATAGGCATTGCTGGCCAGATGTATGCCAAGCGCGATCGGCTCGGCCAGTGGCGGCGTCGGTGCTGCGATGAGCATCGCCTTGCGAAGAGCCACCTGCGCAAAGGCGTTGAGCGTGACGCTGACGAGAATAAGGACGAAGAGGCCGATGCTCATCTGCGATTAGTCCCATTGCAAGAGGTCACCATCACACATCCGTGAACAGATGGATGGGAATGTCGATCAAAGCGGCGGCTAACAGGACGAGCGCCGAGATTATAAGCAACGCGAGAGTGACCCTGTCCTTCATGCAGAACACGATTGGGTCGTCATCCATATGGCCACGCCGCGCCATAAAAAGGACGCGGTTGAGCAGATAGAGCAAGATAGGGCAAAGCAGCCACAATATCTCCGGGCTTTCATAGCGGTCCCGCACATAGGACTGGGTCGTGTAAATACAGAGCACGAGCGAGGCGCAGAAGCTGCTGGCGCTCGCCATTCCGCCCAACACTTCGATATCGACGGCGTAATAGCCGCGACCAGCGATCTTACCGTCAACCTCGATCCGTGTTCCCGTCAGTTCGGCACAGCGCTTAGCGACGGCGAGCGTGATAAAACAGAACATTGAGAAGGCAAGTAACCAGCTCGAAATGGGGATGCCTGCAGCAATCGTGCCGGCAACGATCCGCAGCGTGTACAGACCGCTCAGTGTAATGACGTCAGCCAGCGCCGCACGCTTGAGGCGGAAGGAATAAGCGAGTGTGACGACGACATAGGTGGCCAGCGCCACCATGAAGGCCGGACCGAGCACCCAGGCCACACCAACTGCCACCGCCGATAGCAGCGCAACCGCAGCCACCCCCACAGCAATACTCACCGCACCGCTGGCAAAGGGCCGCTGGTTCTTGCGAGGGTGGGCGCGGTCGGCGTCGAGGTCGAGCAGATCGTTGATCATATATGTGGCTGACGCCATCAGCGAGAAGCTGACGAACGCCAGCACGACCTTCCCGAGCGCGCCGAAATCGAGCAGTTGGTGGGCAGCCGCGATGGAAACGAACAATAGCAGGTTTTTTAACCACTGATGCGGCCGGGCCGCCCTTATGAGGCCGGAGAAGGGCGATGCCTCATCCTTGTCGAATATCCGGCCCGACACATGCCCTGGCAGCCGATTGACCAGAACGCGCGCGCGCCGTCCGGCAAAATGCGCCATGCGTGCAGCGCGCCAAGCCGGCAGGTCGGCCGCAAGGTCGCCAACATAATCGTAACTGCCCTTGCCATGGCGCTCCACAAGCAGCTCTGCCTTTCGCACGCCCTTGTAATTCATCCTGTTGCTGCCGATGACCTCGTCGAACAAACCGAGATGAGTAGCGACCTTATCCGCCCATGCCTGGGGTGACGCTGTAACGAGATGGATCTCGCGGCCGGCGTCCCTCTCGTCGCGCAGATAATCAACCAGATCCTCACGATAGGGAAGCAGATCGCAGCGGATGGGAATGGCTTCGGCAAGACGTTCCTTCAGATAAGCCCGGCCATACCACAACCAGAGCAACAGGTGGAAAATCGCGAGCGGCGAACTTTTGAGATAGTGGATCACTGCTTCATGGAGCAGGTCCGTGCGGATAAGCGTGCCGTCAAGATCGACACAAAGTGGCCTTTTTGCTCCGGTCTCCTCGCCCACGAGACCCGTTACGGCAACATCACTCGTCCCATCTCGTTGCATTCAAGTGAGTCCTCGGTTGCCGGGTGCCGCAGCCGCCCCAATCCACTGCCAGTGGCGCCCGTCTATGGCAAGGCCAAGTTAAGCTTGTGTTTCCCGCGCATTGCCAACACCGCACGCGTGTCGCCACGCCGGCCTTGCATGCGCCCGACCGGCTGACCTAAAGGGCGGCGTTCTCCACATCGAAAGGCTGTTCCCGATCATGCGTCCATCCGGCCGTGCCCCCGACGAAATGCGTGCCATCCAGATGGCGCCGGGCTTCACCGTGCATGCGGAGGGGAGCTGCCTCGTCTCCTTCGGCGAGACGCGGGTGCTGTGCACCGCCAGCGTCGAGGAGCGCGTGCCGCCCTTCCTGCGCGGCAAGGGCGAGGGCTGGGTGACGGCGGAATATGGCATGCTGCCCCGCGCCACCCATACGCGCGGCAGCCGCGAGGCGGCCAAGGGCAAGCAATCCGGCCGCACGCAGGAAATTCAGCGCCTGATCGGCCGCTCGCTGCGCGCGGTGGTGGACCTGAAGGCATTGGGCGAGCGGCAGATCACGCTCGATTGCGACGTGATCCAGGCCGATGGCGGCACCCGCACCGCCAGCATCTCCGGCGCGTGGGTCGCGCTGCGCCTCGCGGTCGACAAGCTGATCGCCTCCGGCCAGCTCACCGCCGACCCGATCCAGGCCAAAGTCGCCGCCGTCTCCTGCGGCATCTATCAGGGCGCGCCGGTGCTCGATCTCGATTATATCGAGGACAGCAACGCCCATGCCGACGCGAATTTCGTGCTGCTGTCGGACGGCAATATCGCCGAGGTGCAGGCGACCGCCGAGGGCGCCACCTATGACGAGGAAGCGCTGCTACGCCTGCTCCGCCTCGCCCGCATCGGCTGCACCCGCATCTTCGAGGCGCAGGACAAGGCGACGGGGCGCTGAGGCCGACAATCTCATGACCCGCACGCTCGCCCCCGGCCGTCTCGTCATCGCCAGCCACAATGCGGGCAAGGTGCGCGAGATCACGGCGCTGCTCGGCCCCTATGGCATGGAGCCGGTCTCAGCCGGCGCGCTCGGCCTGCCCGAGCCGGCGGAGACGGGCACGACCTTCGCCGAGAATGCGCGGATCAAGGCGCTCGCCTCCGCCACGGCCGCCGGCCTGCCGGCGCTGGCCGACGACAGCGGGCTGGAGGTGAGCGCGCTGGGCGGCCGCCCCGGCGTCTATACCGCCGACTGGGCGGAACGGCAGTGGTTCGAGGGGCCCAAGGGGCGCGACTGGTATATGGCGATGGGCAAAGTCGAGGGCCTGCTCGCCCAGATCGGCCCGGATGCGGATCGGTCGGCGGCGTTCGTCTGCACGCTCTGCCTTGCCTGGCCGGACGGGGAGACGGCGCTGTTCGAGGGACGCGCCGGGGGGACGCTGGTGTGGCCGCCGCGCGGCACGCTCGGCTTCGGCTATGATCCTGTGTTCCAGCCGCTCGGCGCCACGCTGACCTTCGCGGAAATGCCGCCGGCGGAGAAGCACGCGATCAGCCACCGCGCACACGCGTTCGCGGCGCTGGTCGCGGCCTTGTTCTGAATGGCCGCACGGCACCGCGACGTTACGAATCTCGTGCGTTATTAACCGGATGGTGAACTCCCGCGCAGACAATGAGCAGCGCTTTATCGGAAGGACGATTATGCCGGCCAGGCTGTTCAAGGAACATCGCGAGATCAACGAGGCGGCGGACACGCTGCTTGCCATGGTGAGGCGCACCCCGCGGCCGTCGATGGAGGCGGTCAGCCAGTTGCGCGCGCGCATCGGCAGCCTCACCCTCAGCCATCTGCGCAACGAGGCGATGCTGGTCATCAGTCCGCTGCTCGCCAGCGGGCGGATCGACGAGTTGCCGGAAGGGCGGCAGGTCCTCTCCGAAATCCACGAGCTGCGCGCCGCTTACTCCAACCATATCCGGGACTGGACGCCGCAGACCATCACCAGCGACTGGGCCGGCTATACCAGGGCCGTGGCCGAGCTGACCGCGCTGCTCAAGATCATGTTCGCCCGCGAGGAGGAGCATCTCCACATGCCGGCCATCAAGCTGCTCTATCCCGAGGCGGTGGCCGAGGCGATGCGCGCGACCGGCTGACTTTCGCGCGCGGGGCGCTATAGCGCCCGGATGACCGCGCCGCCGCCCCTTGCGCTCTACATTCACTGGCCGTTCTGCGTCGCCAAATGCCCTTATTGCGACTTCAACAGCCATGTCCGTGAGTCGGTCGACCAGGATGCGTGGCGGGCGGCGCTGCTCGCCGACCTCGCGCATGAGGCGACGCTGCTGCCGGGGCGGACGCTCGGCTCCATCTTCTTCGGCGGCGGCACCCCCTCGCTGATGTCGCCCGCCACCATCGCCGCGCTGATCGACGCGGCGGCGGGGCACTGGGCCTTCGCCTCCGATATCGAGATTAGCATGGAGGCCAACCCCAACAGCGCCGAGGCTGCGCGGTTCGCGCAGGCCGCCGCCGCCGGGGTCAACCGCCTCTCGCTGGGCTTGCAGGCGCTCGACGATGCCGCGCTGCGCTTCCTCGGCCGCGCGCATGACGTGGCCGAGGGGCTGGCGGCGCTGGAGGCCGCGCAGCGCAGCGTGGACCGGGTGAGCATCGACCTCATCTACGCCCGGCCGGGCCAGAGCCTCGCCGATTGGGAGGCCGAGCTGCGCCGCGCGATCGGCTTCGGCACCGGGCATCTCTCGCTCTATCAGCTCACCATCGAGCCGGGCACGCGGTTCGAGACGGACGTGCGGCACGGCGCCTTCGCCCCCGCCGACCCGGACCATGCCGCCGACCTCTATGAGTTGACGCAGGCGATGACATTGGCGGCGCGCCGCCCGGCTTACGAGGTCTCCAACCACGCCGCGCCGGGGCAGGAGAGCCGCCACAACCTCGCTTACTGGCGCTACGCCGATTATGCCGGCGTCGGCCCCGGCGCGCATGGCCGGCGCGGCGGCATCGCCACGGTGCGCCATCGCAAGCCGGAGAACTGGCTCTCTGCCCTCGCCCGCAATAGCCACGGGATCAGCGCGGAGCGCGATCTCCCCCCCGCCGAGCGCGCCGGCGAAGCGCTGATGATGGGGCTGCGGCTGGCCGAAGGGGTTGACCTTGCCGCTCTGGCGGCGCGCACCGGCACGGCGCGGGAGGCTTTGATCGACGGGGCAGCAGTGGCGCGGCTCACCGAGGCCGGACTGATGCGCCGCACAGGCACACGGATCGCGGTGACGCCGGCCGGAATGCTGCTGCTCGACCGCATATTGGCGGAGATCGTGGCGGTATAAGGCTCGGCCCGCCCACATGGCCACTGACTCATGTTCAAGCGGCCGATGCTGGCGCGGCCCGCCCGCATATCGGCCCACCCGCATGGACCGATCTACCTCCATAGAAACGCCGTGCTCCTGCTTTCGCAGGAGCATTGTTTGGGTTCGCCCACCCCTCCCGTTCGTGTCGAGCGAAGGCGAGACACGCCGAACACTATCCTCGCATATCCCGCTCGCCACCCAAGCCACTCGCTGCCGCGTGCCCCCCACAATACTTGCAGCCGCCGCCCGCTTGTGGAACAGCAACAGCCGCAAACAAGGGAGGCCCGACCATGGCGAACGGAGGCGCGCGGCGCAGCAGCAACATCGCCCTGCTCATCGACGCGGACAATGCGCGGCCGGGCGATCTCGACACAGTGCTGACCATCCTCGGCGACCTCGGCACGGTCAATATTCGCCGCGCCTATGGCAACTGGAAGAAGCCCGGCCTCTCCGGCTGGTCGGCCATCGTGCTGCGCCACGCCATCGAGCCGCAGCAGCAGTTCGACGTCACCAAGGGCAAGAACGCCACCGACATGAAGATGACGATCGACGCCATGGACCTGCTCTATGCCGGCCATGTCGACGGCTTCGGCATCATGTCGAGCGACAGCGATTTCATGCCCGTCGCCACCCGCATCCGCCAGAACGGCCTGCCGGTCTACGGCTTCGGCTCGGACCGGACGCCGGAGGGCTTCCGCCAGGCCTGCACCCGCTTCATCGACGTCGCCGCGATGGCGGCTGCCGAAAAGACCGATACCGCGCCGCAGACGCTGCCGATCGACACGGAGCTGGTGACGTTGCTCGGCGACGCGTGGAAAGCCTCCAAACGCGACGACCGCGGCTTCGCCAGCCTTGCCGAGATGGGCCAGCGCGTCGCCAACCGTTCCTCCTTCGACGCCCGCAGCTTCGGCTTCTCGCGCCTCTCCGATCTGGTGGAATCGCTGCCCAATTTCACCACCGAACGGCGCGAAAATGGCGCGCTGTTCGCCCGGCGGGTGCGATGAAGCACCCGCGAACCCCCAGAACCGGCGCCGTTCTCCCCATAAGCGCACAACCATGACCCAAAAGAACACCGTACTCCTGCGCAGGCAGGAGCCCATGGCGGAAAAGAACCGCTTGGGCGTCCTGGGCTCCGGCCTGCGCAGGAGCATCGCATGGTCTCATCTGAGCGGGAAGAACCCTGGCGCGCGGCCTACTTAAGACGCATGAGCACCGGAAGCGCGGCGCCGCCATGCGCAGGCCGCTGGAACCGAATGTCGATCCCCCCCTTAGGCGCTGTCTGCATTCAGATGATGAGCTGACGGAGTCGCAGACGACCGCAGGGCAAAATAGCGGGTTTGCGTGACCCGAAACGCAGGGACCTTTCGGTCCATGAGCACCGCAAGCGCGCAGAGCCGCCAGCGCAGGCCGTCAGGGATGAAGGCAGACCGCGCCTAGAACAGCATCGCCACCGTGTGCAGCGCCACACCCACCAGCCCGCCGACCAGTGTGCCGTTGATGCGGATATATTGCAGGTCGCGCCCCACCGCGTTCTCCAGCCGGTCGGTGACGGTGCGCGCGTCCCAGCCGCGCACCGTCTCGGAGACGAGCGTGACGATGCCGCTGCCGTAGCGCGCCGCCGTGCCAGCCGCGACACGGCGGGCGAAGCGGTTGACGAGGCTCTTGAGCGCCGGGTCGTCGCGCAGCATCTCGCCGATCTGGCGGGTCGCCTCGCCCAGCCGCCCCGCCAGCACCGCCTGCGGATCGCGCGCGGCGCGCAGCAGCCCGGCGCGCGCGGCCTGCCACAGCCCGTCAAGCCAGTGCTGGATCGCCGGGTTGGCGATCATCTCGTCGCGGACGCGGTCGACCCGCGCCTGCATCTCCGGGCTGTGCTGGAGGTCATAGGCGAGCGCCATCAACCCCTCCTCCACCTTGACGCGCAGGCTGTGACCGGGGTCCTCCGCCGCTTCCTGAAGCAGCTTATCCAGCCCCTCGATGATCTTGTTGGCCAGCGTCTCGTCAAGGCCGGTGAAGCGCATGATCGTGCCCGAGCGCTCGTGCACCATCTGGCGGATCAGCGGGCCGTTCGCCTCCAGCGTGCGCGCGCCCCAGCGGATGAACGCGTCCATCACCGGCTGGTGGCGCCCATCCTTCATCGCGGCGGTGAGTATCTGGCCGAGCAGCGGCGCGACCTTGAGCTGGCCGATCCGCTGGACCAGCGCGCCCTTGACCATGCCGCCCAGCCGCTCGTCGTCGAGCGCCTCCAGACTGTCCGCCAGCAGGCGCGAGGCGCCCCGCCGCAGCCGGTCGTCGCCGGCCGAAGGCGCCGCCAGCAGCCGCCCGGCGGCGCCCGCCACGTCGAGCCGCTTCATCCGCCGCGCGACGACGGCGGGGGTGAGGAAATTATCGCGCAGAAAGCTCGCCAGCGTGTCGCCGATGCGGTCCTTGTTGCGCGGGATGATCGCGGTATGCGGGATGGGCAGGCCAAGCGGGTGGCGGAACAGCGCCGTCACCGCGAACCAGTCGGCCAGGCCGCCGACCATCGCCGCCTCGGCGAAGGCGCGCACAAAGCCGATGGCCGGGTGCATCCCCTCGGTGCTGCGGGCGGCGACGTAGAACGCGGCCATGACGATCAGCAGGCCCGTGGCGACGATACGCATCTGCCGCGCGCCGTTGACCGCGATCGCCTTCATTGCTGTCTGTCGCCGCTCATGGTCCGCCTGTCATGCCGCCGGAGCGGCCGCAACACAATATATGGGAGACAAGCCGTGGGCGGCGGCTTTGGTTCCAGCCTTACTCAGCCGGCTGGGCGGCGCCATGCTCGCCCTTGCCATCATAGGTCAGGATCTTGCGACGCAGCCACGGGCCGAGACGCTTCTCCATGCCGTCCGCCAGACTGAACGCCGCCGGCACGATCGCCAGCGTCAGCAGCGTCGAGAGCACGAGGCCGCCGATCACTGTGACACCCATCGGCGAGCGCCAGGCGCCATCGCCGGTGAGCGAGAGCGCGGTCGGCACCATGCCCGCCGTCATCGCCACCGTGGTCATCACGATCGGCTGCGCACGCTTGTGCCCGGCCTGCATGATCGCCTCGAACTTGGGCACGCCGCGGTCCATCTCCTCCAGCGCGAAGTCGATGAGCAGGATGGAGTTCTTGGCAACGATGCCGAGCAGCATCAGCAAGCCGATATAGACCGGCAGCGAGATGGGATCGCCCAGCAAGAGCAGGAACAGGAGGCCGCCCAACGGCGCCAGCGCCAGCGAGCACATGTTCACAAGCGGCGAGATGAAGCGCTTGTAGAGCAGCACCAGCACCGCGAACACCAGCAGCACGCCGGACGCCACCGCGATGATGAAGTTGACGATCAGCTCCTGCTGCCAGCGATCGTTGCCGACCGCCTCGTTGGTGACGCCGGCGGGCAGGTCCTGCATCGTCGGCAATTGCTTGATCGCGTTCATCACCGGGCCCTTGACGGCGCCCTTGGCGAGGTCCGCGCCAACGAAGATGCGCCGCTGCTGGGCATAGCGCTGGATGGTCGTCGGCCCGGCGCCGAAGGTGATCTCGGCCACCCGGCTCAACGGCACCGAGCCGCCCGCCGCGGTCTGCACCGGCAGGTTCTCGATGGTGGAGATATCGCGGCGCGAGGATTCGGGCAGCATCACACGGATCGGCACCTGCCGGTCGGAGAGCGAGAATTTGGCGCTGTTCTGGTTGATGTCGCCCAGCGTCGCGATGCGGATGGTCTGGCTGAGCGCGGACGTGGTCACGCCGAGCTGCGCGGCCAGGTCGAGCCGGGGCCGGATAATCAGCTCGGGCCGCTGCATGTCCGCGTTGACGCGCGGCGCCACCACGTCGGGCAGCGCCTTCATTTCCTCGGCCAGCTTGGCCGCCGTCGCCTCCAGCACCTTGGGGTCCGAGCCGGAAAGCATGACGGAGATATCGCGCCCGGTGCCCGCGCCGCCCTGCTGCGAGGTGAAGCTCACCCGCGCATCCGGGAAGGCGGCGAGCTGCGGCGCCAGCGCACGCTCGAACTCGATGCTGGAGCGCTTGCGGTCCGCCTTGAGCGTGATGAAGATGCGGGCATTGCCTTCCTGCACATTCTCCATCGCCATCTCGACCTCCGGCTGGCGCGCGATGAGCGCGGCGACGCGATCGGCCACGGCCTCGGTCTGCCGGATGGTGGTGCCGGGAACCATCTCGATGTTGATACGGCTGAAGTCGTTGTCCTGATTCGGCTGGAACTGCTGCGGCATCGACATGAGCAGCGCGACGGTTATGCCGAACGCCCCCAGGCCGATCAGCATCATCCACCGGCGATGGTTGAGCGACCAGCGCAGCAGACCCATATAGCGGTCCATCAGCCAGCCCTCGCCATGCTTTTCCTCGCCATGAGGTTCGAGGAAATAGGCGGCGACCATCGGCGTAATCATGCGCGCGACGGCCAGGCTGATGAGCACGGAAATGACGACCGTGAAGCCGAAATTCTTGAAGAACTGGCCGGAAATGCCCGGCATCAGGCCGACCGGCACGAACACCGCCACGATGGAGAAGGTGGTCGCCACCACGGCAAGGCCGATCTCGTCGGCCGCGTCGATCGCTGCCTGATAGGCCGATTTGCCCATGCGCATATGGCGCACGATATTCTCGATCTCCACGATCGCGTCGTCGACCAGCACGCCCGCCACCAGCCCGAGCGCCAGCAGCGAGAGAGAGTTCAGGTTGAACCCCATCAAATCCATGAAGAAGAAGGTGGGGATCGCCGCCAACGGGATGGCGATGGCGCTGATCGCCGTCGCCCGCCAGTCGCGCAGGAAGATGAACACCACGATCACGGCGAGGACGGCACCCTCGATGATCGCGTGCATCGAGCTGTGATACTGATCCTTGGTGTAGTTCACGCTGGTGAAAAGCTGGCGGAACTTGACGCCCGGATTCTCCTGCTCCAGCTTCTGGAGCGCGGCCATGCTGTCGTCATACACGTTCACGTCCGAGGCGCCCTTGGCACGCTCGATCGAGAAGGTGACGACCTGCTTGCCGTCCACCTTGGAAAGCCGCTTCTGCTCGCCGTAGCCGTCCGAGACGGTGGCGATCTCGGAGAGCAGCACCGAGTGGCCGCCGCCCAGCGATATCTGCGTCTGGCCGAGGTCGTAGGCATCCCGCGCATTGCCCAGCACGCGCACCGACTGGCGCGACCCGGCGATCTCCGCCTGGCCGCCCGCCGCATTCATATTGACCTGCCGCAGCGTCTGGTTGACCTGCGACGCCGTCACGCCGAGCGACTGCATGCGCGCCGGGTCCAGAATGACGCGGATCTCGCGATCGACGCCGCCGCCGCGGCTCACCCGCGCCATGCCGGGAATGCCGAGCAACCGCTTGGCGACCGTATCGTCGACGAACCAGCTCAGTTGCTCGATCGTCATGTCGGTCGCCTGCACGGCGAAGAAGGCGATTTCCGTGCCGCCGACCTCGACCTTCTGGACGAACGGTTCCAGAATGCCTTCCGGCAGGTCGCTGCGAATCTGGTCGATCGCGTTCTTCACTTCCTGCACGGCGACGTTGGGGTCCTTGCCGATCTGGAACTGCACGAACGTGTCGCTGCCGCCCTCGCGCGCGGTGGACGAGATTTCGTCGACGCCGTTGATCGCCCGCACCGCCGCCTCGACGCGCTGGGTGATCTGCGTCTCGATCTCGGTCGGCGCGGCGCCGGGCTGGCTGATCGAGATTTGCGCGGCCGGGAAGTCGATGTCCGGATTATCGACCACCGCCATCTTGCTGAACGAGACGATGCCCGCCAGCAGCATCGCCAGAAAAATGACGATGGGCGGCACCGGATTGCGGATGCTCCAGGCGGATATGTTGCGCATCGGCTCTGTCTGTCCTGCTCCGGCTCGGCGGGCGGGCCACCGGCGTTACCGGCGGCGCGCGGCGCCTAACTGCCGCTTTTCTCTAGCTTGGGCTTCACCGTCTCGCCGGGATTGAGGAACCCGCCGGCGTAAAGAACGACCTTCTCGCCGCCGGCCAGTCCATTGGTAATCGCCAGGCCGCTGTCCGTCACCGCGCCGGTCTGCACCGGCCGCCGCTCGACCTTGTCGTCCTTGCCGACCACATAGACGTAGCTGCCGCGCTGGTCGCTCTGCACCGCCGATTCCGGCAGCACCGCCGCCTGCACGCGCTCCATGGCGATGCGCGCATTGGCGAAGCCGCCCGGCCGCAACGCCTCGTTATACGGCACCGCAATGCGAACGATCCCCTGGCGGTTGACCTGATCGACCACCGGCGAAATCTGCCACACCTTACCCTCGAAGCTCCGGGTCATGCCCACCGGCGTCACCTGCGCCGTCGTGCCGACCGTGAGCGCGGCCAGCTCGTTTTCCGAGAGCTGGGCGCGCATCTCCATCTCGCCGCCTTTGGCGATGCGGAACAGCACGCCGCTGCCCGCGCCGACCACCTGACCCGGCTCCACCGCGCGGGTCAGCACCAGCCCGGCCTCGGGCGCGCGGATATCCAGCCGGCCGATCTGCGCGCGCTGCTGATTGAGTTGGGCGATGGCGACATTGACGCGCGCCACGGCGGCATCGCGCGAGGCGGTCTTCTGGTCGATATCGGCCTTGGAGACGAACCCGTCGGCGACCAGCGCCTTGGCCCGGTCGAGATTGTTCTGCGCAAGCTGCGCGTCCGCCTTGGCGACTTCCACGGACGCGGCGAGCTGCGCGAGCTGCTGGGTCTGCACCGAGCGCTCGACGGTGGCGAGGATCTGGCCCTTGCCCACCCAGTCGCCCGGCTGGACGTGCACCGCGATGACGCGGCCGCCCTCGCCCACCACGCCGACGGGCATGTCGACCCGCGCGGCAAGCGATCCGGTGGCGTTGGCAAAGCGCGTCACCGCCTGCTGCCCCGGTATCGCCACCGTCACCAGCGGCACCTGGCTCACGCCCTCGGCAGAGCCCTTGTCCCCGCCCAGCATGCGCATGGCGATGGTCGCGGCGAGCGCCAGCACGGCCACGATCGCGACGATCAGCAGCAGGCGGCGGCGCTTGCGCTTCGTGTCCTCGTCGATCGTCTGGCCGGGCGCCAGCGTCTCGTATTTCACGTTGGTTTCGTAATTCATGAGCTCCGCCATCCTGGCACGTCGAAGCCTCCCGGCGTCGGTCGCTGTATTACCCGAATATATCACTTCCGGCAAGCCGGATTCGAAAATCCTCGCAAATGAAACATTACGGACCGCCCCACCAGCCGCGCACCCGCGACGGTCGCCGCGCAACAGTCACGGCACCCGTCATGAACCGGGCCTGAAGCGGAGTGGCCCATATTATCCGGTTTCTCGTCCGAAATCGGACCATTATGCGGCGACGTGGCGCGCTTTGCCGATTGCGGGGCAGTCCTGTCAAATCATTTCAATCCTGCAAAGAAACGCGGATTGTTCCTTTTCCGCACGCCGATCCGCGCACCGGAGTGGTGTGCGGGGCCGATCCGTGCCAAGATCGCGATGCGGGGCAATGGGAACCGCTCCACCGGCGAACCGTTCGATCCCGCGAGCATCCGCAGGAAGGGGAGTCTGAAACGCCATGGGTCAAATCATCAGTTTCATCGTCGTCGGCCTCATCGTCGGCATTCTTGCCCGCTTCTTCTACCCCGGCCCCGTGCCGATGGGCATGATCGGCACGATCCTGCTCGGCATCGCCGGCTCATTCGTCGGCGGCTTCCTCGCCCGGCTGGTCGGCGGCAAGGATCCCACGCCGCTGCAACCCGCCGGGCTGATCGGCTCGGTGATCGGCGGCATCGTGCTGATCTTCCTGGTCGGCCTGCTCTGAGCGCCGTTTGAGCGCACCGCGCGGTGCATGACCGCACGGGTCTCTACCCCGCCCGGCCTCCCACCAGCATTCTCATGTGGGTAGCCGGGCGGGGGCTTGGCCGGAGCGGTTCTCGAAAATCGCTTTTCCCGATGCCTCAAACGGCCTCTGAGCGGATGAAGGGCGCCCGCATTACCGTGCGGCCGCCCCCGTGCGTCACTGCTCCGGCCGGGGATCGCCGGCAAAGACCGGCAGCGCCGCCACCTCCGCCGCACTGATCGTCAGGCGAAAGAGATCGGTCAGCACCGCGTGATAATCGGCGGCCGAGCCGATGTCCTGAATGCTCGCCTCGCCGCCGCGATAGAGCGCCAGCCGCCGGTCGGTCATCGCCGCAAAGCCGCCGGGCAGCGCGATGCTGACGATCTGGAGCGTGGTGAAGCGCGTGTCCGGCCGGGTCGCGGTCCAATGGTTGCATTGTTCGAGGTCGATCGGCGCGACCGGCGCGAGGTCGAAGCCATATTGCGGCTGCCAGTCGCCGTGCGGCGCCCCGCGTCCGTCCGTCGCCTTCGCCGGCCCGGCCCGCTCCAGCAGCCATTCGCCGGCAAGATCGCCCACCGCGCCGACGCGCCGCAGCCGATGCATCGCGCCGTCCCCGGTTTGCGCGGTCGCCCCGTCGACGAGCGGCAGCGGCGGCACATAGCTCCCGCCAAAACCCGCATCGGCGATCCACGGCATGCCGTCGAGGTCGACGAGCAACAGCACGTGGCTGCGCGGCGGCGTGTCGAGGCCGGGCGCGAGGCCCAGCCACACCCGCGCCAGCAGCGGCCGGTTGGGCATGCCGAGCGCGGCGAGCATGTCGCTGAACAGCCGGTTCTGCTCGAAGCAGTAGCCGCCCCGCTCACGCGTCACCAGCTTGTCGAACGCCGCCTGCGGGTCGATGCGGATCGGCCGGCCCAGGCGCACGTCGAGATTCTCGAAGCCGATGGTCTGGCGATGCGCCGCCTGCAAGCGCGCCAGCCCCTCGGCATCGGGGGTGGGGGCGGCATCCAGCCGCACGCGGCGCAGATAGGCGGAGAGAAGATCGGAGCGAGTCATGGCGGGGGCCGCTGTGGCACGGCGCGCGGCCGCGCTCAATCGTCTGCCGCGGCGCGCTCCCTGTCGTCCCCGCCATGGCCGACGCAGTAGAAGCACAGCTTGTTGCCGTCGAGATCGCGCACATAGGCCGCGTAGAACGCCTGACTGCCGCCCGCGCCGCGCACGCCGGGCGCGCCCTCGTCCGTGCCGCCCAGGTCGAGCGCCTTGTCGTAGAGCGTGCGCACCCGGGCACGCGTGCGCTGGCCCATCGCGATCATCACGCCGTTGCCGGGCGTCGCCGGTTGGCCGTCGGCAGGCTTGGCAACGCCGAAGATCGGCTTGCTCCAGTTGCGCCCCCAGCCGGCCAGATGCGGCATCTCGATCAGGCGGGAGATGCCCACGCTGCCGAACAGCGCATCGTAGAAGGCCAGCGCCCTCTGCAGATCGTTGGTCCCAACGGTGGTGTAGCCGATCATGGATGCCGCTCCGATCCGGCGTTCATGAGCCGCGACTCATGCAGTCCGAACGCCATGGCATATAGCCCGATCCCCGTCTCCAAAACAGCCGCCGCCGGTTGGTTCCGCGCGGCCGGCGGCCGGGAGCGTCCCTATTTGTAACGGTTGAGCTTGATCGCATAACGGTAGAGCCGAGGCGGCACCCAATCGCGCAGGAAGTGATCGAACTGGACCTTGCGGTCCGCCTTGTCCGCGCTGGCCGGCCGCGCCTTGAACACGGTGGTGCGCTCCGGCAGCGCTTTCACGCCATCCTGCGGGGCGGTGTAATAATAGGTCGCGATCGACCGGCGCGAGCGATCCGGCGGGCAGCGCACCGGATCGGGCTGGCCGTGGAAGCTGTCCAGTGCGGTATTGAACACCACCGCGCGGCCAAGCACCGGCAGGACGGCGTGCTGGCGCTCCTCCATCTTTTGATCCCACAGTTCCAGATGCCCGCCATAGGCGTCCGGCCAGTCGTCGTTGAGATAGACGAGCAGGTTGAGCCGCCGCTCCAGGTTCATGAGCTTGTGGATGTTGAAATCCGCATGCACGCCCAGATGGCCGCCGCTCTTGGTCTCGTGCAGGCCGCCGCCCATATAATAAGGATCGGCGATCAGCCCCTTGATGCCGGTCATCGCTTGCAGGAAGCGCAGGATCGCCGGGCTGTTCAGCTCGGTGACGAGGTTGCGCATCCGCCGGCCGGGAATATCCCGCGGCGGATACTGGAATTTCAGCCGTTCCTGATCGCGGTCGAAATAGCTCTTGCCGTTGCTGTCCGGGAACTCGCCCAGCAGGCCGCGCAGGAAGTCGACGGGGAGAAACTCGTCCATGACGATATGGGGGAAAGGCTCCGCGCTCTGGTAGCGCTCGGCCAGCGCGGCGCCGGCCGCCTTGGCTTCCTCCTCATCGAAAAAGATGTAGCCGTCCTGCTCCTTGGGGGTCAGAATCGCCATTGGGTGTCGAATCCTTCGTTCAAGCGCAGCGGGGTCCCAGTCTAGCAAGGGCTCCTCTCCGATACAAAAGCGCATATTTGGTAAAGGCCGCATGATACGGGCCGGGCGTCCCACGCCATGAGCGGGTGCCCGCCCGCGCCGGGCCGCGCCGTGATCCTGCTTTGTTCCCACACGCCCATTGCCGCCGGCCACACCGCGCGCCATATTCGCGCCCATGGCCATCCAGATCCGCACGACTCTCGCCGAGCCCGAAACCGGCGCGGCCTTCGTTCCCCATCGCCCGGCGCGGCCGGAAAAGACGGAGGGCGGCCGGCCGTTCAAGCTCGTCTCCGATTATGAGCCCTCCGGCGACCAGCCGACCGCCATCGCCGAGCTGGTCGAGGCCGCGCGGGCCGGCGAGCGCAATCAGGTGCTGCTCGGCGTCACCGGCTCGGGCAAGACCTTCACTATGGCCAAGGTGATCGAGGCGGTGCAGCGCCCGGCGCTGGTGCTGGCGCCCAACAAGATCCTCGCGGCCCAGCTCTACGGCGAGTTCAAGAGCTTTTTCCCCGAGAACGCGGTCGAATATTTCGTCAGCTATTACGATTATTACCAGCCCGAAGCCTATGTGCCGCGCTCCGACACCTATATCGAGAAGGAGTCGAGCGTGAACGAGGCGATCGACCGGATGCGCCACTCGGCCACGCGCGCGCTGCTGGAGCGGGACGACGTGCTGATCGTCGCCTCGGTCTCCTGCCTCTACGGCATCGGCTCGGTCGAGACCTATTCGGCGATGACCTTCTCGCTCGGCAAGGGCCAGGTCGCCGACCAGCGCGAGATCATCCGCAAGCTGGTCGCCCTGCAATACAAGCGCAACGACGCCGCCTTCGCGCGCGGCAACTTCCGCGTGCGCGGCGACAATCTGGAGATTTTCCCCAGTCACTATGAGGATAATGCCTGGCGGATCAGCTTCTTCGGCGACGAGATCGAGGAGATTGTCGAGTTCGATCCGCTGACCGGCAAGAAGGCCGCCAGTCTCGATCATATCAAGGTGTTTCCCAACAGCCACCACGTTACCCCCGGCCCCACGCTCAAGCAGGCGATGGAGGCGATCCGCCACGAGCTGGCCGAGCGGCTCAAGGAGCTGACCGGCGAGGGCCGGCTGCTGGAGGCGCAGCGGCTGGAGCAGCGCACGAACTTCGATCTGGAGATGATCGCCGCGACCGGGAGTTGCGCCGGCATCGAGAATTACAGCCGCTTCCTCACCGGCCGCCTGCCCGGCGAGCCGCCGCCGACCTTGTTCGAATATCTGCCGGACAACGCCATATTGTTCGTCGACGAGAGCCACCAGACGGTGCCGCAGGTCGGCGCGATGGCGCGCGGCGACCACCGCCGCAAGGTGACGCTGGCCGAATTTGGCTTCCGCCTGCCCTCCTGCATCGACAACCGGCCGCTGCGCTTCAACGAATGGGATGCGATGCGCCCGCAGACCGTCTGCGTCTCCGCCACGCCCGGCCCGTGGGAGATGGAGCAGAGCGGCGGCGTGTTCGCCGAGCAGGTGATCCGCCCCACCGGCCTCGTCGACCCGCCGGTGGAGATCAAGCCGGTCGAGGATCAGGTGGACGACCTCATCCACGAGGCGCGGCTGACGGCGGCGAAGGGCTACCGCACCCTCGTAACCACGCTGACCAAGCGCATGGCCGAGGACCTGACCGAGTTCATGCACGAGGCCGGCCTCAAGGTGCGCTACATGCACAGCGACGTGGAGACGCTGGAGCGCATCGAGCTGATCCGCGACCTGCGGCTCGGCGTCTATGACGTGCTGGTCGGCATCAACCTGCTGCGCGAGGGGCTGGACATTCCCGAATGCGGGCTGGTCGCGATTCTCGATGCGGACAAGGAGGGCTTCCTGCGCTCGGAGACCAGCCTCGTCCAGACCATCGGCCGCGCCGCGCGCAACATCGACGGGCGGGTGATCCTCTATGCCGACCGCATCACCGGCAGCATGGAGCGCGCCCTCAATGAGACCAACCGCCGCCGCGAGAAGCAGCTTGCCTACAATGAAGAGCACGGCATCACGCCGGAGTCGGTCCGCAAGCAGATCGGCGACATCATCGCGCACGTCGCCAGCAAGGATCAGGTGACGGTGGAGACGGGGCTGGAGGATGCGCCGCACCTCGTCGGCCACAATCTGCGCGCCTATATCGAGGAGCTGGAGAAGAAGATGCGCGCCGCCGCCGCCGATCTCGAATTCGAGGAAGCCGGCCGCCTGCGCGACGAGATCCGCAAGCTGGAAGCCGAGGAACTGGGTCTCCCCGCCGACGAGCAGGTGACGGCGGGCGCCAGCCGCTACCGCGGCCGCGCGACCGAGGGCAAGCCCGGCACCCGCAAGCTGCGCTACGGCAAGACGCAGCGCAAATTCGGGCGGTAGAGGTCGTCTTGATACCAAGCCCTGCCCCTTCAGGGGAGTGGGGTGGGGCCGCGCAGACAGGCGCCATCAAGGCCCCATCAAGAACAGCGCCTACAGAAACAGGAACCCCGCATCCCGGCTTCACGATCTGGCACACAGCCACGGCGGGCAGCTCTGCCCGGCGGGAACAGCCCCACCCCAACAGAAACCCCGTGCTCCTGCGCAGGAGCACGCCGCTTGCAAACGCCCCGCGCCCGATGAGCGATAGGGAATGGCATGGGATGAGGGGTATTTCTCGAAACACCCCGTTTCTCTCGAAATCTCCGTTCGCCCCGAGCTTGTCGAAGGGCCGTCCCGAGCGCTTTTCTTGGCGGGCAGTCGAGGGGACGTCCGCAGCTTCCGGTTGAAGAAAAAGGCCCAGTCTCTCGACAAGCCCAGGGCGAACGGAGGACCGCTTTCAAGATTCTCGCGGCCCTCAGCGGACCCCGCCCACCCCCTTGAACCCGGCCCCCACGCGGCCTATCGCGGCGCCATCAGCAGGGAACCGCCAATGACCGTCACCATCCGCACCGCAGATCTCATCGAGAGCGTGGCCGACGCGCTCCAGTTCATCAGCTACTATCACCCGATGGATTATATCCGCGCGCTGGGCGAGGCTTACGAGACCGAGCAGGCGCCGGCGGCAAAGGATGCCATCGCGCAAATCCTCACCAACAGCCGCATGTGCGCGGAGGGCCACCGGCCGATCTGCCAGGACACCGGCATCGTCAACATCTTCGTCAAATGGGGCATGGACTGTCGGCTCGATGACACGACGCGCTCGCTGCAAGAGATCGTCGATGAGGGCGTACGCCGCGCCTATCTCCACCCGGAGAACAAGCTGCGCGCCTCCGTCCTCGCCGACCCCGCCTTCACCCGCCGCAACACGAAGGATAACACGCCAAGCGTGCTGCATGTCGAGATGGTGCCCGGCGCCACGGTCAGCATCGACGTGGCGGCCAAGGGCGGCGGCAGCGAGGCCAAGTCCAAGTTCAAGATGATGAACCCCAGCGACAATATCGTCGAATGGGTGCTGGAGATGATCCCGCAGATGGGCGCCGGCTGGTGCCCGCCCGGCATGCTCGGCATCGGCATCGGCGGCACGGCGGAGCATTGCGTCCACCTCGCCAAGAAGGCGCTGATGGACCCGATCGACATGGGTCCGCTCAAGGCGCGCGGGCCGCAAAACGACATCGAGGCGCTGCGCATCGAGATTTTCGACGCGGTCAACGCGCTCGGCATCGGCGCGCAGGGGCTGGGCGGCCTCGCCACCATTCTCGACGTCAAGATCATGGACGCGCCGTGCCACGCGGCCAACAAGCCGATCGCGATGATC
The DNA here is from genome assembly GCA_001899715.1 of Sphingobium sp. 66-54. GTDB lineage: Bacteria > Pseudomonadota > Alphaproteobacteria > Sphingomonadales > Sphingomonadaceae > Sphingobium. The sequence goes on from MKWI01000002.1 coordinate 195,339, forward strand.
CCCAACTGCGCCGCGACCCGCCACGCGCATGTCACGCTCGACGGCTCCGGCCCGGCCTATCTGGAGACGCCGGACCTCTCCGCATGGCCCAAAGTCGACTGGGCGCCGGACAGCAGCGCGATCCGCGTCGATCTCGATGCCCTCACCCCCGAGACGGTGCGGAGCTGGAGGCAGGGCGACCGGCTGCTGCTGAGCGGCAAGATGCTGACCGGGCGCGACGCCGCCCACAAGCGCATCCAGGACATGCTGGCGCGCGGCGAAGAGCTGCCGGTCGAGTTCAAGGGCCGCGTCATCTATTATGTCGGCCCGGTCGATCCGGTCGGTGAGGAGATTGTCGGACCCGCCGGCCCCACCACCGCGACGCGGATGGACAAGTTCACCCGCATGATGCTGGAGCAGGGCCTGCTGGCGATGGTCGGCAAGGCCGAGCGTGGCCCCATGGCGGTCGACGCGATCCGCGACCACCGGAGCGCCTATCTCATGGCGGTGGGCGGCGCGGCCTATCTGGTCGCCCGCGCGATCAAGGGCAGCAAGGTCGTCGGCTTCGCGGACCTCGGCATGGAGGCGATCTACGAGTTCGAGGTGAAGGACTTCCCCGTCACCGTCGCAGTCGACAGCGAGGGGAACAACGTCCACCAGCTCGCCCCGCTGGTCTGGCGCGAGAAGATCGCCAGGGAAAAGCTGCTGGAAAAGGCCTGAGCGCCCCCATGGCGGACGCCGGCCCTCCAGCGATCCGCCTCAAGCCACCGGCAGACCAGCGCACCCACCCCCGGTCGTGCTCCTGCGAAAGCAGGAGTCCAGGGCGAGAGGGCACTGCGGCCGGATCCCGGACCCTGCCTTCGCAGGAGCGCATCTTGGCTTAGACAGCACCACCGGCGGAGGCTGGCGGCCGGCGGAGGCTGGCGGACTGCGCGTGGGCACGGCGCCGGCCGGCTTCATATTCATATTCCGGCACCGCCCCGGTTTGCACGCCCAAGCGCTCTCAAGCCGCCGATAATCCCGCGCGCACCGCCACTCCGCCCCATGCCCCAGCGCAGGTCCCGGCTCACGCGGCCGCAATGCTCTGCCGCTCGCCGAGCCACAGCTTGACGGTCAGTTCCCCCCCGGCCAGCGTCTCGATGTCCGCCATCGTCACCCCGGCGGCGGCATACCAGGCGGCGATTTGCCGGTCCGAGAAGCCGAGGCGGGCGTGGGCGTCGCGCACACGCAGTTCCTCGCGGTCGTGCGGCGCGAAGTCGACGATGAGCAGGCGCCCGCCGTCGCTCAGCGTGCGCGCCGTCTCCGCGATCACATGCTCGGGCGCGGGCGCATAATGCAGCACCTGATGGAGGATCGCGGTGTCCGCCGTGGCGCTGCCGATCGGCAAGTGGTTGAAGTCCCCGGCGAGGAAGCGGACCTTGTCGGCGCTCTCCGGCGGTAGCTTGCCGCGCGCCAGCCGCAGCATCTCGGCGCTGCGGTCGATGGCGGTGACGCTGCGCGCGGCGGGAGCGAACAGGGTCGCCATGCGCCCGGTGCCGGTGCCGATATCGAGCAGGCGACCGAGCGGCCGGGCGGCGAGCATCCGCGCCATCGCCCGCTCGACCTGCGCCTCCGGCACATAGAGCGAGCGCAGCGCATCCCATTGCTCGGCGTGGCTCGCGAAATAGCCCTCGGCCGCCCGCGCCCGCTCGGCCCGCACGGCGGCGAGCCGCGCCTGATCAGCCTCGATCCAAAGCCGCTCGCTGTCCGATGGGGGCACGGCGTCCAGAAACGCGCCGAGCGCGGCCGCCCCCTCGCGCCGCAGGGCGAGGAACACCCAGCTCCCTTCCTTGCGCCGGTCGGCCAGCCCGGCCTCCACCAAGATGCGCACATGGCGCGAGACGCGCGGCTGGCTCTGCCCGACGACGACGGCGACCTCGCCCACCGCCAGCTCCATTTCGCGCAGCAGATGGACGATTCGCAGCCGCGTCGGGTCGGCGAGTGCGCGGAAAAGATCGAGCTGGCCCAGCATCCTCCTCCGTTTAGGCGAGTCTCGCGCCGGGTCAAAGCGTGCGAAAGATAATCCCACTTTCGTTCAGCTTTGCGCAAGGGATTGCGTTGGCGACGACAAACCGATACGACTCGCGCTCGCAGGCTTTAAGGGGGGGGACCCCTTCCGTAGTTTCTGCGCGGTATGAATTCATCAAGGGGTTTGCCCATGACCAAGACTATTGCTTTCTCGCTCGTTCTGGCCGCGTCGCTCGGTCTTGCCGCCTGCTCGCAGCAGGAGGCCAACAACGTCGTCAACGACACCGCCGATGCCACCAACGACATCGCGAACAGCGCTGACAGCGCGATGGTGGCTGCGAGCAATGCTCTGGACAATGCGTCGAACGCCGTCGCCAACGCGACGAACGCGGTCGAAAACGCGAACTGATCTTCGCAACGGAGCAACACAGTTCTTGGTTAGGGCCGCTGGGTGATCCGGCGGCCCTTTTCATTGGGCCCGGAGGCTGGCCCCATCGAACCGCTCCGTAGAGGCAGCCTCCGTCCAGAACGGCATGTCCTCCCGCGCAGGCAGAAGCCCACCTGCCGCTGCCTTCCGGCCTTCATGGGCAAGCATGGCGCTCCCCTCAGGGTGGATTGCGAACCGACGGCAATCACAGCGCAGAGCCGCCAGACCTGAATGTCGCCCCGCCCTAGCGGAACACCCACTGCCGGTTGAGCACGAACACCAGCGCCGGTGTGACGAGGCCCATCGCCGGCACCGGCGACCAGAGCGGCCAGCCGAGCAGGTCGACGCACAGCCACACCCACAGCGCATTGAGGCCAAGGCTCAGCAGCGAGACGGCCACGAAGCGCACGCAGCGCGCCACCGGCCGGTCGCGGCTGCCGTGGCCGCGGAAGGTGAAGCGGCCGTGGAGCACATAACCGCTCGCCACCGCGACGAGATAGCCAAGGAAATTGGCGAGCTGCGGATGCACCCCCGCCCGGTCCGCCAGCACCCAGTAGACCGCCGCCTGCAACGCGGTGACGAACCCGCCGGTCAGGCCATAGCGGATGAGCTGGCCGCCCATCACACCGCTCACTGGGCCGCCCGCCGCGCCGTCGCTGCCATCCTCCATCCCGTTCGCCAAGCAAATGCCCCGTTGCGCTTTCGATCCACTCGGCTAAGCCCCTAGATCGTGTATCCCAGACCGGCAACGGCCGTGATTGCCCGCAGGCATCTGCCGGCAACAAACGCTTCCTCACGCCGCAGCCCCCGCTGCGCACGGAAGCCCCGTGCCGATCGCCCGCGCCGCCAGCCCATCGGCACATCCGCCGGTCAGGGGACCCCCTGCGTCCATGTCCGCTGATCCTGCACCGCGCCCCGGCGCCCGCTGGCGCCGCTGGCTTGCCGCGCTCGACCGCTTCGGCCACCGCGAATGGCGCTGGATCGTCGTCATCGCCTGGCTGCTGATCGCCGCCGCCTATCTGGACCGCTACGCCACCGCCATCCACTATCTCTCGCTCGGCGATACCGACGACAATATGCGCTACCTGCAAGTGCGCGACTGGCTGAACGGCCAGAGCTGGTGGGACTTGCGGCAATATCGGCTCGATCCGCCGGGCGGCGCCGACATCCACTGGAGCCGGCTGGTCGATCTGCCCATCGCCGGGCTGATGCTGGTCTTCCGCCTGTTCACCGATCCGGCGCGGGCGGACGAGCTGGCGCTCGGCGTCGCCCCGCTGCTGCCGCTGCTGGTGCTGATGCTGGCGCTCGCCTTCCTCGCCCGCCGCCTCGCGCGGGATGGGCGCGGGCACGGCTGGATCGCCGCCATGCTGCTGCCGCTGGGCGCCGGCATGGGCCTCTCCATGTTCATGCCGCTGCGGGTCGATCATCATGGCTGGCAGCTTGCGCTCACCGCGACGACGCTGGCCGGGCTGGTCGACCGCAAGTGGCGGCGCGGTGGCGTCGTCGCCGGCATCTCCAGCGCCGCTTCGGTGGTGATCGGCATGGAGATGATGGTCTATCTCGCCGGCGCCGGCGCGCTGGTGGCGCTGCGCTGGATCTTCAAGGAGGGCGCGGCACGGCGGCTGCGCCCCTATGCGCTCAGCCTCGGCGGCACCACGGCGCTCGGCTATGCGCTGTTCGCCAGCAACGCCAACCGGCTGCCGGTGTGCGATGCGCTCTCGCCGGTGTGGACCAGCATCCTCGTGCTCGCCGCCGGGGTGCTGCTGGTCATCACTTACCTGCCGCTCAAGGGCTGGCCGCAGCGCTTCATCGCCGCCGCCATCGGCGGGCTGATCGTCGGCGGCTTCGCGCTTGCCGCCTGGCCGCAGTGCATCCTGAGCGGCGCCTACCAGATTTCCCCCGAGCTGGAGCGGAGCTGGCTGGTCTATATCCGCGAGGCCAAGCCCATCTACGTGCAGGCCGCCTCAAGCTGGGTGCCGATGATCGCGCTGCCGGCCACCGGCCTGCTCTGTGCGCTGGCCGGCTGCTGGGCAGCGCGGCGGGACAGCGAGCGGCTGTGGGCGTGGGGTACGGTGACGCTGATGATCGCCTTCGCCATCGCCCTCACCTTCTGGCAGATCCGCGCCGGCCCGGCCGCGCAACTGCTCGCCATTCCGCCGGTCGCCTGGGCGATGTGGGCGCTGCTCGCGGCGCTGTTCACCGCCCCGCTGGCGCTGCGGCTGCCTGGCCTCATCGGCCTCGTCCTGCTCGGCTGCGCCGCCAACGCCTATTCGCTCTACCCGCTCGCAGCCAAGGCGTTTGCGGGCAACAAGGCGGTGCCCGCTCCGTCGACCGTCGCAACGGTGGCCAACGCGAGCAATACCGGCAACGCGGCAGAGAAACCGGCGGACCGGCGCGAGCGGACCATCACCAACGCCTCGGCCCCCGCCCCCAACGCCACCGCCATCCGCCAGACGTCGCGCCGTTCGGAGGCGCGCTGCCGCACCCAGCCGGCGCTGCTCGCGCTCAACCAGATCGCCCCGGCGACCATCTTCACGCTGGTCGACCTCGGCCCGCGTCTGATCGCCGTCACCCACCACCGCGCCATCGCCGGGCCCTATCATCGCAACGGCAAGGCGATTCTCGACATCCACCACGCGTTCGACGGCACGCCCGAGCAGTTCCGCGCCATCGCAGCGGCGCATGGCGCCCGCTACCTGCTCTACTGCCCCAACTTCCCGGAAGGGACGATCTACCAGCGCCGCAGCCCGGACGGCTTCTACGCGCGGCTGGTGCGCGGCGAGCGGATGCCGTTTCTCACCGCCGTGCCGCTTAAGTTCGGCACGCAACTGCCCTTCACCCTCTACCGCATCGCCCCGCTGGGCAATGAGGATGAGGACGAACCCGCGCCGGCCAAAAAGAAACGCCGGCGGTAGGGGAGACGGCGGCCTCACCGATGCCTGGCAACGATCCATCGTCACCCTGGACTTGATCCGGGGTGACGAGAGGGAGCGGGATGCAAGAACAAGAACCAGTGTGACCACACCGCTCGAACCACGCCGTGCTCCTGCGCAGGCAGGAGCCCAGGGCAGAAAAGAGCCGCTCATGCTCCCCGAAGCCCTGCTTTCGCGGGAGCGCTATGCCCCTCCCACCTAGGAGCAGCATCAACCAGCGCCCACCGCCAAGCCGCTCAAGCGCCCCATTCACCCTCGGGCAATTACCGCCGCACCGCAAAAAAGCCGCGCAACAGCTCGGCCGCCGCCCCCTCTCCAATACCGGAGAACAGCTCCGGCCGATGGTGGCACTGCGGCTGGGCAAAGACGCGCGCGCCATGGTCCACGCCGCCGCCCTTGGGATCGGGCGCGCCGTAATAAAGTCGCGCGATGCGGGCATGGGCGATGGCGCCGGCGCACATGGCGCAGGGCTCCAGCGTCACCCACAGGTCGCAGCCGGTCAGCCGCTCCTGCCCGAGCGCGGTGCAGGCGGCGCGAATCGCGACGATCTCGGCGTGAGCGGTGGGGTCGCCGTCGCGGCGGTTGCGATTCTCGCCCGTCGCGATCACCGCGCCCGCGCGGGTAACGACCGCGCCGATCGGCACCTCCCCCGCCGCCCCGGCCGCGGCGGCGGCGGCGAGCGCGAGGCGCATCGGCTCGGGCAGAGGAAAAGGATCGGCCATCGCACAGCCCTAGGACGGATCGCCGCCCGGCCCATGCGGGGCTGCGAATGGCGGTTCCCCGCGTTTCCGGTGTTCGCGGACCGGCAGTCTGCTGCGCTCCGGGTCACGAAAAGCCACCATGTTCGCCTCCACCTGAGCTGACCGTCGATCCGTCCCTAGAGGATTGCCTGGCGATTGAGAACCGGGCATGGAGAGCGGCCGGCAAGCGTGGTTTCACCGGGAAAGCGCCTTGACGATCCGGCTGCGAACCGCTATCCGCGCCGCTTTCCGAACGTATACAAGATCAGGATCGAACAGCATGTCGCGCATCTGCGAGTTGACCGGCCGGGGCCGCCAAGTGGGCCACAACGTGTCCCACGCCAACAACAAGACCAAGCGGGTCTTTCTGCCCAACCTGCAGAATGTGACGCTGATCTCCGATTCGCTGGAGCGCAGCGTGCGCTTGCGCGTGTCGACCCACGGCCTGCGCTCGGTCGAGCATGTCGGCGGTCTCGACAACTGGCTGCTCAAGACGGCCGATACCAAGCTCTCGCTGCGGGCCCGCCGCCTGAAGCGCGAGATCGCCAAGAAGGCCGCCGGCGCGCAAGCCGCCTGAGCGACCGATCAGCGAAAAATGACGGAAGGCGGTCCATGCGGGCCGCCTTTTTTCGTAACGCACTGATATCAAAACAAATAACCGAAAAACCCGCCCTCGGACAAAACCCCGAATCGTTGACTAAAAGTCTCCACCCCACTCCACCGGCAGCGCAAAGCGCAGCAGCAGCGAGCGCTGGAGGAACAGGTGGTTGTCGTCCGATGCCACCCACAGGACCGGCCGGCCACCCTCATCGCGCGAGAGCGCCAGCGCCTCGAAATTGTCAGCAAAACCGGGCGGCGCAAAACGCGCGATCACCTGTGCCTGAAGTTGCGCCCCGGCCTCCAGCGGCGGCATACGCACCAGCGCAAGCCGGGCGGTAAAGCCCTCCGCCAGCGTCAGCCGACGGTTGAGCACGAGCAGCCGGTCGCCGCCGAGCCACACGGCATCGGTCGGCCGATAGCCCGGCGGCGGCCGGTAGCCGAGATGCACCGGCGGCGGCGTGGCCGGATCGACCGGATCGCCGCGCCAGAGCAACACATCATGCGCACCGTCCGCGCCCCGTCCCATCTCCGAGATTGCCAGAAACCGTCCGTCGCCCAGCCGCACCAGCGATTCGAGGCTGCCGGTGAGCGGCCAGCGCTGCACCGCCGCCGGCCGCACGCAGCCCTCGCGCCGCGCAAACCCCGGCGCATAGCGGCAAATCATCTGGAGATGCTCGAAGCCGACCCAGATGCGCCCCGACGCGGGATCGCGCGTCATGCTCTCCGAATCCCATTTCCAGCGCGGCACATCCTGTTCCGCCGCCGGGCGCGGCAGCGGCATGACCTCGCCCTGCCCGGCACGCGCCAGACCGAAGGTAAACGCCTCGCCCGTATCATTGAGCGCGATGAATCCGCCCGCCTCATCCACGAGCAGCGACGAAAAGCCGCCGAACGCCGGATGCGGGCTGGTAAGATGCCAGGCACCGAGCAGCCGCAGCGGCCCGAGCCGCGCCGGATCGCCCGCCTCCTCCAGCGGCAGCGCACGCGCCGCCACCGCGATGCGGCCGGCCATCGCCGGCGGCACGGCGCCGTCATGCTGCCCGTTCATCAGCAGCACAAACAGCAACAGGATGAGCGCGATCCGCTGCATGGTCCGCGCATAGGGTCTGTCCGGGCGCGATGGAAGCGCCGCATTGTGGAACGCAAATATCTCGACTTCGCTCGACACGAAGCATCGCCGGCAAGCTTCGGGCGTGGGCCGCGTCCGCCGTGCCCCGTGCGAACGGCGCGTCATTCTGAACGCCGCCTAACGGCGCCATTCAGCCTGGGCTCAAGGGGGCTGCGCTAAAAGAGCACTCATGACGGACGGAGCGTGGCCGCAACGCCACGAACGGTTCGCCGGAACGAAGGAGCAAGACCATGACCCCATTCAAGTTCATGAGCCTCACGGCCGCCGCTACCATGGTCGTGACCTCCCTGGGCGTCGCCGCACCGGCGGCCGCGCGCGACGGCTATCATCGCTACGATAACAGCCGCTACGACCGCACATATCGCGATTATCGTTCGCGCGATTACCGCGCCTACAACAATAATTACTACCGCGGCAATTATCGGAACGACTACCGCTATCGCTGCCGCGACAACGGCACGGGCGGCACGATCATCGGCGCCATCGCCGGCGGCCTGATCGGCAATGAGGTGGCCGGCCGCCGCGGCGACAAGACCGCCGGCACGCTGATCGGTGGTGCCATCGGCGCCGTTGCGGGCCGCGCGATCGACAAGAGCGACAGCCGCTGCTGATCCAGCCGGCGCATCCGCACCGGCTCAACACTTCCCCCTCCCTGGCAATGGCCGGTGCTTCCCTTGAGCACCGGCCTTTTTTTGCACGCATGGTTTCAACCGTTCCGCCTTGGCTCGGGAAAGGGCTGGAGGCGAGGCTTATTGCGACATTGCATTGGGCGCCCCCGTCCTGCGGATAATCTTTCCCCGGAAGGCGAATTGGAGAGGCTTCCTCCTTCCGTCACCCTGCCCTGCCTCATGGCCTGTCTATGCCGCTGGCCACGGTCGATTGGGGTAGGATAGATGCTGAAACGAGTTCAGCATGACGTGGAAAGAGGCAGAGGGCATTGGAGTAGCTCGGGCGCCTAACCGCCCTGGACTCCGCTTTCGCAGGAGCCCTTGGGTCGGCCGACATAAGAACTGTTCTGCGGGGTCCGCGCTCGTCGAGCGCATCTCGCAGTCAGTGGACGAAACGCGCCACCACGTCTCGGTAGGAGCGGCTCACCTTCACCTGACTGCCCGATTCGAGCACAAGGAAGCATTCGCCGTTGGTATGGGGCTTTACTTGCCGGACCTGGCTCAGATTGACGATGGTCGAGCGGTGGATGCGTTGGAAGTTGCGCGGGTCGAGGCGCTTTTCCAAGTCCTTCATCGTCTCGCGCAGGATCAGCGAATTATCGGCAGTGTAGATGCACATATAATCGCCGGCCGCGTCGATACGCTCGATGGTGTCGACGTCAATGCGGAAGATCTGGCCGCGATCCTTGATATTGATGAGCTTCTCGTAGCGGCTCGACGCGGGCGTATCCGCATCTGCCGACATGTCCGGCACGGCCTCGGGCGCGACCTCGGCCAGCACCTCGCGCAGGCGCTCCGCCTCGGCGACATGGCGCTTCTCGTGCAGGCGCTGGCGGGCGCGGTCGAGCGCATCGGCAAGGCGCTGCTCATCAACCGGCTTCACCAGATAATCAATCGCCTGCGCCTCGAACGCGCGCAAGGCATGGTCCGAATAAGCGGTGACGAAGATGAACAGCGGCGGCTCCACCTCCATCACGCCCTGAACGACGGAGAAGCCGTCGAACCCCGGCATCTGGATATCGAGAAAGACGAGATCGGGCTTGTGAGTCTTGATGGCGCGGATCGCCTCGCGCCCGTTGGTGCAGGTTTCCACGATCTCCACGTCAGGATGCGCCTCCAGCCTGAGCTTGAGGCCCTGGATGGCGAGGCTTTCATCGTCGACGAGAATGGTGCGAATGGTCATGCGGCTACCCTTGATGGTTCGGCAGAAATAAGCGGCATCTCGATGATGACGCTATAGCCCCCCTCGGGCGGAGAACGCGTTTCCATGCTCTGGCGTTCCCCAAACGCCTGAACGAGCCGGTCACGAATGTTGGTCTGTCCAACTCCCGTGCCCTTGGTCATGCGCTGATCGGCGGCATGCAAGCCGGGGCCGGTATCCGACACGACGATCCGGACGTTTTCGCCGACAGGCTGCGCCGTCACCACGATATCGGCGCCCTCCTCCTGCGGCGTAACGGCATATTTGATGGCGTTCTCGACCAGCGGCTGGAGCAGCAGCGAGGGCAGCCGGGCGTTGGCGACGGCCGGATGGATATCGAACACCGGGCGCAGCCGGTCTTCGAACCGCATCTTCTCGATCTCCAGATAGAGCTTGAGCGTCTCGACCTCCTGCTCCAGCGTCACCTGCGCGGTCGGCTCGTTGATGAGCGTATAGCGCAGGAAAGCGGACAGGCGCGAGAGCATGGCGTTGGCGCGATCGGTCTGCTTCAGCAACACCAGCGTCGAGATGCTGTTCAGCGTATTGAACAGGAAATGCGGATTGAGCTGGTAGCGCAGCATGGCGAGCTGCGCGGCGCTGGCCTGATTTTCCAGCCGCATGAGTTGATCCGCCTGCTCCTCCACCGTGATGTAGAAGTTGATCGCATAATAAAGCGCCGACCAGGCGCCGAGCAGGGTGAAATCGAGATAGAGATAGCCGAGGAACAGCTTGAAGCTGGCGCCCGCGCCGACTGGATTGAGCGTGGTGAACATCCACCCGTCGATAAATGCCGAGGTAGCGCCGGCCACGATGGCGACGAGGATCGACATGGTCCAGGTGACGATCGGCTTCTGCTTGAGCAAGAAGCGATAGCCCACGGCCATGAGCAGCGTGATCGAGTAGCCGGTGACGGTGGAGATAAGCACCGGCACCAGCGAAGGGATGGACTGGCCGTTGGCAATGCCCGAGACGGCGCGCAGCAGGAAAGCCCCGCTCCACCCCAGCCCCTGCAAGATCCAGAAGGCGCGGTTCTTGTCCTCGAAGAATGGCTGCGCGCGGAACGGCAGAGCCGGAACCGGATCGCTCACCCCCCGCCGCTCCTGTCCGTGCCGCTCCCGCCCTCGACAGAGACGGTCGCCAGGGCGCTCCCGCAGCAGGGTGCCCGCGCGCCTTCCCCGGTCGCGCCGGGCGGGCGATTCCGGTCGATCCAGCACAGGTCCTGATAGCTGAGCGGGCGGCCATCAGCGGCCTGTAGCGTCACCGGGCGGATCGGCGCACCGTCGCGCAGGTCGCACAGCACGCGGCCGGCCGGCGGGCGGTCGCTCCATTTCTCGCCCCACTGACGCAGCGCAATCATCACCGGGACGAGACCGGCACCCTTCTCGGTCAGGCGATAGGCGATGCGGCGCTTGTCGCTCGCCACCGGCTCGCGTGAGAGGATGCCGTTGGCGACCAGCTTGCCCAGCCGGTTGGAGAGGATGTTGCGCGCGATGCCCAGCGTCGCCTGAAAATCCTCGAAATAGACGATGCCGTCGAACGCGGCGCGCAGGATGAGGAACGACCAGCGCTCCCCCATCGCTTCCAGCGCAGCGGGCAACGCGCATCCCCCGAAGGCATCGAGACATTTGCGATCATTCATCAACTCTACGCTAGCGCATTCCGCGCCCCGGACCAATCACCCAAATATGGGGCGCTGGCGGGCCGGTGTAGCGCATCGGCAGCAGCCTTTCGTTGCGTGAACGATAAATACAGTTCGACAGAGGGGTCTGTGGCCGCGGATGGCGATAGTGCGCAGTGGAGCAGGCGCTAGGGTAATAAAGCGTCCTTTACCCCAGACGGCGACTGCATCCAGTAGCACCGCAGCACGGCTTCTCACGCTGCCTTTATACGCCCGCATCATTATTTTGTTGCACGGCCCCGCCGCCCAATCCCATCTTGGGGTAAGATGTTGCGCCAATATGAACTTGTCGAGCGGGTAAAGGCCTACGCCCCGGAGGCGGACGAGGCCCTGATAAATCGTGCCTATGTGTTTTCCGTTGCCAGGCACGGCAGCCAGAAGCGGGCGAGCGGCGACCCCTATTTCAGCCACCCGATCGAGGTGGCAGGCATCCTGACCGACCTGTTTCTCGACGACCGCACGATCGTCACCGCGCTGCTGCACGATACCATCGAGGACACGCTGACCACCACCGAGGAGGTCGCCAAGCTGTTCGGCGAGGATGTCGCGCGGCTGGTCGACGGCGTCACCAAGCTCTCCAAGATCGAGGCGCAGAGCGAGAGCCAGCGCGCAGCCGAGAATCTGCGCAAGTTCCTGCTCGCCATGTCGGACGATATCCGCGTTCTGCTGGTCAAGCTGGCCGACCGCCTGCACAACATGCGCACGCTGCACTTCATCAAGAACGAGCAGAAGCGTCGCCGCATCGCCCGCGAGACGATGGACATCTACGCGCCGCTCGCCGAGCGCATCGGCATGTACGAGTTCATGCGCGAGATGCAGATGCTCGCCTTCCAGCAGCTCGACCCGGAAGCCTATGACAGCATCACCAGGCGCCTCGCCCATCTGAAAGAGGGCGGGCACGACAAGGTGGACCGCATCGCCAGCCAGCTCCAGGCAATGCTGACCTCCGCCGGCATGCACGTGGTCGTCTCGGGCCGCGAGAAGCATCCCTACTCGATCTGGCGCAAGATGCAGGAGCGCCACATCAGCTTCGAGCAGCTTTCGGACATCATGGCATTCCGCGTCATCACCGACAGCACCGACGATTGCTACCGCGCGCTCGGCCTCATCCACCAGCGCTTCAAGATGGTGCCCGGCCGGTTCAAGGATTACATTTCCACGCCCAAGCGCAACGGCTACCAGTCGCTGCACACCACGGTAATCCATGAGGAGAATGCGCGGATCGAGATCCAGATCCGCTCCGAGCGGATGCATCAGGACAGCGAGTTCGGCCTCGCCGCGCACTGGGCCTACAAGCAGGACCACGCGACGCCGGACGGGCAGGCCGGGTGGCTGCGCGACCTCGTCGAGATCCTCGAACAGAGCCACGACGCGGACGAGTTGCTCGAACATACCCGCATGGCGATGTATCAGGACCGCATCTTCGCCTTCACGCCCAAGGGCGAGTTGCAGCAGCTCCCCAAGGGCTCCACCCCGGTCGACTTTGCCTATTCGGTGCACACCTCGCTCGGCAACCAGACGGTTGGCGCCAAGATCAACGGGCGGGTAATGCCGCTGCGTACCATCCTGGAGAATGGCGACCAGGTGGAGATCCTGAAATCCGACGCGCAGGAGCCGCAGCCGGGCTGGCTCTCCTTCGCCATTACCGGCAAGGCGCGCGCGGCGATCCGCCGCTTCATCCGCCAGAAACAGCGCGCCGAGACCATCACGCTGGGCGAGAAACTCTATGAGGAGATCGTCGAGCGGCTGCCGGTCGAGATCGGCGACAAGGCCGAGAAGGCGGCGGTCAAGCGGCTCAAGCTGGAAGACCGCGCAGCGCTGATGATCGCCATCGCCACCAACCGCATTTCCGACGCGGAGGTGATGAATGCGCTGGTGCCCGGCAGCGCCGAGGAGACGCCGGGCGGCCGCAAGCGCGCCGAGCAGACCCATGCCGTCTCCATCCTCGGCCTGACGCCGGGCATCGCCTTCACCCTCTCGGAATGCTGCCACCCGGTGCCGGGCGACCGCATCGTCGGCCTGCGCCGGCCGGGCGAGCCGATCGAGGTGCACACCATAGACTGCCTTGCACTGGAGGCCGGGCAAGATGCGGACTGGGTGGACCTCTCCTGGAACAGCAAGGCGAGCGGCGGCACCGCGCGGCTCTCCATCATCGTCAAGAACCAGCCCGGTGCGTTGGCGGCGGTGGCCAACATCTTCGGTGTCAACAAGGCCAACATCCTCAACCTGCAACTCATAAACCGCGAAGGGCCGTTCCACACCGACCTGATCGACATCGAAGTGGAGGATGCCCAGCACGTCGCGCGGATCATCTCGGCCCTGCGCGCCATCGACCCGGTGGTGCAGGCGGACAGGGTCTGACAGACTCGGCGCTCATCCCCCGAGTCGGCTGCGATCCTGTCGATGCGATCGGCCTATGCACCGCAGGCGCTCGCTCATTTCGCGATCATATCTTCGGGAGCGGGACCACCGATATCACCCCAAAAACAAAAGTAAACCGTAGCGTCCTGGGCGGAAGGACGGCTCTAAAGAGGCCGGCCTGTCTCGAAATGGGACGAGCCCGCACCCCCATGCAAAATATACTTAATGGTCTGGTTACAGATCGCCAAAGACGCTACAGTGCACTCATGATTCTTAGGGCGTAGACTCATTAGCGGCGATCCATAGGCGTGTGCAGAAGAGCTTGATGGCAGCGAGGAAGTTATCGC
>MKWI01000003.1 GCA_001899715.1 Sphingobium sp. 66-54
CTTACCCCCAAGCAGGCATCCTACATCGGCGTCCCCGTCGAAGGACCCTTCAAGCCCGACCACTATCGCTATTGAGGGGGGCCTTTCGTCGCCGGGCGGCAAGTTCAGCGTGACGAGAGGGGCCGATCTGGGCCATAGGCGACGCACCGATCATGGGCCTCCGCCCCATGCCTGAACAACGATGCACGAAAGAGGTACGATGAGCGAAGCAATCCATGATGTGCTGGGCGTCGGCAACGCCATTGTCGACATCATCGCCCAGGCCGACGACGCCTTTCTGGAAGCGCACGGTATGGCCAAGGGCGGCATGGCGTTGATCGACGAGGCACGGGCGCACGCGCTTTATGCGACCATGGGATCGGCCATCGAAGCTTCCGGCGGATCGGCAGCCAACACCATTGCGGGCGTCGCCTCGTTCGGCGGGCGGGCGGCGTTTATCGGCAAGGTGCGTGACGACGAGTTCGGCCAGATCTTCGGCCACGACCTGACTTCGCTCGGCGTCCGCTTCACCACGCCTGCGGCTACAAACGGTGCGGCCACTGCGCGTTGTCTGGTGCTGGTAACGCCGGACGCGCAGCGCACCATGAACACTCATCTGGGCGCCTGTGTCGACCTCACTCCGGCCGATATCGACGCCGATCTCGTCGCGGCTTCGGCCATCACCTATCTGGAGGGCTATCTGTTCGATCCGCCCGCCGCCAAGGACGCCTTCCGCAAGGCCGCGACCATCGCGCGCGGGGCCGGCCGCAAGGTTGCCCTCACCTTGTCGGACAGCTTCTGCGTGCACCGCTATAAGGACGAGTTCAAGCAGCTCATCGCCGAGCATATCGACATATTGTTCGCCAACGAGGCCGAGATCGAGGCGCTCTACGGCAGCCGCGACATCGCCGCCGCGGCGGACGACCTCGCCGGGCAGGTCAGCATCGCCGCGATCACCCGCAGCGAGAAGGGATCACTGCTGGTCAGCGGCAGCGAACGCGTCGCCGTTCCCGCCGCGCCGATCGAGGAGCTGGTCGACACCACCGGCGCGGGCGACCTCTATGCGGCCGGGGTACTCTACGGCCTCAGCCGCCAACTCTCGCTCGCCGAATGCGGCCGGCTGGGCAGCCTCGCCGCCGCCGAAGTGATCCAGCACTACGGCGCGCGGCCATTGCAGCCGCTGGGGGAGTTGGCCTGAGGCGAGCGGGCCGTTGATCGGGGATTGAGAAGCGGGCGAGCACCGGGCACTGTGTGCCTACTTCCCTGTTCGCAGCTAGATCCGCGCCTCCCATCCCAAGCATGTGCTCCTGCGTAGACAGGGCCCGGAGCGACAGGGCGCTGCGGCTGGGCTTGGGTTCCTGCCTTCGCAGGAACACATGTCGCTTCCGGCACCGGATTGCCTTCACCCTATCCCGCCCGCCCCAATTCCGCCGGGCGCGAGACGATGTAGCTCTCATTATTGAACCACAGCCCCCGCTGCGCTTGCAGAACGGCGCGGGTGGCGTCCACATACAGGTTGCGGTTGAGCACCGAGGAAAGGCGCGCGTCTTCGATCTGGGCGACATAGCTCGCCGCGTTCCACGCCGCAAGCAGGGTGGACATGCCAATCTCGCCGTCCGGCGCAATCTCCGTCGGCAAAGTGCGGATCGAGAAGCGAAACAGCGCTTCCGCGTCGCCGTGGTTATGGAATTGGTAGCTGCGCGCCTCGCCGCCCAGTTCGGCCTTCACCTCCGCCATCAGCGCCGCGCGGCCGGTGGCGAAGGGGCTCTCGCCCGGCCACACAGCACGGATAATCTCCAGTCCAGGATCGTGGCCGTGACTATGCACACCCATCAGCCGTCCGCCGGGCCGCAGCGCGCGCACCAGCGGCGCCACGATCCGCCGAGCCTTGAAGGCGAGCGGCGCCCGCGCACGATAGGGCTGGGAGAGCAGCACGAAATCGAAATCCGCGCGCGCCAGCCCCCGGCGCGGGATGATCGAATCGAGCACGAACTGCTGATCCTTGCGGTAGATGACCAGCACGGCGGGCGTCTGATGGACCGGATGGCCGCTCGCCTGGCTGACCTTCACCTGCCAGTCCCGGTCCAGCACCGGCTGGAGCGCGGCGATCGCTTCCTCGAAATCGCCCGCCGTCGCGCCCTCCAGCGCTACCTCGTGCCACACCATCGCGCTGGCGGCGACGGGCGAGGCCGGCTTGAGCCACGGCGCGTCGCCATAATTGAGGTTGGTGACGACCAGCACCGTGGCCGGATGCTCCTGGAAGCGGTCCGGCATCTTCTCCAGCATCAGCCGGACATTCTCGATGCTGATCTCCTTGGCGACCACGTAGAAGGGCAGCCACGGATAGCGGCGGTGGGCGCCGCGCAGCAGCCGGGTGAGCGCAGTGCCGTCCCCCGCTCCGCCATCGAACAGGCGGACGGCGGGCGGCGCGGGCTGGACGTGCGCGAGCTGCTCCAGCGCGCGGTCGACGATCACCTGCTTCTCCGATGTCGTGTTGACGAACATCAGATATTTCTGGCGGTTATCGTAGAAGCGGAAGCCGTGGACCGGGTCCAGCGCCCGGTCGATCCCGGTGATTGCCGAACGCAGCAGACCCGCCGAGGGGCCGCCCTTCTCGGCGATGAAGCGGTGGACGCGGTTGACCGTCTCCAGCGTCACGCGGCCGCCCTGTTGCAAGCGCGTGACCAGCTTACCGTCATTGACCGCCTGCCGCCCAAAGGTGGTCTGCGCGATTTTCAGGCGACGGCAGGCCTCGTCGATCTGGGCAAGCAGAACCTCCGCGTCCGTCATCGGCCAATCGTCCCTCGATCGTTCCGCTCCGGCTCCCCGCGCCGGACCGGCCCTCTCCCCGGCGCCTGCACCGCCGTGCCCAGCCTACGCCGTTGGGGCCGCGCCGCAAGCCAAATGGCACCGCGCCCTCATGCCATGAAGGCGATGGTGCGGATCTCGATGCTCTGGCGGGGCGGCGAATCGGGCGTCGAAGCCGGGTCGTCGAAGGCACTGTGGCCAGTCCACTGCACTGCCTCCGGATCGGAATCGAACAGGCGGAAGACGAATGCCTCGTCCGGCTGCATGCGCGGCGCGTAATACCAGCGGTGGTCCGGATTGTAGGCGAGGTTGAAGCCCCAGAGCGAGCGGCGTCCTGCGTCGCCCAGGCCACCGCGCACCTCGCTGGGAAAGAGGTCACTCGCCGCAACGCTGCTCGCATCGCACAGGGCCAGCGGGGAGCGTTCCACAGGGCGCAGAGGTCGCCAGATATTGATGAGCATGTGCCGCCCGGCCAGTCGCCGCTCGGCCTCCTCCGCCGGAAGCAGGTCGAAGGTGAAATCGCGTACCGTGCGCGCACCATAATCGACATGCGCGCCGAACGCCGGGAGATTGCCGTCGCCCGCTTCCTTCGCATCGGTGCGCAGCATCGGGCCAAAGCTGATGACCTTGGCGGCGCCGGTCAGCCAGGTGACGAGCGCCACCGCCTCCTGCGCATGGAGGCGCTTCATCTCCGCCTCGTCGGCTGCGCCCGGCACGGCCGATTCGCCCTTCACCAACACGAACCCGTTGCGGTCGAGCGAGAGGCTGCCGGCGATGGGCCGCACATCATGGATGGGAACGACATGCTCCTCGATTGGCCAATAGCTTTCGGCGCGGTTGGCGGCGTTGAACACCGCGCTCTCGCCGCGCACCACATAATTCATCTTGACCCTGATCGGCTCCACGACCCGTCGCTCCTCTCCATGCCCGCCCTGCCGGACCACATCGCCATTGCGTTCCTTCCACCGGACCCATAGCCTGCCGGCAAAACAGGGCGAGGGGCAGGATGGCAGGCGACTATGATCCGCGCAAGGCGCTCGGCGCGCGCCCGATGCTGCTTGTCCAATGGCTCATCATCCTCATCCCGGTCTCCATCAACATGGTGGACGGCTACGACATATTGGCGCTGGCGCAGGCCGCGCCGGTGCTGGCGCGGGAGTGGCAGCTCGGGCCGGACGAACTGGGTGAGCTGCTGAGCTTCAGCCTCGCCGGCATGGCGCTGGGCGCGCTCGGCGTCTCGCCGGTGGCGGACACCAAGGGGCGGCGGCCCGCCATCCTCTTTTGCCTGTTCCTGATGAGCGGAGGCATGTTCGGCGCGGCGCTCTCGCACGGTTACTGGGGCATGGCGCTCTCCCGGCTTGTCACCGGCATCGGCATTGGCGGCATGACCAGCACGGCGGGCACGCTGGCGATGGAATATGCCTCGGACAAGCGCCGCGAGTTCGCGCCCAGCTTCGTCGCCTCGGCCTATCCCATCGGCACCATCGTCGGCGGCGTGGTGGCGATCAGCGTGCTCGACACGTTCGGCTGGCGCGGCATCTTCTGGGTGGGCGGCATGCTCTCGGCCATCATCATCCCGATAAGCTGGTTCTGGCTGCCCGAATCGCTCGATTTCCTGCTCGCCCGCCAGCCGCGCGGCGCGCTCGCCAAAACCAACCGCGTGCTCGACCGGCTGCGCTTGCCCCGGCTCGACGACCTGCCGCCGATGCCACCCGCCGCAAGGGACAGCGACGCGGTGCGCGAGATCGTGGCCAAGGAGCATCGCTTCGAGATCTTCCGCCTGTGCACCGCGCACGCGCTCAACATGTTCTCCTTCTATTTCATCATCAACTGGGCGGTGAAATGGGTGACGGAGCTGGGCCTCTCCACGGCGGCCGGCATCTCCTATTCGATCTATGTGTCGGTCGGCGGGATCGCGGGCGGACTGATTGCGGGCTGGATCGCCGGGCGCGTCGGCGTCAAGCGGCTGACCTTCATCACCCTGTTCGGCGTGGCGGCAATGATCATCCTGTTCGGTCTGCTGCCGCCCAACCTGCCGCTGCTGGTCGGCAATGCCCTGCTGCTCGGCGGCATGTTGTTCGGCTCCGCCTGCGGGTGCTGGTTGACCATCGTCTATGCCTTCCCGGCGCAACTGCGCGCCACCGGCCTTGGCATCGCCACCACGGTCGGTCGCATCGGCTCGATCTTCGGCCCGCTCACCGCGGGCTATCTGCTCGCCGCCGGCATGGGCAAGCCGCTCATCTGCATCCTGCTCGCCATCCCCGCGATGCTGGCGGCGCTGATCTTCTCGACCGCGCGGCGGGCATAAAGCGCAAAGCCAGTGCTTCTGCGCAGGCAGGAGCCCAGGTCGATAAGGAGCCGCTGCCGGGCTCTGGGCTCCTGCCTGCGCAGGAGAACAGGCATCCCAAACGCAACGCTTCCCTCGCACCCCCACAGTCTCTAAGATGGCCTCCATGGCAGGTCTCTCCATGCCAGAGCAGCAACTCCTCGCAGCTCTCCGGGGCAGGCAGGCGGCCATGGCTGCAACCCTCGTCGAGTGGGCGGAGATAAACTCCGGCAGCCGCAATCTCGATGGCCTGACCGAAATGCGTGCGCGGATCGCGGACCGGCTGGAGCCGCTGGCCGACACCGTCAGCGCCCACGCGCCCGATCCCGTCACCACGCTGGACGATACCGGCACCGAGATCGCGGTGTCGCACGGCGCCAATTTGCTCGCGCGCAAGCGGCCGGAGCGTAACCGCCGTCTCATCCTCACCGGCCATATGGACACGGTGTTCGCGACCGATCACCCTTTCCAGCAGTGCCGCCGGATCGACGCCAACACGCTCGGCGGCCCCGGCGCGGCGGACATGAAGGGCGGCCTCATCGTGATGATAGAGGCGCTCGCCGCGCTGGAAGCTGTGGGCGCCATCGACGGCATCGGCTGGGACGTGGTGGTCAATGCCGACGAGGAAGTGGGATCGCTCGGCTCGGCCTCGCTGCTGCGCGAGACGGCGCGGCGCTGCCAGATCGGCCTCACCTTCGAGCCCGCCGTCACGCCGGAAGGCCGCCTCGCCAGCGCCCGGCGCGGCAGCGGCAATTTCGTTGCGACCCTCGCCGGCCGTACCGCTCATGCCGGACGCAATCCGCAGGACGGGCGCAACGCGGTGGTCGCCGCCGCCGACCTTGCCGTGCGGCTCGACGGGTTGAAGCACGCCATCCCCGGCCTCTCGGTCAATGTCGCCCGCGTGACCGGCGGCGGCGCCAACAATGTCGTGCCGGACGCGGCGGCGCTGAGCTGGAACATGCGCCCCATCGACGCCGAGGCGCAGCAGCGCGCCGAGCAGGCGATGGCGGCGGCGCTGGACGATGTGCGGCGCACGCACGAGGTCGCGATCCGCCTCGCCGGTGGCTTCGCCCGCCCGCCCAAGCCATTCGATGCGCGCCACGCGCTGCTGTTCGGCCTGGTGCGCGATGCCGGCGCCGACCTTGGCCTCGCCATCGACTGGCAGCCGAGCGGCGGCGTTTGCGACGGCAACAACATCGCCGCCGAGAATGTCGTGGTGGTCGACACCATGGGCGTGCGCGGCGGCGCCATCCACACGGACGGCGAATATGTGCTGCTCGATAGCCTGAGCGAGCGCGCCGCGCTGGCGGCCATCACCATCGCGCGGATCGCGCAGGGGCGGCTCGACGGTATCATCGGGCAACCACAGGCAAGGGAGGACGGCACATATGGCTGATCGCGAGGGCTGGTTCGTCCGCCCTGCCACGCTCGACGATCTCGACGCGGTCCATGCCTTGGCCGGCCAGACCGGCCCCGGCTTCACCAACCTGCCCAACGACCGCGATGCGCTTAAACAGCGGCTGGAGCGCAGCGCACGCAGCTTCGCGGCCGACCCCACCGCGCCGGACGACGGGCTCTACCTGTTCGCGCTGGAGCAGCAAGGCACCGGCCGGATCGGCGGCACGGCGCTGATCTTCGCCAGCGTCGGCACCAAAAAGCCCTTCTATTCCTACAAGCTCACCCGCCTCTCCCAATATTCGCGCCAGCTCGACCGGATCGTGACGACCAACGTGCTCAACCTGGTCAACGATTTCGCGGGGGCGAGCGAGGTGGGCGGGTTGTTCCTGATCCCCGAGTTGCGCCATGGCGGCCTCGGCGCACTGCTCGCGCGCAGCCGCTATCTGTTCATGGCGCTGCACCGCGAGCGGTTCGGCACGCAGGTGCTCACCGAGTTGCGCGGCTATCAGGAGCCGGAGGGGGTTTCGCCGTTCTGGGAAGGGCTTACGCGGCGTTTCTTCGATCTGGAGTTCGCCGAAGCAGATCGCTTCCATGCGCTCAACGGCAACCAGTTCATTGCCGATCTAATGCCCAAGCACCCGATCTACACCATCCTGCTCCCACAGGACGCGCAGGACGCCATCGGCAAGCCACACGCGCAAGGCGCGGCCGCGATGAAGCTGCTGGAGGCGGAGGGATTCACCTATCAGGGCTATGTCGACCTGTTCGACGCCGGGCCGACGATGCAGGCCGAAATCGCCAATCTACGCACCGTGCGCGAGGCAATGCGCGCCACCGCGCGGCAGGACACCGCCTCGCCGGGCGGCCCCCGCACGCCCTCGTTGATCGCGACCGGCCGGCTCGGCGCTTTCCGCGCGTGGCTGGCCGAGGGGCGCGTTGCGGATGAGGGCGCGACGCTCCATCTCGACACGGCAGGTATGGCGCTCGGCCAACTCGCCGATGGCGACTCCATCCTCCATGTTCCTCTGCGCTGAAAGCTCGAACCATGCGCGATCTCATCTCCACCGACCCATGCACTGGCGAAACCATCTGGCGCGGCCCGGTGAGCGACGCCCGCGTCGTCGACAGCGCCGTGGCACGCGCCAGCACCGCCCAGCCGGGTTGGGAAGCAACCCCGCTCACCCGCCGCATCGCCACATTGGAAGCCTATGCTGCCCGCGTGACCGCCCGCGCCGACGAGATCGCCCACCTCATCTCCCGCGAGACCGGCAAACCTTATTGGGAGACGAAAACGGAGGCCGCCAGCGTCGCTGCCAAGGTCGCCATCTCCATCCGCGCACTGGCCGAGCGGGCGGGCGAGCATCTCTCCGACGCGGGCGGTATCACGCAGGCGCTGCGCCATCGCCCGCACGGCGTTCTGGCCGTGCTCGGCCCCTATAATTTCCCGGCACACCTACCAAACGGGCACATCGTCCCCGCGCTACTCGCCGGCAACACGGTGGTGTTCAAGCCGAGCGAGTTGGCTCCCGCCACCGCCGAGTTGATGGGCATCCTCTGGGACGAGGCCGGGCTGCCCGCCGGCGTACTGGAGATTGTGCAGGGCGATGGCGAAACCGGCCGCGCACTGGCCGCCCATGACGGCACGGACGGGCTGCTGTTCACCGGCAGCTCAACGACTGGCAAGCTGCTCGCCCGCCAGTTCGCCGAGACGCCGGGGCGCATCCTCGCGCTGGAGATGGGCGGCAACAATCCGCTGCTGGTATGGAACATGGCACCGGAGGATCTGGACGCGGCGGTCGCGCTCATCCTCCAGTCGGCCTATCTCTCCGCCGGCCAGCGCTGCACCTGCGCGCGCCGGCTGATCCTGTCCGACACGCTGGCGGACGCACTGCTTCCCCGCCTGCTCACCGCTATCGACCGGCTGATGATCGGCGCGCCGTTCGACGAGCCCCAGCCCTTCATGGGCCCGGTGGTGGATAATCGCGCCGCCGACACGGTTCAGAGCCAGGTCGCGGGCCTGCTGGCGCTGGGCGGCCGCCCGCTCCGGCCGCTCCACCGGCCGGACCCGCGCATCCCCTTCCTCACCCCCGCGCTCATCGACATGACCGGCCTCCCCAAAGCACCGGACGAGGAGATTTTCGGCCCGGTGCTGCAACTGTGGCGCGAGCGGGACCTCGGCGCCGCCATCGCCCGCGCGAACGCCACGCGCTTTGGCCTTTCCGCCGCCATGCTCGGCGGCACGGCCGAGCAGTTCGCGCGTTTCCGCGCCGGCATCCGCGCCGGTGTGGTCAACTGGAACCGCCCGACCAACGGCGCCAGCTCCGCCCTGCCCTTCGGCGGCCTCGGCGACAGCGGTAATTTGCGCCCCAGCGCCTATTACGCCGCCGATTATTGCGCCCACCCGGTCGGCGGCATGGAAGTGCCAACGCTGGCGGGCGAAATCGCCATCGGGATGAAGCCAGCATGAGCGCGCGAGGCGTGTCCGGCCCGAAAGGCCCACCAGTGCTCCTGCGAAGGCAGGAGCCCAGGGCCCAACCGACGTGCCTCGCCGCCTTGGGCTCCCGCCTTCGCATGAGCACTGTCCCCTCCCGGCTCGCCCACCTCCTCCCGCCAACCATCGCACGGAGCGCCGCCCCATGACCGCCGCCCCGCTACTCGCCATGCGCGAGGTCAACTTCGACGGCATCATCGGCCCCACGCACAATTTCGCCGGGCTGAGCCAGGGCAACCTCGCCGCCACGCTGCACGCGGGCGAACCATCCAACCCACGCCGCGCCGCGTTGCAGGGGCTGGCCAAGATGCGGCTGATGCTTTCGCTCGGGCTCGGGCAAGGTTTCTTCCTCCCGCAAGTGCGCCCCGATGTCGGCTGGCTGCGGCGCTTCGGCTTCGACGGCACGCCCGCGCAGGTCTGCGCCCGCGCCTGGGCGGAGGAGCCGCTGCTGTTCGTGCAGGCGTTCAGCGCCTCGGCGATGTGGGCGGCCAACGCCGCCACCGTCTCCCCCGCGCCGGACACGGCGGACGGGCGCATCCACATCACCCCCGCCAACCTCGCTACCATGACCCATCGCAGCCACGAATGGCCCGAGACGCTGGCCCAGCTTCGCCGCATCTTCCCGGACGAACGCTATATCGCCATCCACGAGCCGATACCCGGCCGTTTCGGCGACGAGGGCGCGGCCAATTTTATGCGCGTCGCCGACCCCATCGGCGACCCCGGCGTCGAGATCATGGTCTATGGCGAGAGCGGCGGCCCCTACCCCGCGCGCCAGTCGGCGGAGGCATGCCGCGCGATCTTCCGCAACCACGGCATCGAGGATGGCCTCATCATCCAGCAATCGCCCGCCGCCCTCGCCGCCGGCGCTTTCCACAACGATGTGGTCGCCGTCGCGCATGAGAGCATCCTGTTCGCGCATGAGCAGGCGTTTGCGCACAAGGCGCCTTTCTACAGGACGCTGATCGAGCGTTGCCCGGATCTCGTCATCCTCGAAGTGCCGGCGAACGAAGTGAGTCTGGAGGACGCCATCGCCTCCTATCTGTTCAACTCGCAGCTCGTCACCCTGCCGGACGGCAGCCGCGCGCTCATCCTGCCGATGGAATGCGCCGAGACGCCTCCGGTCAAGGCGTGGTTGGACCGCACTATCGGCGCCAACGGCCCGATCCACGCCGCCCATTTCATCGACGTGCGGGAATCCATGCACAATGGCGGCGGCCCCGCCTGCCTGCGGCTGCGCGTGCTGATGTCGGCCGAGGCGGAGCGTAGCGTCAATCCCGCACATCTGCTCGATGAGCGCACGGCTGACAGGCTGGAGGCACTGATCGCCGCCCACTGGCCCGAGCGGCTGACCCCGGCGGATATCGGCCTGCCGCAGACGTGGGAGGCGGTGTGGGAGGCCCGCACGCGCCTCGTCACTCTTGTTGAGGAAGATTTGGCATGAGCGCCGATATCATCGCGCCGGACGCCATCCGCCTCGCCTTCTCGGATGCCATGTCCGCCATGTATCGCACCGAGGTGCCGCTCTACGGCGATCTGCTGCGGATCGTCGCGCAAAGCAACGCGGCGGTGCTGGAAGCCGATCCGGTCCTGCGCGCGCGGCTGGCGGCCGCGGGCGAGCTGGAGCGGCTGGATGCCGAGCGGCACGGCGCCATCCGTGTGGGCACGGCGGAGGAACTGCGCCTCATGCGCCGCCTGTTCGCGGTGATGGGGATGCGGCCGGTCGGCTATTACGACCTCGCGGCGGCCGGCCTGCCGGTCCACTCCACCGCCTTCCGCCCGGTGACGGGCGCGGCGCTCTCCGCCTGTGCCTTCCGTATCTTCTGCTCGCTGCTGCGGCTCGACCTGATCGCCGATGAGGCGCTGCGGGCGCAAGCCGCCACCATCCTCGCCCGTCGCCGCATCGTCAGCGAGGGCGCGCTGGAACAGATCGAACGGTTCGAGCGCGACGGGTATCTCACAGCCGAACATGCCGAGAGCTTCGTGCTGGAGGCGCTGGAGACCTTCCGCTGGCACCGCGAGGCGCTGGTCGACCGGGCGACCTATGCGGCGCTCAAGGCCGCGCATCCGCTGGTGGCGGACATCGTCTGCTTCCGGGGGCCGCATATCAACCACCTCACGCCACGCGCGCTGGATATCGACGCCGTGCAGGCCGCGATGATCGCGCACGGCATGCAGGCCAAAGCGGTGATCGAAGGGCCGCCCCGCCGCGCGGTGCCAGTGCTGCTCCGCCAGACCAGCTTCCAGGCGCTGGAGGAGGCCATCCTGTTCCGCGAGGGCAAGACAATCGTTCCCGGCGCCCACACCGCCCGCTTCGGCGAGGTCGAGCAGCGCGGCGTCGCCCTCACTCCGCGCGGCCGGGCGCTCTACGATACCATCCTCGCCCGCGTGCCCGCCGGCCCGGATTATCCGGCGCGTCTCGCTGAAGCTTTTGCCAGGATGCCGGACGATCTCGACCGGCTGCGCCGCGACGGCCTCGCTTATGTCCGCTATCGCCCCACGGCGCAGGGTGCGCAGGCGCTGGTCAAGGGCAGCCTGCAGGACGGCGCACCCGAGGACCTCATCGCCGCCGGTCTGCTGACCGCCGAGCCGATCACCTACGAGGATTTCCTGCCGGTGAGCGCAGCCGGCATCTTCCGCTCCAACCTGCGCGACGAGGCGGAAGGCCCGTTGGCGGCACAATCATCACAAGCCGCCTTCGAGGCCGCGCTGGGCACCCCTTGTCTCGATCCCTTCGGTCTCTATCTCGCGCAGGAGGAAGAGTCGCTGGAGCGGCTGAGAGGCAGCTTGTTCTGAAAGCGCTTCTCGTGTCCCTGCGAAAGCAGGAACCCAGGGCCCAACTGCAATGTCCTATCGCCCAGAGTCCTGCCTGCGCAGTGTTCCGCGCACCCGTCACCCGAACTGGCACAATTCGATCTCATGCCCCTCCGGGTCGTCCAGCAGCGCGACCTTGATGCCGCCCTCCACCACAAGCACCGGCCCCTTGGCGGAGGCGCCGGCCGCCACGCAAACGGCATGGGCGATCTCGATATCGTCGGTCGCGAAGCCGGTCGGTCCATGCACCCGCGCGTCGGGGAGCGGCCGCCCGTCCGTGTAGCAGAGCAGCATCAGCGTCACATCGACCCCGTCTTGCCCCAGGATCACCTCGTCGAAGGCGGCCGTCTCGAACCGGCCCCGCTCCGTGAAGCCGAAAGCCTGCTCGTAGAAGCGCTGCTCGCCCGCCAGATCGCCGACGATCAGCTTGATGAACGCGAATTTGGCCTGCACCATGCCCCGCTCTCCCCTCAAATCCCCTCGGCCATCGGCTTGCCCGTCGCCGGGTGCGGATAATGGAACGGCATGAAAGCCGCCCGCGGCCATTGCGCCGGCTGCTCCCGCAGTTCATCCGGCCCGTTCGGCACAGCGGGATAAGTGCCCCGCCACGGCGCAATCATGATCGGCTCGTCCGGCGAACGCGCCCAGCCGCCTGCATACGGTGCCTGAAAGGTCAGCCGGTAATTGAACAGCGCGATCTTCCACACGCCGTTCTCCAATACATATTCATTCTCATGCACGCCGCCCTCCCAGAAGCAGTCGCGGAAGGCGGGCGGGAAATCCTCCCGATAGCGCTCGTGCGTTCCCATCTGGAGGAAAGCGCGGAACCGCCCCCATGCCCGGCTCCGATCCGGCGCGACATGGACGATATCCTGCGCGATGACATGCTCGGAGAGCATCCCGTCGCGTGGACCGTAAGCGCCCTCGGTCCAGCTATAGAGCCGCCGCGCCCCCGCCTTGCCGCGCCAGATGCCATTCAGGAACCGCAGCTCGCATTCCTCCGCGAACAGATCGACGATCTCCTTGAACAGCCATTTGTCCATGCAATAGCCGTAGGTGTGATGCAGCGTGCGGATCGCCTGCACGTCGCGCAGCAGCGTCACCTCCTGCGTTAGCGCGGCAAGCTGGGTTTCGAGTTGGGCGATGCGGGGATCGGTCATCGGGCGGTCTCCTTCTCGGCAGCATCTTCCTCTGCCATGCGCTTCCACTCGTCGATCGGGTCGGGTAGCTCCATGTAGCGGCCAGTGAGAATGTCGTAATCGCCCGCCGCCAGCACCGCGCAACGCTTGGCGGTGCGGTGAAGGTCGGCATCGCCATTCTCACGCCCGCGCCCCTCGTCGAGATAGCTCAGCATGTGCGGCATCCATTTGCGCGCATCCGGATCGTGATAGGTATCCTCGGCAAGCTGGGTGATGACGAAACCCGGTTCTACCGCAAAGACCTGCACATTGTGCGGCCGCGCCTCCTCCGCCGCCATTTCGACCAGCTTGTTGAGTGCCGCCTTGCCGACACTGTAGGCGGAGAGAAAGGGCAGCGTCAGCTTGGTCGCAATGGCCGAGATGCAGATTACCCGCCCGCGCCGCGCGGCGATCATGTCCGGCATCAACTCGTGCATGAACAGATAAGGCGCGCGGATATGCACCGCCTCCGCCTGCCACCATCTGTCGATATCCGTCTCCCACACGGGACCGAACGGCCAAGGCACGCCGGCATTGCTGACGAGGATCGAGGGCGCCCCATGCGCCGCCCGCGCCGCGTCGCACGCCGCCTTCACCTGCGCGGGGTCAGTCACGTCCGCCGGCGCGGCGATGGCCCGGCCGCCCGCCGCACGGATCTCATCCGCCACGCCCTCAAGCTGATCCCGACTGCGCGCGACCAGCGTCACCGCTGCGCCATCCGCCGCCAGCCGCAGCGCGATCGACCGGCCAAAACCGCGCCCCGCGCCCGTCACCAGCGCCGATTGCCCCGCCAGCCGTCCCGTCATGCACTCTCTCCTTCCCCCACACCGCAGCGCGGGGCCGTCTCTTTTGCGGGCGGACAGTAAGCCTAGCCACCCGCGCGCCGCAAGGTCGCTTGCGCCGTGCCGTCAGTTGCTTATGGTCGCTGCAAAACAAGTGCCGGGGGAGAGGATCGGCCACATGCCAACGCACCACAAGGCGGGCTACGAGCTGCGCGTCGTCCTGCTGCTCGGCCTTGCCTACGGCTTCGCCTTCTACGACCGGATGACCATGTCCTTCCTCTCGCCCTTCGTGGTGGAGGATTTCGGGCTTAACAACACGCAGGTCGGCGCACTCGGCTCGGGCCTGTCGCTCACCTGGGCGCTAGGCGCCTATGTGTTCGGCCGCTGGTCGGACAAGACCGGCAAGCGCAAGCCCTTCCTGCTCGCCGCCATGCTGGTCTTTTCCGCCTGCTCGATCCTCTCGGGCCTCTCGACCGGCTTCTGGACGCTGCTCGCCTCGCGCATCATCATGGGCGCGGCGGAAGGCCCTTTCTTGCCGATCTGCCTCGCCATCATCGCGGCCGCTTCCGTGCCCCGGCGGCGCGGCCTCAATAGCGGCATCGTGCAGAACGGCTTCGGCTCGCTGCTCGGCAATGCGCTGGCGCCGCTGCTGGTGGTCGCCATCGCCGGGTGGTGGGGCTGGCGCGCGAGCTTCTTCACCGCCGGCCTGCCCGGCTTGATCCTCTGCTTCCTGATCTGGCGCTTCATCGACGAGCCGCCCGCCGTCCCCGCCGACCAGCAGCCGCTGGAGGATGGCGCCCAGCCGGCGGACGGTTTCCTCGCCATGTTGCGCCACCGCAACATCGCGCTCTGCTCGGTGATAAGCTGCCTCGCGGTCGGCTCGATCGTGCTCGGCTCGATCTTCCTGCCGCTGTTCCTGACGCAGATGCGCGGCTACACGCCCGCGACCATGGCCAACGTGATGGCCATTCTCGGCCTCTGCCCAGCGATCGGCGGCGTGCTCGTCACCTGGCTGTCGGACCGGATCGGCCGCCGCCCGCCGATGATCCTGTTCGGCTTCCTAATGGCGCTCTGCCCGCTCGCCGCGCTCGCCATCGACGACAACATCGTGCTGATGACCGGCCTCATGTTCATCGGGTGGATCGGCATCGGCATCTTCCCGCTGTTCATGGGCGTCATCCCCGGCGAGACACTGGCCTACCGCAACACGGCGGCGGCCATGGGCATCGTCGTGGCCATCGGCGAGATCGTCGGCGGCGTCGGCGCGCCGATCCTCGCCGGCTGGATCGCCGACCAGAGCAGCCTCGTCCTGCCGCTCGCCATCCAGGCCGGCATGGCCATCGGCACCGGCATCTTCGCGCTGGCACTGCGGGAGACGAACCCGGCAGTGATCGCGCGGCGGGAAGCGGTGGCGGTTTAGTTGCCTCGCCCATTATCCTGGACTCGTTTCAGAGCCATCTATCATCGTTGACCACAGGGGCAGGCTGGATGCTGAAACAAGGTCTGCACAATATTGGAAAGTCAATTCACGAGCCCAGTGCGCGCCGTTCGCCGCGGCTAGCTTCCTTCCTGATAGCAGATGCGATTGATGCTTCGTGAAAGATGTGAGACATTGAATGTGATGACAAGTTCTGCCCTAAATACGAGCTATCGTCGCTTCATGTAGAAGCGGCACCGTCATCATATGACCATCGCCGCCGTACTGGCGCGATGATTTCCTGAGCGACAGCGGCGGCGGCTCCAGAACGGAGTATGAAAATGTCGCTACGGATTATCCGAGCCCGAGCTGTCGATTTACCGGATATAATGCGCTTGCACGGTATGGTGCAGGGCCTTCACGCTCAAATAGTCCCCGACATCTTTCGGCCTGATTGGCAACCCTCGGCCTTAAGAGATTTCTGGCTTGAAAAATTAGCTGATCGAAGCAGCATTGTGGCTATCGCCATGCTGAACCGAAAGACTGTGGGCTATATTTGGTTTCAGGTTCAGAAGCGAGCACAGGACGATCTTCATCAGGCTAGAAAGCGTATATACATCCATCACATTGGAGTTGATGAGTGCGCAAGGCGTAGAGGAATAGGTAAAGGGTTACTAAAATACGTTGAAGCAGACGCGAGGCGGCTTAACATATCCACTATCGCACTCGATACTTGGGCGCCGAACTCTGCCGCACAGGTATTCTTCACGTCGCGCGGCTACGATACGATGAATATCACGCGTGCCAAGGTGTTGAAGGCCCCTTGATTGTGAATGTCGGTTCCCGACGCGGTCAAGCCAAGGACGACATTCTGCAACTCACCCCCCTCAAAACACCCCATTCCCATGCGGCAACGTCTCGGGAATCTCCTGCACCACCTCCCAATGCTCCTGCACCCTGCCATCCTCGGCATGGCGGAAGATATCGACGATGTTCATGCCGGGATCGCCGGGGTGGCGGATGGTGTGGACGTGGAAAATCGTGCGGTCGCCGTCCGCGTAGCTGGCCTTGAGGCGTATATCGATCTCCGGGAAACCCGCGCGGCGATCGTCGAGGAAGGCACGCAGCCCCTCGCGCCCTTCGCTGGCGGCGGTGCTGTGCTGGATATAGCCCTCGGCAATGTAGGTATCGACATGCCGCGAATCGAACTTCATCAGCATCTCGTGATACATCGCCTTGGCCATCGCCAGGTTGCGCATCTCCGTCTCGCTATGGGCCATCGCCGCGCGGACCTCCCCGCTTATTTGCTGATATCCATCGACGGGCGCCCCTGATCGTCGGCGGCGTCACGATTATTTTCCTCGCAGACATATTCGCGGATCTGCCAATCGCGCTTGCGGATATAGTTGGTCTTGAGATTGTAGGTGCCGACGAACAGCGCCGGGTCGGTGATCTCCGTATCGACCGTCATCAGGTCCGGCTCAGTGAGGTGAAAGCGCTCCTTGATGCGCGTGTTTTCGGTGGGGTGCAGGCCCTCCATCAGCGTCGTCTGCGGGTTGAGACCGATGGTGTCGACCACCAGCGTATCACCCTCCCAATGGCCGACCGACCAGCCGTTGAACGCCGGATCGGGATCCTCGGGTAGCGGGCGGCCGTCCGTGTAGATGCGCCGCACCTGACTATAGGTCTCATGCAGCAGCGTCACCCGGTCGGGCGAGTAGATGAACTCGATCGGATAGGGCTGCCGCATGATCTGGGGCATGCCGGACGGGATGCAATTCGCCGCGCGGCTTTGCAGATTCTCGCCGCGCTCCTTACCGGCGTTGAAATCGTCGACGGTCTTTTTGGCCGCCGGCGTCAGCGTCGGCCCCTTGGGCGCATTAGGCCCGAACAGGCCGGACCAGTCCGGCTGCCACACGCCGCCCCAATCCGGCAGCTTCTCCAGCGCGGCATAGCCCTTGTCCTGCGCAACGGCGGAAACGGGCACGAGCGCGGCCGCAGGGACCAGTCCCACCGCGAGCGCGATCAGCGATCGGAATGCAAGGTTCATTCGGTTCATCCTCTCCAGCCATCTCGGCCCATCATGTGATCGCGCGTCCGGCTTCGTTCGGCCGGCCTCCCTCGATCCGGGGGACATAGTGGATTCAGTCCACTTCGAGTCAAGCGCAATATCGGCGTGCCCAGCCATGCGCCGTTCAGCTTCTGTAACGTATCAGTTCAGGTTACATTTTGTGCCGGATAGGTATCTTGTTGATCTTGTCAACCGGTAGCCAATCGTGCGATGGAAGCGCAGATTCGACACAAAAGCCGGTTATGGAGTGGATGATGGCCCTGAAGACGATTTTGAGCCGCCGCATGGGCGCCGCGCTTCTCGGCAGCGCGGGGTTTGCGCTGCTGGCGCTCCCGGCACCGGCGCATCATTCGACGGCGATGTTCAACTGGGGCAAGGAAGTGCCGATGAAGGGCGCGACCGTGGAGCGCTGGGATTGGACCAACCCGCACACCTTCCTCTACATCACCGTGCCCGGCAAGAACGGCGCGGCGGAACATTGGGCGTTCGAGGGCATGAGCCCCAACCACCTCGGCCGCACCGGCTGGAGCAAGCGCACGCTCAAGCCCGGCGACAAGATCGACCTCACTTATTATTCGCTGAAAGATGGCCGCAAAGGCGGCTTCAACGTCTCGGTGACGTTGCCGGACGGCAAGGTCATTCGCCAGCTCGAAAGCCCGACGACGCGACCGGATCGCTAAAGCCCACGCTCCCCTGAGCGGAGCCTCAGGTCATACCCTCACCGTCAAGCCTTAAGCCCGGGCCACGGCCCTGCGTTGCCGCTCGGTCCTTGTCTCCGAACCGCTCCCCTCACGGGGCCGTATGCGATTGCGACAAGGCTTGCATGACGCCACAGTGCAAACGATCCACTCCATCCATCCAGTGCTCCCGCGAAAGCAGGAGACCAGGGCGAAGTGAGAGAAAAATACACCCGTTCGCCCCGAGTTACCGGAGGCTATTCTTCGCATTTGGTGGGTCCAAGAAAACACAGCGCCCTTCGACTGCTTGCCCACCCACGCAGGGCACGTCCTTCGACAATCTCAGGACAAAATCCCGCGCGTTCACAATCCGCTTTAGGGTCGCCTCAAGATGGAAAGGGAACCGCTCATGCGACCTTGGACTTCCATCTTCGCGGAAGCGCCGGGGCCCAAAACAAGGCGCCTATTTGGCCCGCATAATACCAACATCTCGCAGTCATAACCGATGCGGACGATGACCTCGGCCCGCCTGCCCCAGCCACCGTCACAGCATCAGGCACGACAGCCAGCCCGCTTCAGCCGAGGGCACCCTCACTCTCCAGCATCTGGCGGGCATTGTCGGTAAGGATAGCGATCAGTGCGAGATAGGCTTCCCGTTCCTCGGCGGTGAAACCGCTCAACAGACCTTCCTCGCGCTCAAGCCCCACCTCATACATGGCGCGGAACACTTCCATGCCACGCGGTGTCGGCTCCAGCACGATATCGCGGCGGCGCGTCGGGCGCGTGCGCTCGACCAGTCCCGCCGCTTCCAGATAGCCGACCGTCCGCCCGACCTGACTCTTGTCGCGCCTGACGGCTATAATGAGCTTTGCCAGCGGCATCGGCCGGGCGATGCAAATGCGCGAGAGCACTTGCCACTGGAAATGCGAGAGGCCCTCGCAGCGCTGATAGACCAGCATCGCGCTGCGGTTGAGATAGGCGGCCAGGCTGATGAGCTTGGGCGTGATGAGATGCCCCGGCGGCGGCTTGACGCGGCGCCCCTCCGGCCACGACGGCAGGTCGAGACTGCTCGCGCTGGGGTTGATGATGCCGGCCTCGGCACTGCGCCGCCGCTCCTCGGCATACATATGCGCCGCAGCCACGGTCAGCCGGTCGGTCATCGCCGCGAAGCGCTTGAGCCGGTCCGGCTCGATGCCCGCGGTCAGCATCGCGTCGCGCTCGCGGCCCATGGCGAGCAGGCGGTTATACATGGTGCGCCCCTTGGAACACAGGGTCAGCTTGGCACGCAGCCGGGGCCGGGCGATCAGCTTCGCCTCCTCCAGCGGCTTGATGGCGCGGCTCACCTGTGCCTTCTCATGGCCGGTCAGCGTCACGATCTCGTGCGAGCTGAGCCCGCCGAACATGCCGATCATGATGATGAGCTGGCGCTGGATCTCCTTGTAGCCGGCCTCACGCTCGTAGCCGGGCACATGGCTTTCCCGGATCATCCGCAGCAGGCGGGCCAGCCGCACGCCCAGCAATACCGGATGGAGCGTCTCCTCGCGCGGCGCATCCGGTCGTTGCTCACGCTGCCCTATTGATGTCACGCCTCCTTTGCCTTCCTCACTGTCGGGCGGTCAGAACGGCGCCATGGTAAAGCCGATCCAGCGCCCGCAAGCAATCACCGCAAGCCAGAGCGATACGGAGAGCAGTCCGGCCACGCGGGCACCCACCGGCAGCGGCCCCGGTCCGTCATTCACCCGCCCACCCCGCATCGTCAACAGATGGAAGACGAGCATGTTGAGCCCCGCCAGCACCAACAGCAGCATTTTCGCACGAAACGCCGTGTTTTCGAAGTAGCCATAGGGGTTGGACGTGAACAGCAACGCGCCGGTGATCGCGGCACAGACGAATGCCGTCCAGGTGATCGGCAGGATGGTGCGGCTAAGCGCAAGCGGTGGATAATCGCGCCCGGCAACCCCCATCAGCCGCAGGTCGACCAGCAGGATCGAGCCGAACACCACGACGATGGAGAGCACATGCGCCACCTCGATCCACGGGAACGCCACGGCGTTCTCGGCGATGAACGTGCCGACGGCGCTCTGGCCGATGGCATCCAGCAGCGTTTCAATCATGGCCCGATGCCCCCTTTTTCCTCACGTTCATGTCCGCGCCGTCAGCCGGCGTAAGCGATCCATCGGCCCGCCATCGCCACGCCGATCCACAGCAGCACCACCAGCAGCGCGACAAGCCGCACACCGCCTCCGGCCGGCCGGTCCGCTCCCCTTTGGCGCAACCGCCGCCCCAGCGCGATCGTAATGAGCAGCGTGACGACCACCAGCAGCATCTTGGTGCGGAAAATCCAGTTCATCAGCTCGCGCTCAGGCTCGGCGACGATCATGACGAGGCCGGTAGCGAGCAGCACCCACAAGGCCGCCATCGTGGAGCCGTGGAAGTAGCGGGACCAGCGCGCCAGGCTCCAGTGTCCGCCGGCCAGTTCCAGCCCGCGCAGCGCCACGATCAGCGCGCCGGTAAACACCAGCGCCACGCAGGCGATGTGGATGCTCTGCACCGCCGGCACCACCCACCCCGCGTCGCGGATGGTCGCATGCACCGATAATGTGTCGATCCAGTTGACGACGCCCTGTAGCAACTCGTCCACGCGCGAATCCCCTCTCTATTGCCCGCAGTGACCGGGTCGGCCCCGCACCTTAGGGCGCGCGGTCGGCTTGTCCATGGTCAAGTCCCGTTCGATCGCCCGGCGTTTCACGCAATGCGATGCCGGCCCCTCATTCCCTCGCCGGGCAATACCTTCCCACGCATCCGACCAGGTGCGAACGGGCGACATGAACCGGCCGTATCCACCCCTTTGCCGCGTCCGATGGCGATGACGATCCGGATCGAACCCTTGATCCCGCCGAGCGGCAGCGGGGCGATATCCCCAATGATGGTCATGTCCGGCACCCGTTCGGGCGGATCGATCAAGCGGACACCGCCGCGATCGAGGGAGAACAGGTTCGGCCGCAGAATTGTCCACCGGCCACGCAAAGACCGCCGCCGTTCCAGCCGGCAGCGCGATCGCCGACACGGCTGCCACTGCACGGCGCGCGCGTCCCGCCATCCCCATCCTTCCCCTGTTGCCGACCTGCCGGCCCATGCGGCGGCCATGCCGGTCCCTTTGCGGGCCCGGCGCTAGCATCATGCGCGCCCGGTTGACAAAGTCAATGTCATTTCGGCGAGGAAACTTGATCGGCACGCCCGGCACCGAGCCACACCGCAAGCTGGCGCGAGATCGTGGGCTCCGCTATGGCGGCGGGCCGCGCCATCAACGGAGTGCATCGTGCTGAAGCTGTTTCGCTACATCGCCCTGGTCGAAGGGATCACGACCATCGCCCTGTTCCTGATCGCCATGCCGCTGAAATATGGCTTCGACAACCCGATGCTGGTGCCGCCGGTAGGTTTGACGCACGGCCTCGCCTTCCTCGCCTACGTCGCAGCGATGCTGGTAGCGCTGCCGGGCAAGGGGTTCGGGCTTGCCGGCTGGCTGCGCACCCTCCTCGCCGCGTTCGTACCGTTCGGCACCTTTCTCAATGATGGCTTCATCAAGCGCCACGAAGCGCGCCGCGCCGCCCTCGCCCGCTCCTGACCGGCCCGCACGCGGCTTGCATAAAAAAGGCCACGGGCGTGTGGGATGCGCCCGTGGCCAAAGGTCGTTCGCCCTCCCCGGGCTTCAGGCGTCCTGCCGGGTGAGTGCGTTGGAAACAACTTCCGACACATAGCCGAAGATCGCGCCGATGATGACCGACAATATGGTCGGGATCAGCGCCGCTTCCGGTGCCACGCCATCCCCGAGCAGGATGAGGCCGGCGATGGCGGCAAAGCCGTAGACGCTGGCAGGGATCGCCGCGAGCAGCGCCAGGCTGGACGCCAGCACGATCACCGTCGCGCCGAGGCCGACCGCGACCGGCGCGGCCAGCGATCCGAGCCCGCCGAGCTGACTGGCCAGCATGACGGCAACCATGCCGACCAGCGCACCGAAGCTCATGCAGACCACCGTATTGCGGCTGCCGAGATTGCCGCCGCCGGCATGGAAATGACACCCCCACGCGATGAAGGCCTGCCACACCTGCAACTTGGCGGAAACCAAGGGATCAAGGCCGAAAATCCAGGTCGCGACGACCGCGAGCACACCAACGGTAACAGCAAGCGCAATAAGCCTGGGCATGGAAATCCTCCCCCGTTCATGTCCGGGCGCCCGGTCTCCGCCCGCGCCCCACCGGGATGCTACGTGAGGACTTTGTCAACGTCCAGAGCCAATTAGCACTGCCGCAGAGATGGAGCTGGAAGCATGGGGTTCTGCAATGGACTCGCGCACACGTGACCGCCGGGGCGCGGCATTCACCCCCCTTGCCCGCCGGATGGCTATAGGGTAGGGTCCCATCCTATGGGACACACGAAATCGAACCGGGATCAACTCGTGCTCCGGGTCCGGCGCATCGCCGGCCAGATCGGGGCGGTGGAAAAGGCCATTGCGCAGGATGCGCCGTGCGAAACGATCCTGCATCAGGTCGCCGGTGTTCGCGGCGCCGTGCTGGGATTGATGGACGAACTTGTCGAAGAACATGTGCGCGAGCATGTCGCCCGCCCCGGCCTCACGGACGCGCAACGTGCGCAGGGCGCGGACGAACTTGTCGCCGCCATTCGCCGCTACAGCAAATAAGGGGGTTCCGTGACCTTCGATGACGATATCTCGGCACTGACGCACGACCATGTCTTCCTTGGCGCGCGGCATGACGAGAACGCGCGCCGCACGCTCTGGGTGGTGGCACTGACGGCGGTCATGATGATCGGCGAGATCGTCGCCGGCACGCTGTTCAACTCCATGGCACTGCTCGCCGACGGCTTCCATATGGCGACCCATGCCGGCGCACTCGGCATCGCCGCGCTGGCCTATGCCTACGCCCGGCGTCATGCCCATGGCCGCCGCTACAGCTTCGGCACCGGCAAGGTGGGCGATCTCGCCGGTTTCGCCTCAGCGCTGGTGCTCGGCCTCGTCGCGCTCGGCATCGCCTATGAATCCGTGACGCGCCTGCTCGATCCACGCCCGGTCGCCTTTACCGAGGCGACCATCGTCGCGGTGTTGGGCTTGCTGGTGAATATCGCCAGCATGCTGCTGCTCGGCGGCCATGGCCATCATCACGATCATGACCACCATCATCATCACGACCATGAGCATGGTCACGACAATAACCTGCGCTCCGCTTACATACATGTCCTCGCGGATGCGCTGACCTCGGTGCTGGCCATCGCCGCGCTGCTCGGTGGGCGCTATCTCGGCTGGGTGTGGCTGGATCCGGTCATGGGCCTCGTCGGCGCTACCGTTATCTCCATTTGGTCATGGTCGTTGATGCGCGCCACCGCCGCCGTGCTGCTCGACGCGTCGGACCCCGCCCTGGAAGCCGAGATCCGGCAGCAGATCGAAGGCCCCGGCGATGCTCGCATCACCGATCTTCATGTGTGGCGCATCGGCCCCGGCGCCCATGCCGCTATTGTCAGCGCCGTCGGCACGGATCACGCCAGCATCCGCCAGCGCCTCCTGCCGGTTCACGAAATCGAGCATCTCACAATCGAGGTGCGATAGACGCCGGGCGGCGGCATGATGCCCGGCAGGACAGTCCGAATGAGCGGGCGACGCCGCGCGCCCCGCCGCTACCTGAGCCGTGCGGCGTGCCAGCGGACATGCTCGGCCATGAAGGTCGAGATGAAATAATAGCTATGGTCATAGCCCGGCTGCATGCGGATGGTCGCGCTTTGGCCGGCCGCCGCGCAGGCCGCCTCCAGCAGGCCCGTCCTGAGCTGCTCGGCGAGGAAATTGTCCGCGTCGCCCTGATCGACCAGCAGCGCCGGCAACCGCGCGCCACGCTCGATCAGCGCCACCGCGTCATAGTCCACCCAGGCCGCCTTGTCGGCGCCGAGATAGCCGCCCAGCGCCTTCTCTCCCCACGGCACCCGGCTCGGCGCGACGATCGGCGAGAAGGCCGAGACCGAGCGGAACCGCATCGGATTGCGCAGGCCGATGGTCAGCGCGCCATGGCCGCCCATGCTGTGGCCCATGATCGCCTGCCGGCCCATGTCCGCCGGGAAATGCTCGGCCAGCAGCGCCGGCAGCTCCGTCTCGATGTAGCTGCGCATCCGGTAATGGGTCGCGAACGGCGCCTGCATCGCATCGACGTAGAAGCCCGCGCCCAGCCCGAAATCATAGGCGCCCTCGGGATCGTCCGGCACGCCGTCTCCGCGCGGGCTGGTATCCGGCGCTACGAAAATGATCTTCTCCGCCGCACAGGCCGCGCGATACTCGCCCTTTTCCATCACATTGGCATGGGTGCAGGTGAGGCCGGAGAGATACCAGAGCACGGACAATATCTCACCCGGCTCGTGCGGGGGGACGAAGACGGCGAAGGTCATCGCCGTCCCCGTCTCCCGCGAATCATGCCGGTAGACGCCCTGCACGCCGCCATGGGCCTTATTGGTCGAGAGCGTCTCCAGCGTCATGGCTCAGGCGCCCTCGGGCAACTGGCAGAAGGCGCAGATCTTGTTACCGATCGGGTCGCGCAGATAGGCGCCATAGGCATTGCCCGGCGCCTGCGGGCGCTTGCCCGGATCGCCGGCCGTGCTACCGCCATTGGCGAGACCAGCGGCGTGCCACGCGTCAACCTGCTCCTTGCCGGCGGCAGCGAAGCCGATGGTGCCGCCGTTGGCACGGCTCGCTTCGTTGCCGTCCGCCGGCAGGCCGACGCCGAACATGCCGCCGTTATGCGCGTAGAAGACGACGCCGGGGCGGAACTCCTGCCCCTCGCCGCCGCCGATCGCGGCGAAGACCGCGTCGTAAAATGCCTTGCTCTGGGCCAGATCCTTGGCGCCGACCATGACGTGCGTGAACATCGTAATTCCCTCCTTGTTGTTTGGTTGGGTTAAAGCCGCGTCCGTCGCGGATCAGTTGCCATCCGTGAAGGTATAGGCACAGACCTTGTTGCCCGCCGGATCGCGCAGATAGGCGGCATAGGCGCCGGGCAAGTGGCCGCGCGGGCCGGCCGCGCCTTCATCCGTGCCCCCCGCGGCGAGGCCGGCGGCATGGAAGGCGTCCACATCGGCCGGGCTGGTGGCGGCAAAGCCAACGGTCACGCCGTTGCTGGACGGGGCGCCGCCGTTGCCGGGACGCAGCACGAGAAAGGCGGGCTTGTCCTTGCCATACAGGACACAGTTCTCGCCGAACGGCCCGAGGTTCTTCACGCCCAGCGGCGCCAGCGCCGCATCGTAGAATTTGGTCGAAGCGGCGAGGTCGCTCGCCCCCAGACAAGTGTGGGAAAAAACGCCGTCCCCCGAAATCACAGCCATGGTCACTCTCCTCTCAACAATAAACGCATCGAACGCATCAATAGACGACGACGGAGCGAATGCTCTCGCCGGCGTGCATGAGGTCGAAGCCCTTGTTGATCTCCTCCAGGCTGAGGATGTGGGTGATCATGGGGTCGATCTCGATCTTGCCGTTCATGTACCAGTCGACGATCTTGGGAACGTCCGTGCGGCCCTTGGCGCCCCCGAACGCCGTGCCTTTCCACACCCGCCCGGTGACGAGCTGGAACGGCCGCGTGCTGATCTCCTTGCCCGCTTCCGCCACGCCGATGATGATGCTCTCGCCCCAGCCGCGATGGCAGCATTCGAGCGCGGTGCGCATCACTTCGGTGTTGCCGGTGCAGTCGAAGCTGTAGTCCGCGCCGCCATCGGTCAGCGCGAGGATCTCGGCGATGGTCGCCGCGCGGTCCTTGCCCTTGCCGTTGATGAAGTGGGTCATGCCGAACTTCCGGCCCCACTCCTCACGGTCGGAATTGATGTCCACGCCCACGATCATGCCCGCGCCGGCCAGCCGCGCGCCCTGGATGACGTTCAGACCGATGCCGCCCAGGCCGAACACCACGACATTGTCGCCCGGCTTCACCTTGGCGGTGTTGACCACCGCGCCGACGCCGGTGGTCACGCCGCAGCCGATGTAGCAGCTCGTGTTGAACGGCGCGTCCTCGCGGATCTTGGCGACCGCGATCTCCGGCAGCACGGTGAAGTTGGAGAAGGTCGAGCAGCCCATATAATGGAAGATCCGCTGGCCCTTGTAGGAGAAGCGCGTCGTGCCGTCCGGCATCAGGCCCTGCCCCTGCGTCGCGCGGATCGCGGTGCACAGGTTGGTCTTGCCCGAGAGGCAGCTTTTGCACTGCCGGCATTCCGGCGTGTAGAGCGGGATCACATGGTCGCCCGGCTTCACACTGGTCACGCCCGCGCCCACCTCGCGCACGATGCCGGCGCCCTCGTGGCCGAGCACGCTGGGGAAGATGCCCTCGCTGTCGAACCCGTCGAGCGTATAGGCATCGGTATGGCAGATGCCGGTCGCCATGATCTCGACCAGAACCTCGCCCGCCTTCGGCCCTTCAAGGTCCAGTTCGACGATCTCCAGAGGCTTCTTCGCCTCAAAAGCTACAGCGGCGCGCGTCTTCATCCCTCATCCTCCCGAATTGCTCTAGAATCGAGGCGCACTGCACGCGCCGGTCCGAGCGCTTGTTGCGACCTCCCACCGATTCGGGCAACCCCCAAGCTGCATCAGTAATGGTTGATTCGATCAACTTTTTACCGGGGTATTGCATTCCGGGAATCCATGATCCTCCCGCCGAGGCCAGCGAAGCCGAGACTCGACCCCGCATATCCGGTTCCCCTTTTCGTCATGCAGACCTTGTTTCAGCATCCATGCGGCTGGCGGCACCAGGGAGATCATGCGCACGACGGATCCAGAAATAAATTCAGGGTGACGGATATGGGGACAATCCAGCGGAAACGCCGCTGACCGCAATCCCAGCCGTACTGAAAACCGCCCTAACCGTTCCCCGCCTCAGCCTCCATCGCCGCGCGATCGAGGATGACGACGGCGCGGCGGTCGGGCAGGTCGATGATGCCGGCCTGACGCAGGCGGGTGAGCTGGCGGCTCACCGTCTCGATGGTGAGGCCGA
Source organism: Sphingobium sp. 66-54 (assembly GCA_001899715.1). Lineage (GTDB taxonomy): Bacteria > Pseudomonadota > Alphaproteobacteria > Sphingomonadales > Sphingomonadaceae > Sphingobium. Next base: position 26,971 of record MKWI01000003.1, read on the forward strand.
GCAGGTCGGCCATCTGCTGGCGAGTGAGCGGCAGGTCGAACCGCTCGTGCAGATCGGCGCCGCTGCAACTCGTCTCGGCCAGCCGCCGTGCCATGTCGAGCAGGAAGGTGGCAACGCGCTCGCTGGCGCTCTTGCGGCCGAGCAGCAGCATCCAGCCCCGCGCGCGGTCCAGTTCGGTGAGGGTGCGCTCCAGCAGCTTGTGCTGCAATTGCGGATATTCGCGCGCGAAGCTGTCGAACGAGGGCCGGGTGAACAGGCAGAGCTGCGCGTCCGATAGGGCGGTCACGCTATGCTGGGTGGTGTCGCCGAAGGGGCGGCCGATGAAATCCGACGGATAGACCACGCCCACGATCTGCTCGCGCCCGTCCGCCGTAGAGGTGGAAAGCTTGAGCACGCCCTCGATCACATTGGCAACCAGCGCGCTCTCGTCGCCCTCCCAGATCAGCGTCTCGCCGCGTCCGATGGCGATGCGCCGCCCCATCCGGTTCAGCGCGTCGAGTTCGGCGTCGCTGAGCGCGGAGCAAATGGCGCGGTTGCGCACCACACAAGTCTGGCAGCTACTCATTGATGAGCAGATAGTCGTTTCCCGCCGATATTCCAATCATCATGCGGCGGGATCACGCCCCATCCACCGCCCGGCGCGAATCCATCGCGCCGGTGGTGCAGGTGCGCATCACCTCCGCTACCCCGTCCGTGCCGGACAGGAGGGCAAGACTACCGTCATGCAGCTTCGGCATGAAGAGACTGCGCAAACGGAAAGGGCCGGCCCACCCCGATGCCGGGTCGGTCCGCCCCCGTTCCCTCAGTACCCCACGGTAAAGCGCTTGTTCTCGTGCCTAGGCGTCTCGATCTCGTCGATCATCGCGATGGCGAAGTCCTCGTAGCTGATCGAGCTTTTGCCATCGGGAGCGGTCAGCAGCGTGTCCGCGCCGAGGCGGAAGCTGCCGGTCCGCTCGCCGGGGCCGAAGAACATGGCAGGCGAGAGGAAGGTCCAGTTGAAATCGGCCTCCGCCTTCAGCCGGTTGAGGAAGTCGCGCGCCGGGGTCGCCTCCACCTTGATGAAGTCGGGGAAACCCGGCGTGTCGAGCAGCACCACACCCTCCTCATTCTTGAGCGAGGCCGCGCCGCCCACCACCAGCAGCCGCGTGCCGCCCTTGCGCGCCACACCGAAGACATTGTCCACGTTGAGGCCGTTGAACGGCATGGAGAGGATCGCGGCATCATGCCCGGCGATCGTGCCGGCCATGGCATCGACATCGTTGATGTCCGCCTTCACCCAGCTCACACCGCCGCGCGCTGCCTGTGTATCCGCATGGCGCGAGATGCCCGTCACCTGATGGCCCCGGCTGGTGGCCTCGTTGACGAGCCGCTGGCCGGCATTACCCGTGGCGCCCATGATCGCGATCTTCATGATGATCCTTCTCCCTCTCCACGTGGCGCGCGTCCACAGCCGGACGCGCGGTTCGCACGCAATCGCGTAGACTTTAGGAACCAAACGGCACGAAACACAAGAGTGCCCCGCACCATCGCGGTTCACCGGAGCGCCAACGCTATCCCGATTGCCGAAATGGGCAAAGTCAACTAGAGCATCCCCTCGGAAGATCAAAACCCCTGGGGGAGAGTCCTGCAATGAAGCCGATGACCCTGTTGACCGCGCTGGCGTTTGGCGCGTTTGCTGCCGCGCCGACCCTGGCCCAGCGCTCGCCGCTGCCGCCGCCCGAGCCGATCCAGCACATCACCGGGAACGTCTACAAGATCTTCGGCGGCGGCGGCAACACGCTGGTATTGGTGCAGAAAGCGGGCGTCGTCCTCATCGACACCAAGATGCCGGGCAACGGGCAGGCCATTCTCGATCAGGTCAGGACGGTGACGGACAAGCCGATCACCACCATCATCAACACCCACAGCCACCCCGACCACATCGGCAGCACGGATTTCATCCGCGAGAAATACCCCAACGTGCAGGTAATCTCGTCGGAGAACACCAAGACCGAGATCGCCGGCAACCCCATGTACAAGGCCGGTGTGCTGCCTAACGTCACCTACAAGGACCGGATGACGCTGGGCAAAGGCAAGGAGCGGATCGAGCTTTATTATTTCGGCCCGGCGCACACGACCGGCGACACGTTCGTCGTCGTACCCTCCGCGCATCTGCTATTCATGGGCGATGTAATGGCGTGGGACATGGCGCCCTTCCTGCCGAGCGGCGGCGCCAGCGTGCTGCCCGTCGCGCTTGAGAAACTGGTCTCCACCGTGAAAGGCGTCGACATCGTCGTCGAAGGCCACGGCCATGTGAACAACTGGAAGGGCCTTGAGCGCTTCACCCGCTTCAACCGCGCCCTTCTTACCGCCGCCCGCGCCGCCTACGACCGGGGCGACGCGCCCGGCACCGCCGTGGCCGAGTTGCAGAAGAATCCCGAATTCGCGCCCCTGCTCGATACCAAGATCAAGAAGGGCCTCGAATATGGCAACACCCCGCTGGCGCGCGCGCACATGAACGTGAACGTCGCCTTCCAGGAGTTCGCCGGCGAACGCGTCACCACCGCCAACGGCGCTCCGCTGCCCGCTACGGACAAGCACAAGGGCTCCGACCCCAAGGACACCGCCCCGCCCCCGCCGCCGGCTGCCTGATCGGGCGATCCTGCCGCATTGACGCCGCTGCTCTCCAGAGGAGGGAGCGGCGGCGATGGTGGTGCTTTCAACGGGCAGACTGTCCCCCTGCGATTTACCCCACGGGGCCTGATCTTGCGGGCACGATGGACGCCGAAACTAAGGCCCACGCCACGGCGCCATCGAAGCGATCGGCATGAAGTAAGCGTCGCCAGCAAGCGGCAAACTGCCGAACAGTCTTTCAGCGCTCCATCGCGCCCTTGCCCGCGATGATCCTGTCGCGAAACCGCGCGATGCGCGTTACCCGCGTCTCGGATTGCTTCGCGGCATTGAGATTGATGACATAGCTCTTTTGCCGACCCGGTGTCAGGGCGTGGAACGCTTCCGCAAGCTCCGGATCGGCGTCCAGGGCGTCGGCCAGTTCAGGCGGCAGATCGGGCTGCATGTCGTCCTTGGGAGGCTTCACGCCCTGTGCGGCATAGGCCATCGCCTCGCCCAGATAAGAGCGGATGACGGGTTCCATCTTCTCGACATCATCATTGGAGGCAAAGCGAATCATATCCGGGTGCCGGGTGTTCGGCCCCTGCCGCTCAAGCACACCGTGCGGGTCCTTCAGCAGGGCTGCATTCATAAAGCTCAGCCGGAAGTCGTTACGGAACGCACCCATGATCGCGATATTGCGGCCCGCGTGCATGTAGCAGGGATGCGCCCATTTCACCGTCTCCCTGAGGCCCGCACTGCGGCAAATCTCCCGCAGTTCCCGGAGGCCCCGCTCCCAGCGCCGTGTCGAGCAGTCAGGCATTTCGAACCGCTCGCACCGCCCGCAGCCCTTGGTGAAATAATCCTCGATATCCGTAATCATCATGACCAGAATCTCGCGCCGAACTGCCCATTAGAGCGCAATCCGATCATAGTTTTCACACGTGGAGACGAAAGAGCAAGAATATCGTTTTGAGAAACAAAGATAAATCTGCCACGAACGAACCGGTCATTGCCTCTCCGCACGGTTGCGCCGTGCAGTAACTTCGGAGCGCGCCATCCCGGAATGGCGCTTGCGCTCGAAGATCGGAATGATGGTTGCCTGCGCTTTGCCATCAAGCTCGAGGAACGAGATTTGGCTCCAGCCGTTGGCGTCCCACGGCTTCATGAAGGCGCAGACCTCCCCATGGACGATCAGCGGCACGTCGGCCAGCGCGTCAAAATGCACACGGGTAATCAAGTTCTCGATAGGGATCAGGTACCAGTTCCCATCCATGCGAGAAGATCGGATGCGGATAGGCTCCCAGCCGTCGCGCCGCCACGCGGGACGCGATCTCGGCGGCGCGCTGTCCGGCGTCAACCGGCTGACGGGCAATCGCGGGTTATCGGTGCAGTCGTGCTTGGGCCAAGGTGGGCCAAGCTCGTTGAAGAACACCCTGCCTCCGGTCGGTGATTGATAGAAGAATACGCTAGCACCGCAGACCGGACAGGTCGCGTTGGGGATGGTAAAACTAGGGTTAAAACCCAATCAGCCTCTTGAGACGGAGCCGGCTTCCTGATTCACGGCACGCGTGATGAAGGGAGCGGTTGATGGCGTTGTTCTGGTTATCCAACGAAGCGTGGGCGTCGATCGAGCCGCATCTACCAAAGAACCAGCCTGGGGCGCGGCGGGTTGATGATCGGCGGGTGATCTCTGGCATTCTGCACGTGCTGAAAGTGGGCTGTCGCTGGTGCGATTGCCCGGCGGCTTATGGCCCCTCGACGACGATCTATAACCGCTTCAATCGCTGGTCGCGGCGGAGGTTCTGGTTGAAGCTGCTCGCCGCGCTGGTCGAGGCAGGCGTGGTGACGAAGAGCGCGGCGATCGACAGCACCTATATCAAAATCCAGCGGGCGGCGTTCGGCGCAAAAGGGGGCCCTCGGCGCAAGCAATCGGGCGTTCGCGTGGCGGCTGGACCACGAAGATCCATGCGCTCACCGACGTCATCGGCCGCCCCTATGCGCTCATGTTGACGCCGGGCAATGTCAGCGACGTGAAGGCCGCGCCCGCTCTCCTCGAGAGGGCCGGACGCATGCAATACCTACTCGGCGACAAGGGCTATGACGCCGACAGCCTGCGCCGTGCCCTACGCGCTGCAGGCACCACACCGGTCATCCCGGGACGACGAAATCGAAAACGAGCTGTCCAGTATGACCAGCAGCGATACCGCGCTCGACACCTCATTGAGAATGCCTTCTGCCGCCTCAAGGACTTCCGCCGTATCGCCACTCGCTACGACAAGCTCGCCGACAACTTCCTGTCCGCCGTCGCGCTCGCAACCGCCGCCGCATTCTGGCTGTGAACGAGTCTGGGCCCTAACATATGAAGTGAAGCTCTGTGTCCGCGCTTCAGACCAATAAAGGGGCTTCGATCTTTTGCCGCTGCCGTATTTGAGGCACCAGCCGCAGGGACAATCGGCATAATGGTTGTGTCCGGGCATTTATGCCACTCCCCCGTTTGAGTGTGTGCAACATGGGCGTTCCGACATGTTGCCCGCAACCTGTATGGCCATACGGGTAAATATTCAGCATACTGTTTTAAGTCTCGCCGCTCTTCATCAGCGCCCGCCGCAATTGCCCCACAATCGGCATCTCCGCGATCTGCGCCGGCTCGCTATGGTCGGCGAACAGGAAGCCAATCCGCCGCGTGAGATCGAACCCCGCAAGACGCGGCCAGCCGATGGCGCCCTCGCCAGCCGCCGCACAATTCCGGTAGCTCTCCGGCATCAGCGTGAGGCCGAGCCCCGCCGCCACCATCGCCAGCACGCGCTCGTCATTGGTGGAGCGCATCGCGAAGAAGGGCCGCACGCCGCGCTCGGTGAAGTGCCGGCTGGTCGCCGCCAGCGCTTCGCAATGGCGCCGCGCGATCATCGTCTCACCACCCAGCGCCTCAGCCGCGACCGTCTCCGCGCGCGCGAGCCGGTGATCGCCCGGCAGCGCGAGCCGATAGCCCTCCCCGCCCAGCGCCTCCTCGGCAAAGCGCGTGCCGCCCGGCCGGATCAGCGACACCGCCAGATCGACCCGTCCGCGCGCCAGATGGGCGTGCAATTCCCGCTCGTTGCCCTCGACGATCTCCACCTGCGTCTGCCCGCCTGCCGCGCGCTCGGCCCGCAGAGCCGCGGCGAACCGATCCGCCGGGATGCTCGCCAGCCAGCCGATGCGCAGCCGCCGCGGCGCCTCCGCCGTCGCCAGCGCCCGCTCGGCGAGAGCGAACTCGGTCTCGATCCGCCGGGCATGGACGAGCAGCCGCGCGCCCGCCGCCGTCAACTCCACACGCTGGCTGGAGCGCAGAAACAATGGCGCCCCCACCGTCCGCTCCAGCTTGGCGATCCCGACCGAGAGCGTGGGCTGCGCGACGTTGCACAACGCCGCCGCGCGCGAGAAATTTCCCTGGTCCACCACGGCGAGGAAATAGCGCAGCAGATAGCGGTCGATCATAGATATTCTCTATGCTCTTATCCCCGATATTTCAATTTTTCCAATAGATGAGCCTGCGCTAGTATCGGCGCAGCTCGACAAGCCGGCCAAAAGGAGAGGCCCGATGGACCAGCTCGATTTCGCGCTCGGCGAGACAGCGGATATGGTGCGCGAGACCGCCCGCCGCTTCGCCGCCGACCGCATCGCTCCCATCGCCACGAAGATCGACCGCGAAGGCTGGTTCCCCGTCGACCTCTGGCCGGAAATGGGCGCTCTCGGTCTGCACGGCATCACCGTGGCGGAGGCGGACGGCGGCCTCGGCCTGGGCTATCTGGAGCATGTCATAGCCTGCGAGGAGATAGCCCGCGCTTCCGCCTCCGTGGCCCTGAGCTATGGCGCACACAGCAACCTGTGCATCAACCAGATCGCTCGCTGGGCCACGCCCGAGCAGAAGGCACGCTACCTCCCCGGCCTCATCTCCGGCGCCCACATCGGCAGCCTCGCCATGTCGGAGGCAGGCGCAGGCTCGGACGTGATCTCCATGAAGCTGCGCGCCGATCCCGCACCCGGCGGCTACACGCTCAACGGCACCAAATTCTGGATTACCAACGCCCCCTACGCGCAGACCTTGGTCGTCTATGCCCGCACCGATCCGAGCGGTGGCTCCAAAGGCATCACCGCCTTCCTTATCGAGAAGGACATGCCCGGCTTCACCATCGGCCAGACGATCGAGAAGATGGGCATGCGCGGCTCCCCTACGGCTGAGCTTGTGTTCAGCGATTGCCATGTTCCGGCGGAAAATGTGCTCGGCCCCGTCGGCGGCGGCGCTCAGGTGCTGATGTCCGGCCTCGATTACGAGCGCGTCGTGCTCTCCGGCATTCAACTCGGCATCATGCAGGCGTGCCTCGATACCGTGCTGCCCTATGTCCGCGAGCGCAGGCAGTTCGGCAAACCCATCGGCGCCTTCCAGCTTATGCAGGCCAAGGTGGCGGACATGTATGTCGCGCTCAACAGCGCGCGGGCCTATGCCTATGCGGTCGCGCGCGCCTGCGACGCCGGGCTCACAACCCGCTTCGATGCCGCCGGCGCGATCCTGCTCGCCAGCGAGAATGCCGTGAAGGTCGCGCTGGAAGCGGTGCAGGCACTCGGCGGCGCGGGCTACACCACGGACTGGCCGGTCGAGCGCTATCTGCGCGACGCCAAGCTGCTCGACATCGGCGCCGGCACCAACGAGATCCGCCGCATGCTCATCGGGCGCGAGCTTGTGGGGGCGCAGGCATGAGGGCTCTCAAGATTCTCCCTGATCTCGCTTTGGGGAGGGAAACTGTCGGCGGGACGGTGGCAGAGTGGAGGCGCAGTAGCGGAAATACCCCCTCCGCCAGCTTCGTTGCTCTCCCTCCCCAAGTCAGCTTGGGAAGAGTCGGATGACCGCCCCCGTTCTTCCCACTGCCATCGACTCGGCGGACGCGGATTTCCTCTCCCGCGCCGCCCGGAACCGCGCGCTGCGCGACCGCCTGCGTGCCGATGTCGCCGCCGCTTCCCTTGGCGGCAGCGCGCGCGCACGCGAGCGGCACGCAGCGCGCGGCAAGCTTCTGCCCCGCGAACGCATCGCGCATCTACTCGATCCCGGCAGTCCGTTTCTGGAGATCGGCCAACTCGCCGCGCACAATGTCTATGACAAGCCGATCCCCGGCGCCGGGCTTATCGCGGGCATCGGCCGCGTGTCCGGCCGGCAGGTGATGATCGCCTGCAACGACGCCACGGTGAAGGGCGGCACTTATTATCCGCTCTCGGTCAAGAAGCATCTGCGCGCGCAGGAAATCGCGCAGGAGAACCGCCTGCCCTGCATCTATCTGGTCGACAGCGGCGGCGCCAACCTGCCCCATCAGGCGGAGGTGTTCCCGGATCGCGATCATTTCGGCCGCATCTTCTTCAACCAGGCCACCATGTCCGCGATGGGCATCGCCCAGATCGCCTGCGTCATGGGCATGTGCACCGCCGGCGGCGCCTATGTGCCGGCGATGGCGGACGAAAGCGTCATCGTGCGCGGGCAAGGCACCATCTTCCTCGCCGGCCCGCCGCTGGTGAAGGCCGCCACCGGAGAGGAGATCAGCGCCGAGGATCTTGGCGGCGGCGATCTCCATGCGCGCAAGTCCGGCGTGGCGGATCATCTCGCCGAAAATGACGCCCACGCCCTCACTATCGTCCGCGATATCGTCAGCCAGCTTCCCGCCGACCCCGCGCCGGACATCCCGCTCATCTCCCCGCGCCTGCCCCAATACGACCCGGAAGAGCTATACGGCATCATCCCGCAGGATGTCCGCGCGCCCTATGAGGTGCGCGAGGTCATCGCCCGCCTCGTCGATGGCAGCGAATTTCACGAGTTCAAGGCGCTCTACGGCAGCACCCTCGTCTGCGGCTTCGCGCATATCTGGGGCATGCCCGTCGCCATCCTCGCCAACAATGGCGTGCTGTTCAGCGAGAGCGCGCTCAAGGGCGCCCATTTCATCGAGCTGGCCTGCCAGCGTCGCACGCCCTTGCTGTTCCTCCAGAACATCAGCGGCTTCATGGTCGGTGGAAAGTATGAGGCGGAGGGCATTGCAAAACATGGTGCAAAGCTCGTCACCGCTGTCGCCACCGCGCAGGTGCCCAAGATCACCGTGCTGATCGGCGGCAGCTTCGGCGCCGGCAATTACGGCATGGCCGGGCGCGGCTACTCCCCGCGCTTCCTGTTCAGTTGGCCCAACAGCCGCATCGGTGTGATGGGCGGCGAGCAAGCCGCCAGCGTCCTCGCCACCGTAAACCGCGAGGCCGCTAGCTGGACGCCCGAGCAGGCCGAGGCCTTCAAGGCTCCGATCCGCATCCGCTTCGAGGAAGAAGGCGACCCCTGGTATGCCACCGCCCGCCTGTGGGACGACGGCATTATCGACCCTGCACAGACCCGCGACGTGCTGGGGCTGGCCCTCGCCGCCACCCTCAACGCGCCGATCCCGGAGAGGGCAGCCTTCGGGCTGTTCAGGATGTGAGAGGGAGGACGGGCCTAAAGTCCCTCTCCGAGTTCGTCTCGGGGAGGAATAATCCGGTGGTGGAGGGAGGCTGATGCTAGCCTCCCTCCTCATCGCCAATCGCGGCGAGATCGCCTGCCGCATCATTCGTACCGCCCGCGCGCTCGGCATCCGCACCGTCGCAATCTACAGCGAGGCCGATGCGCAGGCCCGCCATGTCCGCTTGGCCGACGAGGCGGTTCCAATTGGCCCCGCTCCCGCTGCCGAATCCTACCTCGCCGCGGAGACCATCCTAGCCGCCGCCAAGGCCACCTGCGCGCAGGCCATCCACCCCGGTTACGGCTTCCTCTCCGAGAACGCCGCTTTCGCTCAGGCCGTCATCGACGCCGGCTTCGTCTGGGTCGGTCCGCCCCCCGCCGCCATCCGCGCCATGGGCCGCAAGGACGCCGCCAAGGCGCTGATGCAGGCCGCCGGCGTCCCCGTTACCCCCGGCTATCTCGGCGAGGACCAGAGCCCCGCCCGCCTGCAAGCCGAGGCAGATGTCATCGGCTACCCCGTGCTCATCAAGGCGGTGGCGGGCGGCGGCGGCAAGGGCATGCGTCGGGTCGACGCCCCCGCCGACTTCCCCGAGGCACTCGCCGCCTGCCGGCGCGAGGCCACCGCCGCCTTCGGCGACGACCGTGTCATCCTCGAAAAATATATCCGCGCGCCCCGCCATATCGAGGTGCAGGTGTTCGGCGACACCCACGGCCAGATCGTCCACCTGTTCGAGCGCGATTGCTCGCTCCAGCGCCGTCACCAGAAGGTGATCGAGGAGGCCCCCGCCTCCGGCATGGCCCCCGCCACGCGCGATGCGATCTGCGCCGCCGCCGTTCGCGCCGCCCGTGCGGTCGATTATGTCGGGGCTGGCACCGTCGAGTTCATCGCCGATGCCAGCGGCCCACTCTCGCCCGAGCGCATCTGGTTCATGGAGATGAACACGCGGCTCCAGGTCGAGCATCCCGTTACCGAGGAGATCACCGGCGTCGACCTCGTCGAATGGCAGCTCCGCGTCGCCAGCGGCGAGCCGCTTCCGCGCCGGCAGAAGGATCTCGCTATCCACGGCCACGCCATTGAGGCGCGGCTCTATGCCGAGGACCCTTCGCGCGATTTCCTCCCCAGCACCGGCCGGCTCGATCATCTCGCCTTCCCCGCCGCCGCGCGGATCGAGACCGGCGTCGAACAAGGCGACGGCGTTTCGCCTTATTACGACCCGATGATCGCCAAGCTCATCGCCCACGCCCCCACGCGCAATGCCGCCATCGCGCGCCTGGCCGCCGCCTGCGGATCGGTCGAATGCGCAAGCGTGCGCACCAACGCATGGTTCCTGCGCCGGCTGCTGCTGACCCCGACCTTTGCGGCCGGCGAGGCGACCACCGGCTTCATCGCGGACCATTTCGACGCACTCACCGCGCCGCCACGCCCCAGCGCCGCATTGCTCGCACATGCCGCTGACGCACTCGTGCGCGACGCCGCCGGTGCATCCGCATTGACGCGCAGCCTGCCCGGTTTCCGGCTGAACGCGCCGCCGGACACGTGCGTTCGGCTCACTGTCAATGGTGAGATTGTCGACGCCAATCTCGGCGCCATCCCGCAGGATCGCCGCATCGTGCGGATGCCGGACGGCGGCCTCTGCGCCTTCGAGGACGGCGCCGCCTTCCACATCGCTCCCGCCCGCACGGATGCCTCGGCCACCGGCTCCGGCGGCGATGGCATCCTCCTCGCTCCCATGCCCGGCCGCATCATCGCGGTCGAGATTGTCCAGGGTCAACGCGTGACAAAAGGCCAGAAACTGCTCACTCTCGAAGCCATGAAGATGGAGCACAGCCTCACCGCCCCGTTCGACGGCACCGTCGCCGCCCTCTCCGCCACGCCCGGCGCGCAGGTGCAGGTCGAGGCCGTGCTGGCGCGGATCGACCCCGCAGGAGAGCCCGACGCATGACCGCACCTTATTTCGATGCGCTGGCCATCGGCGATCATATCGTCCACCCCGTCCGCCGCACCGTTACAGAGACCGACAACCTGCTCTGGACGGCGATGACGCATAATCCCCAGCCCCTCCATCTCGATATCGAGGCGGCGCGCGCGACGGAATTCGGCCAAATCCTCGTCAATTCCACCTTCACGCTGAGCCTCATGGTCGGCCTCTCGGTGGAAGGGACGACGCTGGGGCCACTCATCGCCAATCTCGGCTTCGACAAGGTGGTGCTGCCCAAGCCGGTGTTCATCGGCGACACGCTGCGCTGCGAAAGCACCGTCACTGCGCTGCGCGAGAGCAAATCGCGCCCCAACGCCGGTATCGTCACCTGGGAGCACCGGCTGCTCAACCAGCGCGACGAGATCGTCTGTCAGGGTCTGCGCACCGCCATGCTCAAGCGGCAACCGGATACATGAAGGCGCTGCGCTCGCTGCTGTTCGTCCCCGGCGATCGGCCGGAGCGCTTCGCCAAGGCAGCGGCGAGCGGCGCGGATGCGGTGATCCTCGATCTGGAGGATGCGGTCGCCCCCGCCCGCAAGGCGCAGGCTCGCGCGGCCGTGGTAGAGTGGCTGGCGGCGGAGCGCGCGGTGCCCGCCATCGTCCGCATCAACCCACTCGGCAGCCCGCACCTCGCCGAGGACATCGCCGCCCTGCGCAACGCCGCGCCGGATGCGCTGATGCTCCCCAAGGCGGAGGGCGCCGCCTCCATCGCCGCGCTCGATGGTCTGCTCGGCACCTTCGATCCGCCGATCATCCCCATCGCCACCGAGACGCCGGCCGCCATCTTCGAGCTGGGCAGCTACCGCGCCTGTGCGGACCGGCTCGCCGGCCTCACATGGGGCGCCGAGGACCTGCCCGCCGCCATCGGCGCCACCGCCGCGCGCACCGAGGACGGCCGCTACACCCCTCCCTACGAGACCGTCCGCGCCCTTGCCTTGTTCGCCGCCCATGCCGCCGGCGTCCCCGCCATCGACACAGTGTTCCCGGCCATAAAAGACGAAGCCGGCCTCTCAGCCCATGTCGCCCGAGCCCGGCGCGATGGCTTCACTGCCATGCTCGCCCTCCACCCCGCGCAGGTGCCCACCATCAATGCCGGCTTCACGCCGCGCGCGGCCGAGATCGCCCATGCCCGCGCCATCGTCGACTCCTTTAGGGCCAGCCCCGATGCTGGCGCGCTGATGCTCGACGGCCGCATGATCGACCGGCCGCATCTGGTGCAGGCCCAGCGCATCCTCATGTTGGCGGAGGAAATTCGACGATAGCGGCCCGCCCGTTGCAGCCAGCACCCGCACGCCGCATTCCCCGAGCCAGGCGAGTGCCGGCCTCCATCTCCCATGCTCCCGCAAGGCAGGAGCCAAGGCCCAGCCGCTCCGCTGCGGCAGCCTACGGCAACGCCACCACCGGGCGTGGTCGCCCTGCCTCATCGACCGCCACGAAGGTGATGACCGCGTCCGTCACCTTCGCCACCGCTTCGCCGTTACGCGGATGGCCGGCTGCTCATCCGGCAAGACCGCCGCGTCACACATGGATGGCATGCCCCAGCGCCTTGAGCGCGCTCTCGTGCACCATCTCGCCCAGAGTCGGATGCGCGTGGATAATACCGGCGACATCCTCCAGCGTGGCTCCCATCTCCACCAGCGCCGCGAACTCCCCGGCCAACTCGGAGATATGCCGCCCCACCGCCTGAATGCCGACGATCCGCCCGCTCGCCTTCTCGGCAATGGTCCGCACGAAGCCGCCCGTATCGCCCGCATCCATGCTGAGCGCACGCCCGTTGGCGGCGAAAGGCACCTGCCCCACGGCATGCCGCTCGTCCGCTCGCGCCAGCCCGACCGAGACGATCTCCGGCTCGGTAAAGCAGATAGCCGGGATCGCCACCGGATCGAACCGCCGCCGCTGCCCGGCGATAATCTCCGCCACCACCACGCCCTGCGCTGAGGCACGGTGGGCCAGCATCGGCTCGCCGGTCACGTCGCCGATCGCCCAGACGTTGCGGGTGGAAGTGGCGCAGCGCTCATCCACGCGGATGAAGCGCCCGTCCATCTCGATCCCCATCGTCTCCAGCCCCCAGCCTTCCGTATTGGGCATGCGGCCGACCGTGACGAGCATCGCCTCCGCCGGGATGGTGAAGCGGTCGGTCCGTTCGGTTTCGATGGCCAGCCCGCGCGCCGCCTTGCCCTGCGCCCGCGCGTTGAGATGCAGCTCCACGTCATGCGCATGCAGCCAGTCCGCCACCGGCCGGGTCAGCGCCGCGTCATACTGCGGCAGGATGCGCTCGGCGGCCTCGACCAGCGCCACCCGAACGCCCAGCTTGGCGAAGGCAATGCCCAGCTCCAGCCCGATATAGCCCGCGCCGACCACCGCGAGGCTCTTGGGCAACGCGGTCAACGCCAGCGCCTCGGTGGAGGAGAGAACATGGCCGCCGAACGGCAGCGAGGGCAGTTCGACCGGCACCGATCCGGTGGCGAGCACGACATGCTCGGGCTCGATCTTCACCGGCCCCTCCGGCGTCTCCACCGTGCAGGTCTTGGCGTCGGCAAAGCGGGCCCAACCCTGCACCACGGTGACGCGCGCGCGGCGCAACAGGCCAGCGACGCCACCGCTCAGCCGCTCAATTACCCCGTCCTTCCACGCCATAGTGGCGGCGACGTCGATCCGCGGCGGCGCATCGAGCCGGATGCCGAGATGCCCCGCCTCGCTGCTCGCCCGCGCCATCTCCTCATAGAGCCCGGCCGCATGGATCAGCGCCTTGCTGGGGATGCAGCCGCGCGTCAGGCAGGTGCCGCCGAGCCGCCCGACCTCGACCAGCACCGTCTCCACGCCCAGTTGCCCGGCCCGGATCGCGGCAACATAGCCGCCCGGCCCGCCGCCGACGACGAGCAGCTTGGGCCGCAGCACCTTGCTCATGCGCCCTCTCCCATGAAGATCAGCGCCGGATGCTCCAAACACCGCTTGAGCGCCTGTATGAACAGGGCGGCGTCATAGCCATCGACAATGCGGTGATCGAAGGAGGAGGAGATGTTCATCAGCTTGCGCACGCTGATGAACTGCCCGGCGACAACCGGCCGCTCGACGATGCGGTTGGGTCCGATAATCGCCACTTCCGGGCGGTTGATAACCGGCGTGGTCGCAATGCCGCCCAACGGCCCGAGCGAGGTGATGGTGATCGTCGATCCGCTCAGTTCCTCCCGGGTCGCGCTACCATCCCGCGCGGCTTGGGCGAGGCGCGTAATCTCACGAGCGACCCCCCATGCATCCAGCGCCTCGGCATGGCGCAGCACCGGCACCATCAGCCCGCCCGGCGTCTGCGTCGCGATGCCGACATGCAGGCCCTCATGCATGTGGAGCACGTCCGCCTCGTCGTCATAAAGCGCGTTGACCTGCGGGAACTCCGGCAGCACCCGCACCAACGCGCGGATCAGGAAGGGCAGCAGCGTCAGCTTGGGCTGCCCCTCGCGGCGACCCTCGTTCACCGCCGCCCGCAGCGCCTCCAGCTCGGTCACATCGACTTCCTCGACATAGCTGATATGCGGGATCCGCCGCTTGGCCTCCTGCATCCGCTCGGCGATCTTGCGGCGCAGGCCGATGATCGGTTTGTCCGTCACGCCCGTGCGCCGCCCGGTGCCGCCCGGCGCGCGCGCCACGCCCCCCGCCGCGATGAACGCATCGAGATCGGCCGGAAGGATGCGCCCGCCCGGACCCGTGCCCGGCACGAACTGGAGCGGGATGCCCAGCTCATAGGCCCGCCTGCGGGTGGCCGGCGCCGCAAACGGCGGGCTTCCCGATGTATCCGGTATCGGCTCATCCCGCCGCACTTCCGGCTTGGGCTTGGGTGCCGGCGGTTCCGCAGCCGGCTCAGCTTCAGGCACCCGCTTCTCCGCTACCTCACCGGCATTGCCCTCGCCCTCGACCTCCAGTTCGACCAGCACCGATCCTACCGGCGCCATCGCGCCGACCTCGCCGTTGACCGCGATCACCGTGCCGTCGACCGGCGAGGTCATCTCCACGGTCGCCTTGTCAGTCATCACATCGGCGAGATTGTCGTCCTCGCGCACGCGGTCGCCGGCCTTTACATGCCAGGCGACGATCTCCGCCTCGGTCACGCCCTCGCCGACATCGGGCAGGCGAAAGAGATAGCGGCCCATCGGCTCAATCCTCCATCACGCGGGCAAGCGCCGCCGCGAGCCGGCCCGGCCCCGGCAGATAATCCATCTCGAACGCATGGGGATAAGGCGTGTCCCAACCCGCCACCCGCGCGATTGGCGCCTTGAGCGCCCAGAAGCAGCGCTCCTGCACCAGCGCCGACAATTCGCCGCCGAATCCCGCAAAGCGCGTCGCTTCGTGCAGAATGACACAGCGCCCGGTCTTGGCGACGGAGGCCGTGATTGCCTCGATATCCAGCGGCACGATAGAGCGCAGGTCGATCAACTCCGCATCGACGCCGCTCTCCTCGATGCCGGCCATGGCGACATGCACCATCGTGCCATAGGCCAGCACCGTTGCGTCCTTGCCCGCACGCACGATGACCGCCTTGCCGAGCGGCACGGTATAATGCCCCTCCGGCACCTGCGCCGTCGGCTCGCCGGCCCAGTTGCGCAGTTGCTCGCCGTGCCGGCCGTTGAACGGCCCGTTGTAGATGCGCTTGGGCTCCATGAAGATGACCGGATCGTAATCCTCGATGGAGGCGATCAGCAGCCCCTTGGCGTCATAGGGGTTGGACGGGATGATCGTCTTGAGGCCGGTCACATGCGCAAACAGCGCCTCGGGCGACTGGCTGTGCGTCTGCCCGCCGAAGATGCCGCCGCCATAAGGCGAGCGCACCGTGATCGGCGCGGAAAACTCGCCGCCCGAGCGGTAGCGCAGCCGCGCCGCCTCGGAAACGAGCTGGTCATAGGCCGGCAGGATATAGTCGACGAACTGAATCTCCGCGACCGGCCGCAACCCATAGGCGCCCATGCCGATCGCGCAGCCGATGATGCCGCCCTCGGCAATCGGCGTATCGAAGCAGCGGGTGAGGCCGTGCTTCGCCTGCAAGCCCTCGGTCGCGCGGAAAACGCCGCCGAAATAGCCGACATCCTCGCCGAACACGAGCACGTCCGGGTCCCGCGCCAGCATCACGTCGAGCGCGCTGTTGATCGCCTGGATCATGGTCATGCTGCGCGTCTCGCCCGCCATGGCCTAAACCCCCAGTTCGCGGCGCTGCTCGATGAGCCGCCAGTCGGGCGTGGCGAACACATGCTCGAACATCTCGCGTACCGGCGGCTTGGACTCGCCGAGCGTCCCCACCGCCTCGCCCTGCTTCACCGCCGCGCGCACCGCCTGATCCAGCTCCTCGGTCAGCGCCGCATGCCGGGCCTCATCCCATACGCCCAGCGCGATCAGATGCTGCTTGAGCCGTTCGACAGGATCGCCAAGCGGGAAATGGTTCGCTTCGTCGCCCGGCCGGTATTTGGTGGGGTCGTCCGAGGTCGAGTGACCCGCCACCCGATAGGTCACGAACTCGATCAGCGTCGGCCCCAGATTGGCCCGCGCCCGCTCCACCGCCCATTGCGTCGCGGCCCAGACGGCGAGGAAGTCGTTGCCGTCCACCCGCAGCCCCGGCAGGCCGAAACCGATGGCGCGCGAGGCCAGCGGCGCCTCCTGCGCACCCGCAAAGCCGGAGAAGCTGGAGATCGCCCACTGGTTGTTGGTGATGCAGAGCAGTACCGGCGCGCGATAGACACTGGCGAAGGTCAGCGCCTCGTGGAAGTCCCCTTCCGCCGTGGTGCCGTCCCCCACATAGGCCAGCGCCAGGCTGTCATCACCCTTGTAGGCCGATGCCATCGCCCAGCCCACCGCGTGGCTCATGCGGCTGCCGAGATTGCCCGAGAGCGAGTAGAAACCGTAATCCCGCGCCGAATAGAGAATGGGGAGCTGGCGGCCGCGCAGCGGATCGGCCTCGTTGGAGAAGATCTGGTTGACGAGGTCGATCAGCGGATAATTTCGCGCCATCAGCCAACCGAGCACGCGGTAGGTAGGGAAGCACATGTCACGCGCGCCCAGCAGCAGCGATTGCGCGACGGGGATCGCCTCCTCACCGGTCGATTTCATGTAGAAGCTGGTCTTGCCCTGCCGGTGCGCGCGGAACAGCCGATCGTCGAAGATGCGGGTGAGCATCATCGCCCGCAGACCGCGCAGCAGCATGTCCGGCTCAATACGCGGCGCCCACGGGCCGACCGCTTCATGCGCCTCGTCCAGCACGCGGATGAAGCGATAGGGCATGTCGCGCATCTCCAGCCCCGGCGTCTCCGCCACCGGGCGCCGCGCCGCGCCGGCCGGTTCGAGGTGGAGGTGGGAGAAATCAGGCGTCCCGCCCGGCCGCGCGGACGGCTCAGGAATATGCAGCGAAAAGGATCGGTCGTTGCGCATCGGGCCACCTCTCCGAAGTGGGTCTTGTTTCCCCGATTGTCTCACGGAGACCGCGAAACAATATTGCTTTCTCTCCTCGTCAAACCGATACTCATGGAAGATCGTTCCCCGGAGACGCCGGATCGTGGAACACCGTTCCCTCGACTCGTTCGACCGCAAGATATTGGCCGCGATGCAAGCCGACCCGGCGCTGACCGTCGGCGCGCTGGCCGAGCGGGTCGGCCTCTCGCAAACACCCTGCTGGCGCCGGCTCAAAGCGCTGGAGCAAGAGGGCTATATCGCGCGCCGTGCGGTGGTGCTGGACGCGCACAAGCTCGGCTTCACCGTGGATGTGTTCGCCCATGTCCGCCTCGCCCGGCACGACGAGGAGACGCTGAACGCCTTCGAGGAACAGGTGCGCGGCCACCCACAGGTGGTCGAATGCTTCTCGATGACGGGGGAAAGCGACTATCTGATGCGTATCGTCGGCCGCACCATCGAGGATTATGAGCAGTTCCTCAAGAAGGTGCTGCTCCACCTGCCCGGCGTCGCGGCGGTCAACTCAAGCTTCTCGCTCAAGACGGTGAAGATGACGACCGACCTGCCGATTGACCCGGCATAGGCTTGGCGCCGCCCCGACCGTTGCAGAGGCCGGGGCGGACGCGGGATTTTTACCAGGTCACGTTGAGGCGCCCGTAGAGATAGCGCCCGTTGAACCCGAACGGCGAGTAATAAGGGAAAGCCACCGTGCCGGTGCTGTTGTTGGCGATGGACAGCGGATCGGGATAGATGTCGAACAGATTGTTCGCGCCGACCGCCAGGCCGATATTCTGTGTCACCTGATAGCGGCCTTCAAGATCGACGACCGTCTTCTTGCCGGTGTGCGTATCGCCCGCCACGGTCGAGCCGGGCTGCGTCACGTCGCCATAATAGCTCGCGCGGACCGTCGCGCCGACACCGCCGAGCTTCCAGTCGATCGCACCGACCAGCTTGGTGCGCGGCGTACCTTCCTCAATGCTGACGATCCGCTGGCGGGAAACCAGCGTCGGTGTCGGATCGAGGTCGACCGCCGTGGAGGTCGGCACGCTGTTGACCTTGAGGTCGTTGAAATTGCCGGCCGCCGTGAGGTCGAAGATACCGGCCGCGCCGCTGTCCCAGCGATAATGCGCCACCACGTCGATGCCCTTGGTGGTCGTGCGGACGCCGTTCACGAAGAAGCGGGCGGCAGACACGCCATAGGGCGCCAGCAACGCCGCAACCTGCGGGCTGAAGCTGTTGGCGATGTTCTCCGAGAGACCGATGCCATCCCGCACGCGGATCCAGTAGCCGTCGACCGTCAGGTTGAACCCGCCAGCCCGGATGACGGTGCCCAGCGAGACGTTGGTCGACTTCTCCGGTCGCAGCGGCAGGCCGCCCAAAGCCGCCGCAATCGGGCTGACCGATGGGAAGGTGCCGGTTTCCACGATATCCGGCGCGACGAACACCGATGCGGTCGACGTATAATATTGCTGCTGGAGCGCCGGAGCGCGGAAGCCGGTCGAAGCCGTGCCACGGATCGCGATCCACGGCGTCAGATCGAAGCGTGCCGAAGCCTTGCCCGTCACCACGTCGCCGAAGTCCGAATAATGCTCACCGCGCACAGCCGCGCCGAGAGTCAGCCCTTCGCTGGGCTGGGCTTCAAGATCGAGATAGAGCGCGGCATTTTCGCGCGCCCGGTTGATCTCGTTGGAGGGCTGGAAGCCGGGGAAACCCTGCGCGCCGCTGCCGAGGTTAGTGTCGGTGCCCAGCGGGCCGCGGTCATAGGAGGCCGGCTCGCCCGCCTCGATCCTGTAGCGCTCGCGGCGGAACTCCCAGCCCCACGCCACGTTCAGCGTGCCGTCGCCAAGCGCATATTCCTTGGCCATGTCCATCCCGCCGAGAAACTGGTCATAGACCAAAGCGCCATCGTAGAAGGAGGTCGGCGAGGCCGCGCCATAGGTGCCGTTGACCGAATCCCTGGTGCGGAAATCCAGCCGGTTGCGGCCGTAGGAGAGCTTCACGGTGGTTGCCCAGTCGCCGACATCGCCGCGCAGGCCGCCCGTCACCGTCAGATCCTTCGAGCGCACGTTGATGAGCGGCAGGAAGCCGTCGGGATAGAGCGGCTGCGTCGCGACGACATTGGCATTGCTCGGCACGCGCGGAAATGCCGCGCTGGTGCTGTCGCGATACTGATAGCCGCCGAAGCCGAAGATTTCCCAGCCATCCGCCACCGGATGCGCGGCGTTCAGATAGACGGTGCCCTGCTCCACCTCGGGATCGCCGAAGCGCGAGCGCACGATGGCAGGCGTGGCACGCGGGTCGATATCGCCCCGGCTCGTCGCCTTGCGGTTCAGATATTCGCCGCTGATCGTCAGGAAGCCATCTTCGCCCAGGCCGAAGCCCTGCCATGCCGACGCCGTGACCGTCTCGCCGTCATGCGCATTGCGCGATGAGCGTGCCGCGTTGATCTCCGTCTCATACTGGCCGTATGTCACCGAGGCGCCGCCTCCACTGCGCGCTTCGCGCAGACGCAGGTTGACCACGCCGGCAATCGCGTCCGAGCCATATTGCGCGGATGCGCCGTCGCGCAACACCTCGATGCTCTCCAGCGCCACGCTGGGGACGGTGTTGAGATCGAACGCGGCCGAGCCACGCCCCACCGATCCGTTCACGTTCAGCAATGCGGAGGTATGGCCACGCACGCCGTTGACCAGCACCAGCGTCTGGTCGGGCGAGAGGCCGCGCAGCGTCGCGGGGCGGATCGAGTCGGTGCCATCCACCGCAGCATTGCGAGGAAAGTCGATCGACGGCGCGACGGTCGCAAGGGCAGCGCCGATCTCGGTCGTGCCCTGCTGGCGCAGACTGTTGGCGGAGAGCACGTCGATCGGCGCGACGGAATCGAGCCGGGTGCGGCCCTGCGCGCGTGTACCGGTGACGATGATCTCCTGCGCGCCGTCCGTATCGTCGGCCCCGGTTTGCTGCTGTGCAACAGCCGGCATTGCCAGCGACCAGGTAGCCAGACTGGCGGTCAGCAAGAGGGTCTTGCGAAGATGCTGCATGGGAAATACCCCTTTTCTGCTGTGGAAACTGCTATTCAGCGCTGCTGAATCCCCACCCTCATAGATACTACTATTTAAGTAGACAATATATTTTGCTGCAACCGCGAAAGACCCATGCCGGAATGATGCAATTCCGTCACAGGTCGCTCGCGCCTTTGGAAAACGCAGAAAAGGCAAAAAGGTGCCGCAGCGTTGCCGCACGGCATTGGGCTTATCCCGGAGTGCCGGTTCTGCCTCACCTCCCTCATTCGCGACCGATTACAGCCACGATCCGTCAAACATGCTCCGGCTTGCCCTTGCGCTTGCTGTGGGCCAGTTCTTCAAGCTGTTCCTCGCTCATCGAGTCATACATATCGCGCGAGGCGCCTTTGAGAGCGCCCTTCTTCGTCTCGCCGCGCTTGGCCGACAGGGCGGCCCCGGCCGCCTTCTGCTGCGCCTTGGACTTGGCTGGCATCATCGTTCTCCGAGCGGTCGGAGCCGGCAGGGCGGAGCGTATCCGCCCGCCGGTCATGCCGCATACCGTTAGATAAACGGAGCGGGCACGCCCCAATAGCCGGAGACCTGGCGGCCATAAAGGTCGTCATAGTTCTGATCCTGCTCGGTGGCGTAACGCGGCGCCTGCTCCAGCCGCTCCTTGTCGATATCGACGACATAGCCGCCCTGGTCGACGTCATAAGCCAGCATCTCCCAGGGAATGGGATAATAATCGCTGCCGATGCCGAACAGGCCGCCGAATTGCAGCACGGCATATTCCGCCTTGCCGCTGCGCTTGTCGACCATGAAGCTTTTCACCGATCCGAGCCGTTCGCCATCGCGGCTGTACACCACGGTGCCGTCGACCTTGTCGGACGAGATCAGCCGGTTGCTTTCTTCCGTTATGAGTCGCTCGGCCATTGCCTTCTCCTCTCTCCATGAGTGGCGGTGCACCCCACGCCTGGCTTTAAACCCGGCGGTAGGCCCACCATCGCTTCCTGTTGGGAGAAACGATTGGAGAGAGAGGGCGTTCCGGCCCTCGTCATGGCTGGTCGCGACCTCGCCACGCCGCGCCGCAACTAGCGGCCCGGCCGTCTCAGACCATATCGGCCGGCCGCACCACCCGATCGAACGTCGCCTCGTCGACCAGCCCCAGTGCCAGCCCCGCCTGCTTCAGCGTCAGCCCCTCGGCGTGGGCGTATTTGGCGATCTTCGCGGCGTTATCATAGCCGATATGCGGTGCCAGCGCCGTCACCAGCATCAGCGAACGGTCGACCAGCTCGGCGATCCGCCCTTCATTGGCCGCTAGTCCGGCGACGCACCGTTCGCCAAAACTGTCCATGCCGACCGCCAGAAGATGGATAGACCGCAGCACCGCCGCGCCGATCATCGGCTTGAACACGTTCAGCTCCAGATGCCCCTGCAAGCCGCCGACCATCACCGCCTGATGATTGCCGATCACCTGCGCGGCGACCATGGTCAGCATCTCGCACTGGGTCGGGTTGACCTTGCCCGGCATGATCGAGCTGCCCGGCTCGTTGGCCGGCAGGTCCAGCTCGCCGAGGCCGGAGCGCGGCCCGCTGCCGAGCAGGCGGATATCGTTGGCGATCTTGGTGAGCGCCACCGCCAGCGTCGCCAGCGTGGCGGAGACCTGCACCAGCGGATCGTTGGAACCGAGCGCCTCGAACTTGTTGGGGGCGCTGTGGAACGGCAGGCCGGTGAGCCCCGCGATCTCCGCAGCCACGGCCTCGGCGAATCCCGCCGGCGCATTCAGCCCTGTGCCAACCGCCGTGCCGCCCTGCGCGAGCGGCATCATCTCCTGCGTCACCGTGTTGGCGATCCGCACACGGGCATTGGCAAGCTGCTGCGCATAGCCGGAAAATTCCTGCCCCAGCGTCAGCGGCGTCGCATCCTGCAAATGGGTGCGGCCGATCTTGACGATCCCCGCCCAGTCCCGCGCCTTGCCGTCCAGCAGCGCGTGCAGGCCGTCCAGTGCCGGCAGCAGTGCCCCGGTCGCAGCGCGGGCGACGGCGATGTGCAGCGCGGTGGGGAAGCTGTCGTTGGAGGATTGGCTCTTGTTGACATGGTCGTTGGGATGCACCGGGCTCTTGCCGCCCCGCGCACCGGCCAGCATCTCGTTGGCGCGGCCGGCAATCACCTCGTTGACGTTCATATTGCTCTGGGTGCCGCTCCCCGTCTGCCAGACGACCAGCGGGAACTGGTCGTCGAGCCGGCCGGCCGCCACCTCGCCTGCCGCTTCCTCGATCGCGTCGGCCAGCCGCGTATCGAGCCCGTGCGCCCGGTTGACCCGCGCCGCCGCGCGCTTGACGATCGCCAGTGCGTGGACAATGCCGATCGGCATCCGCTCCATCGCGCCGAACGGGAAATTCTCCAGGCTGCGCTGGGTTTGCGCGCCCCAATAGGCTTCCGCCGGCACCGCGATGCTACCGATGCTGTCGCTCTCGCTGCGGGTTGCGCTCATGCCGTCTGTCCTCATCGCCACCAATGGGTCAAAGGTGGGCGGAATCACCCATCAGCGCAAGGCGCTTGGTGCTTCGATCACTGGGATAACCGGAGCCGGAGGTCCCGCGCTCAATCCACTCGCACCCGCTCCGCCTCCCCGGCGCGTGCGACGTCGATGGTGCGGATCTGCCCGTGGTGCAGCCCGTAGATCACGAACACCCGCACCGCCACGGCTTCGCCCTTCTTCAGCGGCGTCACCGCGAAATCCGGCGCATCCGCCTGCGCGACGAAGGTGCTGGTGCAATCCACCGCAATGCCGTGGTCGTCGATCATCAGCGCGTGAACGGTGAGATGCTCGCGCACGGACCGGAACATGCCCTCATAGAAGGACTGGATCGCCGCGCGCCCCCGCATCGGCGGCACGGAGGGGAGCCGCAGCGTGCAATCCTCAGTATAATAGCGCGCCGCCCGCGCGATATCGCCGGCGCTGAACGCCGCCGCATAGGCATGATAGGCCGCGCGCCCGCCGGCATGGCCGGAGAGCATCGGCGCCTTGATGACGCCCTGTTCAGCCGGCCAGGTCATCGAGCACAGCTCGCGGATCAGCCCCTGCTCGTCGAGTTCGTAGGTGACGAAGAAGCGGACGGTGAGGATGTCGCTCGGCATCAGCGCGCCGAAAGGAAAGTCGGGCCGGGGCGCATGGCAGATGAAGTCCATATCGACATCCACGAACAGCCGGTTCTCCTGCTGCATTACCCGGCGCGGACGCACAATCTCGCGTACACCGTCATGCGCCCAGTCGAGGAAGGCGAGCAGTTCGTCCTGTCCCCGGCTGGTCCGGGTGGCGCCATACATGACGCAGTCCGGCGCGAACCAGCGCTCGACGAGGGCGGCGTCATCTCCCTCGTTAAACGCCTCGACATAGGCTTCGTAATCCATCCCCGTCTCGTCTCCGTCAAGTTCCGCCAGCACGCTCGCTCGCGATCCGGTCGGCGTTGCGCGCCATGGTAAGCAGCAGCCGGTCGAGCGTCGCCACCTCCTCGGGCGTCAAGCCCGTCATCAGCGCGTCGAAAAAGGCGCGCCGATGCAGGTGCACCTGGTCGAACACCGTCTTACCGGCCGGGGTAAGGGTGAGCAGGCTGCTCTTGCGGTTGCGGGGATTATTGGCGCGGCTCAAATAACCGCCCGCCTCCAGCGAGCGCACGGCGCGGCTCACCTCGGCTCGGTCCACCAGCGCGGCGCCGGACACTTCGCTCGCGCTTTTCGAGCCCATCACCGCGATATGGGCCAGCACCCGCCACTCGGCGAGCGACATGCCGGCGCGGTCTCGCACCTGCTGCACGGAGAGTCGATCGAGCATCTTGCCGAGCATCAGCACGCGGTAAGGCAAATGCCGCGCGTCGAAGATGCGCCACGCTTCCTCCAGCGGCCCGCGTTCCTGCCCCGTGTCCTCCCGTGTCACCGCCCCGTGCGGGCTCTCATCCCTTGCCATAGCCCTCTCCCCCTTTCGGTGCGGCGCCTCACAGAGCGACGCTGACCGCCTTCAATTCGGTATAGGCTTCGATACCCGCCTTGCCGTTCTCGCGGCCCCAGCCCGACGCCTTGAAGCCGCCGAGCGGCAACGCCGGATCGACCCCGCCGGAGCCGTTGATGCGGATCGTCCCCGCCTTCAGGCGCCGCGCCAATTTGTGCGCGGTGCTGATATTGGAGGTGTAGATGGACGCGGAGAGGCCGAACTCCGTCTCATTGCCGCGCCCGGCGAGCGCGTCGATATCGGCATCGTCACCGAACCGCATGGCGCAGAGCACGGGACCGAAAATCTCCTCCTTACGCACCCGCATGTCGGGCTTGGTGTCGAGCAATACCGTCGGCTGCACGAAATAACCGCCGTCATAACCCTCGCCGCTCAGCGCCTCGCCGCCGACCAGCACGCTCGCGCCCTGCGCGCGGCCGGAGGCGATATAGCCGGTCACGCGCTCGCGCTGCACGGCGCTCACCAGCGGGCCGATCATGGTGCTGGCATCGAGCGTCTGGCCGACCTTCATGCCCTTCGCCATGGCGACCACGCCCTCCAGCACCGCATCAGCCACCGCCTCGTGCACAAACAGCCGCGAGCCGGCGGCGCAGACCTGCCCGGCGTTGAAGAAGATGCCCATCGCCGCCGCGGGAATCGCCTTGGAGAGATCGGCGTCGGCGAAGATGTAGGTCGGCGATTTGCCGCCCAGCTCAAGCTGCACGCGCTTGAAGTTGGTCTTGCTGGCCTCGATGATCGCCTTGCCAGTCACTGTCGATCCGGTGAAGGCGACCTTGTCGACATCGCGATGCGCCGCCAGTGCCGCGCCCGCCGTGCGGCCAAGGCCGGTCACGATGTTCACCACGCCCTCGGGGAAACCGGCTTCCATCACCAGCTCGCCCAGCCGCAGCGTGCTGAGCGGCGTCTGCTCGGCGGGCTTGAGCACCACGGTGCAGCCCGCCGCCAGCGCCGGCGCCAGCTTGCCGACCGCCATCACCAGCGGGAAATTCCAAGGCACGATCTGCGCACACACGCCGATCGGCTCGCGCAGCACATAGCTGAGCCACTCGCCCGGCGCGCTGATCTCGGCCGTCTCGCCCATGATCTTGCTCGCCCAGCCGGCATTGTAGCGCAACTGGCTGACGGCGCCCTGCACGTCGAGCATGCGAGAGAACTGGATCGGCCGGCCCACGTCCAGCGTCTCCAGCAGCGCCAGCTCTTCGCCGTTCGCTTCGATCAACTCGGCCAGCTTGAGCAGCAGCCGTGTGCGCTCGTCCGGTTTCACCTTGGCCCACGGTCCCTCGAACGCCGCGCGCGCCGCCGCCACCGCGCGGTCGATATCCGTCTCGCCCGCGCTGGCGACATGGCCGATCAGCTTGCCGGTTGATGGATTGATCGTCTCGAACGTCTCGCCAGACGCCGCCTCCATCCATTCGCCGCCGATCAGCATCTTCGCGGTGCCGCCCGCATAGCGCAGTTGCAATTGGTCGAGCAGCCCCGGATTATAGGGAGCGTTCATGGCGGGGGCGTCCTTTCCTAGAGCCGAACCGTCCGCACGGCGCGGAGAGTTGTTGAATCATCACGATGTCCCCAATAACAGCAGGAAGGGACTCCCGCCAGCCGGGGGACGCGTGCAGCCATTGGGAGAGGATCACTGTCCAGCGCAACCTATGATTATGTGATCGTCGGCGCCGGTTCGGCAGGCGCCGTGCTGGCCGCGCGGCTGACCGAGGACCCGGCGACGCGCGTGCTGCTGCTCGAAGCGGGCGGCGGGGCGGACAGTTGGCTCATCCGCATGCCGCTCGGCTTCCTCAAGGCCTTGTTCCAGCCCAAATATACCTGGCCCTACTGGACCGAGCCCGAGCCGCACATGAACAACCGCAAGCTGATCCTGCCACGCGGCCGGCTGCTCGGCGGCTCCAGCTCGATCAACGGCATGGTGTTCATGCGCGGCCATAGCTCGGATTTCGACCGCTGGGCGCAGATGGGCTGCACGGGGTGGAGCTATGCCGATGTGCTCCCCTATTTCCGTAAGATGGAGAATAGCTGGCGCGGCGCATCCGCTCTGCACGGCGGCGACGGCCCGCTGAGCGTCAGTCCCAACGCCACCAAATGGCTGCTGCACGATGAATTGATGGCCGCCGCCAAGGCCGCCGGCTATCCGCTCACCGACGATATCCATGACGGCACCGAGGAAGGCGTCGGCAAGGTCGAGCTGACCATCGACCGCAACGGGCGGCGCGCCTCCACCTATGAGGCCTATCTCAAGCCGGCGATGGGCCGGCCCAACCTCACCGTCGTCATCAACGCCCTCACCCAGCGCGTGCTGACGGAGGGCAAGCGCGCCACCAGCGTCGAGTATCGCCATGAGGGCCAGCTCGTCACCGCGACCGCCAGCCGTGAAGTCATCCTCTCCGGAGGCACCTACAATTCGCCGCAACTGCTCATGCTCTCCGGCATCGGCCCGGCCGAGCATCTGCGCGAGATGGGCATCGACGTGGTGCACGACCTGCCCGGTGTCGGCCAGAACCTCTCCGAGCATCCCCGCGTGCCGGTGCTGTTCGAGGCGTCCAAACCCGTCACGTTCGTCAACGAACTTCGCTTCGACCGCGCGACCAAAAGCGTCATCCAATGGTATCTGTTCGGCACCGGCCCCTTCGCGCGGCAGGTGAACAGTGCCAACCCCGTGCTGCGCACCGATCCGCGCCTTGCCCAGCCGGATATCCAGCTCTGGTGCAACCCGGTGACGCTGGACGCGCACCTCTGGTTCCCCGGTATCAAGAAAGCGCCGCCGCACAAATTCACCGCGGACGTCATCCTGCTCCACCCGGAGAGCCGCGGGAAGGTGTTCCTCAAGTCGCCCCGCGCCGAGGACCATGTCGGCATCTTCCTCAACCTGTTCAGCGCGCCGGCGGATTTCGCCACCGCCCGCGCCGGTATTCGCATCGCACGGACGATCTACCGGACACCACCGCAAGCCGACATCACCGGCGCGGAACTGTCCCCCGGCGAGCAGGCGCAGAGCGATGCGGCGCTGGACGAGCATGTCCGCGCCACCGCCGGCACGACCCAGCACCCGCTCGGCACCTGCCGCATGGGCGCAGGGCCGATGGCCGTGGTCGACCCGCAACTGCGCGTCATCGGCATGGAGGGGCTACGCGTCATCGACGCGTCGGTGATGCCGGATGAGACCGGCGGCAACATCAACGCCCCCACCATCATGATCGCCGAGCGCGCGGCGGATATCATCCGGGGCCGTGTCCTACCTGCAGATGACCTGCCAGCAAGGGATCATGCCGCGTGACCCACCCGTCCCCACCGTTCGTCCTGAGTTTGTCGCAGGGGCGCGCTGAGCGAGACCGAAGCCATTCTCGCTCCGCTCCAACTCGGGCGTCGCCTTTGCTCAGCCCGAACGGGATGAGAGGCTGCGAGCCTCCAAAAAGCACCGCCAACCAGGAGAAAGCCGCATGACCCGCGAGGATTTCGAGCGCTATATCGACGCCTTCAACCGCGACGATTTCGACGGCTTCTCAAGCTTCTACGCCGACAACGTGGATTTCAACCTGGGCGACCGCAAACGCATCGTCGGGCGGCAGGGCATCGTCGATTTCTATCGCGGCGTGAAGGCGCATATCCACGAGGAGTTGCGGATCATCGACCTGATCCTCGGCCCCACCGGCGCGGGCCTGCACGTCTATACCAAGTTCACCACGGTCGAGGATTGGCCGGATTTCGAGCTGTGGCCCACCAAGGCCGGCGATGTGCGCGAGATCGAGAGCATCATCCTCTACACCATCGCCAACGGCAAGTTCACTCACATCAAATCCGCCCGTTTCAAGGAACTCTGACCCGTGCCAGCCGCCAGCGCCAATCCGGACTTCATCATTATCGGCTCCGGCTCGTCGGGCGGCGTCATCGCCGCGCGTCTCTCCGAAGATCCGAACGCCAAGATACTGGTGCTGGAGGCCGGTCGGCGCGAGCGCAGCCTCCGCCTCGCCATGCCGATCCTCTTTCCGTTCGTCATGGCCGATCCCAAGTTCAACTGGGGCTACATGGGTGAGCCGGAGCCGTTCGCCAACGGCCGGCAGATCCGCCAGCCGCGCGGCAAGGCGATCGGCGGCTCCTCCATGATTAACGGCATGCTCTACGCGCGCGGTCACCCACGCGACTATGACGAGTGGCGCCAGCTCGGCAATGAAGGCTGGAGCTACGATGATGTGCTCCCCTACTTCAAGAAATCGGAGAACCACTGGGGCGCGGCCGATCAGTGGCACGGCAAGGGCGGTCCGCTCAGTATCAAGCAGCAGCCCAAGGACAGCGACCTTTACCGGCGCTTCATCGCGGCGGTGGAAAAGCTCGGCTATCCCGAGCGCGACAGCTTTCACCGCGCCGAGCAGGAAGGCTGGGGGCCGCCACCGCTCTGCATCCATGAGGGCACGCGCGCCAGCACGGCGGCGCGCTTCCTCATCCCCGCGATGAGCCGCCCCAATCTCACCGTTGAGACCGGCGCGCTCGTCACCCGCATCGAGGTGGAGAACGGCCGCGCCGTCGCCGTCCATTATCGCGACCATGCCGGGCAGGACCGGCGCGTCACCGCCAACAACGAGATCATCGTCTCCGGCGGCGCCTATAATTCACCGCAGCTCCTGCACCTCTCCGGCATCGGCCCGGCGGACGAACTGCGCGCGCTCGGGATCGAGCCGGTTCACGACCTCCCCGGTGTCGGCGCGAACCTGCAAGATCACCCCTCGGTCGCGATGGTGCTGCACGCCCTGCGCAACGTGACGCTCACCAACGCCCTGCGGCTGGACCGCGCCGCCCTCTCCGCGCTGCACTGGCTGCTCAATCGCGGCGGCATGATCGCCGACATGCCGGTGACGGCCAACGGCTTCATCAAGACCCGCCCCGAGCTGGAACGGCCGGACGCGCAATGCCTGTTCCAGCCAACCATGATCGGCGCTCAGCTCTGGGCGCCCGGCTGGCGCAAGCCCAAGCCGGACGTGGTCGCCATGGCCTGCGTGCTGCTGCGGCCGGAGGGGCGTGGCTGGGTCAAGCTGCAGTCGGCCGATCCCGGGGATAAACCGCGCATCCTCTCCAACGTGCTCTCGACGGAGAACGACCGGGCCTT
Source organism: Sphingobium sp. 66-54 (assembly GCA_001899715.1). Classification (GTDB taxonomy): domain Bacteria; phylum Pseudomonadota; class Alphaproteobacteria; order Sphingomonadales; family Sphingomonadaceae; genus Sphingobium. Next base: position 56,578 of record MKWI01000003.1, read on the forward strand.
CTTCCGCCGCCTCATCCCGCAACTGCGCGAGATCTTCGCCACCTCGCCGCTCGCTGATGTGCTTGGCGCGGAGGTGATGCCCGGCGCGGATGTGCGGACGCCGGACGAGATCGACGCATGGGTGCGCACCGCCTGCAACACGGCGCTGCACCCGGTCGGCACCTGCGCGATGGGCAAGGATGCGATGGCGGTGGTCGACGCGCGCCTGCGCGTCCACGGCCTGACCGGCCTGCGCGTGGCCGATGCCTCCATCATGCCCCGCATCTGCGGCGGCAACACTAATGCCGCCTGCATCATGATCGGCGAGAAAGCGGCAGATATGGTGAAGCAGGACAACGGGCTGGCGATGGCTTAAAGGGTCATCCCAACTCAAATACCCTCACTGTGCTCCTGCGAAGGCACGAATACGGTTTTGCTTGGAAGGGGCGAGCCGATCGTCCTACTTCCCCATTCGCATCCCTATCCCGGCGACGCCTGCTTCATCAGCACCAGCCCCGCCACGATCAGCACCGCCGCCGCGATCCGCATCGCGCTTATCTGTTCGCCCAGCACCAGCCAGCCGACCAGAAACGCACCCACCGCGCCGATGCCGGTCCACACCATGTAGGCGGTGCCGAGCGGCAGGGTTTTCATCGCCAGTGTCAGCAGCCAGAAGCTGCCGATCATCGCAACGATCATGACGGAGGTAGGCCCAAACCGCGTGAACCCCTCGGACTGTTTCATCGCGAAGGCCCAGACGACCTCCAGCAATCCCGCGACACCCAACATGATCCAGGCCATGGCGGCCCTCCTTTCGAAAGAGCCGGGCCGTCCCGGATACATTGCCCACAGGGGTCGAGGTCGTCCTCGCCGTCCCAGATAAGCGCCCGGCGCGGCCAGTCAATGCAGGGGTTCGTCCGCCACGCGCATATCCTTGTTGATTCCCCATCATCGCCATGATTGAGTAGCGCGAGAACCAGCCCCGGCCGTACCGGGTGCATCGCCGGGGGGATGCCGCTCATGAACCAATTCGACGTCGAAGCCTTCATCGACCGCACACGCCTGGGCCGCACGCAGGTGATGGCGCTGTTCGTCTGCATCCTCATCTGCTTCATCGACGGGTTCGACATCTTCATGATAGGCAAGATCGCGCCGGCCATCGCGGAAGACTTCGGCGAGCCGACGCTGGCGATGACCTCCGTGTTCGTCGCCCAGCAGATCGGCCTCGCGGTCGGCGCCTTCACCATCTCGCCGCTAGCGGATCGCTTCGGGCGGCGCACCATGCTGATCTTCTCCTGCTTCACCTTCGGCGTCATCACGCTGGCGAGCATCTACGTGCATAATCTCACCCAGCTTGCGATCATGCGCGGCATCGCCGGCGTGTTCATGGCCGCCGGCCTGCCGATGGCGATGGCGCTCATCTCCGAGATCACGCCGCGCCACCGCCGCTCGACCATGGTGGCGATCGCGCTGGCCGGCTACTCGACCGGCAGTGCCGCCAGTGGCGCGGTGGCTGCCTGGCTGCTCGACATCTACGGATGGGAGAGCGGCTTCTGGATCGGCGGCATGGTGCCGCTCGTCTGCGTGCCGCTGCTTATCCTGTTCGTGCCCGAATCGCTCAAGTTCCGCGCCGAGCGCGACCCGGCCGACCCACGTATCGCCCGCACCGTCCGAAGGCTCGACCGCACGATAGAGCTGCGCGGCGACGAGTTGTTCGTGCTCAACGCAGCACAGGCAAAGGGCCGCAAGGCCAAGCTGCTCGACGTATTTTCGGAGGGGCGCGCATGGATGACGGGGCTGATCTGGGCCGCCTGCGCGCTCAGCATGACCAACATCGCGCTGATGGGTTCATGGCTGCCCAGCTTCTTCCAGGAGATGGCCGGCATCCCCATCCAGGAGTTCGCCATCGTCGCGATGATCGGCTATCTCGGCGGCGTCGCCGGCACGCTCTGCATCGGCTGGTTGATGGACCGTTTCCGCCCCGCGCTGCTTCTGGCCTTGTTCTATGTGCTGCTTGCCGTCGCGCTGGCCGCGCTGGCCTGGGTGCCGTTCCACACCGTCGGCTTCATCGTTGTCGCTATCCTCTGGAGCTTCTTCCAGACCGGCGGGCAAGGCGGCCTCAATACCATGATTACGCTCGTCTATCCGCCGCGCATGCGCAGCACCGCACTGGGCTGGGCGGGCGGCGCGGGCCGTGTCGGCGGGATCATCGCGCCCACGGCGGGCACCTTCGCGCTGGCGCAGCATTTTTCGCTCCACCTGACGCTGGCGTTGGCCGCCATCCTGCCGCTGCTGGTCGCGGTGCTGATGCTCGTCTTTGCAGCCGGCAAGCACGACCTGAAGCTCTCCGCCGCCTCGCAGAACGGCGGCGGCTGACCGCATGGCGGCCATCTGCGACCGCCAATGGTTCGAGACCTATCTCGACGCCTTCAATCGCGGCGATTTCGATGGGTTCGGCGCTTATTATGCGGATGATGTCGCCTTCCACGGGCAGGCTGCCACCCTCCACGGCCGCGCGGCGGTGCTGGCTTTCTATCGCGGCGTCAGGACGCGGATCGGCGAGCGCGTCGATCTGCTGAGCTTCATCGGCAGTGAGGCCGCCGTTGCCGCCGAAATCCGCACCACCCTCATGCCGCTGGAGGATTGGCCGGATTTCCCCACCGGCGCGCTCATCAAGGGCCAGCAACGGCAGAGCATCAACTTCGCCTTTTACGACATAGTGGACGGCCGTTTCACCCGCATCCGCTCCGCTCGCTTCCGGCGGATCATGTAGGCAACAAAAATGAGGAGGCCAGCGCTTGATAGCAGCCGGCACTCCCCCAGATCAGCCCCGCGACGCTCCCTCCGCGATCGCGAGACATCCCCCCATCAGGCCGCTGCCCCCAGCGACACGCGATATTGCCCGCTTTGCAGCGTCTCCTCCGGCACCCACGTTCCATGGAAGGTCGCGCGCACGCGGATCGGCAGCTTGAGCAGCGCCACCGGCCCGGCCGCAACATTCTGCGCGTCGAGGATCGCCAGATCGCTGCGCATCTGCGAGACACGCGAGACGGGCACCAGCAGCCAGCCATCGCCCTCCGGCGCATCGGGTCGGCGCGGAATGAACTGCGGCTCCTGCACGCCGTCGCCGGGGCCGGGGTTCCAGAGTTCAAGCGCGCCGGTCTGGTGATCGAACCGCCCGATCCCGCCCGAGCCATCCAGCCCGCGTGCGATCACATAGCCATAGCGATAAGGCCGGCCCAGATAGCGGTCGTCCGTCCGCGGCATCTCGCACGGCATGCCGAGAAGCCGCTTCGTCTCGAACCCGTCCTCATTGCTCGCAAGATCGAAGGTCATGCGGGTCAGGAACGGCGGCACCGGCGCCGTTTCCTCGCCCTGCGGCGTGGTGAAGAAGGGGAAGCAATTGCCGTCATAATAACACACATCGAGGTGGATCTTGCTGCCCTCGCGATGCGCATTCATCATGTGCCCCGCGCTGCCCGCCGGCCCCTTGAACCAGCGGATATCCTCGGCCTTACCGTAGCGCGGTACCAACGCGACGTGGACATTCTCCTCCGGATGCCACTGATAATAAGGCCCGCCCGCCTTCACCACATCGAGGTCGGTGATGAGCGGGAAGAACGGCACCACGATCCATTCGTCCGCAATCGCGAAATCGTGGACGCAAGCCGCATAGGGCATCTTGAACCACACCTCGTTGACGAGCTGCCGGTCCGGCCCGAACACGTAGAAGGCGAAGTCGAGGCTGGCGTCGCCCTTGGCCTGATAGGCAAAGGCGAGCAGTTCGTTGGTGATCGGGTCCACCTTGGGGTGCGCGGTGAAGGTCTCGGCCTTGATGAGCCCGTCGAAATCCACCCGCCCCAGCGTTTCCAGCGTATCGGGATCGACCTCATAGGGCAGGTCGTCCTCCTTGAGCGCGTAGAGATGCCCGGCGTGGAACATCGCCGTGGTGTTGGCCGTACCCAGATGCACGTCCTTCACGCTCGGGTCGACCGTGTAGCGGTTGCGATAGCGGCCGAACAGGCCGCGCCGCGCCGCCTTCTGGTGCTTGTAGCGATCGGTCTCCACCCACTTCACGACATAATCCACCTGGTTGTCCTTGAAGCGGAACATGTGGATCTGCCCCTCGCCGTCGATGAAGATATCGTCGGTGCGGCCGGACGCATATTGGCGGTCGGCGCCCACGCGGTAGAGCGCGCCCTCCAGCCCATCGGGGATGGCGCCGGAGATCAGCTCCAGCCCCCGGATTTCGCTCTCGGTACGCATCGGCTCGCCCCAGCCGGTGTAAAGCTCGATTTCGGGAAAACGGACGGGTTCAACCATGATTTCAGTCTCCGACGAAAATGGCGCGGCGTCTCAGACGGCCGCGATGAAGTCCCGGATGTGGCGTTCGAGGTCGCTGCCCGCGGTGCCGATCTCCAGCACCGGCGAGAGGTGATTATGCCCCCCCAGCCAGTGCAGGCGCGGAAACGCCTTGTGGGCAGCCGCATATTGGGCAGCGAGCGTGGCAGCTTGCATCTGGAAATCGGGCGGATCGAATTCCGAGACGGCGACGAGCAGCGGCACGTCGGTCGCCACCAGCCCCGCCATCGTGGAGGTGGCGGGGTAAGCGGCCGGATCGGCGCCGTAATAAGCCTGCTGGAACTGGTTCGGCTCCGCGCTCGCGACATCGTAAATGCCCGAGACGAGCAACGCGCCAGCCGGGGCGGCGGAGAAGCGCACGACAGCCTCCGCGACATGCACAGCACCGGCCGACTGGCCCATGACGAAAATCCGCGCAGGGTCGCCGCCAAAGCGCGCGACATTCTCGCGCAGCCACGCCACGGCGGCGGCAACATCCTCGCCCCCCGCCGGCCACGGATGCGCGGGAGCGAGACGATAGGTCATCGTCACGCCGACAAAGCCGCTCTCCACCGCGAAACCGCCGATATTGTCGTAGAAAGGCGAGCCTTCGCTGGTCTTGTCGCCCATCACGAACCCGCCGCCATGGATGAACAGCAGCACCGGCGCGCCCTTGATGCCGTCGCGGGTGAACAGGTCCAGCCGGTGGCGCTCGTCCGGCCCATAGCGCTCGTCACGCGTCACCCGCGCACCGGCCGGCAGACCGGGCTGGAGCGCACCGAAAATCGCCTGTGTGCCGCCCATCATGCCGGGCGTCAGCTCGGCGCCGAAATCCTTGATCTTCGCGCGTATCTCGGGGGTCATAGGTCGCTCACTTTCAGAACGGGCTTGATGACGGTGCCGGCCTCGCAATCGCGGAAGGCCCTGCCGATCTCGTCGAACGTGTAGGGCGTGATGAGCCGGTCAAACGGGAAGCGCCCTTGCCGCCAGTAAGCGATCAGCATCGGCAGGAAGGTGCGCGGATTGGCGTCGCCCCCTAATATACCGCGCAACTGCCGGCCACCGGCCAGCATCGGGAACATCGCCGGCGCCCACTCGCCGCGCGGGGCAGCAACGAAACCGGCCGTGCCGTTCATGGCAAGGCACTCAAGCGCCACGGTATGCACCGCCGGCACGGTGGTGGTGTTGAAGCTGAAGGTCACGCCCCGCCCCGTCACCGCGCGGATCGCTTGTGCGAGGTCTGGCGTGTCCGCCGCAATCGCCTCGGTCGCGCCCAGCTCCAGCGCCAGATCGAGCCGCGCGCGGTTCAAATCCACCGCGACGATATGCTTCGCGCCGACCAGCCGCGCCGCCATCACCGCCGAGAGGCCGACGCCGCCGACACCGAGCACCACGATGCTGTCCCCCGCCTTCACCTTGAGCGCCTCGATCACCGCGCCCGCGCCGGTGATGACGCCGCAGCCCAGGGGCGCGAGCAGTTCCAGCGGCACGTCCTTGTCCACCTTCACCGCGGTGCGCTCGGGCACGATGGCGTGGGTGGCGAAGGAGGACTGGCCGAAGAAATGCGAGTGGATGGCCCCATCATCGCAGGAAAGCGCCGTCGATCCATCGAGCCGCTTGCCGCCGAAGCTCAGCGGCATGGCGAGGTCGCAATAGGTCGGCCGGCCGGCGAGGCAGCTTGGGCATGTCCCGCATGAGCTACCCGAGAGGATTACATGGTCACCCACCGCGAAACCGCGCACGCCCGCGCCCACCGCCTCAACTACGCCGGCACCCTCATGGCCGAGCACGATCGGCTGCGGCGAATGGCGGCCGGGATGCTCGTGCAGGTCGGTATGGCAGATGCCGACGGCGACGATCCGCACCCGCATCTCGCCCGCGCGCGGCTCCTCCTGCTCAAGCTGCTCAAGGCGCGGCTCGGGCAGGCCCGGCCAGCTGACGGCGGCGGTGATCCGCATCAGGGCTTGCCCGCGACCGGCGGCGCGCTGTGCGAGGGCTTGACCGGCAGACGGATCTCGCTCTTCCACGGCACCTGATCGGCCGCCGTCCAGGCGTTCACCAGCAGCGACTGGAAGCGCCACGGCCCTTCCTTGTTGGTCACATGGTCGATCCGCGTGCCGATGCCGAAAATGAAATTGGTGTGATAATCGGTCTGAAACTGGACGATCTGGAAGAAGCAGCGCACGTCCACTTCGCCCTCTTCCTCGCGCGGCTCCATGATGAAATGGTTCATCATGTGCTGGCGGCCGTACCACCAATATTGACGGTCGTTCCACAGCGACCGGAGATTTTCGAGGATCGCCTCATGGCCCTGCACGCGGCCCTGCCAGAGATGGTCGAACCAGCAATCCTGCGTGAAGGTAGACATGGCAAGGTCGGCGTCCGCCAGGTCGATGCCCCAGGCATAGCGCGAATACAGCTCCTGAATCTCCAACCGGTCGAGCGCGCTCAGTTGCCATGCCATATTCAGTTTCCTCCCGGTTTGCCTAGATGATGGTCGTTCTGGATGTCGGCCACTGCGCCATGCTGGGTCAGCAGCGCCTTGCGGCGCACATAGCGCAGGATCGCTTCCGGCCCGGTGCGCGCCCCGCCGCCGACGCCCGAGGCGCCGAACGCGTTGGAGCCGACCGTGCGGTTCTTGGCGAAAGTGAGGAACGTATCCTGCACAAATACCGACCCGGCATTGACCTGCCGCGCGATCGCCAGCCCCTCCGCCTCATCCCCCGCGATTACCGATGCGGTGAGTCCGAACTCGGTATCGTTGGCGAGCGCGATTGCCTCCTCCACGGTGCGGAACGGCATCACCGGCAGCATCGGGCCGAACGTCTCATCCCGCATGATCGTCATGGCGTGGTTGACGCCCGTCAGCACGGTCGGCCGCATGTAGAGGCCGCCGCCAATCTCCTCCACCTTGCCGCCGGTCAGCACCGTGGCGCCCTTCGCCACCGCGTCGGCGATGTGCGCCTCCACGATCTTCGCCTGCGGGGCGAAAGTGAATGGGTGGAGATGCCCGGCGCGCGGATCGTCGCTGTTGAGCCGTACCTTTTGCGCCTTCTCGACCAGCATCGCCACAAAGGCGTCGTGGATCGCCTCGGCGACATAGATACGCTCGATGGAGAAGCAGACCATGCCGTTGGCATGCACCGCGCCGCGCAGCACCGCCGTGGTCGCGCGGTCGAGATCGGCTGTCTGCGTGACGATCACCGGGTCCTTGCCGCCCAACTCCAGATAGCAGGGGATCAGCCGCTCGGCGCATTGCACCGCGATCTTGCGGCCGGTCGGTACGCTGCCGGTGAAGCAGACCAGATCGGCCGCGTCGATCATCGCACGCCCGGTCTCGCCATCGCCCTGTACATAGTCGAACACGGCGGCCAGCTCGGGCACCGCCGCCACCGTCTCGAACAGCGGCGTCACCCAGCGCGGCGTCACCTCGGATGGCTTGATGAGCACCGCGCAGCCGGCAAACAGCGCCGGGATCGCATCGAGCAGCACCAGCATCATCGGCGCGTTCCACGGCCCGATCACGCTGACCAGCGGATAGGGCACGAACTGGGTCTGCACCGCCACGCTCGGCACCGCTTTGGACGGGCCATCGTAGCTCGCCGCATCGAGCGCGGCCTGCGCATCCTCGATCCAGCCGCCGATATTCCCCATGGTGATGAAGCCCTGGAGATAGCTGGTGTGGCAGCCACCGGTATCCACCGCATCCGCCTGCGCAATGTCGTTGGCCCGCTTGGCGACCTCGCCCAGCCAGCGCTGCATGACCGCGATCCGCTCGGCAAGCGGCCGGGCGCCCCACGCCTTCTGTCCCTCGCGGAGCCGCGCCGCCTTCTCGCGCACCTGGGCGGCGCTCGCGACCGGCAATGCAAAGTCGATAGCGCCGGTCCGCGGATTGCGAACGGGCAAAGTGCGCTGATCGCCGTCAGCCATGAACCCTCTCCCGGACGAGCCTGCGACTCGCCAATAATTCATCAGACATCGTTGTATATTGATGTTGAGACGTCAATCAATGATGTTGACGCATCCTATCACGGCCCCGCTTGCCGGACCATTGCCCGACCCTCAGGTCCGCTCCCATGGCAGGCAGCCGGGGTAGCGCAGCCGCCCTGCGTGGCATCGCACGATCCGTTGCAGGATCGGCAGCAGCACCGCCCCCTCGGCATGCGCCAATGGCGCCAGCATCAGCGCCTCGGAGCGATCGGCGAGCGGTTGCACGGTCGCCGCCTGCTCGCGCCCTTCGTCGGTCGTCCGGTAGAGCGTCTTGCGCCGGTCGTCGGCCGAGCGGGAGGCGCGCAACAACCCCCGCGCTGCCAGCTTCTTGAGCACCACCGCGCAGGTCGAAGGATCGAGCCCATAGACGCGCGCGAACTCCGCCTGGCTGAGCGCGGGGTGCAGGTGCAGGATGACCAGCGCCGAGAATTGCCGCAGCGTGATCGCCATCGGCGCCACCGCCGCCGCGAAATGGGCGTGGGATATCTGCAAGGCCCGCCGGCACAGCAGGCTGGGCGCCCGCGCGATCGGACACGCGGCCTCGTCCCAGCGCGGTGCCCCACCCGCATTCTCGCGCGCGATCCGCCCGAGCAGATCGGTGAGCCGCGCCCGTTCCTGTGCCGCAATGCCGGTCAGCAACTCCTCCTGGAGCGCGGCGAAACTGGCCGCCACCGCCGGTATGCGGCGCCGCCCCTCATCGGTGAGCACCGGCAGGCTGCGGCGGCGGTCGTCCTTATCCTGCACGCGTGCGACGAGCCCGGTGAGTTGAAGATTGTCGAGGATGATCGCGGTTGTCGATGTGTCGATGCCGCTGGCCCGCGCCAGCCCCACCTGATCGCGCGCCTCGCCCCCCGCGATGGCGAGCAGCATCTCCGCCTGCGCCAGCGTCTCACCATCATTGGCCAGCGCTCCGTAGAGCGCGTTGGCGATCTGGTCGATCCGCGCCAACAGGAAACCCGGCTTGCGCACGAAGATGCGCATCACCTCGTCGATCGGCACGCGGCGCGGGTCGCCGGCCCCCGCTTTGGCGGCGGGTGCATCGCGCAGGGTCGGCGCGCGCACCTCAGCCATCGCGGCGGGCGGAATGGGACAGAAGATCCATGGTTCGCCCGTTCGACCAAAATTGGCGACGCTTGGCAACGGGCAATAATGCTTAGTGCCCCTCTCCGGCGTGCGCCGCGCCCGATTAAGGGTTGATCGCTTCCCGCCGCCGGCCTAGCTGTTGAGCAATCAACAAAGGAGGAGCGACGCGATGACCGAAGCGGACTATGCCGACTATATTGCGCGCTTCAACGCCAATGATTTCGAGGGGTTCGGCCGCTATTATTGCGATGACGTGGTGTTCAACCTCGGCGACAAGCGCCAGATCATCGGCCGCGACAACATCCTGAACTTCTACCGCGACGTGAAAGCCAGGGTGCGCGAGACGCTCGACATACTGGCCGTCGCCACCGGGCCGGGCACGCTGGCCTGCCATGTCCGCACGGAGTTCTACGGTCTCGCCGACTGGCCGGATTTCGTTGCCGGTCCGCTGATGAAGGGCGACACGCTCAATATCGAGAGCCTCGGCTTCTATTACCTGCGCGACGGCAAGTTCGCCCGCATCCTCGGTGCACGCTACAAGACGCTGCCGACCGTTCCCGCTTCCGCCTGACACTTTTCCAAGGAGACCCCCGCCATGGCGACGCCCGAACCGCCTCCCCATCCTTTCGCCCCGCGCTTCGAGTTCGCCTTCACCGTGGCGATCGACCTCACCCCGCCGGTCTGGCTGACGCCGACCAGCATGGGCGCCACCCGCGCGGCGGTGTGGGCCGCGCAGGGCACGTTCGAAGGGCCGCGCATCCGGGGCAAGGTCATCCCGATGAGCGGCGGCGACTATCCGCTGGTCCGCCCCAACGGCGTTATCGACTTCGACGCGCGCTATCTGCTCCAGGCGGATGACGGCACGCCCATCTACCTGCAAAGCCGTGGCTATCGCTGGGCCGAGGGCGAAGCGATGGAGCGTATGAACCGCAACGAGCCGCTGGAACCGCACGAATATTATATGCGCGTCAGCCCCAAGTTCGACGTGCCCGAGGGCCCGCACGACTGGCTCGCCAAGCACATCTTCGTCGGCGTGGCCGAGAAGATCCCCAAGGCCAACCGCATCCATTATTTCATGCTGCTCTGATCCGCTTCAGAGCCGCCTCCCTTCGATCCACATGCAGGGGCGCTTCTCGCCCCGCCACCACGCCTATCCCGACAGGAGCCTTGCCGATGAACGATCCCCAGGTCCCCGCCCATCTCGATTACGTCTTTGAGATGCGGGTGGAATTTCGCCCGGAGCGCTGCATCTTCGGGCCGCTGCCGGGCGGCGGGCATCAAGGCTATACGCCCTGCTCGGGCGGCACCATCTACGGTCCGCGCCTCAGCGGCAAGGTGGTGCCGGACAGCGGCGCCGACTACGCCACGGTGCGCGGCGACGGCACCATCATCATCAACTCGCACTATCTGCTGGAAGCGGACGACGGCACGAAAATCTACATCAACAACAACGGCTACCTCCTCCCCGCCAAGCAGGGCGAGGCGCGGCTCGACCACGGCACGCCGCAGCCGGCCTATTTCTGCTTCACGCCCACATTCGTGGTGCCGGATGGGCCGCATGCCTGGATGGGCCGCACGCTCATCATCGGCACCGGCAGCCGGCGCTCCAACCCCGATCACTCGATCTTCACTTATTATGCGGTGCGGTCGGTCTGATCCGCCTTGGGCGCGTGTGCATTCAGATGATGACGTTATGAAAATGGTGGGTTTGCGTGACCCGGGGTGCAGGATCGTTCGACCCATGAGCACCGGAAGCGCGCGGAGCCGCCATGTGCAGGCCGTCAGGGATGAATGCAGACTACGCGCCTAAGGAAAAGGCGTGAACGGCTGCTCGGTGCAGCTTGCGTATCCAGGCACCGGCAACCGCCGAGCCAAGGGGGGAAACGGGGCAGCCGCCAGACTGGGCGGCAACCTCGCCCCAACGGCGGACCGGCGGCACGCGGCCGCCGGTCCCGTCCGCCTCGTCAGAACTTGACGCGCGCGCCGATCCGGTAGGAGCGGCCCACCACGTCATAAAGCACATTGTTGGTCGGCCCGAAGCTGGAAGGCGCATCGACCGGCGGATCCTTGTCGAACAGATTGTTGATCGCGCCGAAGATCTCCAGCTTCTGGTCGCCCCGCTTCCACACGTTCACGCTGGCGTTGAGGTTCACATAGGTCCAGGCGCCGATGTGGTTGTCGCTAATGCTGTTGGTCGCCAGCGGATCATAGCCATCCTGCCCCGGCCCCACGAAAGTGCTGTTATAGACGCCGCCCGAAATGTGGCGGACCTGCACCTGCGTCGTCACCCGGTCGGAGCTGAACGTCAGATAGCCGTTGATGATGTAGCGCGGCATGCCCGAGGGCTGCGACACCGGCGATCCGTTCATCCCCGCGCGGTCGACCGTTGGCGTCGCCGAGACCGTGATGAGATCGTCGACGATGGTCGCCAGCCCGCGCAGCGAGATCTGGCCGCCCCACAGCCCCACCGGCAGCGTGTAGAGCGCCTCGACGTCCCAGCCGCGCGTGATCAGGCTACCCAGGTTGATATTCTGGTTGATGACCGAACTGATCGCCCCGCCATCATAGGTGATAAGATTGCACAAATTGGCGATATGGCTCTTCTCGCAGCCATCGACGATGACCTGCGCACCGAGTTGGGACACGGCATTGTCCAGCTTGATGTCGTAATAATCGACCGACAGGCGCAACCGCCCGGCCGAGCCGAGATCGGGCTGGAGCACGGCGCCCACCGTCCAGGTATCGGCGATTTCCGGTGCCAGGTTGGTGTTGCCGCCCAGCATCACCATCGCAAGCACCTGCCCACCCGTCGCCGGGATGATGTTCTGGAAACTGCTCTGCACCGGCCCGAACAGCTCGAACAGATTGGGCGCGCGGATATCCCGCGAGCGCGTGCCACGGAAGCGCAGCCAGTCGAGCGGGGCAACGTCCAGCCCCAGCTTCCAGCTCGTCACGTCGCCGCTGGTCGAATAGTCGGTATAGCGCACCGCTCCGTTGAACTCCGCGCCGGGGAACAGCGGCACGTTCAGTTCGCCGAACGCCTCGAACACGCTGACCTTGCCGTCGATCGGCGCGCCCGGCCCGGTGTAGAACTGCATGGCACGTGAGATCGGGTCCGCATCGCCGCTGGCCACATCCTGACGGATTTCGACGCCGGTCGCGGTCTTGATCGGCCCGGCCCAGCCCTGGAACAACGTGCCCTGCATGGTGGCCGATACGACATTCTGCGTGAGCCGCGTATCCTGCATCACCGTGCCGGTGACGTAATCGACCGCCGCCGGATTGGTGGTCGCCGAGCCGTGACCGAAGGGATTGATCGGCACGCAGCCCGCCGCCGCCGGATTGCCGTCCCGCGCCGCGCGGCAGACGATCTGGCCGCCATCCTCGACCGCGTCCAGCGCGAACATCAGCCGGGGCGTGATCGTGGTGTTGTAGCCGCGCTGCGAATAATTGGTGCGGCCATATTGATAATAGGCGTCCAGCGTCCAGTCGCCCCACATCCGGGCGTTGAAGCCGGCGACCATGCGGTAGGTCTCGCGCTTCACGGCGCCGCGCTGCGGGCCGAGATCGTCCCAGATGCGGCCGAAGGGAATGCTCGCCAGATTATAATCCGCCATCGTCTGGGCGACGGCGTCCGGCAGGAAGGCATTGTCCTGCTGGATCGTGAGGTTGCCCAGATCGCGCCGCTGCGCGCCTATGGTGCTGCCTTTCACGCGCGAATAGGAGCCTTCCAAGAACAGGGTGAAGTCCCCCGCCTCCATCTCGGCATGGCTGAACGCGTTGATCCGCTCGATCGGCGCCGAGATCGGGAAGTTGGTGTAGAAGGCCTGCTTCTCGTCGCCGCCGCCGCTCTGGAAGATCGGCACGCCATAATAGGTGCCGAAATCATGCGGCACCATGGTCCCGTCCGGCCGGAACTCCATGCCGCGCAGGCCGGAGGCGATCAGCGCCGCATTGGGCGGCCCAGGCAGGACCGGGATCATGCCGTTGCGCGACGATGTAGCGGTGCGGGTATTGGGCAGGATCAGCGATGCCGCCTGACCGTCCGCGACGCGGGCACTGTTGCCGCTTCCGGCCACGAAGGGGTTGCTCACCGTATTGTAGGAGAGCGCGCACCAGGCCCGCGAGTAGCAGTCGCCCGTGCCCTTGTTGTCCGAATATTCGACCCCGGCGATGATGTGGCCCCGGCCGCTCGCGAAGCTGGTGCCGCCGGCCAGGGCAAGCTGATATTCCTTGCCGTCGCCCGCATCGTTGATGCCGTATTGGGCGGACGCCTTGATGCCGTTCAGCCGCGTATCGAGGACGATATTGACCACGCCGGCGACCGCATCCGAGCCGTAGGCGGCCGACGCGCCACCGGTGACGACATCGGCCCGCGCGATGAGCGAGGTCGGGATCATGTTCATGTCGACCGCACCGGCATTGGCGAAGGAGCCGCCCTGCACGGTGGAGGCGACCACGCGCCGGCCGTTGATGAGCACCAGCGTGCGGTTGGCGCCCAGGCCGCGCAGGTCGGCGGTCGAGGCGCCGATGTTGTTGGTGAAGATCGCGGTGGTGGCCGGCGTCGCCTGCGGCCGGAACGACGGCAGATCGTTGAGCGCCTGCGCCACGCTGACCACGGCTTGCCGCTCCAGCATATCGGCGCCGACCACTGTGACCGGCGTCGGCTGATCGAAGCCCGAGCGCGCGATGCGCGAGCCGGTGACGACGATCGCCTGATCGCCCTCAGCGGCATCCTGCGGCGCCGTGCCCTCCTGCGCGAAGGCCGGGCCGGCCATCAGGGCCAGACCCATGCCCAGCGCGCAGAGACTGGCACCATGGACGATAGACGGAAATCGCGAATGAAGATCGGGTGTGGACATAGCTTTCTCTCCTCCTGGTTCACAGCACCGATTGAAACCCGGCGTCTATTCTTGCCGTTGCCGCGCCCTCGGCCACCCACCGGCCAGCGAAATGCAACGACTACTGATTATCAGTGCCTTATTGAGGTCTCAACACATTTTCGCGTGCGGCTTTTCGGCCAGCGCGGCCCGCCGGTGGTATCCGTGCGATGCATCGACCTATGCAAATATCCAAAATGTATTGTATGTTTCCGCCATGATAAGGCGAATTGGTTACTTGAAAAGATCAACCGCCCGCCGTTTAAAATAACCAATCTGGCGCCCGATTTCTGGTTTATATTGAATTAATATTGATTACACCACTTGCACGCAGGTAAGTGACAGCAAAGGTCGTGTCGCCCAAATTGCTGCCCGGTTCGGGACCAATATTCGGCGTTCAGAACAATCCGAAATCCATGAGAATTAGGAGGGCTATCATGGCACGCCATGGCGTATATCCGCGCGACATCGTTCCACCCCGTTCGCAATATTCCGATGCCGGCCGATTTGGCCGCCTGTTCGGTGAATTGCCGCCCTTTGCGGCCGATACACCGGACGTCCGCGCCGCGTTGCTGGACATCGGCAAACCCGGCGGCATCATGGATGCCAAGGACAATCTGACCAAATCGCCACAGGAACTCATCACCAACCCGGCTCTGTCCGCCAAGAACAGCGACAATCCCCGGATCACCGCTGGCTTCACCTTTCTCGGCCAGTTCATCGACCACGATATCACGTCTGACCCCACGTCCAGCCTGGAGCGGCAGGCGGACCCGGAGCAGATCGCCAACTTCCGCACACCGAGCCTGGGGCTGGACAATGTCTATGGCGCCGGCCCCGGCGGCAGCCCGCACCTCTATGATCTGCAAGGCGGCAAGGGCAGCAAGTTCCTGCTGGAGCCCTGCGGCACGCCGGACAAGTTCGACCTGCCGCGCAACAGCCAGAACGTGGCCCTGATCGGCGACCCGCGCGACGACGAGAATCTCATCATCTCGCAGTTGCAGGTGGCGTTTCTCAAGTTCCACAATGCGGTGGTCGACTACGTCAAGACGAAGATCAAGCTGACCGCATCGGACGAGATCTTCTCGGAAGCCCAGCGGATCGTGCGCTGGCACTATCAATGGATGATCGTGCACGAGTTCCTGCGCCTCACCTGCGGCGAGGACGTGGTGAACGACGTGCTGCAAAACGGCCGGAAATTCTACAAATGGCGCAACGAGCCTTATATTCCGGTCGAGTTCTCGGTGGCAGCCTACCGTTTCGGCCACAGCCAGATCCGGCCGTCCTACCGCGCCAACTTCACCGGCAATGCGGGGCAGCCTTTCTTTGCGATGATCTTCACTCCCACCCCGTCCGACCCGAACGATCCGGACGACCTGTCTGGTGGCTGCCGCGCAGCGCGCCGCTTCGTCGACTGGCCGACTTTCTTCGATTTCAGCGACGGCAATGTGAAGCTCAACAAGAAGATCGACACGACTTTGTCGACCGCCCTGTTCCGCCTGCCGGGATCGGTGGTGGCGAACCCGGATCCCAAGAGCAATCCGGCTTCGCTCGCCCAGCGCAACCTGTTGCGCCACCTCACCTTCTCGCTGCCGTCCGGCCAGCGCGTGGCCAAGGCAATGCAGCTTCCCCAACTCTCGAAGGGCGACCTCGCCGACCTCAAGCCGCACGGGCTGGACGACCGCACGCCGCTGTGGTTCTACATCCTGCGCGAGGCACAGGTCGTGGCGAACGGCGAGACGCTCGGCCCGGTGGGCGGCCGCATCGTGGCGGAGATATTCCTCGGCCTGATGGAGGGCGACAAGGGCTCCTATCTCTCGCAGGATCCCGAGTGGCAACCGTTCCTGCCCACTGTGGATAGCTCGAAAAAGGGCGACGATTTCGCGATGGTCGACCTGCTGCGGTTCGCCGGGGTAGCCTGAATCCGGGCGGGAGCGCTCCGCCCGCCGGAGCGCTCCACCGGCCCCGCCGGATAAAGCCCATGACGGACGAGACGCTTGCGCTCGCGATAAGGGCAGCTTAGCCCCTCGTCATGCGCGCCAAAGCCGAACCCAAAGACCCGGAATATCTCTCCACGCTCGAACGCGGCCTTTCGGTGCTGCGCGCGTTCGATCATGAGCATCCGGAAATGCAATTGAGCGAGGTGGCAGCCGTCGCCGGGCTCAGCCCCGCGGTCGCGCGGCGCTGCCTCAATACGCTGGTGCGGCTCGGCTATGTCGCGCAGCATGGGCGGCGCTTCCTGCTGCGGCCGGAGGTGCTGGAGTTCGGCTCGGCCTATCTCTCCTCGATGAACATCGAGCGGATCGTGCTGCCCCAGCTCCAGGCGCTGCGCGACCAGACCGGCGACAGCAGCTCGCTGGCGGTGCGCTCGGGGGAGGACGTGCTCTACGTCGCCCATGTCTCGACCAACCGGCATATCCGCATCGGCGCCGGTGTCGGCACGCGCTTCCCGTGGCACGCCGCCTCGCTCGGCAAGGCCATCGCCGCCTTCCAGCCGGACGATGTGGTCGCGGAGCTGCTCGCCACCGCGCCCTTCCAGCGCTTCACCGAGCGGACGATCACCACCGCCGGCGAGATGCGCGAGACGCTGCGAGAGGTGCGCACCCACGGTTACGCCGCCGCACAGGACGAGTTGGACTATGGTATCGTCTCGGTCTCCGTGCCGCTGTTCGGCGCGGGCCGGACCGCCATCGCGGCGATCAACTGTTCCACCTCCACCACCCGCGTCGCGGCGGACGAACTGGTCCGCACCCGTGTGCCGCTGCTGCGCGAAGCGGCGCAGGAGTTGGAAGCGGCACTGCACCGCTGGCCGGCCCTGGAGCGTTCGCTGGCCACGGCCTGAAATTCGATTATCGAAAATATTTTCGATTTTCGAATTGCCTGCCTGGTGCGGGAGGATTAAAGGCGACTCCCGACCCGATGCGCCGATCCTGCGTGCCGGAGAGAGACCGGAGCGTGCCCAGCGTGTCGTTTCATCCCCGCCAACCTGCCGCCGCATTGTTCGCGCGAGCATTCGCGCGCGGAAGGCCGCCCCGATCGGCCAACTCAGAGGACGCCCTCCGGCGCCATCGCGGTGCATGCCGGAACGAAGCACCGCTGCGCTCCGCACGCGCCCCGTTATCAGCCGTACATTCCACACATGCGATGAGGTATCGGCGCAGCGCGGGGTTCGCCGGTCATCTCATCCGCACGGCACCCTTAGGGCGGATCGACATTCAGGATGTTCGGATAGCAAGCCGATCATCGTTTCAGCATGGCGAAGATCAGGGTGGAGCCGCTTTTCCACCTATTGAATATCGGTCCGTCATAGGCCGGCAGACGCTCGCGATATCACGCTCCTCAAGCGCTG
Organism: Sphingobium sp. 66-54; assembly: GCA_001899715.1. Lineage (GTDB taxonomy): Bacteria > Pseudomonadota > Alphaproteobacteria > Sphingomonadales > Sphingomonadaceae > Sphingobium. The sequence goes on from MKWI01000003.1 coordinate 74,200, forward strand.
CGCCACACTCACCCCGCCCTCAATCCGCATGGGCCGCGTGCGCCTCGGTCCACGACACCGCCATGCCGGCGATCCGATGACGACCAGCCTGCTTCGCACATCTGCCGGACCGGCTGGCGACGCGCCTCGTCTCGGCGGTGTGGTGCACCATGTGCCCGTCGAGGGCGGCGACCTCGTCGTCGAGACCATCGGGGTCGGCCCGCCGCTCATCCTGCTCCACGGCTGGACGCTGGATCGGCGGATGTGGATGCCGCAGGTCGCCGCGCTTGCCCGCCATTACCGGCTCATTGCCTATGACCGGCGCGGCTTCGGCCAGAGCAGCGCCCCGCCCGATCTGACCCGCGAGCCTGACGATCTGCACGCCGTCGCCACCGCCTGCGCCGCCGCCCGCTTCACCCTGGTCGGCATGTCGCAGGGCGCCCGCGTCGCGCTTGGCTTCGCGGCGCGCTGGCCCGCGCAGGTCGCCGCGCTGGTGCTGCAAGGCTCACCCTTCCCTGCCCCGCAAGGCGAAACGGCGGACGAGGAAGCGCTCCCCATTGCCGAGATGCGCCGCCTCGCGCGCGCCGGACGGCTCGACGCCATGCGTGCGCTGTGGGACGCCCATCCACTGATGCGCCTCCACCGCGCTGCCGCCGCGCCGCTCCGCACGGCCATGCTCGCCGATTATACCGCGCGCGACCTCACGGGCCCGCAGACCCGGCTCACCATCGCCCCCGAGACCTTGCGTCGTATGGCCATGCCCGCGCTCATCGTCACCGGCGAAGCGGAACCGCCCGCCCGCCAGAGCGCCGCCGCACTGCTCGCCCAGCGCCTGCCCGCCGTCTCGCGCTGCACCGTCGCCGGCGCCGGCCACCTCGCCAATCTCGACGATCCCGCCGCCTATAACGCCGCATTGCTGGCGTTTCTCGACCAAAGCGAGGAATAAGTTCCGCTAGAATATGTTCGGCGTTGCTGGGATCGAAGTCAGCATCCCAGCTTTCTGCTTTCCCACGTTTTCCGAGCCGCCAGAATGTATCACCCCCGCCCGCATCGAGCGCCATCGGGGCCTGAACGGGAGCCGGCAAACCCGGCTCCCGCCCCTCGGATCAGAACCGCTTCTTGACGCTCACCGCCCATTCGCGCGGACGGCCCGGCTGGGCGTTGGTGTAGCCCAGGCCGCTGGTCGACTGGTCGTTGATGGTTAGATAATAATATTTGTCGAACAGGTTCGTGATCTCGGCCGCAATCTCCAGATCGCCGCCGCCATTGCGCCAGGTGAGCCGCGCATTGGCGAGCCAATAGCCGGCGATCTTGTTGCTGTCGCGGTTGATGGCGTTGGTGTGGATCTTGCCCTGATAGGCGGCATCGAAGCGCGGCGTGATCGAGCCGGTATCGCCCAGGTCGATCGCATACTGGATGCCGCCGCTCCACTTCCAACGCGGCGTGAAGGCCGGATAATCGCCAAACTGCGGTGCGTTGATGTTGGTCGGGCCGCCGACGCTGACGGTGCCCGTCCCCGTCGAGAAGCTCGCGAACTTCTTGTAGTCGAAGTCGAGGAACGCCATCGAACCGTCGATCAGCAGGCCGTCGACCGGCCGCAGCGTGGTCTCCACCTCAATGCCCTTCATCCGCGCGTCGCCCGCATTGACCGGGAGTGCGCAGGGGGCACCGAAGCCGGTGCCGGCCTGCACCGTGCAGTTGGTCAGGGTGAGCTGGATGCCGCTGTAATCGCTCAGGAACGCCGCGACATTCAGCCGCACGCGCCGGTCCACAAAGTCGCTCTTGAAGCCGACTTCATAGGAATTGAGCGTCTCCGGGCCAAACGGCAGCACCTGCTGCGGATAATAAGGCCGTGGGTTGAGGCCGCCGCCCTTGTAGCCCGTCGAGACCTGTGCATAGGTCATGAACGCATCGTTCCAGCGATATTGCAGGGCGATACGCCAGTCGACCCGGTCACCCGCCGCAGTGCCGGTCTTGCCGTTCAGCGGGGCGAGCAGCAACGGGGCCGGGCCGCCATCGGGCCCGCGCCGCACATAGGTGTAGACCTTCTTCTCGTCGGTATAGCGGATGCCGCCGTTGATGCTGAGCGCTTCGGTCGGCGACCAGGTGACGTTGGCGAACACCGCCTTGCTGTCCAGCGTGACCGGATCGCTCTGCTCGAAGCGCAGCCCCGAAGCGGGCAGGCCCTGGAACGAGGTATAGACCGACTTCTGATCGCTGTAATAGCCGCCGATCGTATATTCGATCTCCTTATTCGCGCCGAATGCGCCGTTCAACCGCAGCTCCTGGCTGAAGAAGCGGAAGGTGAGCGGCCCGTAGCCGAGGCTGTGCGCCATCGGCGAGGTGTCGTTGTCATTCTCGAAGTTGGAAACATATTCGCGATAGGCGGTGATCGAGACCAGCTTGAGGTCGTCGGCCACATCCCAGTCGAGCTGGCCGGAGAGACCCCAACCCTCGAACTTGATGCGCCCCGCCGCCTGATCGCGCGGCGTCCCGGTATCGGGATCGGCATCGTTCGTGTAGCTGGCGAAGTTGCAGAAGCGCCCGCAGATGAAGCGCGTATCGTAAGCGATGCCCGGCCCATAGGGGTTGATGTCACGTCCCGTTGCGGTCGGGTTGGCATAAGGCGGGTTGCCGGGCGCCGGCAGCGGGAAGCGCGGGCTGGCGATCACGCCGTTGGGATAATGGCTCTCCAGCAGCACCGAGCCGACCTGCCAGCGATCGTCGACCGTGTAGTCGGCGATGACATTGATGTCGATCGTATCGGCCGGACGCCAGCGCAACTGGCCGCGCAGGCCCATATAATTGACGTTGCCCTCGTCGGCGACCTGACAGCCGCTCCCCGCCGCGCGGGTGGCCGGGATGCCGTCGGCCGGGTTAATCTGCGCGCCGGGGTTCAGTGGCGCATCGGCGGGCAGGGTGGCGGGGCCGCCCATCGGATAGACGCAGCCGAAATCGAGCCGCTGGACATAACCTTCCTGCTTCTTGGCAACGCCGGCAAGGCGCATGTCCAGGCCCTGGGTGAGATTGAAGTCGGCGCTGCCGCGCAGGTCGATGCGGTTGCGGCTGCCGTAGACGGCGGAAATCGTGCCGGTGTTGCTGCCTTCCGGCCGCTTGGAATAGAGCTTCACCGCGCCGCCGATCGAGTTGCGGCCGGCGAGCGTCCCCTGCGGCCCGCGCAGAATTTCCACGCGGTCGAGGTCCAGCAGATCGAAGATCGAGCCGGTCAGCGTCGCGTAATAGACATCGTCGACATAGAGGCCGACGCCCGGTTCGAGCGCCGGATTGAAGTCATATTGGCCAACGCCGCGAATATTGGCGGCGAGCGACGGGCCGAAGGCCGCCCCCTGCGGCTTCAGCGTGACCGACGGCGCCTGATTGGCCACCTGGCTGATGTCCGTCTGGCTGCGTGCCTCCAGCATGGCGGCGTTGACCGCCGTGATCGCCAGCGGCGTGTCCTGCAAATTCTGCTCGCGGAACTGCGCGGTGACGACGATCGTCTCGCTATCGGCCGCGTCGCTCTGCGGCGTATTCGCCGCCTGATCCTGCGCCAGCAACGGGGCCGGCACCAGCATCATCGCCAGTGCCGACGAACATAAGAATGCGAACCTGTTAGTCATGGTATTTCCCTCCCTTTTATAACGAATATAGTTCTTTCTAATGAGCGACCCTCATCCGGTTTCCGAGCCGCCTTGCGGGGCGGGGCCGGCCGCGCCACGGGGCGACTTCTCCTCACGCAGATCGGCTTCTTCCTCGTCGATGGCGCGTTGCACCTTGGCGAGCAGGCGCAGCAGCGTGGCGCGTTCGTCAGGCGTGAGATGGGTTGCCAGCAGCGCTTCAGCGCGGCTGTGGCGTTCGAGCAGGTCGGCGAGCGCCGCTTCGCCCTCGCTGGTGAGATGGAGCCCCTTGCTGCGGCGGTCGCGCCCCTTGCCGCGCGTCAGCAGGCCGCGCGCCTCAAGCCGGCTCGCAACCTTCATGCCGACCATGCGGTTCCCCGCGAGCGCGCGACCGAGCATGGTCTGGTCGCATCCCGGCTGCTCGCGCACCAGCAGCAACGCGGTGGTATCGGCCGGGCGCAGCGGACTATCGGCCAGCAACCGGTGCAGGCTGCGCAAAGCCGCACAGCGCACCATATCGAGCTGATAGCCGAGAATATCCGCCAGTTTCATACCGGTCCGCCCCCACGCGAAACCCGGACATTGTATCTTATGGATACAATTGTGCAATCCTATTGTTGAACAGTCTTACAGTTTTGGATCATGCCAGCCGGTGGGCGCGCGCAGCCACCGCCGGGGATGCCGCCCCTACAGATGCGTCGCGGCGCGCCCCGCTCACCCCAAGGCAGGCCTGGAGTCACCGGCGTCCAACTCGGCCTGTCGTTATTCCGACCGGACCGGCAGCCTGAAGGAATTGAAGAGCGCGACCAGCTCGGCCTGGCGGTGGGTGCCGGTCTTTTCGAAAAGCTGGCCCAGATGGGTGCGGACCGTGGCATCGCTGACGGCCAGGTCGCGCGCGATTTCGGCGACAGTCCCACCCGCCGCGACGCGGGAGAAGATGCGCCGCTCGGTGCGGGTGAGGCCGAACAGGGCGCCGACGATTTCGCTGGGGTCGCGCTGCGGGCCGTGTGGGCCGACGAAGATCACCGCCGGTCCACCGCCGCCTCCGCCCGTTCCGCCGCGCGCCATCGGCAGTGGCAGCACATACAGCGAGAGCAGCCGCCCGGTTGCCTTGTCCTGAAGGGGAATATCGCATCCCATGCCGCTGGCGCGCCGGTCCTGCCCCGTCAGCGAGATCAGCGCCCGGTTGAGCGCCTGGTTGGCAACCCCATCTTGCAGGACCAGCCGGTCGGATCGGATACGGAGCGCCCTCACCGTGCCCAGCAGCTCATCCGCCGCGCTGTTGCGCCAGACGAGATGGGCCCCGGCGGAAACGATGAACACCGGCGTCGAAAGCCGCTTCAACACCGCCTCCATGCTGTTCGCGGTCAACTGGCGCAGATCGAGCAGCCGGCTGATCGCCACCGCGCGCTGGAGGTGCGGAATGAGCAGCCACGCGGTCTCCACGTCCGCTTCCCGGATAGCGCCGGCACTTTCGTGCCGCCCCAGTCCAATAGTGCCGATCATCCGGTTATCCCGCACGAGGCCGATCCCCATGAGGTCGATGATCCGCTGCGGCCGCGCCCATTCGGTATAATAGCGATTTTCCGCCGTCACCGCGCGGGGATTGATCCGGGTGAGGATGTAGGGCTCCTCCAGCGGAAGGGCGTTGAGCGTCTCCAGCCCGCCCCACTGGTCGATAACTTCTTGCGTATAGTTCGTCATGCGGCTGAGCCACGGCTCCTCGACGCCGTTGGTGATGCTCAGCACCGTGGCGCCGGCCCGCATGTCCATCAGCGACAGCGCCGCATTGCAAAAATGCAACGTCTCCATGATCCGCGCCAGAGCATCCGGCCAACAGTCCGGGTCCAGCGCGCAATCGTAGATAAGGCCGATCAGCTCGGCAAAGGCTTCCGTCCCCAGCATTTCTCCCCCGCGACGGAGGCGCGTTTTACCATCTTCCACCACCCCACGCAAAGCGGACCCAAAGGGATAAAATCAACTTGGAATTTCCACGAGTTGGTGACTGCTCCCCGCTTGCCGCCGCTCGCGACTCGGCGGCACAGGCCCGCAAGAGCCGTGTCGCCCCTCGCCGGCCAGCGCCGCCTGCGGCTCGACTATGACACTGGCGCGGCCGCATGTATGTGACCCATCGCATCCGCCGCGCGGCAACATCATCCCGAAACGCTGGACTTTCCGCACACCAGCACCATCTTGAGTACTGATGGTCCAACCAAGTCTTTGGGTGCGCGCGGAGGCGCATGGCCTCCATATCGTGCCGGCGGATTGCTGGATCGACCCGTCCCAGCCGGTCGACACGGCGCTGGTGACGCACGGCCATGCCGACCATGCGCGCGGCGGGCACGGCCGCACCATCGCCACGCTCGAGACGCTTGCGATCATGGCGCTGCGCTATGGCGTGCAGGAGGGCGTGACGCCCGTCGCCTATGGCGAGACGCTGCGCCTGCCCGGCGGCGTCGATGCGACATTCCTGCCGGCCGGGCATGTGCTCGGCTCGGCGCAGATCCTGCTCGAACATGCCGGCGAGCGCATCATCGTCACGGGCGATTACAAGCGCCGGCCCGATCCCACCTGCCCGCCCTTCGTCGCCACGCCCTGCGACGTGCTGGTGACGGAAGCGACCTTCGCCCTCCCCGTCTTTCGCCATCCACCGGTCGAGCAGGAGATCGGCAAGCTGCTCACCACCCGCGCGGCCAACCCGGAGCGCTGTGCGCTGGTCGGCGCCTACGCGCTCGGCAAGGCGCAGCGGCTGATCGCCGAACTCCGCCGCGCCGGCTATCGGGAGCCGATCTGGCTGCACGGCGCGCTGGAGCGCATGTGCCGGCTCTACGAGGAGCTGGGCGTCGACCTCGGCTCACTGCGGCTGGTGGCCGATGCCGCCAGGGCCGATATGGCCGGGCAGATCGTGCTCTGCCCGCCGGGTGCGCTCAACGACCGCTGGAGCCGCCGCCTGCCCGATCCGATCACCGCCATGGCCAGCGGCTGGATGCGGGTGCGCCAACGCGCCCGGCAGCGCAATGTCGAGCTGCCGCTGGTCATCTCCGACCATGCCGACTGGGGCGAACTCACCGCCACCATCGAGGAGGTGAACCCCGGCGAGACATGGATCACCCACGGCCGCGAGGACGCGCTGCTGCGCTGGTGCGAACTGCACCAGCGGCAGGCCCGCGCCCTCGCGCTGGCCGGCTATGAGGATGAGGACGACTAGCCATGCGCGATCGTCTCTCCCTCCCGCTGGGCACACGCTGACCATGGAGCGCTTCGCTGCCCTCGTCGATGCGCTGGTCTATACGCGCAGCCGCAACGGCAAGCTCCGGCTCATCGCCGACTATCTGCGTACCACGCCGGACCCGGATCGCGGCTGGGCGCTGGCCGCGCTCACCGATGGGCTCGACTTTCCGGCGGTCAAGGGCTCGACCATCCGAACCTTGCTGATGGAGCGGGTCGATCCGGTGTTGTTCGCCCTGTCGCGCGACTATGTCGGCGATACGGCGGAGACGGCGAGCCTGCTCTGGCCCGGACCGGACGCGGCGGCCGATCCGCCCACCGTCGCCGAAGCGGTCGATGCGCTCGCCCGCATGACACGGCTCAGCGCGCTGGGCAACCTTGCGACGCTGCTCGACCGGCTCGACGCCAACGGCCGCTTCGCGCTGCTCAAGCTGGCGACCGGCGCGATGCGCGTCGGCATTTCGGCGCGGCTCGCCAAGGCGGCCTTCGCACAGGCGTTCGGCGTCAGCATCGACGATGTCGAGGAATATTGGCACGGGCAGACACCCCCCTATCGCCCGCTGTTCGGCTGGGCAGCGGATGGCGGCCCGCCGCCCCATGCCGGCGACCGGCCCCTGTTCCGGCCCTTCATGCTCGCCCATCCGCTGGAAGACGCCGCCGCCGACATGGCCGAGACCTTCGCCGAACATTGGGCAGCGGAATGGAAGTGGGACGGCATCCGCGTGCAGATCGTCCATGCCGGCGGCGAGACGCGGCTCTACTCGCGCTCCGGCGACGACATTTCGGGCAGCTTCCCGGAGATCGTTTCCGCGTTCGCTCTGCCCGGTGTGCTGGACGGCGAGTTGCTGGTGCACGGCAGCCATCAGGGCGGCACGGAAGGCGGCGCGGCGAGCTTCAACGCGCTTCAGCAGCGTTTGGGGCGCAAGACGGTCTCCAAAGCGATGCTGGCGGACTATCCGGCCTTCGTGCGCCTCTACGACCTGCTCATCCAGGACGACGAGGATTTGCGCGCGCTGAGCTGGGAGCAACGGCGCGCCATGCTGGAGGCGTTCATCCCCCGGCTCGACCCCACGCGGTTCGACATCTCGCCGGTCATTCCGGCCACCAGTCTTGAGGACCTCGCGGCGATCCGCGAACGTGCGCGCGACGACGCCATCGAAGGCGTCATGCTCAAGCGCCGCGACAGCCCTTATGTTCCGGGTCGCCGCACCGGCCTCTGGTATAAATGGAAGCGCGACCCGCTGCTGGTCGACTGCGTACTGATGTACGCCCAGCGCGGCAGCGGCAAGCGCTCGTCCTTCTACTCCGACTTCACCTTCGGCTGCTGGGATGGCGACCCGGATCAAGGCGCGGACCTGCTGCCGGTGGGCAAGGCCTATTTCGGCTTCACCGACGAGGAGCTGAAATGGCTCGACAGCTATGTCCGCCGCCACACCGTCAACCGCTTCGGCCCGGTGCGCGAGACGGACAGGAGTCTGGTGCTGGAGGTGGCGTTCGATTCCGTCCATGCGAGCAAGCGGCATAAGTCCGGCCTCGCCATGCGCTTCCCGCGCATCAGCCGCATCCGCACCGACAAGCCGGCACACGAGGCCGACCGGATCGAGACGCTGCGGGCAATGGCGAAGGATTGACGCCGCTCAGAGCATCGCCTCGCCATAACGATTGGCTCCTGCCTCACCCTTGCCGATCAGACCCCAGAGCATGACGCCCGCCCCGGCGACGAGCGCCGCCAACGTCACGGCGGGCACGATTCCCTCGCCCCGGCCAGCCATATGCAGCCAGGCCGCAACGGCAATCGGGATACCGGGCACCAGCAGCCACCAGGCCGCCCGCCCCATATCGTGCAAGCGCCGCGCGTGCAGCACGGCGGCGGGGAGCAGCAGCACCAGCAGCGCCCATTGGCCGGGCAGGCCATAGACGAGGAAATGGTAGAAGGCCGCCACCGGCAGCAGCACTGCCAGCGCCGCCGCGAACGGACCGCGCGCCGTGCGGCCGCGTGCATCCACGAACAGGGACTCGTAGCTCATATCCCGCTCCGGGCCTTCGCCGGCCGCGTAGGCGCGCCGCTGCAACACGCCCCGGTAATCGGCGAGATGGGCCAGCATCAGCAGGCCATTGAGCGCGACGGCGGCGAGCGCCAGCGCTGCCCAGACCGGCCGATGCTCCAGCACCACCGCCCAATAGGCCGCGCAAACGGCGATGGGCGTCGTCACGCACAGCGCCAGCGGCACGAACAGGCCCACGAGGATCAGCGCCCCAGCGATGAGCTGGATCGCCATCACGACGCCGAGCAGGCCGCTATGGACGAGCGCGGTCATCAGTTGCGCAGCCAGCGGTTCATGCCCGGCCGGCATCGGATAGACGTGCAAAAAGAAATAGTTGAGACCGCTGAGCAGCATCCAGCCACCGAAGATCAGCCGCCCGACAAGGACGAGCCCCGCTCTATCCGCGCTGCCTGTGCGCGGGGCGAACAATGCTCGGTAGCTTCCTATATAGGCGAGGCATAGCAGCGCATTGCAGAGCAGCACCGCCCATCCGTAGATCGCCGAGATCGAGCCCCATCCCTGTAGCGGAACATCCCAGAACCACACGCAGAACGAGATCGGCATGCATATCAGCAGCGCCAGCGGCACATAGCGCCCGGTCAGCACGCTGATCCCGGCGAACAGCTCGACGAGCTTGACCAGATCAAACAGGCCGCTGGCCTCCAGCGCGGCGAACAGCTCCCTGCTGAGCGGCTGGTTGCCGAGCGGCTGCGGGAACAACGGCACGAAGTGGTTGAGGCCGGCCGGAAACATCCAGGCCACAAAGACAAGACGCACGAACCATATGGCGTGTTTCATGGCCCCTCCCCGCACGGCCGGCCATATTTGCAGCGCCAGCCTTTGCGCGTGGAGACTAAAACGCCCGGGCGATCATTGCAAACGGGGTTCCTTCACTGCCACCCAATGGCCCGGAGAAAAGCCGCCCGTCTCCCCACGTCATATCGAACTTGGCTCAGCAGACGGATTGGGGGCCGGTCTTTCGCCCCGCGAATCGACTGCTGCCCCACCTCACGCCGGCCTCGGCGGCACGACCGGCACCAGCAAGTGGCTGTCATGCTCACCACCCGCATGGATGATATGCGTGCCGGCATTGCGCAGGTCCTCGTGCCGGGCGAAGGGAAGATTGGGCAGCGCATCGCGGTAGATATCCATCCCCTTCACCACCACGCGCAGGCTCTCGCCGGCATGAAACAGCGTCGAGGACGGCCATAGCTCGATCTCCACCGGCACGATCTCGCCCGGCTTGAGGCGCTCCTCCGCTATATGGCTGTGAACCGGCTGCCACGGCGTGGACCGCGCCGTATCGAGCGCCCGATGGCTGGCGCGCAGCCAGCCCAGCGCAATCGGTCCGTTGTCGTAGAAGGCGTAGAAAATGAAGCCAACGACATTGCCGTCCCGGTCCAGCTTCTGGAGCGCGACGAACAGGTCCATGTCGTCCGCTCCCTCCGCCTCGACCCACAGCTTGAGCTTCATGGAGCCGGTGAGTTCGGTATCCTCGGCGAAGCGATGGTCGAACACCGCCTCGCCTGCCTCGTCCAGCGGATCGTAGCGCAGGCTGGCGCTCGCGGCCGGCGCTTGCGGGCCGAGCGTGCCGGCCGCGGCATTCAGGAACAGCGGGCGATAGTCCGTGCGCGCCAGCGGCCATTCCCGCTCCGCTCGCGTCTCGCGCACATAGGCGCTCTCCCGCACCTCGATCAGCACCGGTGGCCAGCTTGCAATCTCCGTCTCCTCGCCCTTCAGGAAATGGTCGAAGAATGCCTTCTGCTTCGCCTTGCTGGATGGCTGGTAATAATGCGCCCACTTCTTCTGGCCGTGTATCTCCAGCCATTTCTGTTGCGACGCCATCGCCCGCCACGCCTCGATCGTGCCACGCGTGTGCAGCCCCTGATCCGACCAGCTTGCCACCACATAGGCCGGCACGTCGATCGCCGTCAGATCGACCTCCTTGCTCTTCCAGAAGGCGTCATAGAGCGGGTGCGCCCGCACATTCGCATCGGTATTTTCGGTGCGGCCGAGCGAGAAGCGCAGATTGTCCGATCCGCGCGGCACGAAGCCGGTTTCGCGGATACCGCCATGATAGGCAAACTCGCGATACCAGTCGGAGAAGCCCTCCCACGGGTTGATCGCGGCCAGATGCGGCGGCTTGAGCGACGCCACCAGATATTCGATCGCCGCAAGGTAGGAGACGCCGGTCATCCCCACCTTGCCGTTGGTCCATGGCAGGGCGGCGAGCCACTCGATGCAATCGTAGCAATCCTCGCCCTCGCCGATACCGTTGTGACGCAGATCGCCTTCGGAAAGCCACGCCCCGCGCGGATCGGCAAACACCACGGCGTAGCCATGGGCGCACCAGAAGGCGGGGTCCGGCGCCTCGAACGCGGTGAAGCGCGACATCCAGCCGGGCTGCACGCCAGACGGCGGCCAGAGCGTGTCCGAGAGGCCGTGCTTCCCATAAGGGCTCCAGCCCAGCAGGATCGGCAGGTCGGTATCGGGCGCGTCGGCCGGGCGGTAGATATCGACGAGGATCCTGATGCCGTCGCGCATCGGCACCGCGACATTGCGCTCGATCAGCAGCCCCTCCTCCTCCCGGCGCGCATAAGCGCGCGGCGGCAAGGGCGGCTTGTTGGGCGCGGTCGACGGATCGACGCCATCGCGCATGATAAGCTCGAAACCCGGCTCGCTCGTCTCGGTCATCCTCATCCCCTCGATTTGTGAAGCACGACCTCGTGGCCGCTGCCAACGCCCCCCGATTTGAGCCTGCTTTCACGCGGCAGGCAAGCCATGATCGCAGAACGCGGCGAATGAGCGTGCGATAGGCGGCTCCCCCCTTTTCGTTGGGAAGGCACCGACCCCATCTCCATCCGTCCCGAGCGTGTCGAAAGGCCGTCCTTCTTCCCGGCAACGCCAAAGGAAAAGCAGTCCCTTGACAAGCTCAGGGCGAACGGAAGAGGTGATTGGCTCGCCGGCGATGGAACGCCTTCACTGCGCTGCCGCCGTCTCCGCTCCCTGCCAGCCGCCGCCCAATGCCTTGAACAGATCGACCCGCGCCGAGGAGAGGCGTTGCAGCGCACTTGCATAGGACGCCCGCGCCGCCAGCATATCCGCCTGCGCCACCAGCAGGTCGAGATTGGCGATCGACCCCGCCCGGTAGCGCAGATCGGCCAGCTTATAGGCGGCTTCGGAGCGTACCTGCGCCTCCCCCAGCGCGTCGAGCCGCTGCTGCCCGGTCGCGACGATAGTCAGCGCCTGCTCGACCTCCTTGAGCGCGGTGAGCACATGCCCGTCGAACGCGGCCAGCGATGCCGCCCCCTGCGCCTCCGCCTGCCGCAGTCGCGCCCGCGCGACCGCCATGTTGGGGAAGCTCCACGAGATGAGCGGCCCGAGCGAGAAGGAGAAGGAATCGCTCCCTTGCACGGACTCGCTGCGGAAGAAATTACCCGATCCGCCCAGACTGATGCGCGGATAGAGCGCCGCCGTCGCCACGCCGATCCGCGCCGTGTCCGCCGCCAGTTGCCGCTCCGCCTGCCGCAGGTCCGGCCGCCGCCGCAGCAAGGCCGCGCCATCCCCCACCGGCAGCGCCGCCATCGGCTCGGGCGGCACCGCGCAACTCCGCGCCGCTTCCGGCACGTCCGCCGGCGTTCCGCCAAGCAGCGCGGCCAGCTCGAACAGCGCGACCTGCCGCTGCCCCTCCAGCGCGGGGATCGCCGCGCGGGCGGTGGCAGCGGCAGCGGCGGCGCGCTCGGCATCCAGCCTCGCCGCCGAGCCCACCCGCTCCTGCGCCGCGACCATGCGCGCGCTGTCGTTGCTCGTCTGGAAGGATTGCCGCGCCACATCGAGCGTGAAGGCCGCGGCGCACGCGTCGAGATAGGCCCGCGTCGTCTCCGCCGCGACCGTCACGCGCACGGCATCCCGCGCCGCCGCGACCGCCTCGGCATCGGCGCGCGCCGCCTGGATCGCGCGGCCGACCCGGCCGAACAGATCGACCTCCCACGCCACCGACAGCCCCGCATTGCCGGACCATTGCGCCTCGCCCGCGCCGCCGCCCATGCCCTGCAAGGCATCGCCGTAGCTGATGCCGCCGCTCAAATCGGTCGAAGGGAGGCGCCCCGCCCGCGATTCCCGGAGCACCGCGCGCGCCCTGGCGAGATTGGCCGAGGCCACGCGCAGATCGGTGTTGGCCGCGAATGCCCGGTCGATCAGCCCATCCAGCGCCGGGTCGCGATAGAGCCGCCACCAGTCGTCGGGCGGGTCCGCCGCCGGATCGGCCACGGCCGATTGCGTCACGAACGCCCCGGCCGCCACGGCGGGCGGGTCCGGCCGCTCATAGGCCGGCCCGGCCGCGCAGGCCGAGACGAGCAGCGGCAACAGCGCCAGCAGGCTGTTCGCCTTACGCATGAGCCAGCCCTCCCTCTGCCGGGCGCTCGCCCGCCGGCGCCTCCTGCACCCGGTGATCGCCCGCCAGCAGCGTGTAGATGGTCGGCAGCACGAACAGCGTGAACAGCGTGCCGACCAGCATCCCCATCACCACCACGATGCCGATGGCGAAGCGGCTGTTGGCGCCCGCCCCTCCGGCGAACAGCAGCGGCACGAGGCCCGCCACCATCGCCGCCGTGGTCATCAGCACCGGCCGCATGCGGACTGCGGCGGCATGGCGGATCGCCTCCACCCGGTCCCACCCCTCATGCCGCTGCATCTCGTTGGCGAAGGAAACCATCAGGATGCCATGCTTGGAGATGAGGCCGATCAGCGTGACGAGGCCGATCTGCGTGTAAATGTTGAGCGTAGTGAAGCCGAGATAGAGCGGCACCAGCGCGCCGCACACCGCGAGCGGCACCGTCACCAGAATCACTAACGGATCGCGGAAGCTCTCGAACTGCGCGGCCAGCACCAGGAAGATCACCACCAGCGCGAAACCGAAGGAGATGGTCAGCCGGTTGCCCTCATGCACATATTGCCGGCTGTCGGACAGCCAGTCGACGGTCGTGCCCGCCGGCAATTGCTGGTTCTGGAGGAAGTCCACCGCCTGCCCCATCGTCACCCCCGGCGCCAGCACGGCGGAGAGGGTGGCGGAGTTCATCTGGTTGAACTGCGGCAGCATGTTGGGCTGCGGCCGGATCTCCACGCTGGCCACGGTGGAGAGCGGCACCAGCGTGCCCGATGCGGCCTTCACATAGAATTGCCCAAGATTGTCCGGCGTCAGTCGCCGGTCCTGCGGCACCTGCGCGATCACGTCGTAGGAGCGGTCGTGCCAGTTGAAGCGGTTGATGTAATTCTCGCCCACCATCACCGCCAGCGTATCGGCGATCTCGGCCATGGTGATGCCCAGCTCGCCGGCCTTGGCGCGGTCGATGCTGATATGCGCTTCCGGGCTGTCGAAGGCGAGGTCGCTATCGACGAAGGTGAACAACCCGCTCCCCCAGGCCGCGCCCTTGATGCCCTCCAACGTGCGGTAGATCACCGGGAAGTCCTCCGCCGATCGGATCACCAGTTGCACCGGCAGGCCGCCGCTGCCGGCCGGCAGCGGGCTGGCCTGGAAGCTGGTGGCATAGACGCCCGTGATCGCGCCGGCTCGCGCGGTCAGCTCGGCCTGAATATCGTCGGCGTTGCGCGTGCGATCCGCCCAGTCATGGAACACCATGCCGCCGAACCCGGTATTCGCTCCATCGCCGCCGCCGGTACTGAACCAGCTATGCTCATATTCTGGCAGCGTGTGGAATATATCGTCGATCTGCTTGTTGAAGCCTGCGGTATAATCGACATTGGCATAGCGCGGCGCCTTGGTCTGGACGTAGACGTAACCCATGTCCTCCGGTGGCGCGAGTTCGCGCTTGGCGCCAAGGAACAGCACCACGATGGCGGCGAGGATCGTCACGCCGACGATCAGCACCGCGCCGCGCGCCGCCAGCGTCTTGTCGAGCAGGCGCGAATAGCGCGCGGTGAGCCGGTGGGTGGCGTCGCCCAGCGCCCGTTCCAGTCTGCCCTCGCCCACGCCGCCACGGAGCAGCCGGCTGCTCATCATCGGCGAGAGGGTGAGCGCGATCACGCCGGAGACGATCACCGCCCCCGCCAGCGTGAAGGCGAACTCGCGGAACAACGCGCCGGTGAGGCCACCCATCAGGCCGATAGGCGCATAGACCGCCGCCAGCGTGATCGTCATCGCGATCACCGGCGTCACGATCTCGCGCGCACCGACCAGCGCCGCCTCGATAGGGCGCAGCCCCTCCTCGATATGGCGGTGAATATTCTCCACCACCACGATCGCGTCGTCGACCACCAGCCCGATGGCGAGCACCATCGCCAGCAGGGTCAGCAAGTTGAGCGAGAAGCCGAAGGCGAGCATCAGCGCCGCCGTGCCGAGCAGCGAGAGCGGGATTGTCACCACCGGGATGACGACCGCGCGGAAGCTGCCGAGGAACAGGAAGATCACGATCACCACGATCACGATCGCCTCGACCAGCGTATGCTCCACCTCCTCGATGGACGCATTCACGAAATGCGCCACGTCGAACACGCTGGTCACTTCCAGGCTCGGCGGGGCGACGCGCTGAATGTCCGGGATCAGGGCCTTGATCGCCTTGACGATCTCCAGCGGGTTGCCGTCCGGCGTGGGCGAGATGGCGATGGAGACCGCCGGCCGGCCGGATGCCAGCGAGCCGCTGTCATAGTTCCGCCCGCCCAGCTCCACCGTCGCCACGTCGCCCAGCCGCACGATGCTCGCCGCCCCGGTCTTGAGCACCATCTGGCGGAAGGCATCGACATCGCGCAGGTCGGTCGCGGCGGTGATGTTGATCGCGGTGCTGGCGCCCTTGAGCTGCCCCGGCGCCGCCTGCACATTGTTGGCCCGCAGGGCATCGGCGACATCGCTCGCGGTCAGCCCACGTGCGCTCAGCTTCACCGGATCGACCCAGATACGCATCGCCAGCGGCGCGCCGCCCCCCACGTCGACCGAGGCCACACCGGGCACGGAGGTGAATAGCGGCCGCGCCACCCGGTTCACGAAATCGACGATCTTGGGCGCCGGCATCGTGTCGCTGACGAAGGAGACATATTGGATGGCCGAGGCGCCATCGGTGATCTTGGTGATCGCCGGATCGGTCACGCCGGCGGGGAGCTGGTATTTGACCTGCTGCACCTTGGAGAGAATCTCGGTCATCGAGCGGTCGGCATCGGCATTCAGCACCAGCTTGGCGGCGATGTGGCTCCTGCCCTGGCTCGATGTGGAGGTAAGATATTCGATGCCGCTCGCCGTTGCGATCGCCTGCGCGATCGGCGTGGTGACGAAGCCCTGCATCACGTCCTGCGTGGCGCCGGGCAGCGCCGTGTCGATGTTGATCGTGGCGCTTTCCATCTTGGGATATTGCCGGATCGGCAGGGTGAAAGCCGCGCTCACCCCCACCAGCAGGATGAGCAGGCTGACCACGATGGAGAGGATCGGCCGGCGGATGAACAGGTCGGTGAAGGCCATGGCTCAGCGGCCTCCCGGCTGGACGAGGCGGGAGACGGCCACCTCCGCGCCCGGCTGCACGCGCAACTGACCCTCGGTCACGATTACGTCGCCCGCCTTGAGTCCGCGCGTCACGATCACCTCGTTGCCGACCCGGCGGCCCAGCTCGACGGGCACGACATCCGCCTTGCCGCTCTTGCTCGCGTCACGGCCGCGGATGACGATCACGCTGTCGCCCTGTGCGGAGGTCTGGATGGCGGTGGTCGGCACGACCAGCGCGCCCTCTTGCGGCGGCAGCACCAGCGCGGCGGTGACATACATACCCGGCCGCAGCGCGCGGTCCGGGTTGGGGAGCAGCGCCTGCACCGTTACGTTGCGGGTATCCTCACCGATCTGCGGCTCGACGGCGTTGACCCGCGCGGTGAAGCTGCGGCCGGGAAAGGCATCGCTGGTGACGGCCACGCTGGCACCGGGCTTGATCCGCGCCAGTTCCTGCTGCGGCAGCGCGAACGCGACATAGAGCGAATCCAGCGCGGTCAGCGTGGCGATGGCGTCCCCCGGATTGAGATATTGGCCGAGATTGACGCGGCGGATACCGATCTCGCCCGCGAACGGCGCGCGCACCTGCTTCTGGATCAGCCGCGCGTCGATCTGCGCTACGGCGGCAACCGCCTGGTCACGCTCGGCCCGGCGCTGCTGGAGCAGTTCGCGCGATTCCGCCCCGGTCGGCGCAAGCTGCTCGGAGCGGGCAAGCTGCGCCTGCGCAAAGGCCGCCTTGGCCTGCGCCGCGCGGCGGTCGGCCTGCTCGGGGCCATCATAAAGCTGCACGAGCAGCGTCCCGGCACCGACCCGCGATCCCGCCTCGAGCCGGATGGCGGAGACGCGGCCCGCCACCTCCGGCGAGAGCGTCACTTCGCGCACGGCCGTCAGCGTCCCCACCGCCTCCAGCGCGGCGGGCATCTCGCGTGGTGTGAGGCGCATCGCCGCTACCGGCACCGCCTGCTGCTGCCAGCCTTGCGTGGGTCCAGCGCGCAAGCTGCGCCACAGGAACAGGCCACCCAGCACGAGCGCCAGCACCGCAACCGTTATGAGGATGGCGCGCCCTTGGCGCCCACGGCCTTCGTCCTGCGTGAGAAAATCGGGCGTCGTTTCGGTCATGCCGCGTCCCGCTGTCGATCACCCATCGTCCTATCCCCCCTTCTCGTCAGGGAAGCACGCGTCAGGCCCGATGGGGAAAATCACGCGCGCCAGCCCTGAAAAACACTCAGGTCGACGCCGTGGACGAAGCAGAACCCCCTCAGAAGGAAGCGCAGGAGACACCACCCTGCCACTCCGTTTTCGGCGCCCCCTGCTACGCGCCCCGCGAGCGATTCGCAAGATCGGCCGAACGGCCCGCCGGCACGGGACCCGCGTCATTCATGACGAACGCCCTTGACCCCTGTGCGCCCCGGACTCTAACCATGGCGCGAAAGACGCCGCGAACGGCGCTTTTTCGGGTCAGCAACTACGCGAGTTCCGCATAATTCCCTTCGGGCGACGATATAAGCGACAGCGTGACGGCACCAGCGAGCGCCCCCCCATGCGGCACCGGCCCATGGGCTCCTTGGCGCTGCTGCTGGCATTCCCCCTGCTGATCGGCGCGACCAGCCTCACGGCCAGTTTCGACCGGCCGGTTCTGGACGCCCATAATCGCGAGCGCGCCGCGCTCGGCATCCCGCTCCTGCGCTGGAATGCCGATCTGGCGCGCGCCGCCGGGCAGCGGGCCTCCGATCTGGCACGCGGTGCCCGCTTCGGTCATATGCTCTACCACGCGCGCACCGAGCCGGGCGAGAACCTCTGGGCCGGCACGAGGGGGGCTTATTCCCCGCAGGCCATGGTTCAGCGCTGGAGCGACGAGAAACGGGATTTCCGACCCGGCATCTTCCCCAACAACAGCCGCACCGGCAACGTGGCGGATGTGGGCCACTACACGCAGATGGTGTGGCGCGCGACACGGGACATCGGCTGCGCCAAAGCCGCCAGCGCCAGCGAGGATATCCTCGTCTGCTTCTACACCCAGCCCGGCAACTTCCTGGGCGAGCGCCCCTTCTGACCAGCAGCGGTTGTTCCAGAGTGCCCGCACGAGATGGGCCTCGTGCTCCTGCGCAGGCAGGAGGCACGCCATGGCTCACCCTGAACCGGACGAACCCTAATCCGCTGCCGGGTCGATCAGCCGCGCGGGGGGCATGTGGCGGTCGATGACGAAGGCCGCCACCAAGGCCAGCGCCGCGCCCAGCCCGAGCACGATGAAGAACGGCATGACGCTGCCCTTGCCGAGTTCGAGCAGCGCCCCGCCCAGGCCGCTCGCGCCGATCGCCCCGATCCGGCTCATGAAAATGCCGAAGCCAAGGCCGGCGGACCGGCATGATGGGGGGTAGCCGAACGTCATGATGACATACATTGTCGCGATCCCCCCGCTAAACACTGCTGCGGCAGCGCCGGTGAAGGTAACGACAACCGCGCGCTCTCCCGCCGTGGGCATAGCGGGCAAGGTCTCGACGGAAAAGGCAAGGCCGGCGAGCAGGATCAGCAGCATCAGCCCCAGCGCGGCCATAACCCGCCGCGAACCGAATTGGCGGGAAAAGACGCCCGCGGCGACCGAACCGACGATGGAGGTGATCCCCGCCACCGCGACGGCATTGCCCGCCTGCTCCAGCGTGAAGCCGGCGGCTGTGAGGAAGGTCGTCGACCAGTTCAGGATGCCATAAGCGACCAGCGCAAAGGCGGTGAAGGCGATGCCGATGCCGATATTGAGCCGCAAATTGACGCGGTGGAGCACGCCGATCGTCCCCTGTCCGTCCATATCCTCATCATGCCGCTCGACCAGCAGGGCGATATCGTCCTTGAGCACGCGCTTCGCCACGTGCGCGGCTTGTTCCGGCTTGTTCCGCGCCATCAGGAACGATGGGCTGTCCCGCAGAATGATGAGGATGATCGCCACAAGCAGCAGCGTGGCCGCGCCAAACACCACGAACGTCCCGCGCCAGCCGTAAATCTCGGCCAGATTCGGGGCGAGCCAGCCGACGATGGTGCCGCCGATGGGCGTGCCGACCGACAATGTGCTCACCGTGACCGGCCGCCAGCGTTCCGGCATCCACTCGCCGGCCATCGCCAGGGCGTTCGCATAGGCCGCGCCGAAGCCGATCCCGCCGAGCGCCCGCCACAAGGCCATGTGCCAGACCCCGTCCGTGCCGCTGGCGCCAATCGTGGCGAGCGCGAAAATCAGCGCCGCAACCGCGAGCGTATAACGCCGGCCGATCCGGTCTCCCAGCCAGCCGCCGCCCCATGCGCCCAGGCCGAAGCCGATCAGCGCGGCGCTCATCGCGATCCCGAAGGTGCCGCGATCGACGCCGAAATCGGCAATCACCAGCGGCGCGACGATCCCCAGCAATTGCATGTCGATGCCGTCGCTCACCAGCGCCAGCATGCAAACGGCGAGCGTGAGCCACTGGAACAGGCGCACCGGCGCGCGCGCCATCGCAGCGCTGAACGTCATGGCCGCAGGCGTGGTCACGATGGCATCCTCCCCACTATGTTGCCCCTCTATGTCGATCGCGTCTTGAAACAGTTTTGGGCGCGTGTCGTCAGGCATTTGGTTTATTCGCCCAACAGTCCACGAATGAGTCCGACAAGTCCAGCCCCGAACGATCCTCATCGCGCGTTCCGCCATAGCGCGCGGATTACCGCCCGGAAGCATCGGCTTAGGCCGGATCGACACTCAACTCAGGCCGAGCCGGAGTCGCAGGCGACCGCAGGGCAAAATAGCGGCAGAACGGAATGTCGATCCGCCTAGGCGGCAGCGCGGGTTTTCCAGAACAGCAGCGCTTCGATCAGCAGGAACAGGGCCACCACAGCGGCGGCCCCGGCCACGCCGGCGACCTCCTCCCCGATCCGCGCGCCGACATAGAGCAGAACCAGCAGGCTCACCGCCATGCCCGGCGCGCCGAGCCCGCGCATGGCGGCGCTGTGATGATAACCCATCCAGAAGGCGAAGCGGGCCAGCACCCACACGATCGCCGTCGCCAGCACCGCCCGCATCGCGCTCGGGCCGGGGCTGTAGAGCGCCAGTCCGAACAGCCCGACGGCAAAGACGACGAATTGCTCCAGCGTATTCTGGAGGTAGCGCAGATTGACCCGCAACCGGCGCGTATCCTGCTGCATCAACGGATCGAACGCGGGCGATTGCAGGCGCTCGTGCGCCACGGCTTCGACGCCCAGCACAAGGCAGAACAGCGCCGCCAGACAGCAGCATTTCAGCGCAAAGACCATGCGCGCGCCGACCGGCTCCATCCCCGGAACAAGCGGACCAAGGCACGCCACCCCGAACCACAGGGCGGCCGAGACAAGTCCCGATACCGCAATGGCGAGAATGCCCGTCCTGCGCTCCCGGCGCCAGTCATAGGCGCCGGCACCGGCTGCGGGAGAGGAGGCGCTGTCGCTCATCTCACGTCCTTTCTGGTGCCCGTATCAATGACCCGATCCGTCCCTTCGGGCAAGCGCCGGATCAGGATAACGCACGGCATTGGCCGGTCGGAAAAGGAACATGGAAAGCGCCTGCGACGTTCCGCGGAGCGAAGCGCCGAAAGACAGGCCCCAGCTACAAAACAGGCCCGCCCGGCAGAACCGGGCGGGCCAGTATGAGAACCCTTCTCACGATTGAGCAGAGCCCCTCGGGTCGCAAGCGGAAGCGTACCAAAACCAAACCAAAACTCCAACCGGGAATTTGCGCTCATCGCGGCTAGCCAAGCGCATTCCTTACGCCGAGCATGCTCTGAAGTTGCACCATATCGGGCAGCGCCTGCACGAGGCCAAGCCGCGTAGTCGCCAGAGCCCCGGCCGCGCATCCCCAGCGCAGCGCTTCGGTGAAGCTCTCCCCCTTCGCTAGCGCCGCGATCACGCTCCCTGCGCATGCATCGCCCGCCCCGATGCTGTCGACAACCTCGACGGGGAACGCCGGCTGCTTAATGGACTCTCCGTGCCACCAGGCCCATGCGCCCCGCCGGCCGCGCGTGACGATGAGCCCATCCACGCCGGCCTCCGCGAGCGAAGCCGCAAGGCCCTCATACGGTCCGGTCCAAGGGCGATCCGCCGCCAGCGCCGCGGCCTCCTGCTCGTTCACCACGATCACATTCGTCGCGGCCAGTATCGCCTCGCTGATCGGCCGGTAGGGCGATGGATTGAGCATGGTGGTCACGCCTGCCTCCCGTGCCAGTGCAAAGGCCGCCGCAATCGGCGCATCGGACACCTCGAACTGCGCGAACACCAGATCGCTGCCGCGCAGCCGCCCGGCCCGCGCAGCGACATGCTCCGCCGAAAGATGGGCGTTGGCGCCGGGATAGACGGCGATCCTGTTCTCGCCATCCGCCTGGATCAGGCCGACCCCGGCCCCCGTCGGCACCTCCAGAACGCAGAGCGCATCCTCGGCGAGCCCCAGCTCGGAAAAATACCGCCGCATGAACAGGCCCGGCGCATCGTTGCCGACCGCGAACACGCCATCCACCGGAACGCCCAGACGATGAACAGCCAGCGCCACATTGAAGCCCTTGCCGCCCGCTTCCATGATAAAGTCCTCCGCGACCAGCGATTCCCCCGGCTCCGGACAGCGCGCGACGCGGGCGCAACAGGCAAGCACGAGACTTCCAATCACGAATACGGCCACGGCATCCCCCCTGCGCTGATCGACCTGCGCACCACTCTCGCCCGCATTGTTGTTAAAGCGCAACCACGATACCAGTCTCGCGGGATGAAAGATGCTCGGGCCTCGATCGCGGAAAGGCCGCATGGCAGCCATGCGGTGGATGAGCCGTTGCACCATCTTGTATCGCTGATGAGAGAAGCCCCCCATCCGCTATATCTGCAACTCGAAGAGCAGATCGCGGCCCTCATCACCACCGAGCGGCTGGCGCCGGGCACCACGCTGCCACCGGAAAGGCGATTGGCCGAGACCCTGAACGTCAGCCGCGCCACGGTGCGGACCAGCTACAACGCCCTGCGCCTGCGCGGCCTTTTGGGCGGTCGCGGCCGGCGCGGTTCCGTCGTGCAGGCGAGTGCCCCCGGCCGCCTGGCGCCCGGCATGGACCGCCTCAAGGGGTTCACGCAGGAGATGGAGGAGATGGGGCGCATCCCGTCCACCCGTGTGCTGGAACGGCGCATCGTGGCCGATCGCTCCATGGCCTCCCTGTTCGGTCTCCATTCCGAGGCCCGTTTCCTCCACCTCGTCCGCGTGCGTTTCGGGGACGACCAGCCGCTCACGGTGGAAAATGCCTGGTACAGTCTCGACATCGCGCCCCATCTGGAAGCGGCGGGGCCCAATGCCTCCATGTATGCCGAGCTGAGCCGCGCCGGTCTCCCGCTCGACTATTGCGATCAGACCATCGAGACGGCCGTGCCGAACGCAAGGGAATGCGCGATTTTCGGTTTCGAGACACCGACACCCTGCCTGCTCATCAAGAGGCGCAGCTACATCAAGACCGGGGCCATGGTGGAATATGTCGAGGGCCTCTTCAGAGGCGACGCCTACATCTACCGCCTGCGCTTGCAGGCATAACAAGCGCCCTTGCCGATGCCGCTCGGGCGCATCTGCCGCTGAACGCCCCCGCTACTCCACCGTCACCGACTTGGCGAGGTTGCGCGGCTGGTCCACGTCCGTGCCCTTGAGCACGGCGACATGGTAAGCCAGCAACTGCACCGGCACGGCGTAGACCATCGGCGCGATCAGCGGGTGGACCTTGGGCAACGCCAGCGTCGCCAGACAGCCCTCGCCCGCCGCAGCGATGCCCTCCTCGTCCGAGATCAGCACCACCTTGCCGCCGCGCGCCTGCACCTCCTGCATGTTGGAGACGGTCTTTTCGAACAGCGAGCCGGAGGGGGCGATGACGATCACCGGCACCGCCTCGTCGATCAGCGCGATGGGGCCGTGCTTCATCTCGCCGGCGGCATAGCCCTCGGCATGAATATAGCTGATTTCCTTGAGCTTCAGTGCGCCTTCCAGCGCCAGCGGATAGTCGGTGCCGCGTCCCAGATAGAGCACGTCGCGCGCCGGCACGATCAGCGGCGCGAGCGCCTGGATCGCCTCATCCTGCGCCAGCGCCTGGTTGATCGCGGCGGGTGCCTCGGCGAGCTGCTCGACGATCAGCTTCTCCTCCGCCGCCGTCAGCCGCCCCTTGGCCCGCGCGAAATTGGCGGCCAGCGCGGCCAGCACCGCAAGCTGGCAGGTAAATGCCTTGGTGGAAGCAACGCCGATCTCCGGCCCGGCATGGGTCGGCAGCAGCAGGTCCGCCTCGCGCGCCATCGAGCTGGTCGGCACGTTGACCACCACCGCGATCTTCTGCCCCTCCGCCCTGGCGTGGCGCAGCGCCGCCAGCGTATCGGCCGTCTCGCCCGATTGCGAGATGAACAGCGCCAGCCCGTCCTCCTCCAGCACCGGCGCACGGTAGCGGAACTCGGAGGCGACATCGAGGTCGACCGGCATGCGCGCGAACTGCTCGAACCAGTATTTGGCGACCATACCGGCATAGAAGCTGGTCCCGCAGGCGACGATCGTCACCCGCCGGATCGCCGAGAGGTCAAAGTCCGGCACCGGCAGCGAGACCTGATCGTCGATCCGCCGCAAATAGCTGCGTAGCGTCTGCGCCACCACCACCGGCTGCTCGTAAATCTCCTTCTGCATGAAGTGGCGGTGATTGCCCTTGTCGATCATCGCGCCGGAGACGCCGGAGAGCGTCACCGCGCGCTCGACCGGCGCGTTATCCCGGTCGAACACCTGCGCGCCCTCACGGGTGACAACCACCCAGTCGCCCTCCTCCAGATAGGCGATCTTCTGGGTAAGCGGCGCCAGCGCCAGTGCATCAGAACCGAGATAGGTCTCGCCCTCCCCATGCCCCACCACCAGCGGCGAGCCGAGCCGCGCGCCGATCAGCAGGTCCGGGTGACGGCGGAACAATATCGCCAGCGCGAAGGCCCCGTGCAGGCGTGGCAGCACGTCGCGCACCGCCTCCTGCGGGCTGGCGCCCTCCTCCACTCGCTCGCTCACCAGGTGCGCGACGACCTCGGTATCCGTCTCGCTATGAAAGACGCGCCCGCGCCCGATCAGTTCATCGCGCAGCGCCTTGAAATTCTCGATAATGCCATTGTGAACAACCGCTACCTCGTCGGTGGCGTGCGGGTGGGCATTGTTGGTCGTCGGCGCGCCGTGGGTCGCCCAGCGCGTGTGGGCAATGCCGGTCGTGCCGGTCAGCGGCTCCTGCGCCAGCGCACGGGCGAGGTTGATCAGCTTCCCCTCCGCGCGCCGTCGCGCGATATGACCGTCCACGATGGTAGCGATGCCCGCCGAATCATAGCCGCGATATTCCAGTCGCCGCAGCCCGTCGAGCAGACGGTCCGCAACATCCTCCGCGCCGACGATCCCGATGATTCCGCACATGCAGCGAGCCTTCCGTTGATCAGAGTGTGTAGGGGATGCGGATGCCCGGCATATTGGCCGGAAAATCCCTGTTATTGCGTGTCACGAGAATGCGCCCGCCGGTCTGGGCCGACGCCAGTATGATCGCCGCGGACAGGCTCATCGCCGGGCGCTGGCGGTGGAGCGCAGCGGCGCGGCGGCTCACCTCGCCATCCACCTCGGCGATGGCGAACAGGTCGAGGAAGCGCTCGGTTTCCGTCACCGCGCTCTCCGGCGCCCCGGCGAGCAATTCGGTCCAGCTAATCCGGCTGATCCAGCGGCGGCGCGCGCGGCGCAGCTCGGCCCATGCGGCCGGGTGCTCGTGCAGCGCATCGACCAGGATGTTGGTATCGAACTGAATGTCGCTCACGCGTCCGCCCCGCTCTCGCAACCCGGCTCGCCGCGCAACCGGCGCTCATAGGCCAGCCCGTCGACCGCCGATCCCTGCCGCCCCCACAGCCCCAGAAACCGCTCCAGCCCCTGATCCGCCTGTGCCGCCCGAAACGCCGCCACAGCCTCCCGCAACAGCGCCGCGCGCGACAGACCCAGTTCCGCCGCACGGGCATCGAGCCATTTCACGTCGTCTTCGGCAAGGTCGGCGAGGAGTCGCATGATATTCTGATATCATATCACGATATCATTGCAAGGCTTTGCGAAGCACCCGTTATGGACGTTCCTAGTCTGGCTCCTACAAGACGTTTAGGGCTCTCGAAAGAGCAAGCGTAGGGTAATTGGGCGCCACCGATGCAGATCAGGGCAGCACGATTAGACGATGCAGCGGCGATCGACGCGGTGCTGGCGCGCGCCTGCCCCGCTCTGATGGCGAGCAGCTATAACGCCGACCTGCTCGCCGCAGCGCTTCCGGCCATGGTGAAAGCGCAGCCCGCTCTGCTGCAATCCGGGACCTATTATGTCGCCGAGGATGCCGGGCGCCTTATCGGCTGCGGCGGGTGGAGCTTCGAGGAACCGGGATCGCGGAGGCTGGAAGACGGCCTTGCCCATCTGCGCCATTTCGCGACCGACCCGGCCATGGTTCGGCGCGGCGTGGGGCGCGCGATCGTTGCCCGGTGTCTTGCCATGGCAACGGCGCGGGGCGTCACGTGCTTCGAGGCATTCGCCAGCCTGAACGCCGAACCCTTTTACCAAAGCCTCGGTCTTGAACGACTCGACCGGGTCGACCTGCCCATGGCGCCTGGGATCAGGCTCCCGGCCATCCGGATGCGCGGATCGGTCCCGGCAATGGAGCACCGTCTCAAACCGGCATGACGCCCACACGCCCACCTGCTCCACCCCAAAAGCAAAAAAGGAGAGGGCAGCAGGCCGCTACCCTCTCCTCCTTCCTCATCACCCCGCCGCCCTTGTCGGCCAACGCCGACCCATCGGGGAGGAGATGAAACTGGCCTCGCGGCCAAGCGAAACCCGATCCCGCATGTCACGGCGCTGCCCCCATATGGGGGTGAATGCACGCCATCCCCGCAGCCGGCCCGTTGAGACGGATCGGCGAACGACGGCTGGCCGTGCGACTCACGCTCGACACCGCAAGCCCCATGTGCGCGCCGCACACCGTGCCGTTGCGCCCCGCTCCCACAAACAGGACGTCGACTCGGGCGGCAGCCCCAAATGAGGCCACACGGAACCGGTTTTCGTTACCGAGTCTCTTGCCATTTGGGAGGGGCACTGGATTGGACGTTTTCGACATTCCGTCACAGTTCGTCGCAAATGCGAAGCACGTGCCGAAGGACCGGTGCCGCTCAGCCGCCCTTCTTCTCCGCCGCTTTCT
Source organism: Sphingobium sp. 66-54 (assembly GCA_001899715.1). Taxonomy (GTDB): domain Bacteria; phylum Pseudomonadota; class Alphaproteobacteria; order Sphingomonadales; family Sphingomonadaceae; genus Sphingobium. Next base: position 100,772 of record MKWI01000003.1, read on the forward strand.
TCTTGCGCATAGCGTCGTGGAAGCGGTCGGCCCAGCCCGGTTTGACGAGTTGCTCGCCGCGCACCAGCCGCAATTCGCCGTCGCCCACATCGCGCGAAACGGCGCTGCCCGCCGCGACGATGGCGTCCCGCCCGATTCGCACCGGCGCGATCAGCGCGCTGTTGGAGCCGATGAACGCCCGCTCGCCGATCACGGTGCGGTGCTTGAAATAGCCGTCATAATTGCAGGTGATGGTGCCCGCGCCGAGATTGGCGGCCGCGCCCACTGTCGCGTCGCCCACATAGCTCAGGTGATTGGCCTTGGCGCCGGGCCCAAGCGTCGCATTCTTGATCTCGACGAAATTACCGACCCGCACCTTCTCCTCCAGCACCGCGCCCGGCCGCAGCCGCGCGAACGGCCCTACCGAGACGCCCGGCCCGATCCGCGCGCCCTCGATATGGCAGAAGGCATGGATGACCGCGCCCTCCGCCACGCTCACGCCGGGGCCGAACACCACATTGGGCTCGATCGTCACGTCGCGCGCCAGCACCGTATCATGCGCGAAGAACACCGTCTCCGGCGCGATCAGCGTCGCTCCGTCGCGCATCGCCTCGGCCCGGCGCCGCGCCTGCCAGGCGGCCTCGACCCCGGCCAGCTCGGCGCGGCTGTTGACGCCGGCCACCTCGCCCGCATCGGTCTCGATCACCGCGCTCGGCCGCCCGTCCGCCGCCGCCAGCATGACGATGTCGGGCAGATAATATTCCCCGGCGGCGTTGTCGTTGCCGACCCGCGCCAGCAGCGCGAACAGATCGTCCGCGCGCACCGCCATCAGCCCGCTGTTGCACAGGTCGACCGCGCGCTCGGCCGCGCTCGCGTCCTTAAACTCGACCATGCGCTCGATCCTCCCGTCCGCCGCCGCGACGATCCGCCCATAGGCGCCCGCATCCTCGGGCCGGAAGCCCAGCACCACGCAGGCGGGCGCATCCGCCGCATGCAGTCGCGCGATCATCGCCCGCATCGTCTCGGCCCGCACCAGCGGTACGTCGCCGTAGAGGATCAGCACATCGCCCGAGAAGCCCGCCAGCGCGCCTTGCGCCTGCGCCACCGCGTGCCCTGTGCCGAGCTGCTCGGCCTGCACTGTGATCTCCACGCCGCGCCCGGCCACCGCCGCTTCCACCTGCGCGCGCCCGGCACCGACCACCACCACCTGCCGCGCCGGCGCCAGTTCGGCCACCGCGCCGAGCAGGTGCAGCAGCATCGGCCGCCCGGCAATCGGGTGCAGCACTTTGTGCAGGCTGGATTTCATGCGCGTCCCCTGCCCGGCGGCAAGAACGATCACGGCAAGCGGGCTGGTCACGGGCGGTTTCCTCGAACGATGCGGTCTTTCGGGGCCGTATCGGCAGTCCGTTCGAGCCGGCAGGGGCGAGCGGCGACACAGCCAGCACCGCCCTTGCCATGTTTGACTTGATCGCGCCACCGCCCAGGGGGCATGGGCCAGCCATGACACGCATTCCTTTCGACGTCGTCGGCTTCGATCTCGACGGCACCCTCATCGATTCCAGCGCCGATCTTGCCGCGGGCGTCAATCACGCGCTGACCAGCATCGGCCTGCCCAGCCACAGCGTGGAGGAGGTGAAGGGCTTCGTCGGCAAGGGTGTCAAGATCATGCTGGAGCGCGCGCTGCGGGCCTCGGGCGATTATTCGGAGGCGCGGCTGGACGCGCTGCGCCCGATCTTCGCAGACTATTACGCCGCCCATCTCACCGTCCACAGCCGTCCCTATCCGGGCGCGGTGGCGGCGCTGGAGACGCTGGCGGCGCGCGGCACGCGCGTGGCGCTGTGCACCAACAAGAGCGAGCAGTTCACCCTGCCGCTGCTCGACCAGCTCGGCCTCACCGGCCATTTCAGCGCCATCGTCTGCGGGGATACGCTGGGGCCGGGCGTCCTCAAGCCCGATCCCGCGCCGGTCCGCGCGATGGTGGAGCGCGCCGGCGGCGGCCGCGCGGTGTTCATCGGCGACACCTCGCACGATGTCGAGGCCGCCCACGCCGCCGGCCTGGCCTCCATCGCCGTGCGCTTCGGCTTCGTCGACGCGGCGGATCAACTCGGCGCCGACGCCATCCTGGACGGCTACCCCCACCTCGTCCCCCTGCTGGAGCGCTGGCCGGGCTAACCCCTCCACCTCGTCGCCCCGGCCTTGATCCGGGGTCCCGCTTCTTCATCCACCGATGGAAGAACGCAAACGCCAGCGGCGGCAACCGGGAAACAATTTTCACATCCCGCGTTAACCTTTTGTCAGTCAATAACATTCATAAACTATTGGTGGACGAGAATCCCCATCGGATGCCACCGGAGGTCGCGGCATGCCCCAGTCCCAGTTCCACGACGAATCGCGCGGATCGCAGCGCGAGCAGGTCGATATCCACTCGCAGATCTGGGGAGCCACCATCGCTCCCACGCCAGCCCGCATCGTCAATATCTCGCCGCAGGGCTGCATGATCCGCTGCGACGAGATGGTGCCGATGGGCGAGCATCTCACCGTCGACGTGCCGCAGCTCGGCGCGTTGCGCGGCACGGTCATCTGGTCGCTCAGCGCGCGGATCGGCGTACAGTTCGATTCGGCGATCGAGGTCGAGAGCTATCTCGACCTGCTCGATGCGCTGGACAAGGCGCCGGACGGTCCACCGCTGCTCTGAGCCCACCGCTGCTCTGCGCAACGCCCCTCCGGCAACCAATTGTAAAGTTTCTCTCTTCTACCTTGATTGCCAGAACCATAAAATGGCGAGGGGAGAGCATGCCGGAGACCGCACGACAGGCGGACGAGCATCAGCACGCATCGCGGCGGCAGGTCGCGCGCGATCTGGTCGATCTCGGAACGGTGCTGATCCGCAATGGCGGGGACGAGGTGGCCGTCCGCCTCGTCGATCTCTCCCGCAAGGGTTTCCATGCCCGCTGCGCCAGCCCGCAGTTCGCGCGCGGCGACGTGGTGACGGTGCGCCTGCCGCTGGTCGGCTTCATCCCCGGCCGGGTCATGTGGGGCCTTAAGGGTTGCTTCGGCTGCCAGTTCTCGGTGCCGCTGGACGAGCGGACCTATCTGCGCCTGCTCGCCCGCATCCGCGCGCAAACGCCGCCGGCGCCCGCCTCACCCGCTGGCTAGCAGGCTGATCGCCGCGTCTCGCTCGAACAGGTAGAGGCAGGTCCGCGCCGCCTGCCCGCGCGCGCTGTCCAGCCCGCCGTCACGGTCCATCAGCAGCCGCGCATCGTCATGCGCGGCGGTGAGCAGGCTCTGGATCTGCTCGGGCGTCGCCAGCCGGAAGCGCTGCTCGCCCGATTGCCGCGTGCCCAATATCTCGCCCGCGCCGCGCAGCCGCAGATCCTCCTCGGCGATGCGGAAGCCATCGTTGGTCTCGCGCATCAGCGCCAGCCGGGCACGCGCCGTCTCGCTCAAAGCCTGCCCATGGATCAGCATGCAGAAGCTGCGCTGGTCGCCACGCCCCACCCGCCCGCGCAACTGGTGCAACTGGGCGAGGCCGAAGCGCTCGGCCGCCTCCACGATCATCAGCGTGGCGTTGGGCACGTCCACCCCCACCTCGATCACCGTGGTCGCGACCAGCAGCTTGAGCCGCCCCGCCGCGAACGCCTCCATCACCGCGTCCTTCTCCGGCCCCGGCATCTGCCCATGCACCACACCCACCGCATCGGCGCCGAACCGCACCTTGAGCAGGGTCGCGCGCGCTTCCGCCGCCGCCTCGTCGCCATCCTCGCTCTGCTCGACCAGCGGGCAGACCCAGTAAGCCTGCCGCCCCGCCCCGATATGGCGCCCGAGCGCGCCGATAATCTCCTCCAGCCGCTCGTCGGAGATGACCCGCGTGTCGATCGGCTGGCGCCCCGGCGGCATCTCGTCGAGGCGCGAGACGTCCATGTCGCCATATTGGGTCAGCGTCAGCGTGCGCGGGATCGGCGTGGCGGTCATCACCAGCAGATGCGGCGTGCGCTCGGCCTTGCCGGTCAGCATCAGTCGCTGCGAGACGCCGAAACGGTGCTGCTCGTCGATCACCGCCAGCGCGAGGTTGCGATAGGCCACCGCCTGCTGAAAGATCGCATGGGTGCCGACGAGAATGTGGATGCTGCCGTCCGCCAGCCCCATCAACGTCGATTCGCGCACCCGCCCCTTCTCGCGCCCGGTGAGGATGGCGACATTGACCGGCAACCCCGCCAGCATCGCCTGAAGACTCGCAAAATGCTGCCGCGCAAGGATTTCCGTGGGCGCGAGGAACGCGCCCTGCCCGCCCGCCTCGACCGCATTGAGCAGCGCCATCAGCGCCACCAGCGTCTTGCCCGAGCCGACATCGCCTTGCAGCAGCCGCAGCATCGGCACGCTCTGCGCCATGTCGCCGTCGATCTCGCCGAACACCCGCCGCTGCGCCCCGGTCGGCGCGAAGGGCAGGCTCAGCCGGTCGCGCAGATGCCCATCGCCCGCGATCGGCACGCCGCGCCGCCGCCGGGTCGAGGCGCGCAGCAGCATGAGGGCAAGCTGGCTGGCGAACACCTCGTCATAGGCCAGCCGCTCGCGCGCCGCCTTCGCCGCCGGGTCCTCATGCGCCACATTCAGCGCCGCACGCCAGTCCGGCCAGCCCTTGCGCGCGGCCAACCCCGGCTCGATCCACTCGGGCAGGGCCGGCGCGCGCGCCACCGCCTGCGTCACCAGATCGCGCATCCGCCCGTTGGTGATCCCTTCGGAGAGGCCATAGACCGGCTCGCGGTCCGGGATCGTCCCGGCCTCGCCCACCTCCACGACATGATCGGGGTGGACGATCTGGAGATCGTCGCCGAACCGGTCCAGCCGCCCGGAGACGAAGCGCGGCTCATCCAGCGGAAACAGCTTGCGCGGCCAGCCGCTGTTCCTGCCGAAATAGACGATGCTCACCCGCTCGCCCGCTTCATCCTCGGCCACCACCCGGAACGGCGCGCGCGAGGAGCCGGAGGCGCGATAATCCCGCGCGGTGAGCACGAGGCCCACCATCCGCCCGGTCTCCGCCTCAGCCAGCCGCCGCACCCGCTGCCGCTCGATCCAGCTCACCGGCAGATGGAAGGCGAGGTCGACCGCGCGCGTGAGCCCGAGTCGCTCCAGCGGCTTGATCGACGCCGCGCCGACGCCCTTGAGCGCGGCGCTTTCCGTGAACAGCGGATTGAGAATGTCGGGCCGCATGGGTATGGGAACGATCCTTGGAGCTTGCCTGATCGGATTAAGCCAGTTTCGTGTTCCTGCGAAAGCGGGAACCCAGGGCGTCCAAGGTCGCGCATAGCCGCCCCGCGCTCCCGCCTAAACGGGCGCAAGGGTCCGGTCAATGCGGGCAGGCCAGCTTCAATGCCAGGCCGACGGGACGGTAAAGCGCCCGCCGGCCTATCGCCATTGCGCTCACGCGCCGGAAGGAGCCGGACATGATCGACGAAAGCCGCCTGCGCCGGATGCAGTTCCGCGCGTGGCATCGCGGCACCAAGGAGGCCGATCTGCTGGTCGGCGGTTTCTTCGATACCTATGCACGCGGCTGGTCCGACGATCAGGCCGCATGGTTCGAGGCGCTGCTGGACGAGGAGGATGTCGAGATCATGGCCTGGGCCATCGGCACCGCGCCGCCGCCCGCCCGCTACGAAGGGCCGATGATGCAGGCCCTGCGCGCGCTCGACTATATCCCCATCGCCCGGTGATGTGCATGGGGAGCACGCCTCTGGGCGGTGGATCAGCACGCCGTGGTCCTGCCGTCCGTCGCCGGGCGTTTTGCAGCCCCGCGCTTCCGACCCCTGACCGCGCCCATTTCGCGCGGCGCGATCCCGCCCGGTCCCAAGCCCCGCTTCACACAATCACCTCCGGTCGATCCTTTCCATATCGTGCCGGTTCCGGCCCCAACCAGCGCGCCATGCCGGCGCCTCCAGCTCCGAAACCCGATCCACGCCCATGACCGACCTCCCCCGCATCCTCTCGGCCACCGCACCGCTCACCCTCTCGGGCGTGCCGCACGGCTTCGCGCCGGTGCTGCTGGCGGACCTCGCCCGCGCCGCGAAGGGCCGCGTCTGCTTCGTCGCGCCGGATGCGCAGATGGTCGACGCCATCGAGCAGAGCATCGGCTATTTCGCGCCGGAGCTATCGGTCATCCGCATCCCGGCGTGGGATTGCCTGCCCTATGACCGCGCCTCGCCATCGCTACGCGCCGCCTCGGAGCGCCTCGCCGGCCTCCACGCCCTGCAAGCCACCCCCAAGGGGCCGCAACTCGTCCTCACCACCATCAATGCCGTCACCCAGAGGACGCTGACGCCGTTCCGCATCCGCCAGATGGTCGCGCGCCTCGCGCCGGGCGAGCGCATCGCCATCGACCGGCTGGTCGCCCTGCTCCAGTCCAACGGCTATGTCCGCACCGACACGGTGCACGATGCCGGCGAATATGCCGTGCGCGGCGGCATCGTCGATCTGTTCCCCTCCGGCGAGCCCGGCCCGCTGCGGCTCGATTTCTTCGGCGACGAGATCGAGACGCTGCGCCGCTTCGATACCGCCACGCAGCGCACGACCGGCGCGGTCGATCATTTCCTGCTCCTCCCGGCGTCCGAGGCGCTGCTGGACGAGGAGAGCATCAAGCGCTTCCGTGGCCGCTACCGCGAGCTGTTCGGCGCGACGGCCACCGGCGATCCGCTCTATCAGGCGGTGAGCGAGGGCCGCCGCCTTGCCGGCATGGAGCATTGGCTTCCCTTGTTCGAGGAGCGCCTCGTCCCGCTCGCCGAGCATCTCCCCGAGGGCACGCTCTGGCTGCGCGACGGCGGCGTCGCCAGCGCGGCGGAAGCGCGCTTCGAATCCATCCGCGACTATCACGCCAACCGCATGGCCGCCGCCGGCGCCTCGCCCGGCAGCTACCGCCCGCTCCCGCCGGACCGGCTCTACATCACAGCCGAGGATTGGGCGGAGAGTGTCACCTCCCTGCCCATCCACGCCACCTCCGCCTTCCACGAGCCGGAGAGCGCTCATGTGCTCGATTTCGGCGTGGACAATGCCCGCGATTTCGCCCCCGAGCGCGCCCAGAACGCCAATGTCTACGAGGCGGTGGCCAAGCATCTGGAGCAGAGCCAGCGCAAGGGCCGCAAGCGCATCATCGCCAGCTACTCCATCGGTGCGCGCGAGCGCTTGTCCGGCCTGCTGCTCGATCATGGCGTCAAGCGCCTCGTGCCGGTGGAGAGCTGGCAGCAGGCGCAGGGTGAGGCGGCCAGGGGCGCCGTCGCCCTCGCCGTCCTCCCGCTCGACCACGGCTTCGCCACCGCCGACCTGGAATTGCTCACCGAGCAGGACATGCTCGGCGACCGCCTCGTCCGCCGCCAGAAGCGCCGCAAGAGCGCGGACGCCTTCCTCGCCGAGCTGGCCACGCTCACGCCGGGCGATCTCGTCGTCCATGTCGATCACGGCATCGGCCGCTACGAGGGGCTGACCAGCATCCCGGTCGGCAAGGAGCCGCACGATTGCGTCGCGCTCACTTATGCGGGCGGCGACAAGCTGTTCGTGCCGGTCGAGAATATCGACGTGCTCTCGCGCTACGGGTCGGGCGAGGACGCGGTGGCGCTGGACAGGCTCGGCGGCGAGGCATGGCAGCGCCGCAAGGCGCGGATGAAGGAGCGCATCCGCGAGATCGCCGGGGAGTTGCTCGCCACCGCCGCCCTGCGCGCGCTGCGCTCGGCCCCCGCCTACGAGCCGGAAAGCGCCGGCTACCCCGCCTTCGTCGACCGCTTCCCCTATCAGGAGACCGAGGATCAGGACCGCGCCATCGCCGACGTGATCGAGGATCTCGCCGCCGGCAAGCCGATGGACCGCCTGATCTGCGGCGATGTCGGCTTCGGCAAGACGGAGGTCGCCCTGCGCGCCGCCTTCGTCGCAGCCATGGCCGGCGCGCAAGTCGCCCTCATCTGCCCCACGACCCTCCTGGCGCGCCAGCACCATCTGAACTTTGAGGAACGCTTCCGCGGTTTCCCGCTCAGGGTCGGCCGCCTCTCCCGGCTCGTCGGCACGGCCGAAACCAAGGCGACGAAAGCCGGGTTGGCCGATGGCACGATCGACATCGTCATCGGCACCCACGCGCTGCTCGCCAAGGGGTTGGAATTCAAGCGTCTCGGCCTCGTCATCGTCGATGAGGAACAGCGCTTCGGCGTCGTCCACAAGGAGCGGCTGAAGCAACTCAAGGCGGACGTCCACGTCCTCACCCTCACCGCGACCCCCATCCCTCGCACACTGCAAATGGCAATGAGCGGGCTGCGCGAACTCAGCGTGATCCAGACTCCGCCGGTCGATCGCCTCGCCGTGCGCACCTATGTCATGCCGTGGGACGACGTGGTGCTGCGCGAGGCACTGCTGCGCGAGCATTATCGCGGCGGCCAGACCTATTTCGTCGTGCCGCGCATCTCGGATATGCCGGACATGGAGGATTTCCTGCACGAGAAGGTGCCGGAAGTGCGCGTCATCTCCGCCCATGGTCAGATGAGCGCCGGCGAGGTGGAGGAGCGCATGTCCGCCTTCTACGAGCGCAAATATGACGTGCTGCTCTCCACCACCATCGTCGAGAGCGGGTTGGATATCCCCAGCGCCAACACCATCATCATCCATCGCGCCGACCGCTTCGGCCTTGCGCAGCTCTACCAGCTGCGGGGCCGCGTCGGCCGATCAAAGACGCGCGCCTACGCCTATCTCACCACGCCCGCCGACCGCATCACCACCGAGACCGCCGACAAGCGCCTGAAAGTCCTCTCCGATCTCGATACGCTCGGCGCCGGCTTCCAGCTCGCCAGCCACGATCTCGACATTCGCGGCGCTGGCAATCTGGTGGGCGACGAGCAGAGCGGCCACATCAAGGAGGTCGGCTTCGAACTCTACCAGTCGATGCTGGAGGACGCGATCCTGGAGGCCAAGGCCGGCGGCGCCGCGCTCGCTCCGGCGCGCGAGGACTGGTCGCCCCAGATCAACGTCGAGGCGCCGATCCTCATTCCGGACGATTACGTGCCGGATCTCGACCTGCGCATGGGTCTCTACCGCCGTATCAACGAGCTGGAGGACAAGGGTGGTATCGAAGCCTTCGCCGCCGAACTGATCGACCGCTTCGGCCCGCTGCCCGACGCCACGCAAAACCTGCTCACGCTGATCGAGGTGAAGATGAACTGCCGCGCGGCCGGCATCGCCCGGATCGACATCGGCCCGCGCGGCGCGCTGGTCAGCTTCCACAACGACCAGTGCCCCAACCTCCCCGGCCTGCTCGGCTACGTCCAGAAGCTCGGCAGCATCGCCCGGCTGCGGCCGGACAGCAAGCTCGTCATCCAGCGCGCCTGGGCCGATCCCAAGGCCCGCCTCAACGGCGCGCTCAAACTGAGCCAGGGGCTAGCCAAGTCCATCGGCTGATGGGACACCGTCTTTCCCGTCAGCGGGCAAACGCGGTCTCGATTGCCTGGCGGACATTGGCGACAAGCACCTGGTCCTTCGATGAAAAAGCAGTGATGTCCCCGCTCGAGGTCTTAAGGGTCAGCGTCTGCTTTTTCTTGGGGAATTTGAAAGCACTATAGAGAACGGCGGCAAACGCAACCAGTCCGGCGAATACGCCAATGGCGGCGCCCACTCCAAGCCCCGTCGCCAGCCCACCGAAGATTCCAAGCAAGGCGAAGGGGAATTCTTCGCTGACGGACACGCTGCCGATGTTGGCAATTGGGTAAGTCGCGCCTCCAAATTTCGCGACTGACCGCGTAATCAGGATATTACCCGATTGGAAAAGAACATCATCCATCCAGTTCCTCCTCCCGGTCGCCATCCTGCCAATGTTCTCAGAGGGATGCAAGCTGCACTGCCCCCGCTCGAAGGAAGCGGACACGCTAGGCTGCGGCCACAGAAGCTAGATGCTTCAGCAACCGCTTGCCCTGCCCGATATGCACGGGAGGGCAAGCGGCTAGCGCCCCGATGAGCCATGGTGACAACCGGCGGTGGTTCAGTGCGGTCCCGCACCCGCGCCCTCGCGCGACTGCCCCCAGTCCTCGTTCGCCCGCGCGATCAGATAGCCATGGATCGCCTCCACATCCTCGGGCTCCAGCAGGTCGGCAAAGCTCGCCATGCCCTTGTCGGCGTAAATCCCCTTGAGCACGATGTCGTTGAATAGCGCGTGCGTCTCGCGGGTCATCCTGCGCAGATCCTTGACGCCGCCAATCGCCTGCTGGCCGTGGCAGACCTGACAGGTCTCGGCGAACAAGGTCGCGCCCCTCGCGATCTGTGCCTCGCTGGCCGTCACCGGCGGCGGCTCGGGCGCCTTCTCCTCCGCCTTCATCGGCGGGAGCTGCGCCGTGCCGCCCAGCTTGAACACCAGCAGCCGGGCGGAGGCGCGCGGCATCTCGATGCCCGCGCCGCGCTCCACCTGCGCCGCGCCGCCGCCCCAGCCGGCATTGACCGCGACATATTGCACGCCATCCAGCATGTAGGTGATCGGGCCGGAGACGGGCGCGCTCTGCACCGGCATCTCCCACAAGAGCTTGCCGGTGCGCGCATCGAACGCCGCGAAGGTCTGCCGCGTCGTGCCCTCGAACACCAGATCGCTGCCGGTAATCATCACGCCGCCATTGCCGTGGCGCGGCAGCGGCACCTTCCACGCCGCCTTCTGCTTCACCGGGTCCCAGGCGGTGAGGTAGGCGCGGTCCATCGCCGTCGCCTGCTTCATCAGCTCGATCCGTTTCTTGAGCGCCTCGCCGGTATAGCCGCCCCAGCCGCTGTTGGAGCGGAACGGCTTGGGCTTGAAGTTGGGGTCGCGCGCATAGACCATCGCGGACTCATAGGTCGGCAGATAGGCGAGGCCGGTGCGCGGGCTATAGCCCATCGGGAACCAGTTGTGCGCCCCGCCCGGGCCCGGCATCACCAGCACCGGCTCGGTGCCGTAGCGCGCCGCCGGGTTGACCTGCGGCCGTCCGGTTTTCGGGTCTATGCCCGTCGCCCAGTTCACCGGCGCGATCTTTTCGGCCGAGAGGAACTGCCCGGTCTTGCGGTCGAGCACATAGAAGAAGCCGTCCTTGGGCGCCTGCATCAGCACCTGCCGCGTCTTGCCGCCGATCTTCAGATCCGCCGAGACGATCGAGGAGGTGCAGGTGTAATCCCAATCCTCGCCCGGAACCATCTGATAATGCCAGATATAGTTTCCGGTCTCGCTGTTCACCGCCACAATCGAGCAGATGAACAGATTGTCGCCCTTGCTGCCGCTGCGATGCTCCCAACTCAGCGGCGACCCGTTGCCGGTGCCGATATAAACCATCTTGAGCTTCGGATCGTAAGCGATTGAATCCCAGGCGTTCGCGCCACCGCCAAGCTCCGTCCACATGCCGTCGCCCCACGTCTTGCGGACCATCGGCATGATGCTGTCGGAGGCCTCGCCGTCCGGCTGGCCGGTGGGGTTGGGCGTCAGGAAGAATTTCCACAGCTTCTTCCCCGTCTCCGCGTCCCACGCACCGACGAAGCCACGCACGCCCAGGTCGCCGCCCGACTGGCCGACCACTACCTTGCCGTCGAACACGCGCGGCGCGCCGGTGATCGAATAGGGCATGTCGTGCTCGAAGGTCTGCGTCGTCCACACCGGCTTGCCGGTCGCCGCATCGAGCGCGATCAGCCGCCCGTCGAGCGTGGCGATGATGATCTTGCCCTTCCACATGGCAAGGCCCCGCGCCACCGGCTCGCAACAGGCGTAGCGGCCATATTCGCGCGGCACCTTGGGGTCGTAGGTCCACAGCCTTTTGCCGGTGCGCGCATCATAGGCGATGGTCACGTTCCACGGCAGGATGTTGTAGAGCACGCCGTCCGCATAGAGCGGCGTCGCCTCCACGCCGCGATAGGTCTCCAGCTCGTCATACCAGGCGATGCCGAGCCGGCTGACATTGCCGGCGTCGATCTGGTCGAGCGGGCTGTAGCGCTGGGCGCTGTAGGTGCGCCCGTCGTGCAGCCAGTCGCTGCCATCGCTCGCCTGCGCGGCCATGCGCGCGCTGTCCACGGCGGCGGGGCCACGCCCTTCCTGCGCGACCGCATAGCCGATGCCGGCGAGGCCCAGTACCAGCGCGGCGACCAGCGCGACGCGGTTTTTCATGGAGATCATAAGCGGTCAGTCCTTCGGCGGCGCACCGATCGGCTGGCTGCCGTCAGCCATGCGGCCGACCTTGAGCGCGTCGATCTGCTCCTGCGTGCCCGGCGGGCGGTGATAGGCGCCCACCTCGTCGCGGTCGGGCCTGAACACCTTGCCCGTCACCGGATTGGGGTAGTGGAACGGGATGATGTAATAGGCCGGATAGGTAAGGTAGATGGTCGATGGCGGCAGGTCCGGCGGCGGGTCGAACTTGTCCGGCCAGGTGTTGTTGAGCGCGTTTTTCCCCCAGCCGTCCCAGTTGGTATACATGGTGAACGGGCCGGTCAGGCGGCTGATCTTCCAGACGCCGTTTTCCTTGCGATACTCGTTCTCGTAGAGCGGCAGGCCCCAGCCGCCGATGCTCATCACATAAGCGCGCGAGCGCACCCAGCCGCGCGTGCCGTCCGCCGCGATGTCGGGGATCGACTGGAACTGCATGTGATTGGCGAGCACGCCTTCCTTGGCGCCGTCCGGCCCGAACGCGGTCTGCATATATTCGAGCACGCGCTTCTTGCCGAGGAACAGCCCCTTGCCGCCGATTTCCAGCGTCGCATCGTCGGTGAACAGCTCGGAAAGCTGCGTCCACTGCCCCTTGTCGACGAAATAGCCGTAGGCGCGCTGGAGCCGCTCGATCTGGTTCATGTCCTCCAGCCGCGTGATCCGCGCATCGAGCTCGGCCAGCCGTTCGGCGGCGGATTGCGCCAGCGCCGGGGCGGCGGCGGTGGAGGCGACGGCGGCGAGCAGCGCCGCGGCGATCATCCTGCGTCTCATCATGGGCGCCCCACCACGTTGTCGGGAGGTTGCGGTATGGCCTTGAGCGACTGGCCCGTCACCGGATGCCGGTAGCTGAACGGCGGGATATAAGCGCCCGGAAAGGCGCGGTAGACCTCGCTCGGCGGCCGGTCGGGCGGGAACAGCGCGCTCTGCCCTTCCATCGGATAGGCGGATTTCATCCAGCCCTTGTCATAGTCGGTCAGGGCAGTGACGTAGAAATGCAGCGTGCTGATCTTCCACACGCCGCCCTCCTTGGCATATTCGTTCTCATAGACGCCGACGCCCCAGATGCCGTTGGCGCCGGGCTGGGCGAGTTGCACCATGCCCTGCCAGCGCCCCGTCGCGGTGCGGCCATCCGGCGCGACGACAACAATCGGCTGCAACATCATGTGATTGTTGAGATAGCCGCGCCCAAGCCCCTGCGGACCAAACAACAGCATCGCCCGCCGGATCCGCTCCGGGCCGATATAGACGCCGCGCTGGCCATATTCGAAGCTGCCCTTCGCGGTGAACAAGGCCGCCGCCTCGCCCCACAGCCCCTTGTCGAAATAATAGCCGAAGGTCCCTTGCAGATTCTCGATGGCGTCCTGATCCTCCAGTGCCTGCACCCGCTGCTTGTAGGCAGCCACCTTCGCGCGCAAATCGCCATCGCCCTGCGCCATCGCAGGCGCCGGCAGCGCGACCAATGCGGCGAGCCCGAGCAGCGCCGCGCCCCGCAGGGCACCCCGGCCGCTCATTGCGCGCCCTCCCGCACCGCGCGGCCCGTCACCGGATTGGGCGCATGGAAGGGCGGCACCTGCGTCTCGGGGAAGGCCCGGTAGCGCACGGTCGGCGGCCGGTCGGGCGGCATCGCCTTGCTCGCCTCGCTCTGCACCAGCCCCTCGCCGGGCTTCAGCCGCGCCCAGCCCATCTCATAAGGCGCGACGAAATTGACGAACATGTGGACGGACCGGATCTTCCACACGCCGCCCTCCTTCACATAGCTATTCTCGTAAACGCCATCGCGCCACTCGGCATGCTTCTTATACTGCCCGAGCATGCCATTATCGCGCCACCGCGCCCTGGCGCTGCGCCCGTCCGCCGCCACGTCGACCACCGGCTGGAGCGTCACCCACTCGTTGAGCTGACCGTAGATCAACCCCTCCTGCCCGCCATGCAGCGCCTTCAGATAGGCGTGGATGCGCTGCTTGCCGACATAGACGCCGTCGATCCCCAGCTCGATGGTGCCATCGTCAGTGAACAGATCGGCGGCCTCCTGCCACAGCCCCCGGTCGACATAATAGCCGAACGCCCGCTGCAACTTCTTGACCGCCCGCGCGCCCTCCAGCGTCTGCACGCGCAGGGTCAGCGCGTCGATCTCGCCATCGAGCGCCGGGCGTTGCGCCCCCGCCGGCGTGCTTGCCAGCAACGCCGCGCCCAGCAGCCCGGCCAGCGCCGTGCACGCCCTCACCGGATCCCTCCCAGCGGCACCGCCCGCAGCGCAAACGCGCCGGGGTCCTGCCCCTTCAGGCTCTGGTCGAACAGGAACCGCCCCTTGCTCTCGATGGCATAGGCCGTATCGCCGATGGTGGTGACGCCCGGCACGCCATCCATGCCGTCCTTGAGCACCGTCATCGTCACGTCGTCGCCCTCGATGGTGAGCAGGCTGATCCGCCCGCCCGGCCCTTCCGCCTGGAGGAAGCGGTTGCCGCCCAGCGGCCGCAGCCCGTCCGGCCCGTTGAGCGGCTGCGAGACGTTGAGCTTCGTCAGGCTGGCGAAGCTGCCGTCCGCCTTGCGGTTGACCCGCAGCATGCTGTTCTGCCGCACATTGTTGACGTAGAGCGTGCCGTCGCCGCCGAACGCGATGCCGTCCACGCCCACCAGTTGCGCCTTGTCCTCGACCAGCAGCGCCACCGCGTCCGCCCCCGGCTTCAGCGTGAAGATGCGGCCATTCGTGGTTTCCGCGATATAGGCCGTGCCATCCTTGTCGAACGCCAGATCGTTGCACGCGCTGGCCGGCGGCGGCAGCTCGTAGCGCTGCCGGAAGGCGCCGCTCGCCAGATCGAACGCCACCAGCGCAGAGACCTGCCCCGCCTGCCCCATCGGCACCGAGCAGGCCCACAACGTGCCGCTTTTCTCATCCGCCAGCACGCCGAGCACCGAGGCCAGCTTGTTGGTCGCGTCCGGCCGGATCCACGCGATCGCCGTGCCGCTGCCCGGCAGCGCGCGGTAGATATTGCCCTTGAAGCTGCCGATGTAGAGATTGCCCGCGCCGTCCGCGCTGGCGCTCTCCGGGAACACGCCGGTATCGGCGATCACCACGTCCTTCGCCGCCGGCGGGTTGAACGGCGCCGGCATCAAATAGGGCACCTCGTTGGCGACCGTCTCGATCCGCGCGATCTTGCCGCTCTCGATCTTGAACAGGCTCACAAAGCCCACCGAGCGCGGATAGCCCGCCTCGGGCGGATAGACCGTGCCATCGCGCGCCGGGAAGCTCATCTGTGCCGCCGGCAGGTCGCGATAGCCGATGGCCGCGACGAGGCCGCGCGCCTCGTCCACCGCGATCACCTCGTGCCGCACCGCCTCAAACTCGCCGAACAGCCCGCGCGTCAACACCCCCTCGCAAGAGGCGTCCGCGCCCTTGGCGGCCGGGAGATTGCCGGCCATCGCCACGCCATTCTCCATCGCCGCGCAGCCCCTGACGAACGGCACGACCGCTCCCTCGCCATTGGCCGCGACGCTGGCGAAATAGCCCTCGACCAGCGCGATCATCTTGCCGCGCGGCAGCCGCGCCTTCGCCGGCAGCGCCGCGCTAAACGCCTTGCCCGGCGCATAAGCCACCGGATCGCCGAAGGGCGGACGTCCCTGCTTGCGCCGGATGACGGCCTGCACGGCGGCGATCCTGCCGCCCACCACCCGCATGTCCATCGCGTAGAAGCCGGGCTGGCCATGGTCATCGACCCGGCCTACCCACACAACCCGGCCGGTCTGCGGATCGGCTACCACCAGCGGCGCCTCCGCCCGGCGGTCGATCGTCACCCAGCTCCCCTCGCCCACGCGGAGCTTCGTTCCGTTCTCGGCATAGCCGACCCGCTTCGCCCACGGCAGGCCCTTGGGATCATGCCGGACCATCGCGTCCATGGTGCGGTTGGCGAGGCCGGTCAGGCAGGCCGCGTCACAGCTTGCCGCCTGCCCCTGTGCCTGAGTCTGCGCCGGCACGCCCGCCGGCATCAGCGCGATGGCCGCCACCCCAAGGACGGCCCGAAGCAACAGCCGGCTCATTCGCCCACCTCCCCATGCTCGCGGCCCACGGCCCATGGGTTGTGCATGAAATAGGGCACATAGGTGAACACCGCCTCGATCCTGTCGATCTTCCCCTCCTTCACCCGGAACGCCTCCAGCAGCGAGATGGAATTGGGCCATTTGAGCGCCGTCTTCATCTCCCGCCCGTTGGTGAGCGCATAGGTGTCGCGCTCATTGTCATGGTCGAAGAAGCCGCTCGCCACCACGATGCCGCGCTCCTCGTCGACGATCGGGTAGCGCCGCTCGCGGATGCGCTTGTTGATGTGGTAGATGCCGAGCTTGAACTGCTCCTCGCAGCCCGCCGCGATGGCGGAGGCGTTGCCCTGCCCGCCCGGCGTGCGCGCCGGCGCGGTGGTGCTGATGCCGTTCTCCAGCCGCGAGCAATCCTCGGCGAACGGCGCGAACACCATGCCGTCGTTCAGCTCCACCGTGTTGAAATAGCTCTGCGCCACCGCGATCAGCCGCTGGCGCGGGCGGCGCTGCTCGGGCGGCAGCACCTCCTGGAAGGCCGGGTCATGCGCCACCTTGTCCGGGTCGCCGAACGGCGCCGGCAGGCCGGTGTTGCGGTGGACCACCGTCTCCACCTCGCTGATCTTTCCCCCGTCGACCTTGAGGCGCATGGCGTAATAAGCCGCCACCCCATGCTCCCAGACCACGCCGAACCACGCCGC
Organism: Sphingobium sp. 66-54; assembly: GCA_001899715.1. Classification (GTDB taxonomy): domain Bacteria; phylum Pseudomonadota; class Alphaproteobacteria; order Sphingomonadales; family Sphingomonadaceae; genus Sphingobium. The sequence goes on from MKWI01000003.1 coordinate 117,638, forward strand.
CTGCCCGGTGAGCGGATCGGCCACCTCCAGCCCGGTCGGCGCGATCTTGCTGACCGTGCGCCACAGGCCCTTGCCGATGGGGATGAGCACATTGTTCTCGGTGAAGCGCACATCGGCCGCGAACGGCGCCTGCGCCGGGTCCTGCTTGCCCAGCGCCGCCATATAGGCGCGCACATGGCCGATCAGGCAGGCCCGGTCGCAACTCGGGATATTGACCGCGCTCGGCTCGCCCGGCGCCTGCGCCAGCGCGGGCCCCGCCCCCGGCAGCATCGCTCCGGCGACAGCGGCGGCCGCAAGCAGGCCCGCCCGCCAGCGCGCGTGATTGCCCCCGCGCCCGGCCCGGCGTTCCGCCCTACGGCGGCCTTTCCGGCAGCCTTCATCCTGCATGTCATCCCCTCCCGGCAGCGCGCCCCGCCGGTCCATTGCTGGCCGGTCCCGCGCGGAGTCGGCGGACCATAAGGCCACCTCCCCGCCCTTGTCACGCCGCCAGCCCCCGATTTCCAACTCGGTCGCTTCATGGGTCCGGCTGGATCAAGAACCTCACCGAAGATGGCCCACATGAGCCTCCCCCAGCGTGCTCGGGGAGGGGGACCGTCCGCGGGATGATGGAGGGGTTTGGAAGCGGGAAATGGGGGAGCCGAGCCGAGGCGCCTCCAACGGCAGTCTCAGGTTAAATTAAACCATTGATAGATAAGGATTTTTTGGAGCGGGTGAGGGGAATCGAACCCCCGTCGTCAGCTTGGGAAGCTGCTGCTCTACCATTGAGCTACACCCGCGTGCAGCCGCCGAACTAGCCGGGCGGCGCGGATCGGTCAATCGGTCATGCGGAGGGGGAAAAGATTGTGGCGGCAGGGTGCCGGACGGGTCTGCGAATGCGTTTCGTCATCCGCAGACCCCGGCACGGTTCAATCCCACGACAACCGCGCCGATCCCGGTTCACAGCTCTATTCTACCGAACAGGACAACGCTTCGGCGCGGCGCCGGTTCCGTCGTAACCCGCGGAAAACCGCCCTTTTCCCCGAGAGGGCACTACCGACCTCAAACGCCATAACCGCTTGAAAACAAACGGCGACAAGTCCGCCCCACCGCCGCAAAACCCCGAATCGTTCTCCACAAGTTTCTAAATTCCTCCCTCCGTCACCGCAAAGCCCGCCGCTTCCAGCGCCCCGGTGAGGGCCTCCGTGCACGCGTCCAGCCGCGCCCGGTCGACCGAGCGGATCACGAAATTGGCGCCCGTCCGCCCCTCGCGGAAGAAGGGGTAGCTGCCGATCTGGCAGCCCTCGTGCGCCCGCTCGGCGGCGCCCAGCAGGTCGGCAATCTCGCTCTCCGCCACCCAGCAGCCGATGGTGCGCGAGAGCAGCGGCGCCCCGCCCTCAAGCTGGCCGGTGAGCGCCGCCAGCATGCCGGCAGTGATATGCGGCACGCCCGCCATGATGAACAAATTGCCCACCCGGATACCCGGCGCCCCGGAATATTCGTTGGGGATGAGGGCCGCACCTTCCGGCACCCGCGCCATGCGCAGCCGCGCCTCGGTGAGCCCGCCGCGCGTCACGTAATAGCGCTCCAGGATCGCCCGCGCCTCCGGGTGGACGATCACCGGCACGCCCAATGCAGCGGCGATCGCATCCACGGTGATGTCGTCGTGCGTCGGCCCGATACCCCCGGTGGTGAACAGATAATCGTGCCGCGCCCGCAGGGCATTCACCGCCTGCGCGATAGCGTCCATATCGTCCGCCACCACCCGCACTTCGCGCAGCCGGATGCCCTGCACATTGAGCCAGGTCGCGATCTGGGAGACGTTCTTGTCCTGCGTGCGGCCGGAAAGGATCTCGTCCCCGATCACCACAAGCGCCGCCGTCCAGATGCGCGCGGTCATGCGGGCGACCTCATCGCGGAACGCGGGCGCGGGCCTCGATCGTCCCGCCGTCCCCTGCCGCAACCCGCCATCGTTCCAGACTCCCACGCGAAACGCATAACCCCTCGCCACTTGGACCCGTTGCGCCTATATCGCAAGCCATGACCACTTACATGACGCCGACGGCCGAGACGGCCACGATCCGCACTTCCGCCATCAAGCTGCACGGGCCGGAGGGGTTCGAGGGCATGCGCAAGGCCGGCCGCCTCGCCGCCGGGATACTGGACGCGGTGGTGCCGTTGATCCGCCCCGGTGCGAAGACCTCCGAGATCGACGATCTGGTCCGGCAGATGACGCTGGACGCCGGCGGCGTGCCGGCCACGCTCGGCTATCATGGCTATCAGTATAGCTGCTGCATCAGCCTCAACAACGTGATCTGCCACGGTATGCCGGGCGACCGCGTACTGCGTGAGGGCGATATCCTCAACGTCGATGTGACCCCGCAGCTCGACGGCTGGCACGGCGACAGCAGCCGCATGTATCTGGTCGGCGACGTGCCGATCAAGGCGCGCCGCCTCGTCGACGTCACTTACGAATGCCTGATGCTGGGCATCGAGCAGGCGCGGCCCGGCAACACGCTGGGCGACATCGGCTATGCCATCCAGACCCATGCCGAGCGCCACCGCTACGGCGTGGTGCGTGACTTCTGCGGCCACGGCCTCGGCCTCGTTTTCCACGACGCCCCGGAGGTGGTCCACGCCGGTCGGCCAGGCACGGGGCCGGAGCTGCGCCCCGGCATGATCTTCACCATCGAGCCGATGATTAACGGCGGCAAGCCGGGTGTGAAAATGCTGGAGGACGGCTGGACGGCGGTGACGCGCGACCGCTCGCTCTCCGCGCAGTTCGAGCATTCGATCGGCATCACCGAGACCGGCTGCGAGATCTTCACGCTCAGCCCCAAGGGCCTGCACCACCCGCCTTATTGACGCGTGGCCCAGCGGGATCGGCACTGCCTGTTTTTTAGGCAGACGTCGGCGAAAATGCCTGAAATCCGGGCAATATCGACAAGCCCCGGCAAAGCCGCCATTGCTGCGCTGGTGATTCGCGAGCCGGCGCTGTAGCGTCGGCCCATGCGCGGCCACGCAGGGGTGAGCGGTTTCTTCCGGGGCCGATCCTTCCTCTGCAAAGCGCCTGGGCTGGCCACGCCGCGCGTCACGCGAAGCAAAGAGGTGCGTTGGACATGAAGAAGGTCGAAGCGATCATCAAGCCGTTCAAGCTGGATGATGTGAAGGAAGCGCTGCACGAAGTCGGCGTTTCCGGCATCACCGTGACCGAGGCCAAGGGTTTCGGCCGGCAGAAGGGCCATACCGAGCTGTATCGCGGCGCGGAATATGTGGTCGACTTCCTGCCCAAGGTGAAGCTTGAGATCGTGGTGGAGGACGGCATCGTCGACCGCGTGGTCGAGGCCATTTCCGGTGCCGCGCAGACCGGCCGGATCGGCGACGGCAAGATCTTCGTCATCCCCGTCGAGAAGGCCGTGCGCATCCGCACTGGCGAACTCGACGAAGCCGCCATCTGACCCACCGACCACCCGTCACCGGCACACACTCACGCACACACTCACGAGGCACAGAGGAAGGTATCGTCGCCATGGCCAACAAGCCCAAAGACATTCTCGATATGATCAAGGAGAAGGAGATCGAGTGGGTCGATCTGCGCTTCACCGATCCCAAGGGCAAGTGGCAGCACCTCACCATGGTCTCCAGCGTCGTCGGCGAGGACGAGCTTGAGGAAGGCTTCATGTTCGACGGCAGCTCGATCGACGGCTGGAAGGCGATCAATGAGTCCGACATGATCCTGAAGCCGGACCTCGACGCGGTCTATGTCGATCCGTTCAGCGCCACGCCGATGCTCATCGTCTGCTGCAACATCGTTGAGCCGTCCACCGGCGAGATGTACGGCCGTGACCCCCGCTCCACCGCCGTCCGCGCGGAAGCCTATGTCAAGGCCGCCGGTTTCGGCGACACGGTTTATGTCGGCCCGGAAGCCGAATTCTTCATGTTCGACGATGTGCGCTTCAACAGCGACTACAATGAGAGCTTCTACAAGCTCGACGATATCGAGCTGCCGACCAACACCGGCCGTGAATATGAGGGCGGCAACCTCGGCCACCGGCCGCGCGCCAAGGGCGGCTATTTCCCGGTCGCCCCGGTCGATCCCTGCACGGACATTCGCGCCGAGATGGTCACGACTATGCTGGAGATGGGCCTGCCCTGCGACAAGCACCACCACGAGGTCGCCGCCGCGCAGCACGAGCTGGGCCTGACCTTCGGCACGCTGGTGCAGACTGCCGACCGCATGCAGGTCTACAAATATGTCGTGCAGATGGTCGCGCAGGCCTACGGCAAGACGGCGACCTTCATGCCCAAGCCGATCGCGCAGGATAACGGCTCGGGGATGCACACACACATCTCCATCTGGAACAAGGGCAACCCGCTGTTCGCCGGCAACGGCTATGCCGGCCTGTCGGACATGTGCCTCTACTTCATCGGCGGCGTCATCAAGCACGCCAAGGCTCTCAATGCCTTCACCAACCCGACGACCAACAGCTACAAGCGGCTGGTGCCGGGCTTCGAGGCGCCGGTGCTGCTCGCTTACTCGGCGCGTAACCGCTCCGCCTCCTGCCGCATCCCCTATGGCGCCGGCCCCAAGGCCAAGCGCGTCGAGTTCCGCTTCCCGGATGCGATGGCCAACCCGTATCTCTGCTACGCCGCGCTGCTGATGGCGGGTCTCGACGGCATCGAGAACCGCATCCACCCCGGGGAGGCGATGGACAAGAATCTCTACGATCTGCCGCCCGAGGAACTGGCCGAGGTACCGACCGTCTGCGCATCGCTGCGCGAGGCGCTCAACAGCCTGGCCGCTGACCACGCCTTCCTGCTCAAGGGCGACGTGTTCAGCAAGGACCAGATCGACGCCTATATCGAACTGAAGTGGCCGGAGGTCTATCGCTGGGAGATGGCCCCCAGCCCGGTCGAGTTCGACATGTATTACAGCGCCTGATCCATCGACGGCGTTCCGGTGAAAGGCCCCGACGGACAGCGTGCCGCCGGGGCCTTCCCGTTTGAGAATGGCCAGCCACCGGAAGCCGGACAAAATCAACGCAGGGCCATCCATCGGGCGAAAAATCGGCCGCCGGTCGTTGCGGTTTCCCCGCTCCGGCCTATGTAGGGCGGGCCTAGGACATTCATGCGGGAGCGGACCGTGAAATACAGCTATCTCAAGCATTATATCGGCGGCCAGTGGGTCGACAGCGAAGGCGGCAAGCGCCACGAAGTCATCAATCCGGCGACCGAGGAAGCCTGTACCGAGGTCACGCTCGGCTCGAAGGCCGATGTCGACAAGGCGGTCAAGGCCGCCCGCGCTGCATTCGAGGCCAATTACGGCGCCTCCAAGGAGGACCGCATCGCCATGCTCGGCCGCATCGTCGCCGAGTATCAGAAGCACATTCCGGACATCGCCGAGGCGATCAGCACTGAAATGGGCTGCCCCATCTCCACCTCCTCCACCGCGCAGGCCGGCTCGGGCCTCGGCCATCTCGGCGCCACGATCGAGGCGCTCAAGGGCTTCGAGGAAGAGGAATCGACCGGCCAGAACAAGGTCGTGTTCGAGCCGATCGGCGTGGTCGCGCTCATCACGCCGTGGAACTGGCCGATGAACCAGATCGTCGCCAAGGTGGCCCCGGCCCTCGCCGCCGGCAACGCCGTCATCCTCAAGCCTTCCGAGGAAACACCCGCCTCCGCCGCGATCTTCGCCGAGGTGCTGGATGCCGCGGGCGTGCCTGCCGGCCTGTTCAATCTTGTGCAGGGCGACGGCCCCACCGTCGGCCAGGCCCTCGCCGAGCATCCGGGCGTGGACATGGTCAGCTTCACCGGCTCGACCCGCGCCGGCATCATGGTCGCCAAGGCGGCCGCCGATACGGTCAAGCGCGTCCATCAGGAACTGGGCGGCAAGTCGCCCTTCATCGTGCTCCCCGGCACCCCGCTCGACCTCGCGCTCCCGGCTGGCGCCGGCGGCGTGCTGCTCAACAGCGGCCAGAGCTGCGTCGCCCCGACGCGCTGGCTGGTACACGAGAGCCAGTATGACGAGGCCGTGCAGAAGCTCGCCGGCATTTTCGGCGAGAAGGAAGTCGGCGATCCGCTGGCCGAGGGCGGCCATATCGGCCCGGTGGTCAACAAGAGCCAGTTCGACAAGATCGAAGGGCTGATCCAGAAGGGCATCGACGAGGGCGCCACGGTTGCCGTTGGCGGCACCGGCAAGCCGGAGGGCAAGGACAAGGGCTTCTATGTGAAGCCGACCGTGCTCGCCAACGTCACCAACGACATGACCCCGGCGCGCGAGGAAATCTTCGGCCCGGTCATCGTGGTCATCAAGTATAAGGACACGGACGAGGCGGTGCGGATTGCCAACGACACGCCCTATGGCCTTGGCGCCTACATCGCCGGCAATCCGGCCGAGGCCAAGACGCTGGTGCCGAAGATCCGCGCCGGCAGCGTGTTCGTCAACTCGGGCGGGCTGGACTTCAACTCGCCCTTCGGCGGCTACAAGCAGTCCGGCAACGGCCGCGAGTTCGGCAAGTTCGGGCTGGAGGAGTTCATGGAGAAGAAGTCGGTCATCGGCGAACTCGCCTGATCGGCCTCCGCAAGACATGATGGAGGGCCCCGGAGCGATCCAGGGCCCTTTCTCGATAGAGCGGGCGTAGGCACGCTGATAGGGGCGCCCGCGTTGGCGCCGATCCAGACTCGGCTGATTGTGATCGAATAGCCCCGTTCACCCGAAGTTGGTCGAACGGAGGGGAGTGGCTCCGTCCGCTCACAATCCGCTCCAGCTGCCCGACAGAACCAGCCTTTTCTCCCGCGAAAGCACGAGCCCAGGGTCCAGCCGACCGTCCTCGCCTCCGAGAAGTCGCACAAGGTTGCAACGCTAACGACTTGCGCTCCGCCCCGCGCCGGATATGGTCAAACCCGACATGCGAGCGCGGAGGATCGAATGAACGAGGTCAAGGAGACGATCAAGGATGGCATCTTGCGCGGTCTCGCCGATGCCGCGCGCGGTCATCCCGATCCGGAAGCGCCGCAAAGCTATGCGGTCGGCAATATCGAGAATGCGGCAATCGGCGTTTTCGAGAGCAACGACCGGCTGGCCAAATGGATGCGCGGCCTCGGCCTCGATCCTTACAAGGGCCCCGACGCAGTGCTGGGCCTCGGCCTGCTGCTGACGCTCGACGTGAAGAATGGTCGCCGGCCAGACCCCGTGATCGACGAGGATTTCGAGTGGCCGGAGGAGCATTGACCGCGCTCACTTTGCCTTGTTGACCACGCGCAAGGGGCCGCCTCAATAATCCTTCGACACCCGCGCGCTCACGCTTTGCCGGCCGATCGTCGAGACGCTGGAGAGCAGCGCCAGCCAACGGGTGATCTGATATTCGACGCGGGTCGCGCTGTAGCCCTGCCCATCGGTAATCAGTTCCACATAGAGGTTGCGGCCGATATTCTTGCCCGCCGCGATCGAGGTTTTCTGGCCCGTCGTGGTATCCCCCGGCAGGATGCGCAGGCGCGAGAGGCCGGTGGCACGGCGCAGGGCGTTGATCGGATCGAGCCCGCCTCCCCCGCCCTGGAAGGCAGCCACGGCGGAGGCGAGCTGGATCGCCTCGGGTGCGGAGAGATTGGCGATCGACGTGCCGAACAGCAGCCGCGCCAGCAGCTCGTCCTGCGGCATGGCGGGAATGCTGGAGAAGGCGATAACCGGCCGCAGGCTGGTGCCGGTCACGGTGATGGTGGCGCTCAGATCCTGCACATCGGCGGTGGCGCGGATGTCCAGCGTGGGATTGACCGGCGACTCGCCCCGGAAGGTCAGCCGCCCTTCTTCCAGATCGAACCGCTTGCCCGCGAAATCGTAGCTGCCGCGAATGAGGTTCGCCGTGCCGCTGAATTGCGGCGCGGTGACGAGGCCGCCGATGGTGAGATCGGCCGACCATTCGCTCTGCATGCCCAGCCCCTCGACCATCAGCCGGCTCGGCGCGCGGGCCTTGACGTCCAGCCGCCACGGCGCGGCGGCGCGGGTGCGCTCCACCTCCTCGCCCGAGCGGTTGATCTCGACAAGGCGCAGTTGTGGAATCTCCGCCACCGCCGACGCCTTGCCGAGCACGAAGCGGCTGGCCGGTACATCGAGATCGCCCGAAATCACCCCGCCATTGCCCGAGGAGCGGATGCGCAGCGGGCCAGTGACGGTCGCGCCCACATCGTCGCGGTCCAGCACCACGGCGCGGTTGGCCTGCACGGCGATGTCCATGCCAATGCCACGCTCGAACGAGATGTCGAAGGCAGCGGTGCCGCTCACCGTGCCGTTCCCCGCCGTGCGCCCGGTCAGCTCGCCGATGGTCAGCCGGGCGCCGTTGAACGTACCGCGCGCCGTGATATCGGTGAGTGTCATGCCGGTGACGGGGCTCTGGATCCGCGCGCCGCGCGTCTCGAGCGTGCCCTGGATCTGCGGATCGGCCAGCGTGCCGCCGGCATTGGCGTTGATTCGCAGGTCGCCGCCCAGCGAGATGATCTCGACATTGGTGAGGCGCCAGAGTGTATCCGCATCGCCCGCATAACGCAGTTGTGCGCGCAACGGCGCATGGATGATCCTGTCGCTGAGCGAGCCCGCCCCCAGCGGCGCGACCAGCGCCTGCCAGCGGCCGACCACCGCGCCGCCCTTGGCGACCAGTGCGCGCGCGGCGAGGCGCTGGCTATCCAGCACGGCGTTGACGCCGATGTCGATCGGCGCGGAGCTGAGCGCCAGCCCGGAGCGAGTCAGGCCCTTGATCCGCAGGTTCATCTTGCCGGTCGGCACGCCGCCGCGCGGCTGGTCGAAGGAGAGGTCGCCATCGGCCGTGCCACCCAGCCCAAGGTCGCTGTTGACGATATCGAGCAGCGCCAGCGGCAGCGCCCGCGCCTGAGCATCGAGATGCGTCGCGCTCGATCCGAAGAAGCCGGCGAGCCGCAAGGCCCCACCCTGCATACGCAAGGTCACCGGCGCCAGCCGCCAGCCTTCCTCCTCGCCGGTCAGCACCAGCGGTCGGTCGAGCGTAATCGCGCGCTGATTGACCGATCCGCGCATGTCCACCCGGATGCGCTGCGCCGCGATGGCCGCCCGCGCCTGCAAATCGAACAGGCGGCCGTTGCCGGTGTTCATCGAGACGGTCGCCGTGCCCTCACCGTTCATCAGGTCCACGGCGCCGGCAAAGCGCCCTACCCGCAGGCCGCCGATGCGCAGGCCGCGCCCCTGCGCATCGCCCTTGATGGTGACGGCGCCGGGGCGTAGCAGCACCTCGCCGCGCACGGTGCCGCGATTGACGGTGATCTGCGGCGAGCCGGTGAAATTGGCGCCGCCCAGATCGACGTTGACGCCGAGGCGCTGGATGCCCTCGACCATCGACAGCGCGATGCTCCCCTCCGCCGGGCCGGAGAGCGCCAGCGTGCCCTGTAGCCCGCCGTCCACGGGGACGAGATCGCCCTTCACGGTCACATCGCTTACGCCGAGGCCAGCGATCGAGATGGTCGCGTCGCCATTGGCGGGGAGCAGGATCGCCCCTTCGCCCTTGAACGGCCCGAGCATCGAATCGCCCTCGGCGGTGACGGCATAGCCCTGCGCATCCGGCACCAGCAGCGCGCGCACATCCTTGAGCCGCAGCGCCGGCAGCGGACTGGCGAGCACCAGCGCGACGCGCGGCCGGTCCGGCTGGCCGGAGAGAGACAGGCGCAGCGGCCCGTAAGCGCGGTGCCGCCCGCTTCCCTCAAGCTGGAGTGTACCGGCGCTGGTGTCATAATAGCCGTTGCCGGCCAGCGTCAGCGCCGGTGCACCGAGCCGCAGGTTGCGCAGGGCGATGCGCTTGCCGGCCAGCGCGAGGTCGCTGGTAATGGTCGGCAATCCCTCGCCGAGACCGCGCAGGAAGCCATTGTCGAGCCGCCGCATGATCGCGCGAGCGGTGCCGGTGAACGCCACGGAGCCCTGCGCCGGCTTGACCAGCCGCAGCACGGCGGCGAGATCGAGCCGGCCCAGTCCCTTCACCTCCAGCCCGTTGAACCCACCCCGGAAATTGCCGGCAAAGCTGCCCAGCCCCCCATCGGCCTGCCCGTCAAGCTGCCCGGCGAAGCCGCTCGCGCGGATAGCGGTCGGCGCGAGGCGGAACTGCCCCGCCGCACGCTGAATGCGGCCATCGACCACGAGGTTGCGCAGCCGTTCGTCGATCTGCGGCGCTCCCACCGCCAGCGCCTGCGCAGTCAGCCGGAAGGGGAAACTCCCCTCCTGCCCGGCCAGGCGCGCCTCGCCGGCAAGGCGCAGGTCACGCACGCCCATCTTGCCTTGGCGCAGGTCCGGCGCGGTCAGCAGATAGTCGAAGGCGGCGTTGCCGAACGGCCCCGCCAGCCGCGCACGCAGCAGCACCGGCCGGCCGGTGACGCCCGCCGCGAGCCGCCCCGGCTGGGCAACCGCCGCCTCCAGCCGCAGTTCATCGAAGCGATTGCGAGCCAGATCCAGCCCGCCGGTCGCCTTGAGCTGCACCGCCGGCAAAGCGGCCGACGCCGTGCCGCTGAGCAACCGATTATCGAAGCGCAGGTCCGCGTCGAGCGCCATCTCGCCGCTGCCCAGCGCGGCCAGCGGTCCGATCAGCGCGACCGGGCCGTTCACATGATAGCGCCCCTCCTGCATGCGCAGCGCGAGCCGCGCCGCCCGCTGCCCGCCGCTCACCGCGACGAGGCCGCCGCGCCAGTCGCGCCAGTCGCCATCGCCCTTGATCGCCAGCGCCACCGGCTGATCGGTGCCGATCAGGCCGGTAACGATTCCCCCGCGCGGTCCTGCTACGAGCAGGTCGAGATCGAAACGCTTGTCGTCCGGCCGGCTGTCGAGATCGAGCCGCAGCGCGTCCGCCGTGTCGAGCGCGGAGGCGGAGAGCGCGATGACGGCGCGGCCCTTGCGCACGTCCGCCTTGCCGACGCCGCGCACGACATGCGGCTTGCCCGCCACCGCCGCGCCCAGCGCCAGCCGGTCGACGCGCAACTCGGCCAGGCGGATATCGAAGCCGGGCAGGATCGACTCGCGCGCCTCGCTCGGCACGAATTGCGGCAGCCGCGCCAGCTCCGCCGCATGGATGTGCAGCCGGTCGATATCCAGCCGGTTGGAGAGCCAGCCGAGCGGATACCAGTTCAGGTCCGCCCGCTCGATCCGCGCGAACCCGCCCTTGGGATCGGCCAGCCGCACGTCGCGCAGCACCATGGCCTTGAACACCCGCCCCTCGATCGACCCGACCGAGACGCGCAGCCCCGTGACCGGCCGCCAGCCGGCGATCTGGCGAATGAGGAAGCGGTGGCCGGCATCCGTGTCGATCCAGCGCACCGCCGCCCAGCCCGCAACCAGCAAGGCCAGCAACAGGCCGAGCACGCCATAGCCGATCCAGCGACGGATGCGGCGGCGCGGCGGAGGCGATGGCGGTTCCACCGGCGGCAGCATCTCGGCGGGCGGATCGGGCGGAGGCGCGGCAGCCATCAGAAGGCTTGCCCCAGCGACACATAGACGCCGATGCGCGGATCGCCCGGCTGCGGATTGATCGGCGTGCCGACATCGACGCGGATCGGCCCGAAGTTGCTATAATAGCGGAAGCCGATACCGGCGCCGACGCGCATCTCGCTCAGCGTCGGCAGCGATTTGGCGGAAATAGTGCCGGCATCGACGAACGGCACGATGCCGAACTGGTTGAGGCTGCCGAAGCGGAAGCGCGCCTCCACCGAGACCTCGCCCAGGCTGCGGCCGCCGATGGGATCGTTATTGGCGTCGCGCGGGCCGATCGCCTGATAGCTGTAGCCGCGCACCGATCCGCCACCGCCGGCATAGAAGCGCCGCGTCGGGGCGATACGGTCTGCCGAGGCGCCGACGATGGTGCCCAACCGCACGCGCCCGGCCAGCGTGAACCGCTCCCCCATCGGCACATAGGCGCTGCCGTCCATCTGCGCGCGGACATAGCCGAAGGCGCCGCCTTGCAACGACAGCTCGGGGGACAGCCGCCCGCCGAGACGGAAGCCCTTGCGCGGATCGAGCAGATCGTCGCTGCCGTCATAGGTGAGGCTGCCCGGCAGCGCGGCGATCACGAATGTGCGCCGGCGCGGGATCAGCGTCGTGCCATAAAGGTCGCGCTCGTCGCTGATCCGCAATTCGGTGCCGAGCGACCAGACCCAGTTCTTCTGGAAGATGAGATTGGTCTGCCGCTCCAGGCTCGCCGCCACGCCCGCCGTCAGCGCGCGATAGGCCGGCTGGTCGATGTTGGCCAAGCCCACCTCTACATTGAGCACCCGGTCGCGTTTGCCAAAATTGTTGCGCCGCAGGATGGCGGTGAGGCTCTGCTCCTGCGTGCCGAGCACGGCGCGCGCGGTGAGCGCGCCTTCCGGCGGGAAGAAGTTACGGTGCTGCCAGCTTCCCTCGACGCGGAAGCCTTCCCCGGTGCCGTAGCCGACTTCGCCTGCAACCGTGCGCGGCGGCGCGGGCGCTATATTCACGGCGAGATCGACCGTCTCCTCGTCCTTGCCTTCCTCGGGTGTGATCGTCACCTGCGAGACGAGGCCGGTGGCGATCAGCGCGCTGTTGAGATCGGTAAGATCGCTCTGCTTGAACGGCTCACCGGGCGAAAACCGGCTGATGACGCCGACATGCCGGGCACTGAACGGCGCCTCCGCATTGACCTTTATCTCGCCGAACCGCCGGAAGCCGCCGGTATCGACATTGAGGTTGAGGATGGCCTCGCGCTGCTGGTGATCGACGGTGAGCACCGGCTCGCGCACGTCGGCAAAGGGATAGCCGCCCTCGCCCAGCCCCACCCGCAGCTTGGCGGTGGCATCCAGGATCGCGTCGGTATCCGCCGGGTCGCCCACCGAAACAGGGAACAGCGCGCGCAGATCCTGGCCGAGCGGGCTCACCCCCTCCAGCCCGTCGACATTGACCGCGTCGAGCATATAGCGCGGTCCCGGATTGGCGCCGAGAACGACGGCGACGCGCGGGTCGCTGCCCGCCTCGGCGCGCAGGCGTATACGGGCGCGGCTGTCATAATAGCCCCGCGCGCGCAGCAGTTCGTCGAGCAATTCGGTGTCGCTCTGTCCCCGGCGGCGGATCTGCGCGATGTTGGCCCGGTCGTCATCCGCCTGCTTGAGCGCTGAAAGCGCATCGAAGCGGGTGAGCAGCATTTCATCGGCGGCCCCGTTGAACCCCTCCAGTTCAACGCGGTAGCGCAGCGGCGCGGCAGGGTCGATCGCCGCGAGCGCATCCGCTTCGGCGGACGGCGGCGGGGCTTCGGGTGTGGCCAGCGCATCCCCATCGGACGGCGGGCCGGGCAGAGACTCCTCCCCGGCACTCGCTCCATCCGGCACTACCGGCAGGTCCGCCAACGGCGCGGCGGGCGTATCCAGGTCGGGCCAGTCGACGCCGAGATCCGGCAGATCATCAAGCGCCAGCGGATCGTCGGCCGGCGCGGTCGGCGGCAGCGGCGGCGTCTGGCTCGCAGCGGGTTGGGCATGGATCGGCTGCGGCGCAGCGGCGGCCGTCACGGCCAGCAGAGCCAGCACGGCAGTCCAACCGCCAGGGCGAGACCAGCAGCGGATCGTCCGTCGCAGCATGGAGTCTGTCTATGGGTTCGCCGCTCGACTGCAAGCGCCATTCGCGCTCAAACGGCGCAATTGCGCCAAGCCGACGCCGAAATCGGGGACGCAGCGGACCACAGTCACGCCGATTGCGGCTCAAAAGGCACGTTCGAGCCGGTCGAGTAACGCACGCGCGGGGCTAGGCGGCATCGGCGAGCGGCTCCGCATCCGCTTGATGAGTTGCCCTTCCAGGCGGGCCACACGTTGGTAGAGATCCTCACTGCTCAGGATCAACGCGGCCATATCGGGGCTGAAGCGCTGCGCTACGGAAATGACCGTCCGCGCGGCCTCGCCAAGCTGAAACCGTTCCTCGTTCCGCACGGACTCCGCCAGTTCGCCGTTGAAGATGGCGCGCTGGGCGAGCAGCCAGGCGATGACGTGCATCAGCCGCGTCGTCACCTTGAGCGATTCGCAGGCGAAGGTCACGCGGTCCATTTCCCCCAGCGCGCGGCGCTGCACCTCGCCCTGCCCGTCGAAGAAAGAGCGCGCTTCGTCCGCCAGCACCATCGCTTCCACATAGAGGCTGTCGATCAGGCGCTGATCGAAATGGCCCAGCAAAGTGGTCGAGTCGCTCATATCCGGGTGCTGCCACAACCACACGGGGCTGTCAGGCCGATTAACCTCGAATCGGCAGTGCCCACGCCATACGCTGCCCGATCAGGCGATGATGTCCGGCACCAGGCTGCTCTCCAGCATCAGTATCTCGTCGCGCAGCCGCAGCTTGCGCTTCTTCATGCGGGCGAGCTGGATCTGGTCCGGCCGCGCCACCTGGCCGAGCGCGGCGATCGCGCAATCCAGGTCCCGGTGCTCGACACGCAGAAGCTCAAGTCGCCGCTCGACTTCCTCCACCGACAACACCGACTCGCATCCTCCTTGCCTCGATCGACCAGGCGCATCATCGCATTGCCGCCAGGCTCCGGCAATGGCTGGGCGCCGGCAACAAAAAATCATCCTCAACGATCTTTGTTCCACCGCGGCGCAACGAGCGGACGAGCCAGCGACACGATCGTTAACGCGCGCCCTCATGAACGCGGCCCACCGGTCACTTCGTCGCAAACGCGCAGGTAGGGCGAGACTTGCCCGGCGAAAGATGCTCTATTCCTCTTTCCACTTGTGGAACGGCTAAGGAGGACATGATGGATTCAACCCATATTTCCGCACTTCACGCCAAACATGCCGGGCTCGAGGCCCGACTCCGCAACGAGACGGCGCGCCCCGCGCCGGATACTATGCTCGTTGCCAATCTCAAGAAGCAGAAACTGATCCTGAAACAGCAGATTGCCCAGGCGACCGGCTGACCCACGCCGCAAATGACATGGGGCGCTGGATAAGCGCCCCAGACCATCTTTCCCGTTTTATGGATGACACTCCCTGACCCGGAGCGGGCTGGCGGCCTGCGAGACGAGACGGCCCTGAACCGGCTGTCCAAGGGGGTTCGCTCAGGGGCACCCTTTCTCCGATAAGATTAAAGAAGAGCGCTTCTGCGACGGCCTTGGGACCAGCCGGCCGATTGTCGATGGCGATTATCGAACGCAATCATGAGGCCATTCGCAAGCCTATAATCGCCGATCCGGTAGACGTCCGAGGCCATCGGATAACGACCCGGTTCAAATGCGCCGCTCTAATCTCTAGCGACGTCGCATCAGCAGGTCGGCGAACCGGAAGCGGTGATCGGCGGAGAATTCGATGACGCAGGGCCCGAAATTCGCGGCATCGGCCAAGGCGAGAACCGCGTCGAGCGGGTAGGCGTTCATCTGCATGAAGGGCTCGCGCCAGCGCCGGCCTCGCTTGATGTTCACCAACTCATGCACGCCCGGCACATTGCATTGGGCCCAGAAGCACAGTCGTGAGACCAGGCCGTGGTACCGACCGATGCAGAGCTGGATCGCCATCACGCCGCCGGGCGCAACCTTGCGCATGAGCCCGTTCAGAATGCGCAGGCCCCGCCGCGTCGGGATATGCTGGAAGACGATGCTGCTCAGTATGAAATCGAACGCTCCCTCCGCCGCGCTCAGCGCATCGTCCGAGAGCGCGAAGTGGATATTGTCGATCCCCCGCGCTCGCGCATTACGCATCGCCTCGGCGAGCATCGCCGGCGCAATGTCGAGCGCAGTCACCTGCTCGAACGCCTGCGAAAGCGGCAGCGTCAGCCGCCCGACTCCGCAGCCGAACTCCAGCGCATACCGACGTGCGAAGGGTCCGAAATGCCGTACCGCCGCTGCCAGCCGCTCCTCCACCACCGGCGGGCCGGAGGCGAAAAAAGCCTCGCGGTTGCGCTCTATAGCATCCGCGCGAAAACGCTCGTCGGCCAAGACGCCGAAATAGGGATCGTTCTGCCCCCAGCGACGCCAATGACTGTCGCTATCCGCCATGATGGAACGCGCGCAAGGCCTCCCGCCGGGCTGCCTCAGTAAATCCGCTTCTTCGGCTCGATATAGGAGACCTCGTCGGTGAGCGTGTAGTCATGCACCGGGCGATAGTCGATCTTGACCTGGCCGCCCTTGCCGCCCCAGCCATCGAACCAGCTTATCGTGTGCTTCATCCAGTGCTTGTCATCCCGCTCGGGATAATCCTCGTGCATATGCGCCCCGCGGCTTTCCTTGCGGTTGCGCGCGCACTGGATGGTGCACATCGCCTGCGCGATCAGATTGTCCAGCTCCATCGTCTCGACCAGATCGGTGTTCCAGATCATCGAGCGGTCGGTAATGCCGATGTCGCTCATGCCAGCGTAGATCTTGTCGAGCTGCTCGATGCCCTCCGCCATCAGGGCGTCGGTGCGGAACACGGCGGCGTGTGCCTGCATGCAGCGCTGCATCTCCAGGCGGATCTTCGCCGTCGGCGAGCCGCCCTTGGCGTGGCGGAAATGGTCGACGCGGCCGAGCGCCAGTTCTTCCGACCCGGCCGGCAGCGGCTTGTGCGGCGTGTCGGGCTTGACGATCTCCGCGATGCGCTTGCCGGTCGCCCGGCCGAACACCACCAGGTCGATGAGGCTGTTCGAGCCCAGCCGGTTGGCGCCGTGGACGGAGACGCACGCCGCCTCGCCCACCGCAAACAGGCCCGGCACCACCGTATCCGGGTTGCCGTCCTTCAGCGTCACCACCTCACCATGATAGTTGGTGGGGATGCCGCCCATATTATAGTGGACGGTCGGCACCACCGGCAGCGGCTGGCGGGTCAGGTCCACGCCGGCAAAGATCTTGCCCGTCTCGGTGATGCCGGGCAGCCGCTCGTGCAGCACCTTGGGGTCGATATGATCGAGGTGCAGATGGATATGATCCTTGTTCTTGCCGACACCCCGGCCTTCGCGAATCTCCATGGCGATGGAGCGCGAAACCACATCGCGGCTCGCCAGATCCTTGGCAGAGGGTGCATAGCGCTCCATGAAGCGTTCGCCCTCGCTGTTGGTCAGATAGCCGCCCTCGCCGCGCGCGCCCTCGGTGATGAGCACGCCGGCGCCGTAGATGCCGGTCGGGTGGAACTGGACGAACTCCAGGTCCTGCAATGCCAGCCCGGCGCGCAGTGCCATGCCGCCGCCGTCGCCGGTGCAGCTATGCGCGCTGGTCGCGGAGAAGAAGCAGCGGCCATAACCGCCGGTCGCCAGCACCACGGCATGGCTGCGGAAGCGATGGATGGAGCCATCCTCCAGACACAGCGCGATGACGCCCCGGCACTCGCCATTTTCCATGATGAGGTCGAGCGCGAAATATTCGATGAAGAAGTCCGCGTCATACTTCAGGCTCTGCTGGTAGAGCGTGTGCAGCATGGCATGGCCGGTGCGGTCGGCGGCGGCGCAGGTGCGCTGCGCGGGCGGGCCGGCACCCATATTCTGCATCATGCCGCCGAACGGGCGCTGGTAGATTTTGCCTTCCTCGGTGCGGCTGAACGGCACACCGGCATGCTCCAGCTCATAGACGGCGGCCGGCGCCTCGCGGCAGAGATATTCGATGGCGTCCTGATCGCCCAGCCAGTCCGATCCCTTGACGGTATCGTACATGTGCCAGGTCCAGTGGTCCGGCCCCATATTGCCGAGCGAGGCGGCGATACCGCCCTGCGCGGCAACCGTATGGCTGCGTGTGGGGAACAGCTTGGTGATGCAGGCGGTCTTGAGGCCGCTCTCGGCAATGCCCATGGTCGCGCGCAGGCCGGACCCGCCCGCACCCACCACCACCGCGTCATAGCTGTGGTCGATGATCTTGTAGGCGGCGGTGGAATTACTGTCCGACATCAGAGCGAACCTCCGGCGAATGCGATTCTGGCGATCGAGAACAGGCACAGTGCCGCCGCGCCGATCGCATAGAAATTGACAAGGATGAGCGTGGCGAACTTGAGGCCGTCATCATGCACATAGTCCTCGACGAACACCTGTAGCCCGAGGCGGATGTGATAAAAGACGCTGACGATCATCAGCATCAGCGGCACGGCCACGATTCCCTGACTCATCCATCCGCTCACCGCCGCATGGTCATAGGCCGGCAGCATCGCGAGGCTGGCGACCAGCCACGTCACCAGCAGCGCATTGCCCACAGCGGTGATGCGCTGCGCGATCCAGTGGTGGGTGCCGCTCTTCGCCGATCCCAGGCCGCGAACCCGGCCGACTTCCGTTCCCGTGCCCATCAGCCGGCCCTCCCCACGCACAACCAGATCCACAAGGCAGCGGTCGCCAGCGGCGCGGCCACGACGATGGCTTTCGACCAGCGCCGGTTGGTCCGCAGTTCATAACCCGCGCCCATGTCCAGTACGAGATGGCGCAGGCCCGAGAACAGATGCTCGAAGAACGCCCAGGTGAGGCCGATCAGCACGATGCGTGCCAGCACATTGACGATCAGGCCCGGCACATCGCCCGCGTCGGCCGCCCACACATAATAAAGGAAGCTCTCATAAGCCGCCGGCCCGCTCGCGATCGCCCACAGCCACCAGGTCAGCAAGATGCCGCCGACGATGGCAAGGCCGTCCCCCGTCACACGGTGCAGGATGGAGACCAGCATGTGCGCCCCCCATCGCCAGATAGTGAGATGTGGAGAAAGCGGTCTTGGAGCGGATTTCGCCATAGCGGGCCATCCTGTTCTTGAAAGGTTGCCGCCCCCATAGCGCAAAGCGGCTGGACTGCAAACGCTCCGGCGCTCTCATCCACCATGTCAACGAACCGCTAACGATAACCAGCGATTAACGATCGGCCGCTATGCCCGCGCTCTGGGATAGAGAGCCGCAAGGCCGGCGCAGAGGACCGTTGCACGATGACCGAATTTACCAGCGACACGATTTCCATGGCTGATCGCCTGCGCGAATTCGATCCCGCCGGAACGCTGCCGGGCATGGCGGCGCGGATCAAGGCGACGCTCGGCGAGCGTATCGACGAACTGGGCGATGTCGCGTTCGAGGGCTATGTGGCGAGTGCCGGCAGCCGCCATCACAGCCCCGCCGAGCTGGAGGCGATCCACCGCAACGCGCAGGAATTCTACCGCGAACTGCTCGGCAATCTCGCCGGCGAGCGCTGGGGCGAGCAGGCCCGTGTTTTCCTCAACGGCGTCATCGCCGCCGGTCTCTCGCTCCGCGCGCAGATCCATGCGGTCAACAGCGTTGTGGACAAGGTGCGCGATATCGTCACCGCTGTCGTGCAGGACCCTGAGGAGCGGGCCGACCTGATGAGCGCGATGCGTTACATCTCGCTGGTGCAGGTCGAGCTGTGCTGCGCGGCCTATGCCGATTCGATCCGCGAGAAGGACCGGCAGGAGCGCGACCTTCAGCGCGAACAATTTTCCGACCTGCTCACCAACCAGATCGACCGCGCCGCCGATCTCGGCGACCGGCTGCGCGATCAGGCGCGCGAAGCCTCCAGCGCGACGCGCGGCATGCTCGACAAGGCATCGGAAGTCGCCGCCGCCGCCGAGCAGTCCGCCATCGCCATGCGCGAGGCGGCGCACACCTCGTCCGGCCTCATCCGCGCTATCGAGGAAGCCCGCACGGAGGTCGATCAGGCGGCCGAAGTCGCACTCAAGGCATCGCATCAGGCCGGCGAGGCCGTGGAAATGTCCAGCGCCCTCTCCGAACACGCCCAGTCGATCGAGTCGATCCTCGGCCTCATCCGCGACATTGCCGGGCAGACCAACCTGCTCGCGCTCAACGCCACTATCGAGGCGGCCCGCGCCGGTGACGCCGGCCGGGGCTTCGCGGTCGTCGCGCAGGAGGTGAAGTCGCTCGCCAGCCAGACGGCCCGTGCGACCGACGACATCGCCCAGAAGATCGCGGCGATCCAGCACGCCACGCGCCAGTCGGTCGAGACCAACGAGCGCATCCGCGCCACCGTGCAGGACGTGCAGACCACCGGCATGCGCATCCGCGCCGCCATGGACGCGCAATCGCAGACCGTGACGATGATTACCGCCGCTGTCGACGAGACCGCGCTGGCCGCCGACTCCATGTCCTCCAACATCTCCGCGATCCGGCAGGATACCGAGATCGTCGCCTCCGAGATCGACGAGCTGGAGGGCGGCTTCAACGAGGTGCGCAATCACCTTGGCGTGCTACGCGATCGCTCAACGAACTTCGTAAAGACGGTCGTCGGCGACGAGCCACAGCGCGCCGCCGGTTAGGGGGACAGGCGGCGAGCGCCGTTTCGCTGTCGCCAACCTTCTCAAATCGGGTAGAGAAGCGGGCATGGCAAAGCCTCGCCCCGTCCGCAAAGCGTCCCCCGCCCCCGCCTGGCAGATGACCGTGCCATGCACGCGCGACCGCGCCGAGCAGGTGCAGGAACAGGCGGACGAGCTGTTCGGCGCATGGCCGGTTCCGCCCGCCGTCATCGCCAGCGAGGCCGAGCCGGACAACCCCGCGCGCTGGCAGATCGACATCATCTTCGAAGGCAAGCCGGTCGAGGCGCAGATCAAGGCTATTCTGGCGCTATTGCCGAAGGGTGCGCGCACCACGATGACGCTCACCCCGGTGCCGGAGACCGACTGGGTGACGCAGAGCCAGGCCGGTCTGGAGCCGATCACCGCCGGGCCGTTCCACGTGCGCCACGACGCCGCCGAGCCAACGCGCGCCGGCCTCACCAACTTCCTCATCCCCGCGAGCCGCGCCTTCGGCACCGGTCAGCACGAGACGACGCGCGGCTGCCTGGAGATGCTGGCGCGGCTGGCGCAGAGCGGCCACCGCTTCGGCAATATCGCGGACATCGGCACCGGCACCGGCCTGCTCGCCTTCGCCGCCCGCTCGCTCTGGCCCCGCGCGCATATCCTCGCCTCGGATATCGACCCGGTCGCGGTGGAGGTCTCGGCGGAGAATGCCGGACGCAACGGCGTGCCGCTGGGCGGCGGCGCGGGCGAGGTCCAGCTTGTTGCGGCGCCGGGTGTCGATCATCCGCTGATCCAGACCATCGCGCCCTATGATCTGGTCATCGCCAACATCCTCGCCGGGCCGCTGATCGAACTCGCCCCCGGCCTCGCCGCGCAGGTGGCCGAAGGCGGATCGCTGATTCTCGCCGGCCTGCTCACCGAACAGGCCGACCGCGTCATCGCCGCCTACCGCCGTCAGGGGCTGCGCCTTGCGGCACGCATCGACAATGGCGAGTGGCCGGCCCTGCATCTGCGCAAGCGCCGCCGCTTCGGCTGGCGCCGCCCCGTCCACTGGCGCGCCGAGGATTTTGGCGAGGCGCCGGGCTACGGAAGCTGGTGAGGGCGCCGGCTCAACCGCGCCGCCCCCGCGCATAAGCCTGCGCGCCGCGCGTGAACAGCCGATCCTCCGCCAGCACCGCGTCGGGCGCAAGATCGTCCAGTGCCTCCAGCGCCGCATAGACCGGCGCGAAATCGACCGCCACCGTCGCGTCAAGCAACGCCGCGAAGGAGGGAATGACGAAGTAGCTCTGCTGATAATCGTCGATCCGGTAGTGCGTGCGCATCACCCGCATCAGATCGAAGGCGATGCGGTTGGGGCTGGGATCGTCCAGCGCGAAAATGCTCTCGCCATGACTGGAGACGATGCCCGCACCGAATAGCCGCAGCCCGTCCGCCTCCTCGATCAACCCGAACTCAACCGTATACCAATAGAGCCGCGCCAGCCGATGCAGCGCATCGAAACGCAGGCTGCGCAGCCCGCCCTCGCCATAAGCCTGCATGTAATCGGCATAGGCCGGATCGGCGAGCAGCGGCACATGGCCGAACACGTCGTGAAAAACGTCCGGCTCCTCCAGATAGTCGAGCTGATCCGGCCGCCGAATGAATCGCCCGGCGACGAAGCGGCGATGCGCAAGATGGTCGAAGAACACCGCATCGGGCACCAGCCCCGGCACCGCGACGACCCGCCAGCCGGTCAACGCCGCCAGCCGCTCCGACAGCTCCGCGAAATCGGGGATTCCCGGCCGCGACAGGTGCAGCACATCGGGCCCGCGCAGAAAGGCCGCGCAGGCCCGGTCGGGAAGCTGTGCGCTCTGGCGGGCGAACAGCCGGTCCCACGTCGCATGCTCCTGCGCCGTATAGGCCCGCCAGTCCTGCGGGATCGTCCAGTCGAGCGCGGCGCCCGGCGGCGGGGTGTCGGGGATAGGGTGCGCGCTCATGAGGATCAGCCGCCTCCTTCGTCACGTACGAGCGGGCTGACGCACAAGCAGGGCATCCGCATATCGACCATCGTGGCCTCCAAAGCCATGATATGGGAAATCGCCGACCAGCAGCAAGCGCGGATCAGCTCGCCCGCGACTGCCCCGGCGCTACCCCGCCCCCTTCACAATCTCCGCCCAGGCCGCCTCGTCGATCACCTCGATGCCCAGCTCGGCCGCCTTCTTGAGTTTCGATCCCGCCCCCGGCCCGGCCACCACCAGATCCGTCGCCGCACTGACCGTTCCCGCTGCACGCGCGCCCAGCGCCTCGGCCTGCGCCTTGGCCTCATCGCGGCTCATCGTCTCCAGCTTGCCGGTGAACACAATGGTCTTGCCGGAGACGGCACTGGCCTTGACCGCCACCACAAAGGGAGGCGGCGCCACCTCGCCCAGCAGGTCGTCCCAGATGCGCCGATTATGCTCCTCATGGAAGAAATCGCCCAGTGCCTCGACCACAACGCCGCCGATCCCGTCGATGGCGAGCAGCCGCGCGGTTGCGGCCTCATCCCCGGCATGGGCCGCCTCCGCCACCTCGCGCAGCACTGGCAGTGTGGCGAACGCCTTGAGCAGATCGCGCGCCGTCACCGCGCCGACATGGCGGATGCCGAGGCCGAACAGCAGCCGCGCCGCATCCGGCTCCCGCCGGGCCTCGATGGCGGCGAGCAGATTGTCGACCGACTTGTCCTTCCACCCCTCACGCGTCAGCAACTCCCCGCGATACCGCTTGAGGCGGAAGATGTCGGCCGGGCCGTGCTCCAGCCAGCCGAGTGCGAAAAACTCGCGGATCGTCTTGTCGCCCAGCCCCTCGATATCCAGCGCCGCGCGGCTGACGAAATGGCGCAGCCGCTCGATCCGCTGTGCCGGGCAGATGAGGCCGGCCGTGCAGCGCACGTCCACCTCGCCCTCCTCGGCCACCGCCTCGCTGCCGCACTCGGGGCAGTGATCGGGAAAGGCATAGGGGTCGCGCGGCTCCTCACGGGTGAGATTGTCGACCACCTGCGGGATAACGTCACCGGCGCGCTGCACCACCACCCGGTCGCCCGGCCGCACGCCCAGCCGCGCGATCTCGTCGCGATTGTGCAGCGTCACGTTGGAGACGACCACGCCACCCACCGTCACCGGCTTCAGGCGCCCCACCGGCGTCAGCTTGCCGGTGCGGCCAACCTGGATGTCGATCGCCTCCAGCGTCGTCTCGGCCTGCTCGGCGGGGAATTTATGCGCGATCGCCCAGCGCGGCGCCTTGGCGACGAAGCCGAGCCGCCCCTGCCAGTCCAGCCGGTCGACCTTATAGACCACGCCATCGATATCGTAGGGCAAGTCCGCCCGCTGCGTCTCGATGGCGCGATACTGCGCGAGCATCGCCGCGCTGTCCCCACACAGCACCAGCCTTGGCGAGACCGGGATGCCCCAGCGCGCCATCGCCTGCATCACGCCATATTGCGTCTCCGCCGGTAGACCGCCCCCGCTCACCACGCCCCAGCCATGGGCAAGAAAGCGCAGCGGCCGGCTGGCGGTGACGCTGGCATCCTTCTGCCGGAGCGACCCCGCCGCCGCGTTGCGCGGGTTGGCGAACTGGCGCACGCTATCGGGGTCGAACGCCTCGCCCCGTCCCTGCGCCGCCGCCTCGGCTTCCGCCATGAGTCGTGCGTTGAGCGCGAGGAAGGCCGCCTTCTCCATATAGACCTCGCCCCGCGCCTCGAACATATCGGGCGCATCGCCGGGCAGGGCCTGCGGTATATCCGGAATGAAGCGGACGTTGGCCGTCACGTCCTCGCCCACCTCACCATCGCCGCGCGTCGCCGCACGCACCAGTTGGCCCTTTTCGTAGCGGAGCGAGAGCGACAGCCCGTCGATCTTGTCCTCGGCGGTCATCGCCACCGCCGCATCCTCCGGCAGCGCCAGGTAGCGCCGCACCCGCGCGACGAACTCCTCCACTTCCTCGGGCGCGAAGGCATTGTCGAGGCTCATCATCCGCTTCTCGTGGCGGATCTTGGCCAGCGCCGACGCGGCGACCGAAGCCCCCACCTGCCGGTTGGGGCTATCCGCGCGGATCAGATGCGGAAATGCCGCCTCCAGCGCATTGTTCTCGCGTATCAGTGCATCATAGGCCGCGTCGCTGATCTCCGGCGAATCCTCGGCATGGTAGAGCCGGTTATGCCTGGCGATCTCCTTCGCCAGCCGCATCAGGCGATTGGCGGCCTCGGCTTCTGTCATCTGGTCCATGTCTCAATCAATCCAAACACGCCGAAGCATAGAAATAACACGAGCCCCAGAACAAGAAACAAGCCCGCAACCTTCAAGGCAGATTGGCCTTTGCGCTTTTCCGCAATGATGAATGGAATACCCAAGAGCAACCCGCAGAACAGACTGCCCACGAAAAGCGAGGACCATGTCAGTGCCATTACACGGACATGCCTGCTGCCATCACACCCCCTCCAGCAGCCGATCGGCCTGCGCGCGGGCCTCGTCGGTGATGGCGGCGCCGGAGAGCATGCGGGCGATTTCCTCGCGCCGTTCCGCCTCGTCCAGCGGATGGACGCCGGTGCGGGTGATCGTGCCTTCCGACGATTTGGCGATGAGCAGATGCCCCCGCCCGCGCGCCGCAACCTGCGGGCTGTGCGTCACCACGATCACCTGCGCGCCGCCGGCCAACCGCGCCAGCCGCTCGCCGATGGCGCCGGCCACCGCGCCGCCCACGCCCCGGTCGATCTCGTCGAAAATCATCGTGCCCGCGCTGCCCTGCGCCGCCAGCGCCACCTTGAGCGCGAGGATGAAGCGCGAGAGTTCGCCGCCGCTGGCGATCTTGGCGAGCGGCGCGAAGGGCGCGCCCGGATTGGTCGAGATCATATACTCGATCCGATCGCGCCCGCTCGCGCGCCATTGCCCCTCCGGCAGCGGCTCGACAGCGGTGCGGAACCGCGCGGCATCCAGTTTGAGCGGCGCCAGCTCGCCGGCCATGGCGGCATCGAGCCGCAGCGCCGCCGCCTGCCGCGCCACGCTCAGCGTCTGCGCCGCCGCCTCATAAGCCGCCCGCGCCTGCTTCGCCACCGCTTCGAGATCGGCCAGCCCCGCCTCGCCCGCGTCGATGCGGGCAAGCTGCGCGCTCATCTCGGCGGCCAGCGCGGCGAGATCGTCCGCCGCGACCTGATGCTTGCGAGCGAGCGCGCGCAGGTCGAACAGCCGTGTCTCGATCGCATCCAGCCGTGCGGGGTCGACGGAAAGCGCCTCGCCCGCCCGCTCCAGCAGATCCTCGGCATCCGCCGCCTCGATCACCGCCCGGTCGAACGCCGCCAGCGCGCCGGCCAGCAGCTCGTGCTCGGGCGCGATCCGGTCCAGCCGCCGCGCCGCCTGCCGCAGCCGCGCCAGCGCGCCCTCCGATCCGCCGAGCAGATCGTCGAGCGCCGCCAGATCCTCGGTCAGCCGCGCGCCCTTCTGCATGGTCGCGCGCTCCCCCGCGAGCGCCTCCTCCTCGCCCGGCTCGGGCGCAAAGGCGGTCAACTCCGCCACCGCATGGGCGAGATAGTCGCGCTCGCGCGCCGCGCTCTCCAGCGCCGTCCGCGCCGCTTCAAGCTGCGCCTCCGCCTCCTGCCACGCACCATGGGCCGCACGCACCGCGCCGCTGTCCAGCCCGCCAAAGGCATCGAGCAGGTCCATGTGGCCGCGCGGATTGAGCAGACCGCGCTCGTCATGCTGGCCATGGATCTCGACCAGACAGGCGCCCACGTCGCGCAGCAGCGCGGCCGAGCAGGGCTGGTCGTTGATGAAGGCGCGGCTGCCCCCGTCGGCGCGAAGCGTGCGGCGGATGAGCAGCGGTTCGCCCGGCTCCTGCGCAATCTCGTTCTCGGCCAGCAGCAGCGCCAATGGCGATCCGGCGGCAGGCGCCTCGAAGCTCGCCGTCACGCTCGCCTGCGCCTCGCCCGCGCGGACCAGCGCGCTGTCCGCCCGCATGCCGAGCGCCAGCCCCAGTGCGTCGAGCAGGATGGATTTGCCCGCGCCGGTCTCGCCGGTCAGCACGGTCAGCCCGCGCTCGAAAGCAAGATCGAGCGCCTCGATGAGCACGATGTTACGGATGGCAAGGCCGGTGAGCATGGTCAGCCGAGACCTAGAGCATTTTCATGGCCGGCGGAACCGCCTGCGACTCGGACCCATGCGGCAGCGCGGGAGTGCCCGTCAGGCGCCGACCCCATGCTCCTGCATCAGCCGGTAGGCGCGCTGATACCATTTCGAGCCGGGGTAGTTCTGGCCGAGCACCGCCGCCGCACGCTTGGCCTCCTCGGGGATGCCGAGCGCCAGATAGGATTCGACCAGCCGCTCCAGCGCCTCGGGCGTGTGGCTCGTCGTCTGATACTCGTCCACCACCTTGCGGAACCGTAGCGTGGCGGCGATCCACTCGCGGCGGCGCTGGTAGAAGCGGCCGACCTCCATCTCCTTGCCGGCCAGATGGTCGTTGACGAGGTCGATCTTGAGCCGCGCGTCGGCGGCGTAGCGGGAGTCGGGGTAGCGGCGGATCAGTTCGCTGAGCGAGGCCTGCGCCTGGTTCGTGATCTTCTGGTCGCGCGTCACGTCGCTGATCTGCTCATAATAGCAGAGCGCGATCAGATAATAAGCGTAGGGCGCGTCGCGGTTGCCGGGGTGGATCGAGAGGAAGCGCTGCGCCGACTGGATCGACTTGGTATAGTCGCGCGCGGCGTAATAGCTGAACGAACTCATCAACTGCGCCCGGCGCGCCCAGGGCGAATAGGGGTGCTGGCGCTCCACCTCGTCGAACAGGATCGCCGCCTCGCGGAACTGGCCGCGGTCGAGCCGCTGCTTGCCCGCCATGTAGAGCGTGCTGACGTCGCGCGCGACATATTGCGTATCGGCGCTGTTCCGGTTCTTCGCGCAGCCCGCGACCAGAAGCATGGGGAGGATGCCAGCGACCAGAAAGGCGGCGCGACGCGTCGAAAGAGCCATCATGCGCAGCCTCTTAGCCGAGCGATCAAGGGTCGCCAAGCGATTGATGCGGCATGGCGTCGCGCAAAGGTCTCGGGTTCCGGCATGGCGGAATGGATGCGCCCGCCGCTTGAACGCCGCCTGAACGATATGGGGGAGAACTGTGCCGCTGCCCTTGTGGGAGGGGGAGAGACGGCAGCGGCACAGCGAGAGCTGGCTTGCGCACGGAATACGCCTGCTGCTCTCCTTATATTTTCCCCTTGCAGCCTCGTTCGGGATCTCGCGAACGACCCGGTCCGTCCCTGCCCCGATGCAAGGTTGGATCAGCGCCCCCGGAGCCGCATCACGCCGGCCAGGGTGGGAGTTGCCGCCGTGCGAGCTCGCAAGGGCGCCGATCCGCGAAGTCGTCAAACGTCAGGATAGTCGTTCACGAAACTCCGCATCCGCGCGGACCCGAGCGGCGTCAGCCCCACGGTCCGGCGATCTCCTTCATGATTGACGACGGCGGCCAGGCCCGCATTGACCAGCTTGTCGATCATCAGATCCGTATCCTCGCGGCTGAGCATATTGCCCACCGCCAGCGCCGTGTCGCTCACCGCGATTCCCTGCAACGCCCCTACCAACAGGCTGAGCATCACATCCATCGCGCTGTCCGCCATGACGGGGATGAGAAAATGCTTGCCGCGCAGGCGCCCCAGCCCGTGCATGCGCGTGGCCTTCGCCTCAAGGGCATCGGGCAGCATATCGCCGATATACGTCACCGGCCGCTCCATTGCAGGCGCGGACGAACCGGCGCGCCATGCCGAACTCGACATCTCACAAAACCTCTGAATCCCGGAAGCGCTACAGCAATATCGCACGGAGCCCACGCTCCGCGTCCCGCCGGCCACGCCTTGTTATCCGGGAGCCGATAGGGCGCCGGTGCGCACCCGGCATGTCCCGTAACTGGTGGACAGGCCCGCTTGCCGCGCGCACCGCGCCGGCAAGGCCCTTCACCGGGCCGGACGGGTGGGCCAGCGCGCCATGATCGTGTGGGATTGCCATGCTCCGCGTGGGTTCTGGAGGATGGCGGCACGATCTCGGCGCACTGGCCCGCGAAGCACATCAGATATCCGGGTAGTCACTGATGTAGCTTCGCATCCGCGCGGACCCGAGGGGCGTTAGCCCGACTGTTCGCCTGTCCGGGTTTGCCCCGGTTTGGGCGACCAGCCCCGCATGGATGAGGCACTCGACGACGCGTTCGGCCTCGTTGCCGTCGAGAAGATTGGTGAGGGCCAGATTGGCCCGTGTCAGCGGGATTGCCGCCCGGTCCGCCAGAAACAGCGAGAGCATGACGGTCATCGCGCCATCGCCCATCACGTCCCGGCGGAAATGCTCGTCGCGCAGCCGGGCCAGCCCAAGCAGCCGGCGCGCCCTGGCTTCCAACGCGGCATCGGCCGGATCGGCATCGGCACACATGATATCGACGCCCGCCTCCGGCGAGCCGTCCCCTGCTCCAAACGTCACGCTGGATGTCCCGGAAACCCGTAAAACAAAATGGCCGCCCCAGCCCGCACAGCAAAGCGCTAGGCTGGCCTGGACAGGCCGCGGTTAGTCTCCGTTGATCCTGACGTCATGTCCCGCAGATGGCTGACATGGTTTTGCGACCCCTGTGCTGGCCCCGGAGCCTTTCCGGCTCTCTGAAGCATCTGTTTTATTTAGCACGCTAATTATGCACGGCATCAATCTCGCAAGTCAAGGGACATAAAAAGGGCGACGCTACGGAATCGCAGCGTCGCCCCAATTTCGGACAGCATCCCGATACGGGACGAAGGGTCCTTATTCCTGCGTGATGAAGCTCGGCAGCCCGGCGTCGCCGCCATCGTCATCGTCGCCACCCGAGCGCTCGCGGCGCGGGCCGCGATCCCGGCGCGGACCGCGATCGCCACGATCGCCGCGTCCGCCACGGTCGCGATCACGGCCGCCGCGATCGCCCCGGTCGCCACGCGGCTCGCGGGGCGGACGGGTATCCTCCAGCTCCTCGCCGGTCTCCTGGTCGACCACGCGCATGGAGAGGCGCACCTTGCCGCGCGGGTCGATCTCCAGCACCTTGACCTTGACCTCCTGCCCTTCGGACAGGACGTCGGCGACCTTCTCGACGCGCTCGTTGCGAATCTCGGAGACGTGGACGAGGCCGTCCTTGCCGCCCATGAAGTTCACGAACGCACCGAAATCAACCAGGTTGACCACCTTGCCGGTGTAGATCTTGCCGACTTCCGGTTCCTCGACGATGCCGAGGATCCAGGCCTTGGCTGCCTCGATCTGGTTGATATCGGACGAGCTGATCTTGATGACGCCCTCGTCGTCGATGTCGACCTTGGCGCCGGTCTCCGCGACGATCTCGCGGATCACCTTGCCGCCCGTGCCGATGACGTCACGGATCTTGCTCTTGTCGATCTGGATCGTCTCGATGCGCGGTGCGTGTGCCGACAGCTCGGAGCGGACCTCGCCCAGCGCCTTGTTCATCTCGCCGAGGATGTGTGCGCGGCCCTCATGCGCCTGCGCGAGCGCCTGCTTCATAATCGCCTCGGTGATGCCGGCCACCTTGATGTCCATCTGCAACGAGGTGATGCCCTCGCTGGTGCCGGCCACCTTGAAGTCCATGTCGCCGAGATGATCCTCGTCGCCGAGAATGTCGGAAAGCACGGTGAACTCGTCGCCTTCCAGGATCAGGCCCATGGCGATGCCGCTCACCGGGCGCTTGATCGGCACGCCTGCGTCCATCAGACTAAGGCAGCCGCCGCACACCGTCGCCATCGACGAGGAGCCGTTGGACTCGGTAATGTCGGAGAGCACACGGATCGTGTAGGGGAAGTCCTCCTTGGCGGGCAGCACCGGGTGCAGCGCGCGCCAGGCGAGCTTGCCATGGCCGATCTCGCGACGGCCGGGCGCGCCGAAGCGGCCCACTTCACCGACCGAGTAAGGCGGGAAGTTGTAGTGCAGCATGAAGCTCTCGTAGGAGAGGCCGTTCAGCCCGTCGATCATCTGCTCGGCGTCCTTGGTGCCGAGCGTGGTGGTGCAGATCGCCTGCGTCTCGCCGCGGGTGAACAGCGCCGAGCCGTGCGTGCGCGGCAGGAAGCCGACCATGCTTTCGATCGGGCGGATCTGCGTGGTCGTGCGGCCGTCGATGCGCTGCCCGTCCTTGAGGATGGCGGTGCGGACGATTTCGGCTTCCAGCTTCTTGGTGAGCTTGATGGCGGTCATCAGCGTCTGGCCGTCGGCCTCCGCATAGTTCGCCTTCACCTTGTCGCGCGCCGCGTTAAGCGCGTTGGAGCGCGCCGACTTGTCGGTCAGCTTGTAGGCGGCGGCAATGTCCTTGCCGATCAGCTTCTTGATGTCCGTCTTCATGCCGGCCGTGTTGTCGGAGAGGTCGATCTCCCACGGATCCTTGGCGGCCTTCTCGGCCAGCTTGATGATCGCGTCGATGACCTTGCGGCTCTCCTCGTGCGCGAACATGACGGCGCCGAGCATGACATCCTCGGACAGTTCCTTCGCCTCGGACTCGACCATCATCACGGCCGTTTCGGTGGCGGCGACGACGAGGTCCAGCTCGCCCGCCCTGGCTTCCTCAAGGCTCGGGTTGAGCTGATACTCGCCATCCTTGTAGCCGACGCGCGCCGCGCCGATCGGGCCCATGAAGGGCACGCCGGAAATGGTGAGCGCCGCCGAGGCCGCGATCATCGCGACGATATCCGGCTCGGTCTCGCCGTCGAACGACATGACCTGCGCGATCACGTTGATCTCGTTGTAGAAGCCTTCCGGAAACAGCGGGCGCACCGGACGGTCGATAAGGCGCGAGGTCAGCGTCTCCTTCTCCGTCGCACCGCGTTCGCGCTTGAAGAAACCGCCCGGAATACGCCCGGCGGACGAGAATTTCTCCTGATAGTGGACGGTGAGCGGGAAGAAGTCCTGCCCTTCCTTCACCGACTTGGCGGCCGTGACCGCGCACAGCACCACCGTTTCGCCATAGGTCGCGAGCACCGCGCCATCGGCCTGCCGGGCAACGCGGCCCGTTTCGAGCTTGAGGGTTTTTCCGCCCCACTCGATTTCGACTGTCTTCACATTGAACATCTGGTTTCCTTCCACCCACGGCGCCCTATTGCGCGGTGGGGCTTCTGCGGGGCTGTCCGGCCCCGTGCGGTTCGGGGCATCGGTTCGGCCCCTGATTGACGCCCCCGCCGGATTGCGGGCTTGTCGCCTGACGGGGCGCCCGCTGTCTTTGGGCGCCCATACGGAAACGGCCCGCCGAAGCGGGCCGGAACATCATGTTATTTGCGGATGCCGAGCTTCGCGATGAGTGCGGTATAGCGTCCTGCATCCTTCTTTTTGAGATAATCGAGCAGCGAGCGGCGCTTGTTGACCAGCATCAGCAGGCCACGGCGGCTGTGATTATCCTTGTGGTGGCCCTTGAAGTGCTCGGTGAGGTTGGAGATACGCTCGGTGAGGATCGCCACCTGCACTTCCGGCGAACCGGTGTCGCCCTCATGCTGGGCGTTGTCCTTGATGAGTTCCTGCTTGCGCTCGGCCGTAATCGACATCGTCCATTCCTTTCGTCTTTAGAGATTGAAACCCCGCACGACCCGGACAAGGGCCTCGGAAGCCTCCACCAGCGCCACCGGGGTTTCGCCCTGGGTCGCCAGCATCAGCCCCTGCATGCGAGGGTCTCCCGCGAGCGTCCGGCCCTGTTTCAGGGCCATGGCTTGGTCGGGAGTGACGGGCAGAGCCGGGATGTCGTCCAGCCCTGCCGTCAATGGCAGCATATGCCGCTCTATGGCGCGCGCCTTAGCAGCATCGTTCAGAATGTCCAGTGAAATCGCCTGTTCCAGCGTGAACGGACCAGCCTTTGTGCGGCGCAACATCGTGACGTGACCGACCGTGCCGAGCGCCAGCGCAAGGTCGCGCGCGAGGCTGCGGATATAGGTGCCCTTTGAGACGGATGCGGTGAGCGTGACGCTCTCCACCGCATCCGCCGGCCCCTCCATCTCCCGCACGGCCAGCGCATGGATCGTCACCGCCCGCGCCGCCATGGCCACCGTCTCACCCGCCCGCGCCCGGTCGTAGGCACGCTGGCCGTCGATCAGGATCGCGCTGTAGGCGGGCGGTGTCTGTTCGATCGGTCCGGTGAAGCGCGGCAGCGCCGCCGCCACCTGCGCCGCGCCCGGCCGCACATCGGACCTCGCGATCACCGCACCCTCAAGGTCCAGCGTATCGGTCTGCGCGCCGAAGCGGACGGTGAACTCATAGACCTTGTCGCTGTCGAGCATCCGCCCGGCGAGCTTGGTCGCCTCGCCCACCGCCACCGGCAGCACGCCGGAGGCCAGCGGATCGAGCGTGCCGCCGTGGCCGACCTTGGCCCTCGGCAGTCCCGCCTCGCGCAGCGCGCGCTTCACCGCGCCCACCGCCTGGGTCGAGCCCAGGCCGACGGGCTTGTCGAGGATCAGCCAGCCATGGAGCGGCGCGGGACGGGGCAGGTCGGGAGCGGTCATGGCGGCGCCATAGCCGCCCCGGCCCGGCCTGTCAGTCCCCGCCTGCCAGTCTCCGCCCGTCAACCCCCGCCTGTCAGCCGTTCGCGTCCGCTTTCACCTTCGCGCGCTTGGCGGGTGGCGCCGCAACCCGCTCGAACGATTGCAGCGGATAGCGCTGGCCACGAATGATGACGGTGCTCCAGCGGTCCAGCGATCCGAGCGGCCCGGTATCGAAACCGATGGCCTGCACGAACGGCAGGTCGGTCGCGGGCGCGAACAGCGTCGCGCGATACCAGCGGCGGGCACTGTCCTGGAAGTAGATGGTCTGGTCTCCCTCCGCCACCCAGTCGCGCACGCCATGATGATTGGCGAACGGAATGGACGCGGCCGGCGGCTTCGCGACCGTGAGCGGCTTGGCCGCCAGCGCTGGCGATGCGGCGAGAGAAAGAGCCAGAAACGGCGCAAAAGCGATCGTGCGTTTCATGATCTCTGCCTTTCCTGTCTGGTCAGGCCATGAATCTGGGAAGCCGCGCGGCGGCGGCAAGGGCCGGTTGCGCTTTGCCAGCCGATGCGACACTTTATTACAGTGCTTACACCATCACTCCCCGGCACAAGAGCGAGGAAATGAACGGGCTTCGCGACCAACTTCTGACGCCACTGCGCACCGGCACGCTCTTGCTGACGCCGCTCGGCGAGCCGCACCGCGCTCCTTTGCGCGCGGCCTGCGCCGCCGATCCCGCCATCTGGCCGATTTACGCGACCAGCTACGCCCCGCCGCAGTTCGATGCCAGCTTCGACGCGCTGCTCGCCAACCCCGGCCGCCTGCCCTTCGCGGTTTTCGATGGCGATGCGCTGGTCGGCATGACCGCCTATCTGCGCCTTGATCCCGGCGCGCAAACACTGGAGATCGGCAACAGCTACCTCGTACCCATCGCACGCGGCACCGGGCTCAACACGGCCATGAAACGGCTGATGATCGCGCATGCCTTCGCCTGCGGCTTGCGGCGCATCGAATTCCGTATCGACACGCGCAATGCGCGCAGTCAGGCCGCCGTCCGCAAGCTGGGCGCGGTGCACGAGGGCACGCTGCGCGCCGAGCGCATCACCTGGACCGGCCATGTCCGCGACACCGCCTTGTTCGCCTTGCTGCGGGAAGATTGGGAAGCGGCGGCGCCTCGGTCGCCTGTCCCCTGAAGTGCATCCACGTCAGCTTGACCATGCCGTGCTCCCACGACGGCAAGAGCCAGAGCGCATAGGCAGCCTCTTCCCCCTCGCCCCGCCTTCATAGAAACACCGGCGGACGACCTCCGGCGCAGCTTGATCGCAAAAAACCCACCCATCCATGTCACGCATAGCCGACGCGAACGGTCCCCGCTCCATCTGAACGGAGCCTGCTTCGCTCGCAGCCCATCCCGGTCGAGCCACCCCCGGTCAGGCCAGCCTATTTCTTCTTGGGCGGCGGGCCGCTGTTCACCAGCGACTTGAGCGGATAGCGCGTTCCCCCGACCACAACGACGCCGAACTTGTCGAGCCGGTCCACACCCTTGGTCTCAAAGCCGATATTGGTCGCAAAGGAGAGGTCCGGCGCGGGCGTGGCCAGCGTCGCCAGATACCATTTGCGCTGTGCGTCCTGGATATAGAGCTTGTCGTCGTCCACTGCCTGCCAGTCGCGGATGCCGCTGCGATTGGCGAAGGGGATGGATGTCTCCGTACCGGCTGTCGCCGCGGCTTCCTCCGCCGCGACCGCCTGCTCGGCCGCCCGCAGACCACCGCTGGCGATGAACGCGGCTGTCGCCAGCACCGTGGCAAGGGCGAAACGGTTGAACTGACTCATGGCCGGTCTCCTTTCCCGATGGCATCCCTAACGAATGGCATGTGAAGCGGCCATGAACCGGATGACGGCGGCACTCCATCCGCCGCCCGGTCCGCACCGTCAGTCTTCCGAACCGTCCAGGTCCTGTGCGATGTGGGGCGAGCGCAGCAGCGCATCAATGTGGCTGCCTTCCTCAAAGCTGCAGTCGCTCAGGAACTTGAGCCGCGCCGCATATTTGAGCTTCACCCGCTTCGCCACCTCGCGCTGGAGATAGGCGGTGTTGGTGCGCAACGCCTTGAGCACCGCCTCCTCGTCCCGCCCGAGCAGGGGCTTGATGAACACGATGGCATGCCGCAGGTCCGGCGACATGCGCACCTCGGTCACGCTCACCACATGGCTGGCGAGCACATCGTCATGCACGTCGCCGCGCTGGAGGATATCCGCCAGCACATGGCGCACCTGCTCGCCCACGCGCAGCAGGCGCACGGATGGTTCGCCGCTGGCGATCGCATGTCTGGCCATCATCGCGTCTCCATCGCCTCGATCATCCGCTCCAGCGAGCGGAGGGCGCGGGCTATGCCCATGCAGCCCGGATATCCCCTATGCCCCGGCCCCTCGCCCGGTGCAAAGCGCGCCGCCCTTTTGCGTGCCGCGAGCGCCGCCGGTCCGAGGCCGGGTGAACCTGTCCGCCGGGGAGCGGCGCGCCGGGTCCCGCCTTACAGCACCCGCGCCCGTTCCTCGACCTCGAACAACTCCAGCGTATCGCCGACCTTGATGTCGTTGGTATCCTCCAGCACCGCGCCGCACTCCATGCCCGCGCGCACCTCGGCCACGTCGTCCTTGAAGCGGCGGAGCGAGGCGATGATGGTCCGCGAGACGATGACATCGTTGCGCGTGAGGCGAGCGTTGACGCCCTTGCGGATGACGCCGTCCTGCACCAGCAGGCCCGCCGCCTTGTCCTTCTTGCCGGCCGGGAAGACCTGCAGGATTTCGGCGCGGCCGATGATCGTCTCGATCCGCTCCGGCGCGAGCTGGCCGGCCATCTCATTGCGCACTTCCTCGATGAGGTCGTAGATCACGTCATAATAACGCAGCGAGACCTTGTCGCGCTCGGCCAGCGTCCGCGCCTTGCTGTTCGGCCGCACATTGAAGCCGATCAGCGGCGCGCCCGAGGCCGCCGCGAGCGTCACGTCGCTCTCGGTGATCGCGCCCACGCCCGAATGCAGCACGCGGACCTTGATCTCATCGGTGGAGATGCGGTTGAGCGATCCGATGATCGCCTCGACCGTGCCCTGCACGTCGCCCTTTATCACCACCGGATATTCGATCACGCTGGCGTTGAGCGCGGAGAACATATGCTCGAAGCTGGTCGGTGCCGCCGTGGTGCGCTTGCGCGTGGCCAGTTCCTGACGATAGGCGGCCACCTCGCGGGCGCGCGCCTCGTTCTCGACGACGCTGAGCTGGTCGCCCGCCATCGGCACGCCGGAGAGGCCCAGCACCTCGACCGGAACCGAGGGGCCGGCTTCCTTCACGCTCTGGCCCTTGTCGTTGACCATCGCGCGGACCTTGCCGCTATGCTCGCCGACCACGAAGATATCGCCGACCTTGAGCGTGCCGCGGCCCACGAGAATGGTCGCGACCGGGCCGCGCCCCTTGTCGAGCTGCGCTTCGATCACCGTGCCCTCGGCCGGGCGGTCTGGGTTGGCCCGCAGTTCGAGCAGCTCGGCCTGGAGCATGATCTTGTCGATCAGGTCGTCGAGGCCGGTTTTCTTGAGCGCGGAGACTTCCACGTCCTGCGTCTCGCCGCCCATCGCTTCCACGATCACTTCATGCTCCAGCAGGCGCTCGCGCACGCGCTGGGGGTTGGCTTCCGGCTTGTCGACCTTGTTGATCGCCACGATCATCGGCACGCCGGCCGCCTTGGTGTGGTTGATCGCCTCGATCGTCTGCGGCATCAGCCCGTCGTCGGCCGCCACCACCAGAATGACGATGTCCGTCACATTGGCGCCGCGCGCGCGCATTTCCGTGAACGCCTCGTGGCCGGGCGTATCGAGGAAAGTGAGCGTGTCGCCGCCCTTGGTCTTCACCTGATAGGCACCGATATGCTGGGTGATGCCGCCGGCCTCGCCCGCCTGCACGTTGGCGCCGCGCAGCGCGTCGAGCAGGCTGGTCTTGCCGTGGTCGACATGGCCCATGATCGTGACCACCGGCGGGCGCGGCCTGAGCGTCTCGGGCGCGTCCACATCGGACGCGGTGTCGATCTCGATATCGCTGTCGGACACGCGCTGGATACGGTGGCCGAATTCCTCGACCAGCAGCTCGGCCGTATCCTGGTCGATCGTCTGGTTGACGGTGACGGCCATGCCCAGCTTGAACAGCGCCTTCACCAGATCGGCGCCCTTCTCGGCCATGCGGTTGGCGAGTTCCTGCACGGTGATGCCCTCGGGCACCACCACGTCGCGCACCTGCTTCTCGCGCGGCTGCGAGGAACCGCCCATATGCGCGCGGCGTTCCTTCTCGCGGGCACGGCGCAGCGCGGCGAGGCTGCGGGCGCGGGCGCTGTCGTCGTCGGCCAGCGCGCGGTTGACGGTGAGCTTGCCGGACTGGCGGCGGTCGTCTCCGCCCGCCCCGCGCTTCTGCCGGTCGGGCTGCTTGGGCTCGGGGCGCTTGGGCGCGGCCACCGGCGTGAAGCGGCGCGGGGCCGGTGTCGGCGTGGCCGTGCCGGGCGCCTCCGCCTGCGGGGCCGGAGCCTCCTCGGCGGCAGCCTGCTGCGGCGCGGCCTCGGCCTGGGTGGCGACCTCCTGGCGCGCCCGCTCGGCGTCTTCCTCGGCGCGGCGATTTTCCTCGGCGCGGCGCTTTTCCTCCTCGCTCGCGGCGATCCGCTCGGCCTCCTCGCGGCGGCGCGCTTCCTCCTGCATCGCCATGCGGGCTTCTTCCGCCTCGCGCAGCAACTTGGCCTGCATTTCCTGACGGCTCATCAGATTGTCCGTCGCGGACGCGCGGCGCGCGGCGGGCGCCGCCGGTGCGGCGGGACGCTGCGGCGCGGCCGGAGCCGGCGGCGGTGTCGCGGCGGCCGGTTCGGGCGCGCGCGCGGTCTCGGCCTCACCGGGTTTGCCGATGATGCGACGGCGCTTCACCTCGACCACGACCGTGTTCTTGCGGCCGTGGCTGAAGCTCTGCTGCACCTGGCCAGCCTCGACCGTCCGCTTCAGTCCCAGCGGTTTGCGGCCCAAGGTCGGCTTGTCATCCCTATTGTCACTCATCGACGCAATTTAACCCTTCATCTTCCGTCCGGCCGAGCCTTCAAGCCCGCCCGAATCCTTCGTCTTCACGCCATCGCCTGTGGGCTGTCCCCCACGGGATCGCGGTCAGCCGAACCGGAGTTCGGCGCCGCGTTAGCGCATCCCAGATAGCTTTGCCAGCGGCCGAGCAGAGCGGCGAGGCGATCCGCGGCGGCAGCGTCCGTCACAGCGACGTGGACGACATTGTGCCTGCCTAATGCCACAGATAGGGCGTCCCGGTCCACCGGCAAGCGCTGGCCGCCAAAAGACTCGCCCTCGCGCTCCTCGCCCACCCGCCACGCCTGGTCGAGCTTGCGGCGGCCGTCCTCACCGGCATCGCGCGCATGCAGGAGCAGCCGCACCTGCCCACGCCGCGCCGCCGTCTCAATCTTGTCGAAGCCGCTGATGAGATTGGAGGCCCGCGCCTCCAGCCCCAGCCGTGCCAGCACCTCGCCGCGAAGCGCGGTCTCGATCCGCTCCGGCAGGTCGGCCGGCACGGTCAGCGCCTCACCCTTGAACGCGCGGGCAAGCGCACCCTTCAGCTTGCCCTTGGTGATCGCCTGCTCAAGCGCGGCGCGGTCGACGCCGATCCACGCGCCCCGCCCCGGCGCCTTGGCGCGCACGTCCGGCAGCAGCGTGCCGTCCGGCGCGATCGCCAGCCGGATGAGATGCGCGGGATCGGCCCGCTCACCGGTGAGGATGCAGCGCCGCTCGCTCATGCACCTATCTCCCCGGACGCAAGGCCCGCAGGCACGCGCGCACCAGCACAGCCGCGCCCTTCCCCGGACGCGCCCCGTGGCTCAGCCTGCGCGGATTTGCGCCTCAGCGCCTCATTGGGAGGAGACCGCAACATGGGCGTCCTCCCTTCGCGGAGCCGCATGGCCCGAAATCAGGCGGCCGGCGACGCCCCAGTCATCCGGAGACACCTCCTGGATGACCACGAACACCTGCTCGGGCCGCTTGCCGAGGCGATCGACGAGCGACTGCGTGACATCGGCAACGAGCCCCGCCTTCTGCTCCCGGCTAATGCCTTCGATCACCTCGATCTTCACATAGGGCATCAGGCGCCCCCAACTTCATCGGCGCTTTCGGAGGCAGCGTTCTGATCCTGATCCGCCGCCTGATCCTCATCCTCGAACCAGTGCGCGCGGGCCGCCATGATGATCTCGTTGCCCATTTCCTCGGAGAGACCATAGGTCGCGAGCACGCCGCCCTTGTCCTCCGGCGCGTCCCGCCGCCGGCGCGGATCGACCCGCTTGCGGGCGACCAGCTCGTCGGTGGCGAGGTCGGCGAGGTCGTCCAGCGTCTTGATGCCGGCCTTGCCCAGCGTCACCAGCATCGCTTCGGTGAGGTGCGGCATCCCGGCCAGCGCATCGTCCACGCCGAGCGCGCGGCGTTCCTCGCGGGCAGCCACTTCGCGCCGCTCCAGCGCTTCCTGCGCGCGGCTCTGCAATTCTTCGGCCAGCTCGTCGTCGAAACCCTCGATGCTCGCCAGCTCGTCGATCGCTACATAGGCGACCTCCTCCAGCTCGGTGAAGCCCTCGGCCACCAGCAACTGGGAGAGCGTCTCGTCCACGTCCAGCTCGTTCTGGAACAGCTCGGAGCGCTGGACGAACTCGCGCTGGCGCTTCTCGCTCGCGTCGGCCTCGGTCATGATGTCGATGGCCTTGGCGGTGAGCTGGCTCGCGAGGCGGACATTCTGCCCGCGCCGGCCGATGGCGAGGCTGAGCTGGTCGTCGGGCACCACCACCTCGATCCGCTCCTCGTCCTCGTCGATGACGACGCGGCTGACGGTCGCGGGCTGGAGCGCGTTGACGACGAAGGTCGCCGTGTCCTCGCTCCACGGGATGATGTCGATCTTCTCGCCCTGCATCTCCTGCACGACGGCCTGCACGCGGCTGCCCTTCATGCCGACGCAGGCGCCGACCGGGTCGATCGAGCTGTCGTGGCTGATGACGCCGATCTTGGCGCGGCTGCCCGGATCGCGCGCGGCGGCCTTGATCTCGATGATGCCGTCGTAAATCTCCGGCACTTCCTGCGCGAACAGCCGCTTCATGAAGTCCGGGTGAGCGCGGCTGAGGAAGATCTGCGGCCCGCGATTTTCGCGGCGCACGTTGAGGATCAGCGCACGCACGCGGTCGCCCACGCGCACCACTTCGCGCGGGATCTGCTGGTCGCGGCGGATCACGCCCTCGGCGCGGCCGAGATTGACGACGACATGGCCGAACTCGACCGACTTGACGACGCCGGTGATGATCTCGCCCGCGCGGTCCTTGAACTCGCCATATTGCCGCTCGCGCTCGGCATCGCGCACCTTCTGGAAGATGACCTGCTTGGCCGACTGCGCGTCGATGCGCCCCAGATCCACCGGCGGCAGCGGATCGACGATGAAGTCGCCGACAACAGCGCCCGGCTGCAACTTCTGCGCGGCCTTGAGGTCGACCTGCTTGAAATAGTCGTCCACCTGCTCGACCACCTCGACCACGCGCCACAGCCGCAGGTCGCCGGTCTCCGGGTCCAGCTTGGCGCGAATGTCGTTCTCGGCCCCGTAGCGCGAGCGCGCCGAACGCTGGATCGCGTCCTCCATCGCCTCGATGACGATCGCCTTGTCGATCATCTTCTCGGCGGCGACCGAGTTGGCAATGGCGATAAGCTCGGCCTTGTTGGCGGAGATGGCGTTGGCCATGGGGTTAGTCTTCCTGTTCCTGGGTGACGATCTCGTCCGCGCCCTCGGTGGAAAGCGGGACAGTAGCAGAAATGAGCGCGTCCGTCAGCACGAGCTTGGCGCTCTGGATGTTCGAAAAGGGCGTGGCGATGCGGCCGGATTTGGGATCGTCGAGCAGCACGCTCTCGCCTTCGGCGCCCGCCAGCACGGCCTTCACCTGCTTGCGGCCCTCCACCGGCTCGACGAATTGCACGCGCGCCTCATGGCCGGTCCAGTCTGTAAAATCCTTGAGGCGGGTGAGCGGCCGGTCGATCCCCGGCGAGCTGACCTCCAGCCGATAGGCGCCCTCGATCGGGTCATGCCCCTCGGCCTCCAGCGCGTCGAGTCGCTCGGAGATACGGCGCGAGAGCGCGGCGCAATCGTCGATGGTGAGCTGGCGCGTATCCGGCCGCTCCGCCATGATCTGGAGCGTGCGCTCATCGTCGCGGCCGAACAGCAGGACGCGCACGACATCGAAGCCGAGCGCCTGCGCCTCGGTCCCGATCATCGCCGTAAGGGCGTCCATATCCGCCATGCCGTCTCCACGTCCCGCGCCCGCAAGCGCTTCGAATCCATGCCGCCCGAACGGCAGCCCGCTTCGCCGCCGGCCCCTTACGGTGCCGACCCCAACTCCATAACGATGTCAGGAAAGCGAGCGGGATATAGGAGAAGTCGCGCGCCGAGACAAGATGCTCCATCGCGCGACGGCAAGGAAATATCGCAGGCAGCGGGGCGCTGCGCCGGGCCGCCGCCATCGTTCGGCGTGGCCCGGCAGCCGGGACCGGATCAGAACCGGCCGACGATTTCCCAGATGGTCCACAGGACGAGCATGCCCAGCGGCACGATCATCGCGAGCGCGGGCAGGTCGTCGCCCTCGTCCCAGGTGCTGAACGCGCCCTTGTTTGCCCAGCTCAAGGCGTTCGCCCGGCTCAAGGCGATGGCGCGCACCTTGGACCTACGGGCGATGGCGTGGGGCCTCCCTCCCGCAATCGCCGATCCCTGATGTGGGGAGGGTAAGTCGAGTGACATGGTCTTTATCCTTCATGAAATGGCGCGAGCGTGCGCCGACGAACATTGCAGCGAGCGGCGGACAAACGCCCGCCGCCGGGGATCAGGCAAACAGCCACCAGAGCACGCCCACGGCCACCAGCGTCGGGAAAGCGAGGAACGCGATCAGCGCGGCGCCCGGCGCTTGCAGCTTGCGGCCATGGTCGCGATGGAAGGCGGCGAGCTTCTCGGCCAGATGCGGGTCTGCCGACATCAACCCCCGGTCGAGGATCGACACATAGGGGAAGATATCGACGAGGTTCGCCACCTCATGCTCGCTCAGATCGGGATAGCGCGCGATCAGCGCCTCGGCCTGAAGGGCCAGCGCCGATGGCTGCCGCGCACGGGGGAAATAGTTGGTGGTCATGTCCGGTCTCCAGGAGGCGCGACAAGGCACGCGCCGGGACGACGCACAGCCTGTCGCTGTTAGGGGGAGATCGCCCTGCATCGGAGGGAACGGCGGTATGCCATCTGGAATGGAACGCGCCGGCCTGCGTGCGACACCGGACGTGGACGCGGGCGAGGCGCACGTCCGGCTAGATGCGGGTCGTCAGACGCCCCGTGCCCGGAAGGATATGGTCATAGCGTGCCATGCCCAGCAGATGGGGTTTGGAAATTGTTTTTCAAGCATAGCAGTCGTAAATTTGAAATCCGGCAATCCAACTCCAAAAAATCACTAAATCAGTCAGAACATATTTTCTCCGGATTACGGTCTTCACGAAGCCGATTTCCCCTTCTTACCTTGCCGTCTCTCTCCAGAATTTCTTCCCGACCTCGCGTAATGTTGAACGCGACCCGCCGCCATTCCGATCTATTTCCTGTTGAGGTGCAAGTTCCACGCGCAGGCATCCGCCACGCGGTATCCAACAAAATCCTAATTTTCTATAGAATTATCAGTATCTTGAGCAAATGTTACAGAAATCGGTAACGGTGACATAACGGTGCGCTTTAGGGTCGGTGCGATTGCGGCTGGCGCGATGGCGACATAGGCCCCGCGGCGAGGGGAGGCGGTTCTTTCGTGCGTCTCCCGGCCAAAGGGAGATTTACATGCCGTCGATGACGTCCCGACTGACACTGTCGGTCCTTCTGCTCGCGCCGATCGCGGCCGTGCCCGCCTTCGCGCAGGCCGAGCCGAGCGACGGCTCGACCGCATCCGACACCATCCTGGTCACGGGGCAGCTCGAACGCGATTCGCTCACCACCGCCAACGCGACCGGCAGCCGGCTCGACCTGACGTTGCTGGAAACGCCGGCCAGCATCTCGGTGCTCACCGGCGAGTTGATCCGCGCGCGCGGCGACCAGTCGATCATCGACGCGCAGAGCCGCGCCGTCGGCATCACCAACGTCGGCAACCCCGGCAACGGCGGCACCGCGCTGGCCGCGCGCGGGTTCGCCGGTCAGGGCTCGGTGCTCCAGCTCATCGACGGCGTGCGCCTGTTCCCGGTGGCCGGCACCGTCACCTTCCCGACCGACCCATGGATGGCCGAGCGCATCGACATCCTCAACGGCCCCGCCTCGGTGCTCTATGGGCAGGGCGCGCTGGGCGCCGCCGTCAATGTCATCATGCGCCAGCCCAACAGCGAGCGCATGGAGACGGAGGGCGAGATCGGCTACGGCTCGCAAAACACCTTCCATGCCGCGGCCGGCGTAGGCGGCCCGCTGAGCGATCCGCTCGCGGTGCGCGTGGACGCCAGCTACCGCCGCTCGGACGGCTATGTGGATCGCGGCGATTCGCACAGCCTCGCCCTCTCCGGCACACTGCGCTGGACGCCGAGCGAGACGCTCACCTTCACGCTGCGCAACGATTATGGCGACATCCACCCGACCAAATATTTCGGCACGCCCCTCATCGACGGCAAGCTGGATACGCGCATCCGCGAGCGCAACTACAATGTCGGCGATGCGCGGATGCGCTCGGAAGACAACCGCACCACCTTCCAGATCGACTGGAGCCCCAGCGAGGCGATCACGATCAGCAACCAGGTCTATCGCCTGACCAGCCACCGCCTGTGGCGTAATCTGGAGACCTATTGCTGGATTGGCGCGGACGGCGATTGCCCCAACGGTTATAACGGCATGACGGGCAC
Organism: Sphingobium sp. 66-54; assembly: GCA_001899715.1. Taxonomy (GTDB): domain Bacteria; phylum Pseudomonadota; class Alphaproteobacteria; order Sphingomonadales; family Sphingomonadaceae; genus Sphingobium. The sequence continues at coordinate 161,171 of MKWI01000003.1, forward strand.
TCCCGGCGACATCTACCGCGCCGATAATTTCGGGATCGGCCATCACCAGACCCAATGGGGCGATCAGGGCACCATCACTCTCAGGACGCCGCTCGGCAGCGGCATCGACAACGCGCTGGTGGCCGGCTTCGACGTGAACGCGATCAAGCTGCGCTACGATCATGATTTCAACGGGGATTATCAGGAAGACTTCGTCAATCCGTTCGCCTTCGATCCCGGCATCTACCTGAACTCGGTCGATATCACGCCGCAATACCGCACCCGCACGCGCGAATACGCCTTCTTTGCCGAGGATCGGCTCCAGCTTTCCGAGCAGGTCTCGCTGGTCGGCGGCATCCGCTATGAGAGCAACCGCGTCCGCCGCTGGACCATTGGCGCTACCGGCGACACGCTGGCCTTCGAAAAGCGGCTGCACAACACGACCTGGCGGATCGGCGGCGTCTATCAGCCCACGCCCGACATCTCGCTCTATGCGCAATACACCACCGGCGTCGATCCGCTCGGCACGCTGACCACCTATTCCGGCGGGCAGGTCGCCTTCAGCCACGCAACCGGCAATCAGGTGGAGGTAGGCGCCAAGGCGCGCTTCCTGGATGGGCGCGGCACCGCAACCATCGCCGCCTATCGCCTCGTCAAGAACGGCCTGCTCTCGCAGAAAACGCCCGCCAGTCCGATCGAGCAGGTCGGCCAGCGCTCGGCCAAGGGCATCGAGGCGACCGTCTCGCTCGATCTGCCGGGCGGCTTCGGTATCGACGCGAACGGTACCATTCTTGACGCCCGGTTCGATGATTTCATGTCCGGCGGCGCCAGCTACAACGGCAACGATCCGGCCGGCGTGGCCGAACGGACAGCCAATCTGTGGCTGCGCTGGGATGCGACCGCATCGCTCCAGGCGCGTGCCGGCCTGCGCTACGTCGGCCCACGCTTCTCGGACGATTCCAATACGTTCCGCGTGCCCGGCTATGCGACGGTGGATGCGACACTCTCCTACGCGCTGTCGAAAAACGTCGCGCTGGACGTGCATCTCTACAATCTGTTCGACAAGGACTATGCCATCACCACCTACAATGACGAACAGTGGGTCCTCGGCCGGCCGCAATCCTTCGATGTCTCGCTGCGCGCGAGCTTCTGAGGCGGGCGGTCGCGCCATGCTTATGGAGCGGAGCTGAATGGCCAGCATCGCCGGCCGGACCAGAGCGCAGGCGCCGGGCAAGCTCGCCCGGCGGTGGCTCTATCTGATCCACCGCTGGATCGGGATCGCAAGCTGCATCCTGTTTGCAATGTGGTTCATCTCCGGGCTGGTGATGATCTACGTGCCCTACCCGTCGCTGACGCTGGCGGAGCGGCTCGCCGGCGCGGAGCCGATCGACTGGCGGCAGGTGGCCGAGCCTCCGCCGGCAGGCGTGGAAGGGCCGCCACAAACGCTGGAGCTTGAGATGCGCGACGGCGTCCCGGTTTGGCGCATGACCGACTGGGACGGCACCCGCCTCTCTCTCTCCGCCGCGCCCGGCACGACCATGGCGGAGGCGGACGGCGACTACGCCGCACGCGTCGCGAGCCGGTTCGCGCAGGGAGCCAAAGTCTCCACAGTCGAGCCGCTGGAGCGCGACCAATGGACTGTCGCCGGGGGCTTCAACCGCCACCGTCCGCTCTGGAAAGTCTCGTTCGGAGATGAGGCCGGGACACAGCTCTACGTCTCCTCCACCACCGGCGCCGTCGTGCAGGATACGACACGGAGCGAACGGTTCTGGAATTGGCTGGGCTCGGTGCCGCACTGGATCTACCCCACCGTGCTGCGCCAGAACAACGAGGCATGGCGGCAAGCGGTGCTCTGGCTCTCGGGCCCCGGCATCGCCGCGGCCGTGACCGGCATCTGGATCGGCATCCTGCGCACGCGCCTTCGCGAGCGGCGCTTCAAGGGCGGGCGCATGACGCCGTATCACGGCTGGATGCTCTGGCATCACGTCGCGGGGCTCGCCGGCGGCTTCTTTCTGCTCGCGTGGATCTTCAGCGGCTGGCTGTCGGTCGATCCCGGCCGGCTCTTCGCGTCCGCCGGGCCGGACGAGCAGGCAATGTACAGCTATTCCGCCGGCCGGCCGATGCCGCCGCTCGACCTCCAGCGACTGGGTTCGGTCGCCCAGGGGGCCCGGCTGGTCCGCTTTTCCGGCGAGGCCGGCCAGTGGCGCGTCTCGCTCTACGATGGCGCGGGCACCCGGCGCGTCCTTGCCCTTCCGGGGCTGGACCCGCCGCCGGACGCGCGGCGAGCCATCGAGCAGGCCGCGCGCGGGCTCGTCCCTGACGGGGCGCTCGTCCGCTCTGACTGGCTTACCCGGCAGGACGCTTATTATTACGGCGTCGCCGGTCCGCCGCGCCTGCCGGTGCTGCGCCTGCGCTTTGACGATCCGGCGGCGACCTGGCTCTACATCGACCCGCAGTCCGGCGAAATCGCCCGCAACATGACCCGGCGCGATCGCATCTACCGCTGGCTGTTCGATCTGCTCCACCGCTGGGATTTCAACGCGCTGAACACCCACCGCCCGGCGCGCGACATCGTGCTGTGGGTCTTTTCGATCTTCGGCATCGTTACCTCGGTGAGCGGCATCTGGGTCGGCTGGAAACGCCTGACCCACAAGCCACGCCAGCGCGCGACATAGGATGGACCGCACCGTGCAGGCGCATCCCTGTCTGGGCGTTGCCTGATCGCCGGAAACCAGTCCGTGCGCTCCCGTACCGCATCCTCCCCGACCGGACGGACCTCGGCTTCCCTCTGTCCTACGTCCATCTTTCAAGGCATGGTCTCACCGCCATGGTCTCATGCACTCCCGGCGGAACCGGCCGTCCGGCGCATTGCTGTCTGGCTCGCCCCGTTTTTTTTCGCTTCCACCCCGCGACTTTCGTGACTTTCGACCGAATATGTCATCGCGGAGACAGAATATTACGCCCCTCTCCCACCTCATACCCGCCGCCATGCAGCCATCTCGGCCAAGCCGCGCTTCCGGTTCAGCCCCTACCCTTGCGCGCGCCTTGCCGTTATCGTCCGCCCATCACGCCACGTCCGACGGAGACCTGATGCCATGAACGCGCGCATACTCGGCTTTGCCTGCACCCTGTCCCTCACGCTGCTGGCCTGTTCCGGTGCCTCCACTCCCGGCGAGGCGCAGACCGGGGACGCGACCCGCCCCTTCGAGATCGCGGCGGTCGGCACGTTCGATGCGCCCTGGGCGATGGCCTTCCTGCCCGGCGGCAAGATGCTCGTCACCCAGAAGCAGGGCGCGATGATCCTGTTCGATCCCGCGAGCGGCACCAAACAGACCGTCGCCGGCACCCCCGCCGTGGTGAGCGCCGGGCAAGGCGCGCTGATGGACGTGGTTCCCGCGCCGGACTTCGCGACCAGCAACACAATCTACTTCAGCTACGCCGAGGCGGGCGAAGGCAAGACCAACGGCGTCGCCCTCGCCACCGCCACGCTGGATCAGGCCGCGCCCGCACTCAGGAACATGAAGGTCATCTTCCGCGCCACGCCTTATATCGAGAGCGGCGCGCACTGGTCCGGCCGCATCGCCTTCTCGCCGGACAATGAATATCTCTTCTTCACCAACGGCGAGCGCGCCAAGGCCGACCCCGCGCAGGACCCCAAATCGACGCTCGGCAAGGTGCTGCGCCTCAACCTCGACGGCACGCCTGCCGCCGGCAATCCGCTCGCCGCCAAGGGCTTCCACCCCGCCATCTGGTCCTACGGCCACCGCAACCTGCTGGGCCTCGCCTTCGACAAGGATGGGCGCCTGTGGGAAGTCGAGATGGGCCCGCTCGGCGGCGACGAGATCAATCTGGTCAAGCCGGGCGTCAACTACGGTTGGCCCAGGGCGTCCAACGGCAGCAACTACGACAAGAGCGACATTCCCGACCATCAACCGGGTGACGGATACGAGCCGCCCAAGGTGTTCTGGAACCCGTCGCTCGCCCCCGCCGCGCTGGCCTATTACAATGCGGAGCTGTTCCCGGCGTGGCGCAACTCGCTGTTCATCCCCGGCCTCTCCGGCATGGCTCTGGAACGTGTCGCACTCGATGGCGAGAACGCCAGCAAGGCCGATCGCTGGGAGATGGGCGCCCGCATCCGCTCGGTCCGCGTCGGCCCGGACGGCGCCCTCTGGCTGCTGGAGGATGGCCCGAATGCCCGCATGCTCAGGCTGACCCCAAAAGGATGAGAGGAGCGCCCCCCACCAGCCGCGCCGTCCCCGTCCCTACCGCTCGCGCGACCGGACGGACCACCTTCGACGGCTCGTCTGCAAGCCGTGCCCCTGCGAAAGCAGGCGCGCAGCGCGGCAACGCATCGTGGCTGGGATCGGCAGGCTTTAACCGCCTACGCCGCCCTCAATCTCCTACCCCGAGAAACTCGACCTCACCCTCCTCGTTGATCGGGTTGCGATCGTTCTGCGCACAGACGAACTCGATCTGGTCGAAGCCGCGCTCGCGCTTGAATTTGTACACGGAATGCCACGGCGCGATGAGTGCCTCCGGGTCCTCGAATGTGTTCTCGACGATTAGCACATCCTTGTTCGCCGGATCGAGGTGGATGCGCTCGGTCAGCTTCACCTTGTCGCTGTAGGTGATGCCCCAGCGCCCCATCGTACCGCCGTCGCGCAGGCCGATCGTGGTGACAACCAGCGTATCGCCCTCCCAATGGCCGATCGAGCTGCCATTATAGGTCGGGTCCGGATCCTCCGGCAGCGGGCGCCCATCCGTGAAGATGCGGCGCACCTGCATATAGGCTTCCTGGATCACGGTAACGCGACCGGGCGTGAACAGGAATTCGAGATTATAAGGCTGGGTCATGATGCCCGGCATCCCCGGCGGCTCGCACGCCGACGCCCGGCGCTCCACTTTGAGCAGCGCCTCCGGATCGCCGGTTTTGATGAGCGTCTGGATCTCATCGTAATGCGCCTTGTACTTGCCCTTGAGCTGCGGAATTTCGGGCTTGGCGGCCTCTCCCATCATCGGGCTCCAGAGCCCACGCCAGTCGGGCAGCTTCTGCAGCGCGGTATAATCCACCTGCTCCGCCGAGGCCGGCCAGACCTTATCCGGCACCACATTCTGAGGCATCGGGTTCGATGCGGATTGCTGCGCGATGGAAGGTGCGGCGAGACAGACCGTCGCGAGCGCTACCAATGACGACGCGGCCCAAAACTTCATTCCAGCAGCCCTCCCCCTGTCGGCTCTCTTGCCTGTCACTTGTTTTCGAGCACCTTGCCATCCGGCAGGACGACCTTGACGAGAGAGCCGCCCGCCTTGCCGTTGACCAGAGGATGATAGGTCACAGTCACCTTGTCACCCGGTTTCAACGACGAACGCCGCCAACCCACACTCACAAGGTTGTTGGGGCTGGTCATCTCGATCGCCCAGTTGGTCGTGGCACCCTTGGCGTCGGCTACGTCGACATGCATCCAGGCGTGGGGGTTGGTCCACTTGAATTCCGTAACCGTCCCCTTCGCCGTCACATCCTTCTTCATGTCGAACATGGAGAAGCTGTGATGGGCCGTCGCCGCCGCAGCAAGCGATGCCACGGCGAATGCTGCAAGCCATTTCATGCGCATGATCGCATCTCCTCAGTCGGCCGTCGGCACGTTGATGGCCTTGCCATCCACTGCCCGCTCACCGCCCAGCATCTTGCCGTTGGGAAGCACGATGGTATTGAACAACCCGCCCTTCTTGCCGTTGCGCAACGGATTGATGGTGATCGTCACAGCGTCACCCGCTTTCAGGGTCGAGCGCCGCCAGCCCTGCCGCGTGAGATTGTTGGGGCTGTTGAGCTCGATCCCCCAGCGCTCCCTGGCGCCGCGCGCATTGGGTACGTCCAGCTCAATCCAGGCATGGGGATTGGTCCACTGGAATTCGACCACGGAGCCTTTCAGCGTTACCGTCTTGGTCTGATCGAACATGGCGAAGCTGTGATGGGCGCCGGCGGCTGCCGCAACCAGCACCGTCGCCAGGGCGCCACCGCGCAACATGGCCTTCCAATACATTCCCATCCGCTCCTCTCGCGTTCTGTCTGCTATTCGCCGGACTCATCCAGCGCAGCCTGTCCCCGGTCGGTTCCAGGGATATTGGCGTTGCGCGCCTCGGTGCACTCCACCTCGCCGATGTCGCTTTCCAGCACCCGGTCCCAGCGCTTCGTGTTGCGCCACTCGCCCTTCCACATCTTGGGATCTGTCATGATATATTCGATCTCCAGCGTGTTCCCGCCGTTGACCATCTTGATCCGCTCGACGATCTGGAAATCCTCGCTGATCGGGATGCCGACGTCGATCCAGTGATGGTCCGTCTCGAACCCCTTGGTCGTGACGACCAGCGTGTCGCCTTCCCACTTGCCGATGGACTCGCCATTATAGGTCGGCACGTAGATATCGGGATCGGTATGGGTGCGTCCGTCGAGATAGATGGTGCGGAAGCTGTTGGTGAAGCCGGCGACCATATAGACCGCGGTGGGTAGCTGGACGAACATCACCGGCCAGACCCGCGTCATAATCATCGGCATACCGGCCGGGTAGCATTGGCCGATGCTATCGCGATAATTCTCGCCGCGCGCCCGCGCTGCCGCCCCCTCGGTCAGAGCCTTCTGCCCTTCCGCATAGAACTCCGGATAAGGCGGGCCGAACATGAATTTGTTGAAGCCCTCGCTCAGGTCGACGAACCAGGTTCCCGTCATGTCGAACGGCGCCTTGGGGCGCGGCTTGGCGAGGTTGGCAGGATCGAGCGCACCCGGAAGACCCGGATGCTTGTGCTGGAGCTGATCGAGTTCCTCGGCTGTCAGCCTGCGATCTCGGTCACGGGTTTGCGCCTGCACGGACGTGAGGGCGAACGCAGCGCATGCCATCGCCACGCAGAGGCGCTGCATCCTGCGCCCGCTCACAAGCCGCACCGGTCCGCGTGCCGCCTTCATGCCAATCTCCTCTCCCCAGGATCTGACCGAACCCTATTCCAGCAAAGGGTTATATCGAATCAACAAATTGAGGAATCAATCATTAGTTTGATTCTGTCAATAATGTCTGATAGCAATTCTCCCGTTGCGGTGCTGGCCGCGACCCTCGGAGGCAATAGCCGATGGGAAAAACGGGGAGAGAATCTTGATCGGAAAACCATATCTGCCGGCGCCTCGCGCCGGCACGCTGAGGGCGGCCGCCCTCGCGACCACCGCGTTGCTTTGCCTGCAAGGTGCAGCCCTGCAAGCCCAAACTGCCGAAGGTGCAAGCGACGGCGATGGGATAGCAGACATCGTCGTCACCGCCGAGCGGCGCGCAACGAACCTGCAGGATACGCCGCTCTCGATCGTGGCGGTGACGCCCGAGGCCGTGGCCGCCAAGGGCATCGAGGACCTGCAAGACCTATCCACCTTCACGCCAAACCTCAGCATCACCCCTTCGCGCGGCGGCGGCAACAACGCGGCGAACTTCGTCATTCGCGGCATCGGCGGCGGTGGCGGCACCACCGGCGAACGCGGCGTGGGCCTCTATATCGACGGCATATACATGCCGCGCACCAGCGGCGCAGTGCTGCGTGTGCTCGATATCGACCGGATCGAGGTGCTGCGCGGCCCGCAGGGTACGCTGTTCGGCCGCAACTCGACCGGCGGCGCCATCCGCATTTTCAGCAAGCAGCCGACCGACCAGGCGGAAGGATATATCCGCGGCACGATTGGCAGCATGGAACGGCATGATCTGGTTGGCATGGTCAATCTGCCGCTGGGCGAAGGGCTCGCCATCCGCGCGCAAGGCGCCTATCTCGACCAGGATGGCTATGTCCGCCGCGGCTCCACCCTGCTTGGCGCCCAGCGCGATATCATCGGCCGTCTTCAGGCGCGCTATGAAGGTGGCTCCGGCTTCTACGCCACACTGGGCTTCCTCTACAGCGACTCGAAGGCGAACGGCACGCCGAACGTGATGACCGAGTTCGACATGCGCCCCGGTATCGAAGGATACATCCAGGGCAATTACGGCGACTGGATCAACGATTCGTTCAAGGCGGCCGGCCAGGCGCCGCTCGCCCCCTATAACGATCCGCGCATCGTCAAAAATGCCTTCACGGCAACCGACCTTTGCCTGATGGATGATTTCGACCCCGACTATGACGCGGCCTGCAACCAGCATGTGAACAGCAAATATTGGCAGGCCGACCTCAATCTGGGGATCGACCTCAGCGATACCGTCAGCGTCAGTTCGGTATCGGGCTATTCCCAGCTCAGGCACACCGGTGTCTCGGACTATCAGGGGCTCGGCACCGAACGGCGCGGCGAGAACGTCTCGTCCGACGTCTTCTATCAGGAATTGCAACTCAACGCCGCCCTGTTCGGCGACGCGCTGGATGTCGTGACCGGCGCCAACTACTTCCACGAGAAGTCGTTCGCGCCCAACCACACCGTGACGCGGCGCGGGTCGAGCGTCTATCCCGCCAATCCAGGCACACCGCCCGATGGCGATGCCGGGCTGTTCCGCATCGCCGACACCTTCACCGAGCAGCGCTCCGATTCCTACGGCCTGTTTCTCAGCGCGACGCTTCATGCGACCGACCGGCTGAACATTACCGGCGGCGTGCGGCAAGCGTGGGACAAGAAGGACTATCGCCAGACCCGTTTCCCAGCAACCGACTTCACGCCCGCGCCGGGGACAACATCGACCACGGTCAACGCCGGCGATACCTTCACCGCGCTCGATTATCGCGGAACCATCGACTATCATGTCACCGACGACATCATGGCCTATGGCACGATCTCGAAGGCATATAAGGCTGGAAACTACAGCTACACCATCGCGAGCTGGACGGCGACGAACAACGCGACCGGCCCGGCCCAGAGCGCGGGCATCAAACCGATCCCGAACGAGAAGGTTGTGAACTACGAAATCGGCCTTCGCATGAGCCTGTTCGACCGCAAGCTGCGGATCAATCCGACCGCCTTCATCATGGACTATACCAACCGGCAGGCGGCGACGCAGGTGACGTGCGGAACGGGGGCGCTGGCCAACATCGCGCCGGGGAGCACGCAGTGTCCGGTGGGTTTCCTGATTCTCGTTCAGAATCAGGGTGATGTCCGTATCAAGGGCATTGAGGTGGATGCCCAGCTTGCACTGGCACACAACTTCATCCTTGATGCGAGCGGCGGCATCACCGATCCGACGCTCAAGCACCCGCCGGCAGGGACCGTGAACCTCTTCCCTGACGCGCCCTCCCCCACCTTCAACGTCGGCGCCACCTACTCTATGGAGCGCGCGTTCGGGAAAGCGACGCTGAACCTCAACTACGCCTATGTCGGCAAGCAGGCGACGCACCCAACCCAGGGGACGGACTCCGCTTACACGCTGCCGGCCTACGGTCTCGTCAACGCCCGCATCCAGTTCGCGCTGGCCAAGCTGCCGGTGACGATCACCGCTTTCGCCAACAACCTGCTGGATAACACTTATGCGGTCTATGCCCAGCGGTTCGGCGGCGGTTATTGGGATTCCGGCTCGGGCGCCGGTCCTGCCGCGCCGCCACGCAGCGCGCTCACCGAAGTGCGCGGGCGCCCACGCGAGGTCGGCCTGACGCTGCAATATGATTTCTGATCCTGAAACGGCGGCGGGGGGTTCATTCCCCGCCGCTGTGAGCGGGGCCGGCCGGAATGAATGAGGGGACGTTTTGACACGCCCCTTCAGAAAGCGTCGGGCATGTAATAAGCAGCCCTACCGTAAAGCGACGCGAGGAGCGTGTTCGCTGGCCCTGTTATTAACGGCCTGCTCCTTGATGAGCGGAGCCGGGATTTGACCGCGGATCCTTGCCACCCTGGGCTCCTGCCTTCGCAGGAGCACATCGCTTCCAGGGAGTGCCACCGTGAACTGATAGGCGGCCTCTGAACGAACAGGACAAGCCTTCGGTCGCGCCGCCCGCCTTATCAACCCGCCTCGTCGGCATCCGCGGCACCGGCGGCTCGTTCCCGGTCGAGCAGGATCTGCGCCTTCTGCTTGACCCGATCCAGCACCTCGGACACGCGGGCGATCTCATCGTCCGGTATATCGCCGACGAGGAACTCGTTGCGCTCGATGGCGAGGGCGACCATCCGCTCGTGCAGTGCCTTGCCTTCGTCCGACAGGGTGATGTCGATGGCCGGCCCGCCGGGGCGGCGGCGGCTACTGAGCAAGCCGCGCTCCTTCATGGCCTTGACCGCGCGGCTGACCTGCCCCCGGTCGAGATTGAGCAGGTCCGCCAGATCGTTGAGCGAGAGCGGCGCGTGATCGCCGACCTGCGACATGATCCGCCACTCGATGCCCGAGAGATCGAAGTTGCGCCGGTGCGCCAGCGTGCCGCTGCGCCGCAGCAGATCGAGCAGGCTGATGATGCGGAAGGTGAACACGCCGCGCATGGGCGCCGGAGTAGCGGTTTCCCGCGCGTCATCGTCGTTGGGCATTGTCACGGACCGTTCCAAGGATGCTTCCCTTCGCAGGATCAAGCCAACCTATTTTGACATTGTCAAATAATAGGGTTAATCAGCGTGGGAGCGCCTTATAATGAGAATGCGCCACGTTGTCGCCCCTTCAGGAAAAAGGCGGCGGGAGAGGACATATGAAGGCTTTCGAAGGGCGGACCGCATTCGTGACCGGCGGCGCCAGCGGCATCGGCCTCGGCATGGCGAAAGCGTTCCTGGCGCGCGGCATGAATGTGGTGATGGCCGACCTGATGCGCGATCATCTCGACGAGGCCGCCGCGCTGCTGCACGGGCAGAACCGGCTCCACCAGATCCAGCTCGACGTGGCCGACCGCGCCGCCATGGCGGCCGCCGCTGAAGAGACGGCGCGGATTTTCGGCCCGGTGCACGTGCTCTGCAACAATGTCGGCGTGAGCCAGCGCAACCCGATCGACGAGGCCAGCTACGCGGACTGGGACTATGTGCTGGACGTCAATATCGGCGGCACGGTCAACGGGCTGGTGAGTTTCCTGCCGGGCATGAAGGCGCATGGGCAAGGCGGCCATGTCGTCAACACCTCGTCCATGGCCGGGATGATCCCGGTGCCCGCGTTCGCGGGCATCTACGCCACCTCCAAATTCGCCGTTCGCGGCATGACCGACGCGTTGCGGCTCGCGCTCGGCCCCTACCGCATCGGGGCATCGGTGCTCTGTCCCGGCATGACCCGCACCCGCGCGATGACGGCGGGCGACCGCTACCGGCAGGCCGCCACCACCGGCGAACAAACGCACGAGCACCGTGACACCATCGCGCACGGCATGGACCCGGATGCGCTTGGCCGGCGCGTGGTCGAGGCCATCGAGCGCAACGAGCCGTATATCTTCCCGCACGGCGAATTCCGGGAGGAAGTCGCCGCCTATTTCGCGGAGATGCTGGACGCGTTCCCGACCGATTACGAGATCGACCCGTTCCGCAAGGCAGGCGAGGAGCGGCGCGCGCGGATGACGGCGGAGGCGAGAGCCATCGCCCACGCCATCGACACGGAGTGAACCGACGGACTTTCAGGTGAAGGAGGGGGACTTGAGGAAGCAGCTATTCGGTCTGACGATGTCGGCTCTGGGAGCAACTCTGGGCCTCGCCATGGCCCTCGCGCCCGCTGCGGCACCAGCGCAGCAGCCGAGCGCAACGGCGGCGGCCAAGCCCTGGTATAAGCAACCCTTCGACCCCAGGCGGGTGCAGCCATGCGACCGCGCCTGTCTGGTCGACTTCGGCACCCAATTCCTGCGCGCGATGGAGCGCAAGACCCCCACCGCCCTGCCACTGGCGCAGGAGGTGTTCGTCACCGAGAATACCGGTCATATGGCGCTGGGCGAAGGCGTGCTGTGGCGCGCGGACATCGAGCATACCGGCTACCGCATCGACGTGGCCGATCCGCTGCTCGGCGAACTGGTCATGCAGCTGGTCTATATGGTCGAGGGCAAGCCGGCGATGGTCGCCATCCGCCTCAAGATCGACCGGCGGATGATTACCGAGGTGGAGCAGCTCATCGACCGCAACGTCGCTCCGCAAGCGATGGAACTGCTCGCCAGGCCGCGCCCGACCCTGCTGGCGGACGTGCCGGCGGCCCAGCGCGATTCGCGGGAGATGCTGAACTATGTCGCCCACTCCTATTTCGATGCGCTGACCGGCGAGGACGGCCGCATCGCCGCCTTCGCGCCGGACTGCGTGCGCTACGAGCAGGGCTACCAGACGGTGGCCAACAAGACGCCCGGCCGCGCCTCCCCTTCCCCGCAATTGCCCGACACATCGACCGAGATGGGCCGCATCTTCTCGCGGCTCAGCACCATGACCTGCGAGGAGCAGGTGAGCACCGGCATCTTCGTAGGCATGAAGAAGATCTGGCCGCGTCGCATGGTGATCGACGAGCAGAAGGGGCTGGTGGCGGTGCTGCCGCTGTTCGTGCATGACGGCACCAAGCGGCCCGCCAAGCCCGGCAGCATCGGCGCGGACCGGCCGGGCATCGCCATGGTGCTCAACCTCGTGACGGTGGAAACGTTCGGCATTCGCGGCGGGCAAATCCACGAGGTGGAGGCGTTCCCGTTCGTCACCCTGCCCTATGGACTGGGCGATGGCTGGACACCCGCGACGGGGCGCTGAGGGACTGGAGGCGAGTCAGCCTCCAACCTCCCATTCGTGTCGAGCGGCAAGGGCGGGACGTGTGCCCATACGGAAAGGAATGAGACGAGCCATGAAGGATCTCACCGGCAAGACCGCCTTCGTCACCGGCGGGGCGAGCGGCATCGGCCTCGGCATGGCGCGGGTGTTCGCGCGGGCGGGCATGAACGTGATCGTCGCCGACCTGCGCCGCGACCATCTCGACGAGGCAGAGGCCGTGCTGCGGGCGGACGGCGTGAGCGCGCGCGTGCGCCTGATGCAGCTCGACGTGACCGACCGCACGGCCTATGCGGCAGCGGCCGACGAAGCCGAGCGGGCGTTCGGCAAGGTCCATCTGCTGTGCAACAATGCCGGCATCGGCCTCGCCCGCAGCATCGGGCAGGCCAGCTATGCGGACTGGGACTGGGCGGTCGATATCAACCTCAACGCCATCTTCACCGGCGTGCATCTGTTCCTGCCGCGCATCCGCCGGCATGGCGAGGGCGGCCATATCGTCAACACCGCCTCCATGGCCGGCATCTTGCAATATAGCGGCGCCGGCATCTACGTAACGACCAAGTTCGCGGTGGTCGGCTTCTCCGAGGCGCTGCGCGCCGAGCTGGCGCCGGAAGGCATCGGCGTCTCGGCCTTCTGCCCCGGCGGGGTGCGCAGCAATATCCGCGACTATGAGAAAACCCGGCCAGAACGCTTCGCGGTGACGCAGGAGGGGGGCACGGCCGCGCCGGGCCCGGGCTTCTCGTTCAACGAGGCGGATCGCGCGCGCCTCGCCTCGCTCACCGCTTCGCCCGAGGAGGCCGGCGAGCTGGTGTTGCAGGGTATCCGCGACAACGCGCTCTATATCTTCACCGCGCCGGAGTTCCGCCCCGGCATCGAGGAACGCTTCGCGGCAATCCAGCGCGCCATCGGCCATGACGAGGCGCGCGAACAGGCTGCGCTGGACCTGATCCCCAATCTGGTGGGCAGCCCGATCTATCGCGAGGCGTGAGGGGGACGGCCCCGCTCTTGGGCCGCATGGACAAATTCGTCGGCTTCGCAGGATGGCGGCTGTTCAGCGTTTTCGTCTGGAAGCGGGTTGTCAGAACACGACCATTCACCGCCGCCGGGCTCATAGGCGACGCTCCTATAGCGCACACGGCATCGTGGTTGTATCGTCGCCCTCAATGGACGAACCTAAACATACCCGCTTCGATATCCGATTGCGTTCGGTTGGCTATTTGCTCCCGTTGATGGGTTTCGCGATTTGGATACTGGGCGTTGGTATCCCGGCTATCCTCTGGTTGACCGACACTCCCATCTTCAACCACGATGCAGGTCAGTTCCAAAGCCCACGATCTCTAGGGACAATCCTGTTCGGCGTTATAGCCGCAATGGTCGGCACGGCCTTTATTAAATTAGGTGCTGCCATCAGGCGCGCATATCAAAATGGCCAGCGCAGCGGCTTCTGACGACAACATTGCAGACACCAAAAACCCGTTCGGGTTGAGCGAAGTCGAAGCCTTCTGCTGAGTGGAGACGAAGCGAAAAGACTTCGACAAGCACAGGACGAGTGGGGGAAGCGGGACAGCGACTTTCCCTGACTTCCGCGACATTTGGTGGCAGCCCCAGAACGCCAGAAACCGGACAATCATTCATAATCGGAATTTGTCCACGCGGCCGAACGAGAGGCGCGCCCAGATCATCGCGAGAGATCATTCGGACGTTTTAAGCCAAGCTTGTGCTCCTGCGCAGGCAGGAGCCCAGGGCGATAGGGACGTGTGGCTGGGCCCTGGGCTCCTGCCTGCGCAGGAGCACATCGGTTATTCAGGGGTGCATGGTTTTCTTCAAACACACGGGCTCCACGCATCGTCAGTGTAGAACGCCGCCTCAGCGCTCTCCCCAACCGGGGTGCATGTGATAGGGCACGCTGGCGCCCACCGCTTCCACCTTCTGGATGAGCTTGCCCTGCATCTTGAATGCCTCGCTGATGAGGATGCTGGAGGGCTTGCTGAACATGCCGGTGGAGACCTTCTTGCCCGAGGGCATGGTCAGCTCGTGGATCGTGCCGGCATGGTCGAACACGCCGAGCGCGAACACGATCTGGCGCTCCTCGTCCACCACCGGGAAGCGGCGGTGATGGATGCGCGTCACCACGCCGTAGAGCCCGGTCTCGAACTGCTGGCGGCAACCCATGCCGCCGATATCGACATCGCCCATGCGGACGGTGCCGGGGTTGTTGGTGGTGAAAACGCCGTTCTCCAGCCGGTCGCAATCGTCGGTGAAGGGATATTGCTTCTTGCCGTCATTGTTCTGGAGGCTGTCGAAATAGGAGTTGGCGGCGGCGACCAGCTCCTGCCGGCTGAGGCGCTGGCCGGGGGGCGGCGCGGCGGTCCAGAAATCCTTGGGCTTGCCGGACTTGTCCAGTTCCAGCACGCCGTTGTCGTTCCAGGCCGGGCCGGTGCCGCTGCGGTAGAGCACCACCTCGATCTCGCTGATGCGGCCCAGCTCCACGCGGAGCCGCGCACCCATGACGAACGGCTTGCCATTCTCCTTCATCGTCGCGAACAGGCCGATCTGGCCGCTCTGCGGATCGGCAAAGACATGGCGGTAATTGCCCACGTCGCTCGCCGTGCCCCACAGACCGTCGCCCAGCGCCAGCGCCTGCCCCATCTCGGTGTAGCGGATCGTCCCGGCGAGCGGCAGCGCCTGCGGGTTGCGCGCGGCCAGCGCTTTGAGGAAGCGGTCTGCCAGCTCCTCCATGCAGGCGCGGGTGCAGGGCAGCGCCACGGCCGGCACCGCATTGGGCGGCGCGATCAGGATCGGCGAGGCCGGCTGCGGCATCGCCGTCTGGGCCGAGGCTGGCGCCGTGGCCAGCGGGATCAGGGCGCAGAGCGGCGCCAACGCGGTGAGCGCGAACAATGTCCTCATCGGATTTCCCCTCCTCATCAAACGGGCTGCGGGTCGTCGCGGTTCAGGCGGCGGACCTCCTCCCGATACGGCTTCCAGCCCAGGCAGGTGACGGCCAGCGCGGTCGGCAGGAAGATGGCGTGCAGCAGCAGGATCGACCAGCGCAGGTCGTCCGGCGAGGTGAACACGTAATCCGTCACCATGCCGGTCACGAGCGGCGACAGGCCCGAGCCCACGACGAAATAGATGAACAGGTAGAGTGCCGTCACCTGCCCGCGAATCTGGTTGGGCGTGACGATCTGGAGCACGGCGTTGAGCGACGGGCCGCTCATGCCCAGCGTCAGCATCCCCACGCCGGAGCAGGCCAGCGCCAGCCACGGGTCCGGCATCAGCGGCATGGCGATGGCGGCGGGCAACGCGGCCAGCCGGCAATAGATGACCACGCGCATCGGCGCATCTTCCAGCCCGCGCCTGAACATGCTCTCGACCAGCCTGGTGCCGGCATAAAGGCCGATCAGCATCAGGCCGATCTGCAACACGCCGGAGGTCAGGCCATATTGCGCCGGCGACCAGCCATAGGTCCGCTCGAAGAAGGCGGCGCCCCAGGCACGCCCGCCGCCATCCAGCGAGCCGAGCGTCAGCCCGATGAACATCGGCCCGAAAATGGCGAAATGCGTGCCGAGATAGCCCATGGCCTGCCAGAGCCCGACCTTGGGCCGGTCCATGCGCAGGCCATGGCGCGGCGGCTCCTTCACCGTCAGCATCAGCAGCGAGACGAGCACGCCGGGCAGGCCGACCGCGATGAACACCACCTGCCATGGCCGCAGCACGCCGACCAGCGGCAGGTCCGGGCTGCCGACCGTGGCGATGATCCAGATCATCGCGCCGCCGATCAGCATCGAGAGGCCCCCGCCCGCCACCGAGCCGATCTGCATGGTCGCGATAGCGCGGGGCAGCTTGTCACGCGGGAAATAGTCTGAGACGATGGAATAGCTTGCCGGCCCGTTAATTGCCTCGCCCGCGCCGACCATGATCCGCGCGAGAAACAGGTGGATGAAGTTGGACGCCAGACCGCAGATCGCGGTGGCGATACTCCACACGAAGATACCGATGGAGATGATGATCGTGCGGTTGGAGCGATCGACGAAGCGCGACAGCGGCAGACCGAGGAAGGCATAGAAGATCACGAAGGCAGGGCCGAGCAGCAGCCCGGCCTCCGTATCGGTCAGCGTGAAATCCCGTTTGATCTGCTGGATCAGCAGGCCGATGATCCCCTGGTCGAGCAGCGCGAAGGTGGTCGTCACCGCCAGGATGGACACGGCGTACCAGCCCTGCCGCGCGGGTGGGAAGCCGCCGTTGCTATCGACCGCCGCAACTCCGCCCGCGCCGGTCCCCGCCACCGCTGTGCTCCCGTTCGTCATCCCCGCCTCCGAACCCGCCCGCCTGCCGGGCTATTTTTCATATCGTCCCATCCGTGCGACCGTCCGGGCTCAGCACCGCCCGGCGTCAGAATTCGTGCCTGACCGTCGCGAAAATCTCGCGCGGGCGCCCGATGGTTCCACTCAAGAACCCAAAGCTTTCCCGCTGATCCGTCAAGGTTGTATAGTAGAATTTATCAAACAAATTGGTCGCCGCGATGGAGAGCGACCAACCGTCGCCCGGCATGGCATAGGTCAGCCGCGCATTGACCAACGCGTAAGGCGCCTGCTGAGCGGAGACGTTCGCCCGCGACGTGGAATAATAGATGCGCGAACGATAGCTCACGTCCATGCGGGGGGTCAGCCGGGCGCCGTTGGCAAGGTTGAGATCATATTGGATGCTGCCGCTCGCGTTCCACTTGGGCACGCGCGTGTTGGGGCTGTCCAGCGTGAGGCCCTGCACATTGGCGACCAGCTTTTTGTATTGGAAATCGGTGTAGCCCAGGTTCGCGGAAAGCATCAGGTCACTCACCGGGCGCAATTGCAGTTCGGCCTCAAAACCCCTGATACGCGCATCGCCGATATTGGCGTTGCAGAACGGCGCACCGGGGCAGCGCGAGGTGGCGTCGCCGCGCGTCGTGCCGATGATATTCTCGAACTCGGTCTGGTAGACCGCCGCGTTGAGGCGCACCCGCCGGTCGAGGAACTGGCTCTTGAATCCCAGCTCAAATGACTGGACGTTCTCGGGATCGAGCGCGAACACCGAGGTGGGGCCAAACGGCCGCGCGTTGAAGCCGGCGGCTGTGAAGCCGGTGGACCAGGACGCATAGAGGTTGAGATCGGGATTGACCTCATAGCCCAGCGCCACGCGCGGATTGACCCGCGTATCGTGATTGCGGCCGACGAACACGAAGTTGATGACGCTGAGGCCGGATGGCGAATAATCGCGATCGAACCGGTAAGTCTTGCGCTCGTCCGAATAGCGCAGGCCGCCGGAGATGGTGAGCTTTTCGGTCGGGTGCAGGTCAACCGCGCCGAACAGCGCATAGGCTTTCAGCGTGTTCTGGTCGTCCCCATAGAAATCCAGCGCGTTGGTGAAGCCCTCGGTCTGCACGCGCGAGGGGTTAGTGCCCTTAGTGTTGATGTAGAAGCCGCCCAGCGTGAAATCGAGCATCCCATCGAGCACGTTGCCGAGCAGGCGGATTTCCTGGCTGATCTGCCGACTGGAGACGGACTGGCGCACTTCCTCCACCGGCACCGCCAGCAGGCTCTGGCCGAACACGCCCTCGGACTTGCGATAGGCGGAAATGGAGGTGAGGTGCAGCGCCTCGGAAATATCCCAATCAATATTGAGCGAGGCGCCATAGGCCTTGAACTCGCCCTCCGGCGGGTTGCTGTAGCCGAGGCGGGCGTTGCCGTAGGAAGCATAGCTGCTCGCCGGATAGGGCGAGACGAAGCTGTCGGCGACCTGCTGCATGAGCGCTGGCGTCGATACGTCGAAGCCGTAATAGCTTGTGCCAAGGCCGCGCAGCCAGCGTGCGAGGCCGTTGTCCTGGGTGCGATCGAAGCCGGCACGCGTCGCGCCGCCCGACACGCCGGTCTCCGGGTTGTCGAGGCTGAGGCTGGTCTTGATGATCCCCTCGGCCGGGCTCTCGCTATTTTCCTTGAGATAATCGCCTTGCAGCAGGACATCCACGGTGGCGGACGGCTGCCAGCGCAGCGAGCCGCGCACATTATAGTTCTTGCTGCCGCCCAGCGTGCCGCGCTTGCAGCTATCGTTGACCGGTCCCTGCCCCAGCCCGCCGACATTATTGTTGCCGAGCGTGGGATTGTTGCATTTGTAATCAAGCAGGTCGACCCAACCGTCCTGCCCGCGCGCGCTGCCGGTGAGGCGCAGGGCGAGCACGTCCTTGACCAGCCCGAGGTCGACCGCACCGCGCACCTGATAGCGGTTGAGGCTGCCATAGGTCGCCTCCACATAGCCGCTATTGTCGCCGCGCGGCTTGCGCGAGATGACGCGGATCGCACCGCCCACCGAGTTGCGCCCGAACAGCGTGCCCTGCGGGCCGCGCAGCACCTCGATCCGGTCGAGATCCAGCACATCGAACACCGCGCCGAAGGTCGTCGCGAAATAAACGTCGTCGATATAGAAGCCGACGCGCGGCTCGAAGGTGGCGAGGAAGTCCGCCTGCCCCAGCCCGCGGATATAGGCCTGGTTAGTGTTGCTGCTGTAACCCGAATTGCCCTGCTGCATCTCGACATTGGGCACTGAGCGGGCAACGTCGGTCAGGTTGGCGACGCTGCGCTGCTGGAGTTGCTCGGCATTCACCGCCGAGATGGAGATGGGCACATCCTGCAAATTCTGCTCACGGAACTGCGCCGTTACCACGATGTCGCCGACACCCCGGTCGTCGGTCGTGTCCGCCTGCGGGTCTGTGGTCTGCGCCTGAAGCGCGGCGACGGGCAACAGCATCGCCGCGATCGCGGTGAGACTGCATGCGGAGACGGCACGCGCGGGCATCCAAAACGCAACGCTCTTGTTCATTGCATCCCTCCTTTGATTGTTCCACACCGCTCGTGCGGCTCTGGATTATTATTTTAATTCAATATGTTACTTCATATTATCGGCAATCATCCCCATCGCCCGCGCTCCGGCCCCATGGTCGCGGCGGCCGCAACGAGGCTCTGCTCGCCAAGCGCCTGCCGGACGGCGGAGCGTTGCCCGACGCGCTCCAGCCAATCGGCCACGGTCGCAGGCACGGTGAGTCCCAGCGCAGCGAAGCGCGCGGCATGCGGAAAAACGATGATATCGGCGAGGCTCCACCCATCGCCCGCGAGCCAGCCGGTGCTGGCCAGATCCTCGGCGATGCGGTCAGCCGCCTTGGCGAGCGCCGCGCGGGCGGCCTGCACCTCCTCGGCGGAAAAGCCTTGCAGCGCCTGCGCCCATAGCGCGCGCCGCTCCGGCGGGAGGCGCTCGAACCCCGCGCGCGCCGCCTCATCGGGCGCCTGCCCGCGCATCGCCCAGTCCACGATGGCCAGATTGGGAGCGATGTGGGTTTCCACATATTTGCCCCACTTCTGGACCGTATAGCGCGCCTCTGGATCGGCGCCGCCGAGCGGCGGATCGGGATAGCGTTCGTCCAGATAGAGCAGGGTGAAGAAGGTCTCGGTCAGCGTCCGGCCGCCCTCCCGCAGCACCGGCACCTGCCCGGCGGGATTGACCGCGAGAAAATCCGGCGCGTGCTGGGCGAAGGCGGCGAGATCGAGCCGATGATCCTTATAGGCCAGCCCCTTTTCCGCGAGCGCGATCAGCAGCGAGGCCGAGTGCCCGCTCGGGCCACCATGGTAGAGCGCGATCATGCCGCCGCCTCCCCGACGCCGAGCAGGCGCCGCGCCTCGGCGGCGCGCTGGCCGATATAGCCCTTGCCCAGCTGGAACGCCTGCTGGATGCCGGGGCGCGCATGGCAGCGCCGCAGCCAGTCCCACAGATGCGGGGTCGCCTGCGCGTTGACCTGCTCGGGCTGGCTGGTCGGCAGGCCGTAGAAGGTCGCGATCACATTGATGTCCGCAAGCGAGAAATCCGGGCCGGCCAGCCACGGCGTCTCGGCGAGCAGCGCGTCGAAATGGCGGATCGCCTCGCGCACGCGGCGTGCCGACTCGTCCAGATCGGCCGGCGGCGTCTTGTTGAACATCAGCTTTTCCCAAGCCGCGCGGCGCTCGGGTAGCGGAATCTTGTCCAGCTCGCGCTTCAACTCGGCCGGGTCGGCGCCCTGGAACTGGGGCGCCGCCAGCCGGTTGGAGGCAAGCATCGCCAGCGAGGGCGCTACCTGATTGTCCATGAAGCGCATCACCTGCCGCATGCGCCAACGCCAATAGGGATCGGCCGGGCGCAGCGCCGGGCCATCGAAGGCGTCGTCGATATATTCCATGATCGGCGTCGACTCGGTCATGACGAAGCCGTCATGGACGACGGCGGGGATCGTGCCGTCGCGATTGACCGCGAGGAAGGCGGGCGAGAAATGCTCGCGCTTGCCCATGTCGATATAGTGGAAGACGAACGGGACCTGCTTTTCCTTCAGGCAGAACAGCGGCTTGCCTGAATTGGCGTTGGGTTCCCAGGTGTAGACTTCCAGCATAGTCTCCCCCGTCGCCGTGCGGTGGTCCGCATCGCTCGCCTCCATGGCTAGGGATATTTATTGACTTAGTCAATAAGCTCTCATAGCAAAATCTGCGTCGGGCCGCCTCCCGCCCTTCACAGGTACGGCACCCACCCATGGATTTCCCACGCCGGCAGCCGCAGCTGCCCCGCAATCGCGACAGATCGGGAGAATGAGTCGTGGCAACGACGGCTGACCGCAAACCTTCGGCCATGTCGCCTGCATCCCGGCGCGCCGTTGCGCTCATCACAGTTGTGTCGCTGCTCAACTCGATGGCGGCGATGATTATCGTGCCGGTTCTGCCAATGCTGGTGAAGGAGTTCACCGGCGATACCGAGCATGCCGCCGCCTATGTCGGTGAATTCGCAGCGATTTTCGCCGTTGCGCAGTTCCTCGCCGCGCCCGTGCTCGGTGCTCTGTCCGATGCGTTCGGGCGGCGGCGGGTGATCCTCATCTCCGCCTTCGGCCTCGCGGCGGACTATCTCCTGATGGCCCTCGCGCCGAGCGTCGGCTGGCTGCTGATCGGGCGGACCATCGCCGGCGTCACATCCGCATCGGCCCCGGCGGTCAACGCCTATATCGCCGACTCGCTGCCGGCCGAGGAGCGTGCCGGCGCCTATGGCTGGACCGGCGCCGCCTTCGCGATCGGTTTTCTGGCCGGACCGGCAATCGGCGGGGTGCTCGGCCATATCGACCCGCGCCTGCCCTTCTGGGTCTCTGCCGCCTTGTGCTGCGCGCTGGCGGGCTATGGCGCGTTCCTCCTGCCCGAGTCGCTGCCAAAGGAACGGCGCGTGCCGTTCCGCTTCGCGCACGCCAGCGTGTGGAGTTCCTTCCGCCTGCTCGCCGAGAACCGCACGGCGCGGGGCCTGCTGCTGGTCCTCACCATGATGATGATGGCGGCGACCTGTCTGCCGACCACGCTCGTGCTCTACACGGATTATCGCTTCGGCTGGTCGACGGCCACGGTGGGGCTCTATCTCACCTTCGCCGGCGCCGGGCATCTGCTGGTGCAATCGCTGCTGGTCCGGCGCTTCGTCGCCCGCTTCGGAGAGCGGGCCGCCGCTGTGACAGGCTATAGCAGCGTGGCGATCGGCTTCCTGATCTTCGCGACAGTCCCCCATGGCGCGCTGTTCCCCATCGGCACGCCTTTCTATGCCCTCGCTGGGCTGGTGACGCCCGCCGTGCAGGCACGACTTACGCAGGCCGTTGCGCATGACCAGCAGGGGCGCTTGCAGGGCACTGTCGCGGGCGTCCAGGCCCTCGCCGGCCTGCTCGCGCCGATCTTGTTCACGCAGCTCTTTGCCTTCGCCATCGGCCCCGCGCACGGCTGGGCGCCGATTGGCCTACACCTTTATGGCGCGGCCGCGCTGCTCATCTGCGGCGGCGTGCTGGCATGGCGGAAGATGTGAAAGTTCAGCGCTAATAGACCCGCGCGAACATCGCCTTGACCGCCGGCCGTGCCTCGACCCGCCGCAGCCATGCGTGGACGTGCGGCGACACCGTCTCGTTGCACAGATCGGGCGCCACACGCTCGACGCCGGGTGTCATGGAGAAAATCTTGATGTCGGCCAGCGAATAGGCATCGCCCACGAACCAGTCGCCATTGGCGGCGAGCTGGGTTTCCATCTGCGCAACGGCGCGGCCCAGGCGCGTCCGCGCATCCTCAAGCTGCTCGGGGGTGAAGCCGCCGCTGGACACGATCCGCCATTTCTTGCGGATCTCCGGGTCCGGCATGCGCTGGAGGATGGTCTGCATCTCGGCCTTGTCGATGCTGCTCGCGAAGGACGAGGCGTTGTTCGCGCCGATCACCGTCAGCGCGGGGCAGAGATATTCGTCCACGAACTTGGTCCAGACACGCACCTGCGCGCGGCCCCACGCATCGGCGGGCCGCAGCGGCGCCTCCGGGAAGACGTCCTCCAGATATTCGTTAATGACCGTCGACTCGGTCACGACATGCTCGTCGTGGATGAGGACGGGCACCTTCCCTTCCGGGTTGATCGCCAGGAAGGCGGGCGCGTGATGCTCCCAGCGGCGGCTGCTCAGAAAACGGTCGTCGAAATCCAGCCCCTTCTCGATGAGGCACAGCAGTGGGGTGAGGGAGTTGGCGATGGGACCGAAATGATAGAGCGCCAGCATTCGTTTCCTCTCCCAGCCCGCGAACCTGCCAGCGCATCGTCCGTGAACGGACCGCCGGCTACGCCGCAGCAATGGAAGATATATTTGACTTAGTCAATATATTCGTTTTCGGCACAAAACCGCGCACCGTCCCCGCTGCTGGCGGAGTGGCTATCGTCAACCTTGAGGATCATGCGCGCCGGCCGGCGCCCGGATCATTCCATCCGGCCGAGAATGTCCCTGATATCGGCGAAGGCGAAGGCGACCGAGCTGTCCGCCAGCCCATAGGGCAGGAACAGCACGTTGCCCAGCCGCAGCGCGCCGCAGGTATAGACGACATTGGGCACATAGCCCTCGCGGTCGTGATCGGCGGCTGCCAGCAACGGCTCGGGTGTCCGCGCGAGCACGCGGGAGGGATCGTCGCGGTCGAGCAACACCGCGCCCAGCGCATATTTGCGCATCGGCCCCACGCCGTGGGTGAGCAGCAGCCAGCCCTCTTCCAGCTCGATCGGCGGGCCGCAGTTGCCGATCTGGACGAACTCCCACGGGTAACGCGGTTCGAGCAGCCGCGCGCCGCCCGACCAGTTCGAGAGGCGGCCGGATTCAAGCAGATAGAGGTTCTTGCCGTCCTGCCGGCCGACCATCCGGTAGCGTCCGCCGATCTTGCGGGGGAACAGCGCCATGCCCTTGTCGACCGCCGCTGTACCAGTCATCGGCACCAGCGAGAAGGATCGGAAATCGCGCGTGCGCAGCAGCTCGGAGCGGATCGCGCGGCCGCTATACGCGGTGTAGGTGCCGATCCATTCCGCCTCGCCATCGTCATGGATGAACTGCGTCAGCCGCAGGTCCTCCAGCCCGTTGGCCTGCGCCGGCGTGACAGGAAAGAGCACGGTGCCGGAGAGAGTGCTGTCCCGATCCCGCTCGACGACCAACGTGCCATCCTCGCGGATGCGCTGGCGCGGCTGGACGATGGCGGCGGTCGCGATGCGCGGCTCGGGCGACAGTTCGAAGCGGCCGTCCGGCCCGACCAGCCCATCGCGGAAGGCGATGGAGCTGATATGCCCCTCCCCCACCGCGCGCAGCGACATGATGAAGCGCACCATGCCATCGCCCAGATGGCTCTGGTCGGGGTGCGGCACAATGGAGGGGTTCATCAGCGCCGCCGCCTGAAAGCTGTATTCGTGGGAGAAATAAGCGCCGATGAGCTGGCGCTGCGCCTCGCTCAGCGGCTTGGGATCGAGTTGCAGGTCCTGCGCCACCTGCTCGAACCGCGTCTCGAACACGCGGCGGATCTGCCAGTGCCGCTGCTCGAAATCGCGCAGCACAGTGGCAAGCGAACGCTCGACCGCCTGCCTCTCCATCCCCAGAACATCGCTGACCAGCTTGGCGCCCCGGCTGGACGCGATACCGGCGGCATGCCACGAAAGCTGGAACGGGCGCACCACGACGCGCGACGGATCGGCGGTCAGACGCTGATCGAGGCGGCGAAATATCGGCAAGGTTCTCCCGTCGGCGCTCTCGTCAGACTGCGCCCGCGCTTTGTGACGAAGCATCGGCTATCTCGTCAAGCCGTGACCTTCATTGCACCGCTGAGAGCTGCGGGGTGCCATCCTGCGCGCGGTTCAGTTCAGCCATCGCCTGCCGCGCCATCTGCATCGCCAGGATCGACTCGGCGCCGAGGTTGAGATTGACCCCTTGCGGCGTCAGCCCATCGTAGCAGAATGCGCCATCCTCGCTCGCCAGCGGCAGGCCGAGATCGTTGTCGCCCTCGAACCAGGTGAACGCCCGCTCCGCCGCCTCCACCCAGCCCGCGTCGCCATCGACCCGGAAGGCGGAGAGGCAGGCGTCAATGGTCGCGGCGGCCTCCAGCGGTTGCTGGTCGAAGGTGGCGGGGGGCGCGAACGGCTTGCCGAAGCTCTCGGTGCCGACCGGGCGGAAATGCCCCGCCGGCGCCTTCTGTTGCTCCATCAGCCAGCGCAACGTCGCGAGGCCGGTGGCGACCACCGCCTTATCATCCAGCACGCGCCCCGCTTCGATCATCGCCTGCGGCAGGCGAGCATTGTCATAGGCGAGGACGATCTCGAACCATGACCAGTCCGGCCGCTGCGCCTGATTCAGCAAGCGCGAGAAGGTCTCGGTCGAGCGGCGCAGCAAGAGGCGCCCTTGCTCATGGCCCGGATCGGCCTCTACCGCAGCGGCGACACCAAGCATGGCGAAGGCCATGGCACGCGGTGAGTGAAGCTGCTCGGCCAGCGGCAACGCTCGCTCGAACAATCCGGTCGCCCAGCGGCGGAGGAAATCGTGCGGCGCCGCACGCATCACCCGGCCGAGCGCCCACAAGGTGCGGCCGTTGGAATCTTCCGACCCCGCCTCTTCCAGCCAGCGCCGGTCGAAGCCCATGAAGTTGCGGAAGCGCCCGGTCTCCTCGTTCCACGCATGCTGCAGAAAGGCGGCATAGATGCGGATGAGGTGCAGCCGCGCGGCAGGATCGCCGGCCCGCGTCTCGCATAGCAGCTTGAGCGCCCGCGCATTATCGTCGATGCAATAGCCGTGGTGCCGGTCCGGCACGCCGTGGACGCTGTGCTGGATGATGCCGACGCCATCGGTCATCGCCGCGATCCCATCGAGGCGGAGGAGGAATGGCTCGCCGGTCCTGCGCTGTTCCGGCAGCGCAACCGGCCGGCTCGCCTTCGCGTCGTTCATCACATCCATGACAGCCCTCGCATTTCTCGCCCAGATGGTCGGCCGCGCCGCGCGCCAAATCCGCCGCGCCTGTTCGGCGAGGCGGGCGGGATCGGCCAGCAACTCAATCAGCGCGCCGGCCATGGCGGCAGCATCGCCGAACGGCACCAACGTGCCGACGCCGTTGGCGAGTGCCTCGCGCGCGTGCACATAAGGCGTGGAGACGACAGGGCGGCCAAGCGCGAGCGCATAGGCCAGCGTGCCGGAGGTGATCTGCTCCTCACCCGGATAGGGGGTGAGATAGATGTCCGCCGCTTGCAGATAATCGAGCAGCTCCTCGTCTTCCAGGAAGCGGTCGACGAACCGGACATGCTCCCCCATGCCGAGGCGCGCGGCGAGTGCGATGAGGCTCTCGCGATAGGTCTCGCCCTGATCGCGCACCAGCGCCGGATGCGTCGCGCCGACGACCAGATAGCGCAGATCGGGTTGCTTCGCGACGACCGGCGGCAATGCCTGAATCGCCGTCTCGATGCCCTTGCCCGGCGAGAGCAGGCCGAATGTGAGCACGATCGGCCCGTCGCCCAGGCCCAGCTTCTCTTTGAGCCGCCCGGACTCGCGCAGCGGCCGGTCCGGCGCACCGTGCGGGATCATCCGCACGATCCGGGGATCGACCTGATACTGGTCGGCCAGCATCCGCGCTCCTTTTCGCGCCATGACGATCAGCCGGTCGGACGCGGCGAGGAGGCCCTGCATCACCCGCGCCTGATCGGGGTCCGGGTGGGAAAGCAGCGTGTGCAGCGTCGTCACCACTGGCAGGTCGAGATGCTCCAGCAGCACGAGCAGATGCCGGCCGGCAGGGCCGCCGAAGATGCCGAACTCGTGATGGACCCAGAGCAGTTGCGCACCCGAGCGCCGGATGGCGGCCGCCGCCCGGACATAGGCCGAGACATCGTCCGCCGGGATGGTCATGGCAACATCCGGCCCATAGGCAATGCTTTGGCCGTCATCCATGGCGTAGTGGTCGACCTTCAGGCCGGGGAACGCCTCGCGCAGCGCTGCCACGCTGTGGCTGGTGTAGGTAGCGAGGCCGCAGCGGCGCGGCAGCGCGTTGCCCAGCACGGCGATATGGGAGAGCGATACATCGAGGGTGCGGAAGAACATAGCGTCAGATCCGTGCCGGAGGGCGAGCTGCCTGCAAGGAACGGACCGCCGGGCGGAATGTTCCGCGCGATGCGGCGGACGGAGGGCAATGCAGCAACTCTCAGACGAACCGTTCGACGAGGTCCTGATCGGTGACGACGATGCGGCCGCTCCGGTCCAGCCCGGCGCGCTCGAATTTCTGCTGAATGGCAGTCCGCACGCGGTCCAGCGCGGGGTCGAAAGCGTCGATGAAGCGCGGCGGCTGCTCATGGCGCGCCTTGCCCCAGACCCGCATCAGCGCATCATGGGTGATGCCGGCGCGCACATCGTCACGGCCGAGCCGTGCGGGGAGGAAACAGCAGCCTTCCTCGAACAGCGGCTGACCATATGGGTCGAAGTCGATCGCCTTGTCTGGAAAGTTGTAGAGCATGATTCGGGCTCCCGTTTGGTGCGCCACCGGGACCGGCCGCGCGGAAGGAGCGCATCGTCCGCCCTCTCGGCCCATCTTCCTCTACAGATGCGCCCGATGGTCCGTAGGATCGAAGAGGGGGCCAGGAACGGCCAGAAAGGCCGTGAGAGCGAGTCCCGCGCATGATGCCTTGATACCATCGCCAGGCGAGGCGAGGCCGCGCGTGCTATGAAGCGAGAGAAAAGCGCGACAGTCGACCCGGCAATAATCTTGGCCCGGATACCCCCCCGTCCGGTAGGTCATGGAACCGCGCCGCCGCGCAGGGCGTTGGGTGAAAGAATCGAACCGGAACGGGAGCGGAGCGATGCGCCTGCCACATGATTGCCTCATCCTCGTCGCCGATGGGCGCAAGATGCTGCTGCTACGCAACGAGGGCACCAGCGACGATCCGTCACTGGTCGTCGATTACGGGCTGGAGCAGCCCAACCCGGCCGACCGGGACCAGAAAAGCGATGCGCGTGACCAGCGCCCCACGGTCGGTTCGCCGGGGCAGGCTTCGACGGGCGAGGTGGACTATCACCGGCAGGCGGAGGACGATTTCGCGCGCGAGGCGGCTGCCTATCTGAACGCGCTGGCGCTGCGCAACGCGCTGACCCGGCTGATCGTCATCGCCCCGCCACGCACGCTGGGCGAACTGCGCCGGCACTACCATCGCGAGGTTTCAGCCCGCCTCGTGGTCGAGATTGCCAAGACCATGACCGGGCAGCCCACCAACGCCATCGCTAGGTTTCTGGTAGCGCAAGAGGAGGTAGGATAAGGCGGGAAGATCCTCTCCGCACCCGCACGGCGGGATAAGCGGCATCAGGGCGCCGAACGGTGCTCCGAGGCGTCCGCCAGCATGATGAGGAAATCCTCCTGCGGATCGGTCCATTGGGTCGCGGGGGTCCATCCGCCGGCTTGCAGCAGGAAGCGCGCCTGACCGGCGGTGTATTTGTGACTGTTCTCGGTGTGGATCGTCTCGCCTTCGCGCATGGCGAACGGGCGACCGGCGACGGTGAAGCGCAGGTCGGCCGTGGCTTGCAAGTGCATCTCGATCCGGCTCCACACCGGGTTCCAGCGCGCGACATGGCGAAAGCGCGCAACCGGAATGTCGCCGCCCAGCTCGCGGTTGATCCGCTCCAGCAGGTTGCGGTTGAACCGCGCGGTCACGCCCTCGCGATCGTCATAAGCGGCGAGCAAGCGGGTGATATCCTTCACCCGGTCGATGCCGATGACGAGGCGTGCCCCCTCGCCCAGCGTCTCCCGCATCGAGCGCAGCAGGTCGACCGCCGTGCGCGGCACCATGTTGCCGATGGTCGAGCCGGGAAAGAAGCCGAGCATCGCATGCCCCGCGACCAGCTCCGGCAGGCGCACGGGCTTGGTGAAATCCGCCTCGACCGGCAGGATCGGCAGGTCCGGAAAGCGGGCCGCCAGCGCCGCGCTCGCCTGATGGAGAAACGCGGCCGAAATGTCGATCGGTACGTAGGCAGCCGGCTTCACCTCGCGCAACAGCAGCGGCGTCTTGACCGAGCTGCCCGATCCGAACTCGACCACCGCCCGCCCCGGCCCCACCGCGTCCGCAATGGCGGGGCCGCAGCGCTCAAGCAGCGCGGTCTCGGTGCGCGTGGGATAATATTCCGGCAGGTCCGTGATCCGCTCGAACAGCGCCGACCCCGCCGGATCGTAGAGCCAGCGCGCGGGAATGGCCTTCTGCGGCTCGGCAAGGCCGCGCAGCACATCGGCGCGGAAGGCGAGATCGACCCCGTCCTCACCATGGCGGACCAGCTTGAGATCGGCATGCACGGCCATGTCAGAGATCCTTCGCCAGGCGCAAGCCGGTGAATTGCCAGCGCTGATGGGGGTAGAAGAAATTGCGGTAGGTCGCGCGCGCATGGCCGCGCGGCGTGGCGCAGCTTCCGCCCTTGAGCACGAACTGCCCGCTCATGAACTTGCCGTTATATTCGCCCACCGCCCCCGGCGCGGTACGAAAACCCGCATAGGGGCGATAGGCCGAGCCAGTCCACTCCCAGACATTGCCGAACAGGGACGTAAGGCCATCACCCTGCCCGGCGACGGCGCGCGGCGCGACCGGACCGGCCGTATCGAGCTGGATGCCGGCCAGCGGATCGGCATTGCGCGCAGCGGCTTCCCACTCCTGCTCGGTCGGCAGACGGGCGCCGGCCCAGGCAGCGAAGGCGTCCGCCTCGTAAAAGCTGATGTGGCTGACGGGCGCGGCGAGATCGACCAGCCGCCAACCGGCGAGCGTGAACTGCTCCCAGCCGCTTTCGCTCCGGCGCCAGTAGAGCGGATGGGCGATCTCCTCGCCCGTTCCCCCGCCCTTCACCCAAGCCCAGCCGTCAGACAACCACAGCGAGGCAGTGGCATAGCCGCCGTCCGCGATGAAGCGACTCCACTCGCCGTTGGTGACGGGCCGGTCCGCCAGCGCGTGCGGCGCGAGGAACTGGCGGTGGACCGGCTGCTCGTTATCGAACGCGAAACCATCCGCCCCGGCGCCGATCTCGACCAGCCCCACCGACCCCTCATGCCAGCGCATCGGCTGCTCGGGCAGCGGCTCCGGTGCCTCGGCCGCCGGCGGCCACAGGACAGGGCCGAGCGGGTTGCACGAGAACAGATGCTTGATGTCGGTCAGCAACAGCTCCTGATGCTGCTGCTCGTGGTGCAGGCCCAGCTCGATCAGCGCGCCGCAGCGCCCCGTCAGCATCGGCAGCGCGCCGAGCAGCGCCTCGTCGACGGCGGCGCGATAGGCCAGCACCTGCGCCAACGTCGGCCGGGTCAGCAGGCCGCGTTGCGGGCGGGCGTGGCGGGCGCCTTCCGCCTCATAGTAGCTGTTGAACAGAAACGGCCAGCGCTCGTCGAACAGCCGGTAGCCGGGGAGATAATCGCGCAGCACGAACGTCTCGAAGAACCATGTCGTGTGCGCCAGATGCCATTTGGCCGGCGAGGCATCGGGCATGGATTGCGCCGTCGCGTCGGCATCCGAGAGCGGCGCGGCGAGCGCGACGCTGAGCGCGCGGACATGCTGGTAATGCTGCGCCATCGCTTCGGGAACCGGCCCGGCCGGCGGCCGGAGCGCATGGGGTGAGACAATCAAGGTTCTAGCCCTCCCTCGCTTCGAACCGGGCGCCCGCATAGGGTCGCCCGCTTTTCAATACGCGCGAACGCGGATTTGGTTACTTCGGCGCCTCATCCAGCCCCGCCGCCAGCCAGCGCGCGGCCTGCGCGGGTGTGCGCTTGTCCCCGTCGCGGTCGACCGTCCAATTGGCTTCGCGCATTCGCTCGATGGGGATCGCGCCGACCAGCGGACGCAGCGCGGCGACCAGCCGGGGATCGGCGGCCGCCGTCCGCGTGAGCAGCAGCAGCGCATCGTAGGGCGGCAGCGCGCCGAG
This sequence comes from Sphingobium sp. 66-54, assembly GCA_001899715.1. Classification (GTDB taxonomy): domain Bacteria; phylum Pseudomonadota; class Alphaproteobacteria; order Sphingomonadales; family Sphingomonadaceae; genus Sphingobium. The sequence goes on from MKWI01000003.1 coordinate 192,022, forward strand.
CGGATCGCCGAGCGTGACGAGGTCCATCGCGGCGATGCGCCCGTCCGACGAGAAGGCCGAGATCACATCGACCGAGCCGTCCGCCAGCGCGCGATACATGAAGGTGGGGCTGTAAGGCCGCATCGTGCGGAAGGCGGGGCGGTAGCGCGCCTCCACCGCCTGCCACTCCGGCCTGCTGAGGAATTCGAGGTCCGTGCCCAACCGCAGCCGGGGCGCTTCGCGGGCGAGGTCCGCCAGCGTCGCGATGCCGAGCGCCTGCGCCCGCTCACGCCGCATGGCGAAGGCATAGGCGTTCTCGAACCCTAGCGGGCCGAGCACCTGCACCCCGTCCCGCCGGGCAAGGGTCTCGCCGAGCGTGCGCAGCATGGCGTCGGCGGGCGGCGTATCCGTGCGGCGCAACACATTGGCCCACAGCGTGCCGGCATAATCGACATAAACGCCGATATCCCCGGCGGCGAGCGCACGGTAGGCGATGGCCGACCCCAGATTGTCGCGCCGTTCGGTGCGGTAGCCGGCGACGCGCAGCCGGTTCTCGATGAGCTGGGCGAGGATATATTGCTCGGAGAAATTCTTGGCGCCGATAACGACCAGCCGGCCGCTCGTGGCGGCACCGGGAATGGGCGCGAGCGTGAGGCCGAGCGCGGCAAGCAGGATCGCGAGGCCGGCGCCGAGCCGGGCGCGGGCACGAGTCGCAAGGCCGGACTCGATCAGCGCCAGCGTCGCATCGACGAGGATCGCCAGCGCCGCCGCCGCGAGGCAGCCGATGAGGACGCGCCGCCAATCCTCGGTCTGGAGCCCGGAGAAGATGAGATCGCCAAGGCTGGGCTGGCCGATGGTCGTCGCCAGCGTTGCGGTGCCGATGGTCCACACGGCGGCGGTGCGGATGCCCGCGAGGATCACCGGCGCGCCGAGCGGCAGCTCGACGAGGCGGAGCTTCTGCCCGCCGGTCATACCGAGACCATCCGCCGCCTCGGTCAGCGCCGGGTCGATGCCCCGGATCGCCGCGACACCGTTGCGCACGATGGGGAGCAGGGCATAGACGGCCAGCGCCAGTAGCGCGGGCAGGAAGCCGAGCGCCGGGATCGGCCAGCCGCTCGCACGGGCGAGGAACAGCAGCAACGGGTAGAACAGGGCAAGCAGCGCCAGCCCCGGTATGGTCTGGAGCAGGCTGATCGCACCGAGCAGCGGGGCGCGAACCCGCCTGTTCCGCGCGGCGAGGATCGCGACCGGCAGGCCGATGAGGATCGCCGCGAGCACGGCGCTGCCGCTGAGAAACAGATGCGCCTGCGCCAGCCGCGCCAGCTCCGCCCAAGAGACGCTGCCGCCCATCAATCGCCCCGCGCCAGTGCGTCGAGCCGGGCGGCGGAGGCCAGCGCGGCGTCGATCATCGCGCGGATGCCGGGCTCGGCGCGCGCCTGCATCAGTGCGCGCGGAGTCCTGTCGGCCAGCACGCGCCCCTCGCCGAGCACGATGACGCGATCGGCGAGGATCAGCGCCTCCGCCATGTCGTGCGTGACTAGCAGGCTGGTGAGGCCCATCCGCTCGTGCAGGGCGCGGTAGGCGGCGCCCAGCTCGGCGCGCGCCACCGGATCGAGCGCGCCGAACGGCTCGTCCATCAGCATGATCGCGGGCCCGGCGGCGAGTGCGCGGGCGAAACCGACGCGCTGCGCCTGTCCGCCCGACAATTGCCGGGGATAACGCGCGGCCAGATCCGCCGGCAGCGAGACCATGGCGAGCAACTCGGCCACGCGCTCATCCCGCCCGGCCGGGGGCTGGCCGGCGAGGCGCGGCGCCAGCCAGACATTCTCCGCCACGCTCATATGCGGGAACAGGCCGACGCCCTGAAACACATAGCCGATCCGGCGGCGCAGGCCGACCAACGGCTGGGTGGCGATATCGGCGCCGTCGACCGTGATGGTCCCGCTGTCGATGGCGGTCAGCCGGTTGATCGCCTTGAGCAGGGTGGTCTTGCCCGCGCCAGACGCGCCGACCAGCGCCACGAACGCTCCGGGCGGAATGGTGAGCGTGATGTCGTCCAGCACCGGCCGGCCGTCATAGCGCTTGCAGACATGGGCGAAGCTGATCATCGGCACCTGCCGCCCCCTCGCCCTACCCTGCATCAGGCGGCAGGGCCGATCAACCGCCTCGGCTTGCAGGCTGCAATGTCCGGGCCGAGTCGAGGGGATCGCGACGCTCGCATCCTTCCAATTTCCTATCTGAATTCAGCCGAATAATAGACATCACCCTCAGCCGATAAAACATATATTGACAATATATGTTTTATCGGCGAGACCTCTCCCCGCTGTCATCGCCCCGCGCGCCGTGGACGCCGAGACGAGTTGCTCGAACCGGAAAAACGCATTTCGAACCAAGGAGAATGACCATGGGGGACGCATCCACCCAGACCGCCGTCGTTGATGTCCGCAGCCTCGTGCCGGCGCAGCGCCACGCCAAGATTTTCGAGCTTGTCAACGCGCTGGAACCGGGCGCGTCGTTCATTCTGGTCAACGACCACGACCCCAAGCCGCTCTATTATCAGCTCGACGCCGAATATCCCGGCCAGTTCTCATGGACCTATGTCGAGTCCGGACCGACCGTCTGGCGGGTCGAGATCGGCAAGCTCGCCAAGGCTGCCTGACCAGCACTCGCCGTCCGTGGCGCGGCAAACCGGCGCCACGGATAGTCAGCAACGAGGGGACCGGCCAATGGGCGGCCGGTTCCACAAACGGAGACCGGAGCAACGCGCGTGACCGCCGCCGATGGGATCAGGACCGACGCAGAGTCCGATCCGGCTATCGCCGCCCTGTCCGCCATCCTGCTGGATGGGCTGCGGGCGCTGACGGATGCCGGCGAGGCGGACATGGCCTGCCGGCTGGCAGGGCGCGCCTGCGCGGCCCTGCGGCAGAATGACGCCACGCAATGGCGCCGGTTCAACGTGCTGCTGCACCGCCTCGGTCCACGATCCAGCCCGGTTGGCACGCCGCGACCCGCACCCGACGGATAAGCGAGCGCCGGTGCGCGACAGACCATGCACGCCATGGCTCGTCAGGCGCGGCCCGCGCCGGGCCCCCATCATTTTCGCAAGGACATTTCCAAGGATATTTCCCATGCGCACAGCAAGACCGATTCAATCCGCAGGTGTGATCCTGCTCGCCGCCACGCTCGCGGCGTGCGGCGGCCAGCAGCAGCCGGAACAGGAGAACAGCCCGGCCGCCGAGGCCATAGCGCCGGTGAACGATACCGCCGCAGCGACCACGGTCGCCGCCAACGACACCGCCCTCGTCCCGGCGGCCGCGCCGGCAGCCGATGCGCCGCCGCCGGCCTTCGCGCAGTGCCAGAGCTGCCATTCACCGGAGGCGGGCAAGAACGGCATCGGCCCCTCGCTGGCCGGGGTGTTCGGGACCAAGGCGGCGGAAGTCGCGGGCTATGATTTCAGCCCCGCGATGACGAAGTCGGGGCTCACCTGGGATGAGGCGACGCTGGATCGCTACCTCAAGGCGCCGCAGCAGGTCGTGCCCGGCACCAAGATGACGTTCGCGGGCCTCTCTGACGATGCCAAGCGCGCGGCGGTGATCGCCTATCTCAAATCCATCGGATAAGCGCCTTAGCGGAGGGAGCCGATGCACGGCTTCCTGCCGCCCCGCACCGACATCATCTCTCGATCGAAAGGACAAAGCGTGGCTGACACCTGGCTCCCCTCCCTCAAGACTGCGACCCCGCAGGAAGGGTTCGAACTCGCCACCAAGCTGGCGCGCGTCGGCGTGAAACTGACCCAGCCGTCCGCCGAGGTTCGCGACCGGCTACGGCTTGCCTATGAGGAGGACAGCGCGCAGCTCATCGCCTCCTCGCAGGTGATCGCCATCCATTTCCAGACGGTCGCCGCCGCCAACGATTATTGGCGCGGCTAAGGTTCCTACTCAGGTTGAATCACATTGTGCTCCTGCGAAGGCAGGAGCCCAGGGCGCATAGACGGCTCGCTACCGCCTAGCCTCCTGCCCGTGCAGGAACACGGTGATGTGTTGGGGAAGCTCCGCTGTTCCTGTCGGCATAGTCGAGACACGCCGGTCCAGTGCTGGCATGGATCACGGTTGCGGGTCGACGAACATCGCGAGAGTCGAATCCTCGGCATCCATAGGGAGGCTGCTCCCCACCGCCATTCAAGCCGTCGCAGCCGGTGCGGGATAGATCACCCTGCCCTGCTCTGTCCGTTGCGCGCCCGGTGTCGGCGCGGCAGGGGTGACATGGCCGGGCGCCATCAGATGATCGACGGCATGGCCGTTCAGTAGCAGATAGTCGGCGATGATACGGCGATGGCAGCGCCACCAGACCGCTTCCGAGCACATCAGCGCCGGACGACGCCCCTCACCGAGCCGCACGAGTTCCCCAAAAGCATCGGCGAATGCATCCCCCAGCGCATAGTCGGCATAATTGTGGAAACTCCGCACACGCCAGAGGGCATTGATCGTCTCATCCACGCCGGGCTGTCTGGGTCGCCGGCCGCCCAGCGCAGGCAGGTGCCGATAGCCGATTTGCAGGGGCTCCAGCGCGTCGGGCAGCCGGTCGATATTGAAAACGGGGTTGGTGCGCGAGCGGGGGAATGCCCGCACATCGACCAGCAGATCGACCCGCGCCGCCCGCAGCATGGCGGTGAATTCGTCGAGCGTCCGGTTGGAATGGCCGATGGTGGCGAAGCGCGCGGCCTTCACGCAATCTTCGTCAGCGCGGCTTCCTTGTGGGCGGCGACATGGTCCGTCTTGTCGCTCTTGATCTCATATTGGGGATCGTCCTTCGACGCGCGGTGACGGTGGCCCTTATAATCGAAATCCGCATGATGAACCCGGATGATCGTGCCGGTGACGCGCCCGGCCTCGGAATTCCAGCTCACATGATCGCCGATGGAATATTTCGCCACGATTGGCCTCCCACTGATGAGAACGATCCGGCCGGGCAGATGTTCCGGCAGGAACGCCTGCGGAGATAGCCGATTTTGGCGATCCCGTCGCGCCGCCGGGGCCCCTCACCTTGCTATCGGGCCGGACGGGGCTACCCTTGGGCTTGGGAGAGGATGCGGGCGCCGAGACAGTCCGCCTCCCAACAAGGCGCTCGCGAGAGGAGACGACATGCAGGAACTCAAGCCGATCCAGCCCGTGCCGCCGATGGCGCGCGACATGGACCTGACGAAGAACCGCCTTCCCTCGACAGGCGCGCTCGCGGGCGAGACGATTACGCTCGCTTATGACGATGGCGGCACGGCCACCTTCCACCTTGCGGCAACGCGTGTCGTCTGGGAGGCACAGGCGGACGGCGCTTCGTTCAGCGGCGAGGACGATTATGACGCGGTTGAGGTGCGGCCCGGCCTGTTTTTCCTGCACTTCGCGGCGGTCGGCGCCGGCCTCGGCCTCTCCACCGTGATCGATCGGGAGAACGGCCGCGCCATCACCGTCTGGGACGTGCCGGTGATGGGCGATGACGGTGCATGGGATCTGCGGCGGTTCCTGCGCCCCGGCCGAATCGCCGGGCACGCCGCACCCTATCAACCCATCGCGCAATCGCGCGAACTGATCGGGCGCCGGGCCTATTGCATCTACAGCGAGGAGGCCGCGCTTGAGCATGTCTATGTCAATTCGGCGGCGATCATCTGGCAATGGCTGCTCCTGCCGGACGATCCGCGCTTCGAGCCACTCAAGTCCGAGGTGGGGATCGAGGCCGTGACGGTCTGGAAGGTCGCCGACGAGCTGTTCCTGCTGGTCCTGCGCGTGCCCGGCCCGGTGCAACTCTGCCTGCTCATGGATTTCGAGCAGATGCGCAATGTCGGCTGCCTGTTTGGCCGAGGTCAGGCGGGTCTTGTCGACCGGCTGGTCGGCGCGAAGATCGTCCATCTCAATGACTTGAGCTACCCGCAGGAGCACATGCCCGGCTGACGAAGGCGGCTGGCGTTCAGGCCGCTACCATCCAGTCGGCCAGCTGGATCAGCCGCTCGTCGTCGACATGGTCAAGCAGCATGCGCGCCACGCGCTCCTGCCACAGCGTCCCGAACCGGACCTGCTCGGCCTCGTCGGCGAGACCGGCGGCGGCCTTTCCGAACAGCGGCGCCATGTCGCGATGCGGCGGCACCACGGCCGTATCGAGATCGAGCACCACGCCGCGCCCGTTGTCGCGGCGGCGCAGCGCCATCAGCCCGGCGATCGGCGCGTCGAACCGCAGCAGATCGCGGCGCCCGAACCGGCCGCCCGCGCCAATGCCGCCGAAGCCCGTCTCCGGCGCCGCGCCCGTGATCAGCGTCGCCACGGTGGCAATCACGCCCGTCGTACCCTGATCGCGCGCATCGCGCATATAGACCTCGATGCCGCCGCGCTCGGGTATGTCGTCACCATAGAGATAGGCGAGCCCCTTGCGGACCATGAGATAGGCCCCGGCCACGGTCGGGCAGGAATGGCCGGCAAGCTTGACGGCATCGGCATAGCGATAGGTGATGACGCCGCTGGCCGACGCGCCGAGGAACACCGCCAGCGGATCGCGCAGCGTGATCGTCGGTGCCTGTGCGAAGAACTCCGGGAAATCCATGGCTGCCTCCTGATGGGTGCGAGCCTGTTTGCGGAATAAAGATATATTGTCAATCTATGTTATTCTCTGCAACTTTTACATTTGTTGACCGGGATCAACGCGCTCACCGCCGAACCGGGTGAAACCGCCTCTATGTTGAGATCCCAACAAGGAGAGCGATGATGGCCCATTTCCCCGAGACGCCCGGCATGACCGGCGTCCTACGCCCCCTCCGGCTGGAGGGCGACATTCTCGACGTGGAAGTGGAGGGCGAAATCCCGTCGCAACTCAACGGCACCTTCCACCGCGTCCACCCGGACGCCCAGTTCCCGCCGCGCTTCGAGGACGATCAGTTCTTCAACGGCGACGGCATGATCAGCCTGTTCCGCTTCCGGGGCGGCAAGGTCGATTTCCGCCAGCGCTATGCCCAGACGGACAAATGGAAGGTCGAGCACACGGCAGGGAAGGCGCTGTTCGGGGCCTACCGCAACCCGCTGACCGACGACGAAAGCGTGCAAGGCATGATCCGCGGCACCGCCAACACCAATGTCATGGTCCACGGCGGCAAGCTCTACGCGATGAAGGAGGACAGCCCCTGCCTCATCATGGACCCGCTGACGCTGGAGACGAAGGGTTACAGCGATTTCGGCGGGAAGATCAAGAGCCAGACCTTCGGCGCCCATGGCAAGATCGACCCCGTCACCGGCAATTTCTGCAACCTGGGCTATGCCTCCACCGGCCTGCTCACCACCGATTGCAGCTATTTCGAGATCGACCCGGCCGGCAATCTGCTGTTCGAGACCGAGTTTCAGGTGCCCTATTACTGCATGATGCACGACTATGGGTTGACCGAGAATTACGCGCTGTTCCACATCGTGCCGAGCACCTCCAACTGGGATCGGCTGAAGGCCGGCCTGCCCCATTTCGGCTTCGACACCACCCTGCCGGTGTGGCTGGGCGCGCTGCCGCGCGGCCCCGGCGTCACCAACAAGGACATGCGCTGGTTCAAGGCGCCCAAGACGATCTTCGCCAGCCATGTGATGAATGCCTTCGAGGACGGCTCGAAGTTGCATTTCGACACGCCGCAGGCGGAGAACAACAGCTTCCCCTTCTTCCCGGACATCCACGGCGCGCCGTTCGACGCGGTGGCGGCGCGGCCTTATCTGCACCGCTGGACGGTCGACCTCGGCTCGAACAGCGAGACCTTCGCGGGTGTCGAGAAGCTCACCGACTGGATCGACGAGTTCCCCCGTGTCGACGAGCGCTATGTTGGCCAACCCTACCGCCACGGCTGGGCGCTGGTGATGGACCCGGAGATGCCGATGGACTTCCTGCGCGGCCGCGCCTCCGGCTTCAAGATGAACCGCATCGGTCATTTCGACCACGCGACCGGCAAGCAGGATAGCTGGTGGGCCGGCTCGGAAGCGATCATTCAGGAGCCGTGCTTCGTGCCCCGCACCCCGGACGCGCCGGAGGGCGACGGCTATATCCTCGCGCTCGTCGACAACCTCATCACCAACTATAGCGATCTCGTCATTCTCGACGCGCTGCGGCTGGAGGAGGGACCGGTCGCCCGCATCAAGCTGCCGATCCGCCTGCGCTCCGGCTTGCACGGCAACTGGGCCGACGAGAGCAAGCTGGCACTGGCCGCCTGATGTTTATGGCGCGGCCCGGTGGTCGTTCCGCCGGGCCGCTTCCGTCACGGCAGGACTCTGGCCCCGCACTGAATCGAGTTGACTGTGTCAACAATTGCCGTAGCCTTCGTTTCGCTGCCGGCACCGATATGAGGAGGCTCCCCATGAAGAAGCACTTGCTCACCGTAGCGGCCCTTTCGTCCGCAGCCGCATTGCTGGCGAGTTGCCAGAACAAGACGGCCGAAGCGCCCGCCCCTGCCCCGGCTCAGGCGGGCCTGACCCAATTGCCCGTCAGCATCAACGCGGCGATGGTCGCGCTGACCAGCCAAGCGGCTGATTATCTGTTCGCACCAGGCAATGGCGACATGCCCAGGAACGACCGCGACTGGGGGCTGGTGCATAACGCCGCCTATGAAATCATGCTCGCGGGCAAGGTGCTGCAAATCCCCGGCACCGGCCAGTTCGACGCGCAATGGACGGCCGTGGACGACTGGAAGACGCTGGCGAACGAGTTGACCGACATCGGCAGCGAGGCGGAAAAGCTCGCGGCGGCGAAATCGACCGACCGCGCGCAATGGCAGGCGCTGGGCGACAAGCTGGTGCAGAACTGTCTGGCCTGCCATGACAAGTTCAAGCCGGACACGCCCTCACAGGGCATTCTGCACGGCGCCACCAAGCGCGAATCGCTGGGTGAGAGCATCTTCCCGACAACCTCGAACTGACGGATGAGAGCCTGCGGGCTCCCCCTCTATCCCCGTCAGCGACCGCCCGAGACCGCCAGATTGGCGCCGGTGATGAACGAGGCCGCGTCCGAGGCGAGGAACATCACCGCCGCCGCGGCCTCCTCCGGCGTGCCGATGCGCCCGACGGGGGACAGCGCCGTGGCGGCCGCGCGTTTTTGCGCGCTCAACATCTCCGTGTCGATCGGCCCCGGGGAGACCGCGTTAACCCGGATGCCCTGCCCGCCGACCTCGCGCGCCAGTCCCGTCGTCAGCGCGTCGATGCCGCCCTTGGAGGCCGCATACCAGACATGCTCATTGGGCGAGCCATAAGCCGTGGCGCGGGACGAGAGGAAGACGATGGCGCCGCCGGTCCCGCCGCTGTCGGTCGACATGCGGCGCACCGCCTCGCGCGCGCACAGCATCGCGCCGACAAGGTTGACGTCGACTACGCGGGAAAGCGTCTCCGGCTCCACATCGGCGAGTTGTGACGGTGCGCCGGTGATGCCGCCGCTACAGGCCAGCACCTTGAGCGGCCCCATGGCATCGGCGGCGGCGAACAGGGCCGCCACGTCCTCGGCATCGGCGATATCCGCCAGCACGGCTTGCGCCAATCCGCCCTCGGCCCGAATGCCCGCGACCACTTGCGCGGCCCGGTCGGCGGCACTCGCATAGCTGAGCAATACCCGGTAGCCGGCCCGCGCCGCCGCGATGGCGATAGCAGCGCCGATGCCTCTGCTGCCCCCGGTCACGAGGAAAACCGATCCATCCATCTATCCGCTCCCTGACATGCCTCCTGCCCTCCTAGACGCCACCGCCTGCCTATTCTTGTCCGGCGAGGTGTCCCCTGTTGACCTCCACCGGTCCAGCGCCTGTCGAAGCGCTTCCTGAAGGCCCAAAGCGCCCGATGCAATGCGCGGTGCCGAATTGGACAAGCCAGTCCCGCTTTTTGGCCACAGGAAATGGGGATCGTCGCAGCGCCGGGAGAGGCAGAATCGTGAATGAAAGCAGGCCCATCGCGCTGGTCAATGTGGGCACCGTCCGCTTCGGGACCGATGCCGCCCTGACCTGCGCGAGCGATTTCTCGGAGCGGGGCCTCGCCTCCGCCTTCCTGGTGACGACCCCACCGACACGCTCGCTGTGCGAGCCGCTGGCCGAAGCCTGCCGGGCCAAGGGGATCGCCGTCACCGTGTGGGACGAGATTGCGGGCGAGCCGACGCTCACCGACTTTGCCAACGCGATGGCGGCCGCTCGCGCCTGCGCGGCGGATGGCGTCATCGGCCTGGGCGGCGGCAGCGCGATGGATGTCGCCAAACTGGTCGCGGCGCTGTTCGACGGCGCGCAGACGATCGACGAGGTCATCGGCGTCGATCTGCTCAAGGCGCGCGCGCTGCCCCTCGCCTGCATCCCGACCACGGCCGGGACCGGGAGCGAGGTCACGCCCATCGCCATCCTCGGCGATGAGGAAGCGGACCTCAAGAAAGGCGTGGTCAGCCAGCATCTGGTGGCCGATTATGCCTATCTGGACCCCGGCCTCACCGTCTCCATGCCGCGTGCCGTGACCGCCTCCACCGGGGTCGATGCGCTCACCCACTGCATCGAGGCGTTCGCCAACAAATTCGCTCATCCGCTGGTCGATATGTTCGCGCTGGAGGGCATCCGGCTGATCGCCGGCCATATCGAGCGCGCCTGCGCGGACGGCGCCGATATCGAGGCGCGCGCGGCGATGCTGAGGGCGAGCTTCTTTGGCGGCATGTGCCTCGGCCCGGTCAACACCGCCGCCGTCCACGCTCTCGCCTATCCACTCGGCGGTGAGTTCCATGTGCCGCACGGCGTCGCCAACTCGATCCTGCTACCGCACGTACTGCGCTTCAATCTCGAAGCCGCGCCGGCTCGTTATGCGCAGGTGGCCGAAGCGCTCGGCGTGGCGCGCACCGGTAACGATCTGGCCGACGCCGCGCAGGGCGTCGAGCGGATCGCCGCCCTGTCGCAGCGCATCGGCATCGCGCCGGGCATGTCCGCCTTCGGCATCAGTTCCAACGCCATTCCGCACATGGCGGCCGCCGCCATGACGGTGACGCGCCTGCTCGTGCGCAACCCGCGCGAAGTGACCGAAGCGGACGCGGTGCGGATCTACGAAGCCGCGCTCTGATTCCCCATTCGCCTGCCAACTGAGGATTTACCCATGACCGATCTCGACGCCGTCCTGAAGCTCAACGCGGAGCTGTCCCTCCAGCTTGCCGACTACTGGTTCGAGATCGACACCAACGGCGGCCGCAACGCACAAAGCTATTACACCGAGAACGCCGTCTTTCATGGCCAATATGCCTCCTACGAGGGGCGCGAGAAGATCCAGCAATTCTATGACTGGCGGATCGCGCAGGGGCCGCGTCTCTCGGTGCATTGCTTCACCAATTTCCGGGCGCGGTTCACCGGGGAGGACACAGCCGAGGCCACCAACCATCTGTTTCTCTACGCCGCCAATGGCGAAAAGATCCTGCCGACGCACGCTCCCATCACCATCAGCCTGGCGACGGACAAATATCGGCGTGTCGGCGATCGTTGGCTGTGCACCTACCGGCGCTTCGAGCATTGGTTCGAGGGCGATACGCCCATCACCAACCCCAGGCTAGACGACAAGTAAGCGCGGCCGGCCTCAGGCGAAGTAAAGGGCTATCGCCGTCCGGTCGATCTCGGCACGGACGGCAGGGTCCGGCACCCAGCGCCGGTAGCTCTCCAGCACCCGCGCATAGCTGACGCGCCGCTCATAGCCGACGAAAGGGGCATCGCTCCCCCAGAGCAGACGCTGCGAGCCGACCCGCGCAAGCAGGTCTGCGGCCACCTGGTCGGCCAGCATATCAAGATCGCCCTCGGGATCGTCGCGCCACGCCTCGGTACCGGGCAGGCGGAAGCCGGCGGCGAGCTTGATCCACACCCGGCCGCTGTCGACCGCCGCGATCATGGCGCGATAACCCGCGCAGTTCAGCGGATCGGCCGGATCAGGATGGCCGAAATGGTCGATCACGATGTTGATCCCGCTCTCCAGCAGCGCATCCAGCAGAGGCGGCAGGCGCGGCCCTTCGATGGCCACATGAACATGCCAGCCGAGATCGCGCGCGCGGTGAAGCAGTTGCCGGTAGGGGTCCGAGCGAACGTCGGGCAGCGTGGCATGGCGCGCCAGTTGCAGGCGCATGCCGACGATGCCGGCGTCGCGCATCCGCTTGAGAGCCTCCGGCTCCGCCGCCGGATCGACGATGACGGTGCCGCGGAGCCGCTTGTGCGCACGGACCGCCGCGAGCGTATAATCATTATATGTGCCGGCGATGCTGAGGCCCGATACGACGGCATGGCGGACGCCGTGCGCATCGAGCAAGGCGATCAGCGAGTCGGTCGGGAAGGCATAATCGAGCCGCGTCCAGGCATCCGGCATGACCGGCATATCCGCCCGGAAGGTATGCACATGCGCGTCGATCAACGGCGCAGGAACGCTCTGCTCAGCCATGACCGATGCGCCCGCCCGGATCAGGCCGGCATCGGATAGTCGGCGGCGTTGAGCACCCAGCCCTCCATCTTCGAGAAGTCCTCGCGCGGCGGCGAGAAAATGTCGACGAGGAGGTTGGCGCCGGGGTCGATCGCGGCCGAGGTGTGGATGACGCGCGGCGGGATCACCGCGATGGAGGGCGAGCCGCATGTCTCATGTTCGTCCTCCCGCCAGTCGGCCAGATTGGCCGTCCACGGCCAGCGCAGATGGTGGACATAGGTGCCGCCGATGGCGAGCGAGCATTGCTCGAAATCGTCGTGATGATGCGGCGAGAGCTTGGCGGGATCGCGCGGCCCCATCTGCGGCGGGAACACGTTGACCATGAAGGTGGTGCAGCGGAATATCTTGCCGAACCGGCCCGGCTGGTCGGGCACGTCGAGGCTGTAGCTGCGGATGCGGAAACCGCCGACCGGGTCCGGCCACGGCTGGAACGGCGGCACCTGTGGATGCGGCCCGGCATAGGTCGCTGCGTTGGAGGCGAGCGCGGCGAGGTCCTCCGAGCGGACGGAAAACAGCCGGACCACCGGCCCACCCGCCGTCACCCGCACCACGCTGTTGCCCGGCGGGATCATGGTGACGGTGAAGCCGCCAATCTCCTGCCGCTCGCCATTGGCTTCGACCGTGACGGCGCTGTCCGCCTCAGGCAGCAGCAGCACATATTCGTCGACCTGGCCCGTGCGCTCGAACACGGCGCCCGCCTGCGCCTCTGTATAGACGACGATGAAATTCTGCCCGCGCGCAAACCAGGTCCGGTGCAGGGCATCCTCACTCTGCGGCGGTGTGGCGTAGAAGCGGGCATAAGTGGAAGAGCCGAACGCCGTGGCGGCCGGCGCCGGCGCTGCCCTGGCAGTGGCGAGGCGCGAACGGGGGTCGTCGGATTCATACATGGCTTCGCTCCGTGGGAAGGGGGGTTCACGCCTGCCGCAAGGTTTCGGCGACGGTGGCCCGCGCCGCCTTGCCGAACAGCGTGGCGTCGTTGCTGACCATGACCAGCGAATAGCCAAGGTCGAGATAACGGCGCGCCTCCTGCGGCGAGCCGGCGGCGATCCCGCACAGCTTGCCGGCGTCGGCGGCGGCCTTGCAGACGGCGGCGACCAGCGCCTGCACCTCGGGATCGGTGGCGGGCCTGCCGCTGGAGAGGAACAGATCGCCCAGCCCCACGAACACGCCGCCGACATCCGGCAGCGCGAGATAATCGGCCGCCTGATGCAGCGTCTCCCAATCCTCAAGCTGCACCATGCGCAGGCACTCGTCATTGCCGCGCCGCACATAATCGTCGATCGGGATCAACCCCCATCGGCCCGCGCGCGAGGTAGTGCCAAGGCCCCGTTCGCCGCGCGGCGAAAACACCATCTGCCGGGTAATGCGCCGTGCCGTCTCCGGGCTGTCGACGCGCGGCACCAGCAGGCCATCGGCGCCGCCATCGAGCAGGCGCTGCACATCGCTGCCGCCCTGATCGGGCAGGCGCACCAGCGCCGCCATACCGCAGGCCTGCGCCGCGAAGATGAGGCGATAGGCCGTATCGAGCCCGTGCGGCGCATGTTCCATGTCGATCACGACGAAATCGAACCCGGCATGGCCGAGTAGCTCAACCGTTTCCAGAGACGGGATCTTGACCCAGGTGCCGAGCATACCGGCAGAGCGGGCGGCGAAAGACGACAGGAAACTCTTCAACGGAACACCTTCATGCAGAGCCCTGTTTCTGCGGGAAGCGGCCCGGCCGTTCTTGCCCAGAGGGGCATTAGCTATTGATGCCCGCGCACCTCACTCCTCCCGCCCGCGCAAGCATCCAAGCCGCAATGGGCAAGTGAGGCGGGGCTGGCCGATCTAGGGCGGGGAGCATAGATTGGGTTGCAACGGATAGACGGACAGGAGCGAGCAGAGTTGGCCACACAGACGCATGCGGAGAATGTCGATACCGTCCGCACATCCCCGTTGTTCCGCCAGCAAGCGCTGATCGACGGCCGGTGGCGCGCGGCGGCATCGGGGCGGACCATCGCGGTGGACGATCCCTTCACCGGCGAGACGATCGGCACCATCCCCGACCTCGACCGGCAGGAGGCGCAGGGCGCCATCGACGCGGCCACCCGCGCCTTTCCCGACTGGGCGCGCCGCCCGGCAGCGGAACGCGGCGCCCTGCTCGCGCGCTGGCACGGCCTTATTGTCGACAATCGCGAGACGCTCGCCCGCCTCATCACGCTGGAGAACGGCAAGCCGATCCGGGAGGCCCGCGCCGAGATCGACTATGGCGCAAGCTTCGTCAAATTCTTCGCCGAGGAGGCGACGCGCGCACTGGGCGAGACGATCCCGCCGCCCGCCCCCGGCCGGCTGCTGCGCGTCGAGCGCGAGCCGATCGGCGTGTGCGTGGCGATCACGCCGTGGAACTTCCCCAACGCGATGCTCACCCGCAAGCTGGCACCGGCGCTGGCAGCGGGCTGCACCATGGTCGCCAAGCCCGCCTCGCAGACACCGCTCTCCGCGCTGGCGCTGGCGGCGCTGGCCCAGGAGGCCGGCTTCCCCGAGGGCACGGTCAACGTCATCACCGGCAAGGCGTCGATGATCGGCGAGTTGGTCACGTCCTCGGACGTTGTGCGCAAGATCAGCTTCACCGGCTCGACCGAGATCGGCGCCTGGTTGATGCAGGCCTCCGGCGCGACCATCAAGCGCATGTCGCTGGAACTGGGCGGCAACGCGCCGCTGCTGATCTTCGACGATGCCGATCTGGAGACGGCCGTCGAGACCGCCATGATCGCCAAATTCCGCAATTGCGGCCAGAGCTGCATCGCCGCCAACCGCATCTATGTGCAAGCCGGCATTCACGACCGTTTCGTCGCAGCCTTCGCCGCACGCGTGAGAGCGCTCAAATTGGGCGACGGGTTCGACGAGGATACGGACATCAGCGCGCTGATCGACGAGGCAGCGGTGACCAAGGTCAACGAGCACCTCGACGAAGCAATCGCGGGCGGCGCGACGCTGCTGGCCGGCGAGCGCGGCAGCGGGCGGATGATGCCGCCGTCCCTGCTCTCCGGCGTGCGGCAGGATGCGCTGCTCACCCGGGAAGAGACGTTCGGCCCGCTCGCCCCGGTCATCCGCTTCGAGCGCTATGAGGAAGCCATCGCGCTGGCCAACGCCACGCCCTTCGGCCTCGCCTCCTATCTCTGTTCGACCGATCCGCAAACCATCGCACGGGCGAGCCGCTATATCGAGAGCGGCATGGTCGGCATCAACACCGGCCTCATCTCCAACGCGGCGGCGCCCTTCGGCGGGGTCAAGCAATCCGGCCTCGGGCGGGAAGGCTCGCACCACGGGCTGGAGGAGTATCTCAACATCAAATATCTCTGCCAGGCCGGCCTGTAGGAGCAGCGCCGATGTTCGATCAGGGCA
This sequence comes from Sphingobium sp. 66-54, assembly GCA_001899715.1. GTDB lineage: Bacteria > Pseudomonadota > Alphaproteobacteria > Sphingomonadales > Sphingomonadaceae > Sphingobium. The sequence goes on from MKWI01000003.1 coordinate 207,843, forward strand.
AGAACCGCAAGGTCATCATCACCTGCGCGCCGACCGGCTCCATCCATACGCCGTCCATGTCGCCGCATCTGCCGGTGACACCGGACGAGATCGCGCAGGCCGCCATCGACGCGGCGGAGGCGGGCGCGGCGATCCTGCACCTCCACGCCCGCAATCCCGCGGACGGCAGCCCCTCCCCGCTCGCATCGGACTTCATGGCGTTCCTGCCGCGGATCAAGCAGGCGACGGATGCGGTCATCAACATCTCGACCGGCGGCAGCGCGACCATGACGCTGGATGCGCGGCTGGAGGGCGCCAAGGCGGCGCAACCCGAGCTGGCGTCGCTCAACATGGGGCCGCTCATTTTCGATTTTTCCGGTGCCGGGGCGCGCGTGGCCAAGTGGCTCCACCCGTGGGAGCAGGCTTATGTGGAGGGCGCGCGCGACCGGATCATGTATAACGACAACGGCTTCATCGAGCGGATCATGACCGAGGTCGGGCAAGCGTTCGGCACCCGTTTCGAGTTCGAATGCTATGACGTCGGGCACCTCTACACGCTCGCACATTTCGCTGACAAGGGACTGATAAAGCCGCCCTTTCTCATTCAGGGCATTTTCGGCATATTGGGCGGCATCGGCCCCGACGTACGCAACATGGCGCATATGGTGACGATCGCCGACAGCCTGTTCGGGCGGGACTATCATTTCTCCGCCTTCGCCGCCGGCCGCAACCAGATGAGCTTCTGCGCCCAGAGCGTGCTGCTCGGCGGCCATGCCCGCGTTGGGCTGGAGGACAGCCTCTACATCGGCAGAGGCGAACTGGCCGCCTCCAACGCGCAGCAGGTCGCCAAGATCCGCCGCATCGTCGAGGAACTGGGGCTGGAGGTGGCGACACCGGACGAGGCGCGCACACTGCTCGGTCTCAAGGGGGGCGATCAGGTCGGTTTCTGAGATCTGGCTCGGTCAGGCTAACGCCTTCTTGTGCTCCTGCGCAGGCAGGAGCCCACGGCCCCACCCCAGCTCCTCACCGCCCGGGGCTCCTGCCTGCGCAGGAGCACGGCAAGGGTTTGCGGATCGCCATGGCAGATCGAAAACGGGGCGACACGCCGTCCATTCGCCTTGAGTTTGGCGGTCCCTCTAAAGCGCCGCGATATAGCCGCCGTCGAGCGGGATGGTCGTGCCGTTGACATAGGCGCCGGCGCGCGAGGCGAGGAAGGTGACGAGGCCGACGATATCGTCCGCCTCGCCCGGCCGGCCCAGCGGGATATGGGCCGCCACGCTCGTGCGCACCGCGTCAGACTCCGTGTCGGTCAGCCGCGAGGGGAACGGGCCGGGCGCGATGGCATTGGCCGTGATCCGGTCCGGCCCCAGCGCCTTTGCGAGCGAGCGGGTCAAATGATGGATCGCCGCTTTCGAGGCGCCATAGGCATGCGCCTCCCAATTGGGGATATGCAGCCCGCCGATCGAGCCGATATTGACGATGCGCGCCGGGTCGTCCGCTTGCGCCGCCGCCCTGAGCAGCGGCAGCAGCGCTTGCGTCAGGAAGAAGGCCGCCCGCACGTTGACATTGAGGACGAGGTCCCAATCCGCCACCGTCATGCCGGCAAGGTCGCCGGGCGCGTTGGCGCCGGCATTGTTGACGAGGAGATCGAGCCGCTCCTCATGCGCGCTCAGAGCCTGCGCCAGCGCACCCGGCCCGGCGGCATCGGCAAGATCCGCCGCCAGACCAACACAGTGGCCGCCGGCCGCCGCAAGCTCATCGGCCAGCGCCGCCGTCCGCCCGGCGTCCCGGCCGCTCACATAGGTCCGCACCCCCCGCGCCACCAGACCGCGCGCGATCATCAGGCCGATCCCGCTGGTCCCGCCGGTCACGAGCGCGACCTTGCCGCCGATATCGAAAAGAGGATCCGTCATGCGCCTCTCCGGGCTTGCGTCCGCCGTCCTATCCGCGCTCTAATGGCCTGGTCGCGGGCATGGCAAGCCGCTTCCGGCAGGCGCGAAAATATAGCGTTCCGTGCAACTTGGCAGGCCGGTTTCATCAAGCGACACGGGGCGGCGGTGGTGCATCATTGCCCGGAAATAGTCTGTTCGGGGGAGTGATGACCATATCTGCGTGGCGCCGGCAAACACGGGTTGCCGATCGGTCGGGCGAGCCAGCGGGTTGCCGGTCCAACCGCCTCGCGAGGCCGTGGGCATGATGGGCTGGTATCGCGAGTCCGACAAGCGCACCCGCCGCGTGTTCTGGACGTGCGGCGCCGGCTGGGTGATGGATGCGGTCGACGCGCAGGTCTATCAATATCTGATCCCGCTGCTGATCGGCTCGCTCGGCATCACGCTGACCGAGGCCGGGTCGATCGCCAGCGCCAGCTACTTCGCCGCCGCCATCGGCGGGTGGCTCGGCGGATGGCTGTGCGACCGGTTCGGCCGTGCGCGCATCCTCCAACTCACCATCCTGTGGTTCTCGGTTTTCTCCTTCGCCTCCGGCTTCGCGCAGAGCTACGAGCAGTTGCTCGTCATCCGTGTGCTCCATGGCCTCGGCTTCGGCGCCGAATGGGCGGTGGGCGCGGTGTTGATCGGTGAGATGATCGCGCCGCAGCATCGCGGCAAGGCGCTGGGCATCATCCAGAGCGGCGCGCCGATCGGCTCCGGCATCGCCGCGCTGCTCGCCGGCCCCGTCGCCGCCGCGTTCGAGCCCGATATCGGCTGGCGCGTCGCCTTCTGGGTGGGCCTGCTGCCGGCAGCGTTGATCTTCTTCATCCGCAGGGGATCGGACGATTCGGATATCTTCAAGGCAGCAAAGGCGCGCCAGAAGGCCACGCACAAGGGGCCCGGCCTCACCGCCATCTTCACCACCAACCGGATGCTCGGCATCACCCTGCTGGCCTCGATGCTCTCGCTCGGCGTGCAGGGCGCGGCCTATGCGGTCGCCAACTATCTCACCGCCTTCATGACACAGGAGCGCGGCCTCACCCAATCGGTCGCCAGCTATTGCGTGCTGGTCAACAGCATCGGCGGCTTCTTCGGTTGCCTGGTCAACGCCTATATCAGCGACCGCGTGGGGCGCCGCGCCGTGTTCCGCCTGTTCGGCCTCGGCTTCATCGTCATGGCGTCGATCTATCTGTTCGGGCCGTGGGGCGGCGATATCCGCATCCTCATCCCGGTGGGCATGATCTACGGCTTTTTCCAGTTCGGCATGTATGCCTCCTTCGGGCCGTATTTCACCGAACTGTTCCCCACCGAGCTGCGCGGGTCGGGGCAATCGTTCGCCTATAATTCGGGCCGCGCCGGCGCCGCGCTGTTCATCATGAGCGTGCCGCTGCTGGCCGGCTTCATCCCGCTCAGCGCCGCGATGGCAACGCTCGGCATCGTCGGCATCGTCTGCGCGCTGTTGCCGACGCTGTTGCTGCCGGAGACCGCGGGGCGCACCTTGCTCTCATTGGACGAATTCGCCGATGCGACCGCCTCGCCGAGCGCGGCAGCGGAACCAAGGCTGGCGCAATGATGGGAGAGGGCTCCCTCGTCGATGCGCCAACAGCAAACCGGCCGGCTTCCCACGCAGGGAGGCCGGCATTGACTCGGTTGGAACCGAATGCGACCACCTAGGTCGCGCACGCCTGAGGGTGACGAGGCAACCGGCCCAGAGAGGTTGGAGCCCGCCGCGAGAAAAGGGGAACAGGAGATGGAAAGGTTCAGCACCACCGGCCTGCCGACAACCACCGGACGAACGGCAGCATGGAACGCGCTCTACGCCCAGCGCATGAGCCGGGGCGGTTTCACGCCGGACGATCAGGTCCAGTTCGATGCGGATCTGCGGATCGGCAAGATCGGGCCCGTCAAGCTCGCCAAGCTCACCATCGACAAATGCAGTTTCGAGCGCAGCCAGGCCGACATCGCGCAGAATTACCCGCGCCTCTATTCCTTCCTGCTCCAGGCACGGGGGCACTCGACCTTCTACCATTGCGGCAACGAGGCCGAGCTGTCCGAGGGCGACTTCGTGCTGTGCGACACCGGCCTGCCGCATTACTGGACCACGCGCGACCATTCGACGACCATCATGGTCCGCGTCGAGCCGACCGTGCTGCGCGAATATCTGCCGACGCCCGAGCAGTTCTGCGGCCTCCATCTCGGCCGCGCGGTCGGCTTGACGGATACGGTCTCAGCCATGGTCCAGTCGCTCGCCAGCCGGGTCGAGGCGGGGATCGACGCCGCCTATGAAGGACAGATCGCCCGGCACCTGCTCGACATGATCTCGATGACCTACACCATGGGCTTCGGCGGCTCCAACGCCTCCGCCACGCTGTGGCAGCGGCGCAAGGACATCATCCGCTACATCGAGGAGCATCTGCGCGATCCGCAGCTCAGCCCCGCCTCCATCGCGGCGGGCCTGCGCCTCTCGCCGCGCTATCTGCGCACCATCTTCTCCATCTCCGGCGAGCGCGTCTCCGCCTATATCCTGCGCCGCCGGCTGGAGGAGTGCGCCCGGCAGATGCGCAACCCCGCATGGAGCGGCCACACGCTGACCGAGATCGCCTTCTCATGGGGCTTCAACAGCTCGGCCTATTTCACCCGCTGCTTCCACGAGCTGTTCGGCGCCGCCCCGCGCGACTACCGGCGGCTAGCGTTGCAGGATCAGGCGAAAGACTGATCCGCCCACCCCGGCCCCAGGCCGGCAAAGCCTCAGCGCCTCCGCCGTTCCCGGCGGCATATTGCCTTGCCGATAGCGCGCCGATTCGTGCCATCAGACTGAAAATTCTTCTGTTTTCAGCAACATTCCGCAGTTGTTCTTCTCAACAAATTGTTGCGCCCTTTCGAGCAAGTTGGCGCATCGGGGCGCGCCGTAAGCACGGGGTCGGCGCTGTCGTTCCCGGCCGCGCGTGTCGAATATTTCGCCAGCGAGAGGAAGCATGTCCCAGCCCCAGCCCCTGTTCGACACCCACGCGCATCTCATCTCCGACGATTGGGACCGCTACCCGCCCCGCGCTTTCGGCGCGGGCGTGCCGGTGCCCGATCGCACCGGCTTCAGCATCACGGTCGAGGCGCTGATCGAGCTGATGGACACCCACGATGTGGCCGAGGCATGTCTGGTGCAGCGCGGCCATATCTACGGCTACGACAACAGCTACATCATCGATTCCGCCGCCCGCTATCCCGGCCGCCTGCACCCGGTCGTGATCCTCGACACGCAGAATCCCGCTACGCCGGCGCTCTATCGCGACCTTGCCCTCAACCATCATGTGCGGGGCTTCCGCATGGCAGTCGCGCGGCCCTGGATTCTCGATACGAGCTGGCTCTGCTCGCCGGCCGCCATGAAGGTGTGGGAGACCTGCGCCGAGCTTGGCACGCCGGTGACGCTCATCCTGTTCATGAAGCAGCTCCCCTACCTGCTGCCGCTCGTCAGGATCCTCGCCCGCCAGTTCCCCGACCTGCCGATCCTGCTCGATCACGGCGCCATGCCCTACGGCATGACCCAATATGAGGTCGGGCTCGCCGAGGAAGCGGGCGAAACCATCGTTATGCCGCCGCCGCCGCATTACGGCATCGACACGACGATCGCGATCTTCGAGGACGTGCCCAACGTCCATTTCAAGATCACCGAGATCAACATGGAGCGGATGATGAAATCCGGCGTCCATGCCGCCGCGCTCGTCCGGCGGATGGTCGACGGCTTCGGCCCGGACCGCCTCATGTGGGGTTCGGACATCGGTCAGAGCATGCTCTGGTCCTATGCGGAAAAGACCGCCATGGCGCGCGCGGCGGCGGACCTGCTGGACCCGGAGGAAGCGCGCGCCTTCCTGCACGACAACGCCGCGCGCATCTATGGCGCGGAGATAGGCGGGCGCTCCGTCACGCCCCTCTACCGCACCGAGACGCCGCGCCGGCGGCCCTAAAGGGGGCGCCTGCCGCCAGAAACGGACCTCAAAAGCGCCTGTGCTCCTGCGAAGGCAGGAGCCCAAGGCTCGGCCGCAGCGCCTTGCCCGCGGCTCCTGCCTTCACAGGAGCACCAAAGCTTATCTCATGCGCATCAAGTGCTGGCGGATTGTGACCAAACGGGCCCGTTCCTCCCGAGCTTGTCGAAGGGCCGTTCTTCTTCCAGAAACGCCCATAAGGGATAACCCTTTGACACGCTCGGGGCGAGCCTTTGTCCGTTCACAATTCGCTCCAGCCCCATGCCCCGGTCGTGATGAATGGCGACGCCTTTTCATCGCCCACCGCAGGCTGATACGCCGCTGCGATCAGAACGGCAGCGAGGCGCGCGTGTGAAGAGCGTCGCCCGCCCCGTTCAATCTATGGAGAAGATGCTCCGGGCAACGTGGCGCACGCCGCCGTTCGCCTTCACCTTATCGTTCTTGCTGTTGAAATAATAAAGCGTGCCGATCTGGCCGTCGCCGGCATACCAGCTATTGGGATAGCCGACATCCCAGCTCCCGCCATCGTCGCGGACGATGATCTCCGGCCCCCAGCTCTTGCCGCTATCCTCGCTGACCGTCGCGCGGATGCCCGAGGGCATCAGGCGATAGCCGTAAACGCAGACGATGCGGCCATCGGGCATCAGCACCAGATTGCACGGTGCGCCAAAGTCGTTGATGCGCGAGAGAAAACCCCATGTCTCGCCGCCATCGTCGCTGTAATAGACCTCGCTCCACATGACGCCGGTGGGGTCGCGCTGGCACCGCACGGTGCACAGGATGCGGCCATTCGGCAGCATATAGCCGCGCGGATAGAACCAGCGATGGCCGATGAACGCGACGCTAGGATCGGTATAGTCGCCGTCCGCCTGCCCCCACGGATCGGCCTTGGGCACGATGTAGGACAGGAAGTGAAATTCCCGGCCGTCATGGGTGCTGGCGTAGACCAGCGGGCGGCGGTTGCTGTTGTCCTTCTCCACCGAGAACAGGAACAGGAGGCAGCGGCCATCCGGGCGGACCAGCGCGGATTGGACGCCCGTCGTCGAGGGCAGGCCATCGAGCGGCAGGAGGACCGTCGGCCCCCAGGTCCTGCCGCCATCGCGCGAAAGGCTCGCCGTGCCCCGCGCGCCCGACGTGGCGAAACCGCCGGCACTGCCGCTGGACACCAGCACATTTCTGTCGAGATAGTCGACCGGCTCGGTGAAGGCGGCCGGCATCTGCGCCATCGCGTTACGGCCCCCCCCACCACCGGGGCCGGCCATCATGTTGATCTGCGGATCGGCGCCGTCCCACGTCTTGCCGCGATCCCGCGAGCGCACGGTAACGGTCTTGGGATTGCTACTGTTCTGCCCGAGCACGTCATGGCGGATCGCGTCGCCGCTGTTGTAGGAAACCGTCCGCGACGTGAAGTTGGCGATAAGCGTGCCTTCGGCATTCTCCCAGAAACCGCTGGTGAATGGCCAGGAGCAGAATTCATCCTCACGCCGATAGACGACCGCATGGTCGACATGCCTGGGCGGACGGGGTGGGCTGAACTTCATCGGCTGTCGGTTCCTCGAAAGAGCGGTCCCGCCGATGGGCCGGACCAGGAGAAACAGCCACTGCGCGCATAAGGGGAGTGATCAAACGGTGCGCGCAGTGGCCCTAGGGTCCTGCAAATGTCAGAAATGTTTGCTGACGCTCAGATACCATTCTCGCGGCGCGGCCGGCTGCCCCATGTTGGCGCCTGCACCGAGACCCTGAATGAATATTGTTTTCTGCTGGTAATATTCCTTGTTGAACAGATTGGTGACGCCGAAGGCCACCTCATACTGGTCATCCAGGTTCCGGTAGGTGATGCGCGCATTGGCGGTCGACCGTGCCGGATCGTCGAGATGCGTATAGTCGGTGCTCCACGCGATCTTGCTGACCCAAAACCAGTCGAGCCGCGGCGTGATCGTGCCAGCCAGTGCAGCAACGTCGATCTTGTACTGGATGCCGCCGTTCATCGTCCAATCGGGGAAGCCGATCGGGCGCCCCGTGGTGGAGCCGCGATCCGTGTAACCGAGCGAGTAGTTGATCGTGAGATTGTCGATCGGCTGGGCGGTCGCTTCAAGCTCGATGCCCTGGACCGGGTCGCCGCCGGATACCGGGTAGTTCCACGACCGGCTGATGCACTGGATGCCGGTGGTGGTGCCATTCTTCGGTCCATCCGAAGCCACATAGTTGCGGCAGTTCGTGAAAGAGCTTTCCCACGCCGTACCGCTCGGCCCATCGGGGATCAGCGTCTGGTCGCCCGGAAGGATCGTCAGCGCCGTGCTGCTCGGATCATATTTGGGCTCGTTCCCGCTGAAGGAGCCGTTGCGCTTCGAATAGTCCATGCGGAATGCCGCGGCATTGAGCCGCAGACGGCGATCGAAAAGATCGACCTTGAAGCCGATCTCATAATTGATGAGCGCCGTCGGGAATTGCTGCTCAATCTGGCCGGCCTGGAAAATGCGGGTATTGAAGCCGGGGAGGCGATAGCCCGTCGCGGCGGACGCATAGACCATGATGTCGTCGTTGATCTTATAGTCAGCGCCCAGCTTCCAGTCCCACCGCGTGTTGGAGATGGGCAGCTCGAAATAGGTGCTGCTGCTCGACGGCACAAAGGTCGTCGATCCCGGCGCGGACGCATCGAACTGCGCCGTATAGTCGACGAACTTGCTGTCCTTGGAACGGCGGAGGCCGCCATTAAAGCTCAACCCGTCGAACGGCCGGACCGTGACGTTGAGATAGGCTGCCTTCGCGTTGGGATAATAATAGACGTTGTGGAATTGCTGCGTGCCGTTGCGGACATTTTGCGGATGGCCGTTCTCAGAGGCATAGCCATCGTAGTAGAACACGCCTGCAACCCAATCGAACCAGCCATGCTGGCCCGTCAGGCGGAACTCGCCGCTCCAGTACCACATATTGTCTTCGTGATAGATGATCGAATCCGCGAGCGGCGTGCCGTCCCAGGCAGCGCCGAACCGCGTGTCGATCTCGCGATAGCCCGCGATCGCGGTGGCCTCGATGTCCTTGGTGACGCCGACGCGCAGCTTGCCGTTCACACCCCAGTTGGTCAGTGGAACGGTTCTGCCCCAGCAGTTGCCACCGCGGAACAGCGAACCGTTATAGTAGCTATTGCCCGTGATCTTGGTGCCTGCAGGGAACGGATCGCAGAAATTGTCGTAAGTGGTATAGAGACTGTTGGTCTCGAAGCGCTCGTCCCAGCGGAACGGCGTGCCGGGGACCGAGAACTGGTCGAACATGGTGATGAAGTTCTTGCTTACGCCGGCCCCATTCTCATTCACCACGCCGGTATAGGGACCCCAGCGATTGCCGTTTTCGTCAGTTCCCCTCAACTTGCCGTAGTTGAGCTGGTAGTCATATTCGAAGACCTTCTCGGCGGCGGATTCGTTGTTGGAATTGGTATAGTCCGCGCTGAGGTTCAGCTCGATATTGCTGGCCGGTTGCCAACGCAGGGCGCCGCGAACGGCGCGCGCATCCTCGCCGCCATAGTGGCCGATCACGCAGCTTTTGGGCTCGCGGCCGGTATTCCATGCCGTCCGCGCCGACTGGAACGGATAGGTGCCGGCAAGCTCCGGCGTGCTCTTCCGATACATCTCGCAACTGAAGTCGAGCAGATCCATGTAGCCGTCGCGCTTCTTCGACACCATCGATGCGCTGACGGCCAGCGTATCGGACAGCGGAATGTTGATGCCAGCGCGCACGTCGATCCGGTGATGGGAGCCGGTCGTCAGGTCGACATAGGCAGAGAGATCGTCGAAGCTTGGCTTCCTGCTGACCAGGTTGACGGCGCCCGAAATCGCGTTGCGGCCGAACAATGTGCCCTGTGGGCCGCGTAGAACCTCGACATGGTCGAGATCGAGCAAGTCGAAGTTGGAGCCGAACAGGAACGGATAATAGACGTCGTCGATATAGTAAGCGACGGCGGGTTCGCCCGAAAACTGCGTATCGGTCTGGCCGATGCCGCGCAACGTGACCGAAACACCGGCACCGTAAATGCCTTCCGATTTGCGGAAAGTCGCATTCGGTACGATGTCGCCGAGGTTGGCCAACTGAGTGATCTGCCGCTCTTCTAGGGCTTCGGCGGTCACTGCGGTGATCGCGATCGGGACATCCTGGACATTGGTCGCAATCTTGGTGGCCGTAACGATGATATCGCGGTTTGAATCGCTATTGTCCGCGCTCGTCGTCGCCGTCGATGCAGCGTTTTGCGCCATCGCCGCGCTTGCGAACGCTAGCGACAGCACTGACACGGTTGTCATTCCTATTCTTTTCATGTCGCCCCCTCCTGTGACGGCTGGTGATATTCGATTGTGGCACCAGCTTATTGAGGAGGATTTTCGGTCTCTTTACCGGAACGGATCAACAATTTGTATTGCCCGCATTTTATAATAATGAATTCTAATATAGAATATACATTACAAACCCCAAAATATTTTGGGGTTTTATTTTTGATATTATTATTATCTCCTAGAAGGTAACAGCGGGATGAAAGGCTGGCGGGCCGAAACCCGCCAGCCGCGATCCTCATGCCCTCGGACCGCGCCCGCCGGGAACGAAGACACGATCAGCAGTGTCGAAGAACATCGCCTTCTGTTGCGCCTCGGGCAAATTAGCGGCGGATTCGAGCGCATATTGAACCCAGCCGAACATGCTGCCTGGCGTATTGCCCACGTCGCTGCCCCAGACCATCTGGTTGGCGTTGAACGTCTTGACCATATGTTCGAGGAACGGCTGCAACGGCACCTTGGCGGCGTGGAGCTGCTCGATCAGCAAGGTGGTATATTTGTAATAGATGTTCTTGTGCTTCGCGAGCGCGACATGCTCCGGGCTCAGGCCATGGGTCGGGCTGACCTCCGGGCGCGGGAAGCCGATATGGTCGAGTACGATGTTGACGTTGGGATATTGCACCGCGAACTGCGCCACCGTCTTCATCGTCGCCGGCATGTTGCCGCCGATCGGCATGAGCACGATGACAAGGCCGAGCCGGTTGCAGGCATCCCACGCGCCCCGCGCGGCATCGCTCAGGAAATCATAGGTGCCCTGCTTGTCCGGCGTGCCGGTGAAGCGGACGCCGGCGATCTTGTTCTCCGTCGCCATCTTGGCGAGCGCCGCCGGCGTCTCGGCTCCGACCGGATCGAGGATCACGATGGGGACAATGCGGTCCGGGTGCGCCCGGCTGATATCGAGCAGATAGCGGTTATCGGTCTGGTAGGTGCTGTTATATTGCACGCCGCAGCCCTTGGCGATGCCGCACTCGTCCCAGAAGGCGAACACCTCCTTGGGGGTCTGCGGAAAGCGCATCGCCTTGGCGACCATGATCTCCGGGCCGTAGCGCGAGCGCGTCGCCTTGAACGGATAGCTGTCGACATCGTTCGTGTAGAAATGCGCATGCGTATCGTAGAGCTTGAACGATGGCGTGATGACGTGGCCAAAGGCGGCTCTGGGCACTGTGGAGAGGGCGGCCGCGCCCAAGGCGGAACCCAGAAAAGTTCGACGTCGCAGCATGTAATCCTCACCTAAGTTGTTGAAATCCCCAATTCCGTCCGCTCTGCCGGTTCTGGCCGGTCCTCGATTGGAACCCGATGTCTAGCAAGGCGGGCCGGCCACGACTTGATCGCAACGGCGCTGTTGTCTGTTCGCTTTGGCAATCCGCCCGCTTCGCAACGCACCGAAGGGGCACAAGCTTTTGACCGGACTGCACATGGGGCGATCCGGCCTTGCATTCGCGCGGACGGTTGTCCGACACTATCGGCCGGGAGCAATCGGAGAGGATGGCAATGAACGGGAAAACCGTGGCTGCATGTGCGGCTCTGTCTCTGGTCATGGGGACCGTCGCCTGGGCACAGGCACCGGCCGACCCGGCAGACTCCGTCGACAATCTCGCGCGCGACATAGGACGGCTGGAATCGCTGCGGACGGTCAAGAACGTGCAGCGCAGCTACACCCACTATGCCCAGTTCGGCCTGTGGACCGGCATGGCGGATCTGTTCGCGGCCAACGGCAAGCTCGTCTGGGGTGACGAGACGATCGAGGGCAAGGCCGCCATCGCCCGCTGGCTGGCACAGCACGGGGCTCCGGCCGGCACGGTGGCGGGGGCGCTCAACACCGAGATGATCGACGACCCGCTGATCAACCTCTCTGTCGACGGCAACACCGCCAAGGCACGCTGGCGCGGCATGGCCTACCGGGGAGACGGCAAGGGCCGGGCCTGGATCGAGGGCGGCCTTTACGAGAACGACTATGTTCGCGAGGACGGCCGCTGGAAGATCGCCACGTTGCATTATCATCCGCAATATGAGGGTAGCTATGCGGACGGGGTCAGCAATGTCGGCCAGAAGGACCTGCCGATCGTGCCCTATCATTTCACGATCGACGAGACCGGCATCCCCATCCCGCCCGCGCAAGGAGCCGCCCCCGCCAGCGGCGCGACGCTCCAGACGCTTGCTCAGCGCGTCGCCGCGCTGAACGACGAGGACGACGTTCGCAACCTCCAGAACATCTACGGCTATTATGTCGACCTGCGCATGTGGGACGACGTGGTCGACCTCTTCACCGAGGACAGCGTCATCGAGTTCGGCGGCAAGCTCTACAAGGGCAAGGCCGGCGTGCGGCAGGCGATGGAACTGATGGGACCGGCCGGCCTCTCCCACGGCGTGCTCAACGATCATCCGCTGTTCGATACCATCGTGAAGGTCTCGCCCGGCGGGCAGGAAGCCTATGCGCGCGGCACCGAGATCGGCATGATCGGCGAGGCCGACAAGGAGGCCGCCCATTGGGAGGTCAATGTATTCCGCAACCGCTTCATCAAGCAGGGCGGGCTGTGGAAGATCCGCGAAATGCGGATCACGCCGGTGATGAAGGCGGACTACAAGACCGGCTGGGGCAATGGCGGCATGCTGGGCGCGGCCAACCCACGCATGCCGGCTCTGCTCGGTCCCAATCCGGCGACCGGCAAACCCGTCGCCACCGGCAAGCTCGCCATCGTGTCGGCCAAACCACTGACCGGATCGGTCAAAGCCCGGCTGCTTTCCAGTGCCGCTTCCATTCCCGATCTGCGCCGCCGTTACCTGCGCTCGCTCGCTTTTGACGGGACGGAGAACGTCTCCTCCGCCTACGGCCATTATCTGGACGATTTCCAATGGCCGGGCATGTCGGGCATCTTCGCGGTCAAAGGGAACAAGCAATCACCCTTCGCCGGCTATTATTTCGGCCGGGAGCGCATCGCCGGGGCGGCGACCGCCATGTATGGCAAGACGCCCGATCCATCGACCGTGATGCGGCAGCGCCTCGCTATCCACTGGCGTATCCAGCCGGTCATCCACGTCTCGCATGACGGGCGCTCGACCCTGCTGCGCACACGGCTGTTCCACCCCAACACCGGCAAATATGATCCCGCCAGCGGACCCAATCGCGTCGGGACCATCCAGACCGGCATGTATCCCAACGATCAGGTCGTGCTGGAGGATGGCATCTGGCGGCTGTGGACGGTGACGATCGACGAACCCTATATGATGATGCCGAACTGGCAGGGCGGCTGGTCGGCCGCCAAGCCTCCGCCGCCGGGCGGCGGCATGCGCGCCAGTCCGCTGCTTCAGCGCTATCCGCCAGACCTGCTGCTGACGGATTTGGGCAAGCGCGAGGAAGGTTTCGCCGGAGGGACGGGCAAGACCATCAACTGGCCGGATATCCTGCCGATGTGGTTCCATTACCGCAATCCGGTCAGCGGTCGTCAGCCGGGACTTTACTGGCCCGACTGCGTGCCGTGCGAGTTGCGCCCCGAAAACCGGCTCATCAGCAACGGCTATCAAATGCCACCGACCGGACCGGCGATCGACGGCGTGGAGGTCAAGGCGCCATGAGGGCGAGCAGCCGGACGCGCTGGAGTGCCGCCTTTCTCGCTACGAGCCTGTGCGCCGGGGCAGCCGCCGCACAGGCGCCCTGCGACCGCGCCTGCACCATCGCCGTGACGGACCGCTATCTCGCCGCCGTGACCAGCCATGATCCCGCCGCGGCACCGCTCGCCGGCGATGTGCGTTTCGTCGAGAATGCCCGGCGCATGCCGGTCGGCGAGGGCCTGTGGCAGAGCATCACTGGCGGGCCGACCGCCTTCTCGATCCATGTGCCCGATCCGGTCAACCACAGCGCCGGCTGGATCGGTATGATGGAGCGGCAGGGCAAGCCGGTGCTGGTCGCGCTGCGCCTCAAGCTGGATGGCGACCGGATTGCCGAGGTCGAACACCGCGTGACGGACGTGCGCGACACCGTGCTCGACCGGCTGAAAACGCCCCGCGCGGGCCTGCTGGCAGACGTCGCCGCCGACAAGCGCCTCGACCATGCGGAGCTGATCCGCATCGGCGGCAGCTATTACGACGCGCTGGACGATAATGACGGCACCAAAATGCCATTCGCCACCGATTGCCAGCGGCAGGAAAACGGCATGGTGACAGCCGGCGAAGGCGCGGGAGTCGGCCCCGCCAGCCAGGGCATCTCGCCCATCGCCCGCGACTGCGCGGGCCAGCTCTCCAGTGGTGTGATGACCTACATCACCACAGTCGACGACCGGCAGGTGTTCGCCGCCGATCCGCAGACCGGGCTGGCGATGGGCTTTTCCGTCCTGCGCCACCCGATGGACTTCGCGCCCTACGAGGTCACGAGCATGGACGGGTCCAAGTCGCTCTGGACCAGGGAGCGACTCGGCTATGCCCCGTGGGACAATGTTGCGGCGCACATCTGGAAGATCGGCGCGGACGGCAAGGTCCACGAGATCGAAGCGATGGGCTTCAGCGCGCCGAGCGGCACCCCGACCCATTGGGATGCGGTCAGCCGCTGATGGGCTGCCGCTCCCTCATTTGAGCGTAGATTTGAACAGCGCGAGCACGGCCGCCCACGCCTTGTCCGCCGCCGCCGCATCATAATTGGCGTTGCCCGGCACCGCGAAGCCGTGATTGGCTGGGTAGACCTCCACCGTGCCCTTGAGCTTCCCCTCGGCGATGACCTTGCGCAGGTCGTCCTTGTCCTCCGGCTCGCGGGCGTCGTCATCCTTGGCCTGTGCGACGAAATAGGCCGCATGGGTCTTTGGCACCAGCAGATGCGGGCTGTTGGGCCGCGCGGTCGCCACACCCAGCCCATGGATGCACCCCACGGAGGCGATCCGGTCCGGCAGCGCGGCGGCGGTGCGGAAGGCGTAGGACGCGCCGACATCATAGCCGAGCGTGCCGGCCTTGCGCCGTTTCGCGGTCTGCTTGAGACCATCGAGATAGGCCATATAGGCCACCGCATCGCGCGCGATGCCGTCGTCGGTTGCCGCCGCGCGATAGTCCATCTGCCGCTTGCGCACCTCCGCATCGCGCATGTCCAGCTCCTCGCCGCTGGCCCTAGCGCTACGATAGAAGGCATTGGGCACCAGCACGACATAGCCCAGCGCCGCCAGCGTGCGGCCCATGGCGCGATAGACAGGGCGCAGGCCCGCCAGATCGTGCCACAGGATAACCGCCGGCCACGCCCCCTTACCGGCCGGCGTGAACAGCACCGCGTCGGCCGAGCCGTCCGGCGTCTGGATGGTCACATCCGCCTCGGTCACGCTCGCCGGCGCACGCGCTGCGGCGGGGAAGGCGAGCAGGATCGAACCGGCGAGAAGGACGGACCGCCGATCCGCACGCCAGCCGCTTGCCGGCACTGCCTCGATGGAGTTCTCACTCATAACCGCCCTCTCCTTGTTCCGCTCGGTGCCACAAACGGCCTCGTGCCGACTGACCCCGGACACGTCTCGCCATTACGCTCAATCGACGGAAAAAATGCTCCGGCAGATATGCCGTACGCCGCCGTTGACCTGGACCTTGTCGTCCTTGCTGTTGAAATAATAGATCACGCCGACCTTGCCGTCGTCCGTCACCCAGGCATTGGGATAGCCGAGATCCCAGCTTCCGCCGTCATCACGCACGATTAGTTCGGGGCCCCACGTCTTGCCCTCGTCCTCGCTCACCGTGGCGCGGATACCGGCGGGCATCAGGCGATAGCCGTAGACCATGACCAGCCGTCCATCGGGCAGCCGCACAAGACTGCCGGGCGAGCCGAAATCGTTGACACGCGAGAGGAATTCCCATGTCCGCCCGCCATCGTCGCTGGCGTAGATCTCCGTCCACATCACCCCGCGCGGATCGCGCTGCGAGCGCAGCACGCAGAGCATGCGGCCGCTCGGCAGCATGTAGCCGCGCGGATAGAACCAGCGGTGGCCGCCGAAGCGGAAGGTGCTGGTATAGTCGCCATCCGCATTGCCCCACGGATCGGCCTTTTTGGTGATGAAGGTGAGGAAGTGGAAATCGGTGCCGCGCGGCGGCAGCGCATAGACGCAGGGGTGGCGGTTCCAGCCTTCCTTGTCGACCTCCATCAGCCAGATCAGCGCCGTGCCGTCCGGGCGGATCAGCACCGAGTTCATGCCGGAGAGCGAGTTCAGTCCGTCGAGCGGCACCGGAACGGGCGGCCCCCATGTGCGGCCGCGGTCCTTCGAGACGCGCACGTTGGTCCGGCCGGTCGGCATGCCGAAGGCGGTCCCGGAATTGGCGATGAGGATATTCCTGTCGAGGAAGTCGATCGGCTGAAGGTCGCCCATCGTCTTGACCTTGGCCTGACTCTTGTCCGCATTGGCCATCATGTTGAACACCGGCGCCTGCCAGGTGCGGCCATAGTCCTTCGAGCGCAAGGCCACCGATTTGCTGCCCAAACCCTCACGGCCGAGATTGTCGTGGCTGATATCGTCCGCGTTGCCGTAACGCGTCGTGATGGCCGTGACCTGCTGGAGCAGTTCGCCATCGCCCATGTCCCAATAGCCCATGACGTGCGGCCAGCCGACCATCTCATTTTCGCGGCGATAAACCACCAGATGATCGACATTGCCGAGCCGCCGGGGCGCCGCATAGCTGCGGATGGTCTGCCCGCGCGCCATCGCTGGCAGCAGCAGCCCCAGCGCCGTTCCACCGCCCACGGCACTCCTGCGCGTCAGATTGAAGCCGGTTGCGGGACCTTGTTCGCGCCCGATCGTCATCCCTCTCCCCTCCGTTTGCGGCAGACGCGCGCGGACCGTCCCGCAGCGCTGCCAACCCGGCCTAGAAGCGTTGCGCGGAGGGGGTCAAACGAAAGCGGCCGGCCTGCCCCTCCGGTAAAAAATGACTGCCCATTCCGTCCTGTCGGGAGTGGCGGCCACCCAGGCGATCGAAAGAATCTGTGCCGCTCTGGAAAATCCAATTGCTCTCAAAGTCTGGAGAAAGGCTTGCAAACGGCAAAACGGCCGGGAACAATCCTGCGCCATGCGGGCACGGCCGAGCAGGACCGCACGCAAGGAGAGGCATAATGGAGTCGTTCAGCAGTGACCTGTTGCCGGTCGCGACGCGCGCAACCGACTGGAACCATATTTACTCCCGCCAGCTCAACCATGTCGACTTCACGCCGGCCGACCGCCATGCCTTCGCCGCCCGGCTCGGCATGGGGCGGCTGGGGCCTGTCCAGTTCGTCCGCATGAGCACCAACCGCTCCAACATCGAGCGCACGCCGCGCCACATCCGCGCAGGCACGCCACGCCTCTATTCCTATCTGCTCCAGGTACGCGGCAGCAGCGTGCTCAACCATTGGGGCCACGAGGCGCATCTGGAGGCGGGCGATTTCGTGCTGTGCGACAGCGCCGTGCCGCACCGCTTCACGATCGACGACGCCTCCACCGTCATCATGCTGCGGGTGGACGCGCAGACGATGCGCGAGCATCTGCCGGCGCCGGAGCAATATTGCGGCCGCCGTCTGCGCAGCGATGTCGGCCTGACGGGTGCAATGTCGGCGATGGTCGAGAAGCTCGACGCGCAACTCGAAGGCGGCTTCTCTTCGACTTACGACGCCCGCTTTGCGCGCCATCTACTCGAAATGCTGTCGATGACCTATGCCATCGGCTTCGAGGCGGAGCCGAGCATCTCGGCCATCGTGCGCGGACGGCAGGCGGACATCATCCGCTATATCGAGGAGAATCTACGCGATCCGGAGCTTTCGCCCGCACAGGTCGCGCGCGGTTTGCGCATGTCGCCGCGCTACCTGCGCACCGTCTTCTCCCGCTCGGGCGAGAAGCTCTCGGCCTACATCATGCGCCGCCGTCTGGAAGAATGCGCGCGGCAGATCCGCAACCCGAGCTGGCACGGCCACACGCTGACCGAGATCGCCTTCGGCTGGGGCTTCAACAGCTCGGCGCATTTCACCCGCGCCTTCCGCGAGCATTTCGGCGTGACGCCGCGCGGCTACCGCCGCAGCGCCAGCAACTGATCCGCTCCAAAAAACCGCCGGCCCGGAGGCCGGCAGCACAAGGGGACCGGTGGAGCGGACAGCGGGGCGAGCCCCGCGCGCCCGGTCAGAAACGCTTGGTAAGCGTCAGATACCATTCGCGCGGCGGCGCCGGCTGGGCGTCTGTCTGCGGATAGCCGAGGCCCTGATAATCGAACACGTTGCGGTAGTAGAACTTGTTGAACAGGTTCACCACGCCCAGCGCGACCGTGAAATCATGGTCGAGATTATCGTAGGTGATGCGCCCGTTGAACAGTGATTTGCCGGGCATCAGATGGTTGTATTTGGTCGAGGTGCCGCTGACCACCTGGCTGCTCTCGTAGGTCCAGTCGAGCCGGGGCGTGATCGTGCCGCCCAGCATATCGGCGGGGATGCGATACTGGATGCCGGCACTGGCGGTCCAGAACGGGTTGCTCTGGCGGCGGTTGACCGTGCGCGCCTTGATGTCCGGCGACATGAACTTGGACCAGCCGACCGAGCCGTTGATCGTCAGCCCGTCCGCCGGGTTGATGGTATATTCCGCCTCGAAACCCCGGATCGTGGCCGGCTGATTGCGGAAATAGCTGCGACCCAGGCAGACGATGCCGCTATTGTCCGGCAGGGTCTGCGTGCTGCACTGCGTCGATCCGGCCGGGCCGCCGGGCAGCGGGATGAGCTGCTGGTTGCCGGCCTGCGGCACACCCTTGTCATCCAGCAGCGCTTCGGCGCCGCCGATGGTGGTCGGCCGGTTCTTGAAGTCGGTATAGAAGGCCGCGACGTTCAGCCGGAGCAGCCGGTCGAACAGATCGAGCTTGGCGCCCAGCTCATAGGCGATGTCCTCGTTCGCGTCGCTCTGCTCGACCTGCGTGAACTGGAGCGGGCGCGTATTATAGCCCGGCAGCGAATAGCCGGTCGCCGCCGAAGCATAGAGCAGCACATCGTCGATCGGTTGATAGTTGAGCCCCGCCTTCCAGCTCACCTTCTTGCTGGAGGGCACCACCTTGAAGATGATGTCGGAAGCGGAAGTGCGGAAGCTCACATCCGAGATGTTCGAGAAATTCACGACCATCTTGTCGTCCGCATAACGCAGCCCGAGCATCACGCCGAGCTTCTCGCCGAACGGCCGGAGCGTGGCATTGGCGAACACCGCCTTGCTGGTCGGTTCATAGGTGGTGTGCAACTGCCGCTGGAGGCCCGAGCTTGCCTGGATGAGCGAGGCATGCTGATCGCCATTGGCGTCGAAATAGAAGCCGCCGACCACCCAGTCGATGAAGTCGGATTTGCCGGAGAGCCGCAGCTCGGCATGGGTATATTTCTGGGCGAGATGGTTGATGACGTGCTCGACGACGAGCGGCATGCCGTCCGTATCGAAGGTGTGGGTCTCGTCCAGATCTCGATAGGCCAGCACGGCGGTCAGGTCGATATCGCTGCCAAGGTCCCAGTTCAGCTTGCCGGCCACGCCCCAGTTCTTGAGGTTGTTGTGGTTGGGGATCGTGTAGCCGCCACGCGTATATTGCCCCCGCTCGTTGACGAAGCCGGTGGTGCCGTCTCCATTCGGGTCCGGCGCATAATAAGTATTGCCGGGGATGACCGTGCCGGCCGCGATCCGGTCGGTATAGGTCACATAGGTCGAATAGGGATCGCCGGTCATGAAGCGCTTGTCGATGATGAGACCGAAATAGGCGGCCTGTGTTTTCATATTGTTGTTGGCGCGGCCGGGATCGACGTCGACGACCGAGTCCGCCGGATTTTCGGACAGGTCGCGCAGATAATCGCCGGTGACGGTCAGCTTCACCGCATCGGTGGGCTGCCACATCAGGCTGCCGCGCAGGGCGCGCACGTCCTCGCCGCCATAATGGCCGATGGTGCAGTCATCCACCTGGTCGAGCCGGGTCGAGTTCTGGAGCGGGCTGGTGAGCGGGAAGGTCCCCGCCAGCTCGGGCGTGCCGCGCCGGTTCATCTCGCAAGTGAAGTCGAGCAGCTTCTGATAGCCCTCCCGCTTCTTGGAGATGCCGGAGACGAGCAGCGCCGCATTGTCGCTGATCGGCAGGTTGAAGCCGGCGCGCAGATCGGTGCGCTTGTAGGAGCCGACCGTCGCCTCGACATAGGCCGACGCCTCGTTCGGATTGGGCTGGCGGGCGACGACGTTGATCGCGCCGGCCAGCGAGTTGCGGCCGAACAATGTGCCCTGCGGCCCGCGCAGCACCTCGATATGGTCGACATCGAGCAGGTCGAAATTGGCGCCGAGCAGGATCGGATAATAGACGTCGTCGATATAGAAGGCGACCGGCGGCTGGCCGGCAAGGCTGGTGTCGCCCGAGCCGATGCCGCGGATGAAGGCGGAGACGCCGGGGCCGAACGCACCCTGCACGCGGCGGAACTGCGAATTGGGCACGGTCGAGGTCAGGTCACCGATATTGGTGATGCCCCGTTCCTGAAGCGCGTCGGACGTCACCGCCGTGATCGCGATCGGTGTATCCTGCAAATTGGTCGCCTGCCGCGTGGCGGTGACGATGATGTCGGCAATCCCCTCGTTACGCTGATCGGCTGCCCGCGCTGTCGTGTTGGCCGGCGCCTGGGCCTGCGCCTGCGCGGCGACGGCCAGCAAGACCACGGACGACGCCGAGGCCCATATTGTCCCTTTATGCATGTCTACTCCCCTTTTCCTGGACCACGTCCGCCGCTGGCCTCAAGCGGCTGCGGCGTAGGACATCCTCGCCGCGCGGCTCGTGGCGGCGGCGACCCTGTATGCGAACGGTGCGAACCCGGCGGCCGGCGCCGGAAAATGTGGACAAGCGGCTACACGCGGCGTCGCGGCGGCACGCGACACCCCGGCCACGCGGCCGAAAGCGCTCATGGCTCCTCTCCTTTGCGGGCGACCCTGGCTATCGTTTCGGAGCGAGGCACCCCGAATGCCTTGGCCCTCGCATGTGCGTTTGGCAGGCCGCCCCGGAAGAAACTTATCTACAAGGGCGACACGTCATGCATAATTCGGCCCTCCGCCAAGGCACCCGGCTGAGCCCTCCGGATCAGCCCCGCTTCACCCGCCCGGCCGGTCGTTCGCGGGCGTCCGGCGGCCGTCCGACCACGGCAGGAAGATCTCGGGCCGGCGTCCGCTCACCGGGTTGACGAAGTGGAAGCCCATCGGCGCCACCTCCGGAAAGGGCGCATAGACAGCACCGCGCAGCGGCGCATCGGGCGGATATTTGGCAATGGCCTCCGGCGTCGGCGCATAGACACGGTTCGCTCCGGCCACGATGCCGCTCCAGCCAGTCTTGTAGCCGGCGAGCCAGACGTAATCGAGATCCATGCCCTGGATCTTCCACAGCTCCTTTTCGATGATCGCCTGATCCTCGTAGATGCCGGAGATCCACGCGCCGGGCGCCGTGGGCGCGCTGCCGAACTGCATCAGCCGCAGGCGAATATTGGCGCGCTGGCCATCCTCGGAGACGGTCACATATGGCTGGGTCTTCTGGTGGAACTGCATGGAGGCCGATGTGCGCCCACCCCGCCCATAGCGGTTGACCATGGATTGGCGCACGCGCTCCCGCCCGATGAAGGTGCCGATATAGCTCAGCTCCTTCCAGCCATCGGCCGAGAACAGATCGGCCGTCTCGTCCCACAGGAACTCGTCGATATAATAGCCATAGGCGCAGCAGACATTCTCGGCCCCGTCATAGGCCAGCGCGCGGGCGAGCTTCGTCGCCGCGTCGCCCGTACCGGCGAACGTCGGGCGGGGCGCCAGTGACGGCGCGAAATCCGGCGCTGGCGGTGCGGCCTGCGGATAAGCGGCGGAGGGCAGCGATGAGGCGGCATCAGGCGCCCCGCCCTCGCTTACCGGCAAGGGCGCCGGCAGCGGCTCGGCCCAGCCCATCTCGTAAGCGGCGCGCATGCGCGGCCAGCGGCCCAGCCGGGCGATGCGCCAGATGCCGTCCGCGCCCTGCACCATGGTGAACTGGTTGATCGCGGCCGACCAGAAGCTCTCGCCCTGATGGCGGCCGGTCATGCCCAGCTCATAGCTACGTACGCTCGCCTGCCGCCCGCCGGCGTCGACCGTTACCACCGGCATGAGCTGCGGACGGTCGTTAAGATCGCCCTGCGCCAGCCCCGCCGCGCCAAAGCGGGCGAGCATCCGGCGGACGCCCGCCTTGCCCGTGAAGCGGCCGGCGCCGGCAATCTCCACCACCGCATCGTCGGCAAACAGGTCGACAATGTCGTCATAGAGCTTGCGGTCGAGATAGAAACCGAAGGCCGCCTGGAGGTTCTGCGCGCCACTCGCGGCGAGGAGCTGGTCGGCTTGCGCCAGCAGTTCGGGAGCGGCCATGGGCGCTGCGGCGGTGCGGGTCAGCGGCACGGGCGCGCCCGCCTGATCGGGCGTGTAGTGGAACGGCACCAGCGGCATCGTCTCCGCCACGGTGCGCCAGCCGTCCTTGTAGGGTCCGGCGAATTGCGGGTGATAGTGCATCCGCGCGATCCGCCAGCCCTCGCCGGTCAGCGCATAGTCCACGACATGGATGCCGCCGCCCCAGTCAGCGCGGCGGCCGGCCTCGCCGGTCAGTGCCACCTCGTGCCAGCGCCCCCGGCCACTGCGCCCGTCCGCCGCCAGCGTGATGACCGGGCTGAGGAACAGGCGCAAGTTGAGCCGGTCGGGCGCCATCTCCGCCCGGCCACCGCCCATATCCCGTTGAAGGAAGGCTTCGATCACCTGACGTCCGGAGACCCGCCGCGCGCCATCCGTCCATTCGCCATCCGGCGTAAACAGCGCCGCCATCGCGCGCCACTGCCCGGCATCGGCAAGATGCCCCCACATATGCTGCAAGCGCTTGATCTCGCGCACGCCCCTGATGTCCGCCAGTCGCGCCGTGAGCATGCGCGCATCGGGCCGCGCCTTCCCGAAGGCGCTCGTCCAGGCCGGCGCCGCGACGAGCAGCGCGGTGGCGCTCGCCAACCATTGCCGCCGCGTTGCCGAAAAACGATCCCCTGCGCTCATCCACCCTCTCCCGGCGCTCCCGTCTCCCGGATGCCTGCACCGATCAGCCGGCAGGCGCGCGCCCGTTTCTCATGGCCGCCCATTCGAGTTCATGCGGCAGCACGGGCTACCTCCCTTGCCCGGCGCAACCAAAGACATTCGCCGCCCGTGGCCGGATTGGAACACAAAGGGTGCCGGGAGAGGCAAATTCACCAGCCGAACCCAACCTCCCCTGCGATCCGTCATGCCCCGCCCTCCATCATCGGCGACGCGGCCCCGCTCACTCGATGCTGTGGGTCAAGGTAAGCCGGACCCGGCGCGGCAGAGCAGGAAAGCCGATCGCGTCCTGGCCGCGGTCCTGGAGCAGATTCTCCCCTTCGAGCCGCAAGCGGGTATGGCGGGCAACGGTCCACGCGACGGAAGTCGAGAGCCGATGCGTCCTGCCCAGCACCTGCACGCCGGTGGGCACGGCATAATCGTCCCGCTCGTCCGTATAATCATAATGCGCCCGCATCGTCAGCGTCTTGACCGGCGCCCATTCGAGGTCGGCCCCGGCGCGCCAACGCGGGCGGTTCAGCAACTGAATCCCCGTCGCCGCGTCCTGCGTCTCCACATATTGGACCGTGAAGCTGCCTTTGAGCGCCTCTCCCAACCGATGCGATAGCTGCGCCGATACGCCCCGCGACGTCACGCGCGCCCGGTTTTCCAGACGCGGCGGGTGCGCCGGCACGAAGTCGATCAGGTCCCTGTAGCGCGTGCGGAAAACGGCTACCGAGACATGGTCGGCCTCGCTCGGGCGCCAATCCAGCCCCAGTTCCATCGCCGTTGCCCGCTCCGGTCGCAGGGCCGGATTGCCGACGAAGGGATTGCCAAGCGCATAGAAACTCGGCGCCTTGAAGGCCGTACCCGCGACCGCGCGCACGGATACAAGGCCGCCAACAGCATAGCGCAAGCCCGCCCGGCCGCTCCAGCGCGCACCGATCCCTTCGACATCGTCGATCCGCACGCCGCCATTGGCTTCCAGCGGTCCGAGGGTTCCGTTCAACTCCGCAAAGCCGGAGTAGGTCGCGCGCGTCTGCCGATAGCTCGTCGGTGCGTGAAAGCCGAAATCCAGATAGCCCTCGCTCCGCGCCGTCTCCCATTGCCCTTGCACGCCTGCCGTCGCGCGCCAGGCGCCAAGGTCGACACTCACATCCGGCCGGATGATCCCGCGCCGGTAGCGGATATCGTCGAGACCGCCGGGCACACCCGTGGGGGTTTCGGCAGAGGGCGCAACCCCCGGCGAGGCAACCCGATCATCCCGCGACGACCATGAAGCGGCAAGAGACAGCGTAGCGGGCCCGGCGCGCAGGAGCGTCTGGTCGGCGGCAAGGATGATTTCATCCGCCTTGCGCCGCTCGACGGAGCGGATCACGGCATGGTCATAGCCGCCGCTGCTGTCGGGGAAGCCGGCCGAGCGCGTATGGGCGAAGTGGACCAGCAGACTCCCGCGCGCACCGTCCAGCCGCGCAAGACGCAAATCGACGGAACGCGAGCGGAAACGCGATTGCGGCAGCGCGGTGCCGGCGTCGTCGATCACGCCCGTCAGCGATCCGCCGAAGCCTGCCGCTACCGGCCCCTGCCACTGTCCGGCCGCACTATAGTCGCCCTCGCTGCCCAGCGATCCGCTGGCGCTGAAGCGATGGTGTGCGGCCGGCGGCGCGAGCAGCAGATTGACCGCACCGGCCAGAGGGCCGGATCCGTAGAGGGTGGACGCGGGGCCCGAAACCATCTCGACCCGCGCAATCGCCGCCGATGGGACGGCCGCCAGATTGACCGCCCCACCCCGGCTGTTGGTCGGGCTGTCGAGGGGGACGCCTTCCAGCATCACCGTCGTGAAATTCGGGTCGGCGCCCCGCAGAAAAAGCGAGGCGAAGCCGGTCCGTCCGCCGGACATCTGCACATACACCTCCGGCAGGCGCGCCAGCGCATCGGCGATGCTCTCGCTGGCGGCCAGCGCGTCCGCCCCGAGGACAGTCACCGAATAAGGCTGCCGCTCCAGCGGTACGGGCGCCCGCGTGGCCGTGACGACAATATCGCTCGCGCCGCGCGTGGCCTGCGCATGCAGAGGAGATGCTGTCGCCGCAGCGGCAGCCACGAACAGAACTGTGCGATCCATCATGTCCTGAGCTTGAGCCAGAGAAGCCAGCCGAGGGCCGGCACGGCGGCGAGACCGCCGAAGAGCAGAAGGAACGAGCCCTCTGATAGAGCGAGGGCGCCGATCGCCGAATAAGCGACGGCAACGGCAAGATTGGCCCCTCCGGTGAGGAGCAGGAACGGGGCAAGCGGCATCCGGGCCGCCCCCGCACCCAGAACTAGGGTCTCGGCAAGGACCGGCACCGCGCGCGTCGCCACGAGGGCGAGGCCGCCCCCACTCGCCAGCGCGGCGCGGGCCCGCGCAACCTCCGTCTCGCCGACGATGCCGCGCATCGCACGATGGCCGGCGCCCCGGCCGAACGCATAGCCCAGCAGGCAGCCACCGCTCATGCCCAGCCAGATGGCGAGAGCGCCGCCCCAGAAGCCGAGCGCCGCACCGGCAAAACTGCTGACTATGCTCGACGGCACGGGCAGCAGGATATCGCCGACGAGACTGAGGGCGATCACGGCCCCGACAAGCAGGGCATGACCGCGCGCGGCCGCAAGCGCTCCGGCCAGAGCAGCAGCGATGCGATCTTCCAGCAACAGGAAAGGGATAAGGACGAAAGCGAGCGCAAGAGCCAGCAGCACAAGCCAACGCATCACCCGGTCGCGGGGGAATGACCCGCCTTGTTCCTTCAAAACTCTGCCCCCCTTCGACTCTATTTTCAGCGCTCCCTTTACTCGCCAAATTGTAGACAGTATGCAATTTCAAACGTCACAGGGAGCGTGAGAGGATGCGTATCGGTGCCTGGCTCGGCCTTGGCCTGCTTGCTTGTGGCTTACCCTATCTCGTCTGGAGCCAGGTTTCACCACCCCGACCTTTGTCGAGCATCCCCGACCGGCCCTGGCCGGCGCCGGTCGACACCGCCGTGCCGCAGGCCCAGCCGGCGCTGACGCCGAAGGACGCGCTCAAGACCTTCACCATGCCGCCCGGCTACCGGCTGGAACTGGTCGCCTCAGAACCGCTGGTGCGCGACCCGATCCTGAGCGAATTCGACGCGGACGGGCGCCTGTGGGTGCTGGAGCTGCACGGCTTCGCGATCAATCGCCAGATGGACAACAGCTTCGAGCCGATCAACGAGCTGGCCGTTCTGGAGGATACCGATAGCGACGGCGTCTACGACAAGCGCACGGTGTTCATGGACGGACTGGTCATGCCCCGCGCGTTCAAGGTGCTGGCCGGCAACTGCGCGCTGGTGGGCGAGCCGCCGCACCTGTGGAAAGCCTGCGACACGAACGGCGACCTCAAGGCCGATACCAAGGAACTGCTTTCCGACAAATTCGCGACGCAGGGCGTAGTCGAGCATGGCGCGAACGGCCTCTACTGGTCGATGGACAACAGCATCGTCATCGCCCAGAACGACTGGAACCTGAGCCTCAAGGGCGGCAAGGCGACCATCCTGCCCAGCCTCAACCGGGGTCAGTGGGGCGTCACGCAGGACGACAACGGGCTGGTCTATCGCGTGTTCAACACCGATCCGCTGTTCGTCGATTACCTCAAGCCCGATTATTACGCCCGCAATCCCAATCTCATCCGCACGCGCGGCCTTTATGAAGTGCTGGCCGACCCCAAGCTCTCACACATCTGGCCGGCGCGGCCGACCTTCGGCGTGAACCGGGGCTACCGCAAGGAAGGCTATCGCGAGGACGGATCCTCGCTTTATTATGGCGGCGTCTCCTCGCCGATGATCTATCGCGGCACCAGCCTGCCCAGGGAGCTGCAAGGCCATCCGTTCGTGGTCGACGGGCCAACCAACATCGTCCATCTGCTCTCGCTCAAGGCGGATGCGGCGGGCACGCTCTCCGCAACCGATTTTTACCCGCGCGGCGAATTCCTCGCCTCCACGGACGAGCGCTTCCGGCCGATCTCGCTGACGCCGGGCTGGGACGGCACCTTCTACATCGTCGACATGTATCGCGGCGTCTCGCAGGATGGCCCGCTGCAAACCGATTATCTGCGCAATTACATTTTGGAGCGCGGCCTGTGGGAGCAGATCCACTACGGCCGCATCTACCGGGTCGTGCGTGACGGGATACCCGTCGACGAAAAGCCGCATATGAGCACGCAGAAAGCGGCGGATCTGGTGCGCTATCTCTCCCATCCCAACGGCTGGTGGCGCGACACGGCGCAGCAGTTGCTCGTCCAGCGCGGCGACCGCTCGGTCGTGCCCGCGCTGGCCAAGCTGGCGCGTTCGGCGAAGGAACCGCGCACGCGCCTCCATGCGCTGTGGACCATCGACGGCCTGGGCGCGACGGACGCCGGGCTCGTCGACAAGGCGCTGCGGGACGCCGACCCGGCAGTGCGCGCAACGGCGGTGCGCCTCAGCGAAGCGCCTCTGCGGGGCGGCGACAAGGCGGCCATTGCCGCCATCGTCGCGCTGGCGGACGATCCCAGCCTCGCCGTCCGCCGCCAGGCTGCGGCATCGCTGGGCGAGATGCCGGCCGATCAGCGCATCGCGCCGCTGTTCGCGATCCTCCAGCGCCACGGCGACGATCCAGTGACGGTGGACGCCGTCGTCAGCGGGCTGACCGATCTGGAACCGGCGATGCTGGCACGGCTCCTCGCCGAAACCGGCGCCTCCGACGATGCCGTCCAGATGCTCGCCGGCGCCATCGGCCGCAGCCGCAATGCCGGGGCCGTGGAGACGGTTCTTGCCGAGGCCAGCGCGCCGGCACGCACGCCCGCCACGCGCCTCGCCTTGCTCACCGGGCTGCAAACCGGCCTGCAAGGCCCACCCCGCATGGGGCCGCCGATCCCCGGTGCGCCTGCTCCCAAGCTGCTCGCGCTCAAGGCGCAGCCCAAGGCGCTCATGGCGCTCTCCACCGGCACCGCTGATGCCGCGCCGGCCGCCAAGGCCCTGCTCGCGCAACTCGACTGGCCCGGCAAACCCGCAGTCGCCGCCACGGCCGAACGGACGCCGGAAGAACAGCGGCTGTTCAACGCTGGCCGGGAGATTTACGCCAATATCTGCGCGGGCTGTCATCAGGCGCAGGGGCGCGGTTCGGCCATCGCGGCCAATCTCGACGGATCGCATTTCGTGCTCGGGCGGCCGGATGTGCTTGCACGCATCCTGCTCTCGGGCAAGGAAGGCGCAATCGGCCTGATGCCGCCGGCGGGGGCGGCCATGTCGGATGAGGAGGTGGCGTCGATCATGACCTATATCCGGGGAAACTGGGACAATCGGGCGGCGGCCGTCCAGCCGGCATCGGTCAAGGAATGGCGCGCCGCATACGCCCATCGGCAGACACCGTGGACGGACAAGGAGCTTGAGCAGACACCGTGAGCGGTCCGGCGCGCGTCCCGCCCGTCCCCGTGCTGGAGGTCGCCGGGCTGCGCAAGCGCTACGGGATGCTGGATGCTCTCGCCGGCCTGAACTTTCAGGTCCATGCGGGGGAGATCGTCGGGCTGCTCGGCCCCAACGGCGCCGGCAAGACCAGCACGATCGAGAGCATTGCCGGGCTGGTCCAGCCGGACGGAGGCACGATCCGCCTCTGCGAGGAAGCGCTTGACCGTCAGGGGCGCGGACGCATCGGTCTCGCCCTCCAGGCGACGGCATTGCAGGACGCGATCAGACCCCGCGAGGCGTTGGCTCTGTTCGCCCGGCTTTACCGTGTCCGGCCGGATCTGGACGCGCTGCTCCGCCGGTTCGGCCTTGTCGAGCAGGCGGAGCGCCTCTATGGCCAGCTCTCCGGTGGCCAGAAACAGCGGCTTGCCCTCGCCCTCGCCTTCGTCAACGATCCGGCTCTGATCCTGCTCGACGAGCCGACCGCCGGCCTCGACCCGGCCGCACGCAGCGCCCTGCACGACCTCATTCGCCAACTCGCGGCGGATGGCTGCGCTGTCCTGCTCGCCACCCATGATATGGCGGAGGCGGAGCGGCTGTGCGACCGGCTGCTCGTGATCGACAAGGGCATCGCGATTGCAGAGGGAGAGCCGGTGGCCCTGATCGGCGGCGAGCGCGATTCAGTGCTAATCGAAGGCCGCGCCGACAGGCCGCTCGATGGGCTCCTTTTGCCTTCCTTGCCGGACCTGACCGTCAGCGGACCGGATTTCCGCTGCCGGACGACCGATCCCAACCGGACAATGGCGGCCATCATTGCCGCCATCGACGATCAGGGGGCACGGCTCACCGCGCTCCATCTCGGCCGGGTCTCGCTGGAGGAGACCATCCTTTCGCTTACCGGCAAGGGGCCGCTCGCATGAGCACGGTCCTCGCTTATGCCGCGCTTACGCTACGGCTCAATCTCCGCAACGCCATGGCGATGATCTACGGCTACCTCTTTCCGCTCGTCTTTCTCGCCGCCTTCGCCATCATCTACCGGCACGATCCGGCTCCCGTCATCGGCCATCTCGGCGAGTTGCTCACCATCACGGCACTCGGCGGAGCCTGCTTCGGCCTGCCGACCGCCATCGTCGCCGAGCGGGAACGCGGTGTCTGGCGCCGCTACCGGGCGACGCCGACCGGCGCGGGCACCTTCATCGCCGGTCTCGTCCTCAGCAGGCTGGTGCTGCTGCTCTCGGCCGCCGCAATCCAGCTTTCCATCGCCATCGTCGCCTTGGGGATGCCGCTGCCGCGCGATCCGCTCGGGCTGATCGTCGCCTTCACCATGGTGAGCGGCGCGCTGATCGGCCTCGGCATGATCGTCGGCATGCTCGCTAACACGGTGCCGGCCGTGCAGGCGCTCGGCCAGTGCATCTTCCTGCCGATGCTGATGATCGGCGGCGTTGCAGTGCGCCTCTCGAGCCTGCCGGACTGGGTGCAGACGCTCTCCGCCTTCTTCCCCGGCCGCTACGCCGTGGCGGCAATCCAGACGGCAGCGACGGGCGGCGGGCTCGGCACGGCAGCGTTCGATCTGTTCGCGCTGGCCGTTTTCACGCTTTCGGCCGCTCTGATCGCCGCCAGCCTGTTCCGTTGGGACAGCGGACGACGCCGTGCCGATCGGCGCCTGCTGGCCGGTGGGTTGGCGCTCTGGCTCACCATCGGCTGCATGGGCGCATGGATGAACGCCGACCGGGGCCACGGCATCGTCGACAACGCTCCCGTCGCACCACCGGCCACCTATCTGCGGGGTTCCTCGGCACCGCATGTCGGGATGACTCCGGACACCTCACCCGCCGCGCCCGCCAATGGCGCGGGCGAAACTCCGCCGGACCAGAGCCCGCCGGCCCCTCCGGTCGGCAAGCCGCAATCATGGCAAACCGTTACTGCGGCGGATATCGGCCGGATCGCGTTCGAGCGTCTGCCAGACGACGAGGGACTGGTCTCCCCCATCGCACAGCGCGGCACGCTGGACGACCCCGCCGTGGAGCAGCAGATCGCGCGGATCCGCACCGCTCTCGCCGGCTGGCCGCCCGCGCAGGTGCCGGACCCGGTCCAGCGCACGCGAAATCTGCTTGCCATCGCCGCCGTACCCGATGTGCTGCAAATCGACCCGCTAGAGCGCCATCTGCCCTGGCTGGTATTCGACCGCCTGCGGCTCGACATCGCACGGGCGGATCTGCCTCGCATCCTCTACTGGATCTCCCAGCATCCCGACGAAGGCGATGACACGGCAATCGCCCAGTTCGACACACTCGGCCTGCCGACCGTTTCCGGCCCGACGACGCGTGTGCGCGAGCGCATCATGGTCTACGCGCTCAAGTTCCTCGCTCGTCTGCCCACCACGCGAGACGACGCATCCGGCGGCACCGGCGGCGCTATGCGGCCATGCGACCTTGGTCGTAATGCCGAGCGGGCCTCTCCATGCTAGCGTGCGGCGGCTTGGGGCAAAGAGCGGAGGGGAACAGGGCGATGCGCAAGAGAATGGCAAGCCTTGCCGTGGCGGGAAGCGCTGCACTGTTTGCCATGACCGCAACGCAGGCTCCGGGCGCCGACCATGCCGCGCCGCCGGGCGAGGGAAGCGCCATCTTCGCCGCCGCCTGCGCGGGCTGCCACGGCAGCGACCTCTCCGGCGGGCGCGGACCGAGCCTGTTCGATCCTCGCCTGTTCACGCGCCTGACCGATCCCCAGATCCACGAGGCGATCGAAAAGGGCGTCAAGGACAGCGAGATGCCGCCCTTCGGCGGAACACTGGACAGCGCGCAGATCGGCGCGGTCATCGCCTATCTCCACAGCCGCTCGGCGGAACTGGCCGGCGGCGCCACCGCGACCACGGGCGCCCCCGCCTCCGCCGCAGTGGTCCGCCCGCCACCCAACCCCGACGGCCAGCGCATCCACAGCCAGACGCAAGACTTCCAGATCGAGACGCTGGTCGATCATCTCGACACGCCTTACGGGCTCGCCTTCCTGCCCGACGGCCGCCTGCTCGTCAGCGAGCGCACGCCCACCGGCAACCTCCGGCTGATCGACCCGTCCGGCCGGCAGCCCCCCCCGCGGATCACCGGCCTGCCCGCGATCCACCAGGGCCAGGACGCCGGGTTGCTCGATGTCGCGGTGGGGCCGAATTACGCCCGCGACGGCTGGATCTACCTCGCTTATTCGGACAGCGACCCGAGCCTGCCCGAACCGCCGCCGCCCGCGCCCGGCACGCCCGGCTTCCAGATCAAGCGCAAGCCATCCATGACGGTGATCGTGCGCGGCAAGATCGACGCGGCCAACCGCTGGACCGCGCAGCAGGAGATTTTCCGCGCACCCTGGTCCGTCTACACGCCAAGCGGGGCCCACTACGGCTCGCGCATCCTGTTCGACGGCAAGGGGCATCTGTTTTTCTCGATCGGCGAGCGCGGCGACATGAAGAACGCACAGAACCTCGCCACGCCACTCGGCAAGATCCATCGCGTCAATCTCGATGGCTCGATCCCCGCCGACAATCCCTTCGTCCGCACGGCGGGCGCCCTCCCTTCCATCTGGAGCTATGGGCACCGCAACCCCGAGGGCCTGGCGATCGACCCACGCACCGGCCTGATCTGGGAGAGCGAGCACGGCCCGGTCGGCGGCGATGAGATCAACCTCATCGAGCGGGGCGCGAATTACGGCTGGGGTGTGGTCTCCAAGGGCATGCAGCCGGGCATCGACGCGGTGAGCGCGCCCGGCATGGTCGATCCGGCCGCATGGTATTTCCCGACCATCGCCCCGAGCGGCATCGGCTTCTATGAAGGCAACCGCTATGCGGGCTGGAAAGGCTCGCTGTTCGTCTGCGCGCTGCGCGGCCAGCAGCTCCGACGCCTGACGATCAAGGGCCGGCACGTCGTCGATCAGGAGATAGTGTTCAGCGACCTCGGCCGCGTGCGCGCCATCGCCACCGGGCCGGATGGATTGCTCTACGTGCTGATGACCGACCCGACCGGGCCGGGCTGGAACGTCGACTTCACCAACCCGGTGCGCGGGCGTCTGGTGCGATTGAACCCGATCACATGGCAACAGGTGGAGTTCAAATTCCAATGAGGATGGGGTTTTCGCTTCTGCTGCTCGGCACACTGTGCTGGAGTGGCCATGCGCTCGCAGCGCCGACCGCGGGCAAGGCGCCATTCGGCACGGCCAAGGACGGCGCGCAGGTCGATCTCGTCACGCTACGCAACGACCACGGCATGGTCGTGCAAATCTCCAGCCGGGGCGGAACGATCACGCGCATCGACGTGCCGGACCGTGAGGGCAAGCCCGGCAATGTCGTGCTCGGCGCGGCGGATTTCGCGGGCTGGGAGCGGCTGGCCGGGTTCAACAGCATCACCGGCCGCTACGCCAACCGCATCGGCGGTGGCGGCTTCACGCTCGACGGGATCTTCTACAAGCTGCCCGCCAATCCCAGGACCGGGGTCATCCTGCACGGCGGCTTTCCGGGTTTCGCCAGCAAGCTGTTCAGGACCGAGATCGTCTCACGCCCGGACCGGGCCGCAGCGCGCTTCACGCTCGTCAGCCCCGACGGCGAAAACGGCTTCCCCGGCGAATTGACCCTGCATGTCACCTACAGCCTCGGCAACGACGATACCCTCCGGCTGGACTATGAGGCGACGACGACCAGGCCAACCGTGGTCAACCTCACCAACCACGCCTATTTCACGCTCGGCACCCACGCCAGCGGCCCGGTCTACGATCAGATCATGCAGGTGTTCGCCAGCCGCTGGACCCCAACCGATGACAATCAGGTGCCGACCGGCGAGATCGCCCCGGTCGACGGCACGCCCTTCGATTTCCGCAAGCCCACGCGGCTGCGCGAGCGTATCTATTCAAACCATCCGCAGATGCTGCTCGCCAAGGGCATCGACCATAATTTCGTGCTCGACGGCGAGTCCGGCAAGGTGCCGCGCGTCGCGGTGCGGCTGACCGATCCGGGCAGCGGCCGCCAGCTTGAGGTGCGCACCACCGAGCCTGCCGTGCAGATCTACAGCTCGAACAACATGTTCGGCTCGATTATCGACGGCGACGGGCGCGCCATGCGGCAGAGCGACGCCATCGCCTTCGAGACCGAGCATTTCCCGGACAGCCCGAACAAGGCCAATTTCCCTTCCACTGTGCTGCGGCCGGGCGAGACCTTCCGCTCGACCACGGAATTCGCCTTCTCCACCGACAGGACACCCTTCCCACAATGAGCAAGCGACTGATCGGCTGCATCGCGCTGGCCCTTGCGGCGCTCCCCGCCATACCCGCTCCGGCACAGGAGGCGAGCGATCCCCTCCGCATCGTGCTGGTCGATGTCGAAGGCGGCGCGGCAGCGCTCTACATCACCCCGCAGGGTAGCTCGCTGCTCATCGACACGGGCTGGCCGACCGGCATCGGCGGGCCGCGCCCCGAGCCCGGCAAGCCCGCGCCGCCGCCGCTCAACAGCGCCGAGCGGATCGTCGCCGCCGCGCGGGCAGCCGGCCTCAGCAAAATCGACTATCTGGTCATCTCGCACTATCATGTCGACCATGTCGGCGGCGTCGAGGATCTGCTCAAGGCGTTCCCCGTCGGCACGGTGATCGACCATGGGCCGAACCGCGAAATGCCGCCCGAAGGCGCCAATGCGGCCATGCTGCGCTTTGCGACATCGACGCTCTACCCCGCCTATCTCAAGGCGATCGAAGGGCATGAGCATCGCGTGATGAAGGCCGGCGACACGCTCGCCATCGACGGGCTGGACCTGACGGCGGTGGTCAGCGACCGCAAGGTGATAGAGGCGCCCGCCGGAGCGGCTACAAACGACGCATGCGCTACTGCCACGAGCAAGGCCCAGGACGGCGGCGAGGAAAACGCCCGCTCGCTCGGCTTCCTGATGCACTGGGGCAAGGCCCGCCTGCTCGCCGCGGCGGACACGAGCTGGAACGTGGAGAACGAACTGGCCTGCCCGCAGAACCGGATCGCGCCGGTCGATCTTTACATCGCCGACAATCACGCCAGCGACATCAGCAACAGCCCCGCCTTCGTGAACAGCATCGCGCCGCGCGTCGTGCTGTTCCAGAACGGCCCCCGCAAGGGCGCGGACGCCAGCGTTTTCGAGACGGTGCGCGCGGCCCCCCGGCACGAAGCCTTGTGGCAGATGCACACGGCCGAGCGCGCGGCCGGGCATAACGAGCCGCCGCAGCGCATCGCCAATCTTACCGGCGGCACGGATGGGCATCCGCTGAGCGTCTATGTCGCGCGTGACGGCGCGATCACTATCGTCAATCCGCGTATCGGGCATAGTGAAACCTATCCGGCCGGGAAATGATCGGCGCGGTGAGGGCGGGGATCCAGAGTCCTGACCTGATTGCTACCCTGCGCGCCATCGTGGGGCGGCGCCATGTGCTGACGGATGCCGCCGCTACGCGGCGCTACCGCACCGGCTATCGCACGGGAAGCGGCGCCGCTTTGGCAGTGGTCCGCCCAGGCTCGCTGGTCGAGCTATGGCGGGTGGCTTCCGCCTGCGTCGCGGCGGATGTCAGCCTCATCATGCAGGCCAGCAACACCGGCCTCACCGGCGGCTCGACACCGGACGGCGACGATTATCCCGGCGGTGTCGTGCTGGTGAGCACAGTGCGGCTCGACAGGCTGCATCTCGTCGATGGCGGCCGGCAGGTCGTCTGCCTGCCCGGCGCCACGCTGTTTCAACTGGAGCGCGCCTTGCGGCCCCTGGGGCGGGAGCCGCATTCGGTGATCGGCTCCTCCTGCATCGGCGCCTCGGTGCTGGGCGGCGTGTGCAACAACAGCGGCGGCGCGCTGGTCCAGCGCGGCCCCGCCTTCACCGAGCTGGCCCTGTTCGCGCGCGTCCAGCCGAACGGAACGCTCACCCTCGTCAACCACCTCGGCATCGCGCTTGGCGACGAGCCGGAAACGATGCTCGCGCGGCTCGAAGCCGGCGATTTTTCCCCCGCCGATGTTGCCGACGATCCCGGCAAGCGCGCATCGGCCGCCGCGAGCTACGCCGGGCATGTCCGCGCCATCGACGCCGCCACGCCCGCCCGCTTCAATGCCGATCCGCGCTATCTCCACGAAGCGTCGGGCTGCGCCGGCAAGCTTATCCTGTTCGCGGTGCGGCTCGACACCTTCCCACGGGACGAGGACACGACCACCTTCTACATCGGCACAAACGACCCGGCGCAACTGACCGCCCTGCGCCGGGCGGTGCTGGGCACGTTCCGGCACCTGCCGGTGGCCGGCGAATATATGCACCGCACCGCCTTCGATATCGCGGCGGTCTATGGGAAAGACACCTTCCTCGCCGTCCAGCATCTGGGCACCGATCGGCTCCCCAAGCTGTTCGCGGCCAAAGCGTGGATCGACAGCGTCGCGGCCCGGTTGGGCGCGCGTTGGGCGGGGCTGGGCGACCGGCTGATGCAGGCCGCGAGCCACCTCTTTCCCAACCCGCTACCGGCGCGGATGCGCGATTATCGGGACCGCTTCGAGCACCATCTCATTCTCAAGATGGCCGGGGGCGGCGCAGCGGAGGCCCGGAACTGGCTCACCGTCCACATGGCGGGGGAGCATGGCGCTTTCTTCGAGTGCACGGCGGATGAAGCGGCGAAGGCGTTCCTCCATCGTTTCGCGGTCGCGGGCGCGGCCGTGCGCTACCGGGCGGTGCACCGGGAATGCGTGGAGGATATCGTCGCGCTGGACATTGCCTTGCCGCGCAACGCCGAGGATTGGGTGGAGACCCTGTCCACCGACATCGACGCGGCTATCCTGCACAAGATCTATTACGGGCATTTCTTCTGCCACGTGTTCCATCAAGACTATGTAGTGAAGAAAGGTGTCGACCCCCATGCGCTCGAACAGCGCATGCTCGCGCTGCTCGACCGGCGCGGCGCGGAATATCCGGCCGAGCACAATGTCGGCCATCTTTACCGGGCCAAGCCGGCACTGGCGGATTTCTATCGCGCGCTCGACCCGCGCAACCAGCTCAACCCCGGCATCGGCCAGACCAGCAAGGTGCGATTCTGGGGCGAAGGGCAGCCGCACTGAGCACGGCCCGTGCGGAACTTGTTATACAGTTGACCCGTCGGAATTGCGGAAAATCAACGGAACACCGCAAACTAGCCGCTATCATCGCGCGCGTTTGACTTTCCTTGGCCATAAACCGTATACAGTTTGGCGATATCGGAGGACGAATGACGCGCGATGGCGCCCCCAAGGGGCTCAGGTCACAGGAATGGTTCGCGAACCGGGACCGCCCGGATATGACCGCGACCTATCTGGAACGGTTCACCAACTACGGACTGACCCCGGCCGAGTTGCGATCGGGCCGGCCGATCATCGGCATCGCGCAGACCGGCACGGACCTGACCCCGTGCAATCGCGTCCATATCGACCTCGCAAAGCGGGTGCGCGACGGCATTCGGGATGCCGGCGGCATTCCCATGGAATTTCCGGTCCACCCGATTTTCGAGAACTGCCGGCGGCCAACCGCCGCGATCGACCGCAACCTCGCTTATCTGGGTCTGGTCGAAATCCTGTACGGCTACCCGCTCGATGCCGTGGTCCTCACCACCGGATGCGACAAGACGACGCCCAGCGCGATCATGGCCGCCGCGACGGTCGACCTGCCGGCCATCGTGCTCTCCAGCGGCCCCATGCTCGATGGCTGGCTCGACGGCGAGCGGGTGGGCTCGGGCACGATCCTGTGGAAAAGCCGCAAGCGGATGGCGGCCGGGGAAATCGACGAGGAGGGCTTCCTGGAAGCCGCGCTCTCCTCCGCTCCTTCGGTCGGGCACTGCAACACCATGGGCACGGCGCTGACGATGAATTCGGTCGCCGAGGCGCTGGGCCTCTCCCTGACCGGCTGCGCCGCCATTCCGGCGGCTTATGCAGCGCGCTCGCAAATGGCCTATCTCACCGGCCACCGCATCGTGGAGATGGTCCATGAGGACCTGCGTCCCTCGCGCATCCTGACGCGCGAGGCGTTTCTCGACGCGATTGCGCTGGTCACGGCCATCGGCGGCTCGACCAACGCCCAGCCGCACATCGCCGCCATGGCGCGCCATGCCGGCGTGGAGATCGGCACGCAGGACTGGCAGGATACCGGCTACGATCTGCCGCTGCTGGTCAATCTCCAGCCGGCCGGCACCTATCTCGGCGAGAGCTTCCACCGTGCCGGCGGCGTGCCGGCGGTAATGGCGGAGCTGCTGCGGGCGGGCAAGTTGCACGGCGACCGGCTGACGGTGACGGGCGCGTCGATGGCCGAGAATCTGGCCGGCGTCGCAGCAACGGACAGCGATGTGATCCGCCCGTTCGATAAGCCGCTCATGGAGAAAGCCGGGTTGCTGCCGCTGCGCGGCAATCTGTTCGACTTCGCGATCATGAAAGTCAGCGTGGTCTCGCCCGAGTTCCGCCGCCGCTATCTGGAGGTGCCGGGGCGCGAAGGCGTGTTCGAGGCGCGTGCCATCGTCTTCGACGGCAGCGAGGATTACCACGCGCGGATCAACGACCCCGCGCTGGAGATCGACGAGAATTGCATGCTGGTGATCCGCGGCGCCGGTCCCATCGGCTGGCCGGGGAGCGCCGAGGTGGTCAACATGCAGCCGCCCGACGCGCTGCTCAAGCGCGGCATCACCAGCCTGCCGACGCTGGGGGACGGCCGCCAGTCGGGCACGTCCGAGAGCCCCTCGATCGTGCATGTCTGCCCGGAGAGCGCGGCCGGCGGCGGCCTCTCCTGGCTGCGCACGGGCGACATCATCCGTGTCGACCTGAATGCCGGGCGCTGCGACGCGCTGGTCGCCGAGGAGGAAATCGAGCGCCGCAAAGCGGAAGCGCCGCCGCCCGTCCCGCCGAGCCATACGCCGTGGGAAGAGCTGTATCGCGCGCACACCGGCTCGCTCGAAACGGGGGGATGCCTGGAATTCGCCACCCATTATCGCCAGCTGGGCGCCGTGCCGCCGCGCCATAATCACTAATGGAGGAAGCCGCCATCGGGCAGACTGGCGGACGCGCCTCGCCCAAGCCATATAGAGAGGGAGCACGAGCAATCAGGGACGTGGACGTGGACATTCGGGAATCAGGATTGGGGGAAGGCACACCTTCGACCCTGCGCACGCATGTAATGAAGGAATTGCGCGCGCAGATCCTGTCCGGCCGCTATCGGCCGGGAGAGCGGATCAACGAAAGCAAGATCGCGCGCGAACTCAACATCAGCCGCATCCCGGTGCGCGAGGCGCTCTCGCAATTGCAGGAGCAGGGGCTGCTCACCAGCCACGAGCGGCGCGGCATGTTCGTGACCAAATTGTCCGACGACGAGGTGCAGCAGATCAATTCGCTGCGTCTGGTGCTGGAAGCCGAAGCGATCCGGCTCGCCCGCGCCCGGATGACGCCCGCGATCCTGGCGGACCTGACCGACCTGGTCGAGCAGATGGAGAATTGGGACGGCCCCCTGATCGACGCGGTGGCGCTAGACCGGAAATTTCATGCGGCGATCTGGCGGGCGGCGGGCAATCCCTGCCTGGAGCGCGTGCTGATCTCGCTGACGACCTCGCTGTTCGCGCACCGGGCACTGGAGCATGTCAGTATGGAGATCCGCCGCTGGCGCCTCAACCACCATCGGGCCCTGCTCAATCTGGTGGCGGGCGGTGATGGCGACCCTGTGCTGGCGATGCTGGAGCATCTGCGCATGGGCTATACCGAGCCCGAGCGCTATTCGAGCCTCGCGGTGACGGGCGCGCTCTCGACCTGAGCGAGCCGGCGCACGACAGCGCTCCCTCCCGACACACCTCCCCCGTCTTTAACCGGAAGGATCTCATGAAACTGCTTCGCTACGGACCGAAAGGCCAGGAAAAACCCGGCGTCCTCGACGATCAGGGCCGCATCCGCTCGCTCGCCGGCCATGTTGCCGATATCGACGGGGCCGTGCTCGCAACCGGCTTGGATGCAGTCCGCGCGCTCGATCCCGCCAGCCTGCCTCTCGTGCCCGATGCGGAAGCGGCGCGGATCGCCGAGCCGGTCGCGCGGGTCGGCAAGTTCCTGTGCATCGGCCTCAACTATAGCGATCATGCCGCCGAGGCGGGCCAGCCGGTGCCGGGCGAACCGATCCTGTTCACCAAGGCGACCTCGGCGATCATGGGGCCGAACGACGATATCGTGCTGCCGCCCACCTCGGCAAAGTCCGACTGGGAAGTGGAGCTGGGCGTGGTGATCGGCAAGGAGGCGCGCTACGTCTCGCGCGAGCAGGCGCTGGATCATGTCGCCGGCCTGTGCGTGGTCAACGATCTTTCCGAGCGCGAGTATCAGCTCGAACGCGCCGGCCAGTGGGACAAGGGCAAGGGCTGCGATACATTCGGCCCGTTCGGCCCGTGGCTGGTTACGCTGGACGAGATTGCGGACATCGACGCCCTGGGCATGTGGCTGGACGTCAACGGCGAGCGCATGCAGACCGGCAACAGCGCGACGATGATCTTCGATGTGCCCTATCTGGTCCACTATGTCAGCCAGTTCATGAGCTTGCAGCCCGGCGACATCATCAGCACCGGCACGCCCCCCGGTGTCGGCATGGGCAAGACACCGCCGCGCTTCCTCCAGGAAGGCGATATCGTGACGCTCGGTATCGACGGCCTGGGCGAACAGCGGCAGCAGGTCACGCGCTACAGAGGCTGAAGCGCCGGGGGGCGCGCAAGCTCATGCGCGCACCTTTCAGAGCAATGATCCTGTCGCGCCGAGGTTCACCGGGGCATGACAGTTCGCGTTGCTTCAACCCGAGCCTCTCCCTCAGGCCGAGCGCCGCCGGGATATGTTTGCACAGCGCCGGCGTCTCACTTTCGCGCGCCCCGAAGGGCGATATAGCCATCCAAACGAGGCAGGTGCTGGCGTGCGGCCGCTTCAGGTCGAACCCCGCCTGCTCCTGCACAGGCGGAAACCCATGCGCATGAGCGGACCTTTTCCGCCATAGGCTCCCGCCTGTACCAGAGCATTGCTTCCATCTGGTGCGGATAAGCCTACAGGCTCATGCCGCCGTCGATCACGATATTCGCGCCGGTCATGAAACGGGCTTCATCCGAGGCAAGCAGCACCGCGACCTCCGCGATCTCCCCCGGCGTGCCGATCCGCCCCATGGGCTGGCGCGCGATGAAGGCCGCGCGGGCGGCCGCCTCATCCCCGGTCGCGCGCAGGCGTTCGGCCAGCGACGGGCTATCGACGGTGCCGGGGCTGATCGCGTTGCAGCGAATCCCCTGCGTGATGAAATCGCGCGCCACCGACATGGTAAGGCCGATCACGGCCGCTTTCGACGTGCCGTAGGCAAAGCGATTCGGCGCGGCCATAACCGAGGAGACAACCGACGCGATATTGACGATGCTTCCCCCTCCCCCGGCCAGCATGGCGGGCAGGAAAGCGCGAATCATCGTTTCGACGGACCCGACATTGACCTTGAGGCTGCGCGCCAGAGCGTCGGGCGCCGCATCGAGCAGCGTGCCGGAGAGCACGATCCCCGCGCAATTGACGAGCACATTCACCTGCGGATTGGCCTGCGCCAGCGCCTCGGCGGCCGAGCTGTCCGTGGCATCGAGCGCAGAGCACGTGACGTGCTCCAGCCCCGCGAAACGCTCCGCCAGTCCATCCCCCTGAAGATCGGTTGCGATGACATGCGCGCCTTCGCGCAGGAAAGCGCGGGCGATGGCGAAACCGATCCCCTGCGCCGCACCGGTGATGAGGCAATGTTTGCCCGCGAGCCTGTTGGTCATGATGTCCTCTCTCAACCTGGGAACAGCGTCAGCCCGCCGTCGATGCGCAGCACCTGCCCGCTGACGAAGCGGCTCTGCTCGCCGGCGAGGAAAGCAACGGCATCGGCAATCTCATCGGGCGTGGCGTAGCGGTCGAGCGATGGGCCCTCAACTTGCATCCGGGGGTCGGTCGTGCGCGTGGCGAGAAAACGCGCGCTCATCGCCGGGCCGGGGCTGACCGCGTTGACGCGCACGCCATGCGCCCGCGCTTCCAGCGCAAGGCAGCGCGTATAATGCAATATGGCCGCCTTCGCGCAGGCATAGACGACCTCCGGCGACACGCCCATCTGCCCGTTTAGCGACCCGAAATTGATGACACTGCCCCGCTGCCGCGTCATCATGCCCGGCACGACCGCGCGGCACATCAGGACCGTACCGAGGAAGTTGCGGTCCATCACCGCGCGCATATCCGCCATGCTCACGTCCAGCGCGCCGTTGGGATTGGGCTTGCCGCCGGCCGCGCCAATGTCGCCGCCCGCGCAATTCACCAGGATGGAGATCGGCCCCAATGCGGTCTCGACCTCACCCACCATCCGCGCCACGGCCGCCTCGTCCGTGATATCGCCGGTGACGCCGATGGCGGGGCGCTCGCCCGCAATCGCGGCCGCGACGTCCGACAGGTTCCGCGCCTCGCCATATTGGGCCGGGGCCAGCTCATCAATGTCGTGAATGGCGACCGCGGCGCCCATGGCGGATAGCTTTTCCGCGATCCGGCGCCCCAGTCCACGCCCCGAACCGGTAACGAGCGCCACCGCCCCACCTTTCAGCGGCGGGACAAAGGAAGCAGCCCCCCCTTCCACCGATTGCGCCATGAGCACTCCCCTAAAATGAATACAGGCCGAAAACTAGATTTTCTGGTGATATACCGTGACGATTCCCTTGAATACATGACGCAGGGAAACGCCGTTGACAACCTCCGTTGTCCATTTAGTATACAGTTTTGATAAGCCGATGAAGCCTTGGAGGGGGTAGCTTGACCAGCGCAATGACGTTCGATCGCCCCCTGCCCCGGTGGGCCGCATGAGGATGAGCCGGGTCCGTTACGGCGTGGTCGGCTTCGCCCTGTCGCTGGCCGTTCTCTCCTACATCCAGCGTGTCGCCATCTCGCAAGCGGCCGGCCCGATCGCGGAGGATCTCAACCTCAGTAAGGCCGAACTGGGGGCGGTGCTGGGCGCCTTCGGCCTCGCCTACGCCGCGTTCGAAATCCCGATGGGCCTGTTCGGCGACAAGATCGGGGTGCGCCGGGTGCTCACGCAGATCGTGCTGTTCTGGTCGTTCTTCACCGCCATGACCGGCGCTGCCTGGAGCTACGTCTCGCTCTGGGTCATCCGCTTCCTGTTCGGGGCGGGCGAGGCGGGCTGCTTCCCCAATCTCACGCGCATGCTCAGCCAGTGGCTGCCGCGCGGCGAGCGCATCCGCGCGCAATCGCTGATGTGGGCGGCGACCCGCTGGGGCGGCGCCATCGCACCGCCGCTGACCCTGCTCGGTATCCAGCTCTTCGGCTGGCGCTGGAGCTTCGTGGCGTTCGCGATGCTGGGCGTCATCTGGTGCGCCTTCTTCCTCGCCCGCTTCCGCGAGTATCCGGCCGATCACCCCGGCGTCGACGAGGCGGAACAGGCGCTGCTCGCGGAATCCGCCGCGCTAGTGCGCGAGGAGACGCACGGCGGCTGGTTCAAGGTGCTGCTGCGGCCGCAGGTTCTGCTGCTCGTCCTGCAATATTTCTGCTGGTCCTACGTCTGGTATTTCTTCATCACCTGGCTGCCGATCTTTTTGCAGGAGCGGCATGGGCAAAGCGCGGCGGCGACGGCCGGCCTCGCCATG
This sequence comes from Sphingobium sp. 66-54, assembly GCA_001899715.1. GTDB lineage: Bacteria > Pseudomonadota > Alphaproteobacteria > Sphingomonadales > Sphingomonadaceae > Sphingobium. The sequence continues at coordinate 251,115 of MKWI01000003.1, forward strand.
CTGCCGCTGCTTGCCGGCGGCCTCGGCACCCTCGTCAGCGGCTGGATTCCGGCGGCGATCCCGCGCCGCCATATCGCGGTCGCCGCTTTCGCCGCCGTTGCGCTCATGCTGTTGCTGCTCCCCAATGCCGGCAGCGCCGCCACGGCGATCGCGCTGATGGCAGCGATCAGCTTCTGCGGCGACCTGACGGTGCCGATCTCCTGGAACGCCTGCGCCGATATCGGCCGGCGCTACACCGCCACCGTCGCGGCGGCGATGAACATGTTCGGCAATTTCTCCGGCTTCATCGCGCCGGTCGTCATCGGCCTCATCCTCCAGCGATCCGGCAACGACTGGGCGCCGGTGCTCTACGTCATGGCCGGCGTGGCGGCATGCGGCGCGGTGCTATGGCTGGTGCTCGATCTGGAAGGGGCGGCAGGCGATGAACGCGCAGCGCCCGCAACAGGCATCGAGCCCTAAACCCAACAAGGACAGGAAACAAAACGTGCAGATAGACCTGACAGGCAGGACGGCGGTGCTGGTGGGCGCCAGCGGCGGGCTGGGCGAAGCCATGGCGCGCGCGCTGGGCGAGGCGGGCGCGCAACTGGCGCTGGTCGGCCGCAACAGGGCCAGGCTGGATGCGCTGAAGGCGGAGCTTGAAGCGGCCGGCGCCACCGCAGCCTGCTTCACGGCGGAAATGACGCAGGAAACCGATGCGGCCCGCCTCCATGCGGAGGTGGTCGCCCGCTTCGGCGATCCGCAAATTCTCATCAACAGCGCCGGCACCAACCTGCGCAAGAATCTCGTCGATTTCACGCTGGAGGAGTTTCGCGGCGTTATCGATTCGAGCCTCATCAGCACCTTCCTCGCCTGCCGCGCCTTCGTGCCGGGCATGCAGCGCACCGGGCACGGGCGGATCATCAACCTGACCTCGATCCTCGCCCACGTCTCGCTGCCGCAGCGCACCGCTTATTCCTCGGCCAAGTCGGCGCTGCTCGGCTTTACCCGCTCGCTCGCGCTGGAGCTTGCCGGCAACGGCATCACGGTCAACGGCATCAGCCCCGGCCCGTTCGCCACGCCGCTCAACGCGCCGGTGATGAACGATCCGGCCGCGAACGCCGCCTTCCTCCAGAGCCTGCCCGTGGGCCGCTGGGGCAAGCCGGAGGAAGTCGGCGGGCTGGTCGCCTATCTCTGCTCGGACCTCGCCGGCTTCGTCACCGGCACGGACTTCCTGATCGACGGCGGCTGGACCGCGCGCTGAACCGCACAAGGAAAGGGTTTTCTCGATGCATGCACGGATTTTGTGGAGCGCGCCGATCACGCTGGCGCTGGCCCTGATGGCGGCGCCTGCCGTCCCGCAGGATGCGCCGGACGCGCAGACCGCCGCGCTGCTCAAGCCGCCCAGCATTCCGGGGCAGAACATCAACGGCATGAAGGTTTATATCCGCGCCGGGCTCAAGACCCATTTCCGCGGACAGCATGATTATCCGCAGTTCCTCGCGGACTGGTCCAAGATCCTCACCGAGCATGGCGCGGTCGTCGATGGCTCGATGCACGCCCCCACGGCGGCCGAGCTGGACGGCGTCGACGTGCTGGTCATCTACAAGGGCGACGCGGGTTACATGACGCCGGCCGAGAAGGCCGCGCTCGATGCCTTCGTCAAGCGCGGCGGTGGTATCGTCTCAATCCACGATGCGCTGTGCGGGCCGGACCCGGAGCAGTTCGCCACCTATGTCGGCGGCGCCAAGAAGCATGGCGAGATCAACTTCACGCTCGACGCGCCCGTCTCCTACAAGATCGTCGACCCCAACCACCCGATCATGAGGGGCATGAGCGAGATCACCCTGTTCGACGAGGCGTTTTACAAGCTCACCTGGTCGAAGGAGGCGAAGGTGAACGTCCTCGCCACCAGCGTGATCGCCGATACGCCGGTCGCGCGGCAAGCCGGCTATGCCGGGCAGACGGTGCCGCAAATCTGGACCTATGAGCGCAATGCCGCCGGTGGCAAGCCGGCGCGGGCGTTCGTCTGGATGCAAGGCCATCTCTACGAGAATACGCTGAACTACCAGATCGAGACGATGCTCCTGCGCGCGATCGCGTGGGCCGGCCACCGGCCGGTCGAGGAACTGGCCGAGTATAAGGACGCAGCGCCCGGCCCCGGCGTCCATGAACAATCGGCGCCGAGCCGGGCTCCCAGGCGCAACTGATCCGGGGGCAATCCCTCCCCGCCTGACCGGCTATATCGGGACAGACGCACAGGCCGCCGGACGAAGGGCCATGCTTCCGGCATGACCGACGAATAGCGAACGGTGCCTCCATCACCCTGTCAGAAAAGCCCGGCATGGTGCCGGGTCCGGATGCGGGCCGATCTCATGCGAGAAAACAGCCGGCCCATTCCATGTCGATTGCTCCTCGGGTCGCAAGTCGGGGCAATCGGGGAACGGGCCGGCATAAAGCCCGGTTTGGCGAGGCCGAACCGGGCTTCTGGAGCGGGCTGGGCGGGCGCTGGCGGGAGTGCGGCCCGCCAGCGCCCAAACCTTCAGAAGTTGAAGCGGACGCCGACGCGATACATCCGGCCGATCACATCGTAGAGGCCCGGATTCACGTCGATGCCGGTGTTGGTCTGCGGTGCCGGCTCGGGATCCCTGTTGAAGAGATTGTCGACCTTGAAATAGGCCTCCACCCCTTTCTTGAGGTTCACGGAGCCGGACACGTCGACATAGAAGGCGCCCTTCATGTCGTTGCGATTGATGGTGCGGTTGTTGACCGTCGAGGCTGGGCAGCCCGTCTGGCAGACGACATAGGAATTGCTGTAGACGCCATCGGAGAACCAACGTTCCTGAACGGTGAAGCGCCAGCGGTCCGTGCTGAAGCTCTGCGTCGCCAGCACCTTCCAGTCCGGCGTCGAGCCGGCGTTGACCCCGGCGGACTCCGTCGGCACGGCCCCCGGAATGCCCGAGAAGGACCGGTTGTGCAGCACATGGGTCGCCAGCGCGCGGAGGGTCAGCCGTCCCGGCAAGCTCAACGGGTTGGCGATCTGATAGCTCGCCTCGATATCGAACCCTTCGGCAAACAGCTCGGCAAAGTTGAACGGCTGGGTCTTCACATAATTGTCGGTCTGGTTCGGGCCGAGCAGGTTGAACAGACCGTCGCAGTTGGTGAGCAGGCCGGTCTTGCAGAAATTGACCACGTTCGCCGCCGATAGGCTGGAGATAACGTCCTTCACCTTGATTCGATAATAATCGAAGGAGAGACCCAGGCCCGGTGCCCAGCTCGGACGGGAAAGCACGATGCCGGCGGTTGTGTTTCGCGCCTTCTCCGGCGTCAGAGTGGGGTTGCCGCCCGTGATCTGCAACACATTGACCTGCGGCGGTCCCTTGCTGGGATCGTCGGGGGTCGCAGGATCGTAGAAGGGATTGGTGAAGTTCGGAATATTGACCGAGCTACCCGCGGCATACAGTTCCGACAGGTTCGGCGCACGCACGTCCCGCGATGTGACGGCACGCAGGCGAATACCGTCGATCGGCGTGTCCCAGGTGCCGCCGATCTTCCAGGTATAGATGGTGCCGGACGTGCTGTAGTGCGTGGCGCGGCCGCCCAGATTGAGGTTGGCTTTGCCAGCGCCTTCCGAATCGAACAACGGAACGTTCAGTTCGAGGAAGCCTTCGTAGACATGATATTTGCCGCCGCCGCTCCGGTAGTTGCCGGCGTACCAGTTGTTACCCCCCGCATTGAGCAGCGGATCAATGGGATACAGGCTGGCTTCCGGGCCGCCCGCCGCGCCGTTGCCGTTACTATAGGGGTCGCCGGTTACTTTGTAATATTCCTGCCGCCACTCGACACCGGCCGCGACCGCGACGGGGCCCGCCCATAGCGTGAGCGGCTCGCCGGAAATGTTGAAGCTGGCGACGTTCTGCGTCTGGCGGGTATGCTGGTAGGGCCCGGCGACCGGCTCGATATAGGCCAGCGTCGAAGCCGCCGGCACGCCGCCGCCGATGATGTTGAGCGGCTGGCAGCCCGATGCACGCGCCGCTGCGCTGGAGCAGACGATCTGCCCGTCGAGCAGAACGGCCTGGATCGCGGCGTTGTAGCGGGCATTGAGCGTGATATTGCTCACGTCGATGTCGGTGATATTCTCGCCGTGCTCATAATAGGTATCGTAGTGCCAGGCGGTCCCGCCAAGGTCGACCGTACCCTGTGCGCCGAGCACCAGACGATATTGCTGGCGCGTCGGGGCAACGACGATGTTGGGCAGGATGGCGTTACTGACGCCAAAGCCGAACTGCGTGATCCCCGCCGTCGCGCACTGCTGCTGGATGATCGTCGGCACATAAGGATTGGAGCATTGCAGCGTCAGGCCTGATTTGGCCGCCCCCGGATTAGGCTGTGTGCTGGTTTCGATCCGCGCTGCGTTGAAGGTTGCATAAATCTCATTGTCCGGCGCGATGTCGAAGCCGATCCGGGCATATCCGTTCCAGCGCTCGATCGGCGTCTGCAAGGTCGTACCGATGCCGACATTGCCCGAAAGGTCGCCGCCTGCGCAGAAGCCGACATAACAGTTCGCGACCGTCCCTGCGGCATTCTTGACCGGTACACCCTGAACGCCTGCAAGGTTGGTTCCGTAGACGAACGGGAAGGGATTGCCGTTGGCATCGAAAGCGGTGCCCTGAAGCGGGCCGTTCGTGATGAGGCCGTATTTGGTGTACTGATAGGCTTGGGCATGGTCGCCGATGGTATACTGCGGCCCACCCCCGCCCGCGAGAATGCCGGTATCGAAAAGGGTGGTCGTGCGATACCAGTTGCGCCCCTCGGCCATCTCCTCGCCATAGCCGCCGGCGGCGATGCCATCCTCATGGTCATACTCACCGTTGAGGATGATATGCAGGCGGTTATCCAGGAACGATTTTCCCACGGCGATCTGGGCCAGCACCTGCTTGTTGTCGCCATAGGTGCTGATGCCGCCCTGGATATTGCCCTTGATACCCTCGAAGCGCGTATCGGTGATGAAGTTGACGACACCGCCAACCGCGTCGGAACCGTAGGACGCCGAAGCGCCGCCGGTGACAACGTCGACACGCTTGACCAGAAGCTGCGGGAACAGGCTGATATCCGGCACGCCGGTCACATTCGCGCCGACGACGCGCTGCCCATCGAGCAGCGTCAGCGTGCGGATCGTGCCGAGGCCGTGCAGCGCGAAGGAGCTGAGGCCCTGCGTGCCGCTCGACGTGCTGTTATTGCCGACCGTAACGCCGGTAGAGCCCTGCAACGAGGGCAACTGCGCGATGGTGGTGAAGATGTTGGGCTGGGCGTTCGCGGCGATCTGCTCGGTATCAATCGCCTGAACCGGCGTGGGCGCCGAGAAGTTCGGCGAGACGATGCGCGAGCCGGTAATTACGATGTCCTGCGTGCTCGCCGCCCCGGATTGGGTTGTATCCTGAGCGTAAGCGGGTGCGGTGCAGGCCAGCGCGGCAAGCGCAACACCCGCCGAGAGCAAACCATGGCGCAAGCCGGAGTGGCTGCGCCGTCCATTCGTGCATTCAAGACTTTCCATCACAAGTCCTCCCCGTTGGTTTTGGCCATGTTGATCATGGCGCGACTGCAAAAAGCGCATGGTGAGTCAGGATAAAGAGCGTCCGGCGATCCGGCCCGCCGAAGATCAGTTGCAGCGGCCGGGCAGGCACGTCGATCCGGCCGATCGGCTTGCCCGCGCGATCGAAAACGAACACCTGGCCGTTGGCGATGAAGACATTCCCGTCCCGATCCACCGCGACGCTTTCCCCGCCCCGGTTGGCGAACGGCCTGAGGTCGGTGATCGCGCCGCCGACGCCGAGCAGGCCGCTGAAGGTGCGGTCCTCCGATTCATTGCTGACGAACACCCGTTCGCCGACCTTCCCCGTCACGAACCCGTAGGAGTCGAGCGAGTCCGAGAAACGCCAGCCCTGCCGGGATGCCGGCCCCTGCTGGAACACCCGGTAGGCGGGGAGGACGAGGGTCCCATCCGGCGAGACATATTCGCGGGCGGTGGGCACGGCCACGTCGCGCGCGAACATCTCGGCAAGCGTGGTGAAATGATCGGTCGCCGGATCATATTGATCGCGAAACTCGCCATTGTTCCAGAAATTGCCCGGAATGGCGGTGAGCGCATCCGGCCGGGCCTGGACCGGCGTCGGCGGGATCAGCGTGATCGCGCCATCCCTGGTGCCGGGCCGGACGCTGTAGACGCTTGCCTCGGCCCCCAGCGACGAGAGCACCATCAGATTGCCCGCCTTGTCCATCGCCAGATTGACCGGGTCTATCGGCTGATCGCGCAGGACGGCCAGCCCCTCATCGGCCGACCAGCTCAGGATGCGGTGGAAGCGGTGCTCGACGAAATAGAGCTTGCCCTTCTCATCCACCGTAGCGCCGGAAATGGACCAGAAGCCGTCCGCCACCTTCTTCAGCGCCGCGCCGGCGGGGAATATGGCGGGCAAGGGCGCGGGTGCCGGCTTGGCGGGGTGCGCCTCTATGTCGAGCACCGCGAATTCGCGCTCGCGCACGACAAGCCCGCTGCCCATCTCCTCGATCGCGTTTTCGAACGGGAACTTGCTCGCGCGCAGATAGGTGGCGCAGCCATTGGCGTCGCAGGTCGCATAGCCGCTCTCGGCATTCACATGGACATTGCGGAAGCGGATATCGGATGAGTTGAACAGCTTCACCGCGCTCTTGGCGGGCTTGTATGACCGGGTGACGCGATAGCCGTGATAATTGGCGAACAGAATGTTGCGCGAGTTGCGGATCTCCATGGAGATCGCATCGGCCCCGTCGCCCACTTCCTGCTCGGTCTGCGGCGCGAAGAATTCCCAATTCTCGACACCGTCCAGCACGATCTCGTTGCGCACATGGTGCTCGGCCGAGAGTTGGTAGACGCGGCCGGGCGTGCGCGTATCAGACACGTAGAAGCCAGCCTGAGCAAAGGTATTGGGCGCCCAGATGGCGTTGAACGTGCCGCCGCCGCCATCCGTCACCCAGATCCCGGCGTGCTGCTCGTCCCAATAATTGTTGGCGACGGGGTCGCCATCCGGCCGGGCGTAGATATTCTGCGGCTTGCCATCGGCGATGACGGTGCCGCCACCGCCCTGGATCTTGACGTCGTCGATCAGCGAGGTGGCACCGGCCCGCCACAGGATATCGGTCGCGCGCGGGTTGATCCGGCCAGCAAAGACACCGAGGCCGGAGACGATATTGGTGCCGCCCTTCGGCGCTTCTATGATCGCCTTGGCCGGGCCGATCCCGGCATAAGCGGGCACATTGTCCGGCAATGCGATCTGCGTCGTGCTCGGGTGGAGGCCCACCAGCACCGTGTCGGGCTTGAGCAGCAACGTATCGGTGACGGAATAGAAGCCGGACGGGAAATAAAGAACGCGATGCGTCGCGATGGCGGCGCGCAGCGCGGCGGTATCGTCGGTCTTGCCATCCCCCTTCACGCCGAGCGTGCGGACATTCACCCACTCGACGGTCGGCGGCAGCGGGCGGATTGCCGGAGCACCGGGAGCCGGCAGCGCCGCGATGGCAGCCGCCTTGAACCGCGTCTCGAAGCTGCCCGGCACACCCAGGCCGGCCAGAGTCAGGCCGTAAGTGAATTCATCGACCCGGTAGGTCCCCGTCCGTCCCACGGTCCTGCCGCTGTCACGGAACCGCGCGAAGGTCGGCGTCCGGGCGGCCACCGCGTTCTGGAAGCCTATCTGAGTATAGGCATTGCCCTCGTTGGAAATGAGGACGGCCGCCTTCGACACATTCTCGAAGCGGATATCCTTGCCGAACAGCCAGTCGCCATATCCCTTGTCGATCTCGATCCCCACGGGTGTATTGCGGATCGAGACGTTAGCCATGGTCAGGCCCGCCTCATGCTCGCGGATGGCGGCATCCTTCTGCCCGTCGAAGGTCGCGTCGAGCAGGGTGAATTGCCACGCCGGCGACGGCTTCTCGCTGACGATGCCGTAACGGCCGCCGCGAAAATGCACGTCGCGGAACTCGTTGCCGGCCATGTAGACTCCGGCAAAGGCCGACCCGAGATCGAAGGTCATATGACTGAGAAAGCCGTGCTGCGCGACACGGAAGCGCACGGCGGCAGCCGCCGGATTGCCCTGCCCGATCTTCACGTCGATGTTGCTCATCGCGGAATAGAAGCTCGCCGAATTGGCGTCGCGCACCTTGCGATCGCGCGGCACGACGTTCGGCACGGGCACGGGGATCTCGCCGACCGCATATTGGTCGCCGCCAGTGAACACGATCATGGCGGACACGCCGGTCTGGAAGCCGGGCGTCTCGTCCGCCAGCAGGATCACGGGCCGCGTTGGGCCGACACCGAAGATCCGCACGCCCTGCGGCACCAGCAAGGTGCGCGTGATGCGGTAGCGCCCGGACGGCAGGAAGACGAGGCCGTCGCGGCTCTCCTTGCGGCGCGCGCGATCGAGCGCCTGCTGGATGGCATCGGTATCGTCCGCCTGCCCGTCACCCTTGGCACTGACGACGATCGCGACATCGTCGGCAGGCATGGTAACGAAAGCGGAATTCGACGCCGCGCGTACAGCAAAAGGCGCCCAAAGCGCTAGCAAGGCTATGATGAGGCTGATCTTCATCTTACACATATCCGATCTTGCGAACGAATAGCGACGGTCGCGTGTTTCGGCATCCACGACCAAGGTCGTATATGCAGGAGCATCGGGAGACCGATACACGGAACGGGGCGGCGATTGCCGTCCGGTTTCTTGGAATGCCTCGCGCGGGAATAGAGCTTGCGCTGGCCGCTTGGGTTACGGATGGACAGGGTGCAGCCGGATTCACAGATCAAACCGATGGCCCCCACCGCCGTGGTCGTGATGGGGGTTAGCGGCAGCGGCAAAAGCACGCTCGGCAGCTTGCTCGCGCAGGAACTGGGGTGTCGTTTCGTGGAAGGCGACGAATTGCATACGCCCGCGAACATCGAGAAGATGAGCCGCGGCGAACCGCTGAACGATGCCGACCGCTGGCCATGGCTCGATCGTCTGGGCAAGGTGCTCCACGACGTCGTCGAGCAGGAAGGGCTTGTCGTCGCTGCCTGCTCCGCCCTCAAATATTGCTATCGCGAGCGTCTCGGCGCGGCTGTCGGCGCGCCCGTCGCCTTCATCATGCTGGAGACGGATCGTGAGGAATTGTCCCGCCGGCTGAACAGCCGGGAGAACCACTATATGCCGGCAAGCCTGCTCGCGAGCCAGTTTGACGCGCTGGAGCGGCCGTTCGAGAGCGAGCGGGCACTGATCCTGGATGCAAGCCTGCCGCCGGAAACGCTCTGCCGCGCCAGCCGGGAGTGGCTCGCGGCTCGCGGCTGAGGCCGCGCCGGCAGGCCGGCCCGCTCCTCCATCATCCCGCAATGAGGGAGCCGGACGTTACTCGCCCGGCTCCTCCCATCTTCAGATCGTCACCGAATAGAGCGCATGGTGGGTGAGGATGAACAGGGTCCGCCCGTCCTTGCCGCCAAAGAGCAACTGCAACGGCCGCTCAGGCACGTCGATCCGGCCCGCCTCGGAGCCGTCCGCCGCGTAGACGAAGACCTGCCCGTTCGCCACATAGACGCGCCCGTCCGGCCCTTGCGCGACGCTCTCGCCGCCGCGATTGGCGAAGGGCTTGAGGTCGGTGATCGCCCCACCCGCGCCGAGCGTGCCGCTATAGGTCTTGACCTCGGACCCGTTGGTGACGAACACCCGGTCGCCCGGCCTGGCCTTGACGAAACCGTAGGTCTGCAAGGCGTTCGACCAGCGCCAGCCGAGATGGTTGGGCGGCCCCTGCTCGAAGGTGCGGTAGGCGGGCAGCACCAGGCTGCCATCTGGCGAGACATATTCCCTCGCGTTCTGCACCGCCGAATCCCGCGCGAACAGCTCGGCGAGCGTGGTGAAATGGTCGGTCCTGGGATCATATTGATCCTTGAACTCGCCATTATTCCAGTAATTGCCGGGAATGGCGACGGTCGCCCCGTCCCGTGCCGCGACCGGGGTCTGCGGGATCAGCGTCAGTTGCTCGGCCGAGGTGCCGGGCTTGAACGTGTAGACCGTCCCATCGGCGCCATCGGACGACAGCACCATGATGTTGCCGGTCTTGTCGATGGCGAGATTGACCGGATCGAGTGCATTGTCGCGCTCGATGGAGAGTCCCTCCTCCGCGCTCCAGCCGTAGATGCGCTGGAATTTCTTCTCCACGAAGTAGAGCTTGCCGTCCGGCGCGACGGCCCCACCGGAGATCGACCAGAAGCCATCCGCCAGCTTTTTGGCCGTGAGCCCTTGCGCCGCCGGCTTGGCGAGGCTGGCCGGCACGTCGAGCACCGCGAATTCGCGCTCGCGCACCTCCAGGCCGCTGGTGCGGTCGTAAATGGCATTCTCATAGGGGAATTTGCTTGCGCGCAGGAAAGTGCCGCAGCCATTCTCATCGCAGGTGCCAAGGCCGCTCTCCGCGTTCACATGCACGTTGCGGAAGCGGATGCCGTCCACATTCTCCAGCACGATCGCGCTATGCGCCGGTTTCTCGGTGCGGGTGACGCGATAGCCATGGTAGTTGGTGACGAGGATATTGCTGGAATTGCGGATTTCCAGACTGATCGCATCCGGACTCTCGCCGACCTCCTCCTCGGTCTGCGGCGCATGGAGCGCCCAGTTCTTCACGCGATTGAGGCCGATCTCCACGCGCACATGATGCTCGTTGGAAAGCTGCAAGACCCTGCCCGGCGTCTGCGTGTCGGACACGTAGAAGCCGGCCTGCGCGTATGTATTGGCCGCCCACAGATTGGTGAAGGTGCCGCCGCCCCCGTCCGTCACCCAGAAGCTGGGATATTGCGCGGCCCACCGCTTGCGCGGGTCCGCATCGCCGGCGTGATAGGGGTCGTAAGGGTTGAAGCGGCTGCCATCGGGATTGAAGGTGCCGTGGCCGCCGAGGATCTTCACGTCCTCGACGAGCGACTCCGCGCCCGCCTTCCACAGCAAGGCGGTCGCACGCGGATTAATGCCGCCGGTAAACAGCCCCACGCCCGAGACGATCGCCGCCCCGCCCCTGGCCGATGCCACCAGCGCCTTGGGCGCGCCGACGCCCTGATAGGCCGCGGTCCCATCAGCGAGCCGGATCTGCGTCGTGCTGGGATTGAGGCCGACCAGCACGGTATCGGGCCGCAGGCGCAGCGTGTCCGTCACCTTGTAGAAGCCGCTCGGCAGATAGACGACGCGGTGCTTGTCGATCGCGGCCTGGATCGCGGCGGTATCGTCCGCCTCAGCGTCGCCCCTGGCACCGAGACTGCGCACGCTCACCCACTGGCTGGTCGGCGGCAGGGCCGTGACGACCGGCTTGCCGCGCCTGGGCATGGCGCCCAGTCCATTCGCGGTGAAGCGGGTCTCATAGGTCCCGAACTGCCCCACGCCCGGCAGCGTCAGACCGTAGGTGAATTCGCCGACCTTGTAGGCGCCGCTCCGCCCGACGGTGCGGCCGCTCTCCCGGAAACGCGCGAACACCGGCGTCCCGCTGGCCACCGCATCGAGGAAGCTCACCTGCGTGAAGGCGTTGTTCTCGTTCGAGACGACGATGCCCGCTTTGGAGACATTCTCGAAGCGGACATCCTGGCCGAACAGCCAGTCGCCATAGCCCTTGTCGATCTCGATGCCGACCGGCGTGTTGCGGAAGGCGACGTTGAGCAGCGTCAGCCCGGCCTCATGCTCGCGGATGCCTGCATCGCGCTGCCCCTCGAAGGTCGAATCGACCAGCGTGTAGGACCAGGCCGGCGAAGGCTTCTCGGTGACGATGCCGTAGCGCCCGCCCCGAAAATGCAGGTCCACCGCCTCGTTGCCGACCATATAGACACCGGCGAAGCCCGAGCCGATGTTGAACTCCATATGGCGCAGATAGGCGTGCTGGGCGGCATGAAAGCGGATGGCGGTCGCCGCCGGATTGCCCTGGCCGATCTCGAAGTCGATATTCGCCATCGCCGAATAGAAACTGCCCGGATTGGAATCGGCGATATCGTCCCGGTCCGGCACCGCGCCCTGCACCGGGAAGGCGATCCGGCCGAACGGCCCCGTGACCGGCCCCGGATCGCGCCCGGAATAGATCACCATGTTCTTCACGCCCTCCTGGAAGCCGGGCGTATTGTCCGGCAGCACCAGCACGGGCCGGGTCTTGCCGACACCGAAGACGCGGGTGCCCGGCGAGACGACGAGCGTGCGCGTGATGCGGTAGCGGCCGGAGGGGAGGAAGACGATGCTGCCCGCGCCCCGGCTCGCCGCGGAATCCAGCCCCGCCTGGATCGCCGCCGTATCGTCCGCCTTGCCGTCGCCGACCGCCTTGATGGTGATCGCCTTCGGGTCGTCGGGCGCGGCCAGATAAACCGAGGGGCCGGCCCAGGCGGGAACCCCCGCAAGGCACGACCCCGCCGTCAGCACAAGCGCCGTGAAGATGCGATGGCGGCGGCTCATAATTCCCCTCCTCCTCAGGTTCGATACGATAATGATTTGCCTACATATTGGCGCAAGGCGCGGGCCGCACCCGCGACCAAGGTCGCATATGCTAAGGCATCAGCCGGCGCCGGCCCTGAAGCAGATGCCAGCGCATCGCCACGGCCGCACCATCCGCATCCTGCAAGCGAATGGCTTCCACGATCATCTCATGCTCCGTCATCATCGCGCCGATCGCCTCGGGCGGCCGCGAGCGGGAGATGTCCACGCCGGCCCGCATGATGCGGTCGACCTCACAGAACATATGATCGAAGGTGGAAACGAAGGCCGAGTTGGCGGTCGCCGCCGCGATGGCGCGGTGGAGGGCCATGTCCTCGATATGCGCCGGGCCGCTCGACAGCAGGGCGTTGCGCAACTCCGTCCACGCTTTCTCAATGGCCTCCATCTGCGCGGGCGAGCGGCGCAGGGCGGCAAGGCGCGCCGCCTCGGTCTCGACGACGAAGCGCACCTCATAGCTGCCCAGCGTCACCGACAGATCGTCGAGCGACATATGCGCGCCGAGCCGCTCGGACGGGCGGCTCTTGACGAACGACCCAGCGCCGCGCCGTGCCTCGGTAATACCGTCTGCGGCCAGGCGGATCAGCGCCTCGCGGACCACGGTGCGCGACATGCCGAAACTCGCGGCAAGCTGCACTTCCGACGGCAGCCTGTCGCCCACGTCCAGCCCTTCGACCTTGATGATTTCGACGATGCGTGAATAGGCCTTGTCGGCAAGACGCCCTTCGCTCATCGCGGGAGATCGCTGGTGGATCGTTGCTGCGCCATATCTCATAGCAAATAGCTTCCCAGCATGACGAACACCAGTCCGGCGACGGAAATCACCGTTTCAAGAACGGACCAGGTTCGGAACGTATCGGCGGTGCTCGTGCCGATATAGCTGCGCACCAGCCAGAAGCCCGGATCGTTGACGTGCGAGAAAAAGACCGAGCCGCAGCCGATGGCCAGCACGATCCATTCGGGTTCGACGCCGCTCGCCGCCACCAGCCCCGGCACGACGCCGGCGGTGGTGATCGTCGCCACCGTCGCCGATCCGGTGGCGAGGCGGACGCCCACCGCGATCAGCCAGGCAAGAATTATGGGAGAGATCACGTCCGCCGTGGCCAATCGAGCCAGCAAGTCGGAGAGCCCGGCCGTGACCAGCACCTGCTTGAGCGACCCGCCGGCGCCGATCGCGAGCAGGATCGCACCGGCCGGCAGCACCGCCTCGGACCAGATCGAATCCTGCAACGCGGCGTCGCGCGACCGGCGGCCGAACAGCAGCGGCAGCGCGGCGAGGTTCGCGATGAGCAACGCCAGCACCGGATTGGCCGCGAGGCCCAGCCAGGCGAACCGGCTCGCCAGCGGCTCCGGCATCAGCCCGACGAACTGGCCGAGCGCGATCAGCACGACCGGCATCAGCACCACGATCAGCGCCGCGCTCTTGCTCGGCGCCGGGCCACCGGCATGCGGCCGCTCGAATTCGGGAAGCTGGATGGAGACCCCGCGCGAGAGGATGCGCGCCAGCGGCGGCCCGACGACGATACCGGTGGGGATCGCCACCAGCAGGCCGTAGAATATCGTCCGGGCGAGATTGGCGCCAAGCGCATCGACCGCGATCAGCGGCCCCGGATGCGGCGGGATCAGCGCATGGGCGATGGACAGGCCGGCCAGCGCCGGCAGCATCAGTTGCAGCTTGGCGGCATCCCCTCCCCGCCCCTCCCCGGCGGTCATGCTGACCGCCACCGCCGCAACGATCGGCAGCAGCAGCACGAGGCCGGTCTCGAAGAACAGCGGCAGGCCGATAATCAGCGCGACGAACAGGCTCATCCATGGCGCCATTCGGGCATTGGTGAACCGCAGCGCCGCCTGCGCCAGTTCGCTCGCGCCGTTGGAAATCTGCAACATCGCGCCGAGCGAAAGGCCCAGCGCCACCACGAGCCCGGTCCCGCCCAGAATCGAGCCGGCCCCCTGCTCGACCGCCTTGGCCGTCTGCTCGATGGGCATGCCGGCAAGTGGACCGACAACAAAGGCGCCGCACAGCAGCCCGACAAAAGGATGCAACCGCCCCTTGGTGATAAGCAGGATCGACAGGGCAATGCCACAGATCGCTGCGACGACGAGCCGAATATCCTCACCGCTCATGACGAGAAAAATTTCATATTTTCAAATTGTTCTGATATCATCCGCACGAGTTGCGGAAGACTTGTCTCCGTCATGAATCGCTCCCCTCCGTCGGTTTCCGACAGCTTGTATCTGTGTGACAGAAATACGCAAAGCGCTAGACAAATCGGTATACAATATGCAAAATTAGTATGAATGGGGTTGAATTAGTCAGACAGCTTTGGCAATTTTACCCCGAAATCGGCCACCGGCTTGGGAAGTCGCCGGGGGATCGGGCGGTTGGCACGTTTGACCGAGAGGGAGAGAGGGCTTGGGCGCGTATTCTATGATGGAAATGACCTTGGACGAGGCCCCCCGTCCCGCAGAGGCCGAAGCCCGTAAGCTGACCCCGACGCAGTTCCGCGTGCTCCAGGGCGTCCATCTCGGCCTGGCGAACAAGCAGATCGCATTCGATCTCGGTATCGCTGAAGCCACGGTCAAGGCGCACATGACGGCCCTGATGCGGAAGCTCAAGGTGCGCAACCGCACCCAGGTCGCCCTTCTGGCCGAGAAAATGGACCTCGCCGAACAATTGTGGGCGTTCACTCCGCAGGACGCCCAGCAATGACAACCATCCAATGGCATTCCGTCACGGGATAATCCGTTCCCGCTGGTCCCATCATGAGCGTCGCGCGCTCCCGCTCCCGTTTCGCAGCCGTCAGACTTAGGCCCATATAAGCCACGGCCGTAGAACGTGCGCGATCCGTCAGGGGGCCAACACTCACCCTACCGAACAGAAAACGGCAGCTCGCCATTCCCTCAACTCACTCGCTTCAACGCCCCCTCAGCCCTCCGGCGGCGGCGGCAGATCGGCGGGCGGTGTCAGGTCCAGTTCCTCTCGCCCCGTCTTGGGGTTGAAGGAGGGGTCATCGTCGACGCACTTGTTATATTCCTGAAAGATGTGGCCCCGGTCGCGCATGTAGGTGAGCGTCTCATCATAAGGTCGTTCGAGCAATTCGGGTGCGACGATGTGCACCGCGATCTCCAGCGTATCGGTGTCGCGCAGCGTGAGGCGCTCGGTGAAGTGAGCTTTGCCCCACGTCTGCGGGCCTGTTCTTGTGCCGATAGTTTCGATCACCAGCACCTGCCCCTCCCAATGACCAGCCGATGTGCCCGCATTCGATTCTTCAACCGCCTCGGGCAATGCGGAGCCATCCATCGCGATGCGGCGGATAAGGCCCTCCTCATTGGCGATAGTGAGCCGGCCGGGCGTGAACAGAAATTCGACCGCACCCTCGAATCCGCCGTTGAAGCCGATAAAACGCGGCGGCTTGCAATTCTCCCGGCGCGAATCGACGCCACGGTCCGCTGGATCGGGCAGCTTCGCCCGCCGGAACGCTTCCTTTGCAGCCGCGATCTCCGTGGTGATCGCTCCTTTGAAGGGAGCGTCCATAAAAGGGCTGGGAGCTTCCCCGTTCTTCGGGCTTTCCCACACCCACCAGCCGCTCAAATCCGGCGGCTCGCTCATGCCCGGCTGCGCCTGCGCGGCACCGGCTATCGCGAGCAGCGGCAGGGCGATCCGCATTCGCCGGGCAAGCGGGGCGTTCATCGCGCGCCGCCCCGCTTTGGCAGCGAATTGGTCTTGGCCAACTCGCGCGCGACGCCCGGTGCGTCCGGATCGCCGATCAGTTCGGAGCCGTCCGGCCGCACGACGCGGATCAGGTAGCCGCCCTTCCCGCCGTTGTTGAGCGGGAAATAGTGCATGGTGATACGGTCGCCTACCTTGAGCACGGTCTTGGACCAGCCGTGGCGCGAGGCCATGCCCGGCGAATCGCTCTGGAACCGCCAGAGGTCATACTGGCCCGCTTGCCCCGCCTTGGGCGCATAGAGCCACAGCGAGATATGCGGGTTGATCCACTCGACCTTGGCGACCCGCCCATCGAGCGCGAGCGGCTTGTTCAGGTCGAACATCGCATAGCTGTGATGCGCGACCACCGGGCCGCCGAGCGACATAAGCGCCAGCGCGGCCACTATGGCGACCGGCTTGGGCGTTGGAGACGGGATCTGCTTCCATTTCATTTCGGTAACTCCCCTTGATTACGTGAAAAAACATCGCCTCCCGCTCAATCGGCGGGTGGCGGCGGCAAGTCGGCGGGCGGTGTCAGGTCCAGTTCCTCCCGCCCGGTCCTGGGGTTGAAGGAGGGGTCGTTATCGACACACCAGGTAAATTCCTGAAAGACATGTCCCCGGTCACGCGTATAGGTGAGGATCTTGTCGTAAGGCCGCTCCAGAACGTCGGGCGCGACGGCATGGAGGGCAATCTCCAGTGTGTCGGGATCGCGCAGGGTAAGACGTTCGGTGAACCCGGCGTCCCTGGAGAACAGGCCAAACAGGAAATCGCCCGCGCTTCTTCTGGTCCCGACCGTCTCGATCACCAGCACCTGCCCCTCCCAGTGGCCAACCGAGGTGCCCATGTTCGACTCCTCGACGACCTTGGGCAGGGTCGATCCGTCCAGCGAAATACGGCGGATCAATCCGCCCTCGTCGGTGATGGTGAGGCGGCCGGGCGTGAACAGGAATTCGACCGCGTTCTCCAGCCTGCCATTGAAGCCGCCAAAACGCGGCGGCTTGCAGAGTTCGCGGCGCTGGTCGATGCCGAGATCGGCCGGATCGGGCAGCTTCGCCCGCCGGGTCGCCTCTTTCACTCCGGCGACCACATCGGCTGCCGGCCCCTTATAAGGCGCGTCGAGAAAGGGAAACGGCGGTTCGCCGTTTTGAGGGCTCACCCACACCCACCAGCCGCTCAAATCCGGTGGCTCGCTCATGCCCGGCTGCGCCGGCGCGGCACCGGTCATGACGAGCGGCGGCAGGGCAAGGAACAGCGCCAGCCGGCCTCTCCCCCGTCTCCGCGATGATCGGTCGCTTTCGTAGTCCATTTATAAAAATCTCCCGTTTCGAATGGGGGATCGCGCCTTCATGCCGTCAATCGTCCGGCGGCGGCAGATCGGCGGGCGGCGTCAGGTCCAGTTCCGGCCGGCCGGTTTTGGGGTTGAAGGAGGGGTCGTTGTCGACGCAGGCGGTATATTCCTGAAAGACGTGGCCCCGGTCGCGCGTGTAGGCGATCGTCTTGTCGTAGGGCCGTTCGAGCACCTCGGCCGCAACGATATGCAGCGCGATCTCCAGCCTGTCGGCGTCGCGCAGGGTGATGCGCTCGGTAAAGTGCGCGCCCTTGCCGAACGGGATGAATGCGCCGCTCGCCCGCGTGCCGATGGTTTCGACCACCAGCGTGCGCCCCTCCCAGCGCCCGACCGAGGTGCCTGCGTTCGATTCCTCGACCGTCTCGGGGAGCGTGGAGCCATCCAGCGGCACCCGGCGGATGAGGCCCGCCTCGTTGGTAATGGTGAGTCGCCCCGGCGTAAGCAGGAACTCGACCGCCTCCGTAAACCCACCGTTGAATCCATCGAAGCGCGGCGGCTTGCAGTTCTCCCGGCGCTGGTCGATGCCGAGATCGGCCAGGTCGGGCAGATTGGCCTGTTTGAGCGTTTCCTTGATGAGGGCAATCGTCTTTGCCGTCTCGCTCCCCGGCTTGAAGGGCGCATCCGCCAGCGGCGAAGGCTCGCCATCGTGCGGATTGTCCCACAGCCACCAGCCGCTCAGGTCCGGGCGACCGGCGGCATCGGACTGCGCCTGCGCGGTGCCAGCCAAGGCAAGCAGCGGCAGAGCGGCGAACGGCGCCAGCCAGCAGAGCCGGCGCGCGCACCTTCCCCATCTCCGTGCCGATGATTGGCCATGTTCGTGATCCATTTCGGAAAATCTCCCTTGTTCATGGTGGAGAGCGGGCGCCGGTGATGCGCTGCCGGTCCCGCACCGCCCGCTAGCTCGGCGGACATGGCGCGGCATCGGCACGGCTGGGGCTGGGGCTGGGGACGACCAAACTGAACAGGCCCATGCCGGCAATCAGCGTAGCGCGTCCGTAGCGGGCCGGCGGCGCGGGGTCGGCGGCAGTGCGGGCCGTGGGCAGCGCCAGCGCCGCCGCGGCGGGGGAAGGCGTCACCGCTCCCACCGCATGGCCGATCAGGTCCGCCGCCAGCAGCCCGCCGATGATCGTCAGCGGCAAGGCAATGAAGCGAGCACACCATCGCCACGCGTGCCGGTACGGCTGGCGGCGGCGCACGCGAGCGATCCGGTCTCCCCAGGGCGCTCTCCATTGCGCGCACACGGCGCGGTCGCCACCTTGGGCTCGATCATCGTCCAGACCTCCGAGCATGGGAATCTCGTGATGATGATGCCGATCCGTCATGCCCGGCCCCCTCCTTTTCGGAGAGGCACGGTAATCCCGCACGTCCGAGGCGCGCCTCCCCCAAATGATGGAGAAAATCAAAAATAGTTCGGGCGCCGCCCCCCATTTGGGCGGGATCATGAGCGCTTACCGACTCCAAAAGGATTGCAGCCGCTGCCGATCGCCTCGTGGGGAAATGGATTGATGTCTTTATGCCGGCTCACCCGGCGGCGTCAGAGCTTAACCTACAGACTCCGCAAGGAATGCGCGCATCAGGCCGATGGAGCACACGCGCCAATGGCCGCCCAACATGGCCGGCACGCTCTCCCATTTCCGTCAGAAGTCGCCCACCAAGGTGACAGCCGGCCCTCGCGCCGGCCGGGCGTCCCCGAGAATCCGCTCGCGCCATTCGACCGAGAGGCGCAGGGCGGCTGCACCCGCCGGCAGACGCAGGCTCAATTCTGGGCCGACATCGAGCCGCTCCGCGCCCGGCTGCACACCGCCCGAGAGGCTGGCACCGAGCACCAGTCGGGAGGCCGCGCGGCGCGGCGTAAGGCGATAGCCGAGGCTCGCCTTGCCGTCGGCGAACCCGTCCAGCCCCGGCAGGCCGACTACGCCCGCCTGCGCATAGCCTTCCGCGACCAGCCGGGGCGCCACCTCGCGCGGGCCGAGACCGCCGGCGGCGAGCAGCGCGAAGCCGCTGCGCCCGCCCCGCCCCAGCCGCTGGCGCCGCTCCACCAACACGGAGACAGGCGCGCGGCCCGGCCGGAAAGCCGCACCCAGCGCGGCCTCCTCCGCCGGCGCGCCGGTCAGCGCCCGGCTCACCCGCCCGTAAAGGCCAAGCCGGCCGAGGCGCCCTTCCGCAACGCGATAATCGACGCGCACGCCCGCCTGCGATCCGCCGAGCAACGGCGCCTGCGCAAGGCCCCCTGCAACCTCCGGCCGCCACAGCATCCACGCCGTCGCCGACCAACGGCGCGGCGCCGCAACACCTCGCGTCTCCGGAGCCCGCGCGATCGAGGCCGTGCTGGCGCCGGCTGCCTGCCCATCTTCCCGTTGCGGATCCGGCGCAACAGCCAACCGCGCGACCGCCCTGACCGCGATGGCCCCGCCGCTCCCGACCGGAGGCGCAGGCGCAGGCACCGCCCAATCGCGGCCGGGTGCGCGGCGGACCGGCAACGCTCCGGCTGGCACCGAAGGGACGGCGTACGCAACCGCAGAGGACGACCGCACAATCGGCGCCTGCCGCGACGCCTCCAATCCCGCCGCCGCAAGGCTGCCACCGTGCTTCGTACCCCCGCCCATGAACGGAAACGCCGCCATCAGCAGCACCGCCACGCGCATCGCGATCCAGCCGCCGACCACCCAGCCAAGGAAGCGCAGCGGTTGCCCCGGCCGCCTCATCGCGGCGCGCCCTCCGCGCCGGTCGGGAAACGATGGCGGGTCTTGTCCCATGCCAGCGCCTGCCCGCGCAGATGGCGCCAATAGAGCATTACCGCCCGGCGCGCCGCCATCATCGCGATGACGTTGGCGATGAGCGCGCGCGGGACGGAGCGCAGCGCCTCGGCCGGCCCATAAGCGCGCCAGACGAACAGCATCCGCACGGCCAGCCGCCACGCCAGCATGACGGTCGTTGCCGCCAGCAGCAGCGGCAGCGGCGCCGGCCATGGTGCAGGTGCACGGCCGAGCAGCAGCGCCGCGCCATCTGCCAGCACACCCAGCACCAGCCCGGCATAGGCCGCGAACAGCACCAGTGCCGCCAGCGCCGCGCGCCGGTCCCGCAGGCGCATCCAGCGCTCGCGCCAGCGGCCGGACCAGCCCATCCGGTCCCAGCCGGCAAGCGCAATGCCCACCGTCCAGCGTGCCTTCTGCCGCACGGCGGCGGGGAGCGTATCGGGGAAATATTCGCGTGTGGCGATCAACCCGCCCTCGGTATCGCGCATCCGCACCAGCGCGCCGCGCCCGCCGTCCTGCCCGAGACGCAGGCCCAGCTCATAATCCTCGGTGAGACTGGTCGCGTCGAACGGCCGGTCCGCGCGCGCCGCCGCCACCGCCCCCAGCGCCGCGCGATTGAAGCCGCAGCCGACCCCGGCGGAAGGCAGCGCCGCGCCCAGCGCCTCGCGCACCAGCATCGCTTTCCCATGCGACTCTGAAAACTCGTCACAATAATGCCCCGCCACCCAGCGCGACCGCGCCGAGACCAGCGGCAGCACCGGAAGCTGCACCAGCGCGAAACGCGGCGCCAGCAGGCCGATCAGCCGCAGTGCGTCGCGATGCACCACGTCCTCCAATGTGGACACGGTTGTAAACCAAATGGAAACGTCGCCCACATAGGACCGTGCTGTTATGGTCAAGGAAAATCGCGATTTCTCTAATGCCGTAGAGGCAAAGCCAGCATACATTTATGCCCGTTTCAGTTCGCTCAATCAGCGAGACGGCCACAGCATTGAACGCCAGCTTGGCTACGCTCGCTTGTTCGCTGAACAGCACGGTTGGGAGATCATAGAGGAACTGAAGGATGAAGGGAAAAGCGCCTACAAAGGGGCTAACCGTGAGGTGGGCTCGGCGCTTTACGAATTTGAGCTAAAGGCTCGTGAAGGATATTTCCAGAACGGTGTGGTGCTCATCTGCGAGAATGTTGATCGTCTCTCGCGCCAAGGTGCCAAAGCCGCTGCGAAGCTGATTTGGTCCCTCAACGAAGCTGGCGTTGATGTTGCCACATACCATGATGGGCACATCTATACGGCTGGCGATGACGCCGACATGATGGACCTGTTCTCGGTTATCATCAAAGCATCGGTTGCTCACGAAGAAAGCGCGAAAAAGTCCAAGCGTTCCGTCGCTGGCTGGACACGCATTCACGGTGACATCGCAAACGGCGATAAGCGGGCATATTCCCGTCAGTGTCCCGCTTGGCTAAAAATTGAAGATGGTCGATATGTAGTGGACGAACATCGCGCCGCTATAGTCAAGCAGATATTCGATTGGTATGTGAACGGTATTGGCAGCCTTTCGATCATCCGCAAGCTCAGGGCGATGAATGAGCTTAGCTGGTCATCTGAGAAACGATATAAGGGCACCAAGGAATGGACGCCCCGCTATCTCCACAAATTGCTGACATCTCCCGCTGTAATGGGTGAATATATTACCTTGAAAGGGGAAGCTCTGGCGACAGACTACTATCCTGCCGTAATCGACGCAGATACCTTCTACAAAGCACAGGCCGTCCGAAAAGCTCGAACGACGCTCGGCGGCGATGAACGCAAGCGCAGCGCCAACCTGTTTTCTGGTATTTCAAAGTGTGGGTGCTGTGGATATGGAGCAGTTTTTCAGCGGCGGGTACATACCAACAAAAAGCCGGCTTTTCCTCCGCGTATCCATACCTACCTCCGCTGTAATGCCGCGCGCTACAAGGAGGATGCCTGCTCCAATGGCGTCACAATCCGATATGAGGTTGTCGAGCAAGCGGTGCTTGACCGTATGCTGCCCCTGATTGTTACCTATAAGCATGAAAATCGGGTGCTAAGCGCGTTCGACGTCCAGATTGCGGATCATCAACGTCAGCTTGAGGCTCAGCAAAAGCAGCTCGACAATATCGTTGAAGCTATTGCCCAGGGGATTGCGGCAAAGGCGCTGGCCCAGAGGGCAGATGTGATCGAAGCGCAGATCGAAACCCTAACCGCGCAGATTGATGAGGCTAAGCGCCAGCGCGGATTGGAGGCAGCCAAGCCCGCGAAAGATCGCGATGCACGCGCGATCGACAAGCTTCGTTCTGATCTCAATAGCGATGATGAGGAGATTCGCTTTGAAACGAGAGCGCAAGTGAACAGTCACTTATCCCGTCTCCTGACCGCAATCTACATCAACGACGACCGCACATTTACCGTGGACGTTGATGAAGGTTTTTCAGCAACTTTTAGTGCAGATGGCGATGTTATCGGCTACCGCCTCAACGGTAAGCTGATTGATGAAGATGTGATGCGCCATATTCTCCTAGAGAACAGGACGGCGATTGCAGACGCCGCCTTTGGGAAGTTAACACCGTAGCCCCTGTCGTGCGCTCTCCTGCCCGACGAAGGCAATTTTCCCCCACGTCGCAGTCTGACAGCAGCGCTTGCGTTCCCTGCGCTCAGAAGCTCGGAAACCAACGTCGAGGCAATGTGCCCCACTAGTAGTGAGCGAGGAAGCCCCCAAGGATCGACAGCGGACCAGGTATTTGCAGTCAGTCGCGACTACACTGCAACCATCGCCGCTTCAATCCGGGTGCGAAGGTCGCTGATCTCTCCTTCGTCGAATGAACTATATGCTTGCTTCGATGCCGAAGAGGTGATCAGAAAAAGCTGAAACTCAACAATCTTGGACCGGCGCCAAAGCCAATGAGATATGCCGGCAGCGAGCAAACATAGGGCAACGGCAGGAGTAGGAGATTTCCCATCTTGAATGAGATTGTAAGCCCCGTAAGCAAAAATCACCGCCAGCATCGCCCAACCCCACGTCCAACCGGTTGCATATGGATACACAGTCCGCACTTCCACGGTGTTGATCTTGTTGATGGCATAGCTCTTTTCACCAAAGCGAGCGAAGTTATTGTCAACTGTGATCTGCATTTCGCAAAATCCTAAATTATTATATCAATATGGTCGGAAAGTGCTGAGTTCGGCAGCAGCCTTCTTTTTATCCGCCAAGGCTTTTTGCGCCGCCAATCTCTGGCGCTCTGCCATGGCCTGCTGCTGTGCCAGCTTTGCTCTCTGCGCTTCCGCTTCGCGCACCCTTTGTTCCGCTTGCAGGCGGTTTGATCGGGCTGCGGGCATCTCCAAGGTCGCAATCTGCACCGTGCCACCTGAGGCGGCGAGGCGGATGAACGCATCCCTGTCCAGCGGGCGAACCTCCCCATTGCCGGTGGACACGAATTGCTCATAGCAGAGCGTTTCCACATTCTGCCCGGCACCATTCGGCGTGTTGCACGGGAAGTTGTTCCTGAGTTGTCTGCTCATCACGGCTTGGCAAAACTTCATAAGTTCCGAAAGCCGTGGATCGGTCGCTTTGACGCCCGAGCGGATCAGCCCTTCAACATTGGCATTTTTCGGAGAAAACGCGGTATCGAGGCATGAACGGGTTTCGACAGGCACAGCGTTCCAACTGCTTCGAACATCGGCCTGAGTAATGCCTTTAGCAACCACGCCGAAAAGATCGATTACGGCATCTGTAGAAGCTCGCCTATCCTGCGCGAACGCAGACGAGAAACCGCAGAGCAAAAGCGCAGTACAAAATATAAATTTATCTATGCCTGAATTAACTCGCTTCATAATACCCCCAAACGCGAAACATCTATACAGTGTTGGTTAGGTATGCCTGTCACCGAGGGAGATATTGCTTTAGCCACTCGATTCTCGATAGGTTGGCCTCCGTATCGCACTTCAATCTCGCAGTTTCTTGCTCGGTGTGATCTAGCGAGGCGGATGCAGCCTCCACGCTGCAATTCGCGTCCTTCGATTTAATCCATGCACGCTGCTGCGGCAGAATGTCGGCTCGCGTAGAAGTTTCGATGGCATTCCATGCCGCCGTGATGCCCTGCGTGGAGAGCTTGTTGTCAGCGACGGCTTTGTCGTGCGCTGCCTGCTTTTGGGCCGGGGTCTGGGTTTGTACCGATCCGTTCTCATCGACTGACGCATTTTCCGTACCAACATCAGTGCCATTATCGGTTGACGAGATCGATGCAGGAGGCTCGCTGGCGTCTGTAGCAGAACCATATTCCTGAGGAATATCGACAATACCGGCCTGCTTCATCACCGCGCCGATAGTTGCGCTATCTTCCGAGGCGCAAGATAGGGCCATTGCGCCCCTCTCCAGATTGAACTCATCGTCGATGATGGAAAATTTCCGAACACAAACTTGCCCACGAAATCCATCCGTCGGATTGACGATATTTAGCTTAGCTTCGAGAAGGACAGCTGGGAGATTGCGGCCTTTGCTTTTCGCCTCGCCTTGCCAAAGTGGCTCGATAGAAATATCTCCGTCGATGTCGGCCCCGATAACTGCGTTCCGCACATCCTTGCCGAGCCCACGAGCAGCCATGGCCCAGATCGAACACGCTTCGCGCTGTTCTCCGGACATCTCCGACAGAAAAAGCCCACCGCCCGGTTTATCCGACATGTCGCAAGTAACAAGGATCATTGACCTGCCAGCGTCGCCTAATCCGCCTGACGATTTGAGCATTTCCTGAGAAATTTCTCGGGAGAAAGCGCGCGATAAGGATTTCTCGAAGGATTCTGTCGCCTTCTCCTGCTCGACTGATATGGAGATCTTGTTATTGTTATCATCACCGCCCTTCGAAGAATTGCAGGCGGATATCAAAAGAAGGCAAATCAGAGATAAAAATTTGTTGCGAAGCATGTCCACCTCATGGCACTTCTAATATCCAAGAAACGTCGTGCCATCTTTAGCGACTCAATTCATGAATCGTCGACAATATAGAGTCATAACCAATGTTTCTTGGAATATTAGCTTCACTTTGGATAAAACACATATCGCCCTATAGGAAAATCCGGAAAAAACCCGGGAAATTAGTTAAAAATATACTAACACCCCTTACGGATCGTTATCCGGGTATTTCCCCGATTGCTGGAAATTCAGCCAATGTGATTTAATGTCTTGGTGATGAATACTCGCACTTCGCTGCCGAAGCGCAGCCTATCCCGGCTGCTATCATGGCCATCCGTGGGGCTATGGCTCGCTTATCTGGTCGCCTTCAGCATCAGCCACGAAATCGCGCGGATATGGGGCGGGGCCTATTTTTTCAGCCTGTGGTATCCTGCGGCCGGCATCAGGTTCGCCTTTCTCTGGCGCTATGGCGCGCGATGGACATTCCTTATCGCTGCCGCTGAATTGCTGGCGCAGAGCCTATTGTGGACAGTCATCGAACATCAGGTCGTATCGCCGAGGATGGCGGTCGACATTATCCTGCCGTCGCTGACCTCCGGCGGCGTCATCGCAGCCATAAGATATGAAAGCCGTCGCAATCCATCCGAACTGGCGATTGCCCCGCTACCGCTCGGACTTGCCGCCATATTGACGCCGACATTCACCGCGCTTGTTCGAGGCGGATGGGAATGGGTGTCATCCCATTACGATGCTTCGGCCACCTTCCTTCCCACCTCCATATTCCTGTTAGGGGATATGCTGGGCATTCTAATCGTCGCGCCATTCCTGCTGTGGCTGAGCGAAGGCAAAGGCAGGTGGGGCGAGTTGAGGCTGTCCTGGCCTGATCTAAGACAGGCTGCCCTTGTGTTTGCGCTAGGGTGGTCGCTTGCTCTGCTGCTGCCTGATCTCCGGCTAATGCCCATCATGCTTTCGATGACATGGCTGGGATTGCGTTACGGCAGCAAAGGGGCATGGATCGCCATTATTCTCTCCAGCGGTGTGACGCTGTTCTGGTCTGCCAAGGTGCCGGATATTCCCACGCAGATCGGGCTTCACATCGGCTTGGCCGTGGCTGCCGTATCGGCCTATCTGGCGGGTAGCTATACCGATGCCCAGCAGGCCGCACGAGAGATTATCGCCCGCCGCGACCGGCTTCTATTTCAGGCCGAGCGGCTGAAAACATTGCGCGCTATGTCTGTCGCGGTGATCCATGAAATCAGCCAGCCCCTTTCCACGCTCGCCATCGAAAGCCGTCATCTCGCGGCCATCAGTCGAAATGATACAGAGATTGCTGGGAGCGCCGCGCTGATTGCCCGCAAGGTCGAAACATTGTCCACGACGATACGTCGCCTGCGCCGCTTCGGCGGACGCGCCGTGGATGAGCCATCGCCCTTGTCGCTGGGCTTATTGCTGAGCGAAGTGGTGAAACTTGCCATCGGAGAAACTGGCCAGAAGCTGGACAGGGCTCAATTGATCGTGCCCGCAACGGACGTTTTTGTGGTGGGACAGGAAATCGAGCTGACCCAGGCCTTTCTCAATCTTGTCCGCAACGCGATGAGCGCGTCGCCGACTCGTCCGATCACAATCCTTCTGTCAAGCAACGCACAAGGCGCGAGTATCATGATCGCCAACCCCCATGCGAACGTCGTTTCGGATTCGGGCGGCTTCGGCGTAGGCAGCCTGATCGCACGGGCCATCATCATGGCGCATGGCGGCACTCTGATCCGCAAGGACGGGAGGGATGGCCTGATCCGTCATGAAGTGTGCCTGCCAATTATCGAGACCCCTCATGAGTAAAAATCTCTCTGCTCTTGTCCATGTCGTGGACGATGATGAGGATTTGGGCGAGGCAGTCGTTCGCCTGCTGATCCGTCACGGCTATCAGGCGGAATCATTTGTCGCCCCGGAAATGATGCTGGACGCCTGCGCTCGACAGGAATGTCAGTGCGTCGTCACCGACATCATGATGGGAGAAATGGACGGATTTGCATTGGCTGATGCTCTGCGCGCACGCAATCCAGCGGTCGCCATCATCTTCATGACGGCGTGGCCCACCACCGCCAATGCCGTGGATGCAGTGCGTCGCTATGGCGGCCTGGATTATCTGGAAAAGCCGATTGACGAAGCGCGCTTGCTTGCGGCTATCGCTGAGGGCGTTGCGTGGAGCAGGAGGCGTGGCGCGGCACTGATCCGCATGGATCGTTTGACAGCGCGGGAAAGGCAGGTTCTCAATTTACTGGCGGCGGGCATGAGCAACAAGCGAGTCGCGGCCAGTCTGGAACTCAGCACCAAAACCGTGGAAGATCACCGTGCCGCCGTTATGGCTAAGACCGGCACCAGTAGCATTGCCGATCTGATTGCACTGGTCAGGGACGCGCAATAGCGCCCCTGACTATCTGTTTCCTTATCGGGCCGTTGCCGTCTTGGACTTGGGCTTGAAGTTAGCACGGCGGGCATCGCGGGCGGCGTTAAGCTGGGGGTCCAGTTCGCCCGCGCTGATCGCCTCAACGATCGACGCGATGAGGCTGGGCAACTCCGCGAGATTCTCGACCTCCACGGCGTTCATGCCCTTCGTGAATTCCAACGGCTTACCGCCGTAGCGCATCTGGAAAAACATCTTGCCAGCCGCATCCGTGAACCAGCCCTTACGGACATGGCGCGGCGCATCGACGCGGATATTTTCACCCTCCGCGTTCTTGCGCGTTACCTTCTTGGTCGCGACAAAAGGCGTTCCGCTGATTTCCGCTTCCGCAAGGGCCTTCTGTTCGTTGAGATAGCGGACGAGCTTGCCGCGCAGCATCTGCTCGGGCGTCAGGGGCGCATTGCGGGTGGCAGCAGTCAGCTTGAGTGTCTTGAGGATCGACATTTTCGATTGCTCCTTGGCCGTTATGGTCAAGGTCAGTCGATGGCATCGTCGTTCAGACGGTCGATTGAAATCAGAAACACCGCTTTGCGCCCTCATTTCTGACGTTCGGCGGAACCGCTGGCGATCCCGAAAGCAGCCGTTCGTCAGATGCAGGCCAGTATGGCAGCTGTTGGGTGGGACGCCGTATGGCTGCTTGATCAGTAGCAGAAACGCGTTCTTTGCTCAGATATAGTGTCGAAACGGCAAGGGCGGTGGGTCGAGTTCCGGCGGAATCGCCGTAAGCACGCGACCAACGCGATCGGCAAATCGGAGGGTAACCGGCATGCCGTCGGCATATAGACAAGCGTTGAAGTTCACCTTGGTGAGCGCCAGGACATCGGTCATGACAGTGCGCAAGTCGGCATCACCGCGACAGATATCAATAAGCAACGGATTCGGGACCTCGCGTCCCTGGTAGGTCTGAAGTCGCGGCACGAAACCTAGAGTCCAGAGCAGGCCCATCCGCTCGGAGAAGGGCATGGCCATTCCTCTGAGCGATGTATAGCGATCGTCGCGATAGAGTTTGCGCAACCCGTTTCGCTTGATCCGCACGCCAACGAGAGCAGTGCCTTCAGGCACTCCCGCCTGGAAGCCTGCCCATTCGGCATCGTTGAACCGCGCGCGACCATGGATGAAGATTTCCTTCGGTGCCTCTCCATGCTGAGAATGATAGCCGGCGATGGCCTTGCGGATCAGCGCTTCGGCATGTGCCTCGTCGAGATGATATTCTCGCGTCTCGTCGCTGTACCAGTCGCCAACTGCTCCCTTGAAGACAAGGCCGTCGCCGTCAGACAGGAACATCTGCGCACCACAACACGCCTGGCTACCTGACCGCTCGTCGAGCTTCTTGTAGACCATGCCGAGATAGCAGACGCCGTGTCGAATGCCATCGAGGCGCCAGGGCTGGCCGCCCCCCTTGTAGAACGCTCCCGTCGCCAAGTTCCAGGCGATATCGACAGGATCTTGCAACATGCGCGCCGGTGCACCGTTAGGCCGGGTGAAAGCGTGAGGAGCGAGCGTCGTCTCGCGCACGACCTGGATTACAGCGCGCGAAGCGAGCAGACGCCCTTTCAACTGGTCACGAAAGTCTCGCGCGTAACGGTGCATCTCAGCACTTTTGTTCACCTCTTCGAGGAAGGCGAAATAGGGTTCGGAGGCCAGTGTCTGTGCTTGCTTTCGGCTGAGCGCCTCATCCTGATTGGTCCGCTCAGCCATAGGGACCGTCGATTTTGGCCGGCCTCGCTCATAGACAGACTCCGGGATCACCACAAACCACATGTCAACCGGATAGTCTTCCTCGGTTACGTAGCGCGCGATTTGGCTTTGGTAGAGGCCGACTGTATTGTAGATTCGCTGGTGGCCGTCGGCGTGTCGAAGTGCCTCGTCAATGTCCTTCGGATCGATCGCAAGTGACGCTACGGGCTGCTCAGACCAACTGCATTTAAAGGTCGCCTCGAAGCCAGGGAACATAGACTGTTTTGGGTCTCCTTCCCGTGAGACCGGCACCGCGCCTTGAATCGAGGCGACCCACTGGCGCAAATAGCGAAGCCCGTCCGGAGTCCCTATCGCGCCGACTCGGAGCGTCTTGGGCTGACGATGGTCATGAACAGGCCCGAAAGCCGTGAGGCCGTCCTTTGGATGCTCCATGGATTGCCCGTAACCGAACACGCATCTGGGCTCCGGAATGTACCAAAGAGCGGTCATTGCGCTTCCTCGTCCTCAAGATCATCCCAGCCCTCGACCGCCGTACCGGCCTCCGGATCCTCTTCTGGAACCTCTTCATCAGACTTGGGATCAGGCTCGACTTCGGCGACGGGCTCTGTGCCCGTCGGTCGGACGCGGGCCTTGGTCGGCGGCGGATCGAACGATACTGGGCTCGTATAACGCTCAGGCCGAGTGTCGATAATGCAGACTTGGTCTTTTGATACCGGCATCTCGATGCGTCCATCATCATCAGAGAGACGCGCAAAATAGGCGAGATGCAGCGTCCGCCATTGCTCATTGAACCACTGCTTGCAGAAACTACGGCGGATTTTGTGCGCCTTATCTGGATCACCCAGTAAGTTTCGGCCATTGGTAGTAAAGGCGACATGGGCCTCGACATGTGCCTCATCCACATTTCCAAGCGCGAATTGTAGCCGCGGCGCATAATGCCAGTGCATCGCGATAACCCGCGTCTCGCCCGACTTTTTGGTCTTCACGCCATAGAGAAAGCGCTTGCGTGGCCGCCCATCGAAGTCGGTGAACCGTACGAAATTGCCCTCAATGGTGCCGGCCGGCCAGAACCAACCGCTGCGGCCGGACGCAAGCGTGAGGGGCTCGAGGCCCCGGTGGAGACAGAACCGGTCCCAAGCCTGCCGCAGCATGTTGACGACATGGTTGGACGCGTCTCGCCGGGCGACTACCGGATCGCCTCGCTTAGGCCGTCCTTCCAAAAAGGCTTCGATCTCCATCTCGGCACGCAGCGTGATTTGCATCTCAGCTGGCAGATAAGTGCGCATCTCCTCCAGGCCAGCGAAGGTGACAAGCAAGGCGTCATGTCTGACGCTCGGCACTGGCAGCATGTCGGGAATCTTTTTGAGTGTCTCAGCACTTACTCGCAGATTGTAAAAGCGCACATGAGACGGCAGCGCTTCGAGCCCGAGTGAGTTCGTCATGAGTTCGGCGTTTCGCTCGATCACCCGATGCCGCCCCTCGAACCAGTCGGAGACCCATTGGCCGACCGCCTGCGGCTCAGCGCTCTTTGGAAATTCGTCGCGCGCGAGCAGCTTAAGCAGCCTCGCGAGCCCGTCAGCCCACGAAGGATGGAAGGCGATCGCATTCTGCCGCGCGACTTGCATGGGGAGGTCACTTCGCTGGAGTGGTGCGAGTGTTATAGGGACGATGAACTTGTCATGCTCGATCCCGAGGCCCTCGGCGGTCGCAGCGGCGCGCTCTATCTCGTCAAGCACGCCGTTTTTCGAGCGCGTTACCTTGGAGACGATAGCGACTGTCTTTCCAATCACCGTATCAAAAGCTTGCTCAATACCGCTCCAGAACCGCTCACCCCCAATCAGCTGTGTGGCCTCTGACCAGACGCGATATCCGGCATTAGCTAACTGCACACCGAGCCAGACGGCGAATTCGGTGTCCTCTGGCATAGCGTGACTGAGAAAGATGACATCCCTTGGCACCTTTGCGCTCGCATTGTTCAAAACCCGGCCCTCACACCATTGGTCGCCTGTTATCGACGAGTTCAAGCGTCAGCAATTTGCTATTCCATGCTTGGATCGTTCGTGCTTCTTCTATTCCCGCCTACCACACATGAAAGGGGCCTATGGCATTGAAAGAGGAGAGCCTAGTGGCGCTTAGAGTGGCGCACCTGAGCATGATCCAAGGCGTCATCGCCCGCATGTCTGGGTTCAGCGCCAGCGCGAAGACGTTCACTATCACCATCCTCGCGGGGCTCGCTGCTATTTCGCTTCAAGCGGATGCCGCACAGCTGGGCGTGATTGCGATGATCTCGGCCATCGCCCTATTCCTCGTCGATACCTACTACATGACCTTGGAGGTGCGCTTCCGCAATTTCTACGACGAGGTGGCGGCGCGCGATTTGGATCAAGCGTCCAATCTGAAGATCGCACCATCCGTCAACCCGGGCGACACGAAGAGGGCCATCAACAGCAAGTCAAACTGGCTCTTTTATGGACCGGTTTTGTTCGCCAGCACCCTCTTCATCTGCTACGGTCTGATCCATGAGCGGAAATCCGAACGACTTTCTCGATCCGATACTCCGCGCGTTGAGCGACCCGCCGACACCGGCTCTGCCGTCGCAGGAAAACGCGTTGAGTCGTCTGTTCAACCCACCGCCGCCACCAAGGGGGATATTGGGCGCTTACCTGGACAATCAATCGGCGCCGCCGGCGCTGAGCGGATTGTTCGGGGCGAACCCGCAGCCGAACGCTCTGGGCGGCCTGTTCGGGCTGAAGCCGCAGGCAGCACCCCCCGTTAGCCTTCCTGCTCCTGCGCCTCGTGTGAGGCGCGTGTTCTATTCATTTCACTATGCGGATGTGAACCGCGTCAATCAGGTTCGGCAGTCTGGTAAGATAAGGCCGATCGACAGCGAGCGGGTTAAGACCGTTCAAGACCGAAGTCTCTGGGAACGCAAGAAGAGCATCAACGAGGAGTATCTTCGGAGGGCGATCGCAAAGAACATCGTGGGCACTAGCGCGACCTGTGTTCTAACCGGGGAACATACTTGGGAGCGACGCTGGTGCCGGTTTGAGATCGCCCGATCGCTGCTCAACGGCAATGGCGTTTTCGCCGTGCGGATCGACCACCTCTATTGCATTGGTCAGCGCTGCTATGGGGCACCGGGGCCAAACCCGCTCGATTATATGGCGGTGGGCAGAGACAATCAGGGCCGCATCTACGTATACGAATATTTGGACGGCGGCTGGTATAAGATGTCCACGATGGCGAAGCAGCTGATGCGCTGGCCCAAGTGGCTCCAGCCGGTGCCGCCGGGATACGTGCGGCAGCTTTCTTCAGGGGCACCGATCTACGACTACGAAAGCCAGAACGGCTCCCGGCTTCTTCTCTATTGGGCTAACCAAGCTGCGAAGGCGGCCGGACGCTAGGTCCGCATGCAAGCTGTGTCTTTCAAAACATAAGCAATCACTCAGATGCAGCGCGCTCCTTAAGCGCGAAGGCAGCAATGGCCGAGCTTGACCCTTCGCGCGACCGTCTCCGCAATGTCTGTTTTCTGCGTCTCGCGACCAAAGTAGCCGGTCCGGAAGCGGCACAAAGGTGCCTATCTGTCCATCAACCGGTATACTGATTGCCTATGGCAGCCGAGCTGGTGGGCAATCTCACTGGCCGTAATTCCCTGAGCGGCCATTTCCCTGACCCGTGCAGCGTCAATCCCAGCCTTGCGCCCCTTGTAGACGCCATTGGCTTTGGCCTTGGCAATGCCCGCGCGTTGCCGCTCCCTCCTGATGTCGTTCTCAAATTCCGCCACGGCGCCCAATATCGCGAGCGTCAGCTTGCCCGTGCTGCTGCTGGTGTCGATGGACTGGTGGACACACTGGAACGCAACGCCCTTGCGGTTGAGTTCGTCCAGTAGCTGAAACAAGTCCGTCAACGAACGAGCGAAACGGTCGAGCCTGCTGACCACGATGGTGTCGCCGTCACGGACAAATTGCATCATTTCTACCAGGCCCGCGCGTGCCCTGCTGGTGCCGCTCGCCTGATCCTGAAAGATGCGTTCGCAGCCGTGAGCGGCCAATTCGTCCATCTGGACGTCGAGGCTTTGGTCCGTGGTGCTGACGCGTGCATAGCCGACGATCATGTTTGCTCCTGTCACTTTCGGGTCTGGAGCCTGACCATCTGATGTCATTTCCGGCGGAAATCGACCTCAATGTGACAGGCGCAGCATGGAATGCGACTGTCACGACAGGGACTACCTGAATGCGGCACTCACTAGTAGTGAGTCGGACGCGCAGGCCTCCACCGCGAGCGAGGTCCGTTTCAATTCTTGGCAGCTATTTGCCGAATCTGACCAGATATGCCTGCGACCCGTCCCAGCAGCGCTTGTCGATCATCATCCGCCGCCGCCGCGAGCAACGCCCGCGCTTCGTGCATCTTTTTGTGCTGGCGAAACGGCGCAACCAACTTGCCATCGCGAACTACGACGCCGGTTATCTCAGCAGGTTGGTCCACGAAGGTTTTTTCCTTGTGGTAGCGCAGGCCCATGCCGTGAATCATTCTCTGCACCTGCCAGACATCGGCCTTTGGTACCCGCGTGCCAGAAATGGTCACGTCGTCGATATACACTGTGAAGGCATAGCCCCGCTCCTTGCAGAACGCGGCGATGCGTGCCCACAGGTCGTAATAGGCGAAATAGGCCATGATCGGGCTCAAAGGCGACCCAGTGGGCAAATGCTCCCGATAACAGGCAAGGTTCGCGAGCAGGCCAGCGATATCGCGCTCGCACTGCATGACACTATGGAAGAACCAGAAGACCCGCCGTTGTGGAGTGCTGGGAAAGAACTTGCGAATATCGAGGCATTGGACCACGCGATTACCCCGATGCACCGCCGCATTGGTGACATAGCAGCGTCGCTTCACGGGGCAAAAAAGGAACTCTGGCGGATTGATGCGGGCCAGTACCTTCGCGAGCCTCGCCTGAACGCGTTTCAATGCCTTGCATGGGTTTTCGACGTGCCTGACGCCGTTGCCCGACTTCTTCGGAACATCAAACTCAGTGTAGAGCGTGTCGCCGATTGACAGCGCGCGCAGGTCTGCTCCCGTAACGCCCAACAGCGCAGCCAGCTTAGAACGGCTACGCATCTTGTATAGCGGCGACTGGTTCAGCGCATATGTTGACCTATTCCGCATGGACACGGCCCGAACGCGCTTCAAGGAACTGCATCAAGCCGACCATCTTGCCAGCCACGAAAGAACGGGCGCGATCATAAGCGCCTCCATCTTCCACGTTCTCGGCAAAAAACATGATCGAGGAAACGGGCAGTCCGAAGATATTCGAATAGCGCTGGATCAGGTCCAAGCTGGGCGTCTTATGCCCCTTCTCAATCTCAGATAGGTACGAAGTGGAAATATCAAGCCGCTCGGCGACCTGCTTCTGCTTCAGGTCGTGATAAACGCGAATGAGCCTGAGGGCTTCACCAAGCATGTTGGCTCCTAACAAATCCAAAATGTAATGCAGGGTGGCGGATCATCCTTTGAACAGCTTCACCAACTCAATGGCCAGACGCAGGATTTTCGCAATCCAAGGCCCAACCGTCAGTAACACTTTTAGCGTCTGCGGGTTTACCAATCGGCTTGCCCACTTCGGCTTATTCTCCGGCTTCAACCGCCCACGTTCCTTGTCGTCGTCCCGATGAGTCATCGACTTTCTCCTTCTTCACCAACCACCGGGAACGGTGGCGTCGCCATCTGGCTCGGAAGGTAGGGAAGGAACGTGCTTACCCTGATCACCTGGGCGGTCCCCCGCCATCGGGGGCCGCCCGTGGCCGCCACGCGCATCGCATGACACAGCCATAATGGTAGGAGGTTCACACCCCCCGCGAAGGTCGCCCTTCAATGAATGATGGCAGTCCCCTTTATGACTAACGACATCATTTAGGTGCCTGATCGCAGCGGACATGTCCAGAATTTTATTCGCTGTGAGCGAACTTTTTTCCCGAAGGCTGGTCTGGCAACGGGATTGTGCGGCAGCCACTAGTAGTGGGGCAATCCCACCGCTCATTTGGCTTTCCCGTCGCTGTCGCTCGGTAAATCCAATATCAGCAGCGCCGCTTTCCAAACTCGCCTTGCTCGTTTGGCGCGCCGTGCTCGCTGCTAATGTTCGGATGGAATTATTTTCCTCTGATCGGCGGATTGGTGATGCGGCGATAGCGATGGATATTCGCTTAGGCACCTGAGCCGAAATACTTCTATCCCCCCTCCCATAAAAACCGAAGAAAATCGGTCCTCATGGGAAGGGGGATGAGAGTTTTGACATTCGCTTGAGTTCTTCGCGGTCAACACTTTGTATTCAATCACATTGGTTGTCCAATGCAGCGGGGTCGCCCTGTCGCTGTCCGGTCAGCCGATCTTGTCGGCCTTGCCCGTGGTGGAGATTGTCATCTTATGTGCGGCGGTGGCTGGCTGGGACCAATACAATAGCATCCAGTCAGCGTGCAGGTCATCAATGGTCCTAAAAGGCAGACGTTTCCTGCGTCCTTACCACTGGGAGGATGAGCAGCCTCCCGCTTACCTGATCTCTGTCTCAGTCACGCCGTTCCCCGAGGGGCGAAGAATCTAATCCTCTGGCTGTAGACAGGCCATTCGTGGATCGCATTGTTTATAGAGGTGCCAAAACGCCAATCTGCAGGTTACCCCGGTTATGCGCCATTCCTTCCTCTGCGCCGCTGCCAGCACTGTGACCTCGTGAGCCACTCATCCTTCCCGTCTTCGTCCGGGTTAGGGGTTCGTATATGCAGCCATGTAAAAGCCCGATGTGCGGACTTTGGAAACACACATCGGGCTGGAACGTCATTGGTAGCAACAAACTGGCTCGGCTGTGTCGAAGCACACAGGCAAATCCAAAGTCCGCTGCTTCAATTCTATTTATACATCATGCCAGAATATAAATTGATGCGCACAATCATTGCCGACGATCACGATCCTTCTGCCCCTGCGCGGAGGCATCAAACCACTTGCCGTCTGAATCCTGCTTCCAGATCGGATCGAACTCAGGGCCAGCATCGAATTCAACATTGCCAATCTCATCAACGGCCCGATTTTCCCGCTGCCGCCTGATCCTCTCCCAATCCAAGGGAACAGCATTCTGACAGGCTGCATAGGTGGGGAATATCCCGCGCGCCGCGTTCTCCGCGATCATGTGTCCGCGACGTAGCGCGCGGCTGGTCAGTATCTTGAGTGCCGTGCGATCCTTGGCATCCACCTCGCCCGCAGGCTTCGCGGTCGGATCCAGCCGCCCGTCATACATGGTGCTCAACCTCACGGCGGCACCAATCTGCCAGAGCGTAGCGGTTGGGTTATCTCGTTTTTCGCAGAGGCAGCGGCGGTATTTCCCGACGCTACCCCAATCGAGCTTCTTCCCCGTTGGCTGATATTTGGGAGCTTGTGGCGACAGAACGCGGTCGTGCTCAGGCAACTCGTCCAGCATGGCAGCAATCTGCTTGATGATCGCGCCTTTAGACAGGCCAGCGGGAATGGCGGCCACGAGCGTTGTCCGTTCGCCCTGCATGATCCAATCCGCTTGAGCGTAGCGCCCAACCGCTTCCGCGATCCGATCGAATTGCGGCCGCTCACTACTCGTGAGTCCAAGGCTGACGACGCAGGGCCGCGCGCCGCTATGACCGAATTGTCGATTTGCACCGGCCAACCACCAGTCAGCGTAGTTGCCTGAAACGTCGCCCAGGTCGTCATACACAGCCAACACAGCGTCGAAATCCGCCGGAAGGTTTTCCAGCTGCTGACCCGCACGATGACGACGCGCAAGCTCGTAGCTCGGGCTGAATTGCAGAAACTCAAACCATTCGTGGATGCGGCGCATCGCCACGAAGGTGGTCCATGTGCCGCCATCCTCGCGAATTATGTCCTGCCGATCGTCCAGCCCACGCATTCGCCCACGCTTCAAAAAGGTTATCCTAATACGCCAACAATAATCAAGATAATCACGTATCAGGACAACTTCTGCGTATCAACTCCTCACGGCGCAGCACGGTGCTGCCGCCGCTTTGTAGGAGAATGTAAATGAAAGTTAATGAGTTGAAGGCGCTGGTAGCTGACTTCCAGACGACGCGTCTGGACGATGACCAGATGAAGATGGTTGGCTTTGAAGGGCAGGGGCGCGCAGTCCTCTACAACCAGTTGGCGGAAGCATATCGCATCGCCAAGCTGCTTCTGACCAAAGGCCCTAATCGTGGTGCGTTCCAGAGCATGATGGAAGCCGCGGGAATGACCGTCGAGGCGAAGAAGTTCGAGGACGACAAGGCCACCAACGAATGGGCCTACGCGACGAAGCTGCTCTACGGCAAGTTTGTCGAAAAGGAATTCCTCAACACTGTGTTTCAGGAATTCGAGCCGAATCGCTCGGCGGAAAGATACGGCTGCATTCTGCGCCACCTCAACAAGCATAATATCGCCGTAGAGGCCGCAGCTGATTACATGGCGAACTTCACTCACGAAAAGGGTAACGCGCTTTTTGGCATTGAGGCAGTTGATCGTGCCGAAGCCAAGGGCGAGGGCAACAGCAAGGACGAGAAGCAGGAGCAGACGTATCTGAACTTTGGTGTCTCTCCTGCGCCTAATGACGTTGTCCAGTTTGAAGTTCCCGCTGACTGGTACGACGACAAGCGCTTCAAGTCTGATAATCAGTTCGGCACTTGCTGGTTTGAAGTTAAGGATGGTCGAGTTTTACTCTTCGACCGCAAGCCGTTGAAGGAAGACGATTTCAAGAAGCTCGCAACGGCCCGTGGCAAGCGACTCTATGCTGAACACAAGGCTACTCAAAAGACGCTCGATAACGTGGCGAAGGCGTCGAACAGGAAGTTAGATGCCGCTGAGAAGATCCGAGCTGGTGACAAGGACTTGGCAGTTATCAAGACCGGTGTTGTCGGCACGACTACTGCGGAATATCGGAATATGCTGAATGCTCTCGGCGGCGAAGCGAAGCAGGATGCTGCCAACGCTATGGAGCATCGCCAGTATTTCACTGACCTTGCAGGCGGCAAGCTGGGCGTTGATCCGCTCAAGAGCATCGTACTGATTAAGTCTGCGTCTGAGCAGCTTCCGTCTGAGGAGATTGCGGCATGAGCAACTCAATCTCCATCCCTTATCAGGGAGACGCGCTTGATATCGCAGTCGCGGAAGCGGAAGCGAAACTGATAGTTGAAAATACGGTTGGTATCGTATTTGGCTATATGATTGGCGATGATGTCGAAGTCATCGTTGAGTTTGTAGACAACGCAAATGAAGCTATGACGAAATACGCTCAAGCCGCTAACCGTTTCATGCAGAGAGCCAATAAACCTGACCTGCCTATGGACGTAGTTACGCGACCAGTTGGTTGGAACGGACTGGACGCAGCATTGATTCGCGAGTTGGTGAAAGAGAGCCATGAGTTGATGGCTTTCTAATAGCGTCACCTGTCACCGCATCAGTGTGGCAGCATATATCACCCACGGAGGGCGCTATGCTCGACGGCGATGGTTTCTGAAACGCTCTCACGGTTCGCCGTGGGGGCGTTTTCATTTGCCCACCCACTACTAGTGGGCCACGCCGTGATCTGGAATTATCTACATAGTAAATTATCGTGCCTGATCGGCATCGACATCGTGTTCGATGAATATATGTGGGTAGAATGGGAGTCTGCCTTCGTGATCAAAGGCTGATTGACGGTCAGTTCGACCGCTGTAGCTGCCGAATGTAGCTGTCCTTGCGGGCGCGCTCCATCTTTCTGCGGCGCTTGTGCTGGTCCTTCACGGATTGCAGCGCCTTTTTCGCTACATCGACCTCGCGCTTTTTAGCTGCCTCGAGCGATTGCTCAGGCGTCAGGGGTTTGTGCGGCTTTTTGGCCTTCTTCGGCTTGGTCGTCGCGAACTCGTAAAATCTCATGCCGTATTTATGCGGCCATGCTGGAATACGCCATCTGACGAATATTTCGCCCTCGTAAATGCGGCTCAAAAATCGCACGTTTCTGCGATTTCTTACGTGTTACAACCATAACCACTTGCTCGGCATCGTGCAGCACCACCGCCAGCGCGGCCCGCTCCTCCGCTGCCTCCCAGCGTCGCAGCGCGCGCCAGAGCTGGTTGAGGCAATCCGCCTTGGTCGTCGGCCCCGGCCGCTCGTTGATGACCAGCGTCACCCGCCCCGCGCCCGGCCCGGCGGCAACATCGGCCACCGCGTCGATGGTCGCCCGGTCATTGGGGTAAGTGCCGACGAAGATGTGCAGATCCTCGTCTCGCCAGGCGTCGAGGCAGCCGCGCAGCATCCCGCCGATGACCGCCGCCTCGTCCCACGCCGGCACGAAGATCGCGATCGGCCCGGCCGCACCGGCCGGCGGCAGGTCGCGCGCCGTCATACGGGGGACGCGGCGATAGACTGTCAGCGCTCGCCAGCCCCGGCGCACGCCGTAAAGCAGGTCCAGCAGCAGATCGTCCAATCCGCCCAGCAGCAGACCGACCCCGGCGAACAGCAACAGCTCATTGCGCAGCAGCTCAAGCGCCGCGACCGCCACCCCCATCAAATTCCCCCTCGCCGGCTTCTCCCGCGCCGGCAGAGACGCCTTCGCCGTTCGCCTCCACAAAGGACAACCGAATAATTATGATGGATAACAAGCATAGCTTTGGGGATACCCGCGTCACCGCACCCGTTTGACGCGCCGATGCCGCTTCTCTAGCGAGAAGACCATGGCCATGCCGGACCTTCCCGCCCCCCGCTCCGCACTGCGCGCTTTCGTGGCGGGGCAGGCCGGCAGCGGCGCTCTGCTCATTCTCTCGGCGGCACTGGCCATGCTGGCGGTCAACCTCTCGCCCGGTCTTGCGGAGACCTATCACCACCTGCTCCACCAGCCGGTGGGGCCGACGCTCTCGGCCACGCTGGGGCCGATGACGCCGCATCTGTGGATCAACGATGGGCTGATGGCGGTTTTCTTCTTCGTCATCGGGCTGGAGATCAAGCGCGAGTGGCTGGACGGGCGCCTCGCGACATGGGACCAGCGCCGCCTGCCGATCATCGCGGCGCTGGCGGGCATGATCGCCCCCGCCATCGTCTATCTGCTCGTCGCCCGCGCCGAACCCGCCCTCTACAGCGGCTGGGCGATCCCGGCGGCGACGGACATCGCCTTCGCCATCGGCGTGCTGGCGCTGCTCGGCCGGCGCGCGCCGCTCTCGCTCAAGCTGCTGCTCACCACCATCGCCATCGTCGACGATATGGGCGCGGTGGCGATCATCGCCATCGCCTACACCGCCAGCATCGGCGGCGCGGCGCTGTTCGCGGCGGCGCTGGTGCTGGGGGCGATGCTGCTGCTCAACCGATGGGGCGTCAAGGCGCTGCCGCCCTATCTGCTGCTCGCCGCGCTGCTCTGGTATTGCGTGCTGCTCTCCGGGGTGCATGCGACCATCGCCGGGGTGCTGGCCGCCACCGCCATCCCGATCCGCCCGACCCCCGGCGCGCCCGACGCGGCGGACAGCCCACTCCACCGCCTGGAGCATCTGCTCCACCCATGGAGCGCGTGGCTGATCGTGCCGCTGTTCGGCTTCGCCAATGCCGGCGTGGCGGTGGAGAGCGATCTTGCCGCCCAGCTCAGCGCGCCGCTGCCGCTCGCCGTGGCGCTGGGGCTGTTCCTCGGCAAGCAGATCGGCATTTTCGCCGCGATCCGCGCCTGCGTGGGAAGCGGCATCGCACCCATGCCGCGCGGGGCGACATGGCTGCAAATCTATGGCCTCGCCCTGCTCTGCGGCATCGGCTTCACCATGAGCCTGTTCATCGGCACGCTCGCCTTCCCCGGTGCGCCGCATCTGGCCGAGCAGGCCAAGGCGGGCATCCTCGCCGGCTCGTGTCTTTCCGCGCTGGCCGGCTTCATCCTGCTCCGCTTCGCCCCGCTCCACCCGGAGCATGAGACGGCGCGGACGGCGCAGGAAGGCGAGATCGCCGCCGATGGAGATGTGGCGGCATGAGGGGCGCGCGCCCCCGCACCGTCGGCCTGCTCGGCGGCTCGTTCAACCCGGCGCATGGCGGCCACCGGGCGATCTCGCTGTTCGCGCGCGAGGCGCTGGGGCTGGACGAGGTCTGGTGGCTGGTCTCACCGGGCAATCCCCTGAAGCCCCGCGCCGGCATGGCGCCGCTCGCCGCGCGCATGGCCAGCGCCCGCCAGACGGCCCGGCGCGCGCCGATCCGCGTCACCGCCATCGAGCGGGAGCTGCACACGCGCTACACGGTGGAGACGCTACGCAAGCTGCAACGTCGCTATCCGCGCATCCGCTTCATCTGGCTGATGGGGGCCGATAATCTCGCCCAGTTCGATCGCTGGAAGGACTGGCGCGGCATTGCACGCGGCACGGCCATTGCCGTTATCGCCCGGCCGGGTTATACTCGTGCGGCCCATGGCGCGCCCGCCATGGCCTGGTTGCGGCGCTTCGTCCGGCCCGCAAGCCAGTGCAAACGCTGGACGACATGGAGACTGCCGGCGCTCGTGCATCTGCGCTTTCGCCCCGATCCCCGATCGGCCACCCTGCTTCGGCAGAAGGCCCCCCTTTGGCACCGCAGCTTCGCCTCTGCCACGCCGCGTGACGGCGTGACCGGCCGCCTCATCGAAAACCTTATCGACAAGGAGTGACATTGCCCGACCCCTTACCTCCCAGGACTGCACGCGCCGCCAATGACGCGGGCCGTCCTGTCACCGCCGATCAGCTCGTCGAGGCGCTGCACGCGCTCGTGCTCACATCGCTGGACGACGATCAGGCACAGGATATCGTCAGCATTCCGCTCGCCGGAAAGAGCAGCATCGCCGATCATATCGTCATCGCCTCGGGCAATTCCTCCCGGCAGGTCGCGTCCATGGCGCAGAAGCTGGCCGAGCGGATCAAGGAGAGGCTCGGGCGCACCGTGCGCATCGAGGGGCTGCCGGTCGCCGACTGGGTGCTGATCGACGCGGGCGACGTGATCGTCC
Organism: Sphingobium sp. 66-54; assembly: GCA_001899715.1. GTDB lineage: Bacteria > Pseudomonadota > Alphaproteobacteria > Sphingomonadales > Sphingomonadaceae > Sphingobium. The sequence continues at coordinate 293,465 of MKWI01000003.1, forward strand.
ATCTTTTCCGCCCGGAAGTGCGCAGCTTCTATAATCTGGAGCGCATGTGGGGCTTTGCCGACGCGCCGCTGGCGGCGGGCGGCGAGGCATGAGGCGCCGCACCGCGCACTGACGGGCCGAAAAGGGGGGAGAGGCCGTGCTGCTGCACATCGTCGCACGCGGACGCATCGGCCGCTCGCCCGAGGCCGAACTGGTCGAGCGCTACCTGAAGCGCGTCACCTGGCCGACCAAGATCACCGAACTGCCCGACAAGGGCAGCGCCAGGCTCCCGCCGCTCCCCGCGCCCGCCGTCACGGTGATGCTGGACGAGACCGGCACGCAGATGCCCTCCATGGCCTTCGCCGAAAAGCTCGGCCGCTGGCGGGACGACGGCATGCGCGAGTGCCGTTTCCTCATCGGCGCGGCGGATGGCTTCTCGGACGACGAGCGCACCGCCGCCTCCTTGCGCATCGCCTTCGGCGCGATGACGTGGCCGCATATGATGGCCCGCGCCATGCTCGCGGAACAGCTCTGGCGCGCGACGAGCATCCTCGCCAACCATCCCTATCATCGCGAGGGATAAGGGCGATGCGCGGATCATATCCCACCCCCGTGCTCCTGCGAAAGCAGGAGCCCAGGGCCCAGCCGCGGTGCCTCGCCGCCCTGGACTCCTGCTTTCGCAGGAGCACTGCGTTGGCTTGGAAGCGTCCCCTCGTCCTCCTCCTCTCGCTCTGTGCCATCCCCGCCGCGCTGCTCGCCCAGCAGGCGCCCTCGCCCATCCCCGGCACCTCGCTCGACCGGCAGCGCACGGCGCTCGCGCAGGCCAAGGCGCAAGCGGAGGAGGCCCGCAAGCGCAGCGAGGCGCTGGAGGCGCGCGCCCGCGCCACCAACGCAGCGGCGGACAAGACCCGCGACCAGATCGCCGCGCTCGCCGCGCGCATCCAGCAGAGCGAGGCGGACCTGCGCGCGGGGCAAGCGCGCATCGCCATCATCGCGGACATGCAGCGCACGCAGGCCCGTAAGCTGGCCGAGCGCCGCCAGCCGATCGTGCGCCTCACCGCCGCGCTCCAGCAGATCGCCCGCCGCGCGCCGCTCCTCGCGCTGGTCGAACCGGGCTCGGTGAGCGATGCGGTGCACCGGCGGATCGTGCTGGCGCAGGTGATGCCGGTGGTCATGGCCAACACGCGCGGCCTCCAGAGCGAAATTGCCCGCAGCGCCGCCCTGCGCGAGAGCGCCGAGGCAGCCGCCGGCGCGCTCGCCCGCACGCGCGATGGCCTCGCCGCCCAGCAAAAGACGCTGGCCACGCTGGAGCAGCGCCAGCGCCTCGCCTCGCGCACGCTGCGCGACAGCGCCGGCCTTGAGGTGGAGCGCGCGCTCGCCATGGGCGAGGAGGCGCGCGACATCGGCGAGCTGATGGAGAAGATCGAGGATGCGGCAACGGTGCGCGATGCCCTCCTCACCCTGCCCGGCCCGACGCTCCGCCCTGCCCGGCCCGGCAGCGCGCCGCCGCCGAGCGACCGCCCCGCGCCGGCCGCCGCCGATGCCGCCGCGCTCCCCTATCGCCTGCCGGCGGTGGGCGAGGTCGTCACCGGCTTCGGCGAGGCGAGCGAGAGCGGCGTGCGGGCGCGCGGCCTCACCATCGCCACCGCGCCGGCCGCCACCGTGGTCGCGCCGGCGCGCGGCCGCATCGCCTTCGCCGGGCCGTTCCGGGGCTATGGCCGCATCGTCATCATCGACCATGGCGGCGGCTGGACTACATTGGTCGCCGGCCTCGACCGGCTGAGTGCGCAAGTAGGCGAGACCGTGCGGCCGGGCGATCCGCTCGGCGCCACCGGCCAGCGCGATCCGCACCTCACCGTTGAGCTGCGCCGGCAGGAGCGGCCGGTCGATATCGCCGCGCTGCTGCGCTGAAAGGTGGTTTGGATTCGCGAGAGAGGAAATTTCGATGCGGCACCAACCAGCTCATACCCCGTTCAGCCGCGCGCAACCTGTCGCGATGCAGTCTCGCCGCGCTAGGCAGACCTCCCAATCGCGCTTATAGGTGAGCGCAGCACTATCGTCCGAAGGCCCGTCATGACCAGCGCCCGCAAGAGCTTCCTCATCCGCTCCGCCGTGATTCTCGGCGCCATCGCGCTGGTTCCGGCGTCCACCTCGGCGGTGACGGAGAGCGAGAGCGAGACCTACAAGCAGCTCGACCTGTTCATGGACGTGTTCCAGCGGGTGCGCGCCAGCTATGTCGAGAAGGTCGACGACGCGTCGCTCATCAAGGGCGCTATCGAGGGCATGCTCTCCAGCCTGGATCCGCACAGCTCCTATCTCGACGCGCGCGATTTCACCAACCTGCGCACCCAGACGGAGGGCAATTACGGCGGCCTCGGCCTCACCGTCACGCTCGACGAGGGCGTGGTGAAGGTGATCGCGCCGACCGACGACACGCCCGCCGCCAAGGCCGGCATCAAGGCCGGCGACTATATCACCCATATCGACGGCAAACTGATCTACGGCTCCTCGCTCGACGAGGCTGTGGACAAGATGCGCGGCGCGCCCGGCACCAGCATCAAGCTCACCATCGCCCGGCAGGGCCGCGACGAGCCGCTGGAACTCACCCTCACCCGCGCCATCATCGACATCAAGCCGGTCAAATGGCAGGTGAAGGGCGATGTCGGCGTCATCAAGATTGTCAGCTTCTCGGCCGACACCGGCAACGACGTGCGCAGCGCCATCCGCAGCATCGAGAAATCGCTGGGCCACAAGCCGATCGGCTATGTGCTGGACCTGCGCTCCAACCCCGGCGGCCTGCTCGACGAGGCTGTCACGGTCTCCGACGCGTTCCTCGACAAGGGCGAGATCGTCTCGCAGCGCGGCCGCTCGGCGAGCGACAACCGGCCTTATTATGCCCGCCCCGGCGACGATGCGCAGGGCCTGCCGGTCGTCGTGCTGATCGACGCCGGCTCGGCCTCCGCCTCGGAGATCGTGGCCGGTGCGTTGCAGGACCAGCATCGCGCGCTGGTGATGGGCGAGCGCAGCTTCGGCAAGGGTAGCGTGCAGACGCTGCTGCCGCTCTCGCAGGATACCGCGCTGCGCCTCACCACCGCGCGCTACTACACGCCGTCCGGCCGCTCGGTGCAGGAAGGCGGCATCGAGCCGGACATTCTCGTGCCGCAGATTTCCGATCCCGATTACGCCAAGCGCCCGCGCTACCGCGAGAGTGACCTGCGCCGCCACCTCATCAACGAGGCGAAGCTGGACCGCAGCGAGCTTGAGGCCGATACCAATACCGATCCCGCCTTCGCCGCCACGCCCGAGGAGCTGGAGAAGGCCGGCATCGACGACTTCCAGCTCCATTATGCGCTCAAGACGCTCGATCGGCTCGGTCCGGCGATACAGACCGCCGCCGCCAAAAAGCAGACGGCGTCGCGGAAATAGGCATGAGCCAGACCATCCTTCTCGCGCGCGCCCGGCTTGTGGCGCTGCTGGTGCCGGTCGCCCTGCTCGGCGGCGCGCTCGCCTCGCAATATATCGGCGGGCTGTTCCCGTGCGAGATGTGCATGTGGCAGCGCTGGCCGCACCTTGCCGCCATCGGCGCGGCGCTGGCGGCGTTCCTGCTGCGCCGCAATCCCTTCGCCAGCGCCGTGTTCACCCTGCTCGCCGCGCTCGCCGTCGCCACCAGCGGCGCCATCGGCATCTTTCATGCCGGCGTCGAATATGGCTGGTGGGAAGGGCTGACCACCTGCGCCACCGCCGCGCCACCAGCGGGCAAGTCACTGCTCGATTCGATCATGGAGGCCCCGCTGGTGCGCTGCGACGTGGCGCCGTGGGACCTGTTCGGCATCTCGCTCGCCGGGTTCAACGCCATCTTCTCGCTGGCCGGGGCGGCGCTGGTTTTCGCCCTCGTCCTCAAGGGGAGCCGCGCATGAGCACGCCCACCGCCTTCCCCCCGCGTCCCGGTGCGCGCGGTGCCGACCGCGCCTCCATGCTGCGCGTGGATCAGGCCGGCGAATATGGCGCGGTCCGCATCTATGCCGGCCAGCTCGCCGTGCTGGGCGACCGCCACCCGATGAGCCGCGAGATCAGCCACATGGCCGCGCAGGAGGAGCGCCACCGCGCCCATTTCGACGCGATGATTGCCGAGCGCGGCGTGCGGCCAACCGTGCTCCAGCCCTTCTGGCACGTCGCCGGCTTCGCGCTCGGCGCGGCCACGGCGCTGCTCGGCCCGGAGGCCGCGATGGCCTGCACCGCCGCCATCGAGACCGAGATCGACGACCATTACGGCAAGCAGCTCGCCGAGCTGGGGGATCAGGACCCGGACCTTTCCGACGCGATCGCGGATTTCCGTGCCGAGGAGGTCGAGCATCGCGAGGCGGCGCTCAAGGCCGGGGCCGAGTCCGCGCCCGCCTATCCGCTGCTGTTCGGCATGATCCGGCTGGGCTGCCGCGCCGCCATCGCGCTCTCGCGCCGTTATTGAGAGGACATCCACCACCATGCGCCCCCTTTCCTTCGCCCTCATCCTCAGCACGGCCCTGTGGAGCCACGCCGCCTTCGCGCAGGCCGATGCGCCCGCCTCCGGCGTCGGCCCCACCGATACCGAGAAGGTGAAGCAGGTGTTCGTCTATGGCGACGATCCCTGCCCGCCGAGCAGCGGCGACGAGATCGTCGTGTGCGCCCGCATGCCGGATAACGAGCGCTATCGCATCCCCAAGGACCTGCGGACCGATCCCAATTCGGCTTCCGTGCAGAGCTGGGTGAACCGCGCCCGCTCGATCGAATATGTCGGCGCCGAGGGCACCAATAGCTGCTCGCCCACCGGCGCGGGCGGCTTCACCGGCTGCTTCGCCCAGATTGCGCGCGAGGCGAAGGAGGAGCGGCAGAAGATGCTCGGCAGCGCCACCTGGGCGGACGCCGTGGCCAAGGCACGCGAGGAGCGGCTGGGCAATCTCGACGCCGAATCGGCGCAGATCGAGGCGGAGGCCAAAGCCGAGGAGGAAGCCGAGGCCCGCCGCAAGGCCGCGCAGGAAGCGGCCGAGAAGGAAGCCGCCGCCAGGGCCGCGCAGCAGGGGCCGACCGAACAGCCGTAGGGCGGATCGCCATCCAGCGGGAGGATGAGGGCTCACTGCCCTCACCTTCGTCATGCCGACCTTGCTTCAGCATGAAAAACAACAACCCACGCCCTCGCCTGACATCTGAACGTCCATTCTCCCCGGCATCTCGCCCCCGGCTGAGCAATCCGGCAAGCATGGCGAGGCCGTCGTTCATCCGCGCCCCCCTCTCCGCCGTAGCCCTCCATGCCGCGCCCCCACGATTGACCGCAACGCACCCCCAGGCGCATGATCGCGCGCGATGGCCGGCGCCGCATCCGCCGGCCGCCGGAGCGCCATGGACGAGACACCGGGCCACATCGCCTTCACCCCTTCGGTCAAGGCCATGCAGACCGCGCGCGGCTCGCGCACCGCTTATGCGCGGATGGAGGCGCGCGGCATCTCCAGCACGCTGGTCGATGCGGCGCTGATGGAGCTGCTCGAACAGATCGACAGCGCCTATCTCGCCACCGCCTCGGCCGATGGACGGCCCTATGTCCAGCATCGCGGCGGCCCGCGCGGGTTCATCAAGGCGCTGGACGCGCACACGCTGGCCTTCGCCGACTACAGCGGCAACCGGCAATATATCACCACCGGCAATCTCGCCGAGAACGACCGGGCGCTCTTGTTCCTGATGGATTACCAGCACGCCCGCCGCGTCAAGGTCTGGGGCCGCGCCCGCATGACCGGCGACGCGGACCTCATCGCCCGCCTGATGCCGCGCGGCTATCAGGCACGGGCCGAGCAGGCGCTGCTGTTCGCCGTCGAGGCGTGGGACGCCAACTGCTCGCAGCATATCCCGCGAAAGTTCGATGGCGCCGACGTGGTGCGGGTCGTAGAGCAGTTCGAGGCCCGACTCGCCGCCCTCGAAGCCGAAAACGCGGCGCTCAAGGCCGAGCTGAAAACAAGAACAGGAGCCTGAGCATGAACAGCCCCATCGTCCCGCCCTTCACCGCCGAGACCGCCGCCGCCAAGGTCCGCGCCGCCGAGGACGCCTGGAACGGTCGCGATCCCGCCAGGGTGGCACTCGCCTACACGCCGGACAGCCGCTGGCGCAACCGCGCGGAATTCGTCAACGGCCGCGCGGAGATCGAGGCATTTCTGGCTCGCAAATGGACGCGCGAGCTGGATTATCGGCTGGTCAAGGAAGTCTGGGCCTACGGCGGCAACCGCATCGCGGTACGCTTCGCCTATGAATTCCACGACGACAGCGGCCAATGGTTCCGCGCCTATGGCAACGAGAACTGGCAGTTCAACGCCGAAGGGTTGATGGAGCTACGCCTCGCCAGCATCAACGAGCACCCCATCGCCGAAGCCGATCGCAAGTTTCACTGGCCGCTCGGCCGCCGCCCGGACGACCACCCCAGCCTCAGCGCCATGGGGTTCTAAGGCGCTGTCTGCATTCAGAAGATGACGTGACGGAGTCGCAGACGACCGCAGGGCACAATGGCGGGTGTGCGTGACCCGGAGCGCAGGGACGTTTCGATCCATGAGCACCGGAAGTGCGCAGAGCCGCCATTTGCAGGCTGTCAGGGATGAATGCGGCACCTAAGCCGGAGGGGAGGCGCTGCCTCCTCAAGCCAGTGTTCCTGCGAAAGCAGGAGCCCAGCGCCCAGCCGCAACTCCCGTGTCGCTCTGAAGAAGCAAACTCACTCTGGCGCGCGGACATGGCCTTCCCGCGCTCCCGTCGGTTACAAACCTAAAAGGGCTGCTCGCCCAGATAATTGCCGGCCTCGGCATAGCGGCAGACGAGGATATCCTCCTCGTTGCTCTCCGCGCGCGCGCAGCCGACCTGTTGGGTCGCCCGCCAGACGAGCTGGGTATAATGGCCGACATCCTCGAACCGACCGGTGGTGCTGTTGTCGGGGAAGCGGCCAGGGCGGAAATAGCGCTTCTCGCGCGCCCAGGCGTCCACCATCTGCTCGGGGGAATAATAGCCTCTGGTCCCGGCCCAGAGATTCTCGCCCTGCGGCTCGAAATAATTTTCCGGCGCATGCTCGAACCGGCCGGTCTGCGCGAGATAGTCCGCCCAGTGCTGTGCCGACTGGACCAGCGCCGCGTTCCACTGGAGCGGCGCCAGCCCCAATTCCGCACGTTCCTGATTGTGGACGAACAGCAGCCGATCGTCGAAATTGGCCAGCGGATCGGTCGCGCTGACGACGAACGGCGCGGCCAGGGCGAGCGCGCAAGCTGCGGCACGCGCTTTCAACCGGGAAGCCGACATGGGACACAAACCTCCTGCAATCGTGCAGGAACTGTCCCATCATCCTCTCACGATCTCGTGCACGGATGCGGTTAACATAGCGTAAAACATGGATATTCCTGGCGCCCAAGCGTCCGATCTGTCTCGCAGATGCGTGCCTCACCGGCTGGGCCGGCCAACAGGCGCAACTGCGCGGCACAACCGCCCCGCTCACGCATGCCGCCTTCCATCCGTCCGCGTCCAGCATGTCGGCGCGGAGCCCGGCGTTGCCGGCCGGCACGGTCGCAGCGATATCGTTGCGGGCCGCGCTTCCGGCAGGTCAGGCGGCGCTGTCGGCCGATGCCCCGGCCGGCAGGATGACCACCGTATCGCCCTTGCTCGCCTGCTCGAACAGGCGACGGGCGAAGGCCACCGGCACGCCGATGCAGCCGTGGGTCGCGAAGCCAGTGCGCACGTCGCTGCCGTGGATCGCCACGCCGTCGTCGGTCAGCCGCAGCATGTAGGGCATCGGCGCGTCATAGGTGCGCGAATGATAGTCGGCCGCTTTCTGAAGGATGGGGAAGCTGCCGGTCGGCGTCGGCTTGCCGTCCGTGCCGTAGAGGATCACCGCCGAGCCGATCTCATGCCCGTCGCGGAACACGGAGAGGATCTGCCGCGCCAGATCGACGCGGATCAGCAGTGGCCCCTGCGGGATGCCCTCCTCGTCCCACACATAGCCGCCGTAGCGCATCGGCCGGGTGATGTTGAGCACGCTGCGCACCGTCTCGTGCCGTCCGTCCGGCAGGTCGAGCCGGGGATATTCGCCGGCCGCATAGCGGATGCGCGCTTCCGGCGGGGCGGTCGCGCGCAGCACCGCCTCGATCTGCGCTTCCTGCTCGGCCGCGCGCTCAGCCCGCCCGCGCAGGGCCAGCGCAACCGTGGAAAAGACGAGGCAGCTCACGATGAACAGCAGCAGCGCGCGCGGCCAGGCCGACATGAGCGCCTCCGCTTATCGTGGAGAGGCCCGGCTGGCCAGCGCCGGGGCCGGCCGCCGCGCGCGCCGACGCATCGCCGCGCCCGCGGCAAAGAAGCCGGTCAGCAGCATCGCCCAGGTCGCCGGCTCGGGAACCGGAGGCGGCGGCGGCGGGGGGGGCGGAGGAGGTGGTGGCGGCGGCTCCGGATTGGGGCCGGGCCCCGGTCCGGGGATCAGCACATTGGGGCCGAAGAAGGGCGGCGCCAGAAAGGGAGGGGCCGGCGGGGTAGCCGCGGCCTCCGCCACCTGGATCGGCGCATCGACCACCGGCAGGCCCGCTTCGGGTGCTGCTGCGGCGGCCGGCGTCGGCACGTCCGGCGCGCGTTCGCGCACGCTCGGAAGCACGCGCTCCCTGGGAGCGACGGCAGGTGCAGCCCGCGCGATTCGCGGCGGCTTGGTGCTGTGCTTGGCGCCCGGCGCGCGCTCGCCCGGCGAGCGCTGGGCGAGCAGCGAGGCGGGGTCCTTGACGGCGGCGGCAAAGGCGGCGCGGCCGCTCTCGCCGATGATGATCGGTGTCGCCACCACCGCGACGAACAGCCCGGCGGCAACCGGCGAGACGAACAGCGCCTGCGTCCGCATCGAGAGCCGCGTGCGGCCCAGCGCCGCCGCCCGCGCGGAAACCCGCCCGAGCGCCCCGGCCCAGATGGAAGGATGCAGCCACACCGGCGCTTTCGCCCACAGCGCGCCAAGCGGACGGACGGCCCGCTCGCGCCGTGTATGCGCCTTGCTCCTCGCCAGCCAGGCTGGTCTGGATCTGCGCATCAAGGGACGAGGCTTCTGCATAGGGTCAACGCTTCTTCTGCACTGGCGGTGAATTGCCTGTTCAATCAAGCTGGTATCATGGAATGCGGCGGGAGCACAGAAAGTTTACCCTCTTTTTACTTTTTCGTATCTCCGTTCGTCGATTTTCTATTTAATATAATAAAATCAGTACGTTGTTTTCCCAGTAAACGCAGCCCTATACCCGCGCGACCCACATTAAGGGCAGTGCGCCCGCGTGGGGTGGGCCGTGCGCCCTGCCCGATCAGCCGAGTCCCCCGCGCTGCCCACCGGATGGATCAGCCCCCATCGCCGAAAATGCCGCAAACGGACTGGACCTTTTCAACCAGGGGTTTATTGGGCTCTCATTATGACAGACCATATTCTCGAAAGCCTCGCCGCCACCAATCCCGACTGCGAAATCTGGTGGGACAGCTCGCCGCTGATCTACCCGAGCTGGAAGGAGGAGACGCTCGCCAAGGCCCCCGGCAACGCCGATTGGGCGGCGCAGCTCACCCGCTTTTTCGACCTCAAGACCATTGAGTCGGAGGGGCGCATGGGCTTTCGCGGGGTGACGACCAACCCGCCGCTCTCGCTTCAGGCGATCAAGGTCGCGCCGCAGATGTGGGCCGATCGCGTGCGCGAGATCGCGCGGGAAACGCCGGGCGCCGATGTCCAGAGCGTCTATTGGGCCATGTATCTCGACCTCGTCCGCAAGGGCGCCGAGATGATCCTGCCCGTCTACAAGGCATCGGGCGGCAAATACGGCTTCCTGTCCGGCCAGGTCGATCCGCGCTACGTGCGCGATGGCGAGCGGATGCTGGCCGAGGGTCTCACCATCGCCGCGCAGAGCGAGAACGTCATGGTCAAGATCCCCGGCTCCAAGGAGGGCTATGAGGTGATCGAGGAGCTGACCGCGCGCGGCATCTCCACCAACAACACCACCAGCTTCACCGTCTCGCAATATATGCGCTGCATGGCGGCGGTGACGGCGGGCCTCCAGCGCGCCCGCGCCGCCGGCGTGAACCTCACCCACTGGCGCTCGGTCGTCACGCACATGTCGGCGCGGCTCGGCGAACTGAGCGACTGGCGCACCGAGGCGAAGGCACGCGGCATCGAGCTTTCCCTCTCGGAAATCCGCGATGGCGAGGAGGCCGTGCTCAAGCGCGCCTACCATTGGGGCAAGCAGAACAACCATCCCTCCAAGATGCTGCAATGCTCGATGCGGGTGGAGAAGGACGACCGCACCGGCAAGACGGTGAGCCGCCACATCCAGGACTTCGCCGGCAGCGACATGGTCTACACCTGCCCGCCGGGCTATATCGCCGGGCTGATGACCGTGCAGGCCGAGCTGGACCCGTTCGATCCGCATGCGATCGACCGCGCGCCGCGCAAGGAGAGCATCGAGAAGCTGCTCAAGCTGCCGAGCTTCCGCGCCGCATACGAGTTCGAGGGCATGCGCCCCGACGAGTTCGCGCATTTCGGCTCGTTCAAGGCGACCGAGACCGAGTTCGCCGCCGCCACGCGCCAGACCGTGGACTTCGTCCGCAAGACGCTGGAAGGCTGAGCGAACAGACTGCCGCTCCGGCGCTCGGCGCCGTGGCGGCGCGTTCGGCGAAACAGGAAGCAAGCTCTCCCGCCAGCCCACATGAAGGCTGCGACGAGACCCACGATCTCCATGCGCTCCCGCGAAAGCAGGAGCCTAGGGCAGCGAGGAATTGCGGCTGGAGCGGATCGTGAACGAACGGAAGCGCGCCTTCCGGTCGCCCCGCGCATATCGAAGGACCGCCCTTCTTTCGTCCCGACGCGGGGAGAGGGTCGATCCCGGCTTCCTCTATTATGGCGAGTATTATGGCGAGCATTGCGGCCGCACCTGTCAGGTCCAGCTCCCGCGCCGCCCTGCCCTATGGCGAACCGCGCATTCGTATCGAAGACGATCGACTGTCTGCGCCAGTCTTCAAGACAGCCATGCGACAAACGCGGGGGCGAATGCACCTCCTCGATCGCAATCCGCTATCAGCTTACCCACAGCACCCAATTGGACCATCGGCGGTCCCGGCATCGGCCACTCCGGAAAAAACCGGACATCCAAAATCCAACGCACGGTCCATCGCCCCAATGCGAAACGGCCTCGCACCGAAGTGCGAGGCCGCGCAATCATCGTCCGGATGATCGGGATCAGGCGAAGCTGACCGTCGTGCGCGCCGCCCGGCGACGCATCGAGGCGCCCACCAGACCGAAGCCCATGATCATCAGCGCCCAGGTCGCCGGCTCAGGCACGGCCGCCTTCGGCTGGAAGTAGAGCAGATCCTGATACTTGCCGCTCTTGGCGACGAAGAAGTCATACCCGCCAGTGTCGGAGATGCTGCCAAGAGTCCCCAGCAGGCGATTCGCCTCGATCTGAACCGCCGAGTCGTCCTTCCAGTCATAGCTCCACTTGTTGGTCCACGACTTGCTCCACACGCTCTTTTCCGCGTCCGTGCTCTTGAAGCCGCCCTTGGTCACGTTGAAGCTGTTGCCGTCCTCATAGAGGAGTTCCCAGATGGCGAGCTGCACGGCCGAATCGGTCAGCACATTGTTCGTCATGCCATAATTGCTGACCAGCGCCGCAATGCTGCCGGCAACGCTGCTCTTGCCCAGATCCTGGAGATATTTCCCCAGCGGAATGACATCGAACGTGCCCGTGTGGGACGTTTGCGCCAGATCGACGCAGAAGGCCTTGAGCGTGCCGTTGATCGTCTGCGGCGACAGCAGGGCGTTCGTGGCATCATTCTTGGTGCCGGGGGCGTTCAGATCCGCCCGGTAGGCCGTGGTGCCCTGAACCGAATAGTCATAGACCATCGTGACCGAATTGATCTTCAGCGTCTCGGCGGCGTTCGCCGTGCCGGCGAAACCCAGGATGGCCGCTCCCACGGCGGCGGCTGCGAATAAAGACTTCATACCCCTATCTCCCACAAGAGTTGAAGGGCCACTGCCAGACGCACGGGGGCTATTAAAGAGTGTTAATCATATTCATTTCGACCTGTCTCATCATGGGACGATTTGCATGATTTTCGTTAAATTCATTCGTTTCCCTGCCCCGCTACGTTGGCTTCACCATCACCGGACGCCGAAATTACTGTATTTCCTGCAATATCCAGCTCGATGGAAAGACTATCCTCCCTCCGAATTTCCCCACGAACAGCCGTGCATCATAGCTTTCCCCCCGCGATGCCCATGCGATCATCGAGCGATCGGGCGCGCGCCGGGTCGGAGCAAGCCGGCGTCTATAGAGGGCGGAGCCGGAGTCGCGAACGACCGAAGGGCCAACAGGGTGGATTCGCGCACCCCGGAGCGCAGCGCCCCACGGGCACGCAAGCACCGGCAGCGCGCGGAGCTGCCCGCAGAACCGAAAGGCGATCCATCCTCGCGCCTTGACCCCGCCGGGCGCTGCGGCTTTTATGCCGCGCGCGTTGCGCCGCATATCCCGAGCGGCCAGCCGACGCGCCGCGCCACAAGAACCCTTGGAGCCGCACAGACATGAACAAGGCCGTCATCATCGGCGCGGGATTCGGGGGGCTGGCGCTCGGCCTGCGCCTGCAAGCAGCGGGCATCGCCACCACCATCGTCGAGGGGCGCGATCAGCCGGGCGGCCGCGCCGGGGCGTGGCGGCGCGATGGCTTCACCTTCGATACCGGCCCCGTCCTCATCGCCGATCCGGACTGTCTCGCCCAGCTCTGGCGCCTCTCCGGCCACAGCATGGCGGACGACGTGACCTTGCTCCCGGTCGATCCGCACTACCGCTTCCACTGGCCGGACGGCACAACCTTCGACCATACCGCCGACGAGACGCGGCTGCGCGCCGAGATCGCCCGGCTCAGCCCCGCCGATCTCACCGGCTACCAGCGCTTCCTCGATTACAGCGCCAGCGTCCGCCGCGAGGGCTATGAGACGCTCGCCCCCGTCGCCTGCCAGGAGCTGGGCAGCCTGATCCGCGCCCTGCCCACGCTCGCGCAATATCAGGCGTGGCGCTCGATCCATGGCATGGTCGCGCGCTTCGTGAAGGACGAGCGGCTGCGGCAGGCGCTGTCCTTCGCGCCGCTGCTCGCGGGTGCCAACCCGGCGGCGGCCAGCGCCTTCCACGCCGGCCTCCATGCAGTTGAACGCGAGGGCGGCCTGTGGTTCCCCAAGGGCGGCACCAACGCGCTGGTCGCCGCCATGGTCACGCAGTTCGAGCGGCTCGGCGGCACGCTGCACCTCGGCGATCCGGTGGCGGGGATCGAGACGGTGGGAGACCGCGCCACCGGCGTCACCACCCGCGCCGGCCGCCGCTTCGAGGGCGATGCCGTCGCCAGCAACGCCGACATCATGCACAGCTATGCCGATCTGCTGGCAGGCCACACACGCGGCCCCCGCCGGGCGCAGGCGCTCACCCGCAAGCGCTGGGGGCCAAGCGCCTTCCTCCTCCATTTCGGCATCGAGGGGACGTGGCCGGGCATCCCGCACAGCATGGTGCTGCTCGGTCCGCGCTATCAGGCGTGGCTCACCGACATTTTCGAGCATGGCGTGCTGCCGGCGGAAAACTGCATCATCCTCCACCATCCCAGCGTGACCGATCCCGATCTCGCCCCGCCCGGCCATTCCACCTTTCAGGCCATCGTCCCGGTGCCGCACCTCGGCAAGCTGCCGGTCGACTGGCGCGCGGTCGGGCCGATCCTCGCCGGGCGTATCCTCGATGAGATCGAGCACCGCCTGATCCCGGACATTCGCGGCCGCATCAAGGTGCAGGCCACCACCGCCCCGCCCGATTTCGCGCGCGACCTCCACGCCCATCACGGCAGCGCGTGGGGGCTGGAGCCGCTGCTGAGCCAGAGCGGCTGGCTGCGTCCGCACAATCGCGACGATGTGATCGGCAACCTCTATTTCGTCGGTGCCGACACCCATCCGGGCGGCGGCGTTCCCGGTGTGGTGGCCTCCGCCCGCGCCACCGCCGCGCTGATGCTGGCGGATCGCGCATGAGGCGCCTCAAGCGCATCGCCGTCTATTGCGGTTCGGCGAGCCCGCGCGATCCGGTTTATCTCGCGACCGCACGGGCGGTCGGCACCCAACTTGCCCAGCGGGGCATCGGCATCGTCTATGGCGGCGGCCGCGTCGGCCTGATGGGCGCGCTGGCCGATGCCGCGCTGGCGGCCGGCGGCGAGGTGATCGGCGTCATCCCGGAGGCGCTGGTCGGCGCCGAGCTGGCCCATCGCGGCCTTACCGACCTGCACGTCGTGCCCGACATGCACGCCCGCAAGGCGCTGTTCACCACGCTGGCGGACGGCTTCATCGCCCTGCCCGGCGGCGTCGGCACCATGGACGAATTGTGGGAGGCGATAAGCTGGGCGCAGCTCGGCTATCACGACAAGCCGGTGGGCCTGCTCAACGCCGCCGGCTTCTTCGACCAACTCCTCGCCTTCAATGCGCACATGATCGAGACCGGCTTCATCCGCCCCGCCCACGCCCGCATCCTCCTCGCGCGCGACACGCTGGCGGATCTGCTCGACGCCATGGCCGCCTACATCTCGCACGAAGCGATCTTCGCCATGCCCATCGACCGGCTGTAGGGGTGCGGGCGAAGCATCGGCAGCAGCAGACGCGCGGACACGTGCTTTCTACCCGATCGCAAGGCCCTCCCCAACCCTCCTCTCAAGGGCAGAAGTTCAAAGCTCTCGGAGAGGTGCTCGGCCCGAGTGACGTTGTGCTCCTGCGAAGGAGAATCCCCGTGCTCCTGCGCAGGCAGAGGCCAGGGCCCAGCCGCGCCGCCGCCACCGCCGCCCTGGGCTTCTGCTTCCGCAGGAGCCCATGAAGGAGGACATGAGGCAGCCGGCCTTTAAATCCAGTGCCGCGCAACGGCGCACGCCTTCCCCTTCAGGGCAAGGTCGGGGCACGGCCCACGCTCACCGAAACCTGACCAGCCCTCGCCAGCGCAAGGCCTCGCCCCCGCATGCAGCCCCGCGGCGTTACTCCTTCGCCCCCGCCACGCAGCGCCACGACGCCGGATCGTTGGCATCGCCCTTGCCGCTGTAGTGAGCGACCTGCGGCCAGACGCACACCGGCCGCGTCTTGCTCTTGTCGTCGCGGGTGGCGATCAGCGTGCCCGGCGCCTGCCCCTTGTCGACCCAGCCATCCAGCGCGCCCAGCCAGTCGACGAGGTCGGCGCCCGGCCCGCCCCGGCAGTGGCCCACGCCCGGCAGGATGTAGGTGCGCAGATGCTCCGCCGCGCCCTTGGCGTCCGCCTTGGCCACCGCCTTGGCGTAATCGAGCGTGCCGACCGGGCTCGGCCCCGGATCGGATTCGCCGTGCCACAGGATCAGCCGCCCGCCGCGCGCGAAGAAGGCGGAGAGATCGGGATTGGTCGCCTCATAGATTTTGGCGAAGGCGCTGGCCCGCGCCTCCGGCACGTCCTTGTTGGGGTCGAGCTGCGAAAAATCCACCTGCCGGTCGCCGAACAGCAGTTTGGTGAGGCCCGGCATGCCGCCGCCGGTGCTCTGCGTGGTGCCGCCGCCCGAGACGTTGATGAACATGCCCCACAGCGTCTCGCCGCCCTTGCTCAGCGGCAGTTGCGCCCAGCTTCCGTCCGGCGCGCGGACGCCGGTATACATGGTCTCCAGCGCGCTCACCTGCGCCTTGCTGAGGCAGGTGTCCGCCTTCTGCCCCGGCTTGCAGGCCAGCACGGCGGGCTTCCAGCCGCAGGCGCGCGGCTGCGCGATCAGCCCGTCGGCAAGGCCGTCCTTGGCATCGCACGCCTTGAGCACGCTGTCGTTGACCAGCTTGAGCAGCGCCGGGGTAAAGCCCGCGCCCGGCTTGGCGAAGCCGTTGTTGCGCAGCACCGCGCTCGATTGCACCTGCAAGCTATAGACCGGCGCGCCGGCGATGATGCCGTCATAATCCTCGGCGAAGCGCTGCGCCTCCATCAGCGCCATGCGCCCGCCGGTTGAGCAGCCGTTGAAATAGGCGCGGTCCTGCGCGCGGCCGTAATAGGCCTTGACCAGCGCCTTGCCGGCCACCGTCATCCGGTTGATCGCGCGATAGGCGAAGTCGGTCGCGGCATCGGGGCTCGCCGTCCAGCTGGTGTTCCACACCTCGGTGCTGGGGTGGCCGCCATCGGTCTGCGCAGTGGCATATTTCTGCTTGAGGCCCTCGCTGGCCGCCATCAGCGTGACGTTGCCCGCCCAGCCGCCACCGCCGATGCCGAGCAGCTTGCCGTTCCAGCCGACCGGCAGGCGATAGACCACGCCGATGCTGGAGTCGGGCGTCGGGTGGAGCGTGCCCTTCACTTCGCAATAGGCCGGCAGCCCGCTATGCGCGTCCGCATCCACATAGAGCGCGGTCACGTTGGAGGCATCGAACATGGCGCCCGTCACCGCCTCGCAGCGCGCGCCATCGTCGCCCTGAGCCGCCGCCGGCGCCGCGATCAGCCCGCCGCCGATCGCCGCCGATGCCAATAGTCCGATGATCCGTGCCCTGCGCATAATCCCTCTCCCTCGATCCGTTCGGAGGGCTTGCTTAGCGCGCTACAGGTGGAGCGACCAGCCGGAAGCGGCCTTGCGCGTGCCATAGGCTGAAATCCTGTCCATGCGGCCACGGCGCATGCAAAAACGCGCGCCCGGATCGGGGCGCGCGTCTGTCATGCCATCGCAGGGAATGGGGAACCGCGCCGATCCCCCCGACCGGCACGGTTCCCGCCCCCTGTCAGAAGCGGATGCCCATGCCGTAGACGATCGCGTCGCGATGGGGCCGGACCCGCACGCCGAAGGTGCCGTCGCGATAATCGAGGTCGTCATAGTTGGTGCGGACATAGTCCAGCTTGGCGTAGACGTTGCGGGTCACGTCGACCTCGACGCCGCCGCCGACATGATAGCCGTCGGAATTGTCCGCCAGCCGGAAATCATAGGTCGGGTCGGCCGGGTCGCGATAGCTCAGGCGGATGCGGCCGCTCGAATAGCCGCCCTTGACGTAGAGCAGCACGCCCTCGCTCAGATGGACGCCCGCGCGCACGCCGGCATTGATGCTGCGGCCCGCCTTCACGCAGGCTTCGTCGCCGCCGTAAACCTCCACGCACTCGCGCGTGGTGGCGCCGCTCAGATTGGCATAGACGCCGAGGATCGCCGGGCCGGCGGGCAGATCGTAGCCGATCTCGCCGCCAAAGCTGAACCCGTCCTTGCCGTCCGAAACGTTGACCGAGCCGGTGGAGTCGCTCGCCAGCACGGCGGCCGAGGGGTGGTCCCAGCCGATCTGGGCTTCGGCCCGCAGGCCGGTCTGTGCCTGCGCGGCGGATGCCGAGGCGGCGAGAAGCGCAACGAGCGCGATTTTCCTGAACATGGGTCCTCCCGGTTTAGTGATCGGAAACGCCCCGCCCCTAGGCAGCCATGGTTATCAACCGGTTAAACGGAGCCGCAACCGCCGTGCGTTTCCTCCATTACGGACCAGACCGGACCGGCACCCGCGCATCCCGTTTCGTTGTTCACAACCGTGCCGCCCGTCCACTCGCGGCGCCTGCCATCGAGCCGGGGAAAGAATGTGGCCGGCAATCTCCATCCGGCAGGCCCAAGGACGCGCTGGCCCTACCCCGCCTCACCCAGCAGCCGCAGCGCCCGGCTGCGCAAGCGCCCCAGCCCCGCGTCGTGCAGGGCGGGCACGGCGCAGAGCAGGCCGATCACGCTCGGATCGGGCTTGTTGAAGCGGACGGTCTCACCCAGCGCATCCGTCACCCGCGCGCCGGCCTCCTGCGCGATCAGCGATGCGGCGGCGATGTCCCACTCCCCGCCGCGCCGCAGCCCGGCGACGAGGTCCGCCTCGTCGGCGGCGACCATCGCCATGCGTAGCGCGATGCTGTTGGGCTTGTCCACCACCGTATAGTCAACGTCGATGCCGCGCAGATTGTCGATCGGCACCCGCGCGCCGGAGAGGGTGGCGTGGCTGCCTACTTCCAGCCGCGCGCCATTGCGCCACGCGCCACCGCCGCGCGCGGCCCACCAGCGCTCGCCCCGCGCCGGCGCGGCCAGCACTCCGGCAACCACGGCGCCATCCTCGACCAGCGCGATGGAGATTGCCCAGCCCGGCCGCCCGCGCACGAAATCGCGGGTGCCGTCGATCGGGTCGACCACCCAGGCGAGCCGCGCCGCGCTGCGTCCCGGCGTCTCCGCGCTCTCCTCGGAGAGCCAGCCCGCCTCGGGCAGCAGCGCGCCCAGTTCTTCGCGCAGCAGCGCGTCGACCAGCAGGTCGGCATCGCTCACCGGCTCGCCCGGCGTCTTTTCCCACTGGTTGCCATAGGCGCGGCCGGGCGCCCAATGCGCCATGGCACGCACTCCGGCCGTATCGGCAATCGCCATGATGTGCTGGAGCAGGCGATCATTCGCCCGCAATGGTCATCCCGTCTATGCGCAGTGTGGGGACGTTGACGGCGTAGCGGAACGCCAGATCGTCCGCCGCGACGATGCGCGCGAGCATGTCGCGCAGGTTGCCGGCGATGGTGATCTCCGCCACCGCCTCCGTCACCTTGCCGTTCTCGATGAGGTAGCCCGATGCGCCCCGGCTGTAGTCGCCCGTCACCGGGTTGACGCCATGGCCGATCAGTTCGGTCACATAGAGGCCGCGCATCACGTCCGCCATCAACTCGCGCGGGGTCGCGGTGCCGCCTTCCAGATGCACGTTGCTGGCGCCCGCCCCCGGTGCCCCGCCGCCGCCGCGCGTGGCATGGCCGGTGGGCACGAGGCCAAGCTGGCGGGCCGAGGCGCTGTCGAGCAGCCAGTCGGTCAGCACGCCGTCATCCACCAGCCGCTTCTTCGCGGTCGGCAGCCCCTCGCCGTCGAACGGGCGCGAGCGCAGGCCGCGCGGGCGGTGGGGGTCGTCGATGATATGCAGCCCCTCGGGCAGGATGCGCTCGCCCTTCCGGTCCAGCAGGAAGCTCGCCTTGCGGGTGATCGCCGGGCCGGTGATCGCGCCGAGCAGATGGCCGATCAGGCTGTTGCTCACGCGCGGATCGAAGATGACCGGCATGGTGCCGCTGGCGATGCGGCTGGGGTTGAGCCGGGCCACGGCACGGGTGCCGGCGCGCACGCCCACCGCGTCCGCCGTCTCCAGATCGGCAAGGTGGCGCACATTATGGCTGGCATAGTCGCGCTGCATGCCCGCGCCCTCGCCGGCGATCACGCTCGCCCAGATGCTGTGCTGGGTGCCGGCATAGGCGCCCGCGAACCCGTGGCTGGTCGCCAGCGCCATCTGCGCGCGGCCGAAGCTGGCGCCGCCGCCCTCGCTATTGGTGACGCCGGTGACGCCGCGCGCCGCCTCCTCCACCGCCAGCGCGCGCTCGCGCAGCTCGGCCGGGTCCGGCTCCTCGTCATCCTCTATGTCCAGCGCCGGCAGCTTCTTGCGCATCAGCCGGTCCTCGGGCGCGAGCCCGGCATAGGCGTCCTCGGGCGCTTCCTTGGCCATGGCGATCGCGCGGTCCACCAGCGTCGCCAGCGTGGCCGGCGCGAGATCGGACGAGGAGACGCTGGCCGAGCGCCGGCCGACGAACACCCGCAGCCCGACATGTTCCGACTCGGAGCGCTCGACATCCTCCAGTTCGCCCAGCCGCACGCTCACCCCGGCGGAGGCGTCGCAACCATAGACGGCATCGGCCGCATCCGCGCCCGCCCGCCGCGCGGCGGAGACGAGCGACTGGGCGCGATCAAGGGCGTCGTTGAGGCTGAGCATGAATCAGGAAATCCGGCAGTCCAAGGGTCAGAGCGGGCGCTTTAGCCATTGCCCCGAGTCGACGCAATGCGCGCGGTCGGCGGCAAGGGATGCGCAGTCGGCCGATGGGTCAGGCCGGGACAGAGCCCCCCGTCGCCGGACCACGCAGGCAGCACTGCGATGGTAGAGCAAGGGGGCAATGCGCCAGACGCCGTGCTCCTGCGCAGGCAGGAGCCCAGGGTCCAGCCGCAGTCCCCTTTCGCTATGGGCTCCTGCCTGCGCAGGAGCACACCCCTATCGCGCGCCTCACTCCCCCAGCCAATAACGCAGCATATGGTGCGCCACCGCCACCGGTGTCGGGCCGATGAACCGCGCGCCTTCCTCCCCGGCGAGCGCCGCGCGCACCTCGTCGCGTGTCACCCACATCGCCTCGGGCACTTCCTCCACGTCCAGCGTCAGCGCGTCGCCCAGCGCCTGCGCCATGCAGGCGATCATGAGCTGCGAGGGGAAGGGCCACGGCTGGCTCATCAGATAGTCGACCCGCCCGGTGCGGATGCCGGTCTCCTCCCAGAGTTCCCGCCGCACCGCCTCCTCGAACGTCTCGCCCGGCTCGACGAACCCGGCGAGCGCGGAGAAGCGCCCCGGCGGGAAGCGGATGCCCCGGCCGATCAGCACCTTGTCCTCATATTCCGCGAGCATGATGACGACCGGGTCGGTGCGCGGGAAATGCTCGGCATTGCAGGTACCGCACTGGCGCGCCCAGCCCGCCTTGGCCGGATAGGTCGCCGCGCCGCAGCGCGCGCAGAACGGGTGGCGGTCGTGCCAGTCGACCAGACTGCGTGCCCCGCCGTAGAGCGCTGCCTCCTCGTGGCTGAGCAGCGGCACGATCCCCCACACCCTGGGCGGATTGCCCGGCGGCTCGTCCTTTTTCTCGATCTTCAGCGAGACGAACACGGGCGTCCCGTCCGCGCGCAGCCCGAGCAGCGCATGGTCCGCCAGCACGGCGTCCGCCGCCACCGGCACCGTGGCGAGCAACCCTTCGTCGGTCGGCAGCGGGTCCAGCCCGTCGAGCAGCACGATCTGCGCGCGCGGATCCGCCCAGGCCGCCGCCAGCCTGTCCGGGTGAACACGGAGCTGGTCGGCGCGGTCGAGCGTGCCGCCGGTGAACGTGATCGTGTTTCGGTTCAGGCCGCTCTCGTCGTTCATCCGCTCGCGCTCTCCTCCCGCACCGCCCGCGCCACGCGCGCGAACAAGGTCGGCAATCCGGCTTCGTCGAGTCGGTCCAGCGGCCACCATTGGCCCTCGCCCAGCGCGCTGACAAGGCGTGCCCCGGCCGGCGGACGCGCCAGCCGCAACCGCTCGATGCGCAGTTCCAGCGCGAAATGGGTGAACACATGCCGCACCGCGCCGGCCACGCCCACCCAGTCGCCGGGCAGCGGCGGCAGCGTCGGGTCCGCCGCACCGCGCTCCACCCAATCACTGGTCGGCACCCCCAGCATACCGCCGAGCAGGCCGCGCTCGGGCCGGGTGACGAGCCACACCGCACCCTCCGCCTCCACCCACCAGGCGGTGCCGGCGCGCGTCGGCCGCGCCTTCTTGGGCGCCTTGACCGGGAAGCGCTCGGGGTCGCCCGCCGCCCGCGCCGCGCAAAAGGTCTGCAGCGGGCAAGCGAGGCAGCCCGGCCGCGCCGGCGTGCAGATCGTCGCACCGAGGTCCATCATCGCCTGCGCGAAATCGCCGGCGTCCGCGTCCGGCGTGATGCTGTCGGCCAGTTCACGCAGCATCGGCTTGGCGGCCGGCAGCGGCGTCTCGACCGCGAACAGCCGGCTCACCACGCGCTCGACATTGCCGTCCACCACCACCGCGCGCCGGCCGAAGGCGATGGCGGCGATGGCGGCGGCGGTATAGGCGCCGATCCCCGGCAGCGCCCGCAGCCCCGCCTCGTCGTCCGGGAAGCGCCCGCCCAGTTCGCCCGCCACAAAGCGCGCGCAGGCGAGCAGGTTGCGCGCTCGCGCATAATAGCCCAGCCCCGCCCAGGCGGCCATCAGCGCCGCGTCGTCCGCCGCCGCGAGCGCTTCCACCGTCGGCCAGCGCGCCAGAAAGCGCTCGTAATAAGGGATCACCGCCGCCACCGTGGTCTGTTGCAGCATGATCTCGGAGAGCCATACCCGATAGGGCGCGGGCGGCGGCGTTCCGGGCGGGCTGCGCCACGGCAGGCGGCGGGCGTGGCGGCGATAATGCGCGAGCAAGGCGGGCGCGATCGCGCGCACCGTCCCCTCCGCATCCTGTTCCGGCATGATTAATCCATCGACGGGCATGGCCTGCCTATGGCATGGACCGGCGCATGACAGAACCCGTGGAGAGCAAGCCGCGCCGCAAGAAGCGCACGTCCGCCGCCGCCCCGGCCGTGGTGCGCGAGCGGCCGCGCGGCGGCCCGGCGCGCGTCCTCGCGGACCTCATGCCGGACATCGGCCGTGCCGCCTTCCGCAAGTTCGGCTTCATCCAGTCGAGCATCGTCACGCGCTGGGCGGAGATCGTCGGCCAGCGCTACGCCACGCTGACCGCGCCCGAGTCGATCCGCTTTCCCGCCGGGCGCCGGGCCGGCGGCACGCTGAACCTCACCGTCGCCAGCGGCCACGCGCCGATGGTGCAGCACATCGTCCCGGAGATCATCGAGCGGGTGAACCGCTTCTTCGGCTATGAGGCGGTCGCCCGCGTCGCGCTCAAGCAGGGCGCGGTGACGCCGGCCGAGCCGGAGCGCCGCCCGCCGCCCGCCATGCTGCGCCCGATCCCGCAGGAGCTGGGCGAGGGCCTGCGCGAAGTGAGCGACCCGGAGCTGCGTGCCGTGCTCGAATCCATGGCGCGCGGCCTCGCCAACCCGCCGCCGCTGCCCAGGATCAGCTAGCCCCGATGTTCTCCAACGCGCCCCTGACGAAAGACCGATAAAGATGCTGCGCCGTTTCCTCTCCTGCCTCGCTGCCCTCATCCTCCTCGCCTTCGCCACGGCGGCACCCGCCCAGTCCGGCCGCGACTGGAGCAAGACGGTCACGCTCGGCTCTAACGGCGCGTTCATCCTCGGCAATCCGGCCGCCCGGACCAGGCTGGTCGAATATATGAGCTACACCTGCCCGCACTGCGCGCATTTCGCGGCGGAGGCGACCGCGCCGCTCAAGGCGGGCGGGATCAGGCAAGGCACGCTCAGCATCGAGTATCGCAACTTCGTGCGCGATCCGTTCGATCTGAGCGCCGCCATCCTCGCCCGCTGCGGCGGCACGGCGCACTTCCTCGCCAATCACGAGGCGCTGTTCGCCAATCACGATGCGTGGATCAAGCAGGCGCAGACCTACGCCGCCGCGCAGGAGGGCAAGCCCCAGCGCGACCGCGCCGAGCAGATCGCCGACATCGCCGACAAGACCGGCCTCATCGCATTGCTCGCCAAACACGGCCTCACCCCTGCCGCGCAGCGCGCCTGCCTGGCGGACCAGAATGCGCTCTCGCAGGTGCTGAACCTCACCGCCGGCGCATGGGACAATAAGGGCTTCAACGGCACGCCCTTCTTCGTCCTCAACGGCAAGCCGCTGACGGAGGTGCACGACTGGACGCGCCTCAAGCCGCTACTCCCCGCCGCCGGCAAGTGAGCCGCACCATTGCAGAGGCTGCGCGCACACCCTAAACCATCGGCCGGATCACCGTTTCGCCGCATTGCCATGAGGGCCGCCACGACATGAAACCAATCGCTTACGCTTCGCTCGCTCTTGCTCTGCTGGCGCTAACCGCCTGCGGCAAGCAGGATGCCGCCAACGGCGCCGCCGGCTCCGGCGCGGCGGTGGAGGGCAAGGCCGCACCCGCCGGCAAGACCTGGGCGGAAGTGCTGGTCGCGACGCCGGAGGGCGGCTTCCGCATGGGCAACCCGGATGCGCCCATCAAGCTCATCGAGTTCGGCTCCTACACCTGCCCGCACTGCCGCGACTTCACCGAGCAGGGGCATGAGCCGCTGGAGCGCGATCATGTCGCCAGCGGCAAGGTCAGCTTCGAATATCGCAACTTCATCCGCGATCCGCTGGATATGGCGGTGGCGCTGGTCGTGCGCTGCGGCGGGCCGGAATCCTTCTTCCCGCTCAGCCTGCAATTCTTCCTCAATCAGGAGGACATGATAAAGAAGATCCAGGCCGGCGGCGAAGGCGCCTATCAGGCCGCGCTCGGTGCCGGCCCGACCGAACGCTTCGTCAAGCTGGCCGAGCTGGCCGGGTTGATCGACTACGCCAAGGAGCGCGGCCTGCCGGAGGACAAGGTGCGCGCCTGCCTTGCCGATCCCAAGGCGCCCGAGGCGCTGGCCGCCGCCGTCGAGCGGGACAGCAAGCAATATGAAATCACCGGCACGCCGACGATCATCATGAACGGCACCCGGCTGGACAATGTCGCGACCTGGGACGCGCTGGCCGCGCGCCTCAAGGACGCCGGGGCCTGATTGGCCGCGGGGGGGCCGATCGACACCGCAAGGGGCGGGCGCCCTCGCCTGACCCCGGAGCGCGGCTGAGCCATGGAGATCCGCCGCCTCAAGCTCACCGGCTTCAAGAGCTTCGTCGAGCCGACCGAGCTGCGCATCGAGCCGGGCCTCACCGGCATCGTCGGGCCCAACGGTTGCGGCAAGTCCAACCTGCTTGAAGCCATCCGCTGGGTGATGGGCGAATCCAGCCCCAAGTCGATGCGCGGCGGGGGTATGGACGACGTGATCTTCGCCGGCACCGCCGCCCGCCCGGCGCGCGACTTCGCGGAGGTGAGCCTGCTCGCGCTGCAACCGCCGGGCACGCCGATCCCCGCCATCGAGCTTGGGCCGGATGGCGAGATGGAGGTCGTCCGCCGCATCGAGCGCGGCGCCGGCAGCGCCTACCGCGCCAACGGTCGCGACGTGCGCGCCAAGGACGTGGCGCTGGTCTTTGCCGATGCCGCCACCGGCCCGCACAGCCCGGCGCTGGTCAGCCAGGGCAAGATCGCCGCCGTCATCGCCGCCAAACCGACCGAGCGCCGCGCCATGCTGGAGGAGGCGGCGGGCATCGCCGGCCTGCACGTGCGCCGCAAGGATGCCGAGCAGAAGCTGCGCGCCAGCGCCGCCAACCTCGCCCGGCTCGACGATATCCTCGCTGAGATGGACACGCGCGCCGCCGCCCTGCGCCGGCAGGCCCGCGCCGCCGAGCGCTACACGGACCTCAGCGAAAAAATCGTGCTGGCGGAGGGCCGCGCGTTGTTCGCCCGCTACCGGGAAGCCGCCGCCGCCGCCGACCGCGCCGCGCAGGAGGCCGAAGCCGCCGAAACCGGCGTCCGCGCCGCGCAGGAGGCGCAACTGGGCGCCGCCGCGATCAACCAGCAGGCGATCGACACGCTCGCCACCGCCCGCGCCGCCGCCACCGCCGCGCGCGAGGCGGCCGCGGAGGCGCGCTTCAAGCTGGAGCGCCTCACCGCCGAGCGGGACGGCCATATCCGCCGCATCGCCGAGCTGGAGGGTCAGCTCGGCCGCATGGACGAGGATCAGGCGCGCGAGGGCGCGCTGGCCATCGACGCCGCCGGTGCCATCGAGCGCCTGCAAGCGGAAGAGAGCGCCCTCACCGCCCGCACCAAGGAAGCGAAAACCGCGCTGCCCGGCTACGCCACCCGCCTCGCCGAGGCCGAACGCGCCAGCCGCGATAGCGAGGTGGCACTGGCGCAGGCGATGGCCCGCCTCGCCGGCGAGCAGGCCGAACGCCGCGTCGCCGAAGCCGCGCTCGCCAGCGCCCGCCAGAAGCTCGCCCGCGCCACGGCGGAGGTCGAGCGCCTCACCGCCGCCCTCGCCGCCCTGCCCGATCCCGCGCCGCTGGCGGAACGGCAGGCCGCCGCCGAGACCGCCCGCATCGGGGCGCTGGCAGCCCGCGCTGCTGCCGACGCCCGCATCGCCGCCGCCCAGCAGGCGCGCGAGGCGCAGACCGAAGCGGTCGCCGCGCAGCAGCGCGCGCTCGCCACCGCCCGCGCCACCGCCGCCGCGCTGGAGAGCGAAGCCCGCGCGCTTGCCAAGGCGGTCGAGCGACCGGACGGCGACCAGCGCGCCATCGACGCGCTGCGGGTCGAGCCCGGCTATGAGCGCGCGCTGGCTGCCGCACTGGGCGACGATCTCCAGGCCGGCATCGGCGCGAGCGGCGGCGCGCGCTGGGGCGGCGCGGACGCCCTCTCCACCGACCCGCCGCTGCCGGACGGCTGCGAGTCCCTCGCCGCCAAAGTGCAGGCGCCCGCCGCGCTTGCCCGCCGCCTCGCCCAGATCGCCGTCGCGGCGGAGGATGCCAGCCCGCCCCTCCATGTCGGCCAGCGCCTCGTCACCCTCGATGGCCGCATGCGCCGCTGGGACGGGTTCATCGTCACCGAGGGGGGCGCGGCCGCCGCCGAACGCCTCATCCGCCTCAACCGCCTGCAAGCCATCATGGCCGAGCGCCCCGCCGTCATCGCCGCCGTCGAGCAGGCCCAAAGCGCGCTGGCCATCGCCGAGGCCGCCCTCGCCGATGCCGATGCCGAGGACCGCGCCGCCCGCGCCGCCGCCACCGCCGCCGACGAGGCCCTGCGCACCGCCGAGCGGACTCTCGCCGAGGTCGCCGCCAATCTGGAGCGCATCGCCGACCGCCGCGCCGATCTCGACCGCAGCGCCGCCCTCGCCGCCACCGATCACACCGCCGCCGGGCAGGAGATGGCGAGCGCGCAGGCCGCCCACGATGCGCTGCCACAAGGCGCGGACACCGCCGCCGAAGTGGAACGCTTCAAGACCGCCGCCGAGGAATGCCGCGCCGCCATCGGCCGCGTCCAGACCGAGCGGGCCATGGCCGAGCGCGCGCTGGCAGTAGACGAGGATCGCGTCAAAAGCATCCGCGCGGAGGTCGCCGGCTGGCGCGCCCGCGCCGGCGACGCCGCCCGCCGCATCGCCGAGATGAAGGAGCGTACCGAGGCGCTCGCCGCCGATCTCGCCATCTTGCGCGACAAGCCGGCCACGCTCGCCGCTGAACTCGATATCCTCGCCGACACCGCGCGGGAGGGCGCCTCCCGCGCCGAGCAGGCGCAGGGTGAGGAAGCCGCCGCTCAGGCCGCGCTCGCCGCCGCCGAGCAAACCCTCGCCGCCGCCAACGAGGCGCTGTCCTCCGCGCGCGAGGCCCGCGCCGGCGCGCTCGCCCGTGCCGACCATGCCGTCGCCCGCCGCAAGGAGATCGGCCAGCAATGCGGCGAGCGCTTCTCCTGTCCGCCGCCGGTGCTGCCCGGCCAGCTCGGTTTCGCCAGCGAGGATGTGGGCGCCGCGCAGGACGAGCAGGCACATCACGACAAGCTGGTGCTGGACCGCGAGCGGCTCGGCCCCGTCAATCTCGTCGCCGCGACCGAGTTAGCCGAGCTGGAGGAAACCCAGACCCGCAGCCGCGCCGAGAGCGAGGAACTCACGCAGGCAATCAACCAGCTTCGCGGCTCGATCGGTCATCTCAATCGCGAGGGCCGGGCGCGTCTGCTTGCCGCCTTCGAGGCGGTGAACGGCCACTTCCAGCGGCTGTTCACCACCCTGTTTGAGGGCGGCCACGCCCATCTGGAGCTGATCGAGAGCGACGATCCGCTGGAGGCCGGGCTGGAGATCATGGCCCAGCCGCCCGGCAAGCGCCTCACCACGCTCACCCTCCTTTCCGGCGGCGAGCAGGCGCTGACCGCCACGGCGCTGATCTTCGGCCTGTTCCTCACCAACCCCGCGCCGATCTGCGTGCTGGATGAGGTGGACGCCCCGCTCGACGACGCCAATGTCGAGCGCTTCTGCGACCTGCTGGAGCGCATGGTGCAGGATACCGCGACCCGCTACCTCATCGTCACCCATAATGCCGTGACGATGAGCCGCATGCACCGCCTGTTCGGCGTCACCATGGTCGAGCAGGGCGTCAGCCGCCTCGTCTCGGTCGACCTGCAAGGCGCGGAGGATCTACTGGCGGCGGAGTGAGCCATCCGGGCACTCCAGAACGGATCGCCATTCAGCCCATGCCGGCCTGCGAAGGGTGCTTCTTCGCGCTTCCGGCCCATGAACACCGGGAGCGGGCAGAGCCGTCATTTGCAGGCCGCCGGAACGGAATGTCGATCCGTCCCAGAGCCCAACCGCACAGCCCTACCGCTTCCCAACACCGGGCGCTCCTCCCTCACCCACGAGAGGAAGGAGCGCCCCATCCCATCGGCCTCAGAACCGATAGCTCAGCCCCGCGCTCAGCAGCAGCGGATCGAGCTTGTGCCGCGTCCAGAGCTGCTCGGCCCCCGCCGCATCCTTGAAGCGCGCCACCGGCCGCACGAAGTAGCGCTTCACGTCCACGCTGAACCCCAGCCCGGTGGCGCCGAGCGGAATGTCCACCCCCGCCTGCACCATCGCGCCGAGCCGGGGCGCGATATCCACGCTGTCGATGCCAAGGGCCGCGACCGGCGCGCTCACTTTCTTGTCGACGAACAGCATCACCGCCGGCCCCGCACCCACATAGGGCTTGATCGCGCCGAGATCGGCATGCGCCTTGAGCGCCAGCGTCGCGGGGATGACGTGGATGTCCGTCACCAGATCGACCCCATCGAGCGCGCCGGTGCCGGTGACGGTATGCGCTGTCATGCAGCAGATCGTCTCCAGCGAGATATTGGGCGAGAAGAAATATTCCAACGCCACCGTCGGCACGACATTGTCGTTGGCCTTGGCGTTCGACCCGGCGAGCACGCCCACCGCCGGCCCGCCCGACTTGCTGATCGCGCCATCGGCCAGAACGCCAGTCAGCAGCGCCTTGACCTGCCACGTGCCGTCCGGTGTGCCGGCCTGCGCCGGAGCCCCCATCAGCGCCGCCGCCCCGCCCATCGCCAGAACCGCCTGCCGGATCGTCCGTTTCATCTGTCTGCCTTTCCGATATACCTACATCAGTAGCTATATGGATAACGGGCAGGACTGGGGCCGTGATGATCCAGATCAAGACGGGTGGACAAATTTCCGGCGAGTGCGACCGAATGACACGAGCCTCAATCGGCGGTGCGGTGGGGTCTCACGCCGGCGCTACTAAACCGGCTTTCTCCCCTCAGTGCGGCGCCTTGTCGGCATCCACCTTCTCCACCCATTCGGGGTAGAAAGTCGGCTCGCGACTAGACCAGCCTGCGGCGGTAGCGGCCGCCTCGCTGATCGACTGGAGCAGCGCGCGGCGGCGGTCGGGGTGGATGTGGGGCAGGCTGGCAGCGGCGCAGAAGGCGCCCGGTAGCCATGGCCGCGCGCCGGCGCCGATCAGCCGCTCGTAGAGGAAGCGATAGGCCTGGAAGCCGTCCAGCCGGTTCTGGCTGAGATCGAAGGCGGAGAGCGTGACCAGCGGCGCCATGAACGGCTCGATCTGGTCGAGCCCGCTATCGTCGGGCACCAGCGCCTTCAGCTCGTCGAGCCGGCCGTAGATGCGGGTCTGCGCGCGGATGCTGGCTTCCTCGACCACGTCGCGGCTCCATGTCTCCATGGGCGTGCCCCGATGGAAGGCAACGTCGAGCGACCGGCGGATATAGCGCTGCGTCGCGGCCGGGAAGGACGCGAACTCGCGCAATTCCGCGAGAGTGATGACGCCGTCATTCGGTCTGGCATGCTGACCCATAACTGCCTCCATCTCATCTGTGGCAGTCCGGACAGTGCGCCCCACGAGGTTAGCGGGCGGTTAAGCGTCCGTTGCGCCACATTCATATGGAATCAGATTTCCTTGTGCGCCGCAACGGAAATTTGGGCATGCCCGGCCCGATATGGGAAAGACCGAGCCAGAAAAGCCACGATTTTCGGGAAGATCGGCCAATCCAAAGAATCAGAGAGCCCATGCCGCAAAGCAGCATTCCGTGATAGCAACCCGCCCGGCTGTCTCGCGCCGGTTCGCTCATAAAATATCGCATGCCCGCGGGGCCGCAAGAGGCGAAACGCACCCGGTGAGCTATCCCGCCCGGATTGCCCCAACGCCAGCCCGTTCAAATCCGCAAACGAATGCCTGCACTTATCAGGACGACGTGCCCCTGCACAGGAGCACATCGCCTTCACGGGGACCATCCCGCAATCCGCGAGCGGCCGCGCGTCATGCGCAAACGGGCGGAGGACCGAGCGCCGAGCGGGGACCGCAAACCAATACGCAGCGGCTACCCCGCCCGATACGCCACCGCTCAACCGGCCGCCGCGCTATCCCGCCACCATCAGCTCCTGGCATCAGCTCTTGGCGTGCGAGCGCCCTTCGCGTTCGGCCGCCGCCAACTCCTCCGCCTCGCTGCCGGAGAGGGCACGCTTGGCCGCTTCGGCCTCCTTGCGGACGGCCGCCTCATCCTTGGCATGCTTCGTGGTCTCGGCGTCATAGGCGCGCGCGGCTTCGTAATCGCCTTCGCCCTGCACCCGGGATTTGTCGTTCATCGCACCGGCTCCTCTCGTTCCTTGGTCATGTGCGCAGAACGCCGGACCGGCCGCGCCGGTTCCTGCCCGGAGCCGCAAGCAAGCCGGCCACCACCGGCCCGGCAACGCCGGACCGATGATGGCCAAGGGGGGAAGGGAAGCAGCGCGGCGGCGCGTCAAACCGCGCCCGTGTCGATCAGACCGTTTCGACCGGTTTGATCGCGGGTGCCTGCTTGAACAGCTCGCCGAACGGATCGTCGGCCACGTCGGGCGCCGGCGCCTCGCGCACGGTGGCGCGGCGCATGTCGCGGCGCTCGTTCCAGTCGAACTGGCCGCCCTTGTGGAACACCGCCAGATTGTCCCAGATCACCATGTCGCCGACCGCATAGTCGACCGAGATGACATATTTGTCCTGCGTAGCGAAGCTGTTGAGATAATCGATCAACTCGCGGCTCTCGTCCCAGCCCCAGCCGACTACGCGGTAGCAATGCGCACCCGCATAGATCATCTTGCGGCCCGAGCCCTTGTGGACATGCACCAGCTTGTGCACCGGCCGGTGCCGCTCCTCGATCTGCTCGCGGGTGATGTCCGCACCGCCCTGCTTGCGTGACCACCACAGGCTATGCTCGCATTCGAGGTTCTCGATCTTGTCCTTCACCGCCTGCGGCAGGTCGTCATAGGCCGAGCGCGCATCGGCGAACCAGGTCGGCCCGCCGGCGGGGGGCACCTCCACCGCGCGCAGCATCGAGTAGGAGGTGCGCAGGTCCATGAAGCTGCTGTCGGTGTGCCAGATCTGGTCGCCCTTGCGATAGGTGGTCGCCTGCGGACTCCAGTTGATCTCGCCATTGGCATCGAGATTGCCGGCATTGAACAGATAAAGCCGCGGCCGCCCGTCGCGCGGCGGCAGGCTCTCCAGATGGCCGAAATTCTTGGCAAACGCGATCTGGCTCTCATCGTCCAGCCCGGTATTCCGGTAAACGGTGACGCCCCATTTGTCCTGCGCGGCAATCAGTTCGCGGACCGTCCCTGCGTCCAGCGGCTTGCTGATGTCCACCCCGGAAATCTCGGCGCCGAAACGGGGCGTAATGGGGGTTGCGGTAATGGTCATAAGCACTCTCCTATCATGGTAGATATTATGCCGGAGCATATTGTAGAAGTCAAGTCATGCAGCGGCGCGGAGAGGCTGGCGCCGCCTGAAGGAAAGCGACACGAACCACCCGCGTCCGATCGGTCCTGCTTAGTGTCGGGAACGGGGCGGAAAGCGCCCATCCGCAACGATCGTCGCCCCCGGTCGATCATCGTCACCCCGGGCTTGACCCCGGGTCCCGCTTTCTCATTCCACCACCAATGGAGACCAGCGACAAGGCGGCGAGTCTGCTACCGCTGATCGTTATGACGGCATCCATCGGTAAGGACCGGGACCCCCGGTCAAGCCCGGGGTGACGAAGGACCTATGACCGCACCGCAATCGCAACCTGCCGCTGGCACGCATCCACCTGCCGGGTCTTTTTCAGACCCGGTCGCCATCCAGGGGAAGAAGCGGGCGACACCGCCCGCATTGCCCCGGCCTCGAAACGATGTTTCCCGCGCGGCTCCACCATCCGCATCCCGCCGTCCGCCTATGGCTGCGCCGGCTGCGCGCACTGGCTACGGTCGCCGGCATTGCACGCGGCAACGGCGGCCTCCCAGCGCGCCTGCGCCTCGGCATGGGCCTTGTCGGTCGCGGCGATCTGTGCATCGCGGGCGGCCAGCGCGTCCTGATAAGCGGCCTCCTGCGCGGCCTGCTCGTCCGCAATGGCCTGCTTGCGCGCCTCATAGTCGGCGATCTGCTGCGCGGCGAATTTCGCCTGCTCCCCGTTGAGCGCCTGCCGCTGCGCCTGCTCCTCGGGCGTATCCACCGCGAGAGCCGCGGCCGGTATCGCCGTGATCGCAGCAGCCAGCAGCCCGGCCCGTGCCCATGAACTCATCCGCATCGTCGATCTCCCTATCCATCCTGCTCCGCTGCCGCGCAGCGCAAGCAGATGCCCGTCAGCATAGCGACGGCTTGGCCGCCATCCATGACGCGGATCAAACCCGCAGGCCCCCTCCCGCGTTCCCGCCATCGGGTGCCCGTCCGGCCCCTCTCGCATCCCGCGTCGCGCATTCTTATGTTGTGCTCTGGATTCCCCACAGGAACAGAGATAGAACGCGGCGCATGAGTCTCACCACCCTATCCGTGCGCGGCGCGCGCGAGCACAACCTCAAGGGCATCGACGTCGATCTGCCGCGCGACAGGCTCATCGTCATCACCGGCCTCTCCGGCTCGGGCAAGTCCAGCCTCGCCTTCGATACCATCTATGCCGAGGGCCAGCGCCGCTACGTGGAGTCGCTCTCCGCTTATGCCCGCCAGTTTCTGGAGATGATGCAGAAGCCGGATGTCGAGCATATCGACGGGCTCTCGCCCGCCATTTCCATCGAGCAGAAGACGACCAGCCGCAACCCGCGCTCGACCGTGGCGACCGTCACCGAGATCTACGATTATATGCGCCTGCTCTGGGCGCGCGTGGGCATCCCTTACTCGCCCGCCACCGGCCTGCCGATCAGCGCGCAGACGGTCAGCCAGATGGTCGACCGCGTGCTGGCGCTGCCGGAGGGGACGCGCGCCTATCTGCTCGCTCCGGTCGTGCGCGGCCGCAAGGGCGAGTATCGCAAGGAACTGGCCGAGTGGCAGCGCCTCGGCTTCACCCGCGTGCGCATCGACGGGGAATTCTACCCCATCGAGGAGGCTCCCGCGCTCGACAAGAAGTACAAGCACGATATCGAGGTGGTGGTGGACCGCGTCGTCGTCCGCGCCGACATGGCCCAGCGCCTCGCCGAAAGCTTCGAGACGGCGCTCAAGCTGGCCGACGGCACCGCTTATGTCGATCTGGCGGACGGCACCGTGCCCGGCCGCGAGGATGAGGCGCAGGCGGCCGGTGCGATGAAAAACGCCGGCATCCCCGCCAATCGCATCATCTTTTCCGAGAAGTTCGCCTGCCCGGTCAGCGGCTTCACCATCCCCGAGATCGAGCCGCGCCTGTTCTCCTTCAACGCCCCGCAAGGCGCCTGCCCGGCCTGCGACGGCCTCGGCGAGAAATTGCTGTTCGACGAGCAGCTCGTCGTCCCCAACGAGGCGCTCAGCCTCAAGAAGGGCGCCATCGTCCCCTGGGCCAAATCCAACCCGCCCAGCCCTTATTATATGCAGGTGCTGGCCAGCCTCGCCCGCGAATTCGGCTTCAGCCTGGAGACGCCCTGGCAGGATCTGCCCGGCGAGGTGCGCCTCATCATCCTGCACGGCACCGGCGGGCGGCCCGTCACCCTCACCTTCCAGGACGGCCGCAAGACCTATGAGGTCAAGAAGGCGTTCGAGGGGGTCATCGGCAACCTCAACCGCCGCATGCTCCAGACCGACAGCGCGTGGATGCGCGAGGAGCTGAGCAAATTCCAGACCGCCCAGCCCTGCGAGACCTGCGGCGGCGCGCGCCTCAAGCCGGAGGCGCTGGCGGTCAAGGTCGCCGGCGATGACATCGCCACGCCCACCCGCATGTCCGTGGTGGCGGCGCTGGCGTGGTTCTCCGCGCTACCGGCCCAGCTCACCGATCAGCAGAACCAGATCGCCAAGGCCATCCTCAAGGAGATTATCGAGCGGCTCGGCTTCCTCAACAATGTCGGGCTGGATTATCTCAATCTGGACCGCACCAGCGGCACCCTCTCGGGCGGAGAGAGCCAGCGCATCCGCCTCGCCAGCCAGATCGGCTCCGGCCTCTCCGGCGTGCTCTACGTGCTGGACGAGCCCAGCATCGGCCTCCACCAGCGCGACAACGACATGCTGCTGGTTACCCTCAAGCGCCTGCGCGATCTCGGCAACACCGTCATCGTCGTCGAGCATGACGAGGACGCGATCCGCGCCGCCGATCATATCGTCGACATGGGGCCGGGCGCCGGCGTCCATGGCGGCCACATCGTCGCGCAGGGCACGCTGGCCGAGGTGATCGCCACGCCGGACTCGCTCACCGCCGATTATCTCAACGGCACGCGCGAGATCGCCGTGCCCGCCCGCCGCCGCAAGGGTAACGGCAAGGCGCTGACCCTGCGCAATGCCCGCGCCAACAATCTCAAGGGCGTCACCGCGTCGATCCCGCTCGGCACCTTCACCTGCATCACCGGCGTCTCCGGCTCGGGCAAGTCGAGCCTCACCATCGACACCCTCTACGCCGCCGCCGCCCGCGCGCTGAACGGCGCCCGCATCGTCGCCGGCGCGCACGACAAGATCGAGGGGCTCCAGCATCTCGACAAGGTGATCGACATCGACCAGTCGCCGATCGGCCGCACCCCGCGCTCCAACCCGGCGACCTACACCGGCGCCTTCACCAACATCCGCGACTGGTTCGCCGGCCTGCCGGAATCGCAGGCGCGCGGCTACAAGCCCGGCCGCTTCTCCTTCAACGTCAAGGGCGGCCGCTGTGAGGCGTGCCAGGGCGACGGCGTCATCAAGATCGAGATGCACTTCCTGCCGGACGTCTACGTCACCTGCGAGGAATGCGGCGGCAAGCGCTACAATCGCGAGACGCTGGAGGTGAAGTTCAAGGGCCACAGCATCGCCGACGTGCTGGACATGACGGTGGAAGACGCGGTCGAGTTCTTCAAGGCCGTCCCGCCAATCCGCGACAAGATGGCGATGCTGGCGGAGGTCGGCCTCGGCTACGTCAAGGTCGGCCAGCAGGCGACCACCCTCTCGGGCGGCGAGGCGCAGCGCGTCAAGCTCGCCAAGGAGCTGAGCCGGAGAGCGACCGGCAACACCCTCTACATTCTCGACGAACCCACCACAGGCCTCCACTTCGAGGATGTCCGCAAACTGCTCGAAGTGCTCCACGCGCTGGTCGAGCACGGCAACAGCGTGGTGGTGATCGAGCATAATCTCGACGTCATCAAGACCGCCGACCACATCATCGACCTGGGGCCGGAAGGCGGCATCAAGGGCGGCGAGATCATCGCGGTCGGCACGCCGGAGCAGGTGGTGAAGGAGGAGCGCAGCTATACGGGGCGCTATCTGGCGCCGCTGCTGGGGAAGAAGGCGGTAAGTGAGGCGGCGGAGTAAGTTTTATTAAGCCGCCTTTGAACTAACCTCAACCCAAATTGAATTTATTTGCGAAATATCCGCATTCAATAGACTAGCCGATTGGTTAGTAATATTCTCTTCCCCGAAAATTTCAAGATTTCTGAGATTCAAGATCTGAAATTTGGCTCTCTCAAATGCACCCTTTGCGAGTTCTCCGCGTAGCATATGCAGACCCATACCCGCTATTTGCTTAGTAATCTTAGGTGCCTTCACAGCCCATAAGCAGGTTACGTAAAGTTCGCCATCTTCCAAGTAAGCGAGCTCAGGCAAAAGTCGGATACCAAACACCATGGTAGGCAGCTTATAAACGCCTTCCGGTCGATCTGGTTGCGCTACGGCATTGGACAGTGAAGACCACCAATTAACAAACTGATTAACCATGTTGATATTGTGGCTTCTTTCAGACTCTCTTTTAATATTAGATAGCTGAGAAATTATCTCGTCTGAACCAACTTCACCTCGGGCAACTTCACGGGCAGCTAGCTTCATACGTTTGTAGAAATCGTACCCACCTTCTCCGTTGTGCATTCGACTTAGCGCGCCAAGTTTACCTTGTGTGGTAGGCATTGCTGCAATTTTTAGAAAAGTTGTTAGAGACAAGTCTTTCATCGTTTGATCTTATTAACTTCCGAGTAGCATAAATGCAACCATTACATGACCGATATTCCCTGTCCTACACCCCCCAATCCATCATAAGTGGACCGTCCCCCTTCCCCTCAGGAGGACGCCATGACCAAGCACACCCCCATCTCCCCCGATACCGCTCCCGCCGAGCACCCCACCCTCCCCGACCATGCTCTCGTCCCCGTCGCCCCGCGCCATGACGGGTGGACGCCGCAGCGCCAGCGCGCCTTTCTTGAGGCGCTGGCCGATAGCGGCAGCGTAGAGGAGGCCGCGCGGGCGGTCGGCATGAGCGCGCGCAGTGCCTATCGGCTGCGCGGCCGCTCCGATGCGCGCGCCTTCACCGCCGCGTGGAACGCCGCGCTGGAGCGTGCGATCCAGCAGTTGCTCCCCACCGCGATCGACCGCGCGCTGAACGGCACCGCGCGCCAGCGCTGGTATCATGGCGAGATGATCGCGGAGGAGCGCGTCCACTCGGATCGCCTGCTCGTCTGGCTGCTGGAGAAGGGCGAGAAGATGTTGGCGGGCGGCGATATGCGCCATAAAATCAGCGGCAACTGGGATACGGTGATGGGCGCGCTGGAAGCCGGCGAGAACGATCCGCCGCTTCTGCGCAATCACCTGGAATATGGCGCATGGCGGGATCCGATGGGCGAATGGGTCACGAATTGCCCGCCACCGCCGAATTTCGATGGCGACGAGTCCGGCAGGCTCGGCAGCGACAGTTACGAGCGCACGCTGATGCCGGAGGAGGAGCGCGGCCTTACGCGCCGCCTCGCCCTGATCGCGGAATCGGACGAGGCCGTCCGCCGCCGCTTCTTTGGCCTGGGCCCCGAGCCGGGCAGAAAAAAATTGGTGCCACCCCGCGACTTTCGTGACTTTCGAAAGAAAATGTCTCGATGACGACACAATCTGACACCTCCGCCCGACCGCTCCCGCCTCGCGCCGTGATCGGAGCGCACCCCCTCATGGCAAAGGGAGCGGCCCCCTCCATCATGACAAGCGGACTGGCTGGCCGGCCCGTCGAGCGGCGCATCCCATCCATGCTCCACCAGCCGCACCATCCTGAAGCGTCCGCCTGTTCCGAAAGCGCCCCACGGCCACGGCACGCCCGGCGAGCGAACGGCGGCAATCCCGCCCCTTCTCCCGTCACCATCCGGCCCCATATGCGTTGTGCAAGCGGCGGCAGCGGAGCCTCCCGCCCCGCCTTACAGGAGGATCACGATGGTTAAGCGCAGCGCATCCGCCCGTTATGACGGGCTCGGCAAGGCCGGCAAGGGCCATGTCTCCACCCAGTCCGGCGTGCTGTCGGACAATCCCTATGGCTTCAACACGCGGTTCGAGAACGAGCCCGGCACCAACCCGGAGGAGCTGATCGCGGCCGCTCATGCGAGCTGCTTCACCATGGCGCTCTCCTTCGCGCTCGCCGCGGCGGGCTATGAGGACGGCCGGCTGGAGACGGACGCGGTGGTCACGCTGGAGCAGGACGGCGAGGGCTTCACCGTCACCCGCTCGGACCTGACGCTGTCCGCCAGCGTGCCCGGCATCGGCGCGGACGAGTTCGCCAGGATCGCGGCGGGCGCCAAGGCCAACTGCCCCATCTCCAAGCTGCTCAAGGCGGAGATCACGCTGGACTATACGCTGGGTTGAGGGACGCTGCGGGGAGCGGACGGAATGGAGCCATCCGCGCGGAGACGGCAGCCTGCGCCCCGCGCGCGCCAGATGGGGGAGACCGCTCCGCCACGGTCGCGCCATCTCGGACGGAGGGTGGCTCGCCGCAGCGCGCGACCCCGGAGTGAGGTGCTCGCCCTCACGGACGCCCTTCGCGCACCGCCGAGGGATCGCCGGCACGGCAGACCGGAACGCCGCGCGACGCCCATGCCGGTCATGCCACCGCCCTCTCCGGCGCGCTCATGTCGGGCCAGCCCCATGCCGGGCGCCGGAGCGCTTCGAACGGGAGCGGGCCCGCTGACCATGCCCCGGTCCTCGCCGTCCCCCCGATCGCTCCGCCCGCGCATCGCAATC
Organism: Sphingobium sp. 66-54; assembly: GCA_001899715.1. Taxonomy (GTDB): domain Bacteria; phylum Pseudomonadota; class Alphaproteobacteria; order Sphingomonadales; family Sphingomonadaceae; genus Sphingobium. The sequence continues at coordinate 331,370 of MKWI01000003.1, forward strand.
TAATCGCTCCGGCAGCCCTGCCCGCCGCGCCGCACGGAACCGCAAGTCTCACCGGGCGTTGAACCCAGGGAAGGGCGCGGTTCCACGCGGACCATGTCCGCCCGTCAACAGAAAGGCACCGCCATGCGCAAGACCCTCGCCATCGCCCTCGCCGCCGCCACGGCCGGGGTGCCGCTCACTGCCTGCTCGGACCTCGGCCTGGGCAATGACGGGCCCCGCTACGACCGCACCCGCGGCGATCGCGGCTACTATCTGGGCGACAACGACCCCATCTACCGCGACGCGGACGGCCGCTATTACTGCAAGCGGCGGGACGGCACGCGCGGCGCCATCGTCGGCGGTCTGGCCGGCGGCGTCCTCGGCAACATCATCGCCCCCAACGGCAGCAAGACGCTCGGCACCGTCCTCGGCGCGGCCGGCGGCGCGCTCGCGGGGCGGCAGATCGACCGGGGCAACATCCGCTGCGAGTAAGCTCCGCCCAGCACCACCATCAGCAGGAGAACGACATGCTCAGGACCCTTATCGTCGGCGCCATCGCGGCCATCGCCGGCACCAGGCTCAAGAAAGCCTATGACGCGGGCAAGCTCGATCCGTTGATCGACCGCACCAGGACCGCATTCGAGGATGCGCGCCGCCGCACGGCGGATCGCGGTCTCACGCCGCGCTCGCCCGCGCCGCCGCCAACCGCCTCCCGGCGCGCCCGCCCCAGCCCGCCGGACAGCCCCTCCCGGCCCGCCAAGGCGGCGCCATGGCCGGTCGACCCGCAGGCCATCACGCCGGGCTGAGCCGGTGGCGGCGCGTGCCGCCGAGTGCGGATCGCCAGTCAGGAGATGGCAAGCGGTGGACACCCGCGACCTAGCGCAACGGACGATAGCACCGTGAGCACTGGAAGCGCGGATAGCCGCCATTTGCAGCCCACCCGACCTGAATGGCATTCCGCCCTAGCGCCGCTCGATCAGCCGCGTGAGCAGATGCGCGCGCTGGCGGTGGGCCTCCTCGGCCGCGACCGTCACATCGCCGTTGCAGTCCTTCTCCATGAGGTCGCGGATGACGCCGATCTCCACGTCGGTGAGATGCTCGATGCCGATGAAGTCGTTGCGCGCCGCCTCCACCGCGCGGATCAGCTCGTCCAGCTTCACCTGCATCGCGCTGGCATCGCGGTTCTGGGCATTCTGGATGAGGAACACCATGAGGAAGGTGACGATGGTCGTGCCGGTATTGATGACGAGCTGCCACGTGTCCGACCAGCCGAACAGCGGGCCGCTCACCAGCCAGACGAGCACGGTCGCCGCCGCCAGCACGAAAGCGCTGGGCTGGCCGGCCCACGTCGCCATGCGGCTCGCGATGCGGGAGAAAAGATGATCCATGGCTACACGCCTCCGCCGGGTGCAGCCGCCTCATCGCGCGGCGCTACGCGGCGCCCCAGCGATGCGACGTCCGGCCCGCGCCGTCAATCGGTGCCCGAACGGCAGGTCTCAGTCGGTGAGCACGAAGGTAATCTTGAGCACCACCCGCCACTCGGCAATGCCGCCGTCCTTCACGGTGGCCTTGATGTCCTTCACCCAGACGCCCTCGACATTGTCGAGCGTCTTGTTGGCGCGCGCGACACCCTGCTTGACCGCATCCTCGATGCTGACGGTGGACGACGCGATGATCTCCGTAACGCGAGCGACTGCACTCATGACGATGCTCCTCTCGATACCCATGGGCCGGCGCGTTGCCGACACCGCCAGCCTAGCGCTTTCCCGTTCATGCGCCAGTCACGCCGCGTCGGCATGTCTGGCCGCGTCCCCCATCTACCGCTAATAAGGCACGTATGACAGCATCACCCCTCTGGCGGCCCGCCATCCGAGTCGCCGCCCTCGCCCTCCCTGCCCTGTTTCTCATCTCCGGCTGCACCTCGCCGGAGGCACGGCTGCGCACCGGCCTCATGAACGCGGGCCTCAGCGCGTCCATGGCGCATTGCATGGCTGGCACGATGGTCGATCGGCTCAGCACCAACCAGCTCATGAAGCTGAACTCGTTGAGCAAGGCGGGCCGGATGGACCTGCGCGACACCACCTATGAGGAGCTGCTCCACCGCGTCCGCGCCCTGCGCGATCCCGAGATCCTCTCGGTGACGACACGGGCGGCGGTGGCCTGCGCGCTGACCGGCTGACCGCACCACTTCGCAACTTTGCAACCCGCCGCGCGGCCCAATCGGCTATGGCGCGGCGCAACACGTCGCTCGTCACGAAAGGCTCGGGTCTCCCATGAACATCCACGAATATCAGGCCAAGGAACTGCTCGCCAAGTTCGGCGCCCCCGTCCCCGCCGGTCACGCCGCGCTCACCGTGGAGGAAGCGGTCGAGGCGGCCAAGAAGCTCCCCGGACCGCTTTATGTGGTGAAGGCGCAGATCCATGCCGGCGGACGCGGTAAGGGCAAGTTCAAGGAATTGGGGCCGGACACCAAGGGTGGCGTGCGCCTTGCCAGGACGCTCGACGAGGTACGCGCGCACGCGACCGACATGCTCGGCAACACGCTCGTCACCGTGCAGACCGGCCCGGCCGGCAAGCAGGTCAACCGGCTCTACGTGACCGACGGTGTCGATATCGACAAGGAATTCTACCTTGCCCTGCTGGTCGACCGGGGCAGCGGCCGCGTGGCGCTCGTCGCCTCGACCGAGGGCGGCATGGATATCGAGGAGGTGGCGCACTCCACCCCCGAGAAGATCCACACCATCACCATCGACCCCGCGACCGGCTTCATGCCCCACCATGGCCGCCGAGTGGCCGCCGCGCTGGAGCTCTCCGGCGACCTCGCCAAGCAGGCCGCCAAGGTGGCGGCGGCGCTCTACAAGGCGTTCCTCGGCACCGACGCCAGCCAGATCGAGATCAATCCGCTCGCCATCGCCGGCGGCAAGATTCAGGTGCTGGACGCCAAGGTCGGCTTCGACGGCAACGCCATGTTCCGCCACCCGGATCTGATGGCACTGCGCGACGAGACCGAGGAAGATCCGATGGAGCTGGAGGCGAGCAAATACGACCTCGCCTACATCAAGCTGGATGGCGACATCGGCTGCATGGTCAACGGCGCCGGCCTCGCCATGGCGACGATGGATATCATCAAATTGAACGGCATGTTCCCGGCCAACTTCCTCGACGTAGGCGGCGGCGCCTCCAAGGAGAAGGTGACGGCGGCGTTCAAGATCATCCTCAGCGACCCTGCTGTGAAGGGCATCCTCGTCAATATCTTCGGCGGCATCATGCGCTGCGATATCATTGCCGAGGGCATCGTCGCGGCCGCCAAGGAAGTGAATCTCTCGGTGCCGCTCGTCGTGCGCCTTGAGGGCACCAACGTCCAGAAAGGCAAGGACATCCTCGCTTCCTCCGGCCTCGCCATCGTCCCCGCCGACGATCTGGGCGACGCCGCGAAGAAGATCGTGGCTGAGGTCAAGAAGGTCGCATGATGACCATAGCGGGCGGCTGCGGCGACCGCCGCCGCCCGTAGCTCGGAGAGGCGCTTCAAGCCCGGCCGGCCGTGCGCGCACCGTCGGGCATAAATCGCCGGATCCGCGAAAAGTCCTTCCGTGCTTTGACGTTAACGCGAACGTAAAGTATCAACCCACCCGGCAAGCAGGAGAGCGCCGATGAAGATCCTCGTCCCCGTGAAGCGGGTGCTCGATTACAATTTGAAGCCGCGCGTGAAGGCCGACGGCAGCGGGGTCGACCTCGCCAACGTCAAGCAGAGTATGAACCCGTTCGACGAGATCGCGGTGGAGGAAGCCATCCGTCTCAAGGAAAAGGGCGTAGCGACCGAGATCGTCGCGGTGTCGATCGGCGAAGCCAAGGCACAGGACACGCTGCGCACCGCGTTGGCGATGGGCGCCGACCGCGCGATCCTGATCGTGCATGACGGCGTGGCCGAGCCGCTCGCCATCGCCAAGCTCCTCAAAGCCGTTGCGGACGAAGAGCAGCCGGGCCTCGTCATCCTCGGCAAGCAGGCTATCGACGACGACAGCAACCAGACCGGCCAGATGCTCGCCGCGCTGCTCGGCTGGGCGCAGGGCACCTTCGCCAGCAAGGTCGAAGTGGCGGGCGATACCGTCAACGTCACCCGCGAGGTCGACGGTGGGCTGGAGACGGTCGCGCTCAAGGTCCCCGCGATCGTGACCACGGACCTGCGCCTCAACGAGCCGCGCTACGCCTCGCTCCCCAACATCATGAAGGCCAAGTCCAAGCCGCTCGCGCAGAAGACCCCCGCCGACTACGGTGTCGACATGGCTCCACGTCTCGAAACGCTCGCCGTCACTGAGCCGCCCAAGCGGCAGGCGGGCATCAAGGTCGCCAGCGTCGATGAGCTGGTGGAGAAACTCAAGGCGCTGGGAGTTGCGGCATGAAAACGCTGGTTCTGGTCGAGCATGACAATGCGAGCGTCAAGGACGCAACCCTTCACACCGTGACCGCCGCCACCAAGCTCGGCGAGGTCCATCTGCTGGTCGCCGGCGCCGGCTGCACGGCGGTTGCGGACGAAGCCGCGAAGATCGCCGGCGTCGCCAAGGTTCACCTCGCCGACGATCCGGCGCTGGCCAACCAGTTGCCCGAGAATATCGCGCCGCTGGTCGTCACGTTGATGGCCGGCCACGATGCTTTCCTCGCCAGCGCCACCACGACCGGCAAGAACATTGCTCCACGGGTTGCCGCGTTGCTCGATGTGATGCAGGTGAGCGACATCATCGCGGTCGACGGGCCGGACACGTTCACCCGGCCGATCTATGCCGGCAACGCTATCGCCAGGGTCAAGACCTCGGACAAGAAGCTTGTCATCACCGTGCGCGGCACCGCCTTCGGCAAGGCGGCCAGGGACGGCGGATCGGCGGCGGTCGAGGCCGTCTCCGGTAGCGCCAACAGCGGCCTCGCCAGCTTCGTCTCCGCCGAGATCGCCAGTTCCGAGCGGCCAGAGTTGACCAGCGCCAAGGTCATCGTCTCGGGGGGCCGGGGTCTGGGCAGCGGCGAGAACTACCACAAGCTGATCGACCCGCTCGCCGACAAGCTTGGCGCCGCCGTGGGTGCGTCGCGCGCGGCGGTGGATGCGGGCTATGTGCCCAACGATTATCAGGTCGGTCAGACCGGCAAGATCGTCGCGCCGGACGTCTATATCGCCATCGGTATCTCGGGCGCCATCCAGCATCTTGCCGGCATGAAGGACAGCAAGACCATCATCGCCATCAACAAAGACGAGGACGCGCCGATCTTCCAGATCGCCGACATCGGCCTCGTCGCCGATCTGTTCCAGGCCGTGCCGGAGCTGACCGAGAAGCTCTGAGGCTCGGCGGGGCGCTTCGGGTGTTGGCTCGAACTGCATTGCCAAGGCGGTCATGGCAGGACACACTTGCCGGGTGTGAGGGCGCGGACCGTTCCGCGCGCCACGCCCGGCATTGGCCAACCGGAACGGGAGCGTAGACGGATGGATTATACCCGCCTCGGATCGTCAGGCTTGCAGGTCTCGCGCCTGTGCCTGGGCTGCATGACGTTCGGCGAGCCGTCACGCGGGCCGCACGAATGGACACTCGATGCGGAGCAGGCCCGCCCGATCCTGCGCAAGGCAGTCGACTCCGGCTTCAACTTCTTCGATACGGCCAACGTCTATTCGGACGGCTCTTCGGAAGAGATTGTCGGCAAGTTGCTGCTAGAGATGGTTCCGCGCGAGAAGTTGGTCATCGCCACCAAGCTGTGCGGCCGGATGCGTCCCGGCCCCAACGGCGCCGGCCTCAGCCGCAAGGCGGTGCTGCATGAGATCGACGCCAGCCTCAAGCGTCTCGGCACCGATTATGTCGACCTCTATCAGATCCACCGTCTCGACCATGAAACGCCGATGGAGGAGACGCTGGAAGCGCTGCACGATGTCGTGAAGGCCGGCAAGGTACGCTACATCGGCGCTTCGTCCATGTATGCGTGGGAATTCGCCACGATGCTCCACATCGCGGAAGCGAATGGCTGGACCCGCTTCGTCTCGATGCAGAACTACCTCAATCTGCTCTACCGCGAGGAGGAGCGCGAGATGCTGCCGCTGTGCGCGGCGGAAGGCATCGGCGTCATTCCGTGGAGCCCACTGGCGCGCGGCCGCCTGACGCGCGACTGGGACGCACAAACTCACCGCTCGCAGACTGACGAGTTCGGCAAAACGCTCTATGCCCGCACAGCCGATGCGGACCGCAAGGTGGTAGAGGCCGTAGCGACCGTCGCGGCGGCGCGCGGCGTGCCCCGCGCCCAGATCGCGCTCGCCTGGGTGCTCGCCAAGCCGATGGTCTCCGCGCCCATCGTCGGAGCCTCGCGGCTCGAGCATTTCGACGACCTGCTCGCCGCACTCTCGATCTCCCTGACTGACGACGAGATGAAACAGTTGGAGACGCCTTATGTACCTCACGACGTGACAGGCATCGGGTGACGAGTGCTGCCGCTCATGCAGGCCGGCCTTTAGAAATCAACGATCAACTGGCTGGCGAGCTTACGCGGTGTATTGTAGCGAAATGCGTTGTTGCTCACGGAATCCCAGCCGAAATTGTTGAACATGTTGGTCAGCTGCAGCCGAAAGGCCATCATGGTGTTGCCGAGCTTGAACCGATAGCGGGCACCGATATCGACAGTCGTCCGGCTTGGAATACGCACGATATTGTCGATATCGGCGAACTGCCCCCCTTGCTCCTGTAGCCCTATATCGAACGACAGGGCCGGGAATGAAGGAAAGCGATAATCGATGTTGGCGATCAGAACGCGGCCGGGCGTACCGATCGGCCGCTTCCCGACCGTGCCGTTCGTAACCTCATCGCCGCTGAGCGTCGCGTCCAGCAACACAGCTCCCGCAACGATGCTGAGACCGGCCACGGGAGAGCCGCTCAAGGAGAATTCGATACCCCGATGCTCGACCATGCCCAGCTTGCGGAAATGGTTGACGCGGTCGAGGCCGTAATAGGGTTTGGTTATTCGGAACAGGCCAGCCACCATCGTCATGGCGTTGGTGAAGCTCCATTGGACACCGCCATCCATCTGACGCGTCGCGATCGCGGGGGGCGCCTCGTTGCGATTGGTCGCATTCTCGGGAGCAACGTCGCTCTCTTCCAGCCCCCGCGCGGCGCCACCATACAGCCTGAAGCGGGGCGCCACCTCAATGGCCGCCGCCGCGCTATAGAGCCAGGGGTCCGCACGGCTGGTCGGCAGACGGGCCAGCGGGGTTTCGACAGTGCGCCGGTAGCGGCTTTTCTGAAGGCCGAGATTGACCTCACCAACGTCTCTCCAGGCCGCGCCATAGGCAGCCCCAAAGGTCAGTTGGCTGACGCTGCTGCGCGTCTTCTCGCCGAAGTTGAAAGTTGGCCGCGAGACGAAGGCAGGCTCGCCAAAAGGCGCGGCCCCGAGTTGCAGCCGATCTGCGCCGCCATAGCGCCGGTGCTGCGCCCGTCCGCGCACCGAAAAATCGAGACTGTGCCGAACAGCGCCAGTTTCAAAGCTGCGAAGCGCGCGGAATTCGCCGCTCGTCGATCCGTTCTTGAGATCGAAATCCGCGATCGCGGTCCGCTCGGCCCGTGTGCCCGCCGCGGCAGCCTGATAGAGAAGCGCATGGCCCTTCGGCTTGGCTTCGGTGGACCGGAACAGGCCGCCCCGCATGCGCCAGCCCGCAATGTTCACGCGCCCCAAAACGCCGTAATTGTAGCGGTCGTAATTGGAATCGGCCCATCGCTGGCCGATGAAATGCATCCGCCTGATCTGGTCGGGCAACGTGGTGCCGTCGCCGAGAATGATCGGCTCCGCCTCCTGATCCGTGAGGATCTGCTGACTCCAGAAGGGTAGAATGTCGACGTCGGCCGTGGGGCGCCAGCGCAGCACCACGGTGTTCGAGATAAGATCGGTCTGGCCGCCGTAGGAGTAGGAATTGTGATACAAATTGCTGCCCGCCGCGACGCCGAACCGCGAACCGTCGATCGGCAGTTGTGCATCCACTTCGACGCTGTAGCCCTTGAAGCTGTCCGCCTTGGCAACCATGCTGACGACCATCTGCGCGTCTGGCTTGCGAATGCGATAATCGACGATGCCGCTGGGGGCGGAAAAGCCATATCCCACAACGGACGGGCCGACCCGAATGCGATTGCCGGGGGAAAGACGTTGGGAAAAACTTGACTGGCGATCGATATACAGGCCCTCCAGCCGGAGATTGCCCGCCTTCGTCGGCGAGAAACCGCGCACACGGTCCGCGTCGTAAACACCGAGATTTTCACCCGCTACACTGGAACCGAAAGCGTCCTCCGCTTCGGTAATCACATTGTCATTGACACGCTGCCCATATAAAGGCCCCGCGAATACGCCAGCCGTTAAAAAGACCAGTGCAAGACGCCCCACATCTCACCCCTCATATTTTAATTCATATTATGGATTTTGTTTTGAAATCTATTTGAGCGCCCCATCTCCTCAATTTATTCTTCTATGAAAGAGATGCTGCCGCCCCAGCTTTCCGCCATCGCAAAAGTCTCGCAATATCGGGGTAAGTTTTGGTGCATGCCGGCCGGTGTCGTCGGGAACGATCCGCGACAAAACGGCACAACCGACCTGGATCAGCTGCGTCTCACATGACTATCCGGCAAACGCGCCCGAATGCATCCGCTCAGGGTGAACCAAACCGTGCTCCTGCGCAGGCAGGAGCCCAGGGTGCGCGAGCGCTTCTTGTCCGTTTTTGTCTCCCGCCTTCGCGGGAGCGCGATCCTATCAGACCGCTAGCGCGGCACGATCTTGAACAGCCGGCCCTTGGGATCGTCGGTCAGCATATACAAAGCCCCATCAGGTCCCTGTACTACGTCGCGAATCCGTTCGCGCTGGTCGGTCAGCAAACGCTCCTCGCCTACGACGCGTTCTCCGTCCAGAACCAGTCGGACCAAGGCGGTGCCGCGCATCCCGCCGACGAACAGGCTTCCCTTCCATTCCGGGAACCGCGAGCCCGTATAGAAAGTCATGCCGCTTGGCCCGATCACGGGGTCCCAATAATAGAGCGGCTGCTCCATACCCTTTTGCGCGGTGATGCCGCCCGTAATCGTCCCGCCATTATATTCGATGCCGTAAGCGATGGTCGACCAGCCATAATCCTTGCCCTTGCGCGGGATATTGAGTTCATCTCCCCCGCGCGTACCATGCTCGATCTCCCACAGTTCGCCGGTCGCCGGGTGGATCGCCGCAGCCTGCACATTGCGATGCCCATAGGACCAGATTTCCGGCCGGACGCCCTTCTTGCGCACGAAGGGATTATCCTTCGGCACCGATCCGTCCGGGTTCAGCCGGACGATCTTGCCGAGCAGGCCATCGAGCTTCTGCGCCTGCATGCGTCCCGCGGGGATCGAGCGCTCGCCAAGCGTAATGAACAGCTTGCCGTCGCGCGCAAAGACCAGGCGGCCGCCGAAATGCAGGTTGGACTCAAGCGACGGCTGCTGGTGAAAGATCACCTGTACGTCCTGCATGCCCGGCGTCGGCCCATCGGCCAGGCGGCCGCGCGCAACGGCGGTATTGTTGGTGCCATTCGCTTGCGGTTCGCTGTAGCTCCAGTAGATCAGGCCGTTGGTCGCATAGTTCGGGTCGAGCGCGAGGCCGAGCAGGCCGCCTTGCCCCTTGACCATGATCGCCGGCAGGCCTTCCACCGCCGGCGAGATGCCGCCATCAGGCGAGATGATCCGCAGGCGCCCGGCCCGTTCAGTGACGAGCATGCGCCCATCGGGAAGGAAGGCCAGCCCCCAGGGGTTCTCCAACCCTTCCGCAATGGTGACGGCGGTGAAAGCAACGTTGCTCCGAACCTCCGGCGCGCGTGTCTGCCCGGCGAAGGCAGGGCGCTGGTTGGGCGCATTGGGTGGACTCTCGTTCCAGCTCTGCCCAAGCGCAAGGCCCGGCACCATGCATGCCGCACAAATCGCTCCAGCCAGTCGTTTCGTCCTGCTCATATCGCCCGTTCCTATATCAACCTATTGAAGCGGCATGGCCGCAACGACGAATTCTCCCGGGTCCGCTGCCGGGTCGCGCATCTTGGCGAACTTGGCCTGCACGGCATAGACCGTATCGCCGACCAGCACGGCGGCCGCCGGACCATCCGTCAATCCTTCTCGCACGACGCGGACGGTCGCATGATCGTCACGAATGGTGATCGCGCTGATCCTGCCACCACCCTCCGCCACCAGCAATGTGTCGGGCCCGATCGCGCGCATGGCGTCCGGCCGTTCAAGCGCCTGCGAAACCATGAGCTTGACGGGGGAGCCGGGGCTACCATCGGCGTCGAGAGGTATCCTATACAGACCGCCTTCGCGGAATGTGTTCGCATAGAGCGCCCCATCGGCGAGAAACGCCAGGCCGTCGACCGCAGCCAGCCGCTCGTCCGCCAGCCACGGCGTGAACGCCTTCGCACCCGGCCTCAACCGGAAGATGCGCGCATTCTCGAAATCGGAGACATAGACGGTGCCGTCCGCAGCGATGGTCAGATCGTTACATCCGCCGTCCGCCTCGAACGGATAGCTGTCTTTGGGGGCGCCCGTCCTCGGATCGAAGGTGCGGATGGACGCCTTTCCCCTGCTCCCGTCGGCTGGCCTTTCGCCGGCATCGCACACCCACAGCAGGTTGCGGCTATCGTCATGATAAAGTCCCATGACGCGCTTCAGCCCGTGGGCACCCGGCGCGATCCAGGGCGCCGCCGTGCGTTCATTCGGCAGCGCGCGATAGACCGCGGCGCGACCGACGCTGCCGATCCACAGGGTGCCATCTGGACTTGCAGCGATATTTTCCGGAAAAACGCGCGTGTCCGCGATTGGAACGTCTCCCACGACACGGGGCGCGGCGTGGCATCCTCCCGCAATCATCATGGCGCCCAACAGGCAAGCCACATGCTTAGTTTTCAACATCCGCCGATCTCCGACCTTGCACCGGGCACCTAGCAGCAGCGGAAGCCTCCCTTGCCACTGCCACCGAACCGGGCGACCTGCCTGTTGTTGAAGAAATCCCGATAGCTCATCACGGCTTTACCCGGATGATGCGCCTTCATATGCGCCAGATAGGTGTCATAGGAGGGCATGCCGACTAGCATCTGGCCGGCATGGACAAGCTGCGCCCGTATCGTCCGCTTCATGACACCAATGCTCCCGTTCCACGCGGATCATGGCTCGCATGGATCTCCTCGGTTGTCACGCGGTCGCTCAGATAGGCTTGCCGGCATGCCTTGATGCCGAAGAAGACCATCGCGATCACCACGGCCATGAACAGCATGCATAGCGCTGCGTCGACCCGGTCGTTGAAGACGATCCGCGCCATTTCCTCGATCGACTTCGCCGGCGCCATCACCTCTCCGGCAGCCAGCTTTTCCGAAAAGAGCTTGGCATGGGACAGGAAGCCGACGCGCGGATCGGCCGATGCCACCTTCTGCCAGCCCGCCGTCAGGGTGCACAGCACCAGCCAACTCGCCGGCAAGATCGTCGTCCAGGCGAAGCGATGCTTCTTCATCCGGAACAGCACGACCGTGCCGAGGATCAGCGCCACCGCCGCGAGCATCTGGTTGGAGATACCGAATAGCGGCCAAAGAGTGTTCACACCGCCCAGCGGGTCCGTGACACCCTGATAGAGGAAGAAACCCCAGGCAGTGACGCACAACGCGGTCGCGACCAGGCCGGGGGCCAATGTAGAGGTATCCCGGAAGGTTGGAACCACCAGCCCGATGAGGTCCTGCAACATGAACCGGCCGGCTCGCGTGCCCGCGTCGACCGCCGTCAAGATGAACAGGGCCTCGAACAGGATGGCGAAATGATACCAGAAGGCCTTCATAGCGGCCCCGCCGACCATGTGACTGAAAATCTCCGCCATAGCGACCGCGAGCGTGGGCGCGCCGCCAGTACGCGAGATGATCGTATGCTCGCCCACGTCCTGAGCGGTCCGCGTGATGGTTGCGCTGTCGATCGGGAAGCCCAGATTGGTGACGGCAGCCGCCGCGCTTTCCGCCGTAGTGCCGATCACCGCCGCCGGGCTGTTCATCGTGAAATAGACGCCCGGATCAATGATTGACGCACCGATCAGCGCGATGATGGCGACGAAGCTCTCCATCAGCATCGCGCCATAGCCGATGAACGGCGCGTCCATCTCATTGTCGATCAGCTTGGGCGTTGTGCCGGACGAGATGAGCGCATGGAAGCCGGACACAGCGCCGCATGCAATGGTGATGAACAGGAAGGGGAAGAGCGAGCCGGACCAGACCGGACCGCTCCCGTCGATGAAGCGCGATACGGCCGGCATCTGCAACGTCGGCTGCATCACCAATATGCCGATGGCCAGGGCGACGATCGCGCCGATCTTGAGGAAGGTGGAGAGATAGTCGCGCGGCGCCAGCAGCAGCCAGACCGGCAGGACGGAGGCGATGCCGCCATAGGCGATCAGGATCCAGCAGAGCTGGACCGGGGTCAATGTGAAGAGCGGCCCCCAGACCGGCGATGCAGCAACATTCTGCCCATAGATGATGGCAAGGATCAGGCCGACCAGACCGATCACGGACATTTCCCCGATCCGACCGGGGCGGATGAAGCGGCCATAGACGCCCATGAACACCGCCAGCGGCATGGTTGCGGCGACGGTAAAGAGGCCCCACGGGCTTTCCGCCAGCGCGCGCACGACGATGAGGGCAAGCACGGCCAGGATGATGACCATAATCATGAACGCGCCGAACAGCGCGATCACGCCGGCCGTCGCGCCCAACTCCATGCGGATCAGTTCGCCGAGCGAGCGGCCATCGCGGCGCATTGAAATGAACAGGATGATGAAATCCTGTACGGCGCCGGCCAGCACGACGCCAAAGAGGATCCAGAGCATCCCCGGCAGATAGCCCATCTGCGCGGCCAGCACCGGCCCGACCAGCGGGCCGGCGCCGGCAATCGCGGCGAAATGATGCCCGAACAGCACATAACGGTTGGTCGGGACGTAATCGAGGCCGTCATTGCGCCGATGCGCGGGGGTCACGCGGCGGCGGTCCAGCCCAAAAACGCGATTGGCGAGATAGCGGCTGTAATAACGGAACGCGATCAAGTGGATCGAGACGGCGGCGGCGACGATCCACAGTGCATTAACCGGCTCCCCATTTCCGGCCGCAACGACGGCAAGGGCCAAGGCCCCCAGCGCCGCCAGAATCGCCCAAGGTCCATGCTGCTTCAAAATCGCGCCCATATCATCCCCATCCAATCATTCGGCGGTCACGCCTTCGGCAGAAGCTTCTACTTTATATGCCGAGCGACGAGCTTCTCTCTTACTTGTGCGCCGTAGATAACGCCATTTCTGTCAACCCAAATCCCCTCTGCGCTGCTGGTCGCGCTCTGGTCGGGATCGGGATTGGGGTCCGGGATGAACGCGATAACCTTGCCGTCCTTCGCGCTCCCGATGCGGATACCGCGCTTCCAGCCGGGGTTGTGCCCATAACCCTCTGTCGCCCGAGACTCCGAGTCCGCCGAATAAAGCATGTCGTCCTTGTCGATATAAAGCCCGCTGGGTCGCCCGAACTGCGTCCAGCTATTCAGCAGATTGCCCTCCTGATCGTAGATCTGCACCCGGTTGTTCCAACGGTCGCCGACAAACAGCCGCCCCTGACTGTCGATGGTGATGGCATGCGGCACGTTGAGCTGACCGGCGTCAGCGCCAAGTGTGCCCCACTGCTTTATGAACTTGCCGCTGGCGTCGAATTTCATCACACGGGCGAACTTGTCCGGCGTGTGCCCGTCCGTGACGAAAATACTGCCATCGGGCGCAACGACGACATCATTGGGCTCGAAGAACGCATCCATTCCCTGTCCGCTGACGCCGCGTTTGCCCAATACCATCAAGACCTTGCCGGCCGGGCTGAATTTGGTGACGGTCCCGCCCTTGCCGCCCGCCGCCCGCTCGTCCGTCAGCCAGACATTATCCTGCGCGTCGATAAAGAAGCCATGCGGAAAGTTGAACATGCCGCCGCCGAAGCTTCGCACGAACCGGCCGCTCGGATCGAACATCATGATCGGATCGAGCTTGCTGTCCGAGCAGCTATTCGCGCCGCAGCGTTCGGCGATCCAGATATTGCCCTTACTGTCCGTGGCCACTGCGCTTGTCGACCCCATGGTACGTCCGGCCGGCAACTGGAAGAAGGCCGTGTCCGTCCGATAGGGGTTGGGGTAGTCGTTCGGGCCGCCATGATCTCCTGCCGCCGCAGCGGCGGGAGTCGTGGTGGGGGTGGCGGGGGCTGCGGCTGCCCCCGCCGGCCGCCGGTCGGTAATGCCGATGACTGAAAGCATTTCCGTCCGGGCGGCCAGATCCCGTTCACCTGCCGGGAAGCCGTTATACTTCAACATATGGGCCACGATATCGGCATAGACTTCGCGGCTCAGCGAGTTCGGGGCATCAAATGGCATCGTCATGCGGACACGGTCATACATGTCGCCCATGTTCAGGCCGTTCCAGGTCGACAGGAAGGCCGCACCGGCCAGCGCCGGCGCCTCCCCCGTGCCGTCAAGCGACGTGCCGTGGCACACGCCGCAATATTGGGAGTAAGCGGTCGCACCTCGTGACGCCTGCGCTTCGGTGTAGATACCATCCCACACCGTCTTCCCAGGCCCTTGCGCTGACAGGGAACCGCTGAAGGACAGGGCTCCGGCAAAGACCAGACCCGCCACAGCCAACGCAACGTGACTCATTTTATTCAGCACGAACGCTCTCCTCGGCGCAAGATCGTTATTTCGACGGTAAAGTGTAGGCGATATATTCGCCCGAATAGATTCCACCGGAAACCGCCACGATGATGTATTGCTTACCGTTCACCATGTAGGTCATCGGTGATCCGCTCTGTTGTGCCGGCATCCACACCGCGCCGACTTCCTGCCCGTTATTCTTGTCATAGGCGCGCAGCATGGCGCCCCGCGGCCGGTCCTCGGTGGTCGTCACCTGGCTGTCGCCGGCAATCACCAGGCCCTTCGTAACCAGCGTGCCGATCTGGAAGCTGGTCTGCCCCGTTCGGGGGATGTTCAGCCCCTTCAGCTTGGGATGATTGCGGATGAAGTCCGGCGTTTCCCCATGCGGGATCTGCCACTTGATCGTGCCATTGTTCACGTCGATGGCGGAAATCACCGAGTAGGGCGGCTTGACGATAGGCAAGCCCTCGACAGCCAGTCGCCGGCTTCCGCCGCCGGAGGCCACAGCCGAGGGCGGCGGCGGCGGTGGCGCATCCGCACCGGCATCCTCGCCCGGTCCCTTGATCATCACCACGGGCTGCCCGGCGACGCCCACGACATAGTTGATGTCCGTCATCTCCTTCGGGCCGGGCAGGAGGCCCGTCGATGAGACGCAGGACGTGCAGGCATAAACATAGGCGATGCCGGTTTCCGGATCGAACGAGCCGCCCGGCCAGTTCGTGCCACCCGACGCCCACATGTTGATGACGCCGAGCCGCTCCGGCGTACTGATGACCGGCGGCGTGTAGATCGGCCCGAGCTTGTAGTTCTTCGTCAGCTCGAGCGCCTGCTGGCGCATCTCGGGGGTAAAATCGATCAGATCGTTTACCGTTACGCCGTTGCGGGCATAGGCCGGCGGCTTGCTGGGAATCGGCTGGGTCGGCGAATACCACTCGCCCGGTACGTCGCCCTTCTCGACCTTGCGTTCCGGGATCGGCCAGATCGGCTTGCCCGTCGCGCGATCGAACACATAGAGGAAGTTCTGCTTGCTCGGCAACGCCACCACCTTGCGCGCCTTGCCATCCACCTTCACGTCCATCAGCAGTGGCGCCGATGAGTTGTCGAAGTCCCAAATCTCATGATGGATGAGTTGGAAGTGCCACTTGCGTTCGCCGGTCAGCAGATCGACCGCGACAAGGCTATTACCGAACAGATTGTTGCCCGGACGATGCCCGCCATAGAAGTCGCTGGTCGGCGATTCCACCGCCAGATAAGCCAGATTCAGCTCGGGGTCGATGGAGACCTGCGTCCACACGCCGGTGTTTCCGTTCACCTCGGCCGAACCGTTGTGCCAGGTATCGTAGCCGAACTCGCCCTTCTGCGGGATGGTATGGAAGGTCCACATCCGCTTGCCGGTGCGGACGTCGAAACCGCGCACATAGCCCTTGGTGTTGTTATGGGTGCGTGGCGTGAAACCCTCGCGGAACGCGGCTCCAATGATGATCGTGTTGCCCGACACCGCCGGCGCGGAATGCAGGCCGACCTCACCCGTCTCCAGGCCACCCTTCAGCTCCTGGCCAAAGTCCTTCTTGAGATCGACGATGCCGTTCTCGCCGAAGCTCTTGACCGGCTGGCCCGTCTTGGCGTCCAGCGCGATGAGCTGGTAGCCCGGCGTCACATACAGGATCCGCTTCTCGGTGCCGTCCGTCCAGTATGAGAGACCACGCCCGGAGAGCTGGCGCGGAGAGGCCGCGGCGCGCTTGCCCTCGCGCACGCTGTGCACCCACAGCAGTTCGCCCGTCACGCCATCGAGCGCGACGACGCCGCGCCGCGTGCCGGCGGTCGCATAGATGACCCCGTCGACCGCCAGCGGCGTGCCTTCGAGCTTATACTCGGGGCGCGTCCCGATCATGTCCGTCTTGAAACGCCAGGCGACTTCAAGATCCTTGAAGTTGGACGCATTGATCTGGTCGAGCGGCCGATAACGGCTTCCCGCGAGGTCTGCATTGTAGGTCGGCCAGTCCACGGTCTGCCCGTCGGCCCCGGCACTCTGCGCCGCCCCCGGCACCGCCATCAGCATGCACGCCCCGATTACCGAGCCCGCGAACAGCTTATATTTTCCCCGAGATATCAAGCCTTCTCTCCCATCATTCCTTGTGGTGCGCGATCCGTCATCGGGGGACCGCCCGGCCCATTCCGGACCCGGCGGTCCCCCCGCTTCAGCTCACCCCATTGCCCTCACCCGATCGAGCCCGGCCTTGATCGACGCCTTCTGGGCGTCCGTCAGCGGCACGTAAGGCGCGCGCGCATACCAGTCGCCGCCGCCCATCTCCTGCGCGAGAATGAACTTCATCGACGCGTAGGTGTTGGCGCCGGCATTGGCCTCGCGCATGATCTGCATCGCGCTCCGCAGCTTCTGGAGCGCCCCGCGCCAGTCGCCCTTCTTGCGGTAGGCCGTGAAGATGTCCGCGCACTTGCGGCTAAAGCTGTTGCCGTCGGCCAGAATGGTGCCCATGCCATTGTCGAGCGCCAGCTCCAGATTGTTGCTGGTGCCGGCCCGCATGTTCAGATCCGGGAACGCCTTCAGGAAAGCGGCGAAGCCTTCGGGGCTACCGCTCGAATCCTTGATGCCCGCAAGCTGCGGATAATGATACAGGTTCTTGAGCAGCTCGATGCTGATCGGCACCTCGCTCGTCCCCGGAATGTGATAGGGGTTCATCGGCAGGCCGACCGCATCGCACAGCATCGAATAATAGCGCGTGAGCCCTTCGACCGGCGGCTCATTGAAATAGAAAGGCGGAATGACCAGCATCCCATCCGCGCCGTTCGCCTCGGCATGTTTGGCAAGGTCGATCGTCTCCGCGATGTTCGACGTGCCCGGGTTCATCATGATGTTGAGCCCGTTGCGGTTCTTCAGGGCCGTCTCCAGGATCAGCTTGCGTTCGGCGACCGAGAAGGAGGGGAACTCGCCCGAGGTTCCCAGCACCATCACACCGTCCGCGCCGCATTCCTTGTGCCACTGCATGATCGCCGCATAGGCGCCCGGATCGAAATCGCCGTTGCGGTTGCACGGCGTCACCGAGGCCACCCAATACATCGTCTTTTCGCGGCTGCCGAGCCGCCGGGGCTGCTGGGCGAGGCCAGGCGCCGCGCTTGCCAGCATGGCGCTCGCGGCGACACCGCCCACCATCCCCATCATCTCTCTGCGTGTCGTTTCCATATCTCACCTCTCTCCGGTGCCATTTGGATGCGCCCGCCCACCGCGAATAGGAGGGAGAGGACCGGTGGACGGGCGCAAGCTCATTACAGGCGGAACCGCACGCCGACGCGGTAGCTGCGTCCGATCGTGTCGTAGATGTCGCCGCGAACGGCCGTGAAGTAATAGGCCGTCTGCCCGCGAAGCGGCGTCACCGCGACGTTGGGCGGTTCGCGGTTGAACAGGTTGTCAACCGTGCCGAAGAGCTGGATCTGATCGGTCAGGTCATGCGATGCGCGCAGGTCGATATAGGCGATCGCCGGTACCTTGTTCTTGTCGACATCCTTCGCCGTCCAGTCGTAGACCAGCTTCGCCGCGCCGATGAAGCGGCCCTGAAGCGTGAGCGACGTGCCGCCCTGCTTGTAAGTCGCGCTCGCCGTGAAACGAGCCCGCGGGAAACCCTGAACCGGGTTGTCGCCGCCAATGGCACCCGCCGCCTTGTAGACAACGCCCTGCTGCTCTTGGGAAAGATTGAACACGTAGTTGCCGACGGTCCGCAACGCGAGCGTGCCGTCGCCCATCGGGATCGAGTAATCCAGCTGGATATCGACGCCATCGGTCTTATAGCTCGCCATGTTGCGCGGCAGGGTGTTGATCTGGCTGAGCGCGCCGGCGGGGCCGTTGAACTCAAGCTGATCGCAGAAGCTTGCCTGCCCTTCGTTGCAACGCCGCAGGACTTCCGCCGTACTGATCTGGAAAATCGCATCCTGCAGGTCGATGCTGTAATAGTCGACCGACAGATTGAAGCGCGGCAGCCATCTCGGGCTGAACACCAGCCCGACCGAATAGGTCTTGGCGATTTCTGGCGTCAGGTTGGGATTGCCCGACGCGAAGGAGAAGATCTGTACGTTCTGGTTGGTATTGGGATCGACCGCCGATCCCAGCGTCGACAGGCCGGAACTGAACAGCTCGTTGAGGTTCGGCGCCCGGATATCCCGCGAGATCGTACCGCGAAGGCGGATATCGTCGTTGACCTGGCTGGTGAGGCCGAGCTTCCATGTCTCCACCTGGCCGCTCGTGCTGTAGTCGGTGATACGGCCGGCCGCATTCAGGCTGAGCGACTGAACGATGGAATCCCGGAGCAGGGGAATTTCAAGTTCAAGGAACGCTTCCTTCACATTATACTTGCCGAAGAAAGTCGGGAAGTTTGCCACCGAATAGATGCGCGCCTGAGCGCCCGCGTCGCTGGTGATCTCGCCCCGCTCCGTCCGCCGCTCGGCACCGAAGGCGACGGCAATATCGCCGGCCGGCAAACCGAAGCCGAGCGTACCCTGGATGGAGGCAGCAAGCACCGTCTCCTCAAGATCCTGGATCTGATAGTTCTCCCCCGGCGCCACATTGACGTAGGCGATCGCTTCCGGCGTAGCGACGCCGTAGCCGAGGATATTCAGCGGGACGCAGCCATTGGTGGGATCGGTCAAGGTGGAACGGCACACGACTTCCGTCGTGCCGGGCCGGAGCACCGCATCCACGGCCATATTATATTTGGAATTGATCGTATTCGAGAGGGTGGTCTGATAAACCCGGACCTTGCCCTGTTGGTAATATGCGTTCCAGCTCCAGTCGCCGCCCAGGTCGCCGCCCACAGTAAAGACGCCGCGCTTCAGCTTGCGGTTGGTGGTTGCCACCGGAATGCCGAGCGCATGCCGGAACTGCTCGTGGGAATATTTGCCCTTCGCCGACGGATCGACATTGTTCATGTTTGTCGTGCCGATCTGGAGCGACGTCATGCCGTTGGCCAGCATCGTTTGGCGCACTGAATCCGGCAGATAGGCGTTGTCGACCTGGATCGTCACATTGCCCTGTCGGATGGCGGGCACGCTGTTGTTCATCGAATTGGTTTCGCCATAGTTGAGCTGGACCGAAGCCTTCAGCCACTTGGCAAATTCGTAACTGGCGTAACCGAACACCGAGAGCGTGTTGTAATCGACCGTCAGATTGTCGATCGAAGGATGCAGTTGCTCCGCATCGCCGCCCGCCGAGATAGGACCGTCGACGATACCGCGGTCGAACGGCACCAGTTGGGCATTGGGGCCAATGAACTGCATGTAGCGCAGCGGGTTGGGGCTGGGGCAGGTGCCGCCCGCAGGCACGGCAACCAGACACGCCGGCCCGGTAATCAGGCCACCCGTTGTCGCCTGGGCAAGCCCGATATTGTCGACGTGAATATAGCGCGGTTCGTCGTTGGTAGCCGTATAGGCCGGATTGCTGATGAGTTGCCGATAGCTATTCCACGAACGCTGGTTCGCGAACACGACCTCTGGGCTATCCATATAGTTGATCGCGGCGATCACCCGGCCCCGATCGTCATCGAAGCCGGTACCGGCAGCGGCCGAGAGCCGATAGTTGGTATGATCGAACTTGTAGGAATCGCCGACTTCGGCGCTGGCGCGGAAGCCATCGAACCGCTTGTTGAGGATCAGGTTAACGACACCCGAGACGGCGTCCGAGCCCCAGGCCGCGGAGGCGCCGGCCGTCACGACGTCGATCCGCTCCACCAGCGCAGTGGGGATCGTGCCGAGATCAATCTGGCCGGTGACGTTGGACTGGACCACACGTTGGCCGTCGAACAGCACCAGGGTGCGTGTAACGCCGAGCTGACGCAGATTGACGGTGTCGAGGCCGGTAATCCCCGCGACGATGTTCCCCGCGCCAGACCCATTATTGGGCGAGGCCGACGCGCCGACCGCAGGCAGCTCCCGGATCGTATCGCCGATGCTGACCTTCGCATCGCGCTGCAACACTTCTTCGCCAACGACCGTCACCGGTGTGGGCTGGGCATAACCGGCTACGCTAATTCGGGAGCCTGTAATAACGATGTCAACTGGCGCCGCGGCCTCGGCATCATCCGCCTGAGGTTCCTGCTGCGCAAAAACTGCACCGCCCCAAAACACAAGAGAAGTTGTAAGAGAAAGCCGAACAACCACGCGCGAACTGCGTTTTATTTTCATTAACACCCCCTCATTTTTATTGGCAACAACTGCCCATCGTCGCCCGAATACTGGGAAACGTGACCTTGCGATGCAGTATTTTTCCGCACTATGTTGCTGAGATGGTCCTGTGGCTTCTTTCCCCCAGTTGCAGATCGATTTTTTTTCGTGACGCAAATTTTCTTGCGCTATGAATGGCGAGAGGTTCTTCTGATGGCATGAGGGGGTTATCCAACAGTCGCGCGGTCTGGCTCGCGCAGCATGTGCTGCCGCATGAGGCCGACCTGCGTAGATGGCTGAGGCTGCGGACTCCGGCTGGCCTGGACGTCGACGATGTGATCCAGGAGACCTACGCGAAGTTGGCGACCCTGGCCGAGGTCGATCACATCGCCGCGCCCAAGGCCTATCTTTACCAGACCGCGCTTTCCATCGTGCTTCAGGAGGGCCGGCGGAGCCGTGCCAAACGGATCGACAGCGATATCGAGATCGAGACGCTGGATGCCGCAGCACCAGAACCATTGCCGGACCAGCAGGTCGAAGCCCGGCAGGAATTGGCGCGCGTCTTTGACGCCATCGACGGGCTACCCGAGAAATGCCGGGAGGTTTTCGTCCTCCGGAAGGTGGAGGGGCTATCTCAGCGCGAGATAGCCGAAAGACTTAATTTATCGGAAAGCACAGTAGAAAAGCATATCGGCAGAGGCATCCGCATGCTGATCGAAATTTTCGGACGTGGCGGAAGAAGCACCCCTTCTGCATCTAGCAGGAAGGAAACGGATGGTCAGTCAGATGACGAGGTTTGAGACCAGTAGCGAGATCGACGCCATGGCAGCCCTCTGGGCGGCCCGGCTCGACCGTGGTCCGCTGACCGAACTCGATCAGGCATCCCTCGATTGCTGGCTGGAAGGTGATGTACGCCGGCTTGGCGCACTTGCGCGAGCACAAGCCATGCTCGCCGCCATCTCGCTCTCTGCAAGCACGGGCGAGACAGCGTTCCTCGGTTCTGTGGAGGAGCCGGAGGCACCACCCGGCACGCCCGAGGCATCTCCCGAGACATCCAAGGTCGTGTCGATCCTGCCACATCTGGTCTCACGCCGCCGGCTCATCCAGGCCGGCACGGCCACCGCCCTCGCCGCGAGCTTCGGCGCTCTGGCCCTGCTGCCGATCGGCACCAGCAGCTACACGACGGCACGCGGTGAGGTGCGCCTTCTGCCGCTGGCGGACGGCTCGGTGGTCACGATGAACACGGACAGCCACATTCGCGTCAATTTCAGCAAGGCCAATCGAACCATCTATCTCGACAAGGGCGAGGTGTTGTTCGACGTGGCCAAAAGCCCGCAGCGTCCATTCCTCGTCAAGGCAGGCATGGCCAAGGTGCAGGCGGTCGGAACGGCGTTCAGTGTGCGACGGACCGGGGTCACGCCGGTCGAAGTCATGGTTCGGGAAGGCTTGGTGAAGGTCGCCGCACCACAGGGGCACAAACAGTCGATGATGGTCGGCGCCAATATGAAAGCGGTCGCCGACGCCAGTGGCGACATCACGGCAAAGAGGATGTCAAACGAAGAAATGGAGCGGATGCTGGCCTGGCGCGAGGGCAAGATCGCCTTCAGCGAAACCAGTCTGCGTGACGCCGCCCACGAATTCAACCGGTACAACAAGGTCAAGATCGAAGTCGGCAATGGTGCGATCGCCAATCGGACCGTGACCGGCATGTTCTCTGCAAACGATCCGCAGGGCTTCGCCCATGCGGCAGCCCTCACTCTAGATCTGAAGGTCCAGGAAAAGTCCGGACAGATCATCTTTTCGACGAAATGAGATCACGGTGACATCTCCCCTTCCCGATCTGGATAACCGGCCCGTCCGGCAACGCGGCAGAGGCGGGGCCAACCCGCTCACGCACTCATAACGACGAAGATTTTCGGGGAGTTAGATGCCAGTGAATCAAATGTGCAGATCATTGTTGTCGTGCGTCGTCGGCAGCCTGATGCTTGCCGCCTGCTCCAGTCCGGAAGCGGCGGAGAACACGAACGACACGACGGCCGAAACCGTCAATACCATGAATATCGCTGAAATCGCGATCGACGAAGCGGCAGCGCCGGAAAACAAGGCCGCGCCAGTTACCAACAGCAGCAAGCCGGAAGCGCCGAAGGAACCGGCCGAGACCCCGGCTCAGCCGGCGACCGAAGCCAGGGCGCCCGCCCCGGTCGCTCAGGTCGCGCAACCGCCACAGTTCGCGACGTGCCTGGCATGCCATTCCGTTGAGCAGGGTGCCGCCGGAAAGATCGGCCCGAACCTGTTCGGCGTGGTCGGTTCGAAAGCGGGCTCCAAGGCCGACTATTCCTATTCCGACGCCATGAAGAATTCGGGGATCACGTGGACGCCTGCTGAACTCAGCGCGTTCCTGCTCGCGCCCCAGACCAAGGTTTCAGGGACCAAGATGACAATGAAGGGCCCGTCCGACGAGAGGATACGCCAGACCATGATCGATTATCTCGCAACGTTGAAATAATCGCGCGCCCGCCGGCTCACCCATGCGCCGGTCGAAAGCGCGGCTGCCCGATAGAGGGCTGGACGAAAAATAAACGCGATGACCGGGGAGCAGGCGCTTCTCGGAGCGAAGAGCTGCGCTTTCAAAGACGATGAAGACTTACCGGTATACCAATAATATTGGGAGAATGAGATGAATGTTGGCTTTGAAGAAGTGAAATCCCAAGGGTCGAGGGTAAATCGCTTTATCAAATCCCGTGCGCCGTCCAGTTCCTTCCCGACGGACGGCCTCATTCATACGGACGTTCCCAGCCTCAGTTATGTGAACGGCTGGGTTGTTGAAAAGCTGAGTTCACGCCTGAGGGCACATACCGCCGAGTGCGTGATGGAGACTTTCGGAATCAGCATCAACACCTGGACAAAGATGAAAAAGGGCCTGCCGATCCGCCGTTCGGTTGCGGAACGGTTACTTGAACGGGTCGATCCCTATTTGTGATTGGTTCGATCGGTCGGGTGGCGAAAGGCATCCCACCCGACATCGCGGCAACGATCTTGGGCGGAGGGCAGCCCTGTCTTCAGCCACTCTTCGGCCTGCTCCGCGCCCCTTCATAAGAGCACCGGCCCGCCTGATCGTCCACTGACCAAGCACTCCACCGTCCGGTCGGTAGTGAGGCTAAAACCTATGGAGCAGCACGCCGCCGACTATGAACGCTTGCTCCAAATAATCTATCGGCTGCGCCCGCCTATCCGTTCCCGAGAGAGGGGGGATGAAGAACGGACAGACAGGCGCAACCATCAGAAGCGCAGCCTTGCACCGACGCGATAGCTACGTCCGATCGTGTCATGGATATCGCCGCGAACCGCGGTCGAATAATATGAGGCCGCGTTGGCAGAACTCACCGCAACGTTCGGCGGGTTTCGATTGAAGATATTATCGACGGCGCCGAAGAGCTGGGCGCCCTCCGACAACTCGTAGGAGGCCCGAAAGTCCGTGTAGAAGACGGCCGGCACCCGATTGTTATCGACGTCCTTGGCGGTCCACCCATTCACCAGCTTCGCCTTGCCGATGAAACGGCCCTGAAGGGTGATCGACATCGGCCCGTTGGTGTAGGTTTCCGTCAGCGTCGCGCGCAGCTTGGGGAAGCCCGACACCGGGGAGTTCCCGCTGAGAGCGCCAGCGTAATCCGTCTTCACACCCAGCGCGATCTGGTTTTGCGTCAAGGTATAATTGCTGACCAGCCGGCTCTGCAACTTACCGCTGCCCAGCGGCATTTGATAATCCATCTGGAAATCAAGACCGGACACATTCTGCGCACTCAAGTTTCTCGGGAAAGTGCGGATCTGACTGAGCGCCCCGTTTGGACCGTCGAAATCCAATTGGGAACAGAACGTCAGTTCGCCGGCATTACATCGTGCCAGCACTTGCGCGGTACTGACCGTGAAGATCGCATCCTTCAGCTTGATCGAATAATAATCGAGCGACAGGTTGAACCGGGGCGCGGGGCTCAGGACGATCCCTGCGGAGACTGTATCCGCCTTCTCCGGTGCCAGCTTGGGGTTGCCGGATGTCGTCGCGAAGATCGGCACATTGATATGGGTTCTGGGGTCGATAGCCGAACTCTGAATCGCCGTTCCCGAGTTGAACAGTTCCGCAAGGTTCGCCGCGCGAATGTCGCGCGAAACCGTACCGCGCAGCCGGATCAGATCGTTCAACTGGCTGGTAAGCCCAAGCTTCCACGTCTTGACCACACCGCTGGTGCTATAGTCGGTGATGCGCCCCGCCGCATTCAACGCCAGGGAGTCGACGAATCCGCGCTCGACGAGCGGCATATCAAGTTCGACGAAGGCTTCCTTCACATGATATTTGCCCGCGAAAGGCGCGAAATTGGCGAAAGAATAGCGCCGCGCCGCCGCCCCTGCATCGACGATCGTCTCGCCTTTTTCGCGCCGATACTCTCCGCCAAACGCAATTGAGATATCGCCTGCGGGTAAGCCGAAGCCGAGCGCGCCCTGAGCTGACACTGCCGCGACATCCTGCTCCAGCCGGATGACTTCCCAATTCTCGCCAGGGCGCACGTTGACGTAACGAATGGCCTTGGGATCGGCTATCCCCTCGCCGATCACGTTCAGCGGAATACAGCCCTCGGCCGCCGGATTGTTCAGCATGACCGCCCGGCAGACGATGGCGCCCTGGTCGTTGCGAACCGCATCGACCGCAAAATTGAAGCGCGCCGTGACGACGTTCGAGAGCACGTCGACGCGCGTTTTCACCTTGCCCTTCTGATAATAAGCATTCCAGGTCCATCCCGAGCCAAACTTGCCATCGAGACTGAAGACGCCCCGCATTAGGCGCCGTTGCTGGACGCTCACCGGCACCCCGACCGAGTTCTTGACGAAATTGTCGTAGGAGAATTGGTCCGACGTAACATTGTTGATGTTGGTCACGCCGATCTGGATCGCATCCAGCCCCAGTTCATCCATCTGATCCCTGATTGCATCCGGAAGGAAGGGGTTCTCCGCCTTGATGGAGAGGGTGCCGAACCGGGTCGCCGGCGTGGAGTTGTTCTTGGAGCGGCTTTTTCCGTAATTGACCTGAACCGACGCTCGCAAATTCTCGGTGAGGTCGAAATGCGTGTAGCCGAAAAGGTTGAGCGTTCGGAACGCCACCGCGAGATTGTTCATCCCGGGATAGTCGGTTTCAGCGTCGCCATAAGCCGAAATCGGCCCGGAGACGACGCCCGGATTGAACGGCACCGGCGCCGCATTGGGTCCAACGAAGCGGATGTTCCGCAACGGGTTCGGGCTGGAGCAGACCCCATCCACCACCGGAACGAGGCACGCAGGCCCCTGTATCAGGCCGCCATTGGTCGCCTGCGCCAGGCCAACATTATCGGCATGGATGAGGCGTGGCTCGTTATTCGTCGGCGTATAAGCCGGATTGTCGATCAGGTTCCGATAGGTGTTCCATGAGCGCTGATTGGCAAAGATCGTATCGGGGCTATTCAGAAAATTGCCGGCGACGATCAACCGGCCGCGATCATCGGCAAATCCGGTGCCGGCGGCCGCCTGCAAGCGGTAGCTCTTATGATCGAACTTGTAAGATTCCCCTCCCTCGATGCTGGCGCGGACACCATCGAAATTCTTGTTCAGGACAAGATTGACCACACCGGCGACCGCGTCGGATCCCCAGGCGGCGGACGCGCCACCAGTGACGACGTCAATCCGCTGGACCAGTATGGTCGGCATGGTGCCAAGGTCGACCACGCCGGTGATGTTGGATTGCACCACGCGCTGACTGTCGAGGAGCACCAGTGTCCGGTTCACGCCCAACTGGCGCAGGTTGACCGTATCCAGCCCGGTGACGCCGCCGACGATGTTGTTGGCGCCCACGCCATTGTTGGGGGAACCGGACGACCCGACGGCCGGCAATTCGCGGATCGTATCGCCGATGCTCACCTTGGCATCGCGCTCGATCTGGGCTTCGTTCACCACCGTGACCGGTGTCGGCTGGCGGTAGCCCGTCATCGCAATGCGTGAACCGGTCACGACAATATCTTGTTCGATGGCCGGCGGCGCCGCCGGACTAGGCTCGCTCGGTTCTGGCGGCGGGGGCGGTGGAGGCGGAGCAACCGGTTCAGCGTTCACCGCCACGGCGGAAGAAAACGTCGCCTTGTGCATTGGCGGTGCAGGACGCGCCTTGAGAACGACAACGGACCCATTATCGGCCGCGATAACGAGATTGGTCGATCGCAACAGGCGGCTGAGCGCCACACGCGCGTCGATCGCCCCCACGATAGCGGGGGTTCGTACGCCGCGCAGCCGGTCAGCAGCGACGATGATTTGCAGACCGCTTTGCTTGGCGAAAATCGGAATGGTGGCATTGGCATCACCGGACCCGATGTTGAAGGTTCGCCTCTGGGCGGATGCCTCCCCTCCCCAGACGAGAAACGAGGTCGTCACGAAATACAATGCGACCCGATGCGATATACGAGTGCCGTGCATCACTCCCCCTGTTCACATCTCTTTGCAGCCGGCCGCACGTCCGTGCGGTCCTGCCAGCGCGGGGTCATTGGGCGCGCCCCGCTGCATTTTTTGCTAGCGCCTGATGTTAAGATGATTCGGCACCCGCTTTCCGCCATTGACCATCAATCGGAGCGGTCCGGAAGTCGCAATCGATTGAGGACATGCGCTATTTTTTGGCGCATGCACGAAGGCGACATGCCCTTTCTCACACTCCGCTTCGGTACGTAATGAAAACGGGCAGGAAGGGCTTGCCAGCACTTGCGCGTTGCCCACCGTCGGCTCTGGCTCCAGCGCAACGCTGGAGAGTCGATCTACGCTTGGTCGTCAAGAAGCCCGGCAATGGCCCAATTCTGCGGCAAGCGACAAGCGGATCGGCACAGGGAGCGCTATTCTCACGGCAGACGGAGACACGAGATCAACGAGGCCAGCGCCGTTCGACAGAACTCGCTTTCAGGATGACACATCTAACCACTCATGAAGCCGTCATTCTGCTGCCATACGCTCCCGCGCCATGGCATCCAGGTCGTCCGGTATCTCCATATAACAGCCGCTCAGCCCATCGTAGCGGCCCGAGACGAGATCGAAGCAGCGTTGGGCGCAGCGGGCGAGGCCGTCGGCCACCTCCCTTCCGTCCGAGGCTTGCTGGAGGCGGTCGACCATGCCGGGCAGCCATTTCTGTGCCTCTGGCGAGGTCATCGTATCGCGGGCGAGTGCCGTGAATACGAAACCCGGATCAATAGCGAAAATCTTGACGCCCTTGCCCTCCAGCTCCGCGGCCGCTTCCGCGACGATGCGATTCTGGGCGATCTTGCCGGTGCAATAAGCGCTGAGGTGCGGCGCCACCTTGCGGCTGGCGATAGCCGACACGACGACGATCCGCCCCCGGTCCCGCGCCACCATGCCGGGCAGGATACGCCGCAGGAACAGCATCGGCGCGCGGATATGGACATGCTGGGCTGCCCACCACGCATCTATGTCCAGCTCCCAGATCGGGCCGAACGGGCCGGGCACGCCGGCATTGTTGATGAAGATGGTAAGCGGCCCCAGCGCGGCCTCCGCCTCGGCAACCGCCCGGTCCACATCGGCCGGCTCGGTCACGTCCGCCGCGATGGCGACCGCACGGCCGCCCTGCGCCTCGATCGCGCTCACCGCCTCGGCAAGTTGTGCGGCGTTGCGGGCAAGCAGCGCCACCGCCGCACCCTCGCGCGCCAGCTTCTCGGCGATGGCGCGGCCGAAGCCCCGCCCCGCGCCCGTCACCAGCGCGATCTCCCCATCCAGCGACTTCATAGCTTCTCCAACTTCGCAAATCTTTCAATCGGTTATTCGTTTCATCATCGCTTCATCAGCAGGTGCAGCTCCGGCGGCGTGGGTGCCAGATCAATCTCCACATTGATGCAGGTTGGCCGCCGCGACGCGAAAGCCTGTGCCAGCGCCGGCGCCAGATCCGCCAGCTCGGTTACATACATGCCGACGCAGCCGAACCCTTCGGCCACCTGGTCATAGCGCGCCCCGCCCAGCCGCGTGCCCGTCACCCGGTTCGGCCCGAGCGCGATCTCCTGAAAATGCTGTGAGGCCGCCCAGCTCCGGTTGTTCATCACCATTACCACCACGGGCAGGTCGAGCCGCGCCATGGTGTCGAACTCGGCAATAGTGAAGCCCACGGCACCATCACCCGCGAGGCAGAAAACTGGCCGGCTCCGGTCCAGCACCTGCGCGCCCAGCGAGAGCCCCAGTCCCATGCCGACCGTGCCGAGAAAACCGTGCGCGAGGTAACAGCCCGGCCGCTCGCGCGCGATCGTCTCGTTGAGCCAGTGATACGCCTCGGCGCCGTCGCCGATGACGATGGCATCCTCCGGCAGCGCCTCCGCCACCGCCGCGACCGCCGCATAAGGATGGATGCGGCCCTGATGCGCCGCCGCCTCAGCGGCCAGCCGCTCGCGTCGAGCCACCTTTTTTGCCTGCACCAGCGCCACCCAGGCCGAGCGGTCCGGTTGCGCACCGGCCGCCGCCGCCAACGCCTCCAATGTCAGGCACGGATCGGCGACGAGACCGATCTGCGCCGCACGGACCAGACCGATCTCGCGCGCATCCACCTCGATATGCACGATGTCGGCGGCGTGCGGCACGATGAGGTCGCTCGTCCCCAGCGTGAACAGGCCGAAGCGCACGCCGAAGGCGAGGACCAGGTCCGGCCGCTCGCCGGGCGCGTCCAGATCGGCCATCTTGTGGAAAGTGCCACCGTGGAGCGGGTGACTCGCCGACATCATGCCGTGCGCGGGAAAATCGCTGAACACCGGCACGGTCGCCGCCTCGGCGAAGGCGACCAGCGCCTCGGCCGCGCCGGAGCGATAGGCGCCCGTGCCCACCATCACCACCGGCCGTTCGGCCACCCGCAACCGCGCAATGATCGCCGCGACATCGGTCGGCTGCGGCGCGGCAGCGCTGGTCACGGCGATGTTGCCCGGAATGGCGACCTCCTCGATCCGCGCATTGAGCACGTCCGAGGGCATATCGAGCAACACCGGGCCGCAGGGCGCAGCCGTCGCGATGCGGATCGCCTCCGCGACAAGCCGCGGCAAATCGGACGCGACGCAAACGCGGTGGCGCCACTTGGTGATCGGCGTCGCGACCGCCGCCTGGTCGATGCCCGCCTGCAACGTGTTGGTCTCGGCCTGCGCGAGACCCGCGGTTCCGGCAATGCACAGCATCGGCGTGCGGTCGAGATAGGCATTGGCAAGACTAGTCACGACATTGGTGAAGCCCGGCCCCGCCGTCACCACAGCCACGCCCAGCCGGTTGCCGGCACGGGCATAGCCCTCGGCGGCATGGCCGGCCGCAACCTCGTGCCGCGTGTCGACGATTGGCAGATCATGGTCCGCGCAGGCCTGAAAAATCGTGTCGACATGCGCGCCATGCAGGCCGAACAGCGTCTCGACGCCCGCCGCCTTCAGCGTGCGGACGACCAGCTCTCCGCCTGTGACCACGGCCACCTCAGCAGCTCCGCTTGCCGTCGCTGCGCCCCGGGGTCCATGGCTCACCCGTCACCGGATGCGGATAATGAAAATCGACGATCGGCGTCTCCGGCCAGAAATTGGGCTCGCGGTCGGTCAATTCGTCCGGGCCGCCGGGGTCTTCCGGGTAGGTCTTCTGGAAGAAATGCCCCTCATAGGGGTTGCTGTGCGCCCAGCCCTGCTCATAGTCGGCCTGCCAGAACATGTGATAGTCCAGTTCGGCGATCTTCCAGACGCCACCTTCCTTCACATAGCTGTTCTCGTAGACGCCGGCTTCCCACCATTGGAGCGGCAGGCGCTCGTTCCGCTTCTCTTTGCTGACATGGCTGCCGCCCTGCATGAAGGCGCGGAACCGCCCTTTCGCGCTCTGCCCGTCCGGCGCGATGTCGACAATGTCCTGAAGCTGGAGGTGCTCGGCCAACATCCCATAGACCGGGCCGTTGTTGCCATCGGTAAAGCCGTTGCGCAGCCGGCCGCAATAGAGGCGGGAGAGGCCGGCCTTGCCCCGGAAAATGCCGCCCATGAAATGGAGCACACCATCCTCGGCAAACAGGTCGACGACCTCCTCGTACAACCCCTTGTCCATATAATAGCCATATTTGAACTGGAGCGTGCGGACCGCCTGGATATCCTCCATCACGCCCAGCCGATGCCGCAGCGCGGCCACTTCCTCGCTCAGCGCGCGCAGCGCCTCTCCGTCCGACATCCTCTCACCTCATTGCCTGCGGGGCTTCACATGGAGCGTGACCGCGAACCGCTCCCAACGCAAGAAGGGAGCGCCGCATGCGGGCGCTCCCTTCTCATTTCTTGTCCGGTCAGAAGCGGCGGCCGACCGTGATCGCCCATTCGCGCGGCCGGGCAGGCTGGCCCGTGAAGATATATGAACCGGCCTGAATGAACTTGTTCACATAATAGAACTTGTCGAAGATGTTCGTCACCGACAGCGCGGCATACCATTCGTCATCCGGCGCCGAGTAGGTCAGCCGACCGTTGGCGATAGCGTAACCCTCCTGCATGGCGCGCGGATTATTGGTCCACTCGTTGAACACCTTGGACTGGTAATAGACGTCGAAACGCGGCGTCAGCGTCCCTGCGTTGCCCAGATCGGCCTCATACTGGATACCGGCATTATACTTCCATTCCGGCGTGCCCTGCGGCTTGCTGGCCAGCGTCGGGCCACCGGACACACCGGCGGCCGGCCCGAGGTCCTTGATCTTGAAGTCGGTGTAGCTGGCCGACATCTCGATCTGGAGGCCGTGCGCCGGGCGGATCTGCAACTCGGCTTCCAGGCCGTTGATCCGCGCCTTGCCGGCGTTGGCGATGACGATGCTCGGTGCACCGTTGTTGTCGAAGCCGTTGGCGCTGAGCTGGAGGTTGGAATAATCGCTGTGATAGGCGGCCAGGTTGAAACGCACCAGCCGGTCGAACAGGTCGCTCTTGATGCCGATTTCATAGGCTTCCAGCGTCTCCGGCCCGAACGGCACGGCCGCCGCCGGCGTAAACGGCCGCGGATTGATACCGCCGCCCTTGAAGCCAGTCGAGAACTGGCCGTAGAGCATCACGTCGTCCGTCACCTTGTAGTCCAGGCCGATCTTGTAATCGAACCGGTCGAACTTGGAGGCCGGTGATGTGAAGGCACCGCCGGGGAAGAACGGCGTGCCAGCGGGCACATTGGTGCGGTTGAAAGTGTAGGTCTTGGATTCCTTCGAGTAGCGCACGCCCGCCGTCAGCGAGAACTGATCGGTCAGGTGGAACACGCCGTGGACGAAGGCGGAGCGGTTCGAGCTATCCGTGCTCTCATCCTGATCGAAGGCGATGTTGGAGGCGGCCAGATAGGCGCCGCCGCCGAGCGTGCTGTCGCCATCAAAGTAGAAAACGCCGGCCGCCCAGTCGAGCAGGCCATCGAAGCTCGTGCCGACAAGGCGGAACTCCTGCGTGAACTGCTCGAAGCCCGCGATATTGTCGGTCAGCG
The DNA here is from genome assembly GCA_001899715.1 of Sphingobium sp. 66-54. Lineage (GTDB taxonomy): Bacteria > Pseudomonadota > Alphaproteobacteria > Sphingomonadales > Sphingomonadaceae > Sphingobium. Next base: position 363,709 of record MKWI01000003.1, read on the forward strand.
CCACCGGCAGCGGCGCGTTGTTGGCGTTCTGGGTGAAGCGGCCGTTGAACTTCTGATAGGCCGTGATCGACTTGAACTGGACATCGTCGGTGAGGTTCCAGTTGATCTCGCCCGAATAGCTTTCCGAATGCACGGTATTCACCGGCGGCACCTTGCGGCCGAGGAAGGCGCTGTCATAGGTCGCAAAGCTTACATAGGGGTCGACGACGAAGCGGTTGTCGAACGGAATGCCGTAGGTCGGGATCAGTCGGTTATTGTTGTAGTTGATGAGCGAGGCCGCCGCCTCGTTCACATAGATGAGCGAGTCCGCCGCCGCTTCCGAATTGTCCCGAATCACCTCGGCAACCAGATTGACCTCGATATTCGAAGCGGGCGTCCAGCGCAGCGCGGCGCGGCCCGCGCGCACGCTCTCCCCACCCAGCGTGCCCACTTTGCAGCTATTGCCGTTGGTGGAAACCGTGGGCTGGAGGTTGCCCGCCAGCGCGGGGTAGGCGCAGGCGAAGTCCACCCGATCGACATAGCCGTCACGCTGCTTGGAGGCGACAGAGAGGCGCAGTGCCAACTGGTCCGCAACCAGCGGGATATTGACCATGCCGCGCAGGTCGAGCCGGTCGTAGCTGCCGTAGGTGCCCTCGACCGACGCCTCAAAACGGTCGGCCGGCTTCTTGGAGATCAGGCGGACGGCACCACCGATCGAGTTCTTGCCGAACAGCGTGCCCTGCGGACCGCGCAGGATTTCCACCCGCTCTAGGTCGAGCAAGTCGAATGAGGTGCCAAACAGCGACGCGTGATAGACGTCGTCGACATAGAAGCCCACCGCCGGTTCGAGTGCGAAGTTGAAATCGGTCTGGCCGATACCGCGGATATAGGCCTGCGTCGATTTGCCGTAGCCCGAACTGCCGAGCCGCAGCGTCACGCTGGGCGCCGCCTTGCCGACATCGGCGATGTTGTTGAAGCTGCGATCGGCAAGCTGCTCGCCCGAGATGGCGGTGATCGCCAGCGGCGTATCCTGCAAATTGGCCGAGCGGAATTGCGCGGTGACGACGATATCCTGCACGCCGTCCGCATTGCCGGCATCATCCGCCGGCCGCGATTCTTGCGCATGGGCGCCGCTTGCCAGCGCGCCGAGCGCCAGAAGCGAGGCGCTGCCGAGCGCACATTTCCTGAGAATATGGTGATAGGCCATTTCAGCTCCCCTGCCTGCGTTGAGGCGCGTTCCCCGCGCATTCCGACCCTTCTGAAGGGCCTTCTTATGTATGACATACACACGGTAGGCGCCACATCGCAACATTATAATGAAAACTTTACACAAACTCTTTTGTCTGCTTCAACGCCGAAAAAGGTGGCTTCGCCCCTGAAAAATTGTTCTGAAGTTGACGTAAGGAGGGGACGGCAGGTGCGCCATCCGATGAAAAACTATCAACCGCAGCCCCAACTGCGCGGGAGAATCCTCGTATGAGCAGCGCATTCGACGATATCGAGATTCGCGATCGGCTGCGTATCGCGGATCGCATGGCCTGCTATTCCTGGGCGATCGATTCGGGCGACCTGCCCGCCTATCTGGACTGCTTCACGAGAGACGCGGTGCTGCGGCACCCCCTGCGCGACGGCAGTCCCGGCATCTTTACCGGCCATGAGGGCATCGAGAGCTTCATCGGCGGCAGCATCAGCCGGCGCGCCACCCAGACCTACGGGCACCAGCACCAGTTCAATGCGCCGCGCCTGACACGCGAGGGCGAGGATGTGCGCGTCGCCGCCTACTGCATGATCTTCCGCCACGAGTTCCACCGGCAATATTGGCCCCGCAGCCCTTCCTGGCGGATGGGAACGTGGCATGCCCTGTTCCGGCTGGCTGACGACGACTGGCGCATCGCCGACCTCGATGTGCGCATGTGGACCGACACGGCGCTGGGCGCGGGCACGGCGCTGGTCGATCGCGGCCCCGGCATGCCCGGCACGCGCGACTGACCGGCGAGGCAGCGGCACGAAAAGATAGAAACGGGAAGGGCTGAGGATGAACGGACACGGAAATGGCAGCCGCCGGACGGAGGGCTATCCGGTCTGGATGATGGCGATGCTGATGCTCGTCGCGCTGTCCAGCTTCATCGACCGCGTCATCGTCGCTACCCTCGGCCCTGCCATCAAGGCTGATCTCGGTATCAGCGACACGCAGTTCGGCCTGCTCACCGGCCTGGCTTTCGCGCTGCTCTATACCTCCGCCGGCATCCCGGTCGCACGGCTGGCGGACCGCTACAATCGCGTGCGGCTGCTGGCGCTCGCCACCACCATCTGGTCGATCATGACCATGCTGAGCGGCGCGGCCGCCAATTTCGTGCAACTGCTGCTGCTCCGCCTCGGCGTCGGCATCGGCGAATCCGCCGCCAACCCCTGCACTATCTCCATGGTGTCAGACCGTTTTCCCCGCCACAAGCGCGCCTCGGCGCTGGCCGTTGTGGCGATGGGTGCCTCGGTCGGCTCGCTGGTCGGTGGCGCGGCTGGCGGGTGGCTGGGCGAGCATGTCGGCTGGCGTGCAGCCTTCGTCATCGTCGGGGCGCCCGGTTTGCTGCTGGCTCTGCTCCTGCTGCTGACGCTCAAGGAGCAGCCGCGCGGCCGCTTCGACAACCCGGAGGCGATCAAGGGCGAGACGCCCAGCTTCATGGCGATGATCCGCGTGCTGCGCGGCAAGCCGGCCTTTCTCAACATGGCCTTCGCCTGCGGGCTGACCAGCTTCTGCAACTTCGGCATCCTGCTGTTCCTGCCAATCTATTTCGGCCGTTCCTACGACCTCAGCATGACGCAGGCCGGCCTGCTGTTCGGCATCGTCACCAGCCTCTCCAACGGCGCGGGCACCTTGCTCGGCGGCTTCGGGGCGGACTGGGCCGGCAAGCGCGACGAGCGCTGGTACGCGTGGCTGCCGGCCGCCACGCTCACCCTTGCGGCGCCGCTCTACATGATCGGCCTGTCGCTGCCCAACTGGCACTTTGCCCTGCCGGTCGTCACCATCGCCGCTACGCTCGCCTTCACCTTCTACGGCCCCACCTTCGGCGCGGTGCAGAATATGGTGGAACCGCGCATGCGCGCCTCCGCATCGGCGATCATCATCTTCTTCCAGAATCTCGTCGGCATGGGGCTGGGGCCGCTATTCGTCGGCGTTCTAAGCGATACGTTCGCGGAACGGATGTTCGCGGGCGACTATACCGCCACCTGCGCCGGCGCTGCCGCACAGGGAATCGAAGCCTGCGCAGCCGCCGGCTCGGTCGGCATCCGCTATGCGATGACAAGCTGCGCGCTGGTCGCGCTGTGGGCTGCCTTCCATTACTGGAACGCTGCGCGCACCCTGCGCCGGGACATGGTCTGACCGGCGGCGGAGCGCGGACAGATCAGAGCCGGATGGCGATGGACTTCAGCTCCATATGCGCCAGCACACCTTCGCGGCCGTTCTCTCGCCCCCAGCCGGATTGCTTGAACCCGCCAAACGGCAAGGCATGGTCGATCCCGGCGCCGTTCACCCGGATCGTGCCGGCGTCGATCAGTCGCGCCAGCCGGTGGGCGCGTGAGATATCCCGCGTCCAGATGTTGGCGGCGAGGCCATAGCGCGTATCGTTGGCGCGCGCGGCGAGCGCGTCCAGATCGTCCTCCTCGAACGGCATGATCGTCAGCACCGGGCCGAAAATCTCCTCGCGATAGACGCTCATATGCGGCTGCGCGCCGGCCAGCACGGTGGGGCGGACGAAATGCCCCGCCCCCGTCGGCGCCGCGCCGCCCGCCACGCGCATACAGCCGTCACGGGCTCCGTCGGCCAGGAAGCTCTCTACCCGCTGCTTCTGCCCCGCAGAGACCAGCGGGCCGATCTGCGTGGCCGGCGCTGTTCCCGGCCCCACACTCAGCGCATCGGCGCGGCTGGCAACCGTGTCCACGATCCGGTCAAACACCTGCCGGTGCGCGTAAAGCCGCGACCCGGCGACGCAAACCTGCCCGGAATTGAGGAAGATGCCGTTGGCCGCGCCAATAGCGGCCGCATCCAGATCGGCATCGGGAAAAATGAACACGGGCGACTTGCCGCCCAATTCCAGCGTCACTCGCTTGAGCGTCGGCACCGCCGCCGCCGCGATCGCCTGCCCGGTCGCCGTGGAGCCGGTGAAGCTGATCTTGGCTACCATCGGATGCGCCGCAAGGGCCGCCCCGGCTTCCGCACCCAGGCCGGTGACGATGTTGACGACACCGCGAGGAAAGCCCGCCTCGACGACCAGCTCGCCCAGCCAGATCGCCGTCAGCGAGGTGAGTTCGGCCGGCTTGAGCACTAGCGTGCATCCGGCGGCAATCGCCGGACCGATCTTGTTGGCCGCCATCGTCAGCGGCAGGTTCCACGGAATGATCGCGCCCACCACCCCCACCGGCTCGTAGACCGTATAGGCATGATGATCCGGCGCGGAGAGTGTGGGCACCTCGCCGGCGATCCGCCCCGCCCAGCCGGCATTGTAGCGCAGGCCGGAGGCCGCCCCCGTCACGCTGAAGCGTGCGAGCGCCAGCGGCATGCCGTTGTCGAGGCTCTCCAGAAAGGCCAGTTCCTCGGCGTCGCGCTCGATGAGGTCGGCGAGCGTCCAGAGCAGCCGCGTCCGCTCGGGCGGCGGCATCGCGCGCCAACCATGCTCGCGCAGCGCCCAATCCGCCGCGCGCACCGCCGCATCAATGTCCTCGCTTCCACCGGCCGCGATGTGGCCGATTGCCGCGCCGGTCGCCGGGTCTTCGGTGGCGAGCGTTCGCCCGCTCGCGGCTGCGTGCCACGCGCCGTCGATGAGTAGCCCGTGCGTCCGGGCCAGAAAGACCCGCACCTTTTCGGGGATCGGCAGCGTATCGCTCATGTCGAGGCCCGCTCCACCAGCGAGAAGCCCACGTCCACCCGCGCCGCCTTGCTCCGGTCGCGGCGGTCGTCCTGCATTGCGTCCAGCATCAGCGCCGCGGCCTGCTTGCCCATGGCCGCGCCGTCGATCCGCACCGTGGTCAGCGCCGGCTCCAGCTCGCGCGCGAAATCGAAATCGCCGAAGCCGACCACCGCCAGATCCTCCGGCACGCGGACGCCGCGCGCCGCCGCTTCGATCATCACGCCCTGCGCCAGCCAGTCGGAGGCGCAGACGACAACGTCGGGCCGCTCGCCCTCGCCCCATATCTTCGCAAAGGAACGGCGTCCCTCGCCTACCGTGCCCGGCAATCCCTGGTCGATGCTTCTCGGCTCGGGCTGACCCGCCTCCATCAGAACACGGGAGATGCCATAGCGGCGGATATGCCCCCGGCTGCTGTCGGTGGAGAAGATCATCGGCCGGCGATAGCCCTTGCGCAGCAGGAACCGGCCGATCGCGATGCCGATATCGTGGTGCGAGATGCCCGCCACCATGTCGATCGGCGCGAGCGGCATCTCCCATGTCTCGACGATCGGCAATCGCGATTCGACCAGCAGGTCCCGCACGTCCGGGGAAACCGGCAGGCCGATGAGGATCAGGCCGCCGGGCCGCCGGCTCAATATCTGCGTGACGATCTTGTCGCGCGTCGCGTCGCGGCTGTAGATGCCGAGCAGCGTCTGGTAGCCGCCTTCGTCCAGTGCGGCTACCGCCGAGCGCACCGTCGCGTCGAACAGCTCCAGCGGCGTGGGCGGCGCCATGATGGCGACGAGGCGGCTGCGGTTGGTGATGACCGTGCCGGTCGTCAGCGCCGGGATATAGCCGGTCGCCGCAATGGCTTCATGGACGCGGCCCAGCGTTTCCTTGGTGAGCAGGTTGGGCGTGTTGAGCGCACGCGAAACGGTCGCCGTGGAGACCCGTGCGGCCTTCGCCACATCGGTCAACGTCGCGCCGGCCCGGCGGCGGGTGCCATCCCCACGCGTGCGCGCTTCCGTCATGTGTTTCCCGCCCCCCTCAGGCTATATCCGATCCGCCTGCCAGATTGAGCGATCGCGCTCACTTAGGCAATGCTCCAGGACCAGAGCATCCCGGCTCGCGCGGCGGATCGGAGAGGATCGGCGGTCCGCTGCCCGTCGCGGATGGCCGCGTCACCCGCCATGATCGACCATACGCCCGCCGGCCACTGCTCGGCGGCTGCGGCAAGGATGGGGAGGCTGCCGGATGGTCCGTCCGCCAGCCGATGAACCGGACCATCCGCGCCGAGCCGATGTTCAATCCGCAGCGCGAAGGAGCGCCGTGCCTCGGCCGCCAGCCCGGCGATCACCACCATATCGGAATAGGTCGTCAAGCCGCAGAGCCCGCCGAGGGAAGCGCCGCGTAGCGGACCGTGCCACAGCGATAGCATGTCCTGCCCGGCGGCAACTACCCGCCCCCCGCTTTGCGCCGCCGCCGCGCCGAACGCACGTCCTTCGGGGAACCGATCGTCGATCAGCACCAGCTCCGGTTCCCGGCGCAGGCTCGCCGCCGATACGATGCCGGGCATCATCAGGCTCGCCGTCGCCACGCCGCCAAGCTTGAGGACCTCGCGCCGGATCATTTCCGGCCGGCCTTCTTGGGCGAGGCGATGAATGCGGCGATCCGCTCCATCTCCTCGTCCGGCACCTCCACGCGCGTGATGGTGGGCATGCTGTTCAGCCCATGGCGCGCGACCGCCTTCACATAATCGGCCGGCAGATCGGTGCGCTGGCCGAGCAGCGCCTTGTCTTTGCCCAGCCTGCGCTCCAGCATCATCGTGCCGGTGCCGCCTTCCAGATGGCAATAGCCGCACCGGGCCTTGAACAGCGCCTCCCCGTCGAGCACCGGCCCGGCGGCAGAGCGTGCCGGCGTGGCGGTCTGCGCCGTCGCGAGACCCACGAAACCCAGAGCCGCTGCCAGCGCGGCCGCGATACCAATCCCCCCCGGGTTCATGCGCCCTCTCCCCTTCCAGCAGCCTTGTAGGCGCGCGGCCAGATGCCGTTCTTGCCCGGCGCGATCACGCCGTTGGGGTCGAGCGCGTTCTTCACCGTCTCGTTGAGGCGCGCAAGCACGCCACCGTTGAAATCGAAGCTGGCCGCGACCGGGTCCATGAAGTCCAGGTGGGTGCGGTACTCGCCATAGCCGGAGGCCTTGGCGTCCGCGATCAGCGCGTTGAACAGCGCGCGGGCACGGGCCACCATGTCCGCGTCGTCACGGTCGTAGAGCAGCAGGTTCACATTGTTGATGTGGCGGTGCCCCATGGTGAAGGAGGTATAATAATCCAGCCCATGCTCCTCGAACCGCGCCTTCATCGCGCGGAACTGTTTGTGAGCAAGCTGGCCGTCGGGGGGCATGACGGGCGAGAAGCCCATATGCCCGCCGCGCCCGCCGCGCCAGTTGACGATCTGGAGCGCGACCGCGCTCGGGCGCCGGGCGGCGGAGGTGTCGAGCGGCTCCCCGCGCCGCCATTCGACGAATTCGAGCGGCTTGCCCAGATGCGGCTCCAGCGCCTGACGCACGAGCTTTTCCTTCGCCCTGACGGTCCCCTCATGACCGAACAGGCTCAGCGTGAAGCGCCACCAGCCGATGCCGAAATGGTCCATCATCTTCTGGGCCACGCTATCGGGCAGCGCGCCCTTGCCATCATACCATTCGTGGCGCTGCGAGACGACCGCTGCATCGTGCATGAAATTGCCGAACACGAAATTATGGTCGACCACATTGTGCAGCCGGAGCTTGTGCAGTTCGTCGATCGCCCAGGCGATGTCGTCCGCCTGCGGCAGCTCGACCTTGACCTGCATCGTCATCTCCGGCTCCGGCATCAGCCAGAGGCCCATCTTGGTGACGACGCCGAAGTTGGACTGGACGAGGAACTGGTCCCAGGAGGGGCCAAACCCGTGCTGATAGGCCTGCCATGCCGTGTTGCCGCTCATCGCCCCCATGCCGGTGCGGAACAGCTCGCCTGTCGGGGAAACGACCTCCATGCCGCAGATTTTGGACGCATGATCGCCATAGGGCGTGTAACCGAGGCCGCGCTCCAGCGCATTGCCCATCACGCTGCCCCAGGCGTTGCCGGGAATGGACATCCACAGCGGAATCTTGTTGTCCTGCAAATAGTTATAGAGATCGTAGAAGCCCACACCGGGTTCCAGCAGGCAGTGGCCATATTTGGTGTCGACGTCCAGGATGCGGTTCATCCGGCCCAGATCGAGCACAACCGTCCCGGGCATCGCCGGCGCCGCCCAGCCATAGCCCAGATTCTTGCCCCGCGCGGTCGGCCACAATGGCACGCGATGCTCGTTGGCCAGCCGCACGATCGCCTGCACTTCTTCCACGCTGGCCGGAGCAACCGCCGCTGAGGTAGCGTGGTTCAGCCCATCGCCCAGCGCGTAGGGGTCGATATAGGTGGCACGGTCCTCATCGGTCGACAGGACCCACTTGGCACCCACCACCCCGGTAAAGGCGCTGAGCGCCTTGGAAAAAGAAGACGCCGTGAGGTTGGGCGGCAAGAGGTCAGACATCGCACTCTCCATTCGTCGCTATCGGGCTAGCCCAGAGAGGGGATAAATGCAACTTTTACATTAAATAGCGAATGAAAAGATCTTTTAATATCAAAAAATACAGCATATTCAATGTGTTATTATTGAAATATTTACATAGATCTGCGGCGACACGTTGGTATTGTGAAGGACAGCCCTCTGCCTGGACGCTACCAACTCAACCCAATGCTCGACAGGTAAACACCCGTGGACATTGACCCGCTCCGCGTTACGGCACGATCAGTGCTGACTCAGCGAGCATCGACACGCCAGCGGGAAACGGCTTAAGCTTCCGGCGCAGAGTGGCCATCCAATCAAGCCCGGACTCATACTGCAATCTAAGCAGCTTTGCTGATCGCCCCACGGGTTTTCCTATCTGGTTCCCGCGCAATCAGGATTGAGATTTCCGGCTGCCGGCCATACGCAATGGCAACGGGAGGAAGCCATGCGAGTCCGGCTGGCAGCGACCATATTGTTTTCCTTGGCACCGATACCGGCAGCCGCGCAGGAAGGCATTCCCCTTGCCCTCGATTATCGCGCAGCCCAGCGGCGCCTGCTTGAGCGATCCGATGCCGTTGCCGCCTCGGACGCCAATGTCCGCGGCAAGGCGTTGCAGGCTGGCGCAACGCGGTCGCTGGGACGGCCGGAGATCGATGTCGAAGCGCAACTACTGGATTATCAGAAGACGCTCTATCTACCGCTGGGATCGCTGGCACCGGTGGCTGAATCATTTGGCATCGCGGATCCGCTACGGTTCCGGCGGCAGGAAACCGCCGTCCGCCCGATCGTGACGGCCACCGTGCCGCTCTACACCGGCGGACAGATCGCGGGTACGAAGGCGGGCGCACGGGCACAGCTCGATCAGGCGCGAGCCGAACGGCAAGCCGCGATCGACAAGGCACTCTTGCAGCTCGTGCAGGCTTATTATGGCCAGCAGCTTGCCGAACAGGCCCTCGGCGTGCGGCGCGACGTGCTCGCCGGGCTGGAACGCCACCTGTCCGACGCGACCAAGCTGGAGCGCGAACAGTTCATCAGTCGGGCGCAGCGCCTCCAGGCACAGGTCGCGCGCGACGATGCCGCCCGCGAGTATGAAAAGGCCATCGCCGACCTCGCTACCGCCAACGCAGCACTGGCCGGCCTGTTACGCGCACCGCAGGGCATCCGGCCGGTGACGCCGCTGTTTGTCGATTCGCAGCCGCTGGACCCTCTTGAGCGCTACAAGGCACAAGCGCTCGACACGCACCCCGAGTTGGACCGCTTGCGCGCGCTGGAGGCACAGGCCGAGGCGGGTGTGACGATCGAGCAATCCAAGCAACGCCCGACCGTCTACGGCTTCGGCCAGTATAATTTCGACCGGCAGGATTCGCTACTCACCGACCCCGACTGGAGCGTCGGCATCGGCCTGCGCTACAAGCTGGCATCGGGGCTGGGGCGCGCGCAAGCCGTCGAAGCTGCGCGCCAGACCGCAGCGCAGGCGAATGCCGGGCTACGGGAGGCCCGGACGCAGATCGAGATGGGCGTCACCAAGGCCTGGAACGAAGCGGAAGCCGCGCGCAGACGCTTTCTGCTGCTCGACAGCGCTCTCGACTCCAGCAACGAGAACCTGCGGCTCCAACGGCTGTCCTATCGCGAACAGCAGGCGACGTCGCTGGATGTGATCGACGCCGAGCTGGGGTTGGGCCGCACCTGCGTCCAACGCGCACAGGCGGCCTATGACTATGTGATGGCGCTCGCCCAGCTACTCGATCTCAGTGGGCAGATCGCCCATTTGCCCGACTATGTCGCCCGTGCCGACAAGGAGGTCCCGTGAGCGAAACGACAGCCGCAGCAGAGCCCGAGCCAGACGACGCCCCGGCACCCGATCGGGAGAAGCGGGGGCGGCTGATTATTCTAACGGTGGCGGCCATCGTCCTGCTGCTTGGGATCGGCCTGTGGCTCGCTTACCGTGCGGTACCCGATCAGGTGCAGGGGATGGTGGATGCACGCGAGGTACGCATCACTAGCAAGGTCACGGGGCGGATTGCCGCCATCCATGTCGACGAGGGGCAGGCAGTGCGCGCGGGCCAGCTCCTCTATACGCTCGCCAGCCCGGAGGTGGTCGCCAAGTCGGAGCAGGCCGGCGGCGCCCTCGCATCTGCCCAGGCGGTGGAGAGCAAGGCCAACAACGGCGCCCGGCCCGAGGACGTCCGCGCGGCCGAAGCGCAGTGGCGCCGGGCCGACGCCGCCGCTGCGCTCGCCCAGACGACCTTCGAGCGCAGCCAGCGCCTTTACGACGAAGGCGTGCTGGCTGGGCAGAAGCGTGACGAGGCACGCACCAACGCTGTTGCCTCGCGTGAAGCGGCCAGGGCGGCACGCGCTCAATATGATCAGGCGCTGGCCGGCGCACGCGGCGAGGACAAGGCGGCCGCGACCGGACAGGTGCGGCAGGCGCACGGCGCCGTCGCGGAAGTGGAGGCCGCCGCCGCCGAGACGCGAGTGACCGCGCCGATGGCGGGCGAGGTCGGCCGCCGTCTCGCCCAGCCGGGCGAACTGGTTCCGCAGGGTTTCCCCGTTTTCATGCTCACCGATGTCACCCATCCCTGGGTGACGCTCAACCTGCGCGAAGATCAGTTGCGCGGCCTTGCGCGGGGCACCGAGCTGGTCGGCGCCATCCCCGCGCTAGGCAATGAGCGGGTGCGCTTCCGGGTTGCCTATCTGGCGCCCGCCGGAGATTTCGCGACCTGGCGCGCGACCCGCCAGTCGAGCGGGTTCGACATCAAGAGCTTCGAGGTCCGTGCCACGCCGGTCGCACCAGTGCGCGGGCTGCGGCCGGGCATGACCGTGCTGTTCGACTGGCCGCAATAGTGGCGGAGCCGAGCGGTCCCCCGCGACCAGGTGCCGCTTTCCGCGAGGGGTGGCACAGGGAAATCCGCTTCCTCCAGTCGAGCTTCTGGGATCGCGCTCTGGTCGGCTGGATTCCTCTCCTGCTGATGGCGGTGATGGCGATCCAGCTTTCCGCCGGCGTGATGCGCGACCTGCCGATCGCGGTGGTGGACCAGGATGGTGGCGCGACCGCCCGCGAGCTTGTCCGCCGTCTCGATGCCGCACCGGGCCTGCGCGTGGTCGCGCGCCCGCCGGACATGCACGCGGCCGAACGTCTGGTGCGATCGAGAGACGCCTACGCCATCCTGCTGATCCCGCGCGACACACAGCGTACCGTGCTGCGTGGTCAGACCGCCAGCCTTACCGTTTTCTACAATGCCAGTTACTCGACCGCATCGGGCGCTGCCGTGCGCGAGATCGGCGCCGTCGTGCAGAGCTACGCTGTGCAGCTCGCAAAGGACCAGATCGCAACGATCGAGCCGGGCAAGGTCCGCCCACCGCCGATCACCGCACAGACCACGATCCTTTTCAACCCACAGGGAAGCTACGAACTGCAACTCGTCGCGCTCATCCATCCTGCACTGCTCCACCTCATCTTCATGGTCGCGGTGGCGAGTGCTCTCGGCCGGGAGTTGCGTGATGGAACGATCGGTGGCTGGCTCGGCGGAATGCCTCCACCCTCTGCCGTGGCGGCGATCGCCGGCAAGGTCGCCGTCTATATCGTAGCGTTCATGGCATGGAGTGCGGTGGCGACCGGCTATCTGGCGGAGGTACGCGGCTGGCCGGTACTTGGCAGCCCGCTGATGCTCTTTGCCGGCTATGCCGCCATGTATCTGGCCTATGCCAGCGTCGCCCTGCTGGTGACGGGCCTGACGCTTTCGATGAGCAAGACGCTCTCGATGACGGGGCTCTATGCCGGCGCCTCCTTTGCCTTTGCCGGCGCGATCTTCCCGATCGAATCCGCTTCGCTCTTCGCCCGGCTGTGGAGCGCGCTCCTGCCCTATACGGCGTTCGCCAAGCTGCTCGCCGAACAATGGATGATGGGTTCGCCAGCGGCTGCCTCCTGGCCGCATATCGCCATCATGCTGATATTCCTTGTCGTCGGCGCGGGCATTGGTTTCCCCCGCTATATCGCCGCCGCTACGACGCCTGCCGTCTGGGGCTGCCGATGATCGGCCGGGCGTTTCTGGCCACCTTCCGGGCGATCCTGACCGACAGCGCAGCGCTCATGCTGCTGATCGGCTCCGCGATCCTCTATTCCTTCTTCTATCCCAGCGCCTATTCGGGCGAGGTGCCGACCCGCATGCCGGTCGCGGTAGTGGATCTTGACCACAGCGGCACGAGTCGGTCGCTGGTCAGCAAGCTCTCCGCGCTGCAACAGGCGGAGGTGGTCGCGCGTCTGCCCTCGCCCGACGACGCACTCCGCTGGATCGAGAGCCGCCGGGCAAGCGCCGTCGTCATCATTCCCGAAGGCTTCGAACGACACATCCTGCGTGGCGAGCAGGGGACCGTCGCGCTTTACGGCAGCGGCGCCTATCTGCTGCGGAGCAGCACCGCGCTTACCGGTGTCGGCGCAGCGCTGAGCGCGCTGGGCCGCGACGCCGCAACCGATCAGGCGATGGCGCTCGGTGCGCCTGCTCCGCCCGCCCTCGGCCTGATTCAGCGCCCGCTGTTCAACACACGCGAGGGTTATGGCAGCACGGTCTTTCCGGGCGTGACCTTCATCATCATCCACCAGACGCTGCTGATCGGGCTGGCGCTCCTGGCCGCGACGATGCGTGAACGCCACGGCCCGCTGGCCTTCAACCCGCGTGACCTACTGGGCATCGCCCTGGCCTTCTTCGCCATCGGAGCCGCGAACGTCGCCTATTTCACCGGTTTCGTCTTCTGGTTCCAGGACATGCCGCGCGCCGCGGGCAGCCTTGGAGCGCTCGCGCTCGCCGGTGCACTGTTCGTCGCGGCAACGGTAACCGCCGCCCTGGCGCTGGCAAGCTTTTTCAAGACCCGCGAGCGGCCGCTCCAACTCTGGATCGTCACATCGGTGCCGATCTACTTCCTGTCCGGCCTGTCCTGGCCCGCCGAGGCGACGCCCGATTGGCTGGTGCTGCTGGCGCGGCTGTTGCCGACAACACCCGGCATCCACCTGATGGTCGGCGTGAACCAGATGGGCGCCAGCCTGGCCGAGCAAAGGACGGACCTGCTCAATCTGGTGGCGCTGATCCTGCTCTACGGCACCGTCACGATCGTTCGCTATTGCATGCCTTCACCCGGTCACAACCTCAGGAGACCGATCGGCTAAAACGAGCACAGACCCATCGCCATCTCTGCGCCGTTCCTGTGGAAGACACACTGCTGATCCGATATGACTGAATAGCACCAGCCACCTCTAACCTCGGAATGGGTGGTGCGGGCGGTCGGGCTCGAACCGACACTCCTTTCGGAACCGGATTTTGAGAGACCCCAGATGCCCTATCCTTTGTGTATCCGGGGGTATCCGTTTTCCCGATAACCGACTGTCAGCACTAGCTTTTTTCGGATATCGAGTCACCCATACCTAACCGGATGTACGCCACGGTTGGCTTTCTAGGTGCACCTATATTGCACCTGAAATCCGACCTCATCGGAGGTTAGGAATGCCCAAAATCAAACTCACCAAGACCGCTGTCGACGCCGCAAGCCCGCAGGAGCGCGATTACGAACTCCGGGATACGACGATACCCGGGTTCCTTGTCAAGGTCACCCCGACCGGCCGCAAGATTTTCATGGTGGCCTATGTCGCTCACAACGGGCAACGCCGAAAGCCCGCCATCGGCCGCTACGGCGAGATCACCGTCGAGCAGGCCCGAGGGATCGCCCAGGACTGGTTGGCCGAAGTTCGCCGCGGCGTCGATCCCAGCGCCGAGCGGGCAACGGCTCGGGAGGCGCCCACGGTCAAGGAACTCTTTGACCGGTTCATCACCGACTACTCGGAGAGCCGCAACAAGCCATCCACCGTCCATTCGAACCGCGGCTACGGCAAGCGCTACATCATCCCGGTGCTCGGCCAACTGAAGGTGCCCGACGTCACCCGCGCCGACATCTCGAACCTGATGAAGAAGATGTCGCACAAGCCCACGAACGCGAACCGCGTCCTCGCGGCCGTGCGGAAAATGTTCAACATGGCCGAGGTCTGGGGCATGCGGCCCGACGGGTCGAACCCGTGCCGCCACGTCCCGAAGTTCCCGGAACGGGGGAAGACCCGGCTGATCACCGACAGCGAGATGAAGAAGCTCTTCGCGTATCTCGCGCGTGCGGAGGCGGAGGGTCTTGAGCATCCCTTCATCCTCCTCGCCATCCGGCTTCAGTTCGAATTCGCCGCGCGCATGTCGGAGATCCTCCAGCTCGAGTGGTCGTGGGTCGATTACGATAATCGGCGTGTCGTCTGGCCCGACAGCAAGACCGGGGGCATGTCCAAACCGATGAGTGCCGAAGCGCAGCGTCTCTTCGAGACGGCCCCGCTGCTTGAGGAATCGCCGTTCGTCTGCCCGTCCGTCTTCGACCCCAACCTGCCGATGTCGAAGCACACCTACTACCAGGGCTGGCGGCGCATCCTTGAGCGTGCCGGGCTACCGCATATTGGGACGCATGGCATCCGCCACCGCTCGGCGACCGACATCGCCAATTCCGGCATCCCGGTTAAGGTCGGCATGGCGCTCACCGCCCACAAGACGGTGACCATGTTCATGAAATACGTCCACACCGAGGACGATCCGGTGCGCGCTGCGGCGGAAGCGGTGAACCAGCGGCGGCAGGCTTTGCTCGGCGGACAGCCCGCGAGCCCGCCTCCCGCCGCCGTGCCGGCGCCGGTCGCGGATGTGCCCTCAGTCGCGCCCGAGGTCGACGCAATCGAACCTGTGCTGACGGCGGCCGGCAAGCCGCTTGGCTACGAGGACGGCCAGTATGGTTCCCGCACCAAGCTAGGAAATTATCGGCCGTTCCGCCATCGCTCCGGTGAGAACCGCGCCCTCCCTCCGGGCACGAAGCGCGACGAGCCGAAGGAGGCGAGCCATGCGTAAGGACGCCAACCAGCAGCGCCGTTGGCCTACGCCTGACATCCTGCGTCGTGCCAGGTTCGTCGACGACGCTGGTCCGATCCGCTTCGTCGACACCGAGGCGGCTGCCCGTTACCTCGCGCTCGAAGCGCATACGCTCGAATGCTACCGCTCGCTGGGCGGCGGGCCGGTTTTCCATAAGTTCGGAAAGTGGGTCCGCTACTCAGTCGACGATCTCGATGCCTGGGCCGAAAGCTGCCGTCGTGTAACCACGGCGTCGCCGGCCGCGCCGCGCATCCTTCCCATTGACCTCGCATAGCCTGGAGGCTATATGACGTGGGAAGTCAGACTGCATTCGGCCTTTGAGGACGAGGTTCTGGCCTTCGAGCGAGACGTCCGTATCGCGCTGGCCGCCGCCGCCAAGCTGCTTGCCGATTTCGGCCCGCAGCTTGGCCGGCCCCACGCCGACACGCTCAAGGGGTCCAGGCACGCCAACATGAAGGAGCTGCGGTTCGAGGCGGCCGATGGCGAATGGCGAGCAGCCTTCGCCTTCGACCCGGAGAGAAGCGCAATCCTGCTCGTCGCCGGCGACAAGTCGGGCGGAAGCCAGAAGCGCTTCTACAGGAGCCTGATCGCAAAAGCGGATTTACGGTTTTCCGACCATCTGGAAAGCCTGAAATCCGCAAAGAAGGGAAAGTGAGATGGCACGGAGCCTGAACGAATTCATTGCTGACCTCCCCGCGGATGAGCAGGCGGAGATTGAGGCGCGATACCAGGTCCTCAAGCAGGAAGTCGAAGGCCTGCGCGAGCTGCGCCAGATCGCCGGAAAGGCGCAGGCCGATATCGCGACTGCGCTGAACATCAAGCAGCCTTCGGTCTCGAAAATCGAGAAGCAGGCCGACATGTATCTCTCCACGCTTCGCAGCTATGTCGAGGCCATCGGCGGAAAGCTGGAACTGATTGTGAAGCTACCGACCCGCCCGGCGTTCACAATCCAGCATCTCGGCGACGTGGTGGAGCCCACCGGCAAGCTCGGAGTTGCTCGACGCAAGGCCGTTGCCTCACGGTAGATGTCTCGGTCAATCCTCACTCCCGGACGACTAATCTGCGGCAGATCGCGCTATGACAATCGGTATATCGCATGATCTCGATACTGGCAGTGTGGTCTTCGTCATCAAGGCCGATCGCGCCATCTATGACTTTGCGCCGGACCGCGCTCGCCTGGTCGCTGCCGATTTACGTTTGGCGGCGCGGGCGGGCGGCGCCGTCCTCGTCGTGCCACAGCGGACGATGGCCGACAGGTAGGGCTGGGCGGGGACGCGCCCGCAGCACTCGGCATGGCCGCAGATATCGAGCGAAACGCGGATCTCGGCCAAGCTATAAGGGACGTTTAGCAAGCCGTGGTGTGCCGTCCAAAAGCGGCGCCGATATCCGCGCGGAAGGCCGGTGCTTCCCGAGCCATCGCTGCCTCATCCCCGCTTCTGAATTTCGCCATTGCAGCAGGGGCAAGATGCCGTAATGGGCCGGCGTTTCAAGAGTAGCCAAGTTGGGTGGCTGTCCCTCAGAATGATGGTGTTGGAAACG
>MKWI01000004.1:0-15146 GCA_001899715.1 Sphingobium sp. 66-54
CCCAGTTCCTAATTCAGATCAGAGGCTTACGCCACTCCCGCCAACCCTTCAGGACACTTTTGGTGAATAAGGCGGGCTAAAAGCCGCAGCGGTCTCGACCTTGCTCGGCGTCGGGGCCGAGCTGGGGGCCGACAGCGAGGACGATCTGACTCGCGCGCTGCGCCGCGGCTCGCAGGACACCATCAATCAGACCGGCCAGCAGATCGTGCGCCGCCAACTCAACGTGCAGCCAACGCTCACCATCCGGCCGGGGCATCCGCTTAGGATCGTCCTGACCCGCGACCTTGTCCTCGAACCCGTTGGAGCAACACAATGACGAAACTGAAGCTGGGGGCGATCCCGGAGGACAAGCCCGTCAAGCTCGCCGTGGAGCTGCCCGCCACCGTGCATCGCGATCTCATCGCCTATGCAGACGCGCTCGCGAAGGAGACCGGGCAGCAGCCGTTCGCACCGGAGAAGCTCGTCGCCCCGATGCTGGAGCGGTTCATGGCGACCGACCGAGCCTTTCGCCGGCATCGCGCGCAGGGGAAGTGAAAGCGATATCCCGCCTCAGTTGCCGAAGAACCGCTTGTGCCGCGCCCTGCCGTCCGCCTCCGTGAGAGCCATATCCGCGTTGAGGCATTCGTCGCCGCGAGCGGTCCCATCCGCGCATTGCGCCATGACCTGCCGAGCCTCATCGAGGTGCGCCTCGAAATATTGCTTGCCGCGCGGTTCGGCCGAAGCTGCGATAGCTGACGGCGGGCTCGCGACCACGGCTGCTTCCTCAGCGGGCGCAATGATCGGGCGCACGACAAAGCCCGTCCCGAACCCGACGACCAGCGCGACCAGCACGATGATGATTGTCCTACCTTGCGTCATGACGGTTTCCTTTCCCGAAGGCTGTCAAATCAGGCGGCCCGTTGATTGCAATCGGGCCGGTTAACGTCGCATGTCTCTCCCTTTCGCTGCAGATCATGGGATGTCGAAGGCGAGCGAGTAACGGTCGCGCACATAGGCCAGGAATCGCCGCAAAGCGGGGTTCCCATTGTCCCTGCGCCAATATCCCGAGAAGACGATCAATGCGGCTCCCTGTTCGCCATGCACCGGTCGATAAACCACGTCGGGATAGCGCGCGCCGGTCCCGCCCTCGCACACGATGGAAAGCCCGAAACCGCCGCCCAGGATGCTCAGAATGCCTTCCCGGCTGACGTGGTGCATCCTGATGTCGGGCTGGATGCCAGCGACCGACAAACGACCAATCAGCATATCGTGGATCTCGGGGCCGGGATCGGCGACCGGCAACAGGAATCGTTCGCGGCGCAAATCGGTCCAATGCAGCAGATCGTGGTTCGCCAGTGGGTGACTGTCCGGCAGGGCAACCATCACCCGCTCGCTCCAAAATACCTCGTGTTGGAAGCCGTCATAGCCAGCGTCGCCCACCAGGATCGCAATGTCGATTTCTTCGGTATCGAGTTCGGCCAGCAGCGCGCCGCGATCGGCTTCCACGCCGTCCAGTTCGACATCAGGATGGGCATGGCGCCAGCCCAGCATGGTTGCGCGCAGATGGCCCGCCGAGACGGCGTTGTTGTGCCCGATCTTCAGCCCGCCGGCGCGGCCTTGTCCGGCCGCACGCATCGCCGTCACCATCCTGTCCGCGTTCGCCACCATCGGACGAGCGCTGCGGATGAACCGCGCCCCCGCGATCGTCATGGTGACGCCTGCGCGCGAGCGGTTGAAAATACGGCTGCCCACCACGCGCTCCAGCTTGAGGATTGCACGGCTCAACGTCGATTGTTCGACACCCAATGTTCGCGATGCACGGTAGAAGCTGCCGTGATCCGCCGCCGCGATCGCGTAACGAAGCTGACGAATGTCGAACGGCACTCTTCTTCCTTTACCCCTATTATTTATGGGCTTCTTGCTGAGTTTTCCCATCAAGGTTCTTGGCGGCCCATATGTAGCTGAAACTTCCGTTGGGCTTGTCGGTCGTGAACTGGCGATTCGTCGCATTGCCGGTTACGACAAAGCACGATCTCAATTTCGGGCAGTTCGCGATGAGGGGTAGGGGCGGTAACCCCTTATGAGCGCGTGCGCCGTTTCTTGTAGGACAGACTTTCGCGGGGACCGCAGCGCCCCCCCTTAAGACCATTATAGTATATTGCGAGAATCGTAGTATCCAACGACCGGCGATCAGCATCAAATTCCGTAGCGAGAAGGTCCGCAATCGTTTCATTCTCTGTCTGATTTGCTGTTGGCAAGCTGCTGGCACTGCTGCCGACGCCATACGGTCTCATGCACTAGATGATTCTCGTCGAAGACCACCTTGTACTGACACACGAGAAAATTCTCTGACTGCCGCATCTTGAGCTTAAAGTTATAATCCCATTCTTGCCCTTGCTGGCGGAGCGGTACGCCGAGCGCGGCCTGGACTTTCGCTTGTTCAAGCCCCCGTGTGATTCTTGTAAAGAGCTGCGGTTCGATCACGATGCCATCCCGTACAAAGGGTCGATCCATGTCGCGGGGGGCAATTTCCACGTTGGTATAGTCGAGCGCGGTCGGATTGCTCACGCTGTCGACCGGATTGTGCTGGCCCGCAGCAAATGCCTGGTTGCTTGTGCCGATGACAAAGGCTGTGGCCAGCAATGCCGTGGCGGCGAAAGATGTCGTCTTGCCCATAGTTGGATCCTTTCCGGGGGTGTCAGCGCTCGCGCATCGCTTCGCGCGCCTTGTTCAGGGGTTTGGTCAGATAGTCCCACACGGTCTTGCGGCCGGTGCGGATGTCGGCGGTCGTCACCATGCCCGGCGTGATCGGCAGGCGACGGCCGGCCTTGTCGGTCAGCGCATCGGAACTGGTGCGTATGAGAACCCGGTAATAGACGATCTCGGGTTTGACCTCGTCACGCAGCGTATCGGGCGTGATCGTCTCGACCTTGGCTTCCAGGCCGCCATAGATCGAATAGTCATAGGCCGTAACCTTCACCATCGCGCTCTGGCCGGGGTGGATGAAGGCGATGTCGCGCGGTGAGATCCGCGTTTCGACCAGGAGCTGGTCACCCATCGGCACCAGCGTCATCACCGAACCGCCAGGCGGGACCACACCGCCGATCGTCGTCACGTTGAGGCTTTTCACGATGCCGCGCACCGGCGCGACAAGGGTCGTGCGGTCGAGCGTGTCCTCGCGCCCCCGCACCACCGATTGCAGCGATTTCACATCGGCATCGGCCTTGGTCAGATCCTCGCGGCTCTTGACCATATAGGCCGAGCGCGCCTCGCTCAGTTTCAGCTCGAGATCGGCCACCTGACGCTGCAGGCGGATCATCTCGACATTGCTCGCAGCCCCGCTCGCCATCAGCGATTGGGTGATGCCCAGTTCGCGCCGGGCGAGGACCAGCGCCTGATTGAGACCGCTCACCGTTTCGTTGAGGCTGGCGCGCCGGGACTGGAACAGCGCCGTCTCGGTCGCTTTGAGCTGCGGCCAGTTATCCAGTTCCGATGGGAAGGCGATGCCGGAGTTCCCCGCCACTTCGGCCTGCAAACGGGCGCTCGCCGCCAGCGCGGCACGATAGCGCGCGGCCGTTTCCTCGACGCTCGATTCACCGCGCGTCGGGTCCAATTGAGCGAGTACCGTCCCCTTCTCGACAAGCTGGCCCTCGCGGACGTTGAGCTTCGACAGGATGCCGCCTTCCAGGGTCTGGATCACCTGTTCGCGCGAGCTGGGAATGACCTTGCCGGTGCCGCTCGACACCTCGTCGATCTCGAAGAACCAGGCCCAGGCAAAGAAGATCACCAGGAACAGGGCGACCAGCCAGATGACACGGGTTGACCGCGTGGCCCGCGTTTCGTTGAGATCGGTCAAGTCGGGCAAACTCGTAACATGCCCGTCAGACGATGAGCCGCGCAGGGCGGATATGAATCCGGCTCGGGCAATCATGCCGGTCCTCCCTCATCTTTGGGTATCGGGGGAACGACCAGGCGTGTCTTTGCCGGTACGGCCGACGTGGATAGCTGCCGGGCATCGCCGCGCAGCGCCGCCAGCACGGTGTCCTTGGGACCGTCCATCACGATCATGCCGCCATCGACCAGGATGACACGCTCGACCGCTTCGAGCGCGGCCATGCGGTGCGTTGCAATGATGAGTGTATGATCGGCCGGAAGCTGGCGTAGGCACGCAATGACATCGCGTTCCGCCGCCTCGTCCATCGCCGCCGTCGGCTCGTCCAGGAGCAGCACGCGCGGTTTGCGCAGCAACATACGCGCCAGCAGCACGCCCTGTCGCTGCCCGCCCGACATGCCAAGGCCACCTTCCTGCACGGGATGATCGAGGCCCAACGGCAGGCGCTGCACGTAGGTCCATGCGCCCGAAGCCTGCAAAGCCGCCAAAAGCTGCTCATCGCTGGCAAGCGGCGCGCCCAGTTTCAGATTCTCGCGCAGGGTCCCGTGGAACAGGCGGGCATTTTGCGTCAGCAGGGTAACATCGCGGCGCACGTCCGCCGGGTCGATATGCGAAAGCTCGACGCCATCGAGCAGCACCGATCCCGCCAGCGGCTCCATCAATCCGGACAAAGCCTGAAGCAGCGTGGACTTGCCTGCGCCGTTGCGCCCCAGCACCGCGATCCGCTCGCCCGCCCCGACTTTGAGCGCCTTGACCGCCAGGGCCGGGTTCTCGCCGTCGTAGCTGAACGCGGCGCTGTTGATCTCGAAGTCACCGCGCAGCGCCGGGCGATGAACGCGAGTGGCATCCTGGGGATTGTCGACCGGCAGCTTCATCAACTGGCCGAGCGACTGTGCGGCGACCTTGGCCTGCTGCCAGCGGTTGAGGACCGTGGTGATAGAAGAGAGCGGCGCCAGCATCCGGCTGACCAATATGCTCGCCGCCACCAGAACGCCGGTGCTCATCTCGCCCATCATCACGGACGGCACGCCGAAGAAGATCACGACGGCGAAGGCGGCGCCCTGCACCGTCTGCATCCAGTTGTTGAGACGGTTGAGCAGATCGCGCAGGAGCAGGCCGGAATCGGCGTTGACCGCGTTGTAGTGGTTCCACTGGTTCTGGAAGCGCTGCTCGGCCTGCAAGACCTTGATGTCTTCGATGCCCTGAACGGCTTCGACCAGCATGGCGCTCCGCAGGGAAGACTCGCGCATCCCCATGTACGCCAGTTCGCGTAGCCGCGGTTGCGCGAGCAGGCTCGGGATCAGCAGCAAGAGAAAGGCCGCCAGCGGCACCAGCACCAGCCAGCCCGCGATGAACCAGAAGACGACGCAGAAGACAAGGAAGAAGGGCAGGTCCGCCGCCGCCGCGATGGTGGTCGAAGTCAGCATGTCGCGAACGGGTTCCAGCTCGCGGATCTGCGATATGAACGTCCCCGTCGAACGCGGACGGGCGCTGTTCCGGACGCGCAGCGCATGACCGAACACCCGGTCTGAAATGCGCAGGTCCGCCCGCTTGCCCAGCACATCGGTGATCCGCATTCGTGCGTCCCGCATTATCCAGGCGAAGATCAGCGACAGGAGCACGCCGCCGAACAGCACATAGAGCGTCGGCATCGACTGCGCGGGCACGACCCGGTCATAGACCTGCATCGAGAAGATCACGCCCGCCAGCGCCATCAGGTTGGCGACGAGCGAGGCGATCAGGATATGCGCGTAAGGCCGCCAGTCGACCAGCACGAGACTGCGCAGCCAATGCTCCTCAACAGGAGCGATATAGTCGTCCACCCGCGCGTCACGGGCCGATTGCAGCGGGCGCAGCACGGTCAGCGCTTCAACGTGAGGCTGCAAATCCTCGATGCTATGCGTGACCGTCGCGCCGCCGTCACCGCTCATGGCGAGCGACAGCCCTTCCTCGCTCATGGCGGTGACCACCGCCACCTGTCCGCCGGCGAGTTGCAGGACCACGGGCAGCCGCCAAGGCGTGAGATCGGCCAGCCCTGGTTGCAGCCATTGCAGCGACAACCCGGCCTGGCGGGCCATTTCACGAACCTGATCCTCGACCGGCGCCTGCCCGTTCCACCGCGCGGCAAGCCGGATATGCTCCACCGAGGCATTGAGCTGGTAATGGGCGGCGACTGCCAGCACCGCGTCGCGCCAGCCCATCTGCAGTGCATGAGCGGCGGTATCGCTCGCAGCCGCCGGATCGATGGTTGGTGACGGTTCGGCGGCCATTGGAGATTGGCTATCCTGGATCATCGTCCGCGCCCTCCGGACATCGTAGGGCCGTAAACCGGGCGAGCTTCATCCAGGCGGAAGGTGCTTCGCATACGGTCGCTGAAGTAGAGGCACTGCACGGCCAGGCGGTATTGCATATGTATTCCCTGCGCCTGGTCGATGCGGGCGCTGTGATATTCTTGTTCGGCGTTGAGCAGATCGAGCAGCGAACGGGTGCCCAATTGCAGATATTGCTGGCGATAGAGATCGCGCGTGGCGTCGATACTGGCGACGCGGGTTTGCAGCACCGGCTCGCGCTGTGCCCAGCCATCGAACTGTGCCCTGGCGTCGGCAAACCCCTGAGCCGTCTCCAACCGCGCTTGCCGGACGGCATCTTCATAGGCACGCAACTGATGGATTGCGCCCCGCTCCTGCGCCTGCACCCGCCCGCCCTGATAGAATGGCATCGAGAGATTGAGGCCGATCTGGCCGGTCGTGCGATATTCGCCGTAGAGACGCGAACCGTTGGTCAGCGCCTGGCCGACGCTCCCGTCCAGCGTCACCGTGGGATAGCGCTGCGCCCTGGCTACATCGAGATCGGCGCGTGCCTCGTCGCGGCGGGCGCTGGCCGCACGCACGGCGGGGGTATCCGCTTCAGCGCCATCCCGGCACGCCGCGCTTTGCAACTCGGCGGGGATATCCCCGGTGATGGCGACCGGCGCGGTGCGACCCGTCAGGTGCATTAGGGTCAGGCTGGCGCGCAGCGCCTCGGCCTCGGCGCCCAGCAATTGCGAGCGCATCGCCTCGACGCGGGAATGGGCCTGCTCCATGTCCGACCGCGACGTAGCCCCCTTGGCGACTCGTTCGGTGACCAGGGCCGTAATCGACATGACGGCGGAAAGCTGCTCGCGCGAGATCTGCACCAGGAGTTGCTGAAGATGCGCGTCCACCCAAGCCTGCGCGGTGTTGAGCGCGACTTCGTCTGTCGCCTGCTCGACCTGCGCCTCGCGGGCGCGAACGCCCGACTCCGCCTTGCGAACACCTCCGGCGACCTTGCCGAAATCATACACCAACTGCGATCCGGTCAGCCTGGCGGTGTACACGTTGCGCGAATCGTAGCTGGTGTTGCGGTAGCTGTTGATCTGATTTTCGATACCGCCCGTGATCTGCGGCTTGTAGCCGGCGCGCGCCGCATCCACCTCCGCATTGGCCTGTCCCACCTGCTCGCCGGCGCCGCGGACGCTGGGGTGTGTTGCGATGGCCGCGCGCACGGCCCCGGCCATATCCAGCGGGCCGTTATCGGCAGTTTGTGCGGCAGCCATGCCTCCGGCCCCCATGGCCAGGCACACAGCTCCGGCAAGATGGCGCCGTGTGAACGGCAAGGACATGATTTTCTGGAGGCGCGCATATCGCCTTCCGGGCAGGTCTTTTTCAAACATTGCGAAACTCAAAGGCGACAGAGGCGCCGGATCATGACCCGCGCCCCTGTCGACCGTCCTGCTGATGCTTTGGAAGGTTACGCGAGCGGCCCACCTGCGGGGGTGTGCAGGACAGACCGCTCGCGCCGCCATCAGGCTGCGTAGGACACATGGTTGTTGTTATAGATGTCCTCGTCGATTAGCAGCGTGACGCCGGCCGTACTCGTGTAGGTGACATGACCATCGGTCACGGTGCCGGTGGTGCTCCACTCGCTTGCGCTCGACAATTCCACCCTGTCCTCGGCATCGCCTACGATGGTCAACGTCCCGCTGCTCGATCCCGTGATCTGCAGCACATCGGCGATCGACAGACCGCCGGTGATGCTGTTGGCGCCGGGCGCCCCCAGATCGATGATCTCGATGTTCCGCAGCAGGTTGGCGAGAGCGTCATGGCCAAGATCCTCGCCATAACGCAGCGCCACCGTGTCGATCCCGGCCTTGCCGTCGATCGCATGGCCATCCCAGATGAAGCTGTCGCTCCCCGTGGTCGCCAGGACCGGCGACACCGCCACGGTCATCGTGTCCGAGACAGGGGCGGATGCAGCGCCGGTGGCGCTTTCCACCGTCCATGCCGTCACGGTCACCTGCGTACCGGCGGTTCCGCCATCCTGGTCGGTCAGCGCCGACGCCGCCTGCACGAAGCCAAGCGTATCGAGAGCATCCCGCGACAGGCCGGTGATGGTGTAGGTATCGGTCACCTCGTCATAGCCAACCCCGTCGATCAGCGTATCACCCATATAGAAGGCGGCATGCTCGCCCAGCCCGGTGACCTGCAGCGTCGTGGTTTCGGTGCTTTCATCCGGCACGGCTGCGGCCGCCGTGGCTGCGTCGACCATGGCTGCATTCAGGTTCAGGTCGATGACGCGGCCTTCCCTGCCGAACGACAAGGTCGGATCGATGGTAAGGCCGTTAGCGACGGCCGTCACCGTCACCGTACCCAGGGGAACGGTGTCCACCCTTGTTGTCGACAGGCTGTTCTCGCCCGATTCCACCACCAGCGACAGATCCTCGAGCGTGCCGCTCCAGTGGGTCGCGGGCAGGATCGCCACATAGGCCGGCAGCGCCCCACCAGAGGAAAGCACCCAGGTGTTGGTGATGCCGTCGCCGCCGGCGTTGGAAGCCTGCGCGGCAAGCGTAGCGTCACCGGCGTCGTTGCCGACATAGAGCAGGAAGCCCACCGGCACACCGGACAAAAGGATGGACTGGATTGTTTCCGACTCATCATTGTCATTGAGCGCCACCGACAGTCCGGTCAACGCGATGGCATTGCTCTTGTCGGACGACGCGGCTTCGTTGCCTGTTGCTGGCTGGGCGTTCACCGTGACGCCGTTGTTGACGATCACGACATCGGCCGTGCCCGCCGCCGAGGCTGCTTCCGTATTGGCGGCACCTGTCTCCTGCGTCTGTGCCCAGGCGGTGAAAGTCACGTCGCCCGGCTGCAGCACCGTGCCGCCCGGCGCCGTGTAGGTGAGGTCGACCGAACCGCCCGATGGGCCGATGTCGATGACATAATAATTGCCATCTGGCACACCATCGACCCCGCTGACGGGGCTGAGCGAGACAGGATGGCCATCGCCATCCATCACCGTACCACCATCATTGCCGTGGGTGGTCACCTGCACATAGAGCTTGCCGTCGACGATCGTGCCATAGGCGCCGTCGGCGACATCGGACGCGGTGATCGTCGCCGTAACGCTGGTCTCGCCTTCGCCCACGTCACTGGTTGTGACCGTGATGGCGGCTTCGTCGGTCACCGGAATGACAGGCATGTCAGCGGTGGTGGTCGCCACGACGCTGGTGCCGCCAACGGCTGCGGCCGTCAGCCTGGCATCGAAGCTGAAGTCCGCATTATTGTCGTTGCTATTGTCCGGCGGGGTGATCGTGATGCTGGCAAGCAGGTTGTCCAGCGCCGCCTGGCTGTCACCACCCGGCGGCACCGTCACCGTGGCGGTCCAGGTGGGCACCCCGCCGATGGTGGTCAGCGTCATGCCGTTGACGGTGGTTCCCGGCGGCAGGTCGGTGACGGTGATCGTGTAGCTGTAGGGCACGGCGGGATCACCGGTGGAGACCGCGGCATCGATTACCGCGCTCAGGGCGAAGGCGGTGTCTTCGGTGCCTTCCGTCCCGTTATAGCGCCACTCGTCGATGACCGGCGGCAGGTAAGGCTCGCCATCGGCCAGATCCAGCACGAGCTGCCAGCTGACGGAGTCGGTCTCTATGCCCGCAGGCGAGGTGGCCGCCTGGCCTTCGTCCTGCGCCTGAACCGTCATGGTGATGGTCGCGGCGCCATCGCCGGCGCCCTTGCTGACAACGAACTCCACCGGCACATCGAGACCGGCCGCCCCGATCGCCAGCGCGCTGCCCCCGTCATAGACCAGTAGCCAGCTACCCGCGCCGACTTGCGAAGCGCCGGTGACGGTCACACCGTCAGGCACGCCGTCGATCAGCACGCGGATCAGATGTTCGCTGCCGTCGGTATCGGCGGAATCGACGTGCAGATTGACGGTGACCGTACCGCTTCCGGTCACGGTAGCCGTGTCAGGCGCGGCATCGTCATTCGTCACGTCATCGGCGGTGGTGCCGGTGGCCGTGGTCATGACGATATCCGTGATCGACGCATCCACTGGATCGGTGACCGGCGTCGCCGTCAGCGCCAGCGAACCCGATTTGATCTCGGTTACCGCCGGCAGCGAACCGTCGCTCGACGGATCGATCACTTCATAGAGGAAGTCCAGCGATCCCAGGTCACCGTCGAGATTCGACGCACCCTCGGCCCCCAGGTTGCCGATCTGATCGGCCGGGACGACAAAATAGTCCACGCCACCGATGTTGACGATGTCAAGCCCTGCGGCGGACAATTCCGCGCCGCCCAAATGCAGGGTGTAATCCGCGCCAGTGGCGTAATCCACCGGCACATAGACCTTGCCCAGCACTTCATTGCCGTCGCCATTCTGATGGACAATGGCGAGATCGAGCAGCGTGATCTCGTCTTCGACAAGCGTGGCGCTGGTGGTGATCGTGGCCTCTGGCGACGGGGTGACGGTGAAGCTCACGTCGGTCAGGGCGCCGGTGTGGGAGTCGCCGTCGTTTTCGGTCGTAACCCCGGCAACCTTGAACCCGACCGTACCGCTATAGTTTTCCGGCACGACGATGGACACGTTCGCAAGGCTGTCGGCAGACACCAGCCACACGCGCTCGGTGCCGGTGCCCGACACGACCGCCGTTGCGCCGGTAAGCGAGAAATCCTCACCCAATCCGGTGATGCGCAGGGTTGTCGCTTCCGAACCGTCATTATCGGGAGAGGCGACACTGGTGATCAGGTTGGAAAGCGCGACCTTGTGGTCGCCAGAATCCAGTGCAGCCTCGGTCGTGCTGAATCCGGTCACGGGCAGCGTCACGACGGCTTCGTCCGCGAGGCCGGTGACGGAGACGTTGATCGTGCGCGTCGCCGTGGGCGCGGACGTGTCGGCGCCATCGACAGATACCGCAGTCACGTCGAGCGAGAAATCCTCGTTGCTGTTGAGCGGCGGCGTGATCGTGATCGGCTCGCTGTTGCTGAAGCCCACGATCGCGAAGGTCGTGTTGCCCGCGCTTGCCGTGAAGGTCTGGGCCGTGCCGCCCGTGCCGTAGGTGATCGTCGCCCCCTCCGGGATGCCCGAGATGGTGACGTTGAACGTCTCGGACGAGTCGGAGCTCGTGGTCTTGATCGACAGCGGAATAGGGCTGTCCTCGAACCCCGACGCGCGGCCGTTGAGCGCCATCGTCACCGCATCGGCGACGGGGTCGAACCTGATCAGCGAAAGCGTCGCGGAGCCCGAAATGTCCACGTTGACGCCCGGACCACTGACATGGGGCGGGTTGAGCGGCAGCGTCGAGACATCGGCGTCATCATCATAGTCCACCGTCCCGGCCTGGACCCCGATCGTCATTGTGCCGGATACGTCGGGCGGCAGCTTCACCTGCAATGTGTCCAGATATTGGCGAGGCACCCAGATCACTTCGCCGGTATAGGTCTGCGTCTCCCAGCTCGCGCCGCCATCCGTAGAATAACGGAACTGCGTTCCGATGACCGTATCGGTTGGAGCGTCCGGCACGAGAGTCGGAGACAGGACGGCATAGGTGAACTCGTCCGTGTCCGCGTTGGACCAGGGCGTCTGCAACAGCGCAAAGCCGTTCCCGGTATTGGTGGCGTCGGTATAGTTTGTGCCGAGCGCGAACCAGGTGTCTTCCTTGCCGGACCCCGAATAAGCGTGGTCACCGTTCATCGTCACGTCGTTGCCGCCAGCGCCGTCGCTGTCGGTATCGGTACGCTCGGCGACCGGGGTAACGGTGATTTTCACGTCACGGTCGACCATCTTCGTGTCGCTGACAGTGCTGCCGTTCACCGAGTTGCTGTCGGTCGTCGTGATCGACAGCGTGATCGTCGCGTCCTGGCTGCTGTGCGCGGGCGGCGTGATCGTGAATCCATCGAGGATCGCTTCGCGCGCGCTTTCGTTGAGCGTGTTGTCGAATGTGATCGTGGCCGTCGTGCCGGTGAGATCGTAGGTCCATCCCGCCGAAGGCGTCGGCGCGCTCAGGACCCAACCTGTCGGCACCTCGAACGACACCGAATCGATGACCTCCGAGCCGGTCGCGCCGCTGCCGGTGTCGGTGACGGCAACACCCGCGAGGAACGCGGCGGCCGTGTCTTCCAGGGTCGTCACATTGGCCGCGCTCACATCGCCCGCCACCGGAGTGACATGCAGGTCCAGCGTCACGGAACTGGTGAGCGTGGCCGGGGTGCCGGCGGAATCGCCGTCGGTATCGCGCGTGTTCAGCGTGATCGTGATCGCGTTCATGTCGCCGCTGAAGTTGGTCGGCGGCGTGATGATGATGCTGGGCGTACCCGCAAAACTGGCCGTCTCGGCCGAGGTTACCGTGCCCGACGCATTGGCTGTGTAATTGGTGCCGTTGATGTTGACGACCGTGCCGGTGACCAGGCCGCTGACGGTATAGGAATAGCGCTCGCTCCCATCCGCATCGGTGCTGCCATTGGCTTCGGTGTCGGATCGCACAGCGGTCAGGAGGCCGGACAGATCGGCCGCGCCATCCTCGGCGAAAGTCAGGCTAGTCTGGCTGGTCGCCAGCGTCGCGCCATCGGTCACCGCCTGCACATCGACGGTGATCGCCTGCGTACTCGTGGCGCCCGCCACGCCCGTGATGATCGCGCCCGCACCGTCCACCTCATAGCTGGTGGCGCTGACGGTGACGGTGAAGTTCGCGCCGCTTTCGGGGGTGGGATTGGCCACCAGCGCTTCATATTGCGCCGTGGTCAGATGATAGACGCCGGTGGCGGGATTCGCCGCCGGAACGCTGGTGACGTGATCGACGTCGGTCAGCACGATGGTGACCTTGCCGCCGACCGGCGTCAGCGTCGTCGCCCCGCTGGCCAGGGTGACACCGCTCGCACCAGCGCCGCCGATCGTCAGGGTGATCTCCCCGATCCGCTCCGGATAGTCGTTGTTGGTCGTCCCCGTGCCGGTATCGGTGATGACCGGCGCTTTCAGTCCCAGCGAAACCCCGACATCTTCGTTCGTGTTGACGGTCTTGTTTGCTTCCAGATCCGGCGCATCGGCCAGTTTGGTGATCGTGAAATCGAGCGTCTGGGTCACCGACCCCGTCCCACCGCCGGTCTCGGCCATGGTGTAGGTCACAGTCGGCACGGCGCCGGCATAGTTGGCGGCAGGCGTGAAGTCGTAGTCGCCGTTTTCCTCGATGGTCAGCGTGCCCAGCGTGTTGCCGTCCGCGTCCTTGAGCGTGACGGTAGCACCGGGCGCATAGCTCTCGTCCGTTCCGTCGCCATCCGCGTCGACCGTGAAGCCCGTCACCTCGAGATCGTCATCGACGTCGGAGACATAGTCCTGCAACGTGCCGCTGGCGCTCCCCTCTTCCATGAGTGGGACGGTCGCAGCGCCTGTGCCCGCGAGATCGTCATTGGACCCGT
Organism: Sphingobium sp. 66-54; assembly: GCA_001899715.1. Classification (GTDB taxonomy): domain Bacteria; phylum Pseudomonadota; class Alphaproteobacteria; order Sphingomonadales; family Sphingomonadaceae; genus Sphingobium. The sequence goes on from MKWI01000004.1 coordinate 13,585, forward strand.
GTACGGTAACGGTGATGACCTGCTCGCTATAGGCGCCGAACTCGTCGGTCACGCGCGCGGTGAAAGTCTCCGGTCGGGTCTCGCCGTCGTTCAAAGCCTGGGTGGCGGGCCGGCTGTTGTCGAGCGTGTAGGTCCACTGGCCGGTGGCGGGATCGATGCCGATCGTGCCATAAGTGCCGTCGGTATCGGCGATGCTCCACGTCCGCGTCGCATCTGTATCGACATCGGAGGCCGTCAGCGTGCCGGTGGCGGTGTTGGGCTCGGCGGGATTGGCGGTTCCTTGCTCGGTTACGTCACCCATCGCATCCGCCGCGCCAGAAGTGATGACCGGCCGGTCGTTGGTGCCGGTGACCGTGATCGTCAGCGTGTTGGTGCTGATCGCGCCGTGGGAGTCCGTCGCGGTGTAGGTGAAGACTTCGGTGACGCTTTGGCCCTGCTTGAGCGCCTGCGTGTCGGAATCGGCGTTGTCGAGCGTATAGGTATAGCTGCCGTTCGCGTTCAGCACGAGCGAGCCATAGGTGCCCGCAAGGGCCGTGCCGACGGTTCCGTCCGATCCGCCGAAGCGCACGCCGCCGACCGAAAGACTATCGCCCGCATCGACATCGCTGTCGTTGGTGAGGACATTGCCCGTGGCGGACGGCGTGCCGCTCTCGGCTGTGTTGCCGCCGTTCTGCACGCCCGCTTCTTTGACCACGCCCGTGTCGGCGCTGGTGACCGGCTGGTCATTGGTGCCGGTGATGGTGATCGTGACCGTCCGGGTCGCCGTGCCGCCGTTGCCGTCGCTCACCTGCACGTCATAGGTCAGGGGGATGCTGTCGCCTTCGTTCAGCGCCTGGGTGGCGGGCAACGCATTGTTCAGCGTGTAGGTCCAGGCGCCCGTGGCCGGATCAAGGCTGAACGCGCCATAGGTCGTGTTCGGCGTGCCAAGCACGCTCCAGGTCAGAGTGTCGCCATCCCCATCGGTCGCCGTGAAGCTTGCCGAAGCAACCGGCGTGCCGGCAACCACCGTGCCGTCATCGAGATTCCCTTCCTCGATCACCGTGCCGGACTGATCGCCCCCGGCGATCACAGGTACATCTTCGACCGACGTGACGGTGATGACGAGATCGGCGGTATCGGTGCCGCCCTCGCCGTCGCTGATCGTGTAGGTCACGGTTGGCACCGTCCCGTTCCAGTCGGCTGCCGGCGTAAAGGTATAGGCGCCGGTATCGCTGAGGGTGAACGTGCCCACGCCTGCGATGGTGACGCTGTCGCCAGCGTCATGCTCGGTCGGATCGCCTGCCACCGTGAAGCCGGTGACGGTCAGCGTGTCACCGTCCGGATCGCTATCCGCATTGTCGTTCGGGCCCGCCCCGACGCCGCCCAGCACATTGCCGCTGACGGGCGTATCTTCAAGCGTGGTCGCGCTGTCGTCGGTTGCGACCGGCGCCGGATTGGTGACCGTCCAGGTGAACGTCTGGTCGACCGAGCTGGTGCCGTCGCTGGCCGTCACGGTGACGCTATAGACCCCGCCCGTGCCGCCCTGGCTGGCGGAAGGATCGATCGTGCCGCTGATGATGCCG
>MKWI01000004.1:15243-15720 GCA_001899715.1 Sphingobium sp. 66-54
GGTCGCCGATCGTGCCGTTCGCCACCGGCGGATCGTTGACCGGGGTCACGGTGATGACGAGATCGGCGGTATCGGTGCCGCCCTCGCCGTCGCTGATCGTGTAGGTCACGGTCGGGACCGTGCCGTTCCAGTCGGCCGCGGGCGTGAAGGTATAGGCGCCGGTATCGCCGAGGGTGAACGTCCCCACGCCCGCGATGGTGGCCAGATCGCCGGCATCGTAGGTCGTGCCGTTGATCTCGAACCTGGTCACGGTCAGCGGATCACCATCGGGATCGCTGTCATTGGTCAGGACATTGCCGCTGACCGGCGTATCTTCGAGCGTGGTTGCGCCGTCGTCGGCTGCGATCGGCGCCGGATTGGTGACCGTCCAGGTGAAGGTCTGGTCGACCGAGCTGGTGCCGTCGCTGGCCGTCACGGTCACGCTATAGACCCCGCCCGTGCCACCCTGACTGGCGGAAGGATCGATCGTGCCGCTGA
>MKWI01000004.1:15838-33013 GCA_001899715.1 Sphingobium sp. 66-54
TCGTGCCGTTCGCCACCGGCGGATCGTTGACCGGGGTCACGGTGATGACGAGCGTGGCGGTATCGGTCCCGCCTTCGCCATCGTCAATCGTGTAGATGACGGTCGGGACCGTGCCGTTCCAGTTCGCGTCCGGCGTGAAGGTGTATGCGCCGGTATCGTCGAGGGTGAACGTGCCGATGCCCGCAATGGTTACATCATTGCCGTCGGCATCGTAGGTCGTGCCGTTGATATCGAAACTGGTCACGGTCAGCGCATCGCCATCGGGATCGCTGTCGTTGATCAGGACATTGCCTGTGATGGGAGGACCGTCCTCTGCGCCGCTGGCGGTGTCGTCAGTGGCGACCGGCGCGGGGTTGGTCACCGTCCAGGTGAAAGTCTGGTCGACCGTGCCGCCATGGCTATCGTCCGCCGTGATCGTGACGCTATAGACCCCGCCCGTGCCACCCTGGCTCGCCGAAGGATCGATCGTGCCGCTGATGACACCGGTGGCCGTGTTGATCGTCAGGCCTGTCGGCAGGCCGCTCGCGGTGTAGGTCAGCGCGTCGCCATCGACATCGTTGAAGAAGGATTTGACGTCGAGCGCGGCGACGCCGTCCGCATCCTCGTTCGTCTGGTTGCCGATCGTGCCGTTCGCCGCCGGCGGATCGTTGACCGGGGTCACGGTGATATTCACCGTCCGGGTCAGGCTTTCGCCCGAAGCGGGGTCGGTCACCGTATAGGTGAAGCTGTCCGGACCATTGTAGTTGGCGCCGGGTGTGTAGGTGTAGGTGCCGTCGGGGTTGACCACCACCGTACCATGGCTCGGATCGCTCGCCTTGGTGAAGGTCAGGTCGCCGCCACTGGTCGTGCTGTCGTTGGTCGCGACGGTGCTGGTGACCGGCGTGTCTTCCGCCGTCGTCGCGCTATCGTCCGCGGCGGTGAGATCGGCCACCAGCGTCACGGTGATGTTGACCGTCCGGGTCAGGCTTTCGCCCGAAGCGGGGTCGGTCACCGTGTAGGTGAAGCTGTCCGGGCCATTGTAGTTGGCGTCGGGCGTATAGGTGTAGGTGCCGTCAGGGTTGACGACGACCGTACCATGGCTCGGATCGCTCGCCTTGGTGAAGGTCAGGTCGCCGCCACTGGTCGTGCTGTCGTTGGTGGCCACCGTGCCGCTGACCGGCGTGTCCTCCTGCGTGGTCGCGCTGTCGTTTTCTGCCGTCAGGTCGGTGACCGGCGTCACGGTAATGACGAGATCGGCGGTGTCGGTCCCGCCTTTGCCATCGTCAATCGTGTAGGTCACGGTCGGGACCGTGCCGTTCCAGTTCGCGTCCGGCGTGAACGTATAGCTGCCGTCGCTCCCGAGCGTGAACGTCCCGACACCGTCGATGGTCGCCTTGTCGCCGGGATTATACGTCGTACCGTTGATCGTGAACCTGGTCACCGTGAGCGGATCACCGTCCGGATCGCTGTCGTTGCTCAGCACATTGCCGGTGATGGGACCACCGTCCTCGGTGCCGCTGGTGTTGTCGTCAGTGGCGACGGGCGGATGGGCTGGGACTACCGGCTCTTTGCCGTTGCCGCCAGAACCGATGGCCAAGGCGCCGATGCCCGCGGCACCGAGCGCGCCGAGCAACCAGGGCCACGCGACAAATGCGCCGTTATCCCATTCGATTTCGGTGAAATGGAATTCAGACCACTGTTCAGGATACTGGCCCCACCAGGTGACGCCGTTGTCATCTTCGAGCACCAGGTCGTTGCGGCCATGACCTTCCTCTGCAAGCGTGCCGTCTGCCGCCACATCCGTCTGCCCATGTTCTTCGGCATCCCCTTCGGGATATTCGAGGAAGAAACCGGGGATGGCGATTTCCTGGCCATCGTTGAGCACCAGCACCAGGTCGTCGCCGCGACGCTCATAACGGGCCACTTTTTCAGGAGCAAGCTTGAGATAGATTACTGAGGGGTGGTCCAATACAATGCGTTGGGTGTCGTCAGCATGGCGACGCGAGCCACCTTTCTTGGTAATAATCTCAGCTTGCATGAATCCCTCATGTTTAACGGGCAATCGATGTCCGGCACGCGGTTCTTCGGCTTGTCACGCCTTGGGAACTCCTCGCGCTCGGCCAGTCAAATATGACTCTGCCATGATAAACTCGTTGCTGCAAGATGAGGAATATGCCCGCTTCCTGACGGAAGCGGGCCTGAAGGGCGGCGTGACCGCCCCCTTGACGATGCCTTTCGGATCATTCGCGGCCATGACCGTATTGTCAGCAGGCCAGGATAGCTTCGACGACCAGATCGTGCGCGCCATCCCCCTGTTGGGTTGCATCGCGCTCATGCGGATCGAGGCCTTGGGAATTGCCAAATCGGGCACCGCGACACCCAAGTCAGCTTTGAAACCCCTTTCGGATCACCAAAGGGAAATTCTACATTGGGTGGCTCAAGGAAAATCGAATGGCGACATTGCGGAGATCATTGGTCAGAAAAAGAGAACGGTTGACTATCACGTGAAAGAAATTCTAAAAAAGTTGGGAGTTTCTACAAAAATACAGGCTGCTGCAATGTATTCTTGTAATGACGAATAAAATCTTTCTACATTCCTAATTTAATGCAGAGAAAGCCTTACCCCTTGCGGCACACTTGCTTGTGGCGCCGGGCTGCCGCGCATGTTCGGTCGGGTGTTTGCCGCGTCCCACGAGCATCGACTGACCCGCATTCGAGTCAAATGCTTCGATCCGCTACATTGATGGAAGGGCGCAACCCTTTCCGACCCGCGCCCTTCCATCAATGCTCTTTGACCACAATCGCTGGTTTTGTTGCCCGCCTCTTTGGACTTGCCGGCCTCGTCCAGCCTTTCAAGCTGGCGCGAATCCCGAACGATCTGAGACGGTCACGCTCATACCATAGCACGAAAAGGCTTGTGACGGCGACAATCGGCGGCGGGATGCGGCGCACGGCGACTCTAGCGTAGTAGAAGCGGCGCTTCATATTCATCGCTTTCGTCCGCCTTGGGGCACCATTTGTTCTCCCCGGCAGCGTCCGGGGAGGTCCAGCAAGAGGCTGGTTTTACAGCATTTTTCGACAGAAAATCGCCCGACAACCGTCCGGGCTGATCCACCGGAATTCAGCAAAAGACCAACATTTTGTTGGTGTTTTTGTTGGTCCTGTTTCGGCCCGGCCTAGCTGGGATGAACACGATGCTGACACATATCCAGATCTCCTCTGCCAAGCCGGCGGCCAAGCCGTATAACCTCTCTGACTCCCAAGGCCTGCACCTTGCGATCCGACCCAATGGTTCAAAGCTTTGGCGAATGAGCTTCCGCTATTGTGGCAAACAGAAGACCCTGCATATCGGCCCTTGGCCAGACATCAGCCTAGCCGATGCCCGTCTTCGTCGCGACGATGCAAGGAAGGCACTCGCCGCTGGCCTAGACCCGGTCCTGGAAAAGAAGCGCGCGAAGGTCACGGCAAAATTCGCCTCGGCAATCACATTCAAGGAAGTGGCGCAGGAATGGATCGCCAAGTGCGAGCGTGAGGGCCGAGCTGCCATCACGCTCGACAAAATCCGTTGGCTTCTGAACATGGCCTATCCGCTGATCGGATCGCATCCGATTGATGGCATCACCGCGCACGAGGCGCTGGCGGTCCTGCGCAAGGTGGAGACAAACGGTCGCTATGAGAGCGCGCGCCGCATGCGAAGCGTGCTGAGCCGTGTCTTTCGCTACGGCATCGCGACGGCGCGCTGCGATCGCGATGTGGCGGCCGACCTGCGCGGTGCATTGACCACCCCCAAGGCAGCCCACCATGCGGCAATCATTGATCCCCAGGAGGTCGGCGTCCTGTTGAAGACCATGGACGGCTATACCGGGCAGGCCGTTACGCGGATGGCGCTACGGCTGTCACCGCACCTGTTCGTCCGCCCGGGGGAACTTCGCCAAGCCGAATGGACCGAGATCGATGTCGACAAGGCGATCTGGTCGATACCCATCGAGAAGATGAAGATGCGTCGGCCGCACCGGGTACCGCTATCCCGGCAGGTGCTCGCCATGATCGAGGAACTGCGCGACATCACCGGTCACCGTCAATATCTGTTCCCGTGCATGGGAAGCCCGAGGCGGCCCATGTCCGAGAACGGCGTGAACCAAGCGTTGCGCCGACTCGGATTTGAGACTGGTGAAATGACCGCGCACGGCTTCCGAGCGATGGCAGCAACGCTGCTCAACGAAATGGGTCAGTGGAATCCGGATGCGATCGAGCGGCAGCTTGCCCATCAGGACACCTCAGCGGTTCGCCGTGCCTACGCGCGCGGCGAATATTGGGACGAACGTGTCGCGATGATGCAGCACTGGTCGGATTATTTGGACGGTTTGCGTGAAGTTGCCGCCGCGCCAAGATCTCCGAAGGTCGGTTCCGGCAAATCAGAGGTGAAGAAGCCACGGGCTGGCCGTCCGCGGGGCCGACCCAGACGGTAAGCCGATTTTACCCTACAGGGTATAATTCCTTTTATGCCCTGTAGGATCGCCGGGCGGGGACCTCGCCGTAGAGATAGACCCCGCTCCACGCGTTCGAGCCGTCGCGATGATAGTCGGATGCCGAGCTTTTTGCGACGTCGCTGTCGGTGAACCAGCGCACATCGACCAGAAACCCGGACGGAACCTGATCAAGGACGTACTTTAGGCGATTGCGATTGGGTCCGGTCATACCGGATTAAATGAGATTATTATAAAGTTTCATCAAACCGCCGCCTTAGGAAACCTCTATTAGCCCGCCTCAATCAGACCTAAAGGCAACTTCTCAAACTGCCGCTGTTCCTCGATGAAATGCAAAAATCTTATTGGCGTTCAATTTGCGTAAGGCCTTTCAAGCTTCGATATTGGATCAGGGTCGCACGTCCGACCTTGACCGTTTCAAGATCGCCCGACTGGATCAGCTCGTAGATACGGGAGCGGCTGAGCCCGGTTATCCGGACCGCGGTCGAGATGCGGACCGTGAGTGGCTCGATCTGTTTCTCCCACGCCCTTTCGATCATTTCTGCCCCCGCAGCCGTGCATCGCGCTCTCGCGCGAAGCCCCTGTCACTCTCGAGAAATGCGACCAACATATAGGGGATCAGATCCGTGACCGCTTCGCCCTGACCATAAAGTGCCTCATAAGCTGCCGCGTAATCGTCCAGGTTTCGCTTGAGCTCCGGCGAGATGCTGATCGTTACTTTAACCGGCGTGCGATCCGGCAGTTTCGCCAGTCTCAGGTCCGCCATTGCTACCTCCTCGTTTCCTGCCAGGGCTGGAGTACCAGATCCTTGTGAACCACGATCCGCAGCGGCCAGCCCGGCCGCACACGGATGGTCGGCTGAACGTTGAGGCTCTTCAGGACCAGCTGGTCACCGGCGCGTGTGCCGCTCTGCTGGGCTGATTGCCGGATCGCGCGAACCAGGTCGCTCTCGCTGCTGCCGAAACTCAGCTCCGTGCCCACCCCGAGCAGGGTCGACAGGGCCACGCCTTTCAGCAACTGCCAGCTATGGCCATCGACCTTGTCGGCGAGGCCGGCATAGCCGGCCGTGTCAGTAGCCGACGCATTGTCGATTCGCACCGACGAGCCATCTGGCAGTATGATCCGCGACCAGACCACCAGCGCGCGTTTCTGACCGAACGCCACGACGCTGTCATAACGGCCGATCAGGCGCGAACCCTGCGGGATCAGCAGGGTTCGCCCAGTAATGCTGTCCCAGACATTTTCGGTCACCTGCGCGGTCACCAGGCCCGGCAAATCCGAGTTGAGCCCGGTGATCAAGCTGGCCGCGATGATGCTGCCGGCACTCAGCGTCCAGGGCGATGCCGGCGCGACCAGCCCATGTGAATTGAGATCAGCACCCTGGTCTCCGCCTGCGACAAAGTCTGCCTTATGTTGCTGGGCACCCGGATCGCGATCGGGATCGAACGCCATGCGGTTCGCTTCGTTCGGGATCGAGATGATGCCGGGGGTCGCGATGACCTGGGGAGCCCCTACCCCCGATGTCGAACCGCCCTCGATCTGCATCATGATACCGGATTCTCGGGCCGCCTTGCGCTCGGTGACAAGGCGTTGGCGTTCGGCCTCAGCGGCTTGCGCGACCTGATCCGGCGTTGCTGGTGGTGCCGCTGCACCGACCGCGCGTTGATGCGCGAGGATCGGCCGCCCAAGATCGCCGGGCAGCGGGACTCCGAGTTGCGGGACATCACCATAGCTTTTGGGCGCATTGGCCAGGATATCGGCGGTCGCCCTGGTTTCGACATCGGCCGGCTCTTCATGGCTGGCGATCATGCGGAAACTGGCGGGCTTCAGAGCCATCCAGGCCGCGCCGACGATCATCACCGAGCCGAGCCCGGCCAGGCCGATAATCGCCGATCGCCGGAACCGGACCACGCGCCCCGGATTGCCACGCAATGCGAATGCTTCAGGATCGACCTTGGTCGGTACGGGCTCCTCGGGGACATCCTCGCTCATGAGCCCCTCCGGCGGCGCTGGCGCCGCTCGTCCACCCGAGCAATCCGCACGATCTGCTGATGCTTGCCGCCGAGCCGTAATTCCGCAGCGCCGAACAGGCGGTCGACCACGTAGAAGCGCCCTGACATGCGGTAATTGACGAGCGCGGCCTCGCCATCCGCGCCGATCACGAACAGCGGCGGCGCCTCACCGACCGCGATGCTCGCCGGGAATTCGATGAAGGTCTGTCGCCCATCGTCAAACGCGCGTAGTGGCCGCCAGGCGGGATTATCCCCGGAAATGCCATAGGCAAAGTTGAGCTGTTCGACCGCGAGGCTAGTTGCGATCGGCGTCGCTGCCTTTTCCTGCTCGGCAGCGCGGCGCAGCGCGATCAGCGCGTCCTGCGGATAGGTCCAGGACAGCGCCGCCATGGCCGTTGCGGCCGTGCTCTCCATCTGGAGATGATAGGCACGCCGGTCGGTGGTGATGATGAGGTTGGTGCCAAGGCCCGCGGCGAACGGCTTGACGAGGATGTGAACACGTTTGCTCTCCCCCGTGCCACTGGTCGTATCGCCGACCGTCCAGCGCACCGTGTCGCCTGCTGCGACCGAGGCAAGGACCTCGCCCGGCTGCAGCGCGATGTCAGTCACCCGCTCGGGTGCAGCATAGAGGCGATAGAGCACGCCTTCGCGATAGGGATAGACCTGCATGGCGCTCAGGAACCCATGTGTCTGCGGCTCCTGGATCGCGGCGCGGTTGGCGGCGCGCACGCGCAGCGTGGCCGCAGACGGTGTCTTTTCGGCCGGGGCTGGTCCAGCTGTCGCGCTCGGCTGACCATCCGGCACGGCAGCCGGCAATCCACCGGATTGGGCAACGCCCGGACAGGCCGCAGCCAACATCGCTGATGACAGGAGAAGTGATCGGATCATGGGACAGTCTCCGGAGCTGGCTGAGAAGCGGATGAGGGGGCCGCGCCAAGCGTGGGGTCGAGTGGCGAGCCGAGCGGCACATTGGCGGCAGGTTGCGCCGCGGACGGCCTGCCCCCTGCGATCGCGGCCGCGGGCACATCGAGCTCTCGGCTCCAGTCGATGGCATCGACATAGAGGCCGAGCGGGTTCTTGCGCAGTGTCTCGGCATTCTTCGGTGTTCGGATCCGCACGGTCAGCATCGCGGTCCAGCGCGACGTGCCGACAAGGCTGCCACGCTGGAAGGCACTTTCGGTCCATTTGACCTGAAAGCTGGTGTCGGACGCCCGCACAACGCTGGTCACCTGCACCGACACGGTCCGCTCCCCCATGTCGGCGAACGGATTGGCGGAGCGGGCATAGTCGCCTAGGAACAGCGCCCCGCGCGGGGACACGACATCATAGGCTGCAAGCCAGTTTGCCCGCATCAGCACCGGGTCGAGCGACTTGCCCCGGACATTGGCGATGAAGTGCGACAGATGCCATGCGATCTGCGGATCGGTCGGATGATAGACCTGATCGGCCGGCGCGATCGCCTGCGGCTGCCCGAGACGATCCACCGCAACCACATAGGGCACGACGCGGCTCTGCAGCGACTGCCAGATGAGCGCGGCGGACAGCCCGGTCGTCAGGAACAGCCCGCCAAACGCCATCAGCCGCCAGTTGTGCGCCTGGACGCGCGCCGAGCCAATCCGTTCATCCCAGAGCTGGCCGGCCCGTTGATAGGGGGTCTCGGGTTGAGGCGTTCGCCCATAGCGTTGTATGGCCCGCTTGAATGGCATGGGTCAGTCCCTTTCCTTGATATCGGGCGTTGCGGAGGCACCCCCGCGGTCGCCGGCCTGGAGTGTGTGAATCGCCATTTGCCGGCGGTGTCGGGTCGTCTGGTCGTTACGGAGGTTGCGAGCCCAGGCTGGGGCAGCATCACCAGCGCCAGCGGATGCCGACGACGGTGACGACGAGGCTGGATTGAGCGCGGACCAGGCGGCGGCGCGACCACGGTCAGCTGCAGCGCCAAGCCCGAGCGCGCCGCGCATCTGCTGCACGGCCGCGCCTTTGGTCGCCGCAGCCATGCCACCGAGCGCCGAGCCACCAGTCTCGCGCCCCAATTGCGCCGCCGTGGATACCGCCGAGCCCATGGCCGTGCCGGCACGGATGGCACCCAGAGCCCCGCCCCCCATCCCGCGCGCGGCCGCCACGGCGGCTCCACCGCCCATGGCAAGCGCAGCACCAGCGCCCACGGCCGTACCGACCGCTGCGCCAGCGCCGAGCTGCGGCGCGCCGGCGACCAGGCCGGAGGCGATACCTGGACCGAAGATGCCAAGGCCGAACAGCGCAAGGCTCGCCAGTACGAGGCTCATTGCCTGGCCGATATCGGGTTCCTGCCCCGCAAGGGCCGAGACGAACTGTTCGAAGAAGCCCGAGCCGATGCCGACAATGACGGCCAGCACCATGACCTTGATGCCGGCGGTGACCACCGAGCCCATCACCCGCTCGGCCAAGAAGCTGGTCCGGTTCCATAGCGCAAATGGCACGAGCACGAAGCCGGCAAGGGTCGTCAGCTTGAACTCGATGATGGTGATGAAAAGCTGGACCGCCAGGATGAAGAAGGCGGCAAGGACGATCAGCCAGGCGATCAACAGCACCGCGATGCTCAGAAAATTATCGAAGAAGGTTGAAAAGCCGAGCATCTGCGATGCCTGATCGAGCAGCGGCCAGGCCGCCTCGAAGCCGATTCCGGCGAGATGGCCGGGTTTCAGCAGATCGTCCGCGCTCAGCGCGCCGCCACCGGCAACCAGGCCAAGGCCGGCAAAGGACCGGAAGACGATGTCTGCGAGGGTCGAGAAGCTGTTCAGGATGAGCGCGAAGGCCCCCACATAGAGGATCTTCTTGAGGAACCGGCCGATGATGTCGTCCGCGCCGCCCATCGCCCAGAACAGGCCGGCCAGCGTGATGTCGATACCAATCAGCACGCTTGTCAGAAACCCGACATCACCGCCGAGCAGCCCGAAACCGCTGTCGATATAGGCGATGAACGCCGCCATGAACGTGTCGATGATATTGAGGTCGTGCACCGGCATAGTCCTTGATGGAGTGGTGCCGCGGGGCCTCGGCGAGAGGAGCCGAACCGAGACCCCGCGGGCTACGGCCGCGGCGGCAGAGGGGGGCGAGCCGACGCGACCGGTCTCGTCATTTCGGGGTGTAGGCCGTGCCGCTGCCCAGGAACTTCTTCGTCGCGTTCCGCGCTTCCTGTTCGGCCTGGAGCCGACGAGCGGCCTCGGCCGTGGTGGCGCGATATTGCGCTGCCATCAGCGTCTGGATCTGGAACTGCTGCTTGGCGGTGAGGGCGAGCAGCTGGTTGGTCGCCTGGCTGACCTGCAGCGCCCCGTCGGCGCCCTGGCTGCGCGCGACGATGGCCGAGAGCGCCTGCGCATCCGCCTGCACATTTTCGACGACCTGAGCCTGCACGGTCATCGTATGCCGGAACCCGTCCATGGTCGCATCGAGCCGGGAACGCGCGGCGATCACACGCTGGTTGGTGCCCAACGCCGCGCCGAAGTCATCCGGGAACTGCCGGGCGAACTGCTGATCGAGCCCCGTCACCTGGAACCGGATGGCCTGCGCCTGTCCCATGAGCTGGTCGATCTGTTGCAATGTCTGCGTGATGGCCTGCAACTGCGGGAAGTCGATCCGCGTCAGGTTCCTGGCCTGATTAACCAGCATCTGCGCGTCGTTCTGGAGCGATTGAATCTGGTTGTTGATCTGCTGGAGCGTGCGCGCAGCGGTCAGGATATTCTGGCTATAGTTGCTCGGATCGAACACGATGATGGCCTGAGCCGGGGCGCTCGACAGGCTGAGCGCCATAACGAACGCGCCAACGGCGCCGAAACCAAGGGCAGACGCGACACAATATTTGCGCACAGGGATACGCATCACAGGACTCCTTCACGGGAAAATCGGGAACCAGGAAAATCAGCGATGAGATCGGCGGCCCAGCCAAGCCCGGCATCGACGAGGAAGCGCTCGGCAAATCCGGACGCGCCATGCTCGGCCAGGATCGCATCCATGCGTTTCTGGGCGGCGGAATCCGAGGCCCCGCACAGCGCCAGGGCGATCGGCCCCAGCCCCAGCTCGAACAGCCGGTTGCCGCGCGCCGATTGCAGATAATAGTGCCGCTTGGGCGTCGCGCGGGCGATCAGCTCGATCTGGCGCTCGTTGAGCCCAAAGCGCTCATAGGCGGCGCGCGACTGCGGCTCGATCGCGCGGTCGTTGGGCAGCAGGATCCGCTGCGGGCAGCTCTCGATGATGGCCGGCGCGATCGGGCTGTCGGCAATGTCGGCGAGCGACTGGGTGGCGAACACCACCGACACATTCTTCTTGCGCAGCACCTTGAGCCATTCGCGGATACGCGCGGCGAACAGCGGATGGTCGAGAAAGATCCAGGCCTCATCCAGGATCAGCAATGTCGGCCGCCCGTCGAACCGTTCCTCCAGGCGATGAAACAAATAGGTCAGCACCGGCGCGACCACGCTCCCCTGCCCCATCAGCGCCTCGGTCTCGAAACACTGAACATCAGCCATAGCGAGGTCGTCCTCGGCCGCATCCAGCAGGCGGCCGAACGGGCCCTCCAGCGTATAGGGTGCCAGCGCCGCGCGCAGCGGGGCGGATTGCAGCAACAGCGCCAGCCCCGTCAGGGTCCGCTCTTCGACGGGCGCGCTGGCGAGGCTGGTGAGCGCCGACCAGAGCGCCTCCTTGATCTCAGGCGTGATCGCGACGCCAGCGCCCAGCAGCGCCCCGATCCAGTCCGCTGCCCAGGCCCGCTCGTCGGCGCGGTCGATATGGCGCAAGGGCTGGAACGCCAGCGCGCCGCAATCCTCAGCGCTCTCGCCGCCAAGACCCAGCGCATGATGCGCGCCGCCCATCGCCAACACCGCAGCGCGCGCCGAGTAGCCTTTATCGAACATATAGACCTGCGCCCCGGAATAGCGCCGGAACTGCAGGGCGATCAGCGCCAGCAGCACCGATTTGCCCGCCCCTGTCGGTCCGACGATCATCATATGGCCGACATCGCCGACATGCGTACTCAGCCGAAACGGTGTCGACCCGCTGGTCCGGGCATGGAAGAGCGGCGGACTATCCAGATGGTCGTTGCGTGCCGGCCCTGCCCAGACCGAGGACAGCGGCATCAGATGGGCCAGGTTGAGCGTATGGACCAGCGGCTGGCGGACATTCGCATAGACTTGCCCTGGCAGCGAGCCGAGCCAGGCCTCCACCGCGTTCACGCCTTCGAGGATGCAAGTAAAACCAAGACCACCGACGATCCGTTCAACCGCGCGCACCTTCTGCTCGACCCGCTCCTGGTCGATGTCGAATACAGTGATGGTGGTGGTCAGATAGCCAAAGGCGACATGGTCGCCGCCCAGTTCCTGCAAGGCCAGGTCGGCATCGACCATCTTGTTGTCGGCATCGCTGTCGAGCAATTGAACGGGCTGGTTGTAGATGACCTCGCGTAGCAGCGCCGTGACCGACTTGCGCTTGTTGAACCATTGCCGCCGTAGCCTCGTCAGCGCCTTGGTCGCATCCGTCTTGTCGAGGGCGATGAAGCGCGTGACCCAGCGATAGCCAAAATCCAGATGGTTGAGCGCGTCGAGGATCCCGGGCCGGCTCATGGCTGGAAAGCCAAGCACGGTCAGCGTGCGCAAATGCCGATCGCCCAGCCTGGGTTCGAGGCCACCCGTGACCGGCGTATCGACCAGCAGCCCGTCGAGATAGATCGGCGTCTCGGGTACGGCGATAGCATGGCGACGCGTCGAGATGGTCTCGTGGAGATAGGTCAGCATCTCGGCGTCATCGAGCGGGCGCACCTGCGGCATGAAGCCGGACAGGAGATCGAACACGCGATCGGTCTCGGCAACAAACGCGGTCAAGGCCTGACGCCAGTCGCGCCCTTTCGTCTTGTCGCCGCGCTCGACCAATGTGCGCCCGGCCGCGTCCGTCTGGTCGGGCGCCGGCAGGTAGGTGAGGGTCAGATGGTAGCGGCTCTCATAATGCTGGCCGGCGCTTTCGAACGCCGCGCGCCGCTCGGCCTCGACCAGCCAGGAGGCGGCGTCGGGGAAATCGCTGTCGGGATAGTTCAGGGCTTCGCGGCGCTGCGCCTCGATATGCAGCGCCCAGCCCAAGCCCAATCGGCGCAGCACATTGTTCGCCCGCGCGCAGGCCGAGACCAGTTCGGCTTCGGTCGCCGACTCAAGGTCGGGGCCGCGGAACCGCGCGACACGCAGGAAGCTGCCATCCTTGTTGAGCACCACGCCCGGCGCCACCAGCGCCGCCCACGGCAGATGATCCGCCAGCCGATCGGCACGATTGCGATATTCGCGCAGGTTCAGCATGTGAAATGCCCCTTATGCCGAAGGTGGCGGACCAGCACGGGCGCGAAGGCGGGGTCGCGCCGCGCGGCAAATACCGCCAGCGTGTGCCCGACAGCCCAGACGATGAGCCCTGCGATCCATTGCTGGAGCCCGAGCCCCAGCGCGGCGGCGAGCGTGCCGTTGAGGATGGCGATCGCGCGCGGGGCTCCGCCCAGCAGGATCGGCTCGGCGAGCGCGCGATGCAGCGGCGCTTCGAACCCGGCAACATGACCGTTGTCGATGGGATGGTCTGCCGCGGTCATCCGATCAGCGCTCCGCCGCCAAAGCTGAAGAAGCTGAGGAAAAAGCTTGATGCGGCAAAAGCGATGGACAGACCGAAGATGATCTGGATCAGACGCCGGAAGCCGCCGGCGGTCTCGCCGAACGCCAGCGTCAGGCCGGTCACGATGATGATGATCACCGCAACGATCTTGGCGACCGGCCCCTGCACCGATTCCAGCACCTGCTGAAGCGGTTCCTCCCAGGGCATGCCCGATCCGGCCGCCTGCGCGGTGGTCGCCAAGGCCAGCGTGAGACCGAGCGCGGTGGCCATGAGGAACGAGCGGCGGCGAGCGGATAGGCGCAGTGCAGACATTGTCAGTCTCCTTGGGGCTGGCTTGTGGGATCGGGCGTCAGGTCGAAGACGGCGTAACCGCCATCCGGATCGAGACCGGCGACGCGCGCGATGGTCTCAATGCGGCGGGCGAGACCGCGCCCGGCGATGAACACGATCATGTCGATCGCCTCGGCAATCAGGCGCTGCGGCACGGTGACCACGCTCTCCTGCACGAGCTGTTCGAGGCGATAGAGCGCCGCGCGCGCACTATTGGCATGAACGGTGGCGATCCCGCCGGGATGCCCCGTGTTCCAGGCCTTGAGCATGTCGAGCGCTTCAGGCCCACGCACCTCGCCAACGATGATCCGGTCTGGCCGCAAGCGCAGCGTCGAGCGGACCAGATCGGCCATTGATACGCTGCCGGCGCGCGTCCGCAGCGCCACCACATCGCTGGCAGCGCATTGCAACTCGCGCGTGTCTTCGATCAGGATGACCCGCTCATCGAGATGCGCCAGTTCAGCGAGCAGCGCATTGGCAAGCGTGGTCTTGCCCGACGAGGTGCCGCCGGCCACGAGAATAGTCTTCCGGTCGACCACAGCGCGCGCGAGAAGCTGCGCAGCTTCGGCCGCCAGGATACCATCGCGCACATAGTCCGCGAGCGTGTAGATTCTGGCAGCAGGCTTGCGGATCGAGAAGCAGGGGGCGGTGGCCACCGGCGGCAAGATCCCTTCGAACCGCTCGCCCGCGCCCTCGCCATGTGGTGGCAGTTCGGCCGAGACGATGGGTGAGGCAGCATGAACCTCGGTGCGCGCATGGCTGGCGACCAGCCGGATGATCCGCTCGACCTGGGTCGGGTCGAGCCGCGTACCGGTCTCCACCCTACCCTCGCCGAGCCGGTCGAGCCGCAGCGCCCCGTCGGGATTGGCCATGATCTCGATGACCAGATCATCGCGCAGGGCGGCGGCCACGATGGGGCCAAACGCGGTGATGAGCATGCGCCGACGGCGCTGCGCGGACAGTGTGTCGGTCATGACGGCTGCTCCGTGTCGCCATCACGCCCGATTGACCGCTTGCCACCCGCAAGCTGCCGACCGACCTGGGCGACGAAGGCCTCAAAGCGCTCGCGCCCCACTGCGCGCGCCGCGCTGTCCGCCTCCGGCAGCGGGGCGGTGACGGTCAGCTGGTAGCGGACGAACAGGGACAGGCTCTCGAGGAGCACGTCGGTATCACGGGCAAGCCGGCCAATGTCGCGCGACATGCGGTCGAGCCGGGTCTTGAACAGGTCGTCCAGTTCCCTGCTGCCGCGCCGCGCGAGATAGGCGCGCAGGGCATCGTTGACGATCCCGCTTTTGGTCGCGCCGGGCCTAGCCGCAAGCCCGTCCAGCGCATCGCTGACCGCCTGGTCAATATAGAGGTTGTGCCGGACCTTCATGGCTCAGAACCCGGGCAGCAGGTCGCGCCCACTGCTCTCGTTGATGCCATAGCCACGGGCAACGGCAGTCAGGCCGCGTGCATGATCCATCGCCCGCTGGTCCGCGGCGATATCACCGTCCTCCTGCTCGACAACAACGCTATCCGGATCAACCTCCGTCGGCTGTGCGCCCTTGTCTTCGCCAAGGCCCGGGTGACGCTCCTGCTGGAGACCGCCATCCGTGCCCTCGGCCTCCGTTCCGTCATCGCGCGTATCGAGACGCGCGTCGGGCTTGCGGACGAAGCTTCCCCAGTCGTTGGAGCGCGGCGCGGGCCGATCGGCATAGGGGCCCTCGGCGAGCACTGGCGGCGCGACTACGCGGCCGCGGAAGTTGTGATCCTCATAATAGCGCAGCTTCTGCGCCTTGATGGGCGCCATGCCCGAGACGAGCACCAGTTCATCTGCCGGCGGCAACTGCATCACCTCGCCCGGGGTCAGCAGCGGGCGGGCGGTTTCCTGCCGGCTGACCATGACATGGGCGAGCCAGGGCGCTAGCCGATGGCCTGCATAGTTGCGCATCGAGCGCTGCTCGGTCGCGGTGCCCAGCGCATCGGAAATTCGTCGCGCGGTGCGTTCGTCATTGGTCGCAAAGGCAATGCGGACATGACAATTATCGAGGATCGCATTGTGCTCGCCATAGGCGCGATCGATCTGGTTGAGGCTCTGCGCGATCAGAAAGGCACGAATGCCGTAGCCGGCCATGAAGGCGAGCGCTGTCTCGAAAAAGTCGAGGCGCCCCAGCGCCGGGAACTCGTCGAGCATCATGAGGAGTTGATGCCTACGGCCCCTTCCCGCCTCGCCATCGAGCTTCTCGGTCAGCCGGCGGCCGATCTGGTTGAGCACCAGGCGCACCAGCGGCTTGGTCCGGCTGATGTCAGAGGGCGGAATGACGAGATAGAGCGAGACGGGTTGCTTGGCGTCGACCAGATCGGCAATACGCCAGTCGCAGCGCGATGTGACCTCGGCGACGGTGGGGTCGCGGTAGAGCCCCAGAAAGGACATGGCGGTCGAGAGCACGCCCGAGCGCTCATTCTCAGACTTGTTGAGCAGCTCGCGGGCGGCCGAGGCAACCACCGGATGCACCTGCGGCGCATCCTTCGTGCCGATATGATTGGTGGTCATCATCCGGCGCAGCGTGGCGGTGAAGGAGCGCTGCGGATCGGACAGGAAGGTCGCGACCCGCGCCAATGTCTTCTCCTCCTCGGCGTAGAGGACATGAAGGATCGCACCGACCAGCAGCGCGTGGCTGGTCTTCTCCCAATGGTTGCGCCGCTCGAGCGCGCCTTCAGGGTCGACCAGGATATCGGCAATGTTCTGAACGTCGCGGACCTCATCCTCACCGCGACGAACCTCCAGCAGCGGGTTGTAATGCGCCGAGCGGACATCGGTGGGATTGAACAACAGCGCGTTGCTGAAACGTGAGCGCCAACCGGCGGTCAGCTGCCAGTTCTCGCCCTTGATATCGTGGATGACGGCCGAGCCGGTCCAGCTGAGCAGAGTCGGGACGACGAGCCCCACCCCTTTGCCCGAACGGGTCGGCGCGAAGGCCATGACATGCTCGGGGCCATTGTGGCGCAGATAGCGCGCATGCTGCCGACCGAGGAAGACACCGGCATCCCCAAACAAGCCGGCACCGTCGATCTCGCGGGGATCGGCCCAGCGCGCCGACCCATAGGTCGTGACATGTCGCTGCTGACGCGCACGCCATAACGATCCGAAGATCGCGGCCGCACAGCCGAGGAAACCGCTTACACCTGCCAACATTCCGGCTTTGTCGAAGACCTGGGGTGCATAGGCATCATAATGATACCACCAGGCGAAGAGCTGCCATGGGCGGTAGACCGGCGCCTCAAACAGGAGAAACCAGGGCGCTCCCAATTGCGGCTGGTAGGCCAGCATCGCGGCCGCCCACTGGGTCGCGGCCCAGAGGCCTGCGATCATGATCGCGAAAACGATGATGATCTGACCGATAAGCAATTTGGTCGGGGTCATGACAGCGCTCCACCCAACGGACGACGCGGCCGTTCGGGTTCATGCCCGAATGAATGTGCTCAAAGGGATCTCTCGAAAATTGCGGTCTCGGCGCACCTCGACGCACGCAAGCGCGAGCCGCACAAACGCAACCTGTTGCCCACCATGAAACCGCACGTCTGGTATTGAGCCCATGGTGCCGGTCTGCTCTTCGGCGGAAAGGTTCGACGATCCGGAACGGCAGGTTAAGGGGAACCAATTGACCTAACCTGCCCTTCATTTCGTAAATCGGTTGTAACCGTGTCCTGAAGGCCGCCTTGCGGGGAGCTGCTGCGGGGTGCTGATAGCCGCTCTTTGTGAGGAGCGGTGA
>MKWI01000005.1 GCA_001899715.1 Sphingobium sp. 66-54
CGCTGCCATCAAGCTCTTCTGCACACGCCTATGGATCGCCGCTAATGAGTCTACGCCCTAGGAGCGGCCAGCCGATCCCGACGAGCAGCCGGTTGGCCCCGGTCATGTTCGCGGCGGCGTAATGGACGTAGTTGGATCCCGGGTCCTGGCCCGCGCGCCAAGCATAATAGAGATCGACCGCATATTCCGGGAGAACCGTGATCAAAGCCACGGCCGCGAGAATGAGCCCCGAGGAAATCTGCCCTTCGGCCGATTCCGCTCCCCAGGAGAGCATGAATCCGGCGGCGAGAATCGCCACTCCGAAGATCGCGGCATCGATTACAGGGTCGGGCCGCGCGCCGGTATACCGCAGTGCCAACGCCGGCACGGTGGCCGCGATGGCGACCGCGAGCCAGAACAGGAACCTGCGAAAGATCGCCCGTTGCTCCGATTGCGTTTGCGCGTCTGGTGCGCCCAAGTCCCTGTTCATCGCTGTTCCTGTTTCGAACTGTTCAGGCCGTCGGCGCGCGCGTCAAACGCACCTGGCGGCGCTTTAACGACTCAGTTGCGCGGCCGCACGTTGGTAATGACCAGGCGGCTCTGCGGAATTGCGGGCATCCTCGACCGGCTGACGGACAGGTCTTGCGGCGGCACGTCGTAGTCCAGCCGGTTCGCGAGCATGTCGATCGCCCGTTTCATGATCTCCACCGTGATCGGCTCGCCGGGGCAACGGTGGTTGGAGCGCACGTCTCCGCCACCCTGCGGAATGAAGCTGTGGGGATTATCGTCCCATTCGAGGAAACGCTCCGGCCGGAAGCTGTCCCGTTTATTCCAGCTGCGCTCGTCGTGATTGGTGCCATAGAGGTCCAGCAGGACCCAGTCCCCCTTGCGGAACCCGTGACCCCGCCACCCGAACGACTCGAGCGCCCGCCCGCCGACGACGGGAAAGAACGGATAGTAGCGGCGGACTTCCTGGGCAAAGGCTTCGAGTTCCGGATCGCCGCCGCCGGTGACGAACGCGCGCGCGTGCGGCTGCTCGACCAGCGCCAGGCCCGCGAAGACGATGAACCGGTCGACCGCGAACGTCGGCCGAAGCAGGTTGATCAATTCGACGGCGGCGTCGCTGGCGCTCAGCGGATGGCCGGAAAGATCCCTGTGCCGCGCGATCACCGCGGCAGGACTCTCCTCGGGAACAACCCGCGAGCCGTTCCGGATATCGGTGATGACGCGCCGCGCCCAGCGCTCGGTTCGCCTGCGCAGCCAGGCCCCACGCCATTGCCGCGGACCGACCGAACCGGCCCCGTCGACCATCGCCGCCAACTCGCGGGTTCGCGTCTTGAGCGCCTTGCCGCGCAGCGGTGCCCCGGCCCATCGCGCCACCGCGCTGCACAGGATCGGCTGGATCTCACGGAACAGTACGATGCGCCTCTTCGCCTCCCATGCGGGGAGGCGGCTCTGCCACTCATCGGCGAACATGTCGCCGAGTCGCCGAACCGAGGCCGGCGTTATCAGCGACAGGAACATCGCCTTGCGGTGGCGGTGCTCCTCGCCGTCGAGAGTGGCGACGCTGCCCACATCCTGAAGCAACCGCAAGGTCGGCTGCGGGATCGCACCGCGCCTGGTGAAGCGGCCCGGCTCGTAGAACATGCGGGCGGCGTCTTCGCCCAGAACGCAGGTGACGCGCCGGAGCATCAGCCGCGTGTCAAATGCGTCGGAGCCGTAACGTGCGCAGCGGTTCGAGATGAAATCATAGCCTTCCCGCAGCAGAGCGAGCGTGCTGTCGAAGCTTCTGGTCCGCGGGATTTGGGGCATCGGCAGGTCGGCCTTGTCAGTGCGCGTTGATCAACGCGTCGGCGACCTCGGCGTTTCGGGGAGGGGGCATTATTGGGAACTTTGCACTTACTGTCGTCCCGCCTAGATCACCGACATGACTGCCGCATCTCCTGCGCGACGCGAATGACGTCTGTCCGGATCAGCGGCGGCGCAGTGCGGCGCAGGTCGGTAGCCGACGCTCTAAGCGCCGGCTCTAGCCTGTTAAGCCGTTCTGACGGCGCGTGACGCTTCCCTGATGAGGCGGATCGAAGGGGACATGGCCAAGATGCGCGCCCGCATCGACCGTGGCGCGCCCGTAGACGAGGTGCGAGCGCAAGTCGCGGCAATATAGAGACGTTCAGCGCGACCTCAGCGGTTTGAGCGCAACGTCGGAATTCCGCTCCTTCCGAGAACTGGCCGAACCCAATGCGGTCGACCGGAACGCGGCGGTCTAGTCATAACCACCATTTTCTCTTGGCTCATGTCGGCCATCGTATAGCCGATGCCGCCGGTCCCCAGTCCCGATTGTCGACGACCAGCGAATGGCATCCAGTCGACGCGAAATGCTGTGTGATCGTTGACGAGTACGCTTGAGGCAGCCAGCGCTTCGATACATCGGTCCGCAATATGCGTGCGCTCGGTGAAAACAGCCGCTTGAAATGCATAAGGTAGCTCGTTCGCTTGGGCGATTGCGGCGTCGAGTTTGTCGTACCCGTAGACGCACACTACGGGCCCGAATACCTCCTCCCGAGACACCATCGCGTCGCGCGGTGGATCGACCAGGACGGTCGGCCGGTAGAGAGTTGCGCCGATGCGGTTGCCACCTGCGGCTAGCCCGGCGCCGCCCTCTACTGCGGCATCGACCCACGCTTCGACCCGGTCAACCTCGGCGGGGCGGATGAGAGGGCCGCACTGAGTTTCGTCTTTGATCGGATCCCCCACGACCAGCGCCTCCGCCCCGGCTCCGAGCTCGGCGGCGAAGTCAGCCAATTCTGCCCGCGGCACGAACACCCGCTGCACCGAGACGCACACCTGTCCCGAATGATAGAACCCGCCGGTCAGCAGACGCGGAATCACCCTCTGGGGGGGGACCTGCTCGTCGACTATGACTGGAGCCGCGCCCCCATGTTCGAGCGCAACGCGCGTGCCCGGCGCCAGCTTCGACCGGAGCATCCACCCTACTTTGGCCGATCCGATGAAGGAGAAGAACGCCGTTCGCGGATCGGTGACCATCCGCTGGGCAACCTCATCGGTGCACGGCGCGAAGCGGCACCAATTTTCCGCCAATCCTGCCTCCAGCAGAATTTCGACGAAGCTTTTGCAGGAGAAGGGAGTGTCCTTGGCCGGTTTCACCAAGACCGGGCACCCTGTCGCCACAGCCGGACCCACCTGATGGACGATCAGGTTAAGCGGATGGTTGAAAGCCGATATCGCCACGACCGGTCCGATCGGCTCGCGGAAGGTATAGGCTCTTCGCCCTTCTCCCGCCTCGCTCAGGTCCATCGGAATTTCCCGGCCCCCGCTGGCGAAGAGTTCGTGGACGCACAATTCGACGCTTTGAATCGCGCGGCTGGTTTCGACCCGCGCGTCGACGATGGGTTTGCCGCCTTCGCGCGCGATCTGCTGAGCCAGAGCCTCGGCGCGCTCGCGCATCAGCAGGCTTGCGCGCTGCAGAATGGCAATTCGCTTGTCCGTGGGAAGCCACGCTGACCCGTCGGCATGAAGAGCGCTCGCTTCATCGAGCCAGCGATCGATCTGCGGCCAGTGGACCAGTTCCACGCTGCCGATGGGCTCCTGGTCGAAGGGGTTGAGGACCTTCCAGGTCATTGCAGACCGCCCATGGCGCCTAGCTCATCGATTAGAACCTTCCGGTTTTCCGAGTAGTCGACCGGCAGGTCAACGAGGTGGACGCCGCCGCTCTCGAAGGCTGCATTCAACGTGGGAGCTAGCGCCTCACTGCTGGCGATGCGGTGTCCAGTTGCTCCATAGCTCTGCGCGTAGGTAACGAAATCCGGGTTCGCGAAGGTCAGGCCGTAATCGGGAAACCCGAGCTGCTCCTGTTTCCACCGGATCATGCCATAGGCGGAATCGTTCAGCACCAGCACTACAAGATCGAGACCCAGCCTGACTGCCGTCTCCATTTCCTGCGAATTCATCATGAACCCGCCATCACCGCACACGGCCAAAACCCGCCGGCCTGGCGACAGCATCGCCGCCATCATCGCCGAAGGCAACCCTGCTCCCATCGTCGCCAGCGCGTTGTCGAGCAGAATGGTGTTCGGTTCGTGGGCGATATAGTTGCGGGCGAACCAGATTTTGTAGATGCCGTTGTCGAGCGCGACGATGTCGTCGCGGGCCAAGACCTGACGCACATCCGCGACGACGCGCTGTGGCACCATGGGGAAGCGGTTATCGTCGCTTGAGCGGCGGATATGCGCGGCGATGTCTTCGTGAACATTGGCGTAAGCTGTCGGATCGCTTGCCCGCTTCCCTTGGAGTCGTTCGCCCAGTCGTTCGACCGAACCAGCAATATCGCCGATGACCTCCAGCTGCGGGAAGTACACCTGATCGACCTCCGCCGCCTTGTAGTTGACATGAATGACCGTGCGTCCATCGGGCTCCATGAAGAAGGGCGGTTTCTCGACCACGTCGTGGCCGATATTGACGATCAGATCGGCGCGCTCGATGGCGCGGTGGACGTAGTCGCTCGATGAAAGCGCCGCGGTACCGAGATACAGACTGCTCCCTTCATCCAACACTCCTTTTCCCATCTGCGTGGTGAAGAACGGAAATCGGGTCTCTTCGGCGAATTGGCGCAGCGCGCGGCAAGCGGTGCGCCGGTTCGCCCCGGCACCGATCAAGAGCAGCGGACGCTCGGCAGCCAGGATACGCTCGGCCGCTTCGTCGATGGCCGCGTCTCCTGCTACCGCATATTGGCGGGGATGGGGCGCGATGACAGGTTCTGACGTTTCCTCGTGCGCAATGTCTTCGGGCAACTCCAGCAGTACCGCGCCGGGCCGCTCCTCCTGCGCCCTCCGGAAAGCTTCGCGAACCAGAGAAGGGATGCGATCTCCATTCACGATCTGCTTCGCCATTTTGCACAAGGGGGTAAAAAGCGAAACGACATCGACGATCTGGAACTGGGCCTGCTTCGAAGCCTTGATGGGTTTCTGGCCCGTAATGATCACAAGCGGAAACGCGCCAAGCGCCGCGTAGGCGGCTGGCGTCGTCAGGTTGGTCGCCCCCGGACCCAGAGTTGCCAGGCAGACACCCGCCTTTCCGGTGAGACGACCGTAGGTGGCGGCCATGAACCCCGCTCCCTGTTCGTGACGTGTGACGATCAACCTGATCGAAGATGTCCGAAGCGATTCGAGAAGGTCCAGGTTCTCCTCACCGGGTACGGCGAAAATGTATTCGACCCCTTCGGCTTCCAAGGCGGCGGCTAGGAGATCGGATGCTTTCATCACTCGGTTCTTTCCTGCATTTCCCGCGCGTAGGGGCCAGTTCACGAACGGTCTCGACCTCCTTGTTTGCTTGATCGAGGAATGAACTCGGATCGGCAAAATCCTAGAGTTGCAGGAATTCGTGAGGTCGCGCTTAAAGGGGAACTATGTCGGTCGGTCCATGTTCCGCCCCGCCAGCGGAGGCCGCGACACAGACCAGCCCGTTGCGGCCACCGACTGCGGCGGCAAACGGAACGGCGACCCCATGCTGCCGTTTCTCAATCGAGCGCATTTCGCGCCGCGACACACAAGGAGATGAACCATGGAAGCCCGCGATGTAATGACGCCCGAGCCTGCTTGCTGCAGCCCTGCTGACAGCGTCAAGGACGCCGCCGTCCTGATGGTCGACAACGATTGCGGTGAGATTCCCGTTGTCGATCAGTCCGGGCAGCTAGTCGGCGTCGTGACCGACCGCGACATCGCATGCCGCTGCGTTGCGCAAGGCAAATCCGCGGATACGCCCGTCGAGGAGGTGATGTCTTCTTCACTCGTGACTGTCAGCCCGGACGCGAGCATCGACGAGTGCTGCAAGAAGATGGAGGATAATCAAATTCGCCGCCTCCCCGTGGTGGACGATCAGGGCAAGTGCTGTGGCATCGTTTCGCAAGCAGATATCGCCCTTCATGTCGATAAAAGGGAGACGGGGGATCTCGTCCGCAAGGTCTCCGAAGAGACAAAGGAAGCAACCGCCGCGGTTGTTGGGTAGGTTTTGGAAACCAGCCTTGGCACCCCCCTCCCAGGCGTGCGGGCCAAGGCGGTGAACCCGAATTTCGCCTATTTGTCGCATTGGCAGCTTCGCTTCAACGCGCAGCCGTCAACCGGGGAGAAGGCAACAGCGGCCACATGCATCATTCAGAGTGGGTAGCAGCTTCTTAAGTTCGGCCTCCGACAGCGCCAGTTGGCGCGCCGCACCGATGATCTGCAACCTGATAATTTGGCCAATCAGCGCCTTCGCAGCATCAGCGGCGCCGCAGTTCGGCGAGCGTCGGCAACCGGCAACCAGCGGCGGTTCTATAGTAGCGCGAACGGCGACACATATTCGTTATGTTTATCCTGCGCGGGGCGCCAAATACCGCCGTGTGCCGCCGTATTCCACTAAAGGTCCGCTGCAAGCACGCCAGCGTAGTAGGCCAGGCGGTCATCGGCGGTACGGGAGTTCGCATCACCTACACGGAGGCAGCTGTGCGGCCATTCCGGACCTCGGCGAGTGCTGCCGAGCTTCCCAGAATGCGAATTCGCTTGTAAGCGTCTGAGATAGATGGATAGCGCGCGTTTGCGGCGACCCTTGGCAATGCGGCAACCGTCGTGGCCCAATCATCGTAATCGACTGTTAGCCGGCGCAGCAGGATAGCTTGGACACGTCCTTGCCGAATCCTTGTGCCGCAAGCTTCAGCCCCTCGACGGTCGTCAAATAGGGAAAGATTGTCTCGCCCAATTCCTTGGTGGTCATCCCGAACTTCAGCGCTAGCACCATCGTCTGGATGCTGTCAGCTCCCTCGGGCGCGAGGATCTGCGCGCCCAGCAGACGATCGGATTGCTTATCGGCGATAAGCTTGATCAATCCCCGCGTGTCGCGGGCCGCGAGCGACCGCGGTACCTGGTCGAGCGGCACTACTGATGCTTTCGTCGCAAAGCCTCGCGCCTTGGCCTGGGCCTCGGTCAGGCCGACGCCAGCAACCTGCGGATCCGTGAAGACGACCCATGGCATCGTTGCATTGTCATAGGCGAGGCTGTCGCCGTTGAGAGCGTTAAGCGCGGCGAGCTTCGCACCATAGGCCGCCATGTAGACGAACTGGTCACGCCCGGTCACGTCACCAGCGGCGTAAATGCCGGATTTCGATGTACGCATGCGCTCGTCGACGACGACTCCACCATTCGTCGCCACCTTGACGCCCGCTGCACCGAGGCCAAGGCCGGCCGTGTTGGGCGTGCGGCCTGTCGTCGCCAGTACCTGTTCGGCGATCAGCGTTTCCGCTTTGCCGTCCACCTCGATGGTGAGCGCGACCTGGCCCTCGCGGCGTTCGATCCGGGAATAGGCCAGGCCCGTGCGAACCGTGACGCCTTCATCGGCCAGATAGCGGGTCAGCGCTTCGGCGATTTCCGGCTCCGCCTCCGGAAGCAGCCGGGAGCGGGTGACGAGAGTTACGTTGGTCCCGGTGCGTGCAAACATCTGGGCGAGCTCGCAGCCGATATAGCCGCCGCCGATGACCAGAAGCGAGCGTGGGTGCTCGGTGAGCTCCAGTGCAGTCGTGCTCGTCAGCCAAGGCACGTCGGCCAGCCCTGGAATATCCGGCACGGCGGGCGCGGAGCCGGTCGCGATGATGATCTTTCGGGCGGCAATGACCCGGTCATCCACGGCGACGCCATTCCGATCCAGACGGGCCGCGCCTTCTAGATAGGTGACGCCGTCATACTCGGGCAGAAGGTCGATATATTTCTTCTGCCGAAGCGTGGCGACGAGATTATCCTTGGCCGCGATCAGCTGGCGCCAGTCAGTGACGCGAGCCTCTCCGGCGAGACCCGGAAAACGGCTTGCGGCGCCGGCGCCGTGAAGGGCTTCGGCTGCACGGATCATCGTCTTCGACGGAACGCAGCCGACGTTCACGCAGGTGCCGCCGATGGTGCCGTGGCCAATCAGTGCGACGCTGGCACCCTGCTCGGCGGCGGTGATCGCGGCGGAAAAGCCGGCCGATCCGGCGCCGATCACGGCGATGTCGAAAGCTCGGCCTTCGAACCCGCCGGTAGTGCAGCAGTCACGGGCGTCCACTTGATTGTCCACTGTCGCATTCCTTCTATATTCATGGGGGCCGCGACTGTGGCGATGCCCCAAAAGGCATGTGTCACACCATTGAGCCGATGTCTGAGGCGTAGCTCGGATACGCGAAGATCACTGCCTTGATCTGGTTGGCGGTCAGGCCTGCCCCCATCGCCATGGCAAACAGGTTGATCTGTTCCTCGGCCCCCGGCCCCATCAGATGCGCGCCAAGGATTCGGCCGGTCTCCCGTTCGACAAGAATCTTGTAGCCCGTCCATTTCGCCCCGACCCGCAGCGAAGAATACCAGCCCTGTGTCTTCTCGAAGTGGGTGTCGAACTTTAGTCCCTTCTCCCGCGCAGCCGTCTCCGACAGTCCGACCGTCGCAACCATGGGAAGGGTGAAGACGACGCTCGGGATCGGCGGGTAGGACACGCTGCGCTCGTCGTGGCCGGCCAGCAGGTTCTTGGCGGCGATCCGGCCTTCGTAGGCTGAAACCGGGGTCAGGTTGGGGCCGCTGTCGGCGCAGTCTCCGGCGGCGAATATGTTTGGATTGGTGGTGCGCATCGAGGCGTTGACCTTGATGCCACGCGGTCCATGCTCCACCCCGGCGGCGGCGAGGTTCAGTCCGTCGATATTGGGCACACGCCCGGTGGCGTGGACCACGGTATCGCAGGTAACCACCTTGATGCCGCCCGGCGTCTCGACCGAGACGGCGAGTTCGCCGCCCTGTTTCTCGACCTTCAACACTTTCGCTTCGGTCCGCAGAGCGACTCCGAGTTCGGCGGTGGCCTCGACCAGCATTGTGACAAGATCGGGATCGAAATTGCCGAGCGGCCGCTCCATCATCTCCAAGACCGTGACCTCGCTCGCACCGGCCCGTTTCGCGATATGGGCGAATTCCATGGCGATGAATCCGCCGCCGACAAAGACGACCCGGTCCGGCCGCTCCGGCAGGTCGAGGAAGTCGGTGCTGGTGATCAACAGCTCTTCGCCGGGGATGTTCAGCGTCATCGGCCGCGCGCCGGTGGCGATGTGGAAATGCCGCGCGCGCAGGCTTTCCCCGTTCAGCTCAATCGTGTCGGGGCCGGTGAACCGAGCGTCGCCGTGCAGCGTCGCGACGCCCGCTTTTTCAAGCCCGGTCTCGATGCGCCGCGGCATGGCGTCGGTGAAGCTGCGCTTGAAGGCCATCATGTCCGGCCAATCGACAGAGATCTGAGCCTCGAGACCCTTGCCCTTCAGGTTCTGCGCCCAGTCAACGCCCTCGGTCACCGCCACCAGCATTTTCTTGGGGTCGCAGCCGCGCAGAGCGCACGTTCCGCCGTAGGGCAGGCTGTCGATGCTGGCGACCTTCCAGCCCGCCGCAGCAGTCATCCGGGCAACCCCATTGCCGCCGGTTCCGGCCCCGATCACTATCAGGTCGAAGTCATATGCGCTCATGCGTGTCCTCCTCATCGGATCGGGTCGGCTAATCTTGTCGGCGCGGCAGTTCCGGGCTCGACAATCATGATCTCGTCTAGCGCCGTTGCCGGCGCCACATGGCGTAGGCGGTCAGACCGACGAAGAATAAGAGCGCGGGCAGCAGGACATAGTCGAGGTAGCCGACGATCGCCGCCAGGCCGACCACGCCCGCCAGCACCACAAGCACCGGCGTGAAGCAGCAAAGCGCTACTATCGCCGTCCCGATAAGCCCGGCGCCGAGCAGCGTCCGGTCTTTCACCCGCGTCAGATCTTCGTCGCGCGCGCCGGATAGCCCGCGTTGGTTGAGGCCCTGGCGATGGCGGCAATCGTCGTCTTGGACGCGTCGAACCTGACCGTCGCGGTCTTCGCATCGAAATCGACATTGACGGCCTGGACGCCTGTGACGCCTGCAATCGCCTTCTTCACGGTGATTGGGCATGTGGCGCAGGTCATGTTCTCGATCGCGAAGGTCGCGGTCTGAGCGCGGGCAGGCGCCGCTTTGGCCGGTTGCGCGGCAAACGGCGCGAAAGCCGCCGTGGAGATGATTCCCGCACTGGTCAGCGCAACTGCGCCGGCGGCAATGATGAAGGGTCGTTTCATGAGTATATCCTCTCTAGGTAGAACGGGGCGGCTCAGTAGAAGTACGGAGCCCACCAATCGATCGTCAGCGCCAGGGCGATCAGGACGGTTGCGATCCAGAGCGCCGACTTGGTGATGATCGAAGAGCGCGGCCGAGCGCAGTAGGAGCCGTCGACGCATTCCGGCGCGGTCCGGAAATAGACGTGCCAGAAGCCGAGCGCGATGAAGACCAGCGTCACCGCCGCGAAATAGGGCTTGAAGGGTTCGAGGGCGGTGAGATTGCCGATCCAGGCTCCAGACACACCAAGGCTTAGAAGCACGAGCGGGGCGAGGCAGCAGGATGACGCCAGCACCGCGCCCATTACTCCACCCGCTGCAAACCATCCCTTCCGGGCGGCTGGCCGGGAAGGCGCCGGATCCAAGCCTGCTTCATACACTTTGACATCGTCCATCGCGAATCACCTTGGCTGTCGTTCAAGAACCATATAAGGTCTGTATGGACTACAGGCTCAAGAGGTATTTTAACGTGACCGCCGGGAATCCTGAGGAAGGGCTGCACCGCGCCAAGCTGGCAAAGCATACGGGCTGCAATCTCGAGACCGTCCGCTATTACGAGAAGATCGGCATGATGCCCGATCCCCCGCGCACTGCCGCCGGCTATCGCGTCTATAACGAAGGACACGTATCGCGGCTCCGCTTCATCCTACGCGCGCGAGAGCTCGGCTTCTCCATCGAAGATATCCGGGGCTTGCTGCGTCTCGTCGACAGGGGCACCCAGACCTGCGCCGAAGTCCAGCAGCTTACCGAGGCTCATCTTGCCGACGTACGCAATAAAATCCGGGACTTGAAGCGCATCGAAGCTGTCCTGGCCGCGACCGCCGCACAATGTTCGGGGGAAGTCGTTCCTGATTGCCCAGTTCTCGATGCGCTTGCCTCATAGTGCCTCCCAAAGGAGCCACGACCACCTGGCGGGCTAGCGGCTAACCGCGGTTGGCCGATCGGCGCGCATGTGCGGCCAAGAACCGCTTGCTATTCGCTAATTGCGGCGGCCGCAGGCTCGCCACACTATCCGCCCCATTCGGCGCCGCCGTGCTGGCGCTCTGCCTCTTAGATAAAGAGAGGCGACAAGTATCGGCCAAAAGACATGGGTCGATTCTGCAGGGGGCGCCGAATTGTCTCCTGCAGGTAGCCGGTCGTTAGGTGTCGGCGACGGCCAATCGCCTTTTTGAACGCCCGGTACTTGCGCGCGGCAAACTCAACCCGGCCTGTCGGTATACGGCCACCTCTCGCCGTTAGCAGTAGCGTCTACGCACAGATGCGGCGGTCATTTGCGGAGAGCGGCGGCCTCAGGCGTTGCTAGGGTAGTGCAAACGGCGACACATATTCGTTATGTTTATCCGGCGGGGCGCGCCAAATACCGCCGCTTGCCGCCATTTCATCTCAGCCACCGCCCAGAGTACCCTGACGTAGTGCAGGCGGCGGCACATTGCGGGCATCTGAGCGGCGTTGATAAACTAGCCAACCTCACCTCCGCCCGTCGCCGTGGAACACGAGCCGCCCGCCGGGGCTGGTGGTGTCGATCGCCCGGGTGAGCCCCCGAAGACCGCTCTCGCGCTTGGCGAAATCTTCGTCCGTCTCAACGAACTGTCGGACGGAGCGCGCCAGCCGGTCGAGCTTCCACAACGCCAGCTTCTCGCCGGCACGGAGATAGTCAAGGGCGCCTTTCAACTCCGGGCTGTCGCGTTGCGCTCCCGACGGCGTCTCCATGAACACCCACCCGCACCCGGCTTCCCGGAGCGCGTCTCGTTGGGGGGGCAGGGACTGATCCCTGGTGGACACGCGCACATAGCCGACGAGCAAAGGCCTTCTCCTGAACCTTGCCAGAACCTAGCCGGATTTCGGAGACTGAACCGAGGGACTGTTTTCGGAGGCTGAAGGGCCATTTCCAGAGCCTTCCGCCGCCATCGGTGCGGCTCTCCCGCGAACGAGCGTTCGCGGGAGACGGGAGATAGGACATTATCACATGCTAGACAGGGGGGAAATCGTGGCTGGACCCTTCATGTCATCTTGCGGAGGTACACGTTGCCATTGAAGGCTGGCTGGCGCCATTCATCCGCTCTGGAAACGATGGATTGAGAAGCCGGCGTGCGCTCGCAACAGCCCAGACAAGCGCACCTGGCAAACCCTGCGGTATATCTGAGCTGCCCAAAGCCGGCTCAGCGTACGTTCGCGTAAGAAGCAGCAACAGCGCGCGCTCGTCCGCGCTGAGCATTGGATTACAACAGCATTCGGCAACCAATGCCCGGCCAAGGCATCCTTCAGTGAGTTGAAAAACGCTGGCCAGGGCGACCACCGCAGGAGCCGGAATCCCGAACTCGCCCCCTAGTCTGGTGAGCGGCGGCAGGGGTTGCTCACCGAGTTGCCGGCACGCCGCGTAGCGGCGCAGCAGCCGCACCACGATCCGCTCGGCGTCCCCTGCATTGGGGTCCATGCGCACCATCACCGTCATCGCCCATATTTCATCAGAGTCGCTATTGCGATGCATTCGCATCTAGCATAGGGCGCGTCAATGATTGAGAACGATTCGCAAAGGGGGTGAAATGAGGAAAAGTAGATTATGCGGTGCGCTAGGCCTTGGAATGATGGCCGTGCCCGCAGCGGCTCAGGATCAGCCAGCCATCCCGGCTACGGACGCCCGCCAAACAATCATCGTCACCGGCGTCCGGGACGGCTACCAAGTCGACGCGACCAGCACCGCCACCCGCACACCGACCAGTCTCAAGGACGTTCCGCAGGCGGCGTCGATCATCACCGAGGCGCAGATTGACGACCAGGCGATGCGCTCGATCGCCGACGTGCTTCGCTATGTCCCCGGCGCGGTGATCTCTCAGGGCGAGGGCCACCGCGATCAGATCATCCTGCGCGGCAATAACAGCACCGCGGACTTCTTCGTCGACGGCCTGCGTGACGATGTGCAATATTACCGCGGCCTCTACAATGCAGAGCGGATCGAGGTCCTGAAAGGCCCCAACGCGATGATCTTCGGGCGCGGCGGTGGGGGTGGGATCGTCAACCGCGTCACCAAGCGCCCCGTTGCCAACGCCTTCATCAGCGGCAGCGGCTCGGCGGACACATATGGCGCATGGTATGTCGACACCGACATCAACCAGCCGATCGGCGAATCCGCCTCCGCTCGGCTGAACGCCGTTTACGAGGAGTTCAACAGCAACCGCGATTTCTACGACGGACGCCGGATTGCGATCAATCCGACCTTTGCCCTATCCCTCGGTGGCACCACCCGGATCGACCTGGGGTTCGAATATAACAATGACAAGCGCACGATCGATCGAGGCGTCCCCTCGGCTGCGCAGGGCTCTCTGACGAGCCCGTCACGCCCCCTCACCGGCTTCCGCGACACCTTCTTCGGTGTTCCGGGTTTCAACGTCAGCGATTTCGAGGCCAAGGTCCTGAGCGGGCGCATCGAGCATCGGTTCAGCGACAACCTGACCCTGACCAGTCGGGTCCTGTACGGCGACTATGACAAGCTCTATCGGAACGCCTTTGCGGTGACCCCGGTCACGCCGCGCGTCGGCATCCAAAGCGTCGGCATCGAAGCCTATAGCGATCCCACGACGCGCAAGAACTTCTTCAACCAGAACGACCTTGTCTGGACCGTCACCACCGGCCCCGTCCGCCACGTGCTGCTCGCCGGCTTTGAAGTTGGTGATCAGCGCACGCGCAACCAGCGGATCAACGGCTTTTTCGGAAGCGGCGATATCGTCAATGGAGGGCGGCGTGTCTTTGTGGGGTTGGCCGACCGGATCACGGTGCCGCCGGTGACGCTGCGCACCACCGCCAATACCGGCTACCGGTCGATCCGGACAAATGCCGACGCCACTGCCTTCTATGTGCAGGACCAGATTTCGATCGGCGAACATGTCGATGTCATCGGCGGCGTTCGCCGCGACCGCTTCAAGCTCAGCGTCGACGACCTGGTCGCCGGGCAGAGCTATAGCCGGACGGACACTCTCTGGTCTCCCCGTCTGGGGGTGGTGCTGAAGCCGGTGCAACCCGTCTCGATCTACGCCAGCTATAGCCGGTCCTTCCTGCCCCAGTCGGGCGATCAGTTTTCATCGCTCGACATTACAAGCGCCGCGCTGGAGCCGGAGAAGTTCGACAATTACGAACTTGGCCTCAAATGGGATATCTTTCCAACGCTGAACCT
This sequence comes from Sphingobium sp. 66-54, assembly GCA_001899715.1. Classification (GTDB taxonomy): domain Bacteria; phylum Pseudomonadota; class Alphaproteobacteria; order Sphingomonadales; family Sphingomonadaceae; genus Sphingobium. Next base: position 14,313 of record MKWI01000005.1, read on the forward strand.
GACCGCTGCTGTCTACCGCCTCGACCGTACCAACACCCGCGCGACCGACCCCAACGACGCCACGCGGACGGTGCTTACGGGCGCGCAGCGCAGCAAAGGGCTTGAGCTCGGCCTGAGCGGCGCGATCACACCCCAATGGCAGGTCAGTGCGGGCTATGCACTGCAGGACGCGAAGATTCGCAAGACGACGAGCGCGGCCCCGGCCGGGCGCGAGGTACCGCTGGTTCCCAAACAGCAGGCTTCGCTCTGGACCCGCTACGACTTCACCCCTCGCTTCGGGGCCGGCGTCGGCGTCTACCACCAGTCGAAGAGCTTCACTTCCATCAGCAACACCGCCGTCCTGCCCGCCTTCACCCGTGTGGATGCTGCCGCATTCTTCAAGCTCACCCCCCAGATCGAGGCGCAAATCAACGTCGAGAACCTCCTCAACAGCAACTATTTCTCGTCCGCCTACAACGACAACAACATCATGCCTGGTGCGCCGACGACGGCGCGAGCTACGGTTAGAATGAGCTTTTAGACAAAGGCGTGGGAGAGATGGATGTGGGCACAAAGCGCGTAATCGAAGGCGCTGTGGCGGGCGCGGCTGCAGGGTTGATGGCCTCATGGGTAATGTCCGAGTTCCACGACGCCTGGAAAGTGGCATCCGGCGAGAGGGACGTCGGAGACGAGCCCAACACCGTCAAGGTGGCCGACGCTGTAACGGAAGCAACCGTAGGGGAGCCGGTGCCGGAGGAATATCGCGAGCCCGCCGGAGCAGCTGTTCATTACGGCTTTGGGATGTTTCTCGGCGCTCTCTACGGAGCCGCGGTGGAGGTTCGCCCAGAGACCAGCGCTGGGTTCGGAACCGCCTACGGAGCGGCGGTGTCGCTGGTCGCCGACGAGATGGCGATGCCGGCGTTGGGCTTCAGTCCCCCCGCTTCGGAGGTCGCAGCTTCGACGCACCTCCGCGGCTTTGTCTCGCACCTGGTTTTCGGCGTAGCTCTGGAAGCAGCGCGGAGGCTCCTAATTGCGGGTGTCAGAGCGAAAATCGGCTAAAACGGTATGCTCGCGACCTTCCCCCGCGCACTCTTGCGAGCCAGCCGCGTTGTCGCTCTCCAGAAGTGACAACGGCGCGGTGGCCCGCGCCGTTGTGCATCCTAGGTCACAAACTCATAAATGGGATTCCCTTTTTGGGGTGGTCGTGATTCAAGCTCCTGGAAGGGAGCTTATGA
>MKWI01000006.1 GCA_001899715.1 Sphingobium sp. 66-54
AAAGCTCCTTCCCGAAGCCTTGAATCAACCGCGCCCGCGCCGCGCAAGTCAGTTTATGAGTTTACGGCCTAGCGTGGGCATGGCTCGGGAAGGCCTATGCAACGCCTAATGTGGGAAGGTAGACAAGATGCGAAACATTCTCGTTTCTGCGCTCCTGGCGGGTGCGGCGCTGGCAGTCGCGGTGCCAGCACAGGCTGCTGAGTTCATCCAAATCAACAATGCGGGGCTGACCAACAAGATCAAGGCTTACTCCGATAATGACCCCGTGAATCCACACCCGTCGACCGGAACCAGCGTTTATGGCAAGACGGAAACGGGCGACGAACTTGTCAAGTTTACCGGGAACACGGTGCTCAATATCACCGACGGCAGCGGCTATGCCCAGATCAGCGACAATGATACAACGGATAACGTTGGCTGGAATAGTCTGACGGTCGCTTTCGACAGCTATGCTTATGGCTTTACCGGCCTGGAGTTCTCGCTTCAGTTCAAGAATACGGGGTCCCTGAACGTCGAAGCGTTTTTCCTGGACGGTTCCCCATCGGAAACATTCACGTATTCGCCTATCAACGGCAACACGGGCTTCTTTCTGAGCGCGGACGTGGGGGAAGTGTTCTCGCATGTAGTGCTGACGAGCGGGGATAATCCGTTCTTCCAGTTTAAGCAGGCCGAGATTGGCATTGCTGCTGCTCCGCCGCCAGCCGTTCCCGAACCGGCGACCTGGGCGATGATGATCGGCGGCCTCGGCCTTGCCGGCGCTGCACTGCGCCGTCGTGCGACGAAGGTTCAGTTCGCCTGATTGGTGAGCAGAGTGACAAATTGTGAAGGCGCCGGCTTTCCGGCGCCTTTTTCTTTAGCTCGCCCTTCATCGGCATAAATGCGATTGGGAATGAGGGATGAGTTCCACTCAACGAACCAAGATCCGCTCAATAAGTCGACCCGCCACAACTCACCGTGCCGCTGCCGGCATGGTTCACTGTACAAGCCCCCTTACCGGCAACGGTGACACTGCCCGGACCGATTGCAAGGATACGCGCGGCGCGATCCGCCCGCGCGGCGACGCTCGCTGGGCCATCCAGCCGCAGGTCGAGATCGGATGAGGCAAGCGCGGCGGCATCGAGTTCACCAGCGCCCGAGACACGCAGCACGACGTTCTTGGCCTTGCCGGCGAGCACCAGTGAACCCGAGCCAAGCTGGGTGACGTCCAGCACATCGCTGTCCACGTTCCCGATGACAAGACTGCCGCTGCCCGCGGCGAGGATCTCCGCCCGGCCCCGATCAAGCCCGGTAGCGCGCAGCGAGCCCGCGCCGGTAAGCTGGACACGGCGCAACCCCGGCACGGTGAGGTGGAGCCGCGCGGTATCGGCGGCGGACCCCTTGCGTCCCTCATAAGGCGACGGCTTGAGACGGACGGTCAGCACGCGCGCGGAAACGGTGAGGTCGATCCGATCCAGCACATCGCGATCGCCTTCGCCGTGTGCGGAGATGCCACGCCCGGTCTCGACCGATATGTCGATCGGCGCATCGACACGCAGACTATCGAAATCGGTGACGATGTAGCTACGGGTCGCAGCGGACGCGGCGGCTGGTGCCAGCATCAAGGCCATAGCGACCGCGCAAGACTGCGCCCGCCCCTCGCTCAGGCGCCGCAGCGGACGGCTCCCGAACCGACCCGGCTTACATTGCATCTGGCGTCGCCCGAGATGGTCGCATCGCCCGAGCCGACGATCGAGACCTCGGCGCGGCCGTCAACCCGCAGTTGCGCGTCGCCCGAGCCGACCAGAGACAGTTCGGCGGTCTGCGCCGCAAGACCCGAAGCGGCGATGCCGCCCGAGCCGGTGACAGACAGATCCGCCTCGCGCACCTGCCCGCTGGCGGTGAGCGTACCCGAGCCGGACGTCTCCAGATCAACGCTGTCGGCCTGGACGCGAGCGATGACGAGATTGCCCGAGCCCGTCACGCTTGCCTCGACATCCTTACCGGTAAGCTGGTCCACCTGCATGTTGCCCGATCCGGCCAGCGTCGCCTCCCGTAACGCCGGGAGGGTGACGGTGATGGTCGCGCCGCCGTCCCGGCCGGGCATGATACTGCGCCAGTCATGCCTGCGGCCGATCTCCAGCGTCTCGTCACGCACCTTGAGTTCGAGCCGGGCGAGCGCGCGTTCATCACCCGTGGCGGTGACCGAGAAGGCCGCGCCCCGCCGGATGACGACATGGTCCGGCCCGGCAAAGGAGACCTTGGTAAAATTGCGCAGGCGGCTCAGATCCTGCGGTGTATTGCCGGTGGCGGTTGCATTGGAACCGCAGCTCATCAGAGCGAAAATAGCGGCCGCGAGCAGACCGTGGCGGGCGATGGGGGTCATCATCCGGTCCTTCCTATGTGTATTGCCGACATAATACAGATGAGGACAAGGCCTGCCAAGCCGGAAATGGCGGACGACCCGCGAGCGCGCTTTCTCGCTCCGTTGCGCGGACGCGGATCGGCGGAACCTACGGAGCGGATTGTGAGCAAATAGACCCTTCCGCCCGAGCTTGTCGAAGGGACGCTCTTCGCGTTTGACGGGCCCAAGACAATTCAATGTCCTTCAACTGCCCAGGACGGATCGACATTCCTTTCTGGCGGCCTGCAAATGGCGTCTTTTCGCTTCCGGTGCTTACGGAGCTATCGCCCACTGCGCTCCGGGTCGTAAAAATCCACCATTTTGCTCTGCGGTCGTCACCGACTCCGGCTCACCATCTCCATGAATGGCGATCCGTCCTAGCGCTCCTCAGGACGGCCTTCGACAAGCTCAGGGTAGTAACAGAGGAGGAGGAGATTCCAGTCGTTCACAATCCGCTCTAACGCTCTTCTCAGCATCTCCCGGCTTGGGTTCCACGGCTTTCCCACCCCCTTTTGACCGCATGCCAATGGGTGTAGAATGGGCGCTAAAACAAGGGTGCAGATGGTATAGGAACCGACAGAAACGTAACCGGGGGAAAGGCGCAACCCTGCGCCTGACGGATCCAGCACCCGTCCTCAGCCCCATCAAACGCAAAGGGGCGGCGCCACCCGCCTTCCGGCAGAGCGGCACCGCCCCGCTGACCTCTTATCGGGAGGCGCGCCTTAGTCGGTGCGCTCCTTGGCGTATTTCGGCGCAGCCTCGTTGAGAATGACGAGGATCTTCTTGAGCGCGGTGGCTTCGTCCACCTGCTCCATCGCGGCCAGCTCACGGGCGAGGCGGCTGGAGGCAGCCTCGAAGATCTGGCGCTCGGAATAGCTCTGCTCGGGCTGATCGTCGGCGCGGAACAGGTCGCGCGTCACCTCGGCGATCGAGACGAGATCGCCCGAGTTGATCTTCGCTTCATATTCCTGCGCGCGGCGCGACCACATGGTGCGCTTCACCTTGGGCTTGCCCTTGAGCGTCTCCAGCGCCTCGCCAAGCGTCTTGTCCGACGAGAGCTTGCGCATGCCCACGCTCTCTGCCTTGTTGGTCGGCACGCGGAGCGTCATGCGCTCCTTCTCGAAACGCAGCACATAAAGTTCCAGGTCGATACCCGCGATCTTCTGGCTTTGCAGCTCGATCACGCGACCGACCCCGTGCTTGGGGTAAACGACATAATCGCCGACATCAAAGGACAGCGCTTTAGCAGCCATGCTTGCGAACCTTTCTTTTGCTCTGAACTGATCTGGCTGAATTGCGGCGCATCGTCATAGAGGGGATAGGTCGATGCCAGCCATAGGCCATGCGCAATTACTCCCGAGCGGCGCTGAACGCACCGTCACGAGAGCCAATTAACAGATTCGTCACAAAAAAGCTAGCCCACTAAGCATGATGGCCGTGAAGGACCCTGCATGTCCCCGCGGAGGGCACACAAGGGATAGCGATCATCAGGCGCGCGAGACGCTGTGGATTGTGCAGTGCCGGAAGGACGGCCGAGGTGCCGCGCGGTCAGCTTCCCGCGCCTGGCTCCGGCGAAAAATATTTCTCGAACTTGCCGCTCTCGCCCTTCATCGCGTCGGCATCCGCCGGGACGTCACCCTTGCTGGTGATGTTGGGCCAATCCGCCGAATATTTGGCATTCAGCTCCAGCCACTGCTCCAGCCCGCTCTCGGTATCGGGCAGGATCGCCTCGGCGGGGCATTCCGGCTCGCACACGCCGCAGTCGATGCACTCGTTGGGATTGATGACGAGCATATTCTCGCCCTCGTAGAAGCAGTCCACGGGGCAGACTTCGACGCAGTCCATATATTTGCAGCGGATGCAGGCGTCGGTCACGACATAGGTCATGGCAGGCTTTCCTTGGTTATTCTGGGGGCCGCGATATGCGCGCGCCTCCGGAGCGTCAACAGGCAAGCGGCTATGGCCCACCCTAGCTCAGCTTTGCGCCGATCCCTGTTGCGCAGGCGCAATGCCGGGCGTGATGGCACTGTAGCAAAGCTGCGCCTCGCTCGCGGGGCCGCGCCGCGCCGGCAATTTCTCCACGCGGACGACGCGGATGACGGCGCCTTGCGGGAAGGTGATGAGGTCGCCGACGCGCACCGGCGCGTGCGCCCGCTCGATGCGCCGGCCGTTGAGGCGCACGATGCCGCGCTCCGCCAGCGCCTGCGCGCTCGATCGGTCGGGAGCGAGCCGGGTGAACCAGAGAAACTTGTCCAGACGCAGGCTCGGGCCGTGACCAGGCACGCTGCCCGGCAACACGGTCTGCTCGCGCGCGCCCAGCGGCTACTCCTCGCGGCCGAACAGCGCGCCGAGACCGGCGAGCGCCTTGCCCGTGGCGACGATCGGACGTGAGCGCGGCTCGGACCGATCGCGCTCCCGGCCCTCGCGATCCGGCCGGCGTTCGCGCGGAGGACCGCCCCGGTCCCGATCGGTTCGTTGCTTGCCAGCCCGATCCTTGCCCCCGCGCCCGGCACCAGCCTGCTCGCCATCCGCCTTGCGGGAACGCGGCGGACGGCGCTCTCCTTGCGGACGCGAACGCGGGCGGCCCTTGAAAGTCCAGTTGGGCGCGCCTTCCGCCGGCTCGGCGACGGGGCGGAAGCCCGCCTGCCGCATGAGATCGAGAAAGCTCGCCTCCGCCAGACCGATCGAGACGATGGTCGGATCCTCCGGTCCATAAGGCTTGCCGGCGGCAATCGCCTCGTGCGCACCGCGCGCCAGCCGCTCGGCCATGTCGATACGCAGCCATGCTTCGCCCAGCTTGCGGAAGCCGGCGAGGCGCGCGCCGATCTCGTCCAGCTCCTCGCTGGCGGGCAGCAGCACGGCGCCGGCCGCAGGCAGCGCCACGAGCGGCTTGCCGCGCTTCAGGGCCAGCAGCGTCATCCGCCATTGCGCGGCGCCGGGCTTCATCAGGCCGGGATGATAGAGGTCCATCACGCCGATCACGACGCCCGCCTTGCGCAGATGGGTACGGTCCTCCTTGGCGACCTGGCCCAGCGCCTCGTCCAGCGTGGTGCGCGGCACGATGCCGCCCGCGTCGGCAAGCTGCGCCAGCACCGCGCGCGCGGTCGGCGGCAAGGCTGGATCGGTCGCGCCCGCCTCCATCTTGAGCAGCGCGGGAACGTGGCGCTCAAGCTGGCCCTTTATCCATACGCCGAGCCGTTCGCGGATGCCCTGCTGGATTTCCGGCGCAAGGTTGGAGAGGCCGGCATCAAGCGCCAGCTCCGGCGCGAGCAGGCGCTGCCCGGCCTTGAGCGTGGCCACCGGATGGCCGTTCCAGATGATCTGCGCATCTCCGCCGGGAGGGCTGGCGAGGCTGAACGCCTTGTCGTCCACCGCCAGCAATGCCTGTGCCATCTCGTTCAAATGCGCACCCAGTCTCCGTTCGGCAGCGGCCAGCAGCAGCCGCTTCTCGCTTGCCCTAGCCGTGGGATCAACCGCGAAGCGGAAGCCCCGCATCGTCCCCAGCCTGTGTCCGTCGACTGTTACATTGCCTGCGCCGTCCACGTCCACTGTCAAAAATGCATCCGCGTCTCCCACTCGCCGCAACAGCGCCGAAGTTCGCCGATCCACGAAGCGCTGGCGCAATGCAGCGTGGAGCGCATCGGACAGCCGCTCCTCCAGCGCACGGGCGCGCGCCGCCATCTCGGCCGGGTGGGCGAGCCAGTCGTCGCGCTGGGCGACATAGGCCCAGATCCGCACCGCCGCGATGCGCCCGGCCAGCGCGTCGACATCGCCCTGCACATTGTCCAGCCGGGCGAGTTGCCCCGCGAACCAATCCTGCGGGATATGGCCGCTGCCCTGGCTCAGCCACTGCCAGAGGCGGTGGATGACGCGGGCATGATGCTCGATCCCCAGCTTCTGGAAATCCGGCACCGAGCAGGCCGCCCACAGCCGCGAGACCTGCACGCGGCCGTGCGCCTGCGCGATCACATCCGGCATATCGGCCAGACATTTGAGCGCGGCGAGGTCGATCGCTTCCGGCGCGGCGCGCAGGCCGGGACGATCCGGGCGCTCCTCCAGCGCCGCGATCAGCGCGGGCACGCTCTCCATCGGCAGCTCCGCCTCGCGCCAGAAAATCTGCTCGATGGGATCGAAGCGATGCTCCTCGATCCGCTCGATCTCCTCGGCGGTGAAAGCAGGCGGTGCGTCGGGTGAGCCGATGTCGCCGAAGGTGCCGTCCTTCTGGTGGCGCCCGGCACGCCCGGCAATCTGCGCCATTTCCGACACGGTCAGCCGGCGGGTGCGCTGCCCGTCGAACTTGCGCAGCGAGGCGAAAGCGACATGATCGACATCGAGATTGAGGCCCATGCCGATGGCGTCGGTTGCAACGAGATAATCCACCTCACCCGCCTCAAACATGGCAACCTGGGCGTTGCGCGTCGCCGGGCTGAGCGCGCCCATCACCACCGCCGCGCCGCCCCGGTGACGACGCAGCAACTCGGCAACGCGATAGACCTCCTCCACCGAGAAGGCGACCACAGCCGAGCGCTTGGGCAGGCGCGAGAGCTTGCGCGCGCCGGAATAGCGCAGGGTGGAGAAGCGCGGGCGCGAGACGATCTCCGTCCCCGGCAACAACGAGCGCACCAAGGGTGCCATGCTGGCCGCGCCGAGCAGCATTGTCTCCTCGCGCCCGCGAGCATGCAGCAGCCGGTCGGTGAAGATGTGGCCACGCTCGGGATCGGCGGCAAGCTGGATCTCGTCGACGCCGACGAAAGCAAAATCGGTGAGCGCGCCGAAGCCGCCACGCGCCGGCATCGCCTCCGCCGTGGCCAGCACGTAGCGCGCATTGGGCGGGGCGATGCGCTCCTCGCCGGTCAGCAGCGCGACCTGATCCGGGCCCTTGATGCGGCAGACCCGGTCATAGACCTCGCGCGCCAGCAGCCGCAGCGGGAAGCCCATAAGGCCGCTCGAATGACCGCACATGCGCTCGATGGCGAGATAGGTCTTGCCGGTGTTGGTCGGCCCCAACACCGCCTTGTCCGTCGATCGGGAGCTGGCCATGATCCTGTGAGACATGGAGCGCGCCGGGCGACGCGGCAAGGGCGTTTTCCACGCGGGTAACGATATTTCGCGCCAGCGCTCGCGATCGGTCGACCGTGCCGCACGCCTCACCGCAGCGTTTCAACGCGAGTGAGCTGTTTAATTGACTTTAACCAGCCTGTTTTACAAGATTCCGGCGACGTCGGTGGATTTGCATAACCGGCGAATGAAAAGCCTTTCGGGGGCAATCGACGGGTGTTTCAAAAGATCGAGTTCAGTCCCAGCCAAGGCGCAGGCGCGGCGACATTGTGGCTGACCAGCCCAGCGCCGGCGCTCGCCTTTGCGCCGACGCAACGCGAACCATGGAAGGCGCGCGTCAGCGACTGGGCGCAGACTGTCGATCTCGTCCCCGATCTCGGCCGGAACATCGGCAGCCGCATCTGGTGGCGGGGCTTCGTCACCTGCCTCTCGCTGTGCGGCACGGCGCTGGCGATGGCGCCCGGCGTCATCGCGCTGCCGGCGGCAGTACCCGCTCCGCTCAGCGCCGCGCATCTCGACCAGTATCGCTCGCAGGCGACCAGCGCGTTGGCGCTCGGCGCCGACAGCGGTCTGCGCATGGGTCCGACCGATGCCGTCGCACCGCTCGCCGAGACGCCCGAACGCCCGCAGATCGAACTGGATGCGGCACTCGGCACCGGCGACAGCTTCGCCCATAGCCTCTCGCGCGCCGGGGTAAGCGATGCGGACGCCAGGGCCGTGCTCGCGCTCATCGGCCAGGCGGTCAGTCCGGACTCCATCGCTGCCGGCACGCGTCTGCACCTGGTGCTCGGCCGCCGCGCCAGCCGCTCGATGCCGCGCCCACTCGACAGACTGGCGGTGCGCGCGCGGCTGGACCTCGCGCTGGAGATCAACCGCATCGACGGCGCGCTGGCGCTGACCCGCGTCCCGATCGCCGTCGACGACACGCCGCTGCGCATCCGCGGGCGGGTGGGCGACAGCCTCTACCGCGCGGCCCGCGCGGCCGGCGCCGACCCGGCCAGCATCCAGGCCTATCTGCGCGTGCTCGCCGGTCAGCTCAATGTCGGCACCGACATCCGTGCCGACGACACCTTCGACATCATTCTCGCCCACCGCCGCGCCGCAACCGGCGAGAGCGAAATCGGCGCGCTGCTCTACGCCGGCCTGCACCGCGCGCGCGGCAAGGACCTCAACATGCTCAAATGGACGCTCGGAGGCCGCGAGCAGTGGTTCGAAGCCTCGGGCGTGGGTGAGCGGCGCGGCGTGCTCGCCCAACCGGTCACGGGCGGACGGATCAGTTCCAACTATGGCCTGCGCTCCCACCCGATCCTCGGTTACAAGCGCATGCATGCGGGCATGGATATCGCGGTGGCCTACGGCACCCCTATTTACGCCGTAACGGACGGGCGCGTGACCTTCGCGGGCTGGCATGGCGGGCACGGCAAATATGTGCGCCTGCAACATGGAGGCAATATCGGCTCGGGCTATGGCCATATGAGCCGCATCGCGGTGAAGGCCGGTCAACAGGTGCGGCGCGGCCAGGTGATCGGCTATGTCGGCTCGACCGGCCTCTCGACGGGGCCGCATCTTCATTATGAGCTGTATCGCGGCGGTACGACCATCAATCCGCGCTCGATCAAGTTCACCGAAACCGCCCAGCTCTCCGGCAATGCCCTCGCCGCCTTCAAGGCGCGGCTGGCTGATCTGAAGCGGTTACCGACAGGGCTGAGCAAGGCTGCCGCCACCGACAGCCAAGCTGCTGGCGGCGCTCTCGCCGCGGCACGCTAAGGCTGAATTACAGGAACTGCGTTATCAGGCTTAACGGCGACGTGCGGTTCACTTCGCATCAATTCCCCGATGAACCCGCGTGAGGCAGACCGTTTTTCGGTCACTCCGTTCGGGCGCCGTGGCACAACCATCAAGTTCCAAGCATGACTGACGAGTGAGGACAAACCATGCGTACGGCCGAATGACCATTGGGGCGCCGGAACTCGACACAAACAAAAGTGGCGCGGGTCAGCCCAAGGGCAAATCCGCGCCACTTTCCAACTTTGGAACGGGTCAGTTCTTCGTCAGGTAAGACTGACGGAACAAGTCAACCGCACGCGCCTTGGGTGCTTCACTAAGCGGCTGACCGAGATATTCCTGCATGCCCCAAGCGCCATATCGATTGATCGGGCCCCACGCGTGGAATAGAACCATCAAATCGCCGAAGTCGTCCTTCCACTTCATCAAGTAGCGCGTGTAGAGATCGCCCATACGCGGATCGCGTTGGAGTTGCGCCAGCATGGGGATATCGGCATCATTGGAAATCGTGATGTGTTGGCCAGCTTCATAAGTGATGTAGCGCAACCCTCTTTCCGTAGCGAGTGCCTTGTTTTCAGCCGCATTGGCCAATTTTAGATTCATTGCCTCTAGCAATCCATTGGAGAAGAAGTCCGCTGGCGGCTGCTCCCCTGCTGCGAACCTCCGCGAGAAATAAGGCGCCGTGGCAAGGGCATCGACCTTGGATGCGGTATCTTTGTAGGCAAGCGTCACCTTCGCTCCCCACGGCACCGCATTCTGTGTCGCAAGCACCCGGACGATCCGTCTCGGATTGGTCGCGAACACCGACTTCCATACATCCATGACCTCGGCGGTACGCTCGGCATAGCGGTAAAGGGTCGCCAACCCGCTGTCGGTCGCCAGGTTTTCCGCTAACCCTTCCTCTCTGGCCTGCTGGGTAACCTTATAGCCCGTGTTCCAGACCTCGTTCGACAACTCAACATAGGCGACAAGCGACGGGTCGAGATTATCCCGCACATATTCAGCAAATTTGTGAATATATTCTTCGTTGGCGTTCCACGGGATACATAGCCAGATATTTCTCTTGATGAGATTGGCGAGCAATATCATGCGCTCAATCGGCACCCCGTCCACCGTCGCATAGGAATTAGCTGTCGTTTTGGTCCGGTTAGCCCAAGTAACGACTGCATTCGACTCGACCGCAGATTGCCACTTCATGAGGCGGAGAGTATCGTAGCGCGCAGCATCGGCCAGGAACGCCGGATCATAAATTGCATTGGGATCTGCATCGGTTTCCCGGCAGTCGATATCGCGTATGGGGTTCGCAGTATCCAGGCCGCTGACAACGAATTCAGCGCTGTTATTGCCATCCGGCACGAATGTGAAGGTTAGCGAGCTACCGGAAATCCTGATATTCCGTGCGACTTTCCCCCGGATTTCGATCTTTGCCTTCCCAGCCCAGCGGCAGATTATGTCGACCGAGAGACCGCGGAGCGCATTCGTCGCCGGACCGATAGCTCGGGACGCTTGTTCGCCCGCAGCCAATTGAATCAAATTCTGGTCGCGGTCCATCTTCTCCGCTGGCATTTGACTCGAAGAAGTTGATGACTTCAATGCCCAGTAGCTTTGCAGCATGAGGTTGGAGAAGACCCGAGCACCGCCATAATAGGTCGGCTTTTCGAGATTGACGCCGAGCTTCATCTTAGGCACGCCGCTCACACCCGCCTCGGTGCCCACCGGCTTGACTGGCTCCGTGACCGTGACGGTGGAGGGTGTCGGCGTCGGAGCGGGAGTCGCCGGACGCGACGCACCAATCGTGCCGAAACCGACAGCCGTCATGATCGGCTGTAGCCATTTTATGGCGGATGCGTTGCTTCCCAAGACGCTGCTCAATATGGTGAGGAAAAGGACGGCTCCGGATGCGCTCCCAGCGATCATGACCGAACCGATCGCCGATGTCGAACCCAAAGCAGTCGCACGCGAGGCACGCGCTCTGGACGAGCGGCGAGCGTTCTCATTACGAATCATGAATGTCTGGCTCCCGCCGAGACTGCTGGTCCAGCCTCTGGTTGTTCCCGCCTGCACCTTTAGGAACCAGTTCAAAATTTAGCATTGCGCACTCTGGTTAATGGTCCGTTCTTAAATGAAGAAATGGGGTTCGCGCCGTCGCACGCGGTGAGGGAGCGAGCTTAAGAGCGAACGGCCGATTCGCGATTGAAACGACGAGATCACCCACTCTCGCCGTCCTGTCGACTCGGCGCCCCTCACTGGGGGACCGCCTCATCCGGTCCAACAGGCTTGCCGCGAGCCGGGCTATATCCGCGACAGGCGGGAAACAGGAAGCGGACGACCCCCGGCCTGGATGGACTTAACGCGCGCGGCGCGCCTGGCGGTCAAATAGATACGGCGATGCGCCGCTCGTTCCGTCACTGCCAGCCACGCGCAGGCCAAGCCGCGTCATATTAGCGAGCGCGCCGGCGATCAGCCATGTCAACGGCCGCAGCGATGAATTGGGAATCAGGTCGAGCACGTTGAGGAGATGCATGGTCAATAACGCCAGGGTTATCATCGGCAGGGTGCCTCTGCGCAGCCGGAAGCCCCGCAGAAAGGGATAACAGAGCAGGCCGAAGCAGGCGATATAGCCAGCCCAGCCGAATGTGCCCGCCACGATGATCCATGTCCCGTCCGTTACCGTGACATCGGTAAAACCTTCTCCCCAGCTCTGCTCGACGATGACGCGGTTGCGTCCATAGCTCCCCCATCCGAAGATGGGCTTCTCTGCGGCGCGGTTCAGTAGCAGAGTTTCGTTCCTCACCCGGAATTTGAAGGATTCCGCCCGTGCGGGACTGACCTGTCCGGCCGCATCAATAATCGACTGGAGTGGCAGCAGGTTGGTGCCCCGCGCCAGGGGATAGGTCGCCACCACGGCGCCGATCAGAAAGATAAATGCCAGCAAGGTCCGCTGCCGGATAAACAGTAGCGCGGGCGCCAGAATCAGCACGAGAAGCGTGGCGCCCATCGTCTTGTTCAGCAATAGAACCACCGCGAGATAGACCGCGAGCAGCACCGCCGGCGCCCCCATCAGCCTGACCCGCTCCTTCCATAGCCCGAGCGCGCCAAGGATCGCCATCGCCAGAAAGGTCGATACAAGCAGGCCATGGCCCATGAGCACCATCGCCCGGAAACCGCTCCCGCGCATCTGCTGGAGGAAATAGCTGGCCGATCCGACGCCATATATCTTCGCCTGGATGAATGGGCTGAGCCGGATCTCCGCCAGGATGGGCAGCGAATAAAACAGGGCGGCGAGCACAATAGCCTTCACGATATCGCGATGACCCTGCTCATCGGCGAGCAGCGCGGCGCCGAGCAGGAACGGCACGACATCCAGCGCATTGCCGATTGCCAGCGATAGGGCTTCCCACCAACCCAGACCTGGGCGCACGGACGTACCGACGATCAGCGGCGCGCCGTTGTTCAACATGGTGCCGATCGGCACCAGCACCCAGGCGAGCAGGAGCAGCTTGACGACGAAGCTTCTCGGCCACCTGAACGCGCCGTGTCGGGCGAACAGGGGTGCTAGCATGATGGCAGCCAGATTGGGGATGGAGCTTTTGTCCATCGCCGGCACGCCAGGCAAATCGAAATTGACCCCCAACGGAAGCAGGAGATAGCCCGCCAGGATCGTCCAGATGACCGCACGGCCCACGGGCAAAGCCATGAACAGGACGAGGGCAACCACCGGCCAGAGGATGAGAGCGCCCTGCGCGATCAGGCCCTGCACGGCACGCCCTCCCGTCTTGCGCCGCGCGGCGCGGCATGATCGGCCGGACCGCTAATAGGCATTGCGGTCCCACACCAGCCGGAACACCGTCTCCACGATAATCCTCAGATCGAGCAACGGCGACCAGTTCTCGATATAATAGACATCATATTCCACGCGCTTCTTGGCCCGCTCGATCGTGTCGATCTCGCCGCGCAGGCCGCGCACTTGCGCCAGACCGGTAATCCCCGGCTTGACGCGGTGCCGGGCGGGATAGCCCCGCACGGCTTCGTGATAATATTCGTCGCCCACACGCATGGCGAGCGCATGCGGCCGGGGGCCGACCAGCGACATCTCGCCGCGCAGTACGTTCCAGAGCTGCGGCAGTTCGTCGATACTGGTCCGCCGGATGATCCGCCCGACCCGCGTGACGCGTGGATCATCCTTGCGGGTGCGCTCGCCACCGCTCTCGTCCTGCCGGTCGACATACATGGAGCGAAACTTCAGCACATCGATTTCGAGATTGTTGAAGCCCAGCCGCCGCTGGCGGAACAGCACCGGTCCCTTGCTCTCCAGCTTGATTACGAGGGCGGTGAGCAGCAGCAGCGGCGACAGCACGATGAGGCCCGCGAGCGCCAGCAGGCGATCCTGGATCTCCTTGAGCACGCCGTCGAGATCGCGCACCGGCTGCTGCCAGACGCTCAGCACCGGCAGCGAGCCGATATAGTTCACCCGGTAGCGGTCGCGCAGCACGAGGAACTCACGCGGCATGATGCAGATATCGATAGCGCCGGCGCTCAGCTCCTCGATGATCCGGTTCAAGCGCTCCTGGCTGACCAGCGGCAGCGCGACGATCACCTGATCGAGCATGCCGGCGCGAGCAAGCTCCAGCATGTCGTCGAACCCGCCGAGATAGGGATAGGGACCGATCATCCCGGTCTCGACGCGGGTGCGCCGGTCGTCCGCGAAGCCGATCACGTTGATGTGCGGCAGCCGCTCGATGTCGAGCAGTTCCAGCAGGCGGCTCGTCACCTCGCGGTCGGCGCCGTAGATCGCGACGCGCTGGCCTATGATGCCGCGCCGCATCGCCGCCCAGATGAGCTGCCGGAACAGCAGGCGCGAGAAGATCAGCAGGATCAGGCAGAGTGCGACGAACAGCAGCGAGAAGCGCGCCGACAGGCTGTTCGCCTCGCCAAACTGCACGATAGTGAAGCCGGTCAGCGTGATCGCCACCAGAAAGTCGATGAACGTGCCGCTGCTCAGATCGTCGCCCTGACCGCGAAACGCCGAATAGGCATCGCGTGAAATACGGATCAGGAAGAAGTTGATCGCCATGATGATCGCCGCCGTCGAGTGCAGGCGATGGTCGTAATAATAGCCATACCAGGCGGCATGGAACGCCACGGTCAGCAGGTAGGCGACCAGGAAGCAGACGGCGTCGTTCACCATGCCGCCCGAACGCAGCACGTTGGACGTGAACCGCACATATTTGTTGCGGCGATGACGCGAAGACGGACTCATGCTGCTCAACGCTTAAAAGGATCTGGCATCAGATACGACCGAAGAGGCCACGATTGCGCGCTGTTCCAGGCGGGTCGTCGACGAGATAGGTCGTTTCGGCATTTTTCTGTCCCGCCAGCGCACCTTGCAAACAGCCTTCGTCCTCCGCCCACCGGCACTGCTCGACCAGAAACGACCATGCACGCACCGAGGACGGCGTCGCTCGCGCGAATGCCCGGGCGACCGAGACCGCCCTCCCCTTATCCCCCGACTGATGAAGAAATTGCGTATAGCGTTCCAGCAGAAGGAAATTCTGGGGCAGTGCCTTGATCCCCTCCTCGAACGCGCGGCGCACCCGCCACGCCTGATCTTCCGCCTGGGCGATGCGCGCGAGAACGAGATAGCTCTCCGCATTGACCGGATCGTTGGCGCGCGCAAGCTGCGCCGCCTCCACCGCCGGACCCGGCTTGCCCGCGGCCAGCGCGGTCAATGCACGCACCAGCAGCGCGTCGACATCCTGCGGATCCTTCTTCAGCAGCATCTCGGCGGCCTCGCTCGCCTGCGCCCCCTGACCCGAGGCGGCAAGCAGCCGCGCTTCGAGCGAGGCAAGGAGCGGCCGGGCGTTCGCCGGTGCGGAGCGGATGACCGCCTGCGCCGTGGCGAGATCGCCGCGAGCGAGGAGATACCGGACCGTCTGCTGCGCAGCGGCGGGATCCTTCCAGCGCGCGGCTTCCCCCGCCGAAGCGACGGAGAGCGGCGTCTTGTCATATTCCCACCAGAGCCGTTGCAACGCGCGATAGCTTTCGGGCGCCGCACCCTCGCGCAGCAGCGCCATGGCAGCCTGCCGCGCCGCATCCGTCCGCCCCAGCCGGTAGAGCAGGTTCACCTGGTCCAGCCGCAGGGCCGGAGACATGGCATCGCGCTGCTCAAGACGGGCCAGCATATCGGCCATCGCCTCCGGCTGCCGCAGATTACGATAGATATTGAGCTTGTTGGCAAGCAGGACGGGTGATTCGCTGGCCCCGGCCGGGCCGTCAAGCAGTGCCAGCGCCGCGTCGAACTGCCCCTGCTTGGCGAGAGCACGTGCCTTGATGATCGTGCCGGCCTCGTCGCCCGGCCGGAGCGCGAGCATCCTGTCGCCGATCGCGAGCGCTTCGTCGTCCCGGTCGCGAGCGAGGGCGATCATGCCCTTCACCTGCATGGCCGGCAACGCGTTGGGATCGAGCGTCAACAAACGATCCGCCGCTTCTTCGGCCCGATTGATCTGCCCCACCTGCACGCCGAGATTGGCCACATAAGCCAGAGCGGTCATGTTGGTCGGGTCAACGTCCAGCGCCCGCGAGAATGCCCGATATGCATCACCCTGATTCCCCGCCTTCAGCGCAATCGCGCCGAGAAGCTGCTGATAGGCAGGAATATCGTCGCGCAGGGCGATCGCTTCCAGGATCGCTTTTTGCGCCGCAACAAGATTGCCCGCATCCGCCTGGGCATTGGCCTGGGCCGCCAGTTCCGCCGCTCGCTCGGCCGGGCTTTTGCAAGCCGGCAGCGCGAGCAGGGCAGGCAGCATGAGCAAGAGCATGATCCGCGACCCGCGCCAGCCGCCATGACGGCTGGCGAACAGGCCGCTTGCGCGCGCCCGGCAACGTGGCGCGCGGGGATAGACCGGCCTGTCGAAGTCGTTCATCTCGCGCGGCCTCAATATCGCCAAACAGAGCCGCGCTTACTAGGCTTCAAGGCACCAGGCAATCAAAGTAACCAAAAGGCACCCGTCGTTAACGCTGCTTTTACGTAGTGACGACATGCTTTTCTGGTATATGAGGCCTCGGTCCAGGGCCAACAAAAGGGATTTCCACGCGTGCATTCTACCGTGAAAACATGGTCCGTGGCTGCGTTGCTCACCGCGTTCGCGGCCCCCGCAATTGCCCAGGACGCCAAGCCCGATAGCAAGCCGATCGTCGTCACGGCCGCCTCGGCGCGCCCCTATACGATCAACCCCGGCGACCAGATCGAGGTCTATGTGTGGGGCGAGGAGCGGTTGCAGCGCAGCATCCGCGTCTTGCCAGACGGCACCTTCTCCTTCCCGCTGGTCGGCCGCGTGGTGGCGCAGGGCATGCTGCCCGAGCAGATCGAAACCGCCATTTCCAACGGCCTCTCCAGTCAGTATCGCGGGCAGCCGCCGCAAGTGACCGTCTCCGTGCTGGCCCCGGCCGGCTTCACCTTCTCGGTGATCGGACGGGTGCGCAGTCCCAACACCTTCACCCCCGGCCGCTACGTCAATCTGATGGAGGCGATCGGCATGGCAGGCGGCCCGGACGAGTTCGCCAATCTCGACAACATCACCATCATCCGTAAGCAGGGCAACGAGCTGACGTCGATCCGCTTCCGTCTGGGCGGAGCGATGAAAGGCAACCTCTCGGAAGCGGCGGCGCGCGCCATTCCGCAGATCCAGACCGGGGATACGGTGATCGTACCATGACCATGATCAAACTCGCGGGGCCCATCGTGGGCATAGGGCTGCTTCTGGCGAGCAGCGCGGCCATCGCCGAGACCAAGGTCGGCGCGGATGTCGCCGTCAACGCGGGCTACGCGAGCAACCCTTATGGCGCCGTCGGCGGCAGCGGCGGCACAGGCAGCGCGACGTTGAGCGGCAGCTTCCTGCCCTCGGTCGTGATGACATCGCCGACCGGCACGACCACGCTGGGCGGGGAAGTAACCCACACCGAATATACCAACCGCTATTCGGCCACCACCGACTACGGCGTCTCCGGTTCGACCAGTCAACAGCTCAGCCGCCTGACCGCGCTGACCGCCAGCGCCGGGTTCAGGAGTTTCGTCCACAATTCGCTCCATCCGATCTACGATCCGATCATCGGCATCCCTACCGACCCCAGCGCGCCGATCATCATCGACCCCTCGGGCGCGACCAGCTTCGCCGAGCGCGTCGAGACCATCTACGGTTCGGTTGGTCTCAGCACGAGCCTGTCGTCGCGCGATTCGGTGAGCGCCACCGGTCGCTTCTCGGATGTGCGCTACCCCAACGGCGCGCTTGCCTCCAACCGCAGTTACAGCTCCTATGGCGGTGGGCTATCCTACCAGCGCCTCATCTCACGGGACACCTCGATCGGCCTCGCCATGAATATCGGGCGCGCCGATTATCGCGACGGTTCGCTGGGTGACGGCACGCAGATATCGCCGTCGGTCATTTTCGCGACCAAACTGGCGCCGCGCGTCTCGCTCAACCTCTCGGCCGGCGCCACCTTCAACGAGACCAACGTCGTCGGCGGCAAGATCAAGAATACGCTGTTCGCCGGCTCGGCGAGCCTCTGCAATCAGGGCGACCGCTCCAACCTGTGCGCCAGCCTGTCGCGTTCGGTCTCGCCGACCTCGTTTGCCGGCACATCCAAGGTCACGGCCTTCGGTCTCAGCCACAGCTATCGGCTCGATCCGCGTAGCGAGATCAGCACCAGCCTCTCTTATTCGCGCGCCAGTTCGGTGGGCGGCCTTGGGCGCACCACCGATTACGGCACCGCCAGCGTCGGCTACAGCCGGCAGGTGGCCGAGCGCCTCTCCGCCACGCTCCGGCTCAGCTATAGCGACACCTTCGATTCGTCGTTCAGCCGGGGCAGCAACTTCTACGGCGCGGTGGGGCTGCGATACAGGCTGGGCAACTTCTGATGAACAACATCCAGGTCCATCAGGGGATAGCGGAAGAGGCGGGCAGTGCCGCCTTTCTGCCGTATCTCCCCTCCATCATCCTCCAGCGCAAATGGATGGTCATCATCCCGGCGCTGCTGGGGATCATCGTCGGCCTGGCCGCCGCTTTCCTGCTGCCGGTGAAGTATCAATCGAGCGCGACGCTGCTCGTCGAGGCATCCCTGTTGCCCGAGGACGTAACGCTGGACACCAGCGGCACCCAGCTCGTCGACCAGCGCATGGCGCGCATCCGCCAGCAGGTGCTCAGCCGGCCGCAATTGTTCGAGCTGATCCAGCGCAACGGCCTCTATGAGACCGATCTGCGCACCAAGTCGCTCTCCCAGGTCATCGAGACGATGCGCAACTCGATCGCTATCACACCGGTGACGGCGGATATCCAGACGACCAATAGCGGGCGCCGCTCCACCATCGCTTTCTCGATGAGCTTCCTCTATTCGGACCCGATCAAGGCGCAGGCAGTGGCGCAGGCGCTCACCGAGCAGGTGCTTGAGATCGACGCGTCCAGCACCGCGACCCAGGCGACCAACACCGTCGAGTTCCTGACCGACCAGGCGACCGACCTGCAAACGCAGATCGGCGAGGTCGAGCGCACCCTCTCCGACATCAAGGCGCGCAACGGGCTGGCGCTGCTGCCGGGCATCGGCACCATGGCCAATACGACAGCCGGCATCGATTCGCAGATCGCCGCGCTACAAGCCGCCAATTCACAGCTCGCCGCGCAGCGCGACCTCACCAAGTCCGCTGCGGAGCGCGATCCGGTCGTCAGCAACGCCGAGGCGACGCTGGCTGCCGCACAGGCCGCCTATACGGATAGCCATCCCGACGTGGTTCTCGCCAAGCAACGGCTGGCCGAGGCGCGGGAATTGGCCAAATCCAACCAGCAGAAGATCCCGCTCTCCACCATCGACGCGCAGATCGCCTCCAACAACCGTCAGCTCGCCGCCCTCCAGGCGCTGCGCAGCAACGAGGCGAGCCGCAGCGCGGCGCTCATGGATGCGCAAATGCGCGGGCCGGCACTGCAACAGCAGATCGCCCAGCTCGAACAGCGGCTCCAGGGGCTTAACGCGCAATATCAGGGCGTGTCCAACCAGCTTCTCGCCGCCAAGGCCGGCAAAAAGGCCGAGGACGAGCAGCAGGGCGAGCGCCTTTCGATCATCGACCCGCCGGTGGTGCCGGACAAGCCGGTGTCGCCCAACCGCCCGATGATTATCGCGCTGGCCTCCGCGGCCGGGCTCGGGCTGGGGCTGGCCATCGTCCTGCTCATCGAAATCGTCACCAAGCCGATCCGCGATACCAATGCTGTCGCTCTGGCGACCGGCGAGCTTCCGCTCGTCGTAATCCCGACCATCACCACCACGCAGGAACGCAAGCGCAAGGGGCTCAAGAGCCTGAAGGCGCTGTGGCCGTTCGGCGGTGATGACGATGATGACGACGACGACGATGATGACGAGGACGATAATGCCGGCCGCCGCCGCAGGAAATGAAGCCATGCGCCACAGGAGCTTGATCCTTGTCTGACCCTCTTGTCTCCACCGGGCAGGCTGCCTCCACGCTGTTCGAGATCCCTGCTCATACGGAGCTGCCGCTGTTCACGCCCGACTGGCGGGTGCTTGAGGAGAACCGTGTGGTCGGCTTCAACGGCCGTCACATTTCCGCGCGTCCATTCAGCCTGCTGCGCTCGCAGCTCATCAAGCGGATGGCGGCGCGCGATTATCGGATCGTCGGCATCACCTCGCCCGCACCGGGGGCCGGCAAATCCTTCCTCTCGGCCAATCTGGCCGCGACGCTGAGCCGCCTGCCCAACCACAGCGTGCATGTGTTCGACCTCGACGTGCGGCGCGCCTCGATTGCCGAAAGCTTCGGCCTGACGGGCGAGACCGGGCTGGAGAAGTTCCTTGCCGGCGATATCGACGATCTGCGCAAGGTCGGACGCCACGTCGAGGGCACCAACCTCGCGCTCTATCCCTGCTTTCTCAATGATCTGGACACGGTGCAGCTTCTGGCGAGCGAGCGCTTCGCCGCTTTCGTCGCCTCACTGCGTACGCTGGGCGAAGGCCATATCGTGGTGTTCGACATGCCGCCGGTCTTCGCCAACGATGACGCGATGGTCATCGCCGGGCAGAGCGACTGCTATTTGATGGTGATCGAACAGGGCCGCAACAGCCGCAAGCAGGTGGAGGACGCCATCCGCCTGCTGGAGCCGGCCGACTGCATCGGCTCGGTGCTCAACCGCTACGACGGCGGCGTGGGCGACCCCTATGGCTATTCCTACGGCTCCTACGGCAAATATTCCGATTATTTCAGCAAGGCGGAATAGCCGGCACGCTCGTCCGGAATAAGCAGACGAGCAGGCAGCCACCCTTGGGAATGAGAAACCGCGTGCCCCTGCGAAGACAGGAGCCCAAGACGGCGAGGCGCCTCGGCTAGACCATGGGCTTCCGCCTTCGCAGAGCCTGTTGATTGGCAATTTCAGCCTGCGCCCTTCAACCCATTCGCCCCGATGAAGGAATAAGCGAGCCCCCAGAGCAGATCATGAGCGGATGGAACACATCTTTCCATTCGCCCTAAGCTTCTCGAAGGACCGTGCTTCGTTCACTCAGCGGCGATCAAACACAGCCCCCCACAGGCTCCGGGGAACGGGTCTGCTTCGTCGCGATCCGCCCTAACGCTGCGCCGCCTGACCGCCTCCGCGCCAACAGCCTCAGCGGCTGATCGCGGCACGCTCGACGAGGGGGCGCCACCAGCCTTCGTTCGCGAGATACCAGCCAAACGTCTGGGCGAACCCTTCCGCGAAGGTACGGCGCGGCGCATAGCCGAGTTCGCCGCGCGCCTTGGTCTCGTCGATGGCGTAGCGGCGATCATGCCCCGCACGGTCGGTGACGAAGCTCTTGAGACAGGCGGAGGCTTCGCCCCGCGCGGCCGGCGCATCGGGGAAGCGCGCGGCCAAGCCCGGCTCCTCGGCGAAAACACGGTCCACCGTGGCACAGATCTGCTCGATCACATGCAGGTTGGGCAGCTCCTGCCCGCCGCCAATATTGTATGTCTCGCCCGGCCGGCCACGCTCCAGCACCTTCTCGATCCCGAGACAATGATCCTCGACGTGGAGCCAGTCGCGCACGTTCATGCCGTCGCCATAGATGGGCAACGCGCGGCCATGCAGGCAGTTGAGCAGGAACAGCGGGATCAGCTTCTCGGGAAACTGGTAGGGGCCGTAATTGTTCGAGCAGTTGCTGGTCGTCACCTCCAGCCCATAGGTATGGTGATAGGCGCGCACGAGATGGTCGGAGCCCGCCTTGCTCGCCGAATAGGGTGAATTGGGCGCATAGGGCGTCGTCTCGCAGAAGGGCGCATCGTCCGGCCCGAGCGAACCGTAGACCTCGTCAGTCGAGACATGGTGGAAGCGGTGCGGCTTGCCGGTGCCGGTATCGAGCCACAGCTTGCGCGCCGCCTTGAGCAGACTGTGCGTGCCGACAACGTTGGTGGTGACGAAGGCATCCGGCCCGGTGATCGAGCGGTCGACATGGCTCTCGGCGGCGAAATGGACGATGGTGTCGATATGCCGCTCGGCCAGCAGCTTTTCGACCAGCGCGGTATCGCAGATATCGCCTTCGATCAGGTCGACGCTGTTCAGCCCGTCGAGATTGGCGGGGTTGCCCGCATAAGTGAGCGCATCCAGCACCGTCACCGTGTCGCCGGGGTGATGGGCCGCCCAGTAATGGACGAAATTGGCGCCGATGAAGCCGGCGCCGCCGGTAACGAGCAGATCAGCCATGCGTCTTGATGACTCCGAGCATGTCGCGAAGATGGACGCGCCAGTGCGGTGCCGCAGCCCCGACCAGCGCAATGGCGGCGCTTTTGTCGAGAACGGAATAAGCAGGCCGGCGCGCCGGGGTAGGATAATCGCTGGTGGCGATGGGCACGATGGGCACTGCACGCGCCAGCAGACCGAGCGTCAGCGCTTCCTCCTGGATGGCGACGGCGAAATCGTACCAGCTCGCCGCCCCGCTGTCCGTCCAGTGATGGACGCCGGTCGCGCCGGCTGCGTCGAGCGCCCAGAGCGCGCGGGCGAGGCCGGCAGCGTAGGTCGGTGTGCCGATCTGGTCGGCAACGACGCGCACCTCCTCCCGCTCGGCCATCAGCCGCAGCATGGTGCGCACGAAATTATGCCCGGTATCGCCATAGACCCAGGCGGTGCGGACGATCAGCGCGCCGGGGTGCGCCCCTTGCACCGCTCGCTCGCCGGCCAGCTTGGTGGCACCATAGACGCCGAGCGGCGCGGTCGGGTGAGCGGGCCGGTAGGGCGTGCCGCTCGCGCCGTCGAAGACGAAATCGGTCGAGATATGGATGAAGCGCGCGCCGGCTTTGGCGGCAGCCGCGGCGAGATGGCCGGGAGCTTCCGCGTTGACGCGCCGGGCCGCCTCGGCATCGCTCTCCGCCTTGTCGACAGCGGTATAGGCGGCGGCATTGATAACGAGATCTGGCGCCACCTTGCGCACCCGCGCCGTCACCGCCACCGCGTCGCCAATGTCGAGCGCGGCGCGGTCCAGGGCCGTCAGTGCCGCCCCTGCCGGAGCAGTCGCCTGCAAGGCGCGGCCAAGCTGGCCGCTGGCGCCGGTGAGGAGCACCTTCACGGGAACGTTACCGCGTCGGCCAGCGGCCGGCCGGCCTCATCCTTGGCGGCAAGCTGCGGCACCAGCCCGTCGAGCGGCCAGTCGATGCCGATGGCGGGATCGTTCCACAGCAGGCTGTGCTCATTCGCCGGATCGTAATAGCCCCGGCATTTGTAGAGGAAATCCGTGCCGTCCTGTAGGCACAGGAAGCCGTGCGCCATGCCCTCGGGCACCCACAGCATCCGCTTGTTAGCCGCGCTCAACTCCACGCCTACCCATTGGCCGAAGCTTGGCGAGGAGCGGCGCATGTCCACCGCCACATCGAAGACCGCGCCCGCCGTTACCCGCACCAGCTTGCCCTGCGGATTGGGCGACTGATAATGCAGCCCGCGCAGCACGCCACGCGCGGAACGGCTATGATTGTCCTGCACGAAGGCGATATCCAGCCCGGCCTCACGGAACATACGCTCGTTCCAGCTTTCCATGAAGAAGCCGCGCTCGTCACCGAACAGCTTCGGCTCGATAATGAGCACGCCGGGAATCGCCGTCTTGATGACGTTCATTGGGCGCCGCGCTCCAGCAGCCGCAGCAGATAATCGCCATAGCCGGACTTGCGCAGCGGCTCGGCGACACGGAGCAGTTGCGCATCGTCGATGAAACCCATGCGCCAGGCCAACTCTTCCGGGCAGCAGATTTTGAGGCCCTGCCGTTCCTCGGTAATCCGCACATAGTTGGCGGCATCGGTGAGCGCGCCATGGGTGCCGGTGTCGAGCCAGGCATAGCCGCGCCCCATGATCTCCACCGACAGTTCGCCGGCTTCCAGATAGAGGCGGTTCAAATCGGTGATCTCCAGTTCGCCACGTGGCGAAGGGGTGAGGCTCTGGGCACGTTCGACCGCCGTGCCATCGTAGAAATATAGCCCCGTCACCGCATAATTGGAGCGCGGCTTCGCGGGCTTCTCCTCGATCGCCTCGGCCTTGCCGTCGGCATCGAACGAGACGACGCCATAGGCAGTGGGATCCTTCACATAATAGCCGAACACGGTCGCGCCCTGCCGCCGGCCTGAAGCCGCCCGGAGCAGATCGGTGAGGCCGTGGCCGTAGAAGATATTGTCGCCCAGCACCAGCGCGGAGGGATCCGTGCCGATGAAATCCGCGCCGATATGATAGGCCTGCGCCAGTCCACCGGGGTGGGGCTGCACCGCATAATGGAGCGCGAGGCCCAGGTCCGATCCGTCCCCGAGCAGCGCCTGGAACGCTGCCTGATCCTGCGGCGTGGTGATGAGCATGATCTCACGGATGCCGGAGAGGATCAGCACCGAGAGCGGATAATAGATCATCGGTTTGTCATAGACGGGCATGAGCTGTTTCGAGACAGCACGGGTCAGCGGATAAAGCCGCGTCCCCGAACCGCCGGCCAGGATGATCCCTTTACGCACGTACAACTCCTGCTGACTGCCTGGTATGACGGAGCGATCGGCGATCATCCCTATCGGCGGACCCGTCGATTGCAAGCAGCAGCATAAGCACCGGCCGCCGCCATTCGGTTAACGGTGCTCTCTATCTGGTCCGCCGCAAAAACATCGTGAATCGCTTTGCCTTTCCCGAACAATAAATTTAGCGCTTCCATCTTGGCTGGCGCGTTGCCGGCGGATAGCAGCCCATCGGCGGAGGGGATTGATGGAAACAGCCTATGACTGGATCTCGCTCGCGATCTTCGCCGGGATCATCGTGCTGTTCCTGCAGCGCTCGTCCATGGAAAATCCGCCGGACCGGATGATCGACTATCTGCCGCCCGCCCTGGGCTGCGCCATGGCCAACCAGGCCGGCAATTACGCGATCGAGAATGACAGCATTCCGATGCATCTGGTCGGCATAGCGCTGCTGATCGGCGTGGTCGTCTATGTCTGGCTGGTGCTCAAGCCCAGTTTCAAATAGGGGCGCGGGGGAAAGGCGAACGCTCGCAGCGCCGGTGCCTGCCGGCCCCGCGACCATGCTCGGGCGGTGTGCGCCCCATAGCCAGGAGGATTTTGCAGCGTGAAAATCACCATGATCGGCTCGGGTTATGTGGGTCTGGTCTCCGGCGCCTGCTTCGCCGACTTCGGCCATGACGTGACCTGCGTCGACAAGGACGAGACCAAGATCGACGCCTTGCGCGCGGGCCGCATCCCCATCTTCGAGCCCGGTCTCGATCAGCTCGTCGCCAAGAATGTCGCCGCCGGCCGCCTTGCCTTCGCCACCGATCTGGCTGCGGCGGTGGGTAGCGCCGATGCGGTGTTCATCGCGGTCGGCACCCCCTCCCGGCGCGGCGACGGCCATGCCGATCTCTCTTACGTCTATGCCGCCGCCGCCGAGATCGCCCATGCGCTCAAGGGCTTCACCGTGATCGTCGACAAGTCGACCGTGCCCGTCGGCACCGGCGATGAGGTGGAGCGGATCATCCGCGAGACTAACCCGCAGGCCGATTTCGCCGTGATCTCCAACCCCGAGTTCTTGCGGGAAGGCGCCGCAATCGACGATTTCAAGCGGCCCGACCGCGTCGTCATCGGCGGGGAGGACCCACGCGGGCTGGAGGTGATGCGGCAGGTCTATCGGCCGCTGGTGCTCGGCCGCTCGCCTGTCATCGAGATGTCGCGCCGCGCCGCCGAGCTGACCAAATATGCCGGCAACGCCTTCCTCGCCACCAAGATCACCTTCATCAACGAGATCGCCGACCTGTGCGAAAAGGTGGGTGCGGATGTGCAGGCCGTCGCGCGCGGCATCGGGCTGGACAACCGCATCGGCGCCAAGTTCCTCCATCCCGGCCCCGGCTATGGCGGCTCCTGCTTCCCCAAGGATACGCTGGCGCTGCTCAAGACCGCGCAGGATTATGGCGCGCCGCAGCGCATCGTCGAGACGGTGGTCGCGGTCAACGACCAGCGCAAGAGCGGCATGGGCCGCAAGGTGATCGAGGCGTGCGGCGGCGACGTGAACGGCAAGACGATCGCCCTGCTCGGCCTCACCTTCAAGCCCAACACCGACGATATGCGCGAATCGCCCGCCATCGCCATTGTGCGGACGCTTGAGGAAGCCGGCGCCACGGTACGCGCCTATGACCCGGAAGGCATGGAACTGGCGAAGAAGGACCTGCCTGACATCGTCTATTGCACCGGCGCCTATGAGACGATGGAGGGCGCCGACGCGCTGGTGATCGTGACGGAATGGGATGCCTTCCGCGCGCTCGACCTGGCGCGGATCAAGGGCCTGCTCAAGACGCCGGTGCTGGTCGATCTGCGCAACATCTATCCGCGCGACATGGTCGAGGCGGCGGGATTTTCCTACACCGCCGTCGGTCGGTGATCGGCGGACCGCCCATCCTCATCACCGGCGCGGCCGGCTTCATCGGCCACGCCACCGCACAACGGCTGCTGGCCCGCGGGGACCAGGTGATCGGCGTCGACAATCTCGACGATCATGGCGACCCCGCGCTCAAGGCGGCCCGTCTCGCGACGCTGGACGGCCACGCTGCCTTCCACTTCGTCAAGGCGGACGTTGCCGAGCCGGAAGGCATGGCCCGGCTCGTCCACGACCATGATGTACGTCGCGTCGTCCACCTCGCCGCGCAGGCGGGCGTGCGCCACAGCATCACCACGCCATTCGCATGCGAACGGTCCAACGTCGGCGGCCATCTCGCGGTGCTGGAAGCCTGCCGGCAGGCACAGACCTTCGAGCATCTGCTCTACGCCTCGTCCAGTGCGGTTTATGGAGACCGGCCGCTCGGCAGCGCCGGGTTCCGCGAGGACGATCCGGCCGACACACCCGTCTCTCTCTATGCGGCGACCAAGCGCGCGGCCGAACTGATGAGCCATAGCTACGCCGCGCTCCATGGCCTGCCCCAGACGGGTCTGCGTTTCTTCACCGTCTATGGCCCGTGGGGGCGGCCGGACATGGCCTATTTCCATTTCACCCGGCTGACTCTCGCGGGCGAAGCGATCGACATCTATGGCAATGGCGCGATGACGCGTGACTTCACCTATATCGACGATGTCGTGACTGGTATCGTCGGGGCGCTGGACAGGGCGCCAGCGCGAGGCGAGCACCGCATTCTCAATATCGGCGAGGGTCGCCCCGAGAGCTTGATGACGATGATCGCGACCTTGGAGGCGGCGCTAGGCCAAACCACACGGAAGAGGATGCAGCCAATGCAGCCCGGCGACGTTACCGCGACCTGGGCGGATATCGCCCGTCTGCACCGGCTCACCGGATATCGGCCGCGGGTTGGGCTGGCCGAGGGTTTGCAGCGCTTCGTCGGCTGGTATCGGGATTTTTACGGAGTTGCGGCATAGCGCCGTTCCTCTCGATTCCGATTGTGACAATTCATTTCGTGGGAGCCTGAATTGACGATCCGCAAAACCATCTTTCCCGTCGCCGGCCTGGGCACGCGCTTTCTGCCCGCGACCAAGGCGGTGCCCAAGGAAATGCTGCCGGTCGTCGACCGCCCGCTCATCCAATATGCGGTGGACGAAGCGCTGGAAGCCGGGGTGGAGACGATGATCTTCGTCACCGGTCGCAACAAGAGCGCGATCGAGGATCATTTCGACATGGCCTATGAGCTGGAGCGCATCCAGGCCGACCGGGGCAAGTCGCTGGCTGCTCTGGAGGGCACGCGGCTGACGCCCGGCAACGCCATCTTCGTGCGCCAGCAGGAGCCGCGTGGGCTGGGTCATGCCATCTGGTGCGCACGCGACATCGTCGGCGATGAGCCGTTCGCGATCATCCTGCCGGATGAGTTGCTCATCGGCCGCCAGCATGGCTGCCTCGCCCAGATGGTCGCACAATATGACAAGGTCGGCGGCAATCTGGTCTGCGCACTGGAGGTGCAGCCGGAGGAGACGCATAACTACGGCGTGATCGACCCCGGCCGGCGCGACGGCGTGCTGACCGAAGTGAAGGGGTTGGTCGAGAAACCAGCGCGCGGCAGCGCCCCCTCCAACCTGATGCTGCCCGGCCGCTACATCCTCCAGCCGGAGGTGATGGCGCTGCTCGCCACGCAGGAAGCCGGTGCAGGCGGCGAGGTGCAACTCACCGACGCCATGGCCAGACTGATCGGCAAGCAGCCCTTCCACGGCGTCACATTCGACGGGGAACGGTTCGATTGCGGTTCCAAACTTGGTTTCGCGCAAGCCAATTTCGCGCTGGCGGCGCGCGATCCGGCAATGGGGGAAGACCTCAAGGCATGGGCGAAGGCGCTGTTGGCAACCGAGCGGGTCAACATGCTATGAGGCGCCGGCACATCGGCGCCCGTCATAGCGATCTCCGACACCTGGATTATTCCAATACTCAACGGGGTATCTAATGATTAACCCGCATGAGATTGATATCTATGCTGCCGAAAATCTTTTGGCCACGAAGAAGGGGATAATCGCCCGGAAATGGCTATCCAGGAAATATTCCCGGAAGGATCGGCGCCGCATATTGATATTTTATAATCATGTTGAAACCGCTCCAGCACAGATATTCCCATTCTATTACTATTGGAATTCATTAGACAGGCGCTTTTCAGCGGAAACTCGCTGCGTGGATATATCCAATATTACAGGACATATTGGGAAATATCACCCTTATCATAACCTGATAAAAGCAGCCGATATTATCCTGATCCAGCCATGGTTCACGATAGGAAATGATAAGATAAAGGAAATTTTGGAAGGCATCTCGGCTATCAATAGCAATGCTTCCATGTCATTTCTGGACTCATACGCCCACAGCGATATTCGCCTCGCTAGAGCGGTCAATCCTTATATAAAATACTATATAAAGAAATCTCTTTTCCGAGATAAACAGAGTTATTTCCGTAAATTTGGCGGCGGAACAATCTTAGACGATTATTATGACGGTCTGTACGAGATAGATTCTGAGAAACTTGACTGGAATGTCCCCGAAGACATCATTCCAAAATTAAGATTGAGCCCAAACTTTCTCACTGCGGCGCGTTTTGTCAGGATGTTTCGAACGGGCGGCGCCCCGAAAATGGATGGGAAATTGTTCGATGTGCAGGCACGCATCGGCACCAAAGGTTCGCCGTGGTATCAAGCGATGCGAAATGACGCACTCCGAAAGATCGAAGGCATAGCTGGCCTCAGGGTCTCCCCAAAGACCAAGGTAAGTCGCGCCGAATTCATGAAGGAGTTATCCGCAAGCAAACTTTGCTTCAGCCCTTTCGGTTATGGCGAACTTTGTTGGAGAGATATTGAGGCCATGGCTACTGGAGCCATTCTCATAAAACCGAATATGGATCATCTGGAGACCTTGCCGGATCTCTATCAGGCCGGCGTGACATATCTACCGTGCCGCTGGGATTTTAGCGATCTCGAAAATATCGTTCACAATGCACTATCCAACTATGAAAAGCACTTCGAATGCTCGATAAACTCATACGATATATGTAGGGATTATATTAATAATGATAAATTCATCAATGATATATCCTTCATTTTTGATGAATAATGATCTTCCAGCCATGAGGCGATACAGCCCGTGGCGATGCTAATTGTGATCGTCCGAATTTTCGATAACGCTCTTACCTTCGCCACCTGGTCGCTGGATGCGGAACACTGTTCGCCGATCCGGGGCCTGCTCGTGGCGAGACCCGTCGTCGAAGCCTCTCACAACTGAAGCGCCTCGCCATCGAGGGAGATGTGCGTCAGGGGCGATATGCCGTTCCGACCACCCGCTTCCGACAGGAAGAAGTAGACGTGAAAGGGGGCAGATCCATCGGATCCGCCCCCTTTCCTTGTCTCTACGGAAGCATCACCCCAACCGGATCAATGCTCCTTGCCGGCCCAGATATTCTGATAGGCCATATAGGCAAGCACGGTGCCGAAAATCAGGAAGATCAGCACGCCGACGCCAGTGCTCTTGCGCGCCTCCAGCTTGGGCTCGGCAGCCCACATCAGGAAGGCGGAGACGTCCTGCGCCATCTGGTCGACCGTCGGCTTGGGCTGGCCCTCGCCGTATGTCACCTGACCCTCGGCCGTGAGCGGCGGTGCCATGGCGATGTTGAGATTGGCGAAATAGGGGTTGTAGTGCAGCCCTTCGCCGGTCTTGGCATCCGGGAACTTGCGCAGCAACTCGGCCGGCTGCTCGCGGAACCCGGTAAGCAGCGAGTGGATGTAGTTCGCGCCGTCATGCCGCGCTTTCGCCATCAGCGAGAGGTCCGGCGGGATGGCGTTGTTGTTCGCCGCGCGCGCCGCCACGTCGTTGGGATAGACCAGCGGGAACTTGTCCGCAGGCGTGCCCTCGTGCGTGGTCGCCTCGCCCGTATTGGGGTCGATGGCCGGCACCTGGTGCGCCTTGGCGATCGCCTTGATCTCCGCCTCGTTATAGCCGAGGTCGGCAAGGCTGCGGAACGCCACCTGATGGAGCGAATGGCAGGCCGCGCAGACTTCCGAATAGACCTGGAAGCCGCGCTGGAGCTGGGCCTCGTCATATTTGCCGAACGGGCCGTTGAAGCTCCACGCTACCTGCCTGGGATGCTCGTGGAATTCCGACTCCGCCGTGGGAGCCACGAGCTTGCCATGCTCGGAGAGCACGGGCACGACGGAGACCGCGCCCCAGATGAAGCTCAGGAGCAGCATACCTGCAAAGAACAGGCCGACGAGACCGCCGAGGAAACGAACCATTGCTATGCCCCCTTATTCAGCGGCCGCGGCGGCCGGAACCGCATCGACTGCATCGCTCTTGTTCTTGGACTTCGCGAGCACAGCCTCGGTGATCGAGCCGGGCAGCGGATCGGGCCGCTCGATCGAAGCGATGATCGGCAGGATGATCAGGAAGTGCGCGAAATAATAAGCCGTCGCGAGCTGACTGATCATGAGATAGGGCTCCTCGGCGTGCGCGCCGCCGCAGTAACCCAGCACCAGCACGTCCGCGACCAGCAGCCAGAAGAACTTCCTGAACAACGGCCGATACTTGCCCGAGCGCACCGGCGACGTGTCGATCCACGAAAGGAAGAACAGCAGCAGGATGGAGGCGAACATTGCCATGACGCCGAGCAGCTTCGCCGGGATGATGACGATACCGGTGAAAGGAATGGAGAAGTCCATCGTGCAGGCACGCAGGATCGCGTAGAACGGCCAGAAATACCATTCCGGAACGATCAGGGCCGGCGTGCTCATCGGGTTAGCCGCGATGTAATTGTCCGGGTGTCCCATCGAGTTGGGCGCGAAGAACAGCACCAGCGCGAACAGGATGAGGAAGATGCCGACGCCGAACCCGTCCTTCGCCGTATAATAGGGATGGAACGGCACGGTATCCTGCGGCCCCTTCACTTCCACGCCGGTCGGGTTGGATGAGCCGGGAATGTGCAGTGCCCAGATGTGCAGGATGATGACACCGGCGATCACGAACGGCAGCAGATAGTGCAGCGAGAAGAAGCGGTTGAGCGAGGCATTGCCGGGCGCGAAACCGCCGAGCAGCCACGTCTGGATCGGCTCGCCGACAACCGGGATCGCCGCGAACAGGCCGGTAATGACCTGCGCGCCCCAGAAGCTCATCTGGCCCCACGGCAGCACATAGCCCATGAATGCGGTGGCCATCATGAGCAGGAAGATGACCACGCCCAGCAGCCACACCATTTCGCGCGGCGCCTTGTAGGAGCCGAAATAAAGCCCGCGGAACATGTGGAGATAGACGACGATGAAGAAGAAGCTTGCGCCGTTGGCGTGCGCATAACGCAGCAGCCAGCCCGAGTTCACGTCGCGCATGATGTGCTCGACCGAATCGAAGGCGATGCCGGCATTGGCCGCATAATGCATGGCCAGGATGATGCCGGTGACGAGCTGGATGGTCAGCGCCACACCGGCGAGAACACCGAAGTTCCAGAAATAGTTGAGGTTGCGCGGGACGGGATAGCCGGCGCCGACCGCGTTATACACGAGGCGGGGGAGCGGCAGACGCTCGTCGACCCACTTCATCACGGGATTTTTGGGAGTGTAATGCTCAGCCCAGGGAAAGCTCATTATCTTTATCCTCAGCCTACGAGAACAGCGGTGTCGGAGGTGTACTTATACGGCGGAACCACGAGGTTCTTCGGCGCGGGGCCTTTGCGGATGCGCGCCGCCGTATCGTAGGACGAGCCGTGACAGGGGCAGAAATAGCCGCCGAACTCGCCGCGATTCTCGCCCTCGCCGGCACCAAGCGGAACGCAGCCGAGATGGGTGCAGACGCCCATGGTGATGAGCCACTGCTTCTTGCCGTCGACGGTGCGATCTTCCAGCGTCTGCGGGTCGCGCAGCGTGGACGGGTCGACCGCGTCCGCCTCCGCGATTTCCTTGGCGGTCAGGTGCCGTACGAACAGCGGCTGGGCGCGGAACACCGCCTTGACGGCCTGCCCCTCCTCGATCGCCGAGAGATCGACCTCGGTCGTCGCCTGCGCCAGCACGTCGGCGCTGGGGTTCATCTGGTTGATGAGGGGCGCGAGGACGGCGACACCGCCGACGCCCGCGAAACTCACGGCCGCGATATTGATGAAGTCGCGGCGGCGCACGCCCTCGCCTTCACCCACGACAGCGTCCGTTCCTTGCACTTCAGTGGCCATGTGTTCTCACTTGCCTCCCTTTGCCCGGCGATTGGCGACCTCATGAAGACGCCGGGCATGAACCGCGGATGGGCCGCCCTGCCGATCCCGCCGGAGTCTGCGCCCGCTTCCCATGCCTTGTCAGGGAGGCAGGCCGCCCGGTGGGGACAATAGACGACCGCGCGCCAGGAACCCCCTTGGCGCGTCCGGGCGCCTGATAGCGCCCTTGGCCGCGATTTGCCAACCTTCAATTTCCCATCGCCCACAGCTTTTTTCCGCCGCGCCGCGGGACTGGGACGCAGGCCGCATTGCGGCTAGGGAGGCGAGCATGCGTATCGCCCTCCACCAGCCCGATATTGCGGGCAATGTCGGCACGATCCTGCGGCTTGCGGCCTGCTGGCGGATCCCCGTCGACATCATCCTGCCCTGCGGGTTCCCCGCGTCGGACCGGCAGCTCCAGCGCGCCGCGATGGATTATGGCGGCCAGGCCGACGTGACTCGCCATGCCGATTTCGTGGCGTTCGCGCGGGCGCATCTGCTTGGCGAGGCCAGACTCGTGGCCCTGACCAGCAGCGGCGATACCCGACTCACCGATGCCCGCTTCCAGCCCCACGACATCCTGCTGATGGGCCGGGAGAGCGCTGGCCTGCCGCCGGACCTGCATGCGCGCGCGGACCTGCGGGTGCGGATTCCGATGGCGGCGGGCTTTCGCTCCTTGAACCTCGCGGTCGCAACTGGCATCGCGCTCGGCGAGGCGCTGCGGCAGACCGACCTGTTCCCCGGCTGACCGCGCGGGCACCCCGTTGATTCACGTCAAGGCGGCACCCCGGCGGGCGCGGCTAGGGACGATCATCCGAAACGACATGACGGAAAGACGAATGCTGGACGAACAACAAACGGCCGCACGCGCATGGTTCGAGGATCTCCGGGACCGGATCTGCGAGGAATTCGAGGCGATCGAGCGCGAGGCGGGCAGCGACGCGGCGTTCGACTATCTCGCCTGGTGGCGCGAGAGCGGCAGCGCAAAGACCGGCCCGATGGAAGAAGGCGGCGGTGGCGGCGGCGTGCGCGGCCTGATGAAGGGCAAGGTGTTCGAGAAGGTCGGCGTCAATGTTTCGACCGTGGGCGGCACGTTCTCGCCCGAGTTCGCCAAGACGATCCACGGCGCGGAGGACGACCCCGGTTTCTTCGCCACCGGCATCAGCCTGGTCGCGCACATGACCAACCCGCATGTGCCGGCGGTGCACATGAACACCCGCTTCCTCGTCACCACCAAGCGCTGGTTCGGCGGCGGGGCGGACCTCAATCCGCCGCTCCCTTATGCGGAAGACACGGTCGATTTCCATGCCGCCTTCAAGGCCGCGTGCGACGCGCACGATCCCGAGCATTATCCGCGCTTCAAGGCCTGGGCGGACGACTATTTCTACATCCCGCACCGGCAGGTGCATCGCGGCGTCGGCGGTATCTTCTACGACCATC
Organism: Sphingobium sp. 66-54; assembly: GCA_001899715.1. GTDB lineage: Bacteria > Pseudomonadota > Alphaproteobacteria > Sphingomonadales > Sphingomonadaceae > Sphingobium. The sequence continues at coordinate 33,821 of MKWI01000006.1, forward strand.
TCGAAGGGGACTTCGACACGAATTTCGCTTTCACCCGCGCGGTGGGCGAGGCGTTTCTCGATATATTCCCGCGCATCGTGCGCCGCCGCATGGGGCTGGCGTGGACCCCGCAGGACGAAGCCGAACTGCTCACATGGCGCGGCCGCTATGCCGAATTCAACCTCGTCTATGATCGCGGCACGCTGTTCGGCCTCAAGACCGGCGGCAATATCGACGCGATCCTGATGAGCCTGCCACCCCGCGTGACCTGGGCCTGAGTGGGGGCAGCGAGCGAGGATCCGATTTAGACGGCTGGTTGGTTATCCCCGAAAGAGTCGATTCTCGCTCTCCGGAAAAAGAACATGTGCTCCTGCGCAGGCACGAACCCAGAGCGGCAAGGCACTGCGGCTGGATCTGGACTCCTGCCTGCGCGGGAGCACACTGCTTTAGTTTCGAAGTGAACCCGCTGCCGACCCGTAGCCTTTAGCCGCTTTAGCCGCGCCGCCGCCCTACGGCTGCCATGGCCACACGGTAGAGCGCGGCGGTGACGAGCATGATGGCGACACCGATCCCCGCTTCGACCAGCCCCGAGATAATGGCCACCGCCAGATCGGCCACATCCTTGGGCAGCAGCAAGGTCGCGGTGACACCCACCACCGACGTCGCGGCAAGGCCGATGGCCGTCGCGGCGATGAACACCATCGCCAGCATCAGGAAGATGCGCCAGCCATTGCCGATGGTCAGCTCCGCGCTACGGCGCAGGATGGTGAGCGGATTGCCCGGCCGCTCGGCCGCCGCCACCGGCGCGATCAGCGCCAGCCGGCCGATCAGGTAGAAGCCGGGCAGGAAGAACAGCGTCAGTCCGCACATGATGCCGAAACGCTGGACGGTAACGGCGAGAACGTAAGCGGGCAGCACCAGCAGCGCCGCATGCAGCGACTGGCCGACCGTCAGCCGCTCGGTGCGCAGCAGCAGCGAGAGCATCGCCAGCACGCCGAACGCTGTGACGATGCTGTGGACCAGCAGCACCGGCCAGTTGAGCGCGGCATAGTCCATCAGCCGGCCAAACGCCGCCGCCGGCTCCGCGCCGCTTTCGAGCGGCGGCGGCATGCGACTGAATTGCCCGGCGACGATGCTGGGCAGCAGCAGGAACATGCCGGCGATCGCGGTCAGCAGGTCGCGATTGGCGCGGCCCATGGCTCTGGCGTCGTCCCAGACGAGATTGAGGTCGATTTTGTTCACGCGCGCACGCATTTCCTTTCGCGCGCTCGATAGGGAATTAATCCGGCGAGAGCCAGCACCTGCATCCGCCCCCTTGCCAAATTTCGCCGTAGCCCACATGTCGGCGCCACGATGCACGCCGCAATGACAGGGGAGATAACCGCGCCGCCGCCGGAACTGGGCGATGTCGAGTGGCGGGTCGAACCGGGCCTGCTCGATTATGCAGCCGGCGTCGCGGACATGACGCAGCGAGCGGAGGCCATCGCCGCCGGGGCAGCCCGCGAGCGCATCTGGCTGATCGAGCATCCGCCGCTCTACACCGCCGGCACCAGCGCCGTGGCGAGCGACCTCATCGCGCCGCGCTTCCCGGTGCATGAGACCGGGCGCGGCGGGCAATATACCTATCACGGCCCCGGCCAGCGCATCGCTTATCTCAACATCGACCTCGCCCGGCGCGGGCGCGACGTGCGGCTGTTCGTGCAGGCGATCGAGCATTGGGTGATCGCGGCGCTGGCCGATCTCGGCGTTCCGGCGTGGACGGCGGATGGGCGAATCGGCGTGTGGACGCACGACAGGGACGGTGCCGAGGCCAAGATCGCCGCCATCGGCGTGCGCGTGCGCAAATGGGTGACGCTGCACGGCGTTGCGATCAATGTCGCGCCGGACCTTTCCCATTATAGCGGCATCGTGCCCTGCGGTATCCGCGCATTCGGCGTCACCAGTCTCGCCGCACTGGGCAAGCCGGCGGACATGGCGACGATGGATGCCGCCCTCGCCACCCATGCACCAGCGCTGCTAGCCATGGTCGGGGACAGCACCCGCGCGTAGCGCGACAGGGCCTTGAGGCTTCGTCATGACGTCACTAAGGTCCGCCCTTCGCGGTCAGCCCACCGGGTGGCGCCATAGAGGCGAGCGGCCGCGCAACAGGGAGAAAAGAGAGAGATGCCTCGCCCCGACCTTCGCCGCATGACGATGGCCTTGCCCCTGGCAGTCTTGTGTGCCCCCTTCCTGCTCGCCGGCTGTGGCGGCGGCAGTCAAACGGCCGGCAACAGCGTGGAAATGCGCGACATGGATGTCGTCGACGGCACGGTAAACGATTCGATGACCGACCTCGATGCGGTCAAGGCCGATGGCGTCGGCGCCGTCAGCAATGCCGGCAGCGCCCACCGTCCCGCCGCGCCGAGCGAAAATAGCGAGGAAGAAAGCCCGGACGCCGAGACGGTCGCCGCCGAATAGGATCCGTCCCGGCCGCATCGAAGCGACCACGCCGTTCGTTGCGGGCGGTCAGGGCGCGCTTGCCGGGCGTCGATACTCGATGCGAACGAAGGTCGCCGCCTTATCGCTCCAGGCGCTTCGCTTGGCGGCAGGCCCATATTCCAGCCCCTTCTAAGAAGCGTCGGCAGAACAAGGGAAAGCGCCTCATTTCAGGCCGAGCAGCTTGTGCGTCTGGAGGGTCAGGCGCCAGCGGCTGTCTCCCAGCACGAGCGCAATCGCGGCCTCACGCGCGGCTGCGTTGGCATCCGCGTCGCCGCAATCCATCGGCTGGAGGAGGAAATGTGCGAAATCCCACGCCAGCAGCGCGGCCGGGTCGATGCCCTCCTGCGGCCAGACAAGCTTGAGTTCGTCGCCCGTGCGCTGCACCACCGCGCTGCCCGCCTTGGGGCTGATGCACAGCCAGTCGATGCCCGGCGTCGCCGGCAGCGTGCCGTTGCTCTCCACCGCGATCTCGAAACCGGTGGCGTGCAGCGCATCCACGGCGGCGCCATCGAGCTGGAGCATCGGCTCGCCGCCGGTCACGACGACGAAACGCCGGCCATGCTCGTCTCCCCACAGCCGGGCGGCCGCATCCGCCAAAGCCTCCGCCGTGGCGAAACGGCCGCCATTCTCGCCGTCGGTGCCGACGAAATCCGTATCGCAGAAGCGGCAGACGGCCGTGGCGCGATCCGCCTCGCGCCCGGTCCACAGATTGCAGCCGGCAAAGCGCAGGAACACGGCGCGGCGCCCGGCCTGCATACCCTCGCCCTGCAAGGTGAGGAACATTTCCTTGACGGCGTAGCTCATCGCCCGGCTCAGGGATGCGCGGCGTAGCGCGTGGGATCGGGCAGGCCCGCCTCGATGAACCCCTTCGAGCGCAGGCGGCAGCTATCGCACAAGCCGCAGTGCAGCCCGTCCGGTGTCGGGTCGTAGCAGGACCAGCTCATGCCCGCGTCGAGACCGAGGCGGTGCGCCTCCCGCGCGATATCTGCCTTTGTCATATATTGCAGCGGCGTCTCGATACGCACCGTGCGGCCTTCCACACCGTCGCGCGTCGCCAGCGCCGCCATCGCCTCGAATGCCGCGATGAACTCGGCCCGGCAATCGGGATAGCCCGAATAATCGAGCGCGTTGACGCCGATGAAGATGTGCCGCGCGCCGACCACTTCGGCCAGCCCCAGCGTAAGCGAGAGGAAGATGGTGTTGCGCGCCGGCACATAGGTAATCGGGATATCGCCCGCCTGCACGCCGTCCTTGGGCACGGCGATATCGGCAGTCAACGCCGAGCCGCCGAACAGCGATAGGTCGAGCGGCAGAATGATGTGCCGCTCGACGCCGACCGCCGCCGCAACACGGCGCGCGGCATCCAGCTCGATGCGGTGGCGCTGGTTATAGTCGATAGTGAGGGCCGCAAGCCGGAACCCCGCCTCGCGTGCGAGGCCGGCGGCGACCATGGAATCGAGCCCGCCCGAAATCAGGGCGACGGCAATGGGCTGTTGGGATGTCATGGCCGCCCGCTAGCGCAATTCGCGCGCCGGCGCCACGGGAAGGATGGAAAGGGAAGGCCCGCACGGACGCGGAAACCACCCCTCAGCGCTGCAACGCCGTCGCCCGGCACGCGCCCACCCGGCGGCCCTCGATCACCATGGCGAAGGGCGACCCGTCCGAGACGCCCTGCGAATCGATCTGGACCAGCCGCCCGGTTTCGACGCGCAGCGCGGTGCGGCCCTGCCCGGCATGGGCGCAATCATAGGTGATCGCCACCCGCCGCGCGCTGTTCTCAAGCACGAAGCGCTTGCATTGGCGGCCGGGATGGCGGGGCTGGAGCAATTGCGCGGGGTCGCCGAGGCAGACGCGGCGCGCATTGCCAGCCGCGCCACGCTCGACCAGCTCCCATTCGCCGCTCTCCAGCGCGGTCAAGGCGCCATAATCGCCCGCTTGCGCCACAGCAGAGCCCGCCGGGCAGGCCATGCCCAGCGCCATCGCAGACCAAAGCAGCCCCCTGCTCATCTTCGTCACCTGCATCCATTGCGGTGCCAATCGCGCGCCTCCCCCAAATCGCCCCCAAGATAATATGGAATTATGGCGATAAAAGAGCACGGTTCGTCGCACCATCCAAAATTCGGACAGGCAGCGAAAGGCCAGCGCGCGCGTCACCCAGCGCCGGGCAACTCGCCGAGCGGCACCTCGAAGATGCGCGAGCAGAAGGCGCAATCCACGGCGATGACGCCACGCTCGTCGGCCATCTCGCCGCGCTCTTCGGGCCCGAACCGGCCGAGCACGGAGCGGATATGGCTAAGATCGCAGCGGCATCCCTTGCTGAGCGCAACGGGATTGAACACACGGATTTCCTGCTCCTCGTGGAACAGTCGCCAGAGGAGGTCGGTGAGCGGCAGCGCCGGATCGGTCAGTTCGCTGTCCTTCAGCGTGCGCGCAAGGATCGCGACATGCTCCCAATCGGGATGATCGTGGCGCACATGCAGGCGTTCACGCCCCACTTCGCCCTCCGGAAGATGCTGGAGCAGCAGGCCCGCGCCGATACAACCCTGCTCAGCGTCCCTCCGCACCGCAATATGGACAAGGCTGGGGATCTGCTCGGACTGGGCGAAATAATGCTCGGCCGCCGCGCCCAGCCCCTCGCCCTCCAGCGGCACGATGCCCTGGTAGCGCTCACCCGTGACCGCCTGATCGAAGGTGATGGCGAGATAGCCCTTGCCGAACAGGCCGAACAGCGTGGGCGCGTCGCCCAGTTCCGCCAGCCGGTCCGCATCATATTGCGCATAGCCGCGCACTGCGCCTGCCTTGTAATCGGCGACGAGCAGAGAGACGACGCCATGCTCGGTCTGCGCCTGCAAGGTGAGCTGGCCCTCGTCGTCCTTCAGCATCGCCCCCAGCAGGCTAGCGAGCACCAGCGCCTCGGCGACCAGCTTCTCGATAGGCGGCGGATAGGCGTGGGCGGCAAGCACATCGTCGAGCGCTGCGCCAATCCGCGTGACCCGCCCCCGCGCATGGCGGGACGGGATGGTGAAGCCGAACGCTTCATCGTTGAAGGAGCGGGCGAGACTGGCCATGGATCATTCCTGTGTGCGGGCCGGTGTGCCCGGCCCGGTTCCAGATAAGCGCCCTTTCCGGGCCGGCAAGCCGAGGAGCGGCTGCGCCCTCAGCCCAGCAGCCCAAAGGCCCAGAGCAACACGGACTTCTGCGCGTGCAGGCGGTTCTCCGCCTCGTCCCAGATGAGCGACTGCGGCCCGTCGATCACCTCCGCCGTCACCTCCTCGCCGCGATGAGCAGGCAGGCAGTGGAGGAAACGCGCATCGGCCTTCGCCTGCGCCATCAGCGCCGGCGTCACCTGATAGGGCATCATCGCCTTGAGCTTGGCCTCGCCCCCAGCCTGGCCCATCGAGATCCAGGTATCGGTGACGACGACATCGGCACCCGCCACCGCTGCCCCGGCATCGCGGCTGAGCGTGATCGCCGCCCCGCGCGCCTGCGCCTCGGCGGCAAAGCGCGGATCGGGATCGTAGCCCTCCGGCACGCCCATGCGCACATCGAACTTGAACAGGCCGGCCGCCTCGACGATCGAGTGCAGCACATTGTTGCCATCGCCCAGCCATGCCCACTGGCTGCCGGGCAGGGCAAGCCCATGCTCGATGACGGTCAGCAGGTCCGCGACGATCTGGCACGGGTGCGACAGGTCGGTCAGACCGTTGATGACCGGCACGGTGGCGTGGGCCGCCATCTCCTCGATCTTGGCGTGATCGTCGGTGCGAATCATGATCGCGTCGACCATGCGGCTCAGCACACGCGCGGTATCGGCCACCGTCTCGCCCCGGCCGATCTGCATCGAGCCGGCATCCATTACCATGGAGGTGCCGCCGAGCTGGCGGATCGCCATGTCGAACGAGACACGGGTGCGGGTCGAGTTCTTCTCGAAGATCATGGCGAGGGTGCGCCCGGCCAGCGGCGCATCCCTGTCGGCCGCGCCCTTAAACAGGCCAGCCGCCACGCGCGCCGCTTTGCGGTCGATCGCATCGGCGATCATCGCGGCGATCGCGTCACCACCGGCATCGGACAGGTTGAGGAAATGTCTCGTCATCGTTTTTCGACTTTCCTGCAAAAGCAGAAGCCGGGGCGGTTGGGACCGCCGCCGGGCTCTGGGCTCCCCTCCTCCGGGAGCACGGGAGTAGGATCAGGCGGCCGTTTCGGCTGCCTTGTAGCTGGCCGCGCCGGCCGAGAGCTTCTCGATCGCCTCGGCGATATGGCGCTCCTCGATCACCAGCGGCGGCAGGATGCGCACGACATTCTCGCCCGCCGAGACGGTGAGCAGGCCGTGATGGTCGCGCAGATGCGCCACGAAGGCGCGCGCCTCCACCGCCGGCTTGAGCTTGAGGCCGAGCATCAGGCCAAGCCCGCGCACGCTCTCGAACACATCGTCGTGATTGGGGATGAGCTGCTCCAGCGCCCCACGCAACCGCTCGCCGCGCCGCGCCACCTCGTCGAAGAAGCCCGGCTCCAGCATCACGTCGAGCACCGCCATACCCGCCGCCATGGCCAGCGGGTTGCCGCCATAGGTCGAACCGTGAGTGCCGAACACCATGCCCTTCGCCGCTTCCTCGGTGGCGAGGCAGGCGCCGAGCGGAAAGCCGCCGCCAATGCCCTTGGCAACCGCCATGATGTCCGGCTCGATGCCGTAATGCTCGTGCGCGAAGAACTTGCCGGTGCGCCCATAGCCGCACTGCACCTCGTCCAGCACCAGCAGCAGGCCGTGCTCGTCGCACGCCGCGCGCAGGCCCTTGATGAACGCGGGGTCGCCAGCGGTCAGGCCGCCCTCACCCTGCACCGTCTCGACGAGGAAACCGGCGGTCTCGTCGTCGATCTTCGCCAGCGCACCCTCAAGATCGTTAAAGGTCGCATAGTCGAAGCCGGGTAGCAGCGGCTCGAAGCCGTCGCGCATCTTGGGCTGGTTGGTCGCGCTGATCGTGCCGAGCGTGCGGCCGTGAAACGCATTCTTGAACGTGATGAGCTTGTGGCGCTGCGGATTGCCGTTGGCGAAGTGGTAGCGCCGCGCCGTCTTGATCGAACACTCGACCGCCTCGGCGCCCGAATTGGTGAAGAACACCGTATCGGCGAAGCTGTTGTCGACGATGCGCTGCGCGAACGCCTCCCCCTGCGGCGAGCCGTAGAGGTTGGAGACGTGCATCAGCGTCGCCGCCTGGTCCGCAATCGCCTTCACCAGATGCGGGTGGCCGTGGCCGAGCGCGTTGACCGCGATGCCGCTGGCGAAATCCAGATAGCGCTCGCCTCGCTCGCCGATCAGATAGCAGCCCTCGCCGCGCACGGGACGCACATCGCACCGGGGATAGACGGGCATGAGCGGCGTGATCGACATGAGCCTTTTCCTTTCTGGCCAACGGGCGGCCCGGATGGGGGCAACCCAAACGGAAAAAGGCGGCCCCTTGAAAGGCCGCCATCCTTCAACGCCGCCCCTATAGCGGCCAAGGGGGAGCGAATCAACGGAAGCTCGCAGCGCCCATCAGGGGGCAGGCTAATCGGCCTGCCGCTTCACCACGGCGGGCACGCCGACCGCCAGCGCCCCGGGCGGCACGTCCTTCGTCACCACGGCATTGGCGCCGATCACCGCACCGGCGCCAATCATGATATCCCCCACGATCACCGCCCCGGCCCCGATCTGGACGCCGTCGCCGATGACCGGCTTGGCATTGCGATCGGCAGGATCGGCAATGCCGATCGTCACGTTCTGCCGGATGATGACATCCGAGCCCACCGAACGCGCGCCGATGATGATGCCGCCGAAATGGTCGATCCGCACCCTGCGGCCCACCGGCACATTATAGGAGAGCTTCATGCCGCAGACCCACTCGCACATCTTGAACATGATGCGGTAGACGATCGTGAACGGCAGCCGCAGCAGTCGGGGCCGCACAGACATGCGCCAGTTGCCGAATCGATGCCAGAACAGGGTCCAGAACCCCTGTGCGAGCCAATCGCCGTCATGCGTGCGCAGGTCCTCGGCGACGAGGCTCCAGAAACCGATGTCCCTGGGGTTGGCGTTCACATCGCCGCGCGGCAGCGCGGGCGCCATGGGCCGGGTCGGCGACGGGGGTATGCCCGCGGTCATCGCGCAGATACCTTGATCGTCTTGCCATCCGGCCTCGCCAACAGGGGATCGCCCAGGAACAGCGGACGCAGGACATTGCGGCCAAAATCCCGGAAGAAGCGCACCGGCACATTCGAAGCCTTGCGGCGCACCATCGAGAGCGCGAGATTGATCGCCGCGCCCGCGACGCTCAGCACCGCCGCCATTCGGGCTGCACCGACACCGCGCGTTTTCACATGATATAGCCGCCAGCTATCATACCAGTAGCCGGGCTTGGCGCGGCTCACATGCTTGCCGCCGCGCATGCCCGTCGCCGCACCGGCCACATGCTCGACCTTCGCTTCGGGCACATACCAGACCGACTGGCCAGTGCCATGCAACCGCCACATCAGCTCCGCCTCCTCGAAATAGAGGAAGAAATCGGGATCGAAGAATCCGGCTTCCAGCAGCACCGGGAAGCGGACCATGAACGCCGCGCCGCTCACCCAGTCGACCGGCCGCCGCTCCGTCTCCGGGGGAAGGGCCACCTCCCTGCCCGGCAGTAGCCGATTGAGGATACCGAAGCTCGCCATGCCGACGAATTCGCTCGCCGGGCTGGGGAAGCGAAAGGCGGCCGACACGCGCGTTCCATCGGGCCGCAGTACTGCCGCGCCCGCCGCGACGGCACCCGGATGGTCGTCGAGAAAGGTCGCCATTATATCGACGGCCTCGTTGGCGAGGCGCGCGTCGGGATTGAGGAAGAAGACATAATCGGGCCGCGCCGCAGCCTTGGCCAGCGTGTTCAGCACCACATTATTGCCCCGGCCGAAGCCATGATTCTCGTGTTCCAGGTGGAGCGTCACCCGCTCCCCCCAGCCACGTTCGGCATGGACGCGGCCCAGCATCCCGGCATCATCGCCGGGCGAGCCGTTGTCGACCAGATGAATGTCGACCACCCGGCCGCCATGATCGCGCGCCAGAACGGTCTGCACCGCCTCGGCGGCAAGATCGGCCGTGCCGTAATTGACGATGATGACCGAAATGCGTGTCATGTCAGAGCACTGGAACCCCACTTGCCGTCGCGAGCCCTTGTGGCATCGGCATCATGAAAAAGATATTTCAAACCCGCCGGCATGTGGCACCGACCGGCTTCCTCTCACCTAGCGCTTATATTCGATGATCCTGTGCGTGCCGCCGCGCCGCCGATTCCAGTGAAAGCGCAGCACACCGCCCGCCTGGGCAAACTTGCCGATCACCATCCAGAATCCATAGAAACAGGCGAAGCGCCGGTTGGCGCCCATGCGCGCCTTGCGCCGCGCAAGGCGAACCACCTGAGCCGGATAAACGAGCAACCCGAGCGCAGCGACCAGCCACAGGTCCGTCCACCCGGTAGCGAGCGCCATCAGCGCCACGCCCGTAATCAAAGCGGGGATGAACAGCGCCCAGAGGACAATGCTGCGCAGTTGCCGGCGCCAGTCGGGAAAAGCCGCATCGCCGTGCCGCGCCACATGCTCGGCATAGGCATGGCCCGACCGGCGGACGCGCAGCCAGTTCTGGCGGAATGTCCTGATATCCGCATCGTGCCGCGTCATCTCCGCATCGATCCGGCGGATCTTCCACCCCTCGCGCCCGAGGCGCAGGCAAAGATCCGGCTCTTCGCCGGCGATGAGATCGTCCGTATAGCCGTTCGCCTGACGCAGCGCCGCGACCCGGAACAACACGTCGCCGCCGCACGCCTCGACATAGCCGACCGGCACATTCCACTCATCGTCGCACAGCGCATTGTAGAGCGTCGCCTGCGGAAACCGCTCGCGGCGGCGGCCGAACACCGCGCAGAGACCGGCCTCCCCCTCGATCTCGGCCAGGGCGCGCGGCAGCCACGCCGGATCAAGCTCGCAATCGCCATCGACGAACTGCACGAAGGCAAGGCTCGGATGCAATTCCAGCAACCGGCGCCAACCGGCGTTGCGGGCCAGCGCGGCGGTAAAGCCATTGGGCGCGGCAAGCGGTTCCACCGTCATGCCCAGGCTGCGGGCAAATGCAACGCTGTCATCGGTCGAGCCGGAATCGACGTAGACGACCGGACAGCCGGCGGGCACGCTGCGCAGGCAGCGCTTCAGCCGCTCGCCCTCGTTGCGACCGATCGCAACCAGGCCGACGCGCGCCCCATCGGGCAAGGGAACAGTCGACGCCATCGCCCGGCGGATAAGGCATCGGGCAATCGGGGGTCAACCGGGCCGTGCAGAAGCCGGGAGCCGACGCACTTTGGGGGCGGGGGTCGTCCGAGCCGACCGAGGGAGCGAAGTCCTCTCGCTCAGCGCCGGTGCAGCGCCGCCACCGAGCGCGCGACCGACTGCATCAGTTCCCAGCGCTGGGGGATTGCCAGTGTCGTCTCGCCGATCATCACCGCGATCGCATAGCTGGTGCCGTCCGGCGCGGTCATGATGCCGACGTCGTTATAGCCGGTCGAGCGCGGCGCGAGGTCCTGGCCGGTGCCGGTCTTGTGCAGATAGCTCCAGCCGGCGGGCACGCCCGCCTTGATGCGCTGCGGGCCGGTCTTTGCCTCGCTCATGGTGGAAAGCAACAACTGGGTCGAGGCGGGCGAAAGCATGTCGCCCTTCTTGAGCTTGGCGAGAGCGTGCACGATGGCGAGCGGCGAGGCGCCGTCGATCGGGTTGGCGAGATAGGCATCCAGCGCCTTCTCGCGCACCGAGCGCGGCAGGTTGGCGCGTGCCGTGTAGAAGCGCCGCCCCTGCGACATCTCCTGCGACCAGGTGAGGCCGGCGGTCTGGCTCTGCAACAGCCGCTCGCCGGGGCCGAAGCGGATCGTGTCGGGGCCGAAGAAGCGCCGCGCAAGATAGCCGCGCACCGCATCCGGTCCGCCCACCGTGCGCAGCACCGAATCGTTGGCGGTGTTGTCGCTCTGCGTCATCGCCCGGTAGAACAGGTCGCGCAGCGAGGTCTGGTAGCCCGATCCCTTCACCATCGCCGCGATCGGCTGGTGGAACAGGGTGAGGTCGGCCGGACGGATCATCACCGGCGTATCGAGCGTGATCTTGCCGCGATCGACCGCGTCGAGCATCGTCATCGCCACCCACAGCTTGGAGACGCTCTGCTGCGGGAACAGCTTGTTGCCGTTGTGCGCGATCGTCCAGCCGGCATCCACGCGCTGCACGGCGATACCGACCGAGCCGTTGAAGTTGCGCCCGAGCGTCTCGATGATCGAGACCAGCGCGGGAGACGGGCGGCTGCTCGGTGCCACCGCGACCGGCGCAGGCCCTGGTGGCGGCGATGCCGGCCGTGCGGCCACGGCGGGAGAGGAAACGACCCGGACAGGTGCGGCCGAGGGGATGGCGGTGCAGGCGCCTGCCAGGACCAGCAGGGCGATCCCCGCCGACCATGATGCGAACCGCCGCTTCTGCTGCACCCGATGATTCCCCTTGCCATTCATAACGATAGTTGTTGCCGCCCGATGCTTAACATGGTCCGAACAGGTGCAAGGCGGATGCGACGCACCGAATCGGATTCGCGATCAACCGAGTCCCAGGGTGGGAACCGACCGCTCACGGCACCAGCACCGTATCCTGCGCCTCCGGCAGCATATCGGGATAATCGAGCGTATAATGCAGGCCCCGGCTCTCCTTGCGGCGCAGCGCCGAGCGGATGATGAGCCGGGCGACTTCCAGCAGATTGCGCAACTCGATGAGGTCGGCCGTCACGCGGAAGTTGCCGTAATAATCGTCCACCTCGCGCTGGAGCAGATCGGCGCGGTGCTGGGCGCGTTCCAGCCGCTTGGTAGTGCGGACGATGCCGACATAGTCCCACATGAAGCGGCGGATTTCCTTCCAGTTGTGGTGGACGATCACCTCCTCGTCGCTGTCGGTCACGCGGCTCTCGTCCCACGGCCGGATCGGCGGCGGGGGCGGCAGCGCTTCCCAATGGGCGCGGATGTGGTTGGCGGCCGCCTCACCGAACACGAAGCATTCGAGCAGCGAGTTGGAGGCAAGGCGGTTGGCGCCGTGCAGCCCGCTCTCCGTCACCTCGCCCGCCGCATAAAGGCCGGGCAGGTCGGTGCAGCCATCGAGGTCGATCACCACGCCGCCGCAGGTGTAGTGCTGCGCTGGCACCACCGGGATCGGCTCCCTGGTGATGTCGATGCCCAGATCGAGCAGCCGCGCGTAGATGGTCGGGAAATGCTCCTTGATGAACGCGGCCGGCTTGTGGCTGATGTCGAGATGGACATAATCGAGGCCGAGCCGCTTGATCTCATGGTCGATGGCGCGGGCGACGATATCGCGCGGGGCCAGTTCGCCGCGCGCGTCAAACCGGTCCATGAACCGCTCGCCACCGCCAGGCACGCCGGTCGGCAGCTTCAGGAGCCCGCCCTCGCCGCGCATCGCCTCGGTGATGAGGAAGTTCTTGACCTCCAGATTGTAGAGGCAGGTCGGGTGGAACTGCATCATCTCCATATTGGAGACGCGGCAGCCCGCGCGCCACGCCATGGCGATGCCGTCCCCGGTCGCCCCGCGCGGCGCCGTGGAAAAAAGATAGGTGCGTCCCGCCCCGCCCGACGCAAGGACGGTCGCCCGCGCCACGAAGGCGTCCACCCGCCCCTCACGCTTGTTGAGCGCATAGACGCCCCACACATGGCCATCGCCCGAATATTGCTCGCCATGGCGGGAGGTGATGAGGTCGATGGCGACCATATCCTCCAGCAGCGTGATGTTGGGGTTTGCACGCGCCGCCGCGAGCAGCGCCACCTGCACCGCGTGGCCGGTCGCATCATCGACATGGACGATGCGGCGATGGGAGTGGCCGCCCTCGCGCGTCAGATGCCAGCGCTCGCCGAACTCCGCGCCATCGTTGAACGGCACACCGAGCGCCGCGAGCCGCTCGATCGCCGCCGGGGCTTCGGAGACGACGAACTCCACCGTCGCGCGGTCGTTCAGACCGGCGCCCGCGATCATCGTATCCTCGACATGCGCGGCAAAGCTGTCGCCCGCGTCCAGCACCGCGGCGATGCCGCCCTGCGCCCAGTTGGTCGATCCCCCGTCCAGCGCGCCCTTGGCGAGCACCAGCACCTTGTGGCTCTGTGCCAGATTGATCGCGGCGGTCAGCCCGGCCGCACCGGACCCGATGATGACGACGTCATAATTGGAAATGGTCATGCGCACGCTTCTTGTCGGCCGCCGACCCGATTGCGGCGGGCACCCGATCCCTAACCGCCGCCGGCGGCTTTGGGAAGGGATGGGCGTGCCCCTGCCGGCGCCGCAGAGCCGGGCATGCATGAACGCAGCCTCGCCCGGATCGCGGTCTGTTTCAAAATGAGATGGTTAAGATATGGTGAAGAAGTGGTCAGACATGCTATAGGGCTGACTCACGGGGTAGCGGAAGGCCCCTGGGAAATCGGACACGCTACCCTTGGGCACAGCCTTCGGCGCTAGTCTGTTCAATGTGGGAGAATGGAAATGGGTAAAACGAAGAGCATGCTGCTCGCCGCTGTTGCGGCTGCGGCATTTGCGATGCCAGCCAGTGCGACGCTGACGGTCAATTTTGGGGGCGCTTCAGCTCCCATCAGCGGCGTTTCCGGTACCAATGACTTTGAGTTCGACCTTGCTGCCTTGACTCCGAGCCTGACTCACTACGTCACGAACTTCTCGAGCGTCATAGTGTCGGATGCGCCGGTTACGATCAGCGTCTACAAGATGGGCGCGGAGAGCGGCGACACGAACTGGGTGCAGATCAACGGCACCAATTATGGCGAAAGCAACGAGACCTGGGCCCTTGGCAATATCTTCCTGACCTCGTTCGACCAAGGCAACGGCGCCTTGGGTGGTGAGATCAAGTTCACCGGCACCGGTCTGGATGGTACGTTCTACGACCTCGTCGGCAGCGGCCAGGTCGCCGTGTTCCTCCCGACTGGGGTGAGCGGCAGCTACTCGAACAACAGCCTCTATTTCGGCTTCAACGACTCGGGCAGCGCCGATGGCGATTTCGACGACTACGTCATCCGCATCACCTCCTCCCCGGTTCCCGAGCCGGCGACTTGGGCGATGATGGTGCTGGGCCTCGGGCTGGTGGGTGCCGGCATGCGCCGCCGCCGCACGACGGTCAGCTTCGTCTGAACCGACTCGCGAAAGCGATCATGAACAAGGGAAGGGCCGCCGGTCGGATGATCGGCGGCCCTTCTTATTGTCGGCCCGCTTCAACCGGTGTCGCTCCGGTCGTGAAACAGGCGTCATCCTATCCTCCCGCTCCGGCATAGGACGTGCGCACACAACCGATGGATCGGGATTCAGACGTGTCAGCCACCTTTGCTCGCGACCGCCCGCTTCCCTGCACTGGCCGACCCAGCGCCTCGCGAATATCATGACAGCCGTATAGAGAAGCGATGCTGACAGATCGCCGCCCCGGCAGCGCAGCACCTGCTCAGGCGCTCCCTGGACTATCCACCCATCGGCGCCACCGGATCGCCCATTTATCGGCAATTCCGCGCGACTTCCCGCCGAACAGTCGCTTCCCCAACGTGATCGCCTGCATGTCCAGCGCCTCGATCCGGCGATGGGCTCGCGCCACCAGTCGCATCATCGCCTCGGCTTCGTCGCCCCGCGCGCGGGAGCTAGCCAAGGTTTCCAGCAGGAGATCCAGATCGTGCCGCTCACCGAGCAGATCGCAGAGTCTCACGACCCGCTTTGCCCGCTTGCCGGCCTCGTCCTCGGCGACACCACGCAACAGGCGCATATGCTGCCAGTGATATTTGGCCTGCTTGCGCCACTCGTGGCCCGCCTCGGCATCAGCCGTCGCCTCGAACGTCTTCATCGCGCGACGGGCGGCCTTGATTGTGCGGGTGAAGCCCGCCGCCAGCGCATCCCAGCCATCGGCGTTCACCGCCCAGCTCGCCGCGCGCACCCGTGCCGCCAGCAGAGGCGCCACGCAACGATCCAGCGCCGCGCGCGCCGTGGCCTCGTCAGCATGATCGGGCGGCAAGGCGGTGCGCAGCGATGCAATCGCCGCCCCATCGCTGCCCGCCAACCTTGCCAGCGTATCGGCGAGCACGGCGCCATCGCGCACGCCGGCCAGTTGTCGGGCGATATCCCGCAGCGCCGCATTCTCCGCCGCGAAGGACGGAAAGGCCGGCCGCACCAGCCGAATCAGTCCACGCAGCGCCTTGCAGCGCCGCCGCACTTCGTGGACCACGCGCCCCGGCGGCCGCTCGGCCGCGCGGATCGCCGCCAACGCCGCATCCAGCTCCGCACAGGCGATCCGCCGCACCGCGCTTTCGACCGTCTCGTCCGATGGCTGAAAGCGGAAGGCCATGGCTTAGGACAGGTCGCCGTTCAGTTCAGGGCGAGCCGACAATGGCGATTTTTCGCGACCCGGAGCACAGCCTGCTTTCAGTATGCAAGCACCGAAAGCGCTGAAAAGCGGCGTTTGCAGGCCGGCATAGGGTGAATGGCGGCCCATCCTAATGCGCGGCGCCCCAGCTCGGCCCGGTGCCGATCTCCACGCCCAGCGGAATGGAGAGCCGCACCATCGGCTCGGCGGCGCCGGCCATTACGGTGCGGATGATCGGCGTGGCGGCCTCAACCTCCTCGTCCGCCACCTCGAACACCAGCTCGTCATGCACCTGCAACAGCATCCTGGTGCGGGTGAGCCCGGCCTGCGCCAGCGCCGGCCCCATGCGGGCCATGGCACGCTTGATGATGTCCGCGCTGGTGCCCTGGATCGGCGCGTTGATCGCCGCGCGCTCGGCGCCCTGGCGGATATGCTGGACGGAGGCGCGGATCTGCGGGAACCATGTCTTGCGGCCGAACAAAGTCTCGGTGTGGCCGTTGTGCCGCGCCTTCTCCAGCGTCTCGTTGATGTAGGCGGAGATGCCGGGAAAGCGCTCGAAATAGCGGTTTATCATCGCCTGCGCCTCCTCCGGATCAATCTCCAGCCGCCCGGCGAGACCCCAGCGCGAAATGCCGTAGAGGATGGCGAAGTTGATCGTCTTGGCACGCGCGCGCGTGTCGCGGTTGATCTCGCCGAACAGTTCCTTGGCGGTCGCGGCGTGAATATCCTCACCGCGCAGGAACGCCTCGCGCAGCGGCGGCACGTCCGCCATATGCGCCGCCAGCCGCAGCTCGATCTGGCTGTAGTCCGCCGCGAGGATGACATGGCCCGGCTCGGCGATGAAGGCATCGCGAATCTGCCGGCCCACCTCGGTGCGGATCGGAATGTTCTGGAGATTGGGATCGGTGGAGGAGAGCCGCCCGGTCTGCGCGCCGGTGAGGCTATAACTGGTGTGCACGCGGCCCGTCACCGGGTTGATCTGCGCCTGCAACGCATCGGTGTAGGTGGACTTGAGCTTGGCAAGCTGCCGCCAATCGAGCACCAACCCGGCGATCTTGACGCCCTCGGCCTTCATCTTCTCCAGCACGGTCACATCGGTCGAATAAGCGCCGGACTTGCCCTTCTTGCCGCCCTTGAGACCCATCTTGTCGAACAGGATCGCGCCGAGTTGCTGGGTGGAGCCGATGGCGAAGGGCTGCCCCGCCTCCGCCTGAATCTCCTCCTCCAGCCGTGCCATGTCCTGGGCGAACTGGCCGGAGAGGCGCGAGAGCTGCTCGCGATCCACCTTGATCCCCGCGCGCTCCATGCGGGCGACGACCGGGATGAGCGGCCGGTCGACCAGCTCGTAGATGCGCGTCGCGCCTTCCTGCGACAGGCGCGGCTTGAAGCGGGTCCACAGCCGCCACGTCACGTCCGCATCCTCGCCGCCGTAGCGGGTCGCGGCACCAAGCGGCACCTGCGCGAAGCTGATCGCCTTCCTGCCGGTGCCGGCCACGTCCTTGAAGCTGATGCACGTGTGCTCCAGCACGGCGTGCGCTACCTCATCCATGCCATGCCCGGCGAGCGACTGGCCGGCGTCGAGATCGAAGCTCATCACCATCGTGTCGTCGAGGGGGCTGATGTCGAGACCGTGCCGGGCCAGCACGTTGATGTCATATTTGATGTTGTGGCCGATCTTGAGCACGCCGGGGTCGCAGAATAGCGGCCGGAGCCGTGCGACCACCTCCGCCAGCGGAAGCTGCGGTGGCACCTCGCCGAACATGTCGTCGCTGCTGCGGTGGCCGAGCGGAATATAGCAGGCACGGCCCGGCGCGGTGGCAAGGCAGATGCCGACAAGATTGGCGGCGATGCTGTCCAGCGCGTCCGTCTCGGTATCAACGGCGATGATGCCGCTGGCGTAGCTCTGCGCAATCCAGTGCTCCAGCCGCTCGATGGTCGTCACCGTCTCGTAGGAATCGCAGTCGATCGGCGGCAGCGGCACGAAATCGGGCACGCCGGGATCGGCCGTGGCGGCGGCCGCAGCAACCGGATCGGGCTTCTCCCGCCCCGGCGCGTGCGCAGCCATGCGCGAGAGCAATGTCTTGAAGCCCTGATCCTCCAGAAACGCGCGCAGCGGCTCGGGCGGAATCCCATCGAGCCGCAATTCCTCCAGCATATGCGGCAGCGGCACTTCCTGATGCAGCGTCACCAGCTCGCGGGAGAGGCGAGCGAGCGCTTCATGCTCGATCAGCCGTTCCTTGAGCCTGGAGGGCTTCATCGCCGGCGCAGCGGCCAGCACCGCGTCGAGATCGCCATATTCGCCGATCAGCTTGGCGGCCGTCTTGGCACCCACCCCCGGCACGCCCGGCACATTGTCCACGCTGTCGCCCATCAGCGCCAGCACGTCACCCAGCTTCTCGGGCGGCACGCCGAACTTGTCCATCACATAGGTCGGCCCGCGCCGCTCGTTCTTCATCGTGTCGAGCATGTCGACGCCCGGCTGGATGAGTTGCGCCAGATCCTTGTCGGAGGAGACGATGGTCACGTCCCACCCCGCCGCGACCGCCTGCACCGTGTAGGTGGCGATGATATCGTCCGCCTCGAACCCGTCCTCCTCGATGCAGGGCAGCGAGAAGGCGCGCGTCGCCTCGCGGATCAGCGGGAATTGCGGGACGAGATCTTCCGGCGCCGGCGGCCGGTTGGCCTTATATTGATCGTAGAGATCGTTGCGGAAGGTGTGCGAGCCCTTGTCCAGCACCACCGCGAGGTGGGTCGGCCCCTCCTCCTTGTCGAGCGCGTCAGCCAGCTTCCAGAGCATGGTAGTATAGCCGTAAACGGCCCCCACGTTCAGCCCGTGCCGGTTGGTCAGCGGCGGAAGCTGGTGATAGGCGCGGAAGATGTAGCTGCTTCCGTCGACGAGATAGAGGTGATTCCGGGAACTCATGGCGCAGGGGATAGCGCGGCCCGGCGGGGGATGCCAGCGGCGAGCCGGCCGCACCCCCATTCCTCCATCCTCAGGCAACGGCAGCGTCCACGCGGGGCTTCACCGGGATGCGCAGGTAACGCACGCCGTTCGCCTCCGCCTCGGGGAAGCGGCCGGCGCGGATGTTCACCTGGATGGAGGGGAGCAGCAGCCTGGGCACCGCCAGACCCGCGTCGCGCGCCTCACGCATCGCCACGAAATCATCCTCGGATACGCCGTCATGCACATGCACGCTGGTGCGCCGCTGCTCGGCGACCGTGGTCTCCCAGCGATACTCGTCACGGCCGGGCGCCTTGTAATCATGGCACAGGAACAGCCGCGTCTCGCCGGGCAGGCTCAGCAGCCGGCGGATCGAGCGATAGAGCGTGCGCGCGTCGCCGCCGGGGAAGTCGGCGCGGGCGGTGCCATAGTCCGGCATGAACAGCGTATCGCCCACGAACACCGCGTCGCCGATGCGATAGGCCATGTCTGCCGGCGTGTGACCCGGCACGTGCATCGCCTCCACGGTGAGCGCCCCGAGCGCGAACCGCTCGCCATCCGCGATCAATCGGTCGAAGTCGGAGCCGTCAGTCCTGAGGTCGGTCATCGCAAAAACCGGACGGAAGATGCGCTGCACGTCGCGGATATGCGCGCCGATGCCGATCCAGCCGCCGCTGCGTGCCTTGATATAGGGCGCGGCCGAAAGATGGTCGGCATGGGCGTGCGTCTCCAGGATCATGGCGATGCGCCAGCCGCGCGCTTGCGCCGTGGCGACGATCCGCTCGGCCGAGCGGATATCCGCCTCGCCCGAAGCCAGATCGAAATCCAGCACCGGGTCGATCACCGCCGCATCACCCGTGGCGGGATCGGCGACCAGATAGCTGATCGTGTTGGTGGGTTCGTCGAAGAACGCTTCGATCACGGGGCCGGAAGCGGGGGACGGATGCGCGGACATACGATTCTCCTCTTTCATGCCTTGACTATATATTAGAATAATCTAAATTAGCAATATCTAAAGGAAAGAGACGCAATGCCCGCTGCCCCGATGGATATGGCCACGTTTGAAAGAAAGGCCGGCGAGGTCGCCGAGCGGCTGAAGGCGATGGCCAATGGCCGCCGCCTGATGGTGCTCTGCAAGCTCACCGAGCAGGGCGAGATGACGGTGGGCGATCTGGCCGATGCGGTCGGGCTCTCGTCCTCCGCCCTCTCCCAGCATCTGGCAAAGATGCGGGAGGAAGGGCTCGTCACCTACCGGCGGGAGAGCCAGACGCTCTGGTATCGCATGGCCGACGCACGGACCGAGGCGCTGCTCGCCACCCTTTATGACCTCTACTGCAAGGAGTGACTCTCATGGCGATCGAAACCCTCTCCCCCGCCGACGCGCAGGCCGCGATCAAGGCCGGCGCCACGCTGGTCGATATCCGCGCGGCGGACGAACATGCCCGCGAGCATATTGCCGGTGCCGTCAACATGCCGCTCGACCGGCTGGATTGCAGCGCTCTGCCCGAGGGCGCGGTGATCTTCCACTGCCGCTCGGGCATGCGCACCCGTTCCAACGCCGATGCGCTGGCCGCTGCCGCGCAGGGCCGGGCCTGCTATATTCTCGATGGCGGGATCGACAACTGGCGGGCCTGCGGTCAGGCCACCGCGGTGGACCGCAAGCAGCCGCTGGAGCTGATGCGGCAGGTTAAGCTTGCCGCCGGCGGACTGGTGCTGCTCGGCGTCGTGCTGGGTTTCCTCGTCGCACCGCCCTTCTTCGCCCTCTCCGCCTTCGTCGGCGCCGGGCTGATGCTGGCGGGGGCGACCGGCTGGTGCGGCCTTGCCCACATGCTGCGCCACATGCCCTGGAACCGCGCGCTGGCCTGAGCCGGGCATGACGCTCGCCACCCTCGCCGCCGCTCTGCTCTCGGGCGGGCTGATCGGCCTCATCCTCGGCCTGGTGGGCGGGGGCGGCTCGATCCTCGCCCTGCCGCTGCTCGTCTATGGGGTGCAGATCGGCTCCACCCATGCGGCGATCGGCACGGCGGCGGTAGCGGTTGCCGCCAATGCGCTGGTCGGGCTCGCCGGCCACGCACGGGCGGGAACGGTCAAATGGCCCTGCGCCGGCGTGTTCGCGCTGGCCGGCATCGCCGGCGCGGCGCTCGGTGCGGAGGCGGGGAAGGCGGTGGACGGAACGCGGCTGCTCACCCTGTTCGGCCTGCTGATGATCGCGGTCGGCCTCGCCATGCTGCTCAAGCGCGGGCGGACCGAGCGCCCGGACGTGCGCCTCTCGGCGGAGACCGCGCGCCACCTCCTCCCGCGCCTCGTTCCGGCCGGTTTCGGCGTCGGGCTCGCCGCCGGCTTCTTCGGCATCGGCGGCGGCTTCCTGATCGTGCCCGCGCTGATCGCCGCCACCGGCATGCCCGCCCGCCATGCGATCGGCACCTCGCTGGTGGTCGTGGCGGCGCTGGGGCTGACCACCGCCGCCTCCTACGCATTCTCCGGCTATGTCGACTGGACGTTGGTGGCGCTGCTCACCCTCGGCGGGATCGCGGGCGCCGCGCCGGGCATCCTGCTCGGCCGCCGGCTTGCCGCGCGCAAGGGCCTGCTCGAACGGCTGTTCGCCGGCATCGTCATCCTCGTCGGGATCTATGTCGCCTTGCGCGCCTTCTAGTCCGGCGCCCGTTGCCTCGCCCGCCGTGCGCCGCTAGAGACCGCAGCCACAGGAAATCCAATCAATTGAAGGAACAGGCTGTGGCAGGCCATAGCAAATTCAAGAACATCATGCATCGCAAGGGCGCGCAGGACAAGAAGCGCGCGGCCGCCTTCTCCAAGCTGGCGCGCGAAATCACCGTCGCCGCCAAGATGGGCACGCCCGATCCGGACATGAATCCGCGCCTGCGTCTGGCGATCAACGCCGCCAAGGCGCAGTCCGTGCCCAAGGACAATATCCAGCGCGCCATCGACAAGGCGAGCCGGGGCGACGGGGAGAATTACGAGGAAGTCCGCTACGAGGGCTACGGCCCGGGCGGCGTGGCGCTGATCGTCGAGGCGCTGACCGACAATCGCAACCGCACCGCTACCAACGTGCGCACCGCTTTCTCCAAGAACGGCGGCAATCTCGGCGCAAGCGGCGCGGTGAGCCACGGGTTCGACCGCATGGGCCTCATCACCTATCCGGCAAGCGCGGGCGATGCCGACGCGATCTTCGAGGCGGCGCTGGAAGCCGGCGCGGAGGACGTGGAGTCGAACGAGGACGAGCACGAGATCTGGACGGCGATGGATTCGCTGCACGAGGTCGCCAGGGCGCTGGAGGACAGGCTCGGCCCGGCGGAGAGCGCCAAGCTCGCCTGGAAGCCGCAGACCACCGTCGAGCTGGACGAGACCAACGCCGGCACGCTGCTCAAGCTGGTCGACACGCTCGACGACGATGACGACGTGCAGACCGTCTGGGGCAATTACGAAGTGCCCGACGAGGTGATGGCCAAGCTGGGCTGAGCGCGGCTACACCCGTCTCGCATACGGGGCGGAGAAACGGATATGGCGCGCGATACGGGCAAGACGGCGCGGCTGGCGGTCGGCATCTGGTATAACGACCGCACCGGCCACATCCATGTCGCGGCCGCCGGCCACTTCATCTCGACGGTGAGCGGCGATCCGGCGTCGAAGCGCTATCATCCCAATCTCTATCGCAAGCTGGCGACCTGCCTGCGCGACATGGGCAAGCCGCACCCACCGATCGCGCCTGCCAAGGGCGCGCCGGAACCATGCTGATCCTCGGTCTCGATCCCGGCCTCGGCACCACCGGCTGGGGGCTCGTCCGGGCAGAGGGCAACCGCCTCTCGCACGTCGCCAACGGCCAGATCCGCACCGAGGCGAGCGAACCGCTGCCCCGCCGGCTGGTCGCGCTGGACGCGGCGTTGGCCACGCTGCTCGCCACCCACGCGCCCGATCAGGCGGCGGTGGAGGAAGTGTTCGTCAACACCAACCCGCAGTCCACGCTCAAGCTGGGGCAGGCGCGCGGCGTCGTGCTGCTCGGCGCGGCGCGCACCGGCATCCCGGTCGGCGAATATGCCGCGCGGCTGGTCAAGAAGGCGGTCGTCGGCGTCGGCAATGCCAGCAAGGATCAGGTCCACGCCATGGTCGCGCGGCTGCTGCCGGGCGTGCGCATCGCCGGGCCGGATGCGGCGGATGCCCTCGCCATCGCCATCACCCATGCCCACCATGTCGCGAGCGCGCGGCGGATACCGGGCCTGCGATAGCGCCGGCCCAGCGCCAGGACGGACCGCCATTCAGGAGATGGTGAGCCGGAGTCGCAGACGACGGGCAAAATGGTTGATTTTCGCGACCCGGAGCGCAGCGGACTATAGGCCCGTAAGCACCGGAAGCGCGAAAATGCGCCATTTGCAGGCCGCCAGAACTGAATGGCGATCCGTCCTAGCCCCGCCCCCAGAACAGAAACGCCACCGCGCCCATCAGGCAAGCGAAGGCCCCGGCGTGCCGCCAGCCGAGCGGCTCGCCCAGCACCGCCACCATGAACACGCCGAACACGGTCAGCGCGATTGCCTCCTGCGCGATCTTGAGCTGCCCCGCGCTCCAGCCGCTCGCATAGCCGATCCGGTTGGCCGGCACCGCAAAGCAATATTCGAAGAAGGCGATGCCCCAGCTTATCAGGATGACCAGCAGCAGCGGCCGGGCCATGCCGCCCTTGAGATGCCAATACCAGGCGATGGTCATCAGGATATTGGAGGCGAAGAGCAGTGCGACGGTCGGCATGATCCGCTGATGCCAGCGCCCGCAACCGCGCGCCATGGGGAAAATGACGGGAGGCCGCCTCTCCTTACAGGCTGGCGACCCGGGCGAAGATGCGATGGAGCAGCTCGGCGCACTGTTCCAGCTCCGCATCGTCGAGATCGGCGAGCACGGCGGCGCGCTCCTGATCGAGGATCGGCTGGATTTTCTTCACCACCGCCATGCCGGCCGGGGTGAGCGAAATCAGCTTCGAGCGCCCGTCGCGCGGATTGTCCACGCGCGTGATGAGCCCGTCTGCGACCAGTCCCTCCACTACCCGCACCAGCGTCGGCCACTGCACGAACAGGCGCTGGCCGACATCGGTCAGCGTCGCCGGCTGCGGCCCAAAAGCGAGCGTGAACAGCGCCTGCCAACGCGCCCGCGTCTGCCCCGTCTCGGCGCGCAGCCTGTTGTCGATATGGGTAATCCACGAGCGGCCGGCCATGACCAACAGCCGCGAGAGGCGATATTCCCGGTCCAGCCGCGTCCCCGCGGGATAGAAATCGTCGTAGCGGTTCGCCCACGATTCGAAGTCGCCGATCCGCTCGCCCCGCGCGCACGCTTCACCCTTGCCGTCTGCCCGCGCAGCCATGCTGCCTCCCCTGCCGCAGATTATGGCTATGCTTGTAGCCTGTTGTCGCGAAATTGAAACCGTCGCGGTGGCCCCGGCCAACCTCTGCAAGAGCGCCATGGTGACAGGCGTGCCGGGCCAGCCTATGCTCGCCGCCGAGAAGCGTTCGGCAGAGGCTCCGGACGTGCCGACAAGGAGAGATGGCCATGCACAAGATTATGCTCGACCCCGATCTGGTGGCACGGCTCACGGCCGAACGCGGCGGCCAGCTCCACGTCATCGACCGGATCGACCCGGCCCGCACCGCCCATCTCATCATCGACATGCAGAACGGCTTCGTCGAGGAGGGCGCGCCGGTGGAGGTGCCGACCGCCAGGGAAGTGGTGCCCGCGATCAACCGCATCAGCCGCGCCGTGCGCGAGGCCGGTGGGCAGAATTACTTCGTGCAGTTCACCACGCCGGTGGGCAATCTCTCGTCCTGGTCGAGCTTCTATTCGCGCTTCTCGAACGCCGTCGCCAAGGGCCATCAGGATGCCTTCACCCCCGGCACGCATTACTGGAGCCTCTGGCCCGCGCTGGACGTGGACGAGAACCGGGACCGGACGATCGAGAAACTGCGCTTCGGCGCCTTCATCCCCGGCACCTGCGATCTCGACGCGGAGCTGCGTGCGCGCGGCATCGACACCGTCATCATCAGCGGCACGCTCACCAACTGCTGCTGCGAATCCACCGCGCGCGACGCGATGCAGCTCAATTACCGGGTGATCTTCGCCACGGACGCCAACGCCGCGCTCACCGACGCCGAGCACAACGCGACGCTCAACAACATGCTGTTCCTTTTCGCCGACGTGCGCCCTTCCGAGGAGATCGCCGCCCTGCTCGAAGGCGCCATGGCCCCGGCGGGCTGAGCAAGGCATCGCATGAGGCCCGTGCTCCCGCGAAAGCAGGAGCCCAAGGCGGCAAGACCTGCGGCTGACCTCTCGCGCTCCATCAGCCCAGCCCGCGCAACCGCTCATCCCGCATCCAGCGCGCTACGCCTCGCACAACGCCTTGAGCTGCTCGGCGCAGACCGCCCAGCCCCGCTCGAAGCCCATCGCCTTGTGCTGCTCAAGCGCCTCCTCGGTCCAGTGGCGGGCGGAGGCCGTGTAGCGCGTGCCCGCCCCCTCCGGCTCGATCTCCCAGACGCCGACCATGAACCGCCCGGCCGGCACCCAGCCGGCGGTGAAGGCGTCCGTCGAGATGAAGCGCCTGCCCGGTACGACATCGAGAAACACGCCCTCGGTGGAAACCTCCTCGCCCTCCGGCCCGCGCATGATCGTCGCCGCGCGGCCGCCGGGTCGCCAATCCTGCTCGATGATCTCGACGGTCCACGGGCGGGGACACCACCAGTCCTCCTGCCGCTGTGTCATGGCGTGCCACACCTTGTCCGGCGGCGCGGCGATATAGGTGGTGACGCTGAGCGTCCTGTCGGCTTGGTCGGTCATGGCAGCATCCTTCTCCAGGGGGCTGGATCGTCAGTCGCGCTCGGGCGCACCGGGCGGGAAATAACCGCGATAGGGCCGCGCCTCCTCGATGCAACGCGCGACCGAGGGATGGGCATTGAGCCGGGTGCGATAGGCCCGCAGCGCCGCAAGGCTCTCCGGGATCGGCCGCACCCAGTCAGCATAGAACAGCGCTGGCGCCGCCGCGCAATCGGCCAGCGAGAAGCTCTCGCCGCACGCCCACGATCCCTTGGCCAGCCGTGCATCGAGCCAGCCATAGATGGTGTCCAGCGCCTGTTCCGCCTTCCCGATCCGCACCCGATCCGGCGCCGCGCGATCGACGAGATATTCCTGCACGATCGCGTTCATCGGCGTCATGACGTGATTGTCGAACACGCGGTCCATGAACCGCACGTCGAGCGCATCGGCAGGCTGCGCCGGGATCAACGGCGCGCGCTCATAATGCCGCAGGTCGAGATATTCGATGATCGTCGTCGATTCGATCACCGGCAGCGGCGCATCGCCCCCCTCGTCGACCAGCACGGGAAACTTGCCAAGCGGCCAGTATCCGCGCAGCGCCTCCATCACCCCATCGCCTTCGACCATTCGATAATCGAACGGCAGCTCTTTCTCGTAAAGCGCGATCAGCGCCTTCCAGCAGTAGGAGGAGAAGGGGTGGGCGAACAGCGCGTAGCTCATGCCGCCTCCCCCGCGAACGCCGCCTGAAGCGCGGCCAGATCCAGCTTGTGCATCGTCATCAGCGCCTCGTTCATACGCGCGACCTGCTCGGGGCGGCCCTCCGCCTGCATGGCGATCAACACATGCGGCACGACCTGCCATGAGACGCCGTAGCGGTCCTTGCACCAACCGCACATGCTCTCCGCCCCGCCATCGGCGATGAGCGCATCCCACACCCGATCCAGCTCCGCCTGATCGACGACCGGCACGACGAAGGAGACCGCCTCGCTCTGCGGGAACTGCGGCCCGCCGTTGAGCGTGGCGAAGGGGCGCCCGGCAAGCGTGAAGGTCACGAGCATGACCGTCCCCGCCTTGAAATACGGCGGAAACGGAGAGTCCGCCGTGTAGCGGCTGATCTGGTCGATCCGCGAATCGGGAAACAGCGACACGTAGAAGCGCGCGGCCTCCTCGGCGGTTCCGTTCATCCAGATGCAGGGGGTGATCGGGTCAGTGAGCATGGCGGATCTCCTCATGCGCCCCCGGCGAGCGCGAACCGCACGCCCTGCGGATCGGTGCCGACGATGATATGATTCCCGCCCGGCACCTCGTGCGGGCCATTGTCGATGCGGCCGCCATGGGCCTTCACAGCCTCGATGGCGGCGGCAATCGACGGCACGGTGAAATACGGCTGCCAGCGCGGCGCGCCCTCGCCCCGCATGGAGGCGCCGATGCGGATATCCCCGGCATAGAGGAAGCGATAATCGCCCATCGGCCCCATCGGCATGGACTCCGGGTTGGTCCAGCCGAACACCGCCGCATAGAAAGCGTCCGCCTTGTCCTGATCGGATGTGGCCAGTTCGTTCCAGCAGCAGTGGCCCGGCGCGTCGGGCGAGAAGGCGGTGCTGGTGCCCTCCACCGAACCGCGCATCACATAGAAGGGGGCGCCCTGCGGATCGCTCGCCATGGCAAAGCGGCCGACATCGGGAATGTCGGTGGGCGGCACATGGATCCGCCCGCCGTGCTCCTTGATCGCCGCCGCGGTCGCATCCACGTCATCGACGCCGATATAGCCGATCCACAGCGGCTTCATGCCCTGCGCCGCCATGTCGTCGTCAATCGCCATCATCCCGCCCACGCTCGCGTCCGGCGCGTCGATCATGCGATAGTCCATGCCCGGCATGCCGCTCGCCGCGCCGATCGCCCAGCCGACGACCGGCCCGTAGAAGGCGCGCGCCGCATCCAGATCGGTGGTCATCAATTCATACCAGATGAATTCGCCATGCTTGTTGGTCATGTCGTCTCTCCTTCGCTTTGCGGGCCGCCGCTGGTCGCAGGGTCAGGCGCTTCGGTCGAGAATGGCGGAGAAGCCGCCGTAGATGAGGCGCGCCCCGGCCATGGGGTTGTCCTCCGGCCCTTTCATGCGCGGATCGGCCATGCACTTCTCCCAGCCCGCGTCGCGCGCCGCCTTGTCCGGCCATTCGATCCAGGAGAAGACCACGTCCTCGCCCTCCTCCGCGACCACGGCGGTGCGGAAGTCGTTGGTCTTGCCGACCATCAGGTCGTCGTTCCATGATTCGACCACGCGCAGCGCGCCATGCTCCAGGAAGATCGGCGCGGCCGCCTCTGCCATGGCGATATAATCCTGCTTGCGGCCCGGCTTCACCGGGCAGAGAAATCCGTCAACATAGGTCATGTCGGCACTCCTTCCTCATGGGGCGCGAGAACGCCCGTCGGCGCCATTCGCGCGCCAGCCTTCGCCCCCGCAAATCCCGGTTCAACCGGCAGCGGCCTCCTGCGAGGCCATCGCCGCCGCCATGTCCATCCACGCCGTCTCCCAGATGTGCCCATCCGGATCGGCATAGCTGCGGCCATACATGAAGCCATGGTCCTGCGCCGGGTTGGGGTCGGCCATGCCGCCGGCCGCCGCCGCGCGGTCCACCGTCGCATCCACCGCCGCGCGGCTCTCCTCCGAGAGCGCCAGCAGCACCTGCGCGGTCTCATGCGCATCGGGGATCTTGCGCGGGGTGAAGCCACTGAACCGCTCGTGGGTGAGCAGCATCACGCAGATCGTCTCCGAGAGGCGGATCATCGCCGCGCTGTCGTCGCTGAAATGCTTGTCCTGCACGCCGCCCACGGCGCTATAGAAGGCGATCGACCGCTCAAGGTCGCGCACCGGCAGGTTCACGAAAATCATCTTGTCCATGGCAGCCCTTCTCCCTTGGCCCTCGTTCCGGTCGATTCGCCCGGAGCTTGTCGACGGTGCCTGTTTTGATTATATACTGCAACTATGAAGTTAGAAAAAACAACCAAACGGTCGGAAACAGCGACAAGCCGCCGCTATGAGGACGCCTGCGGCACCGCACTGGGGCTGGAGCTGCTCGGCGACCGCTGGGCCATGTTCGTCGTGCGCGAGCTTATGCTCGGCCCCCGCCGATTCAGCGACTTGCGCGGCGACCTGCCCGGCCTCAGCGCCAACGTGCTCACCCAGCGCCTCACCGAGCTGGAAGCGCGCGGCATCGTCGAGAAGACAACGCTGCCGCCGCCCGCCAACGTGCATGTCTACGGCCTCACCCCGTGGGGCTATGAGGCGGAGATCATCATCCGCGAACTGGGCCGCTGGGCCGTCCGCTCGCCGCTGCACGATCCCACGCTGCCGATCAGCCCGGTCTCGATCATGCTCTCGCTGCGCACGCTCATCGTCCCGGAACGGACGAAAGATCTGGATTTCGTCGTCGGCTTCCGCTTCGGCGCACTGGCCTTCCGGGGCCATCTGAAAGGCGACCAGATCGCCGTCACCCGCGAGGAGCCGGACGATGCGGCCGCCATGTTCATCGGCACCGCGCCCGGCCTCGGCGCCTATGTCCATGGCGGCATGCCGCTCGGCGCACTTGAGGCAGCCGGCCTGCTGCGCACCGAGGGGGACCCTGCCCTGATCGCGCTGTTCCCCAGCCTGTTCGAGTTGCCGGAGAAGCTGCCGCCCAAAGAATAGGCTCGACTTCCCCCCGCGCGCCGGCCTATCGACGCGGCGGGGGGAGAGAACGAATCGTGATCGCAACGGTGGCGACAGTGGCGTTCCTCGGGCTGGAGGCGCGCCCGGTCGAGGTGCAGTGCCAGCTCGTGGCGGGCCTGCCCAATTTCATCGTCGTCGGGCTGGCGGACAAGGCCGTGGCGGAGAGCCGCGAGCGCGTGCGCAACGCCATCGCCGCCATCGGCCTCTCGCTGCCGCCCAAACGCATCACCATCAACCTCTCGCCCGCCGATCTGCCCAAGGAAGGCTCGCATTACGATCTGCCGATCGCGCTGGCGCTGCTCGCCGCGATGGGCGTGGTCGATGCCGAGCATCTCGCCGACCATCTCGTCGTCGGCGAACTGGGGCTGGACGGCCGCCTCGCCCCCGTGCCCGGCGTGCTGCTCGCCGCGCTCCATGCCGCCGCGCGCGACCTCACCCTCATCTGTCCCGCCGCGCAAGGTGCCGAGGCCGCCTGGGCGGGATCGGACGGCGTGCTCGCCGCGCCGGACCTGCTCACCCTCATCAATCACATGAAGGGCGCGACCATCCTCCCCCGGCCCGTGCCCGGCGAGGCGGAGCCGCCACCGCCCGCGCCCGATCTGGCACAGGTCAAGGGGCAGGAGGTCGCCCGCCGCGCGCTGGAGATCGCGGCCGCTGGCGGGCATAATCTACTGATGGTCGGCCCGCCCGGCGCCGGCAAATCCCTCATGGCAAGCTGCCTGCCCGGCATCCTGCCGCCGCTCTCGCCGGCCGAAGCGTTGGAAGTCTCGATGGTCGCCAGCATCGCCGGCACGCTCTCGGGCGGGCGGATCAGCCAGAGCCGCCCCTATCGCGCGCCGCACCACAGCGCCTCCATGGCCGCGCTGGTCGGCGGCGGCCTGCGGGTGAAGCCGGGCGAGGTCAGCCTCGCGCATCTGGGCGTGCTGTTCCTCGACGAGCTGCCCGAGTTCCAGCGCGCCGTGCTGGACAGCCTGCGCCAGCCGCTGGAGACGGGCACCGTCAGCGTCGCCCGCGCCAACGCGCACGTCACCTATCCGGCCCGCGTCCAGCTCATCGCCGCCATGAACCCGTGCCGCTGCGGCCACCTCGCCGATCCGGCGCTGGCCTGTTCGCGCGCGCCGCGCTGCGCGGTGGATTATCAGGCCAAGGTCTCCGGCCCGCTGCTCGACCGGATCGACCTGCATGTCGAGGTCGCCGCGCTTTCGGCAGCCGATCTCGTCCGCCCCGCGCCCGCCGAAAGCTCCGCGCAGGTCGCCGCCCGCGTCGCCGCCGCCCGCGCCCTCCAGACCGCGCGCGCGGACCGCTGCCACGGCGCCCGCACCAACGCCGAACTGGGCAGCGACGCGCTGGACACTATCGCCGCCCCGGACGACGCCGGCCATGCCCTCCTCGCCGAAGCCGCCGCCGCGATGAAGCTCTCCGCGCGCGGCTACACCCGCGTCCTGCGCGTGGCCCGCACCATCGCCGACCTCGCCGGCGCGGAAACGGTCGGCCGCCTCCACATCGCCGAGGCGCTCAGCTATCGCCGCCGGGCACCGGTGAGCTAGGACTGATCGGAAGCGGCCCGCCATTGTAGATTCAAAATCGTATCGTCACCCCGTGCCTGACCCGGAGTCCCGCTCCTTTCATCCGCCAGTGGGAGTGCGTGCAGCAGGACAGCTATCGAACGCCAGTCCGATTGATGAGCCGTGTCCGACCGGTCTGTATGGCTCAGAAAGTGGAACCCCGAATCAAGCCTCGGAGTGACGAACGAGGCGAATGGCCGCAAACGATCGTGAAACAGATCGTCAGCTTCACACCCCTCAATCCCGCAGCCGCACCCACACCGGCGCATGGTCGCTGGCTTTCTCCCGCCCGCGATAATCCCTGTCGACCTGCGCATCCACCAGCCGGTCGGCGGCGGCGGGGGAGAGCAGCAGGTGGTCGATGCGGAACCCCGCATCGCGCGGCCACGCGTTCATCTGATAGTCCCAGTAGGTCCACACACCGCCCTGCGGATGGCGCGTCGCCAGCGCGTCGGTCCAGCCGTCGCCGAGCAGCGCCTTGTAGGCGGCGCGGCTCTCCGGCTGCATCAGCGCGTCGGGCGCCATCGCCTCGGGCTTCCACACGTCGCGGTCGAACGGGATGACGTTATAGTCGCCGGCCAGTACCGCCGGCACTTCCTCCGCCCAGATTTGCGCCGCCCGCCGCCGCAGCCGCGCCATCCAGCGGATCTTGTAGTCGAACTTGGGCCCCGGCACCGGATTGCCGTTGGGCAGGTAGATGGAGGCGATGCGCACGCCGTTCACAGCGGCTTCGAGATAGCGGCTATGCTCGTCCTCCGCCTCGCCCTCCAGTCCGCGCGTCACCTCCGTGGGCGTGACGCCGCGCGCGAGGATGGCGACACCGTTGAACCCCTTCTGCCCATGCCAGACGGCGCCGTAGCCAGCCTCCTCGATGTCCTTGATCGGGAAGCCTTCGTCCTGCGTCTTGATCTCCTGCAGGCAGGCGACATCCGGCTGCGTCTCGGTCAGCCACTCGACGAGACGCGGCAACCGCGCCTTGATGCCGTTGATGTTGAAGGTGGCGATGCGCATGGGGAGCAGCCTCGATTGCCGGAGGGTTCGCCGTTCCTCTTAGCGGACCGGGCCCTCACGGCAAGCGCAAGGGCGCGTGCTACTCCTTGGTTGAGCCGCCCACCCGTGCCGCTAGACCGAGAAGCTGGTCCCGCAGCCGCAGCCCGCTGTTGCATTGGGGTTCTCGACCTTGAACGAGGCGCCGCCGAGATTGTCGACGAAGTCCACCGTACCGCCGCGCACCAGATCGAGGCTCATCGAATCGACCACCAGCGTCGCGCCATCGGTCTCGACGGTGAGGTCGTCCGCCTCGGCGGCGTCAGCAAGGCCGAAGCGATACTGGAAACCCGAGCAGCCACCGCCTTCCACCGCGAGGCGGAGAATGGCGGGCTTGTGCTGCCGCGCGGCGATCTGCGCGACGCGGGCGGCAGCGGCGGGAGAGAAAGCGATATCCATGTCTGGCAAGATAGGATCAGTGCGCGGCGGGAGCAAGGCGGCGCAGAACCGTTAAATCGGCTCTCGTGCGGTTGGCTGGAACGGAAAGGAAGCGCCCCTGCCGGGCCGCGCCCAACTCAGCGGTCGCGGTTGTCCGTGCTCTTGCGGGCTTCCGGACCACCCATGGCGATCTGCTGGTCGCTGTGGGCCTTCGCCTCGGCGAGGGCCAGCTCGTAATTGGTGCCCTCGATATAGGGCATCGGATTCACGGCACTGCCGGCGATGCGCACTTCATAATGCAGGTGGCTGCCGGTGGAGCGGCCAGTCGAGCCCATCAGGCCGATAAGCTGGCCGCGGCGCACGCGCTCGTTGGGCTGGGCGATCAGCTTGGAGAGGTGGCCGTAGCGCGTCTCAAGGCCATTGCCATGGTTGATCTCGACGAGGTTGCCGTAACCATTGGCCCACTGCGCGCGGCGCACGACGCCATCGGCGGTGGCATAGACCGGCGTGCCGAGCGGCCCCGGAATGTCGATGCCCTGATGCATGCGGCGGTGGCCGTTGAACGGGTCCGAACGACCACCGAAACTGGAGCTGAGCGCAACATTGTCGACCGGTTGACGCGAGGGAATGGAGGCTTTCGTGCGGGCTTCCTGCTGCGTCGGGGTTTCCATCTGCTGCCAGGCGGCGAACAGCGAGGAGAACTGCGCGTCGTTGGCGCGGTCGGCGGCGACGGCCGGTGCTGCAACGAGCAGCGCGGCGGCGGCAATCAGCCGACCTGCGGATTTCACGACGCCGTCCATGATCGTTGCGACGGCAAAAAACTGGCTCATGCGGACCCCATATCGAGCCCGCCGGATGGGCCCCTGGACATATTTTTGTTGCGGCACAGGCGTGCTGTTGGGAACTTTCGAGCGAAGAAACGGTTAACCCGCAAGAGGCGCGTAGAATTCCCGCGTCAAACCGGCCTGACTCCGCGCCGAGTCGTTGAACGGCGGCTTCAGGCTGCCCCGAAAGTGACGCCGAACCAGCATTTGCCAGCATTTCTGGGGATTCGCGCCGGCTCGGTTCGTCGCCCACAAAAACCATCTGGTCCCCGCCGCCACGTGCCGCACCTCGTCATCGACGATTCGCCCGAGAATCCGCGCCGTGCGCCGGTCGCCAAAGGCCATGAACCGCTCGATCGTCTGCGGCGTGATGTCGAGCGCGCGCGCCTCCAGCACCATCGGCACGATGGCGATGCGCGCCAGCGGATCGTGCGCGGTTTTTTCCGCCGCTTCCCACAACCCGTCATGCGCCGGCAGCGCGCCATAATGGCTGCCCAACTCGGCGAGGCGGCGGGCGAGCAGCGCGAAATGCATCGCCTCGTCCGCGCCCACGCGCAGCCACTCGTCGGCGAATGCGGGCGGGAAGTCCGCGCCGAACCGCGCGACCAGATCGAACGCCAGGTCGATCGCGACGAACTCGATATGCGCCAGCGCGTGGATCATGGCGACGCGCGCCCGCTCCGATCCGCCCTTGCCGCGCTTGGGCATCCGCGCCGGCGGCAGCAGCTCGGGCCGCTCCGGCCGGGCGGGGCGGTCGGGCGGCGGTATATCGAAGCGATGGGCGAGCCGCCCCAGCCGCCAGTCGCGCGCGACCTTGCGCGCCGCCATCAGCTTGGCGTGCGGATCGCCGCATTGCAGCACGGCCACGCAGGCGGCGCCGAGGCTTGCTGCCTCCATCGGTCCGGTCACTGCCATGCCTGCCCTGCCTTGACGAGATACAGCGCGCCAATGGCCGTTACGATCCACGCTGTCCAGCGTTTGAAGCTGTGGTCGCTGATGCGGTCGAGCACGAACCCGCCGGCTGTCGTGCCGAGCATGGGGAGCGGGATGGCGGCGGCAAACACCCACCACGGCGGCAGGCCCGGCTCATCGCTCGCCAGCAAGGGTGCGCCATAGACGGCGATCTTCGCCAAATGGCTGAAAACCTGCGTTGCCGCCTTGGTCGCGACGATCTGATGGCGGTTGAGCGCCGTGCGCACGAAGAAGATATCGAGCAGCGGCCCGGCCACCCCCGCGCTGAGGTTGAGCCCCGTCACCAGCAGTCCCGCCAGCAGCGCCTGCGGCGGCCGCGAGGCATCGAGCCGGATCCAGCCGCGCGGCAGCCAGACCAGCAGCGGCACCAGCCCGAGCAGCAGAAACAGCAGCGGCCGCGATGGTGAAAAACCGACCGCCACGACAATCATCCCGGCCAATGCCGAGGCCAGCGCGAACACGCCGATGATGCGCCATTCGATATGATCGCGATGCACCGCAGCACGCCAGCCATTGGCGACGAGCTGGAGCACGCCATGCGTCACGAACGCCGCGGAGACCGGCAGGACGAGCGCCAGTGCGCCCATCAGCACCAGCCCGCCCGCCATGCCGAGAATGCCCGAAAGGAACGCCGTCACCAAGGCGGTGACGACGATGAACGCGCCGACCGCTCCGGTCATCCGAGCGCCTTGACTGCCTCCAGTACCTCCGCCGCGTGCCCCTTCACCTTGACCTTGGGCCAGACCCGCACGATCGCGCCCTTCGCGTCCGCGAGAAAGGTCGCGCGGGCGATGCCCATATATTTGCGGCCGTAGAGGCTTTTCTCCACCCAGGTGCCGAATGCCTCGCACACCGCGCCGTCCTCATCCGAAGCAAGGGTGACGGCGAGCTTATGCTTGTCGGCGAAGCGGCCAAGCTTGGCCGGCGTGTCCTTCGAGATCGCGATCACCGGCACGCCCAGCGCGGCGAACTCGCCGATCAGCCCGGTGAAGTCGATCGCCTCTGTCGTGCAGCCCGGCGTATCCGCCTTGGGGTAGAAATAGACCACCACCGGCTTGCCGCGATACGCCGCGAGCCGGATCGGCGCGCCGTCGGCGCCGGTCAGGGTGACGTCGGGCAGTGTGTCGCCTTCGCTCAGCATGCAATCATCCTTCCGCCTGATCGGCCGGCGCGGCCCGTTCGGCCAGCGCAGTCCAGTTGCTGCCGATGATCTGCCGCCCCTGCTCGATTCGGGCAAGCACATCGGCCCAGTCGCGCGCGCCGCACGCCTTGGCGACCAGCCAGCGGCTCTCCTCGGCCGGCTCGGTCGATTGCGGCGTGACGAGCCGCGAGACGATGAGGTAGCGCGCCAGCAGCGCATGCGCCTCCGGCAACGCCGGGTCGAGCAGGCCCTCGCGGATCAGCGCGTCCAGCGCATGGTTGAGGTTGGGCGAGAAGCCGGTGCGGTGGGTGAGTTGCGTCACATGGATCAGGAATTCGAGGTCGATCAGCCCGCCCGGCACCAGCTTGACGTCGAGCGGCCCGGCCGGCGGCTTGTGGGTGGCGATATCGCGCCGCATCTTCACCGCCTCGGCGAGCAGCGCGTCCGGGTCGCGCGGCGCGGTGAGCGTCGTCC
Source organism: Sphingobium sp. 66-54 (assembly GCA_001899715.1). Taxonomy (GTDB): domain Bacteria; phylum Pseudomonadota; class Alphaproteobacteria; order Sphingomonadales; family Sphingomonadaceae; genus Sphingobium. The sequence goes on from MKWI01000006.1 coordinate 69,559, forward strand.
GGATGATGCCTTCCAGCGCCGCCCGCGCCTCGGGCGATCCGAACACCGGGCGCGCGCGGGTCAGCGCCAGATGCTCCCAGGTCCACGCCGATTCGGCCTGATAGCGCGCGAAGCTCTCGAAACTGACCGCCAGCGGCCCCTGATTGCCGGAGGGGCGCAGCCGGGTATCCACCTCGTAGAGCGCGCCCGCCGCCGTCGGCACGGAGAGCGCGTTGATGACCCGCTGCGCCAGCCGGTTGAAGTAGAGCGTGCCGCCCAGCGGGCGCCGCCCGTCCGATTCCGCCTGAAAATCGCCGGTGAACAGGAAAACGAGGTCGAGATCGGACGCATGGGTGAGCAATTCCCCGCCGAACCGCCCGAGCGCCAGGATCACCAGCTCGCTCCCCGGCACGCGGCCATGCGCCTCCTCGAACTCGGCGACCGCCGCGCTGGCCAGCACCTCCACCGCCGCCTCGGCCACCCGCGCATAGCCCTTGCCGACCTCGACCGGGTCCACCTCCCCGCTCAATATCTGCACGCCGAGCGCGAACCGCCGCTCGCCGACGATATGGCGGACATGGTCGAGCCGGCCCTGAAAATCCTCGCTGGTGTCGCGCCGCTTCATGTCCGCCACCAGCCCCGGCACGTCCGGCGGCAGGTCGAGCGCGCTCTGGTCGATGAGGCCATCGAACAGCGCCGGGCGGCGCCCCAGCGCCTCGGCGAGCACGGGGGTATGGGCAAGGATCAGCACCAGCGTCTCGGCCAGCCCCGGCCGCGCGACCAGCAGCCGCAGCAGATTGACCGCGCTCGGCAGCCCCGCGATCACCTGATCGAGCCGGTTGAGCGCGTTCACCGGCGCCGGCGCGCGCGCGATCTCGCGCATCAGGCCGGGCAGCAACTCCTCCAGCGCCTCGCGCGCCGGGGCGCTGCGCAGCGCCCGCAAGCTGCCGTCCCGCCAATGGCCGATGCGCGCGACGAACGGTGCGGTGTCCGCGATGCCGATGTCGGCGAGCCGCGCCGCCAGTCCGCTCGCGTCGTCGGGCAGGCGCGCATCCGCCGCCGCCTCATCCCCCACCAGCGTGTCGAAAATCCGCCCCACTGCCTCGACATGCGGGGCGAGCGCGGCGATCAGCGCCGCCCCGTCCGCATAACCGCCCAGCCGCGCGACGTTATCCAGCGCGGCCGGGTCGGCGGGCAGGCTGTGCGTCTGCCGATCATCGACCATCTGCAAGCGATGCTCGATGGTGCGCAGCATGACATAGGCGGCGTCGAGCTGCGCCCCCGGCTCGGCCGCGATCAGCCCGGCATCCTCCAGCACGCGCAGCGCATCGCGCGTCGCCGGCGCCCGCAGATCCGGATTGCGGCCGCCATGAATAAGCTGCTGCGCCTGCGCGAAAAACTCCACCTCGCGGATGCCGCCACGCCCGCGCTTCAGGTCGAACTCAGGCCCGAACCGCTGGCCGCTGGCATAATGCGAGCGGATGCGCCGGCTCACGTCGCGGATCGCGTCGATCGCGCCGAAATCGAGACTGCGCCGCCACACGAACGGCCGGATCGCGGAGAGGAACGCCTGCCCCAGCGCAATGTCCCCCGCCGCCGCCCGCGCCCGCACGAACGCCGCCTGCTCCCAGCCGACCGCCGCGCTCTCATAATAAGTGATCGCCGCTTCCACCGGCAGGATGATCGGCGACACTTCCGGCGAGGGCCGCAGCCGCAGATCGACCCGGAACACATAGCCGTCCCCCGTCCGCTCGGTGAGCAGCGCCACCATCCGCCGCGCCAGCCGCAGCGCCGCCTCCTGCGGCTCCTCCTTGCCGCGCGTCGGGATGGTCGTGGGGTCGAAGATCAAGATCGGGTCGATGTCCGACGAGTAATTCAGTTCCCGGCTGCCATGCTTGCCGAGCGCGATAACGGCGATCCCGCGTGGTTCCTCATCGGGATAACGCTCGGAAAACGCCTCGGTCAGCGCCGCATCCACCGCCTCGTCGGCAAAGTCGGAGAGCCGTCGCGTGACCGTATCGAAATCCCAAAGCCCCGCCAGATCGGCAATCGCCGCCACCAGCGCCACACCTCCGCGCCGCACCCGCAACCGCCGCTCGGCCGGCTCATCCGCCGCCAACGCACGGGCCGCGTCCCATGCTGCCTCCGCCTCGCCAGCCTCCAGCAACGCGACCAGCGCCGGATACACCTCGATCTGCCGGGCGAGGAAGGGCGAGTACTGGCTGGCACGGGCAAGGGCGCTCCCGATATTCTGGATTATGTTATGCGCCATCCAATCACCCCCGCCGTCTCAGCTTCCCTAATGACAAAACGACGAACGCAAAATACGAAACAATGTAGAACAAAAAGAGAATTGCAACCCGGCGACATAACACCATAATGATCTCGACTTCATAAGTTATCTAGATGAGAGGCGCAACAGATGGCACCGTTCTTGACTGTTTTGACGGCGCTTCTGTCCGCTACCTCCAGTTCCCCTGAATGGCGCATCAGCTATGACAATGGCTTTTGCACCGCAAACAGAGACGCCGCTACTCGGTATGACGGTAGTGAGGTCATCTCAATCTCGCAGGACATTATTTTCGGTACAGTCCGAGCGACTATTTCATCCCGAGCTTCGGGGCCGGACGGGCAGCCCAAGGGGCAACCGACTTTCGATACAGGTACCGGTCCGACACCCTTCTCTCGCTCTTATTATAGTTCCAAGCGCATGCCCGACGGGCAATTTCTGGTTGAAGTCATTCTTTCCAGAGAAACTTCGGGCGCAGCCACGATCGCTGACTTGGGATTGAGAACCAAGAATGGACAAAAAAAGGTTTCCAATGATGGATTGGCAACTGCGCAACTTCTGCTCAACACATGCCGAGAGCAGCATCTTAATGCTCTTGGAGTAAACCCAGCAGAGGTTGATCCAACCCTAACGCCTGCAGTCGTCTCGCCAGTGCCAAGTACTTGGTTCGACGCGAATGATCTTCCCAAGACACGGGTGAAATCAAGAGTGTACGAACCCTTCGTAATTTGGCGCGTGGATTCTGATGGTCGCGCTTCCCGCTGTCAATTTGTGACGAGTTCGGGGCAACCGGAACTTGACGACGCGATCTGCCGTTCGTTCATGCAACGTGTCCGTTATGTGAAGTCAGCAGTCGATAACGCCGGTCGACCCGCTGTCAGTTGGCAAGGCCGGCGTATCAAGATCCGCTATTAGGATTTCCAGAAGGCGCCTCATCCCCCTAAAACGCCTTGCTTGCATAATCCCGCCGGAACTCATCCGCGAACGCCGTCAGCCGCCCCTGCGCAATCGCGCCGCGCAGCCCCGCCATCAGCGCCTGATAGAAATGCAGGTTATGCTGCGTCATCAGCATCGCGCCCAGCATTTCGCCGGCCTTGACCAGATGGTGCAGATAGGCGCGGCTGGCGCCGGTGCAGACCGGGCAATCGCAGCGCGGATCGAGCGGGCCGGTATCCTCGGCGAAGCGCGCATTGCGGATGTTGAGCGGCCCCGCCCACGTAAACGCCTGCCCATTGCGGCCCGAGCGGGTCGGCAGCACGCAGTCAAACATGTCGATGCCGCGCTCCACCGCGCCGACAATATCGTCCGGCTTGCCCACGCCCATCAGATAGCGCGGCTTGTCAACCGGCAGAGGGCCCACACAATGGTCGAGGCAGGCGAACATCGCCTCCTGCCCCTCGCCCACCGCGAGGCCGCCGACCGCATAGCCGTCAAAGCCGATCTCCACGAGCGCCTGTGCGGACTGCCGCCGCAAGTCCACGTCCAGCGCCCCCTGCTGGATGCCGAACAAAGCCGCTCCCGCCGCATGTTCCCCACCGGCATCGAACCCCGCCCGCGAGCGCGCCGCCCAGCGCATCGAGCGCTCCATCGCCTGCGCCTGCGCCTCGCGCGTCGTCGTGGTCGGCACCAGCTCGTCGAACGCCATGACGATATCCGAGCCCAGCAGCCGCTGGATCTCCATCGAGCGCTCGGGGCTGAGCATATGCCGCGACCCATCGAGATGGCTGGCGAAGGCCACGCCCTCCTCGCTCACCCTGGCGAGCTTGGAGAGGCTCATCACCTGATAGCCGCCGCTGTCGGTGAGGATCGGCCGCTCCCAGCCGGAAAAGGCATGTAGCCCACCCAGCCTGGCCACCCGCTCGGCGCCGGGGCGCAGCATCAGGTGATAGGTGTTGCCGAGGATGATGTCCGCCCCGCTCGCGCGTACCTCGGCCGGGCGCATCGCCTTGACCGTAGCGGCGGTGCCGACCGGCATGAAGGCGGGCGTGCGAATTGTGCCGCGCCGCATCGCGATGTCCCCGGTGCGCGCCTTGCCGTCCGTCGCGGCGATGGTGAAGGCGAAGCGCGCGGCGCCCGGCGTGGCGGGCACGCGCAGGCCGGGAGCGGTCGGGAGCGGATCGGTCATGCCTCGCGCCATAGCGCGGCGCGGCGCGATTGTAAGCCCGGCACGGATGAGCCGCTTCCTCCGGCCAGCGGATCTGCCAGAGCCCATATCCGCCCGCCGCCAAAAGGCCCTTCGTGCCGAGCGATGTCGAAGCACGGGAGGTCAATCTCCCATAAGAACAGCGCCATAACGGGGCCGGGAGGCACGCCATCACACCCCCTCCCCGTCCATCCGCCACCGCGACGAGCGCTGTGCAAATTGCCGCCAGCCGAGCCGCCAGTCATTGCGGAGCAAGGTGCCATGGTCCAAGGCCGGGCACACGCCCGCCCCCTCCACCCCGCAACCAACCCCGTTCTCAACCGTTGACCTCCCGCATGACACGATCGACCCGCATCCTCCTCCCCGCCCTGCCGTTGCTTCTTGCCGCCCCCGCCGCTGCTCAGACACAGGGGCCCGAGCCCTCCGTATTCGATGGGGATTTCCTCACCATCGGCGCCGGCCTCGCCTACGGCCCGGACTATGAGGGCGCGGACGAAGGCGCCGTCTACCCGCTCGGCGGCGTGATGGGGCGGATCGGCCCGGTCGCGGTCAATCCGCGCATCGCGGGCCTCGCGCTGGACGTGATCCCCGATTTCGGCAGCAAGATCAGCATCAGCCTCGGCCCGGTCGCCCGCGCCCGGCTGGAGCGCACGCGGCGCGTCAAGGACCGCGCGGTGGCCGCGCTCGGCAAGCGCGACACGGCGATCGAAGCGGGCGGCACCGCCGGGATCAGCATCAATCGGCTGACCAATCCCTATGACAGCCTCTCGTTCAGCATGGACGTGCGCTGGGACATCGCCGGGGCGCATCGCGGCGCGGTGGTCGCCCCGTCCATCACCTATCTGACACCGCTCAGCCGGGGCACGGCGGCGGTGCTCAACCTCTCGGCCGAGCATGTCGACGGCGATTATGCGCGCTATTATTACGATGTGACCCCCGCCGGCGCCGCCGCCTCCGGCCTGCCCGCCTATAGCGCGCACGGCGGCTGGAAGAGCGCCGGGGCAACGCTGATGGGCGTGGTCGATCTCGATGGCGACCTGATGAACGGCGGGTTCGCGCTGGTCGGCGGGGTCAGCTATTCGCGGATGCTCGGCAGCATCCGCCGCTCGCCCATCGTCGCGCAACGCGGCGCGGACGATCAGCTCGTCGGCGCGCTCGGCGTCGCCTTCACCTTCTGACGCCGGCCAACCTCTCCCCGCCTTCCGCCCCGTCATGGCTGGACTTCCCCGCCGGAGAGGCTAACATCGCCGCATTCCCCGGGGAGCCTGCTTGGGCTGAGAGGGATGGGTAGCGCCATCCGACCCGTCGAACCTGAACCGGCTCATACCGGCGGAGGGAGAGGACCGGGCACCGACACAGAGCCCGCAGCCCCATCCACCGCCCTCGCGAGCCGCGCAACGAGGAAGGATGCCGGCCATGACGATCACCGTTTCACCGCTCACCCTCATGCTTGCCGAGGCGATGGGGCTGTACCTCATCCTCATCGGTCTCTCCGGCCTGGCCGCCCCGCAGCGCTGGCGCGGCGTGATGGACGAACTCTCCGCCTCCCCCGCCCTGCAAATGACCATGGGCGTGGCGGTGTTCGCCATCGGCGTCGCCATTGCCATCGCGCACAGCCATTTGACCGATCCGCTCGCCATCATCGTCACGCTGATCGGCTGGATCGCCCTGCTCGAAGGCGCGCTGCTCATCGCCGTGCCCGGCCCGCTGCTGCGCATCGGCCACTGGTCGATCGGCTTCACCCGCGTCTGGGCGATCGCCGCGCTCGTCCTCGGCCTCCTTCTCGGCCTCGCCGGCCTCACCGGCACGGCCGGCACCACCCATTTCGTCTGATTTTCGTTTCAGGAAAGGTTCTCTCCCCATGGCCGACATTCCCGCCAAAGCCGAGATCGGCGTCACCACCGGGCCCATTCGCGGGTCCCGCAAGGTCCATGTCGCCGCCAGATCCGGCAGCGGCATCCGCGTCGCGATGCGCGAGATCGACCTGGAGCCATCCTCCGGCGAGCCGAGCCTGCGCGTCTACGACACCTCCGGCCCCTATACCGACCCGGCCGCGCAGATCGACATCATGGCCGGTCTGCCCAGCCTGCGCCGCGAATGGATCCTCGCGCGCGGCGACGTGGAGGCGTATCCCGGCCGCGCCCTCAAGCCGGAGGATAATGGCCAGCTCGGGCCGGACCGCTCCGGCGGCGTGCGCCCCTTCCCCAATGTCGTGAAGCGGCCCCTACGCGCGAAGCCGGGGATGAACGTCAGCCAGATGCATTATGCCCGGCGCGGCATCATCACGCCGGAGATGGAATATGTCGCCGAGCGCGAGAATCTCGGCCGCGAGCAGGTGCGCGGCCATATCCGCGACGGGCAGGATTGGGGCGCCGCCATCCCCGATTACGTCACGCCCGAGTTCGTGCGGGACGAGGTGGCGCGCGGCCGCGCGATCATCCCCAGCAATATCAACCACCCGGAGAGCGAGCCGATGGCGATCGGCCGCAACTTCCTCGTCAAGATCAACGCCAATATCGGCAACTCGGCGGTCGCCAGCGACGTGGCGAGCGAGGTCGACAAGATGGTCTGGTCGATCCGCTGGGGCGCGGACACGGTGATGGACCTCTCCACCGGCCGCAACATCCATGACACGCGCGAGTGGATCATCCGCAATTCGCCCGTCCCCATCGGCACCGTGCCCATCTATCAGGCGCTGGAGAAGGTCGGCGGCATCGCCGAGGACCTCACATGGGAGATTTTCCGCGACACGCTCATCGAGCAGGCCGAGCAGGGCGTCGACTATTTCACCATCCACGCCGGCGTGCGGCTGCCCTATATCCCGATGACCGCCAGGCGCATCACCGGCATCGTCTCGCGCGGCGGCTCGATCATGGCGAAATGGTGCCTCGCCCACCACAAGGAGAGCTTCCTCTACGAGCATTTCGACGAGATCAGCGAGATCATGAAGGCGTATGACATCGCCTACTCGCTGGGCGACGGCCTGCGCCCCGGCTCCATCGCCGACGCCAATGACGAGGCCCAGTTCGCCGAGCTTTACACGCTGGGCGAGCTGACCAAACGCGCGTGGGCGCAAGACGTGCAGGTGATGATCGAGGGGCCGGGCCACGTGCCCATGCACAAGATCAAGGAGAATATGGACAAGCAGCTCGAAGCCTGCGGCGAGGCGCCTTTCTATACCTTGGGCCCGCTCACCACCGACATCGCGCCGGGCTATGACCATATCACCAGCGGCATCGGCGCCGCGATGATCGGCTGGTATGGTACGGCGATGCTCTGCTACGTCACCCCCAAGGAGCATCTCGGCCTGCCCGACCGCGACGATGTGAAGGTCGGCGTCGTCACCTACAAGCTCGCCGCCCACGCCGCCGATCTCGCCAAGGGCCACCCGGCGGCCAAGGTGCGCGACGATGCGCTCTCCAAGGCCCGCTTCGAGTTCCGCTGGCGTGACCAGTTCAACCTGTCGCTCGACCCGGATACCGCCGAGCAATATCACGACCAGACGCTCCCGGCCGAAGGCGCCAAGACCGCGCACTTCTGCTCGATGTGCGGCCCCAAATTCTGCTCGATGAAGATCACGCAAGAAGTGCGCGATTTTGCCGCCAAGCAGAATCAGGAAAGCACCGGCTTCATCGCCGCCGAGGAAGCCGAAAAGGGCATGAAGGAGATGAGCGAGAAGTTCCGCGAGACCGGTGCCGAGCTTTATGTCGGCGCCGGCGGGCGGGAGCATGACTAGGCCGGCGATTGACCTGCCAGCTGCATAGCGCCAGCCCTTCAGGGCAGGGGCGAACTCATAATTCCGCCCCTGCCTGACTCGTCAGTTTTCGCACGGCGGCCCGCAGATCCGCGGGTGTATCGCCGCTCACAATCTCGACATAGCCAATACCGGCTCGGCGCAACGCTTCCTTCTTCACCGCGTCACGCGCCGCCGCCGTGCCTTGATGATGGCCGGCACCCTGAAACTCCACCGCATGGAGCGGACGGAAAGTCTCGTCGACGATCAGGATATCCACTCGTTTGGAATTGATCGCGAAATAAGCGTCCTTGCTCGGGCTTGAGAGGATCTCGCCGAGCGATACCTGCCCCATGGCACGCCAGCCCGGCGCCTCTTCGGCCAAAGCGCGGTCGAGATGCGCGAACAGCCGGCGTTCCGGCTTGTTCAACAATGACCGGGCCTTGAAGTCGGCTTCCATGACAATGCGAAGCTGGTCGGCGGCATCCAGCACCGGACGGATAGGCAACGCCTCATCCGAAGGGACGATTTCCGCTCCGAACCGGCCGCTGTTCCATCCGATCCCGCCATGCTTGCGAGCGTTGCGCCGCTCCCAATAAGCGCGGCGTTTAGTTCGGTTCGCTCGCTCCAACAGCCGCTCAACGGTCATTCCGAACACAGCCCCGGCTAGCAAGACCAGGAAAAGCAGCCAAGGCTTGTCGATCAATGCAATGATCTCAGGCGGCACGGCACAAATCTTCCATCAACGTGCTCATCGGCTACGCTCCGACTCGGTCGGTAAACTTACGTGCCAACGGTTAAGGAGCGTTTCCCGCGCGCCCGGAACAGGGCCCGAACCACCCATTCGACATTGAAGATCGCAGGGCGATCCGTTATAATACTTGTATGAACACCCCCCTCAAAATCACCCGGATCGGCAACAGCGCGGGCGTGATCCTGCCCAAGGATCTGCTGGCGCATCTCAACGCAGCTGTCGGGGAAACGCTGTCGGTAACGATCACACCGCGCGGTATCGAACTGGCCGCCGCTGACCCGGATTTCGATGCACAGATGGCGGCCGCGAGGGAGGTGATGGCGCGGCGCAAGCGGGCGCTGCGCGAACTCGCCAAGTAGATGGCCGACCCCATTTTGTGGATCAGAGCAGCGGTCGCCACGGCGATCCATGCCGAGCAAATTGCCGTGCATGGCGGTGGTGAGGGCGTGCGGGATATCGGGTTGCTCGAAAGCGCCATGGCCCGCCCACAGCATCTGGCCAGCTACGAACGGCCCGACATAGCCGCCCTCGCCGCCGCTTATGCCTATGGCATCGCGCGCAACCATGCCTTTATCGACGGTAACAAACGCACGGCGGCGGTCGTCAGTGAAACCTTCCTCATGCTCAACGGCTTTCGCCTGACCGCGACCGACGCCGAGCTGGTCGTGGCGATGATGGCGCTGGCCGCTGGCGACCTGTCCGAGCCCGATCTCGCCGCCTGGTTCCGCGATCATATTCCCGCCGGCTGACCGGCACGCCGCCGCTTCGCGCTTTCGCCCTGCCGCCCGAAGCTGCTAGGGCTCGGCCAATCCCCTTACCGACCCCGGAGGATCACCCGTGCGCCGTCTCGCTCCTGCTCTCGCCTTCCTCGCGCTCGCCGCCTGCCAGTCGGGCGGGCCGGACGGGTCGGTCATTCCGGGCGACCGCAGCGACGATCATCCCTTCGGCGAGATCGCGGCGGATGAGACGCTCCACTTCACCGGCACCGAGCCGTTCTGGGGCGGGGAGGTGACGGGCGAGACGCTCACCTACAAGACGCCCGAGCAGCCGGACGGGCAGGCCATCGCCGTCTCGCGCTTCGCCGGGCGCGGCGGCCTCTCCTACAGCGGCACGCTGGGCGGCGCTGCGTTCACCATGGCGGTGACGACCGGCGCATGCAGCGACGGCATGTCCGACCGCCGCTATCCCTTCGTCGTCACCCTGCAATTGGGCAACGCGATGCGCACCGGCTGCGCCTGGTCGGACAAGCATCCGTTCGAAGGACCGGAGACGCCCTGAGCGCAGGCGGCAGCAAACCGAGCCAGCGCGCCGCCGCCCTGTCCTACAGCCGCGTGCCCTGCTATGTCGCCACGACCGCGCTGCGTCACTCGGATCCGGGAGGGAAAATAATGTGGTCGCCCCCGCGACTTTCGTGACTTTCGAAAGAAAATTACGTGCTCACCACAGATTTTTATTCCACCCGAGGGCGTGGCGGCAGGCATCCGGCGGCCCTACCTTATGCGCTGCCTTCTCCCACAGGTGATACCCGCCGATGACCGATCCCGCCCCATCTAAGCCGCAACCCAGCCTGTTCATCCCGCATGGCGGCGGGCCGTGCTTCTTCATGCCCGATCCGCACGGCGTCTGGCGCGGCATGGAGCGCTATCTGCGCGGTCTCGCCGCGAGCCTGCCGGAGCACCCGCGCGCCATCCTGATCGTCTCGGGCCATTGGGAGAGCCGGGGATTCGCCTTCACCGGCGCCGAGCGGCCGGGGCTGATCTACGATTATTACGGCTTCCCGCCGCACACCTACGAAATCACCTACCCCGTCCCCGGCGCGCCGTGGCTGGCCGAGCGGGCCGCCGGGCTGCTGCGTGCGGCAAACCTGCCCGCCGCTATCGACCCGGAGCGCGGGCTGGATCACGGTGTGTTCGTGCCGATGAAGGTCGCCTTCCCGGAGGCGGATATCCCGCTCGTCCAGATGGCGCTCGATGCCAGCCTCGATCCCGCGCTGCACCTGCGCGCCGGGGAGGCGCTGGCGCCGCTGCGCGAAGAGGGCGTGCTCATCATCGGCTCCGGCATGAGCTTCCACAATCTGCGCGTCTACGGCGACCCGCGCGCCGCCGAGCCCTCCGCCCTGTTCGACCGCTGGCTGACCGGCGCCGCGCAGGCCGATGGCGGTGAACGCGCCGCCTTGCTCAGCCAGTGGACACAGGCGCCCTTCGCCCGCTTCTGCCACCCGCGCGAGGAGCATCTCATGCCGCTGATGGTCGCCGCCGGCGCCTCCGCCGCTCCGGGCCGCCACGCTTATGGCGAGGTCGTGCTGGGCGGCGCGGTCTCCGGCTACAGCTTCGCCTAGCGTGATTGCCCCGTTCGCCCTGAGCTTGCCAAAGGGCCGCTCTGGAAGGGTAGGAATAGAGCCGGACTTCAAAAACAGCCGCGTGGCGCGCGGCGAGCTTCCATCGGACGATCTGGACTCATCACCTTATCAAGAACATAATGAGAACAAATCCGATTCGGAAACTCTCCTCATGTCGCTCGACGCCCCGCCCCAACCGCTCGCCCACCGCTGGTTCTTCGCGCTCAAGCCGGACGCCATCACCGCGCGCCGCACCCACGCCTTCGCCGAGCAGGTGCTGGGCGAGCGCGGACTGCTGCCGCCCGAGCACCACCATGTGACGCTGGCGCTGACCGCCGATTTCGAGCGCGAGCCGCCGGGGCTGGTGGCGGCCCTGCTGCGCGCCGGCGACGCCGTAACCGCCGCCCCGTTCGATCTGCTGCTCGATCAGCTCAGCGGCAGCGCGCGCACGGTGGCGCTGCGCCCCGCCCACGCCGTGCCGCCGCTGCGCGATCTCCAGCGGCGGATCGTGGCCGCCATGACCGCGCAGGGCATCACTCTGCGGCCGGACTGGTCCTTCAGCCCGCACGAGACGCTGTGCTACCGCAAGGGCGCGCCGTTCCAGCGTCCGGTCGAGGGCTTCCGCTGGGCAGTGGACACCTTCGCGCTCGTCCACAGCTTCGTCGGGCGGAGCCGGCACGAGACGCTCCGCCAATGGCCGCTGCGCCCGGCGGAAGACCCCCAAGGCCGGCTGCTGTGACCGGCCGACACGCCGATCCCGGCCAGCAACGCCCATATGCCCCGCCGATGCGGTGTAATCCGTCGCCGCTGCACGCCACCCCATCCTAAAGTCGCAGCCCGCGACCGCCCGCAAGGGTGGACAGCCCGGCATCGGCTCCGCAAAAGAGCGGCCCAGGGCCCACATCATGAAATGGAGCGACATGCACAGCCTGTCAGGCCGCCGGCCGCGCCGCACTCTCACCCCTCTCGCCGCTTGCGCACTGGCGCTGGCCATGGCCGTCCCCGCGCGGGCGGAGGTCCCGCCGCCTGTCCAGCAGATGATCGAGGAAGCCGCGCGGATCGGCAACGTCACCACCGTGGCGGCGGTGATCGAGGTCGCCAAATCCGCTTATCCGGAGCAGGCCGAGGAGATCGCCGCCTATGGCGAGCATTTCCTGGCACAGGCGCGCCCGGCCGAGGTGCCACCACCGCCCCCGCCGATCGCGCCGGAGGTGGAGGCGATGATCCGCGAGGCCGCGCGCACCGGCGACAACGCCACCTTCGCCCATGTGCTGGCCGTCGCCAGGGCCGCCAACCCAGACGAGGCCGCCGCCATCGACGCGCTCGGCGGGCGGCTGCTCGCGCAGGCGCCGCGCCCGCCGATCAGCCCCGAGATCGAGGCGATGCTGCTGGAAGCGGGGCGCACCGGTGACGCCACCACACTTGCCTCCGTCGTCAAGGTCGCCAAGGCGGAGAAGCCTGCGGAGACCCAGGCGATCGACCAGCTCGGCATCAAGCTGATGACCGACGTGCAGGCCAAGGCGCGCGAGGCCGCGACCCGCGCGCGTGAGGCGGAGGAGGCGCGGCTCGCCTCGCTCGGCGCGTTCGACGGGTGGAGCGGCCAGGGCGAGGCTGGCTTCGGCCTCACCACCGGCAATACCGATCAGGTGAGCGCGCTCATCGGCCTCAAGCTCAACAAGGATGGACTGAAGGCGCGCCACCGCATCGCCGCCTCGCTCGACTATCAGAAGACGGACGGCCAGTTGAGCCGCGAGCGCTCGGTCGTCACTTACGGGTTCAACTATCTGCTCGGGCAGGGACTCTACCTCTCCTCCTCGCTGGGCTGGGAGCGCGACGAATTTGCCGGCTTCGCCCGCCGCTTCACCGAATCGCTCGGTCTCGGCTACCGGCTGGTCGAGCGGCCGGGCATGACGCTGGACGTGGACGGTGGCCCCGCCCTGCGGCAGACCCGCTTCACCGACGGCACCGGCGACGACGAGTTCGGCGTGCGCGCCTCGCTCGCCTGGCGCTGGACCATCCGCGACGGCTTCACCGCCTCGGAGGACGCCTCCATCGTCTCCAGCGACGGCAACACGACACTGATCTCGACCTCGGCGCTGACCGCCAAGCTGACCAGCTTCATCTCGGCGCGCATGTCGTTCAACATCCAGTCGGAGACCGATCCGCTCCCCGGCCGGCGGGCGACCGACACCGCCACGCGGGCGAGCCTGGTCTACAGCTTCTAGGGCGGATTGAAGCCGAACGGACGCGTTCGCCCTGAGCTTTACCGGAAGGAGACTGCCCCTTCGACGGGTTCGGAGCGAACGGCTTGCGGCTTTGCGGCGATCCCGAACCGCTTTCACCTGACCGGAACAGCCCACGGCTCAGCCCGAGCGGGTAAAAGCATCCATTGTCCCGTCCCTCACGGCAAGCCGGCCCCTTGACCCCGCCGCCCCGTCCGCAAAGATGCGTCGGCCATCATGACCCATCTTTACCGTCTTGACGCCACCGCAGCGCAGATCGCCCAGCGCTTCGGCGCGGAAGCGGGCGAGGATCCGTGGGGCGGCGGCTATAGCGCCCCCGGCCGGTTCGCGCCGGTCATCGTCGGCGGCGCGAAGGGCGGCCGGCTGATCGTCCCGCGCCTGTGGGGCGTGCCGCCGCCGGCCAGCGTCGCCGCGGCGGACGCCCGCCCCGTCACCAGCGTGCGCAACACCGCCAGTCCGTTCTGGATCGGCAATCTGCGCCATACCAGCTACCGCTGCCTCGTCCCCGCCACCGCCTTCCAGCTCTGGGCGCGGGAGAAAGACCCGGCGACCGGCCGCGCGGTGGCGCACTGGTTCTCGCTCGCCGCCGCGCCGCTGTTCGCCTTCGCCGGGGTCTGGCGGGACAGCGAGGTGCCGAGCTTCGCCATCCTTGCCTGCGAGGCCAACCGCCTCGTCGCCTCGGTCAATCCCGCCGGCATGCCGCTGATCCTCCACGCCGAGGATCACGAACGCTGGCTGCGGGCAGACTGGCGCAGCGCGCAAGCGCTCGTCGCCCCGTTCCCCTCGCAACTGATGCAGGCCGCCCCCTCCGCCCGATGAGGAAGGGCCGCCGTGCCCCCTCTCAAACTCGTCTTGGGAGGAGCGGCCAAAGGCTGCTCTTAACCGCTTGGACCACCAAATGCTCCTGCACAGGCAGGAGCACGGAAGCTCAAGACCCCATCCGCAAACCACCCCTCCGCTTGCGCTGGATCAATGACGCGCGCCGCCCCGCGGGCCATGGCCTGATCGAAATGGGCGATCCCAATCACGGGAAGTTTCCGTTTGTGTTGCTTACAAAGTTGCGGCACGTTGGCTATATTCATTCGATGGCGGGGCAGCACCCGCCCCCGGAGGCTGAGGAGAGATACATTGGCCAGGATCATCGGCGGTTTTGCGGTCTCGCACACCCCCACCATCGCCTTCGCGCACGACGCGAACAAATATAACGACCCGGTCTGGGCGCCGATCTTCGAGGGCTTCGAGCCGGTCAAGCAGTGGCTGGCCAGGGAGAAGCCGGACGTCATCCTCTACGTCTACAACGACCATATGACGTCGTTCTTCACTCATTATTCCGCCTTCGCGCTCGGCATCGGCGAGGAGTATTCGCCGGCGGACGAGGGCGGCGGCCAGCGCGATCTGCCCGCGATCAAGGGCGACCCGGCACTCGCCAAGCACATCGCCGAGTGCCTCGTCGCCGATGAGTTCGACCTTGCCTATTGGCAGGGCATGGGGCTCGATCACGGCGCCTTCTCGCCGCTTTCGGTGCTGCTCCCGCACGAGAATGGCTGGCCGTGCCGCCTCGTGCCGCTCCAGTGCGGCGTGCTCCAGCACCCCATCCCCAAGGCCCGGCGTTTCTGGAAGTTCGGCCGCTCGCTGCGCCGCGCGATCCAGAGCTATCCCAAGGACATCAAGGTGGCGATCGCCGGCACCGGCGGCCTCTCGCACCAGGTCCATGGCGAGCGCGCCGGTTTCAACAACACCGAGTGGGACATGGAGTTCATGGACCGGCTGGAAAAGACGCCGGAATCGCTGCTCGACGCGACCGTGACCGATCTCGCCAAGCTGGGCGGCTGGGAAGGCGCCGAGGTGGTGATGTGGCTGCTGATGCGCGGCGCGCTCTCGACCAGGGTCAACAAGCTCCACCAGAGCTATTTCCTCCCTTCGATGACCGCCATCGCCACCATGCTGTTCGAGGATCTGGGCGACGAGACGCCCCCGGCCGAAAGCGACGAGGCCCTGCGTGCCCGCGCCGCGCACGAGCTGGCCGGCGTCGACAAGATCGAGGGCACCTACCCCTTCACCATCGACCGCGCGGTTAAGGGGTTCCGCATGAACCACTTCCTCCACCGCCTCATCGAGCCGGCGTTTCGCAAGCGCTTCGTCGAGGATCAGGAGGGGCTGTTCGCCGAGTCCGACCTGACCGACGAAGAGAAGGATCTCATCCGCCGCCGCGACTGGATCGGCATGATCCACTACGGCGTGATCTTCTTCATGCTGGAGAAGATGGCCGCCGTGCTCGGCATCGGCAATATCGACGTCTATGCCGCCTTCAAGGGCCTCTCGGTGCCCGAGTTCCAGAAGACCCGCAACGCGGCGATCACCTACTCGGTGGCCGGCAAGCAGTAAGCGGCTGCCGACAGACACGCATGAAGGGCGGGGTCATCTCCGCCCCTTTTTCGTGGCGGCTGGGCATGGCGATCTCCGAACCAGCTTGACCATTCGTCAAAATACGGCGCGGATCGCGGATACGCTGCCTTTGAGGCACCGGCAAATGAGACGACCGCCTTCAGAAGCAAAACTCGGCGCTTGCCGGATCGTCCCGACCGCCAGTCTAGGACGGATCGACATTCAGGAGATGGTGAGCCGCAGTCAGTGACGACCGCAGGGCAAAAATGGTGGATTTTCCGCGACCCGGAGCGCAGCGGACTGTAGGTAGGTCCGTGAACAGCGGGCACGCAAAAAGACGCCATTCGCCAGCCGCCAGCCGCCAGAACGGAATGTCGATCCGTCCCAGGTCAGTGCTCCTGCGAAGGCAGGAGCCCAGGACCCAGCCGGATCGGACTCAAGACCGCTGCTCCCTGCGAAGCCAGCCGCTGATAACCCGGCATCCCTGCCGGGAGTCAGGGGTGAGCACGCAGCCCACCCCTCGCATCTTACAGGCCCTCGACCGCCTTGCTGACCATGATATTCACCGAAACGCGGCGATTTTGCGCCTTGCCTTCGGGGGTGCTGTTGTCCGCCAGCGGATCCGCCTCGGCCATCCCCGTCGGGGTCAGCATGCGATAGGGCGCCCAGCCGCATCTCTGCTGGAGGTAGTTGACGACGCGGCCGGCACGCCGTTCGCTGAGCGTCTGGTTATAGTCCTCGTCGCCCACCGAATCGGTGTAGCCGATGACGAGCAGCAGCGCGTTGTCCGTCGCCTTGGCCTGCTCTGCGGCGGCGCAAAGATCGGCTTCGCCTTGCGGCGTCAGGTTCCACTTGCCCGTGTCGAAATGCACGTTGGTGGTGCCCTTGATATTATACTGGTCGATATCGGCCACACGCCCGCGCAAGGCCTCGGTGGCCGCCGTCTGTTCGGCGAAGCCCTGGGCCGTGCCGGTGCGGATCATCGTGGCGGTCTTGAGGTCCTTGTTCTTGAGCTCGATCCGGCTGGCGATCAGGCCCTCGCCCCATTGCACGGTCTTTACCGTCACCGGCAATCCGTTGAGCAGCGAGTCTGCGGCAAGCCCGGTGCGGCCGAGGCCGAGGAAGCCGCCGCTACCCCTGATTTCGGTGGCATCGGCAAGCAGGATTGCGGTGCGGCTACCGTCGGCGGCCGTGACCTGGATCTTCTCGCCGTTGCGCGCGGAAATGAAGCCGCCGATCTCGGGCCCTGCGGTCAATCCGGACAGATCGGCCGGCGGAGAGCCGAGCACGGTAATCGGATTCTCCCCTTGCGCCGGCTCCTGCCCCTGCTCCTGCGCGGACAGGCCGGCCCATGCCGGTACAGCAAGCATGGCAAACAGGAGGGGAACCATTGGCTTTCTGGACATGATGGTCATTGTGTTTGCTTCTTTCTTCAAAAGCCCCCGCTGGCTTTTTTTATTCTTCGCAGCTTCCGCCGCGCGGCCCCAGTTATGGCGCATCTGACTGTTCAGACCAACCTTTCTGGCAGATGAACGAAAATGGCGTCGCCACTCATTTTGAGGCTGATTCGAGCGCCCCAAGCGGCGAACCGTTACGGACCGAGACGCACGACCGCCCCTCCCGAATTGGTGGACTTCCCCTAAATTCGGCAGGCAGCGCTCTCACCGGCCGCATGGTTTGGAGCACAGGGCCGGCTTCGCAGGCAAAATCGAAGCCGCTTCCACCTCATCGCGCACGGAGCGGGCCTGATCGAACGGCAGGTTCGGGGGCTTTGAAACGACGCTTTCGCGAAGCCATCGGCAAGCAGCCAGTCGAACGGACGGCAAGGCATCCGGTAACGATATCGCCGCCCATGACCGTCCTGCGTTTAAGCGCGGAAACCCGTCATTCCCCACCCTGCGCCGAATAGAGCACCGGCCATTCCCACGCCCCCCGGCACACCGGCATCGAGCGCGCCTCCATCAGCCGGAACTGCGCGCCGTCCCATGTATAGGTCTCGGCCGTGCCGCAATCGCCCAGCGCCCGCCCTTTGGCGAAGCTGGAGAGTTCCGCGCGCAGCGGGTTCCAGCGCGCGTTGACGATGAGCGGCGGCGCATCCGGGTCGCCCGAGGCGCCGGGCATATGGTCGAACCGCGCAATATCGAACCGCCAGTTGCCTGCCTCCCCGGTCGCGACCAGAGGCACCGCGCTCACATTATATTCGCCGGCGTCGCACGGCAGCAGCACCAGCGCGTGGCTCGCGTCCAGCCGGTGGGTTTCGAGCGGATAGGCGCTGTCGTGCAGCGCATCGCACACCGCCAGACGCCGCGCGGCCGCCTGCTCCTCCGCCGTGAAGGCGAGCGGCGGCTCATCCGCCACAGGCGCCACCCCAGCCACCGCCGGCACGGGCGGCACCGCCCTGGCCTGCTCCGCCGGCGCCTCGCCGGTCGCCACCAGCGCGCCCGCGCTGCCCACGCGCCCCTGCACCTCGTCCATGTAGCGCAGGGCCGCCGGCAGGCCGCGCAGCGAAGGGGTATCGACCACCTCCTTCCCCTCGCGCAGCTCGAACACATAGTTGCTGGCCAGCGCGCGCATCGCGTCCAGCGCGGCGGGTCCGGCGATCTCGACCATGTCGTGCGCCGCCTTGATCCGCGCCAGCCGGCGATTGTCGGCGATCAGCTCGATCCGCCCGCGCAATTCCTCCGCGCCGAGCAGCCGCACCACGGCCTCCCCGGCCGGACCACCGCCGCGCCGGAGGGTGACGAGCACGGAATAAGCGGGCTGGCCCGAACCGTCCGGCACCAGCGCCACCGCCTCGCAACTCAGGCGATTGTCGCAGCCCACCGCCCAATCCTCGAACAACTGGATACGCCCGAGCACCGGGCCGATGGTGAGGATCGGCACGCTCGCGCCGGCCGGCGGCACCGGTTGCTGCGCCAACGCGGGCAGCGGCACGCACAGCACCGGCACGATCGCCGCGACAATCCCCGCGACAAGGGTCCCCAAGCGGGCGAGGGAGGCAGCCAGGCTTGTCATTTCGTCCCCCTTAATGCACTTCACAGCGCGGGTGTAGAGCCAAGCGTCATGCGCCCTGAATAGCGCTTGAACGGCCGCCGGCGGGGCGGATCGGCGGGAAGGAGACGAGATGCGGACCATCGGTGTGATCGGCGCGGGCCAGATGGGCGCGGGCATCGCGCAGGTCGCCGCGCAGGCGGGCTATGACGTGCTGCTGCGCGATGTCGATCTGCCGCGCGCCGAGAGCGGCAAGGCGGGCATCGCCAAACGCCTCAGGCGCGCGGTCGAGGGCGGCAAGCTGGACGCGGCCGACGCCGACGCGGCACTGGCGCGCATCACCCCGCTGGCCGATCTCGCGCCCTTCTCCGCGTGCGATCTGGTCATCGAGGCGGCGACCGAGCGCGAGGAGATCAAGCGCGCCATCTTCGCCGATGTCGCGGCGGTGCTGGGCAAGGATGCCATCCTCGCCTCCAACACCTCGTCCATCCCGATCACGCGGCTGGCGCAGGCGAGCGGCGACCCGGCGCGCTTCATCGGCGTGCATTTCTTCAACCCGGTGCCGGTGATGGGGCTGATCGAGGTCATTCGCGGTCTCGCCACCAGCCCGGAGACGGTGAGCGCGGTGGAAGCCTTCGCCAAGACGCTCGGCAAGGAGGTCGTCCACGCCTTCGACGCGCCCGGCTTCATCGTCAACCGCATCCTCATGCCCATGCTCAATGAGGCGATCTTCGCGCTCGGCGAGGGCGTGGCAAGCGTGCGGGACATCGACACGGCGGTGCGCCTCGGCCTCAACCACCCGATGGGCCCGCTGACGCTGGCCGATTTCGTCGGGCTGGATACCTGTCTGGAGATCTGCCGCGTGCTCCACCAGACCACCGGCGACCCCAAGTTCCGTCCCGCGCCGCTGCTCGTCAAATATGTCGAGGCCGGCTGGTACGGCCGCAAGACCGGCCGGGGCTTCTACGATTATTCCGGCGAGGAACCCGTACCGACGCGGTAGGAAGGCCCAACCCGTGCTCCTGCCCGCGCAGGAGCACAACGGTCGCGCAAGCGCCGCACGGCCTCCATCGTGTCGAGCGAAGCCGGAACTCGCATGGCGCCGCTTCACCGGGAGGCCAGTCGCCACGCCCGACTTCAACGCGCCGTTATTCCTGCGTTGCAGCCGCACCCACGGCGGTTCATGGTGCTGCCATGCTTCGGACAAAGCTCCTCGCTATCGTGATTGCGCTGTCCGTCACGCTATCGTTCACCACCATGTCGCTCGCCTCGGCATCCCCGCCGCCGATGACGGCGGCGGCCCAGCCGGCCCCGGTCGATCATTGCCACCCGGCGCCACCCGCCGATCACCATCGGTCCGATCATCACCGGAAGGCCGGCACGATGCCGTGCTGCGCGGTCGGCTGCGCCACGATCGCGGACGGGCAGCGCATCCCCGGCGCGGGCCCGTTCCAGCGCCTGACCCCGATCGCACCCGCCAACGATCCGCTTCACGGATATGCCCGGGATGTCGACACACCCCCTCCCCGCCCCGTGTGAAACGACCATCGACCAGATTTTCACACGGAGATTGACATGAAGAAGCTGATCACCGCGATCGCGCTTGCGCTCGCCTGTTCCACCGCGGCTTACGTTCAGGCGGCGACCCCGGCCGAAAAGCCGGGCTGCTGCGAGAAGATGAAGGCGGACGGCAGGGACTGTTGCTGCTGCGAGGACATGGAGAAGGGCGAGGACGGTCATGCGGCGCATGAAACGCACGACATGAAAGGCGCCCATACGCCCGACACGCCGCACCAGCACTGAGCAGGAGGGAGCGGCGCGCGATGCGTCGCTCCCCACCGCGCCCACGCGTCCGTTCCATGGCCGCGCGGGAACTTCCCCGCCAGCGCCCGCGGCAGGCGCCGTCACCCTTTCTTGCGGCGGGCCGCGCAAGCCACTATGCGCCGAGTCCATGACCGACCGCTACGCCCCCGATCCCGCGCTGCTCGCCAAGGCCGAAACGCTGACCGAGGCGCTGCCCTACATGCAGCGTTATGCCGGCGAGACGTTCGTCGTGAAATATGGCGGCCACGCCATGGGCGACCCCGAGGCGGCGCGCGACTTCGCCGAGGATATCGTCCTTATGAAGATGGTCGGTATCAATGTCGTGGTCGTCCATGGTGGCGGCCCGCAGATCGGCGCGATGCTCAAGAAGCTCGGCGTCGAGAGCCGCTTCGTCAACGGCCTGCGCGTCACCGACAAGGAGACCGCGCAGGTCGCCGAGATGGTGCTGGCCGGCTCGATCAACAAGGAGATTGTGAGCTGGATCAGCCAGGCCGGCGGCCGCGCGGTCGGCATCTCCGGCAAGGATGCCGGCATGGTGCTGTGCGAGAAGGTCGGCGGCTCGCGCGAGCCCGATCCCAACAGCGGCATCGAGCGCCACGTCGACCTGGGCTTCGTCGGCGATCCGGTGAAGGTCGACCGGCGGCTGCTGGACAGCCTCTCGCGTGACAACATCATCCCGGTCGTCGCCCCGGTCGGCATCGGCGCGGACGGCAACACCTACAACGTCAACGCCGACACCATGGCCGGCGCCATCGCCGCCGAACTCAAGGCGCGGCGCTTCTTCCTGCTCACCGACGTGCCCGGCGTGCTCAGCAAGGAGAAGGAGCTTCTCTCCGATCTCGATCCCGCGCGGGTCGCCGGGCTGGTCGCGGACGGCACCATCTCTGGCGGCATGATCCCCAAGGTGGAGACGTGCGTGAAGGCGGTCGAGGCCGGGGTGGACGCCGCCGTCATCCTCGACGGGCGCATCGCCCACGTCATGCTGCTGGAGATCTTCACCCGCCAGGGCGCCGGCACACTGGTGCATCTGTAGACGCACCATTCCCGCCTGCGCGGTCAGCGCCCTGCCTCCGTCCCGGCACCCCAGTGCTCCTGCGCAAGCAGGAGCACTGGGCGACAGAGAACGACGGCCGGACCCTGTTCCCCTGCTTCCGCAAGACCTTGCGAGACCACGCGTTCGCCATTCCTGTCGAAGCCTGTCCTGAGCGCCTGCTGCAGACAGGCAGCCAAACGGGGTTGCATGTCTTCAGCCCGCCAAGCGCGGAGAGCAGCCCCTCAACAAGCTCGGGACGAACGAAGTGCGGTTTCGCAAGGATGCCGCGAAAGCGGGGGCGCCGCTCGGCAGGCCAGACGCCGAACAAGCCCTGCACCGCGTCCCATCGCAACGATCGGCAGCGCCCGGCATCTCCCCTCACAAACCAGCCCCGCCACACTGCCCTTGTCGCCGGTGTATTAGCTAGGCTAGACTCTCCCGCGCTCGCAACGACACAGGAACACTCATGGCCCTTGCCCTCATCCAGACGCTGGCGATCCTGCTCAACGTCGCCTGGTGGATCATCATCGTCCAGGCCATCCTCTCCTGGCTCATCGCGTTCAACGTCATCAACACCAGCAACGACATCATCCGCAGCGTCTGGATCGCGCTGGACCGGCTGACCGAGCCGCTCTACCGCCCGATCCGCCGTGTCATGCCGGATCTGGGCGCGCTCGACCTGTCGCCGATGGTGGTGCTCATCATCATCATCATCCTGCAAGGCCCCGGCCTCACCGCGCTGGCCTCGGCACTGCTCTAGCCCATGCCCGTCCGGCGTGACGGCGCGGACCTGCTGCTCGCCGTCCGCCTGACGCCGCGTGCGAACCGCGCGCGCATCGGTGGGCTGTTCACCGACTCGCACGGCAGCCGCTGGTTGCAGGCCGCCGTCACCGCGCCGCCCGACAAGGGCAAGGCCAATGCGGCCCTCCTTGCGCTGCTCGCCAGGGCCCTTCGCGTCCCCGCATCCACAATAAAGCTGGAGGCGGGCGACACAAACAGGCTAAAGCGCCTGCGGATTGCGGCCTGCACGCCAGCGATCGCACAGGCTTTGGAGCAGATGCTCAGCGAGGAACGGAAAGAGAGATGACTTTGGGCAAGATTATCGACGGCAAGGCCTTCGCGGCCAAGGTGCAGGAAAAGGTCGGCGCGGGCGTCGCCAAATTTGTCGAGAAGGCAGGCCGCAAGCCCGGCCTGGCCGTGGTGCTGGTCGGCGAGGACCCGGCGAGCGCGGTCTATGTGCGCAGCAAGGCGAAGATGACCGTGCAGCTCGGCATGGAGAGCTTCGAATATAAGCGCCCCGCCAATATCGGCCAGGACGAGTTGATGGAGCTGGTCGAGGAGCTGAACGGCGATCCGCGCGTGGACGGCATCCTCGTGCAGCTTCCGCTCCCCAAGCATCTCGACGAGCAGGCGGTCGTCAACGCGATCAACCCGGACAAGGATGTGGACGGCCTCACCCCGATCAGCACCGGCCGCCTCGCGCTCGGCCTGCCCGGCCTCGTGCCCTGCACGCCGCTCGGCAGCCTGATGCTGCTCAAGGACCAGCTCGGCGACCTCACCGGCAAGACCGCCGTGGTGATCGGCCGCTCGATCCTGGTCGGCAAGCCGATGGCACAGCTCCTGCTCGGCGAGAACTGCACCGTCACCATCGCCCACAGCCGCACCAAGGATCTGGCGAGCGTCGTCCATGCGGCGGACATCGTCGTCGCCGCAGTCGGCCGGCCGGAGATGGTGAAGGGCGACTGGATCAAGCCCGGCGCCACGGTGATCGACGTGGGCATCAACCGCGTGCCTGCCGCCGAGGAAGGCAAGACCAAGCTGGTCGGCGACGTCGCCACCGCCGAAGCGCTCGCCCATGCCGCCGCCATCACCCCGGTGCCCGGCGGCGTCGGGCCGATGACCATCGCGGTGCTGATGCGCAACACGCTCTACGCCGCGCATCTGCGCGAGGGTCTGCCGGCGCCCGAGGGTCTTTGATCCGCAGCGGCGCCTTGTTCGCGGCCGGCGCGCTCCTCGCGAGCGCGTCGCTCGCGGACGCCCAGCCGCGCCGCTCGACGCGCGGCTTTCTCTCCGCCAACCCCAGCGCGGTCGTGAAAGCCGAGCTGGCCTTCGCCCGGCTCGCGCAGGAGAAGGGCCAGTGGACCGCCTTCCGCGAGACGGCGGACAAGGACGCGGTGATGTTCGCGCCGGAGGCGGTCAACGCGCAAGCGTGGCTCAGGAAGCGCGCCGATCCGCCCCGCGCCGTCGCCTGGCAGCCCTACCGCATCTTCGTCTCCCGCGACGGCGGTTACGCTGCTTCCACCGGCCCGTGGACGCAGCCGGACGGGGGCAGCGGCACCTTCACCACCATCTGGCGGCGACAGCGGGACGGCAGCTTCAAATGGCTGCTCGATTTCGGCAGCGACACGCACGTGCCCCCACGGGACGATCCGATCATCGAGGGCAAGGTCGCCGATTGCCCGGCACGGGGAGCGGGCCATGGCCCCGGCCCCGGCGCCCGCCCGCTGATGGACGGCGGCGACCGCGGCAAGCGCTCCCGCCCGGACAAGCAGGAGCCGGTGCGCATCGCCATCCCGCCCCCGCCGAGCGGCGAGGGCCAGTCGGATGACGGATCGCTGCGCTGGCGCTGGACCAGCGGCGCCACCGAGCGCGTGTTCGAGGTCTCGATGCACCGGCAGGGCGCGGACGAGCCCATCCTGCGCGAAACCGCCCCCGTCGCCGCGCGATGATCGAGCTGTTCATCTCGGCCTTCGTCACCTTGTTCGTGGTGATCGACCCGCCGGGCTGCGCGCCGGTCTTTTACGGCCTCACCACCGGCGCCACGCCGCTCCAGCGCCGCCGCATGGCGATCCGCGCGGTCATCATCGCCACGGCGATCCTGATCGGCTTCGCGCTGATCGGCGAGGACTTACTGCGCACGCTCGGCATCAGTCTCGATGCGTTCCGCATCGCCGGCGGCATCATGCTGTTCGCCATCGCCATGGAGATGGTGTTCGAAAAGCGCACCCAGCGCCGCGAGGACCGCGCCCAGAAGATCCGCGACACGCCCGAGATCGAGGATGTCTCCATCTTTCCCATGGCGATGCCGATGATCGCCGGGCCCGGCTCCATCGCCACGGTGATGCTGCTCACCGCCGGCGCCCACGGCGCGGAGCAGAGCGTCGTCGTCCTCGTCGCGCTTGCCGCCAACCTCGCCCTCATGCTCGCCGCCCTGCTCGCCATCGGCCCGATCATGCGGCTGTTCGGCAGTCAGGTGGAGGCGGTCATCACCCGCCTGCTCGGCGTCATCCTCGCCGCGCTGGCCGTCCAGTTCGTGCTGGATGGGCTCAGCGGCAGCATCTTCTAAGCTTGTCCATATGAAATGACATCAGTGCTCCTGCGCAGGCAGGAGCACATCATTGGGAAAGCGCATTGCAAAAATCGCCCCGAGCGCCTCATCCCCGTTCGTGTCGAGCGCAGTCGAGACACCCCGTGCGTGACGGACACGACCGGAGAAGCGGCCGCCCCACCGGAAACGCAATCAAGACGGCCTTCCAGCCACCTCGCCCCGCCAGAATCCGGCCCGGCCACCCACAGCCGGGCCATCCCTCACGTCACTGCCGCACGGCCCTCAGGCGCCGCCCTCCACGGCTGGCACCACCTTGATCTCCACGCGGCGGTTCTGCGCCTTGCCGTCCGGCGTTTCGTTGCTGGCGATCGGCCGGGTCTCGCCATAGCCGGTGGTCGCCATGCGCACCGAGGCGACGCCATGGCTCACCAGATAGTCCGAGACGCTGCGCGCGCGCCGCTCGGAGAGGGCCTGATTATAGGCTTCGCTGCCGTCGGAATCGGTGTGGCCCAGCACGTCGACCATCGTCTTGGGATATTCGGCCAGCGTCTGCGCCACCTGGTCGAGCGTCGGGCGGAACTGCGGCTGGATCGCCGACTGGTCGGTGGCGAAGGTGATGCCGGACGGCATACGCAGCAGCAGTTCGTCGCCCTCGCGCACCACGTCCACGCCGGTGCCGGCAGTGCGCTCGCGCATCTTCTTCTCCTGCGCGTCCATATAGGCACCCACGCCCGCGCCGGCGACGGCGCCGATGCCCGCGCCGACGATCTTCTCGGTCCGGTCGCTCCGGCCGCCCAGCAGGTCGCCGAGCAGGTAGCCGCCGACCGCGCCGCCCACGCCGCCGATCGCGGCCTTGGAGATGGTGCGGTTGCCGGTCTCCGGGTTGGTCACGCAGCCGGTCAGGGCCATCGCCGCGACGGCCGCGACCAGCGCGAATTTGGAAGGACGGGCGAAAATCATCAAGTGTCTCCCTTCATGGTCCCCTCGCGTGTCCTGGACGCAAGTGTGCATTATAAACCACTTCGCAAGATGATCGTTCCCTGAACGATCCGCGCACACGCCCTGTCCGCTTGTGGAGATGCCTCCAAAACGGCTAAACATCGCCGCTCCATGCTCACCCCTCCCCCTTTGCCCGCTTTTCCCTGGGTCGATACGGCCATCATCCTCGCGCTGATCGCGCTGAACGGCGTGTTCGCCATGTCGGAGCTGGCCATCGTCTCGGCACGCCGGCCCCGCTTGCAGGCCATGGCCAGGGCCGGCAAGCGCGGCGCCCGCGCGGCGCTGGACCTGAGCGCGGACCCCGGCCGCTTCCTCTCCACGGTGCAGATCGGCATCACCGGCATCGGCGTGCTCGCCGGCGCCTTCTCCGGCGACAAGCTCGGCACGCCGCTCGGCCTCTATCTCGCGGCGCTGGGGCTGGATGCGCAGATCGCGCAGAATGCCGGCTTCGCCATCGCCATCGTGCTGACCACTTACGTCTCGCTCATCATCGGCGAGCTGGTGCCCAAGCAATATGCGCTGCGCAATCCCGAGCCGCTGGCGGTGCTGCTGGCGCCGCCGATGATCTTGCTGGCGCGCGCCACCGCGCCTTTGGTGTGGCTGCTCGAACGCTCCAGCAACGCCGTTTTCCGCCTGTTCCGCATCGACCCCGCCTCGGCCGACCATGTCACCGTGGAGGAGTTGCAGCTCGTCGTTGCCGAGGCGAGCCGCCATGGCGTGATCGAGGAGAGCGAGCGCGCGATCATCTCCGGCGTCGTTCGCCTTGCCGACCGGCCGGTGCGCGAGGTGATGACGCCGCGTACCGAGGTCGACTGGCTGGATGCGGACGCCGATCTCGATGCGCTGCGCGAGGCGCTGCTGGAGACGCCGCACACGCGCCTGCCGGTCGGCCAGGGCAGCGTCGAGGACATTATCGGCTGCGTGCAGGCGCGCGACGTCATGGCCGCCTTGTTTCGCGGCGAGGCGCTGGACCTGCGCGCGCTGATGCGCCCGGTCTCCATCGTGCCCGATCAGGTCGACGCGATGGACGCGCTCAACCGGCTGCGCGAGGCGGACGTGCCGATGCTGATGGTGCATGACGAATATGGCCATTTCGACGGCATCGTGACCCCCGCCGATCTGCTCACCGCCATCGCCGGCGAGTTCGCCTCGGACCAGAATCTCTACGATCACCCGATGCTGACCGAGCGTGAGGACGGCTCGCTGCTCGTTTCCGGCCAGATGCCCGTCGATGCGCTGGCCGAGCGGCTGGGCCTCACCCTTTCGGAGGATCGCGACTACGCCACCGTCGCCGGCTTCGCCCTCGCCGTGCTGCGCCGTCTGCCCGAGGAAGGCGAGCATTTCACCCAGCAGGGCTGGCGCTTCGAGATCGTCGACATGGATGGCCGCAAGATCGACAAGATATTGATTTCAAGCAGGATATAGGGGGAACAACGGTCCCGCAAAAGCCGGGATCCAGAGCGAAAAGGAACAACGCACCCACGCGCAGGCCTTCCCCGGCACATGCCTTCTCCGCCATATCGAACGAAGGCGAGACACCCAACGCGCCTTCCCCCCGATCCTACAAATCCAACACCCCCCGGCTCAAAAATGCCCGAATCGTTGGTGATAAGTTTCCATATCCCCCCGCGCCAGCAACCGCGCCTGCGCGATCCACTCGTCCCTAATCAGCCGCCCCTTGAACGGCCCCAGCGCCCCGTCGATCCGCTCGATATCGCCAGGCAGCCAGCCGGCGATCTGCGAGAAGCGCGTGACCCCCAGCTCCCGCAGCCGCCCCGCGATCTCCGCGTCGATCCCCTTGATCGCAGTGAGGTCGTCCGCCGCCAGCGCGGGTGCTGCCGGAGCCGCCACAGGCACAGGCAGCTCGTGCGGCGGCGGCCAGGTGATCGGCTCGTCGGCCTCCACCCGCACCCGCCGCGCGCCCCAGGCCCACCAGCCAGTCGCAAGGCCGATCAGCAGCGCAATCGCCAGCCCAACGCTGTAATGGATGGCCAGCGCGATCACGCCCGCCGCCTCCAAAGCGCCGCCGCACTTCCCAACCCGATGAGGAAGGCAAGCAGGAACAATCCCAGCGTCTCGACCAGCAGCGGCATCAGGCGCCCCCCTCCGTCACCACGAAACTGACGCGCACTCCGGCCGCCCCGCCCGCATCCACGGCGGTCGTCACCGCCGCGGCCGGCACGCCCGCCGCGACCAGCGCCTCGCGCACCCGCACCGCCCGCTCCCGCGCCATCGCGCGATGGGCCATCGCTCCGCCGCTGCTATGGCCACGCACTTCCACCGCATACGTCCCGCAAGAGCGCAGCGCCGCCGCGACATCGGCGATGAGCCGCCGCGACGGTGGGTTGAGCCAGGCGCTGCCCGCACGGAACTGCATCGCCCGCCCCGCCAGCGCGGTGTCGACGATCTGCCCGCAGAAGGCGCGGGCGGTGCCGGTCTGCTCGGGCGCCGGCCGTTCCTGCGCGGCAGGTGCGGGCGGCGAAGGCTCATTTCGCGCTTCCTCCGACCAGACGGCGCCCCCACTCCCGGCCACACCGCTCACAACGGCGATGGCCCGCTCCGCCGACGCCGCCGCGCCGGACAAACGAGCCGTGCGGCGATAAGGCGCATCGGGATACGTCACCCGCACGTCCCGTAGTCCCTGCGCCGCCAGCGCATGCACGGAACGGACGCGCAGATCGGCCATGAACGCGCGGCCTTGCCCGAGCGGCCCATGCAGCGCCCAGGCCAGCAGCGCCGTCACGCCCGCGCCGATGATGATCTTGAGCCCGTCCCCCACGGTGACGATCGTCCGCTCCCCAATGCGATGATCCGATGAGGCTGCCAGCTTCGGGCCGGGGCATCAACCCCGGATCGCCGCTCAGATCGCCGCCGCCGCCTCGCGCGCTATCTCGCGCCAGCCGATATCGCGGCGACAGAAGCCATCGGCATAATCGACCGCATCGACCATCGCATACGCCCCATCGCGCGCGCCGGTCACGCTATTGCCGCGCGCGGTGACGCTGAGCACCCGCCCGCCGTTGGCGACGAGCCGCCCCTCCGCCAGCGCCGTCCCGGCCTGGAAGATATGACCCTCCGCCCCGGTAGCCGGCAGGGTGATCGCGCCGCCCTTCTCGGGCATTCCCGGATAGCCGCGCGCCGCGACCACCACGGTCAGCGCCGGATCGGCCGAGAGCCGGGGCGCGCTTCGCTCGTCCAGCCGGCCTTGCGCGACGGAAAGCAGCAGCTCGACCAGATCGCCCTCCAGCCGCATCATCAGCACCTGACATTCGGGGTCGCCGAAGCGGCAGTTATATTCGATCAGCTTGGGGCCGTCCGCGGTCAGCATCAGCCCGGCGAACAGCACGCCCGAATAAGGCATGCCGCGTGCCGCCATGGCCGCCACGGTGGGGCGGATCATTTTCGCCATCACCTCGCGCTCCAGCGCTGGCGTGAGCACCGAGGCGGGACTGTAGGCGCCCATGCCGCCGGTATTGGGGCCGGTATCGCCTTCGCCGACGCGCTTGTGATCCTGCGCCGAGCCAAAGGGGACGACATGCTTGCCGTCCGTCAGCGCGAAGAAGCTGGCTTCCTCGCCCTCCAGAAATTCCTCGATCACCACTTCCGCACCCGAGGCGCCGAAGCTGCCGCCGAACATGTCCGCGATCGCCGCCTCTGCCTCCGCACGGGTCGCGGCAATGATGACGCCCTTGCCGGCGGCGAGACCATCCGCCTTGATAACCACGGGCAGCGTGAACGCATCGAGCTGGGTCAGCGCCGTTGCCGCGTCGGTGCAGCGCACATAGGCGGCGGTGGGGATGCCCGCCGCGCGGCAGAGATCCTTGGTAAAGCCCTTGGACCCTTCCAGTTGCGCGGCCGCCGCGCTCGGACCGAACACGGGGATGTTGGCGGCGCGCAGGCTGTCCGCCAGCCCGTCGACCAGCGGCGCCTCCGGACCGATGACGACAAGACCGATGCCCTGCGCACGGCAGAACGCCACCACGCTGTCATGCCGGGCAAGGTCGAGGTCGACCAGCGTGGCATGCTCGGCTATGCCGGGGTTGCCCGGCGCGGCGAACAGGCTCGAGCAGCCGGGCGATTGCGCGAGCTTCCAGGCGAGGGCATGTTCACGGCCGCCGCCGCCCAGCAAGAGGATATTCATGGAAGAGGGTCCAGTCCGGTTCGATGCGTCCGGCCGCCTGTTAGCGCAGGAGCGGCAGGGGGACAATCTGGCGCCGCTCAGCGTCTCGGAACTCTCGGCCCTGCTCAAGCGGACGGTGGAGGAGCGCTTCGGCCATATCCGCCTGCGCGGCGAGATTTCCGGCTTCAAGCGTGCCGCCTCGGGCCATGTCTATCTGGCGCTCAAGGATGATGGCGCACTGATCGACGGAGTGATGTGGAAGGGCACCGCCGGCCGCCTAGCCTTCGCGCCGGAGGACGGGCTGGACGTGATCGTCACCGGCAAGCTGACGACTTATCCCGGCCGCTCCAAATATCAGATCGTCATCGAGAGCATGGAGCTGGCCGGTGAAGGCGCGCTGATGCAGCTTTTCGAGCGCCTCAAGGCCAAGCTGGCCGCCGAGGGCCTGTTCGACACGGCGCGGCGGCGGCCGATCCCGATGCTGCCGCGCGTCATTGGCGTCGTCACCTCGCCGACTGGCGCCGTGATTCGCGATATCCTCCATCGCCTGGCCGACCGCTTCCCCAGCGAGGTGCTGCTCTGGCCGGTGCTGGTGCAGGGCGAAGGTGCAGCAGCGCAGATCGCCGCGGCAGTGCGCGGGTTCGGCGCGCTCCCGCCGGACGGCGCCATTCCCCGGCCGGACGTGCTGATCGTCGCGCGCGGCGGCGGCTCGATCGAGGATCTGTGGGCGTTCAACGAGGAGATCGTCGTGCGCGCCGTGGCCGAGTCGCCGATCCCGGTCATCTCAGCTGTAGGGCACGAGACAGACACGACGCTGTGCGATTTCGCCGCTGACCTACGCGCCCCGACGCCGACCGCCGCCGCCGAGATGGCCGTGCCGGTGCGCAGCGAACTGGCGGCGCAGGTCGCCGAGCTGGATGCGCGGATGCGCCGCTGCGTCGCGCGCTGCATCGAGCGCGGCCGCGAGCGGGTGGACGCGCAGCGCCGTCTGCTGCCCCGGCCGGACATGCTGCTGGCGCAGGCCCGCCAGCGCGCGGACGATATGAGCGAGCGGCTGCGGCGCGGCCTCTCCCATCGGCTGAGCGATGCCCGTCAGGAGCTGGCCAACGCCGCCGGGGCGCTACGCCCCGCCCTGCTCGACGCGCAGGTGCAGCGCAACCGGCAGCGGCTGACGAGCGTGCGGCTGGCGCCGTCCTTGCTCGGACGCCGGTTGACCGACGCACGCAGGCAGTTCGACGGGTTGTGGCGCGTGGCCCGGTCGCTGGACCCGGACGCACCGCTGGCACGCGGCTTTGCCCGCGTCATGGCCGAGGGCCGGCTGATCCGTTCCAGCGAGGCGGCACGTGCGGCCGGTGCGGTGACACTCAAGTTCGCCGATGGCGAGGTCGGAGCGACCATCGGCGCGCAGGCAATGACGCCACCTGCGCCGCGCCCTGCCCGCAAGAGCGACAAACCGCCGAGCGCGCAGACCGATCTATTCGATTGAGCGGGCGGCGGCCTTGCATCGCCGCCGCACCCTGCCCATGCTGGGTTGATGATCGCCCCTCGTCCCGGCCGGCATCACGCAACCGGCAGCTTTCTCTTGTCCGCCCTGTTGCTCGCGGGCTGCGTTATGCCGGCCCGGCATGACCCGGCACCCACCCCACCGATCCTCGCCGCATCCCCGGTCCCGCAGCCAGCGCCCGCCGAATTGCGCCTTGTCGGGACGCCGCGCCAAGGGGGTCTGCTGCATGGTCTTGCCCCTGCCGGCACCACCGGGCTCACTTTGGACGACGCACCGGTCGCCTTCGACACAGAAGGCAATTTCATTATCGCCTTCGACCGCGACGCGCCGCCTAACGCCACGCTCGTCGCCACACTGGCCGATGGGAGAACCCGCTCCCGCCAACTCGCGGTCGCACCGGGCGACTGGGCGATCGAGCATGTCAACGCCTCGATCACCGGCAGCGCGACCAGCGCCGAGTTCCAGCGAGTCCGCGCCGGCGAGGTCGCGCGGATCAACGCCGCCCGTGCCCGTCACGCGCAGAGCGACGGCTGGCGCCAGCGCTTCATCTGGCCGGTCAAGGCGCGCATCTCCGGTGTGTTCGGTTCGCAGCGCATCTATCGCGGCACGCCGGGCAGCTACCATAGCGGCCTTGATCTCACCGGCGGCGCCGGCACGGTTTACGTGGCCCCGGCGGACGGCGTGGTGATCCTCGCCACCGAGGAACCGTTCACGCTGGAGGGCAAGCTGCTGATGATCGACCACGGCATGGGCCTCAACAGCGCCTTCCTCCACAACAGCCAGATTCTGGTGAAAGAGGGCGACATTGTGCGGCAGGGCCAGCCGATCGGCGTAATCGGCGCGACCGGTCGTGTGACCGGGCCGCACCTGCACTGGAGCATGAAGTGGAACGCCGCGCGGATCGACCCGCTGCCGCTGCTCCCGCGAGAGCCCTGATGACGCGCCGTCAGCGGCAGCCGCGCAGCGCCGCGGCGGCGAGATAGACCCGCGCCGACTCGCGGCTCGCGGGGTCGCCCTCGGCCGCCTCGCGCATCAGCGAGAGATAGGTGAGCGCCACTTGCCGATGCCCGTTGAAGGCGACGACCGATTCGAGCAGGCTGGCCAGACCCTCCACCGCGTCGAACCCATAGCGGCGGGCAAAGCCGCGAATATCGTCGAGTTGCTCGCACAGCGCCCCGCGCGACAGCGTCGTGCTGGCCGCTTGCAAGGCCTCGATCTGGCCGAGCAACTGGCCACGGACGATCAATGCCGGATCATGACGCACGCCTCTTCTCCCCCGCACGGGTTCCGCCCCGCCCCTTGGCCGCCGAATGGGACGGCCCGATGACAGGTTCATTCTGCATAGACGTGGTTAACGTTGCGTTTCCTTTGCGGGATCCCGAAGGATAATCGCGCAGGCTTGAGCGGGAGGCCGCCGCCAACTTGACAAAGCCGCCCGATTCCCGCATTGGCGCGGCCGAACCGGACACGGCGGGATCGCTGTGCCCATTTTCGAACCAGTTTCAGCGTCTTTCCCCTGCTCCGGCAGGTGAGCGCCCTTTTTGTCGAGGAAGCGGTCATGGCGAAGCCAGCCACAGTCAAGATCAAGCTGGTCAGCTCGGCTGACACCGGCTTCTATTATGTGACCAAGAAGAACCCCCGCAACACGACCGAGAAGATGAGCTTCCGGAAATATGATCCCGTCGCGCGCAAGCACGTCGAGTTCAAGGAAGCCAAGATCAAGTAAGCGGCCGTGCCGGGCGATTCGCCCGCGCCGATGAGATGCGCGAAGGTCCGGGTGAGCAACCCGGGCCTTTTTGTTCGTGAGCGCGCCGCCGGTCAGAGCAGGCCGTTCACGACCTCCATGAAGCGAAGCACGGAAATCGGCTTGGAGACATAGGCGTTGGCGCCGGCTGCCCGTATCCGCTCCTCGTCGCCCAGCCCGGCATAGGCCGTGACCGCCATGACCGGCACCGCGGCAAGCGCCTCATCCGCACGGAAGGACGCGATCAGGTCCAACCCGGTGACGTGGGGGAGCTGGATGTCAGTGATGATGAGATCAGGCGCGAAGGCTCGCGCCTGCTCGAACGCCTCGCGCCCGTCGCGCACGGCGGCGGTCTCATGACCATGGGCGCGCAGCAGGTCACAGAACAGCTTGAGGTTAAGCTCATTATCCTCGACAACCAGCACGCGCTTTGCCACGGTTTCCCCCATGCCGCTCCTCAATGCGCCTTCCCTTTGAACAGCCTTAGAAAAAGCGGGCAGGACCGGATGACATCGGAATATCCCATCAGCGAGGCGGATGAAACCTTGGCATTGCAGGTCGTCGGCTGGATCGTCGCAGACCAGAGCCGGGCGGACCGGATGCTGGCGCTGACCGGGCTGGATGCCCCGGCATTGCGCGCCGGCCTCTCCGACCGGGCGACGCTCACCGCGCTCATGGATTTTGCGATCAATCACGAGCCGGACCTTCTCGCCTGTGCCGAGGCGATGGCCGTTTCACCCGCCCG
The DNA here is from genome assembly GCA_001899715.1 of Sphingobium sp. 66-54. GTDB lineage: Bacteria > Pseudomonadota > Alphaproteobacteria > Sphingomonadales > Sphingomonadaceae > Sphingobium. The sequence continues at coordinate 103,712 of MKWI01000006.1, forward strand.
AATCGTCGCCGCGCGCGAGCGGATCGCGCCATGAGCCGGCCGCTCATCCTCAGCGATTGCGACGAGGTGCTGCTACACATGGTCGTGCCGTTCCGTGCGTGGCTCGACGAGTTGCACGGCATCCATTTCAGCTTCACGGACGGCTTCGAGCGCGCGTTGCGCCACAAGGACAGCGGCGATCCGGTCGAACGCAGCCGCATCTGGGGCCTTCTCTCCGCCTTCTTCGAAACCGAGATGGAGCGGCAGACGCCGATTCCCGGTGCGGTCGCGGCGATGGCGCGGCTCTCGGAGCGGGCGGACATCGTCATCGTCACCAATATCGGCGAGGAAATGCAGGACGCCCGCGCAGCGCAGATCCACCGCCATGGCCTGCCCTATCCGGTCGTCGGCAATCGCGGCGGCAAGGGGCCGGCGGTGGCGCGGCTGATGCGCGAGCGCGGGGCGCCCTTCGCGCTGTTCATCGACGATCTCGCCAGCAACCACGTCTCCGTCGCGCAGCATGTGCCACAATGCTGGCGGCTGCATTTCGTCGGCGAGCCGGAAATGGCACCGCATGTCGAAACCGCGCTCGACGCCCATGCCCGCATCGACGCGTGGACGGCCGCCGAGCGCTGGATCGCGGCACTGCTCGACGAGCATGAGGAGACGCTCAGGCGGATCGACATTTAGGTCAGATCGAACCGGAGTCGCGGGCGACTAAAGGACAAATGGTGCTTTTCCGTGACCCGGAACGCAGCATGCTTACTGTCTGCGAGCACCGGAAGAGCGGGAAAGCGCCGATCGCAGGCCGGCATAGGTTGAATGTCGATCCCTCTTGGCCCGGATGCCGCTGGCCGGCCGCGATGCTTGACGCGACTCGTCCCGCATGCTGTGGCTCGACGCCATGAGCATGATCGAACAACGCCTAGCCGCCGAGGGCCTGACCCTTCCCGAACCCACCGCCCCCGTCGCCGCTTATGTGCCGACGGTGCTCGCCGGCGGGCTGCTCCACATCAGCGGGCAGATTCCCTTTACAGCGGACGGCAAGATCATGACCGGCAAGATCGGCGGCGAGCGTGACCTCGTCTGGGGTACGGCGGCCGCCGAGCGCTGCGGCCTCATGCTGGTGGCGCAGATGAAGGCGGCACTGGGCAATCTCGATCGGGTGGAGCGCATCGTCAAGCTCGGCGCCTTCGTCGCCAGCACGCCGGACTTCACCGATCAGCCCAAGGTCGCCAACGGCGCGTCCGAGTTGATGGTGCGCATCTTCGGCGAGGCCGGGCGCCATGCCCGCAGCGCCGTCGGCGTGCCCTCGCTGCCGCTCGACTCCTCCGTCGAGATCGACGCGATCGTCGCCGTCCGCGCCTGATGGGCGCCCGCACGGCGGCAAGCGATCCTCTGACGGCCCGGCCCTACGCGCATCGCGGCCTGCACGGCGCCGGCGTGCCGGAGAACAGCCTTGCCGCGGCGCGCGCCGCCATGGCGCGTGGCTTCGGCATGGAGTGCGACGTGCGGCTGAGCCGCGACGGCGTGCCCCATGTCTTCCACGATGCCCGGCTCGACCGGATGACGCAGCGTACCGAGCCCTTCCACGCGCTGGATACCGGCACCATCGCCACGCTGCGCCTCAAGGGCAGCGACGAGCCGGTGCCGCGCCTTGCCGATCTGCTCGCGCTGGCCGGCACGACAATGCCGCTGCTCATCGAGATCAAGTCCGACCGGGGGCCGCGCATCTGCGCGCGCCTGTGCGCCGCCGTCGCGCGTGAGCTGGACGGCCATCCGGGGACAGCCGCCGTGATGAGCTTCGATCCGGTGGTCGTCCGCTGGTTCGCGCGGCACCGCCCGCAGGTGCGCCGCGGCCTCGTGGTCAGCCGGCGCGATCGCTGGCGCCTTCTGCCGGGCCGGGGCATGGTAGCCGCCATCGCCAGCGCCCGCCCGCACTTCATCGCCTGCGATGTGCGCGACCTGCCCGGCGCTGCCGCCCTTCCTGCACGGCTCGGCCTGCCGCTCCTCTGCTGGACCGTCCGCACCCCGGCAGAGAAAGCGCGCGCGGCCGCAAGCGGGGCGCAGATCATCTTCGAGGAACAGCCATGACAGGCGGGAACGAGAGGGAGCCCGCCGCCATCGTGCATCTCGATACGGCAGTCGGCGCGCTCGATCCAGCGCAATGGGACGCCTGCGCAGGGCCGGACAATCCCTTCGTCAGCCACGCTTTCCTCAGCATTCTGGAGGAATCCGGCAGTGTCGGCGCGGGCGCCGGCTGGTCGCCCGCCCCGGTCACAATTCGCGATGCGGCGGGAGGGTTGCTCGCCGCCGCTCCGGCCTATCTCAAGAGCCACAGCCAGGGCGAATATGTATTCGACCACGGCTGGGCCGATGCGTGGGAGCGTGCCGGCGGGCGCTATTATCCCAAGCTGCAAGTAGCCGTGCCCTTCTCCCCCGTGCCGGGGCCACGCCTGCTGCTGCGCGATCCGGCCGCCGCGCCAGCGCTGATCGCGGGGCTGGAGGCGATTACCGACCAGAACGGTCTCTCCTCGGCGCACGCCACCTTCATCGCGCCCGAGCAGCGGCAGATCTTCGAGGATGCCGGCTGGCTGATCCGGCAGGGCACGCAGTTCCATTGGGCGAACGAGGGCTATGGCAGCTTCAACGATTTCCTGGCGGCGCTATCGAGCCGGCACCGCAAGGATCTGCGCAAGGAGCGCGCAAGGGCGCAGGCGGGGCTGGAGATCGTCCACCTCACCGGCAGCGCCCTCACCGAAGCGCATTGGGATGCGTTCTGGCACTTCTATCAGGACACCGGCAGCCGCAAATGGGGCCATCCTTATCTTACCCGCACCTTCTTCTCGCTGTTGGGCGAGCGCATGGCGGACAAGGTGCTGCTGATCTTCGCGCTGCGCGACGGCACACCCATCGCCGGCGCGCTCAACCTGATCGGCGCAGACACGCTCTATGGGCGCTATTGGGGGTGCGTGGAGGAAGTGCCGTTCCTCCATTTCGAGCTATGCTACTATCAGGCGATCGACGCCGCCATCGCACGCGGACTGGCCCGTGTCGAAGCCGGCGCGCAGGGCGAGCACAAGCTGAGCCGTGGCTATCGGCCGGTGCCGACATGGTCGGCGCATTACATCCCCAATGCCAGCTTCCGCCGGGCGGTGGCGGACTATGTCGCGCGGGAAGCCGCCGCGCTCGCCGATGACCGCGGCTGGCTGGACGAGCGCACGCCGTTCCGGCGAGGCGAACGGCCGGAGTAACCGGGCTTTCGGGCTTACCACCGACACTAGCCACGCTCCACGGCTCAATCCCGGTCCATCTCCTGAATTGCCTTCTCGCGCGCCACCTGCACCTCCGCGTTGCGGAACAGGATATCGAAGGCGCTCATGAAGGTATCGAGCCGGTCTTCGTCGATCCCCTGAAACAGGAATTCGCTGCGCGTGGCCACGGTCTCGGTGAGGATATCGTGGATCTGCCGCCCAGCCTCGGTCGGGCCGAAAAAGCCATGGCGCCGGCCCGGCCTGCCGCTGCGCTCGACCAGCCCGCGCTCGATGAGCTGATTGACCGTGCGGCCCGCCTGGCTCTGGTCGCGGTAGAGGGCCAGCACGAGTTGCGGCCAACTGATTGGCGGCTGGCGGCAAATCTCGTTCATCACCCAGGTCTCGAAATTGGAGAGGCCGGTCCGGCGCTTGTGGGCGAGTGCGCCACCGCGCAGCATGTAGGAGCAGAGCGTGATGAACGGCGGCAGCAGTCGCGAGCGGTCCACGGCAATGCCATTGTCGCCGGGCAGACCCTCATTGACCAGATCCTGGAAGTCGACCTGCTCGGTCTGCCGCTGGCTCCCCGCGCTCCGCTTGCGCTCCTGCTCGAACAGCGCGACCGCACGCGAGAGCAGCGTGTCGAGCACGCCAAACAGGATCACGAGCTGGTCATCGGTGACGCCGAAGGTCAGCTCGCGATTGCGCAGCTCTGCCTGGCGCAGCAGCTTCTCGGCGAGGTGCCGGCCGCTCTGGCTCAAGCGGATCGGGCTGCGGATGCCGCCGCGCGTCACCAGCGACACGTCGCTCATCCGCTTGATCGCACGGCTGACCTGCGCCTTGTCCACTCCGTTGGAGGTGGAGATGGCGGCCAGCGTCATGTCACCCCGCGCCTGGAGCAGCAGCAGGATGCGGCGGTCCAGCTCGTTGATATGCACGGTGCGCGCAAAAGCGATATTGGCGCTCTCGCGCGCGTTGCGCAGAAACACCCAGAGGCGGGACTGGAAATTGCTGCGTCGCTCGTCGCGCGGGCCGCGGGCGTCGAGCATGGCGGCGATGCCGCGCAGCGCCAGATCGAGTTGCCGTTCAAACGCCTCCTGAGGATCGGCCGGCACGACGCCGCTCTGCTCCGCCAGCGCAGCGCCAAGAGTGAGATGATCGACCAGACCCAAGGCCGCCTCGGCCTGGCCGACCGAAGCGCCGGCATCCCGCAGCATGTCGATCGTGCCGTCGCCCAGCGGCAGCGGCAAGGGCAGACGCGCAAACAGCCGGCTCCCATCCCGCCGCGAGAGCATCGCCTGTCGTCCCGCCACCGCGCGATGCGCCAGCCGGCCGTGCCAGCCCTCGCCGCCGGTCGCGCCCGGAACATCTGCCGCGATCCGCTGCGCCATCGCCCCGAACAGATCCTCGGGAGCAGGGAAAAGCCGCTCGACCACCGCTTGCGGGACGCCCAGCCGTGCAGAAACGGCGGCCGCGCCGCACTGCTCCAGCCCGGCCTCGTCCAGCACCGCCAAGGCGGCGGCGGCGATCTTGTCCCGCTCCGCTTCCATGCCGGGGATCTCCAGCATGGCCTTGCCGTTTTCCATGGTTGGCCTCCACGGATCTTCGCGTCCGTCAAGCCGCATGATTGATCGCATTTCGCGGCCCGGTCAACGCTTCATGGCGATACTGGCGCGCCACGCACCGCCTGCTTATGAGATGCGGCGGTCCGCTCGCAGAGCATTTGACGAGTCGGCCTCACTTGGGCACACAGGCGCGACAAGGGTACCGTGGTGGGCGAGGGAACTGAAGGAGCGAGGAATGCTGATCGGACGTATGACTTTGGCCATGGCGGCGAGCATGGCCGTGGGGGCTGTGGCGATGACGAGCGCTCCCGCATTCGCCCAGGGCAGCTTGCAGGACCAGTTGGCCGTCTGCGCGCGCATTTCCAAGAAATCCGCGCGCATGGCCTGCTATGATTCCGTCGCGAACGCCGCGCAGGGCAGCGTTTCTCCCAGCTCATCGGGCTTCGGCGCGTCGTCGATCCGCAACCCCGCACCCGCCGCACCGCCGCCGCCCGCTCCACCGGAGGCCGCCAGCGCTGGCTTCGGCGGTGAGCATCTTAACCGCCCGGCGCCGCAGCGCAGCGCCGGCGCGGACGCCGATGAGGTAGAGATGGCCGTCCGGTCCGCGAGCGACAACGGCCTGCGCATGTGGCAGATCACGCTCACCGATGGCGCGGTGTGGCGTATGACCGAGCGGGCCAGTGCCAGCTTCCGCCCGCCCGCGCCCAACGAAACCATCACCATCCGCAAGGCAGCGCTCGGCAGCTATCTGATGAATGTCGGCCGCCAGCCCTCAGTGCGCGTGGAGCGCATTCGCTAAACCCCCATCACAGCGGCGCGGCCACTCTCAAACCCCTGCCGTAGCCCTCTGAGTTCCGCACCGATCCGGCCTACCGGCCGGCTCGGCTGCTTTTGCGTGCGATCCGTCCTCTTGGCGCGGGTCCGGCGAGCAGCGATCCCATATTGCTACAATACCCCGATGCCGGGTCGATTCCACCTCGCACTATGACCGGCGCCCTATGACCTCGATAAGGCGGTTTGGCGGCCGCCACCCTTCCGTAAACGGTAACGTTACAATCGCCGTGTAATGGGTCATCTGCCCGCCGCAACGACGCCCCTTTTTGACCAAAGCAAATCCTATGCGCGCGGCAGCCGGAAAATGGCGCCCTCATTGGCTTTACGAGCCGTCTGTTGCCAATATGCAACGCTGCGTTTTGAAGTGGCCTTTTGAAACAAAGTCAATGTTCAGCTCGCTGGACAAGACTGTTTCCGTTGCTTAGGCATAGGTTTCTCTAAAAAGGTTACATCAGGGGCGGAATCGCGTTCACAGGGGGGAGGACGAGATATTTTCAACAGACATTTTACCCGGGGATGACTCTGTCTATTCATAGGCTTGGGCATTCCGGCCGCGCGTGCGGCAGCTCGGGACATCCGCTCCGTCGCCTGATCGAATCGCGACGCGGAATGCATGCGGCGCGATTGGGCGTTTGCGCCGAGCCATCGGCATCCGGACTTGAATCTGAAAATGTTTGACCAGCTTCGACGCCCAGAGCGGGCGCGACGCACTTACTGCAAGGGGAGAACGATCTTGAATACCGAAACCGAAACCAGGGGCCGCACGCTCGGTCACACATTGCGGGTCGCCCTGCTGGCGGGCGCCGGCCTCGGCGCCTTCGCCCTCACCGTGCCGGCTCAGGCGCAGGAGGACATCGGCGCCGACACAGCGGAGACCAATCAGGCGATCGTCGTCACCGGTTCGCGCATTGCGCGCCCGGATTATTCCTCGAACAGCCCGATCGTGACGGTTGGCCAGGATCTGCTGCAAAACTCCAGCACATCGGCGGTCGAGCAGAACCTCAACAAGCTCCCGCAGTTCACGCCTGAAAAGACCCCCACGCTGGGCGGCGACATCCAGGCGACCCCGACCAACACGCCCGGATCGGCAACCGTGTCGCTGCGTGGTATCGGGTCCAACCGTAACCTCGTCCTGATCGACGGCCGCCGCGCCACCCCGGCCAACGCCTCGATGGCGGTGGATATCAACACCATTCCCTCGGCCGCAATCGAGCGCGTCGAGATCATTTCAGGCGGTGCATCGTCGACCTACGGTGCGGACGCCGTCGGCGGCGTCGTCAACTTCATCCTGAAGAAGAATTTCCAGGGCATCATGGTCGATGGCCAGATGGGCATCACCCAGCGCGGCGATGGTCAGGAATATAAGATCAGCGGCATCATGGGCACCGACTTTGCCGATGGCCGCGGCAACATCAGCATCGCGCTGGAAACCAACAACCGCTCCAAGTCGCTGCGTATCGAGCGCCCCTGGTTCCGGGCGCAATATGCGGACCCGACGGTTGGGGGCAATTACTTCTTCCCGACCTATTCGGGCATCACGCAGGCTGGTGGCGGCAACCAGGACTATCAGGACAAGCTGAATAGCATGTTCCCCAACAGGGATCCCGGCACGAACGTTTCTGCCACGGGCTCGCTCTATTTCCTGGGCAACACGCCGTTCACAATGGGCGCCGGTTCGGTAGCAAACCTCTCCGGCGTTTCCAACTTCCCGACGAACCTGATCGACGGCTACGTCACCAAGAAGGATATCAATGGGGGCCTGAGCCAGAACTTCCCGGAAGATTACATCAATCTGCCGCTCAATCGTTTCAACTTCTACGCACGCGGTAGCTATGAGATCAACGACTGGGTCTCTGTGATTGCGCAGGGCTATTTCAACAAGGCGCACACGGCCACCGTGCAGCAGCCGGGCCCGATCGTCGGCGGCTGGAACGTCGTCATTCCTCGCTATGCCAACGATTCCGACTGGCTCCCGGCGAACCTGGTGACCTTGCTGAATGCCCGCGGCCACAACCAAGCGGTGGACCCCGACGATCCGGACGCAGGCACCGTCTTCGTTTCGGAGGCGAACAACCCTTGGTCGGTAACCGGCTACGTTCCGGGTCTGGGCAACCGCGAAGTGTTCAGCGATGTGTATACCTACAACATGGTTGCGGGCTTCGAAGGCAAGATTCCAGGAACCGACTGGACCTGGGATGTCACCGGGTCTCGGGGTGAGTCGGTCACCAACGCCCTGACCACTGGCGTGGCTTCGCTGGAGCGTCTTCGCGCGGTGATGACAGCGCCCAACTTTGGCGCGGGCTTCAGCACGCAGGGCAATGCCGCAGGCGGCTTCTTCGGCGCAAGCAGCGCGACCTGCACGACCGGTCTCAATCCGTTCAGCGGCGCGGACGTGTCGGCTGACTGTATTGCCGCCGTCAAAGCCGATCTGAAAGAGACGGCGACGATGACGCAGACCGTCTGGGAAGCGAACGCCCAGGGTAAGGTTCTCGATCTTCCCGCGGGCGATCTTCGCGCATCGGTCGGCGCGACCTATCGCGACAACAAATATGTCTTCCTCGAAGATACGCTGAAGACGAGTGGTACCTCCTTCCAGGATCAGGCGCTCGGCATCTATCCCGCCAACAATATTGATGCTTCCATCTCCAGCAAGGAAATCTACGGCGAAATCTCCATCCCGCTGCTGAGGGACATTCCAGGGATCAAGCTGCTGGAGTTGATTGGCGGTATTCGCTACGCCGATTCCAGCATGACCGGCGGAAGCACCACATGGAAAGTGGAAGCCAACTGGGAGGTCACCAACTGGCTGCGGTTTCGCGGCAGCTACAACAAGGCGCAGCGCGCACCGAATATGGGTGAGCTCTTCTCCTTCACCCAGAACTTCGCCTTGCTGACCGGCGGTGACGGTTGCTCCACCGGCAACCCCTTCTCCTACTCGGCAAACCCGGCAAACGCCAACGGCGCCGCGGTGAAGGCACTCTGCTCGGCTCTCATGGACAAGACCAATATCCCTGGCCAGCCGGCAAACTCGGTGTCTTATTATGGCAATGGCCTGGACCCGAGCGACCCCGCTTATATTGCACCTTCGGCGGGTTCGGTCAGCACCTCGACGGCACCCGGATTCGCGTTCCCTTATTTCATCGGCAACCCGAATCTGACGCCTGAAGACGCGAAGACCTGGACAGTCGGCGGCGTTATTTCGTCGCCGTCCAACGCGCCTGCCCTAAGCGGCATGCGCCTCACCGTCGATTATTATAACATCAAGGTGAACAACGCTATCGGCCTACAATCCGGCCAGACGTTGCAGCAACTGTGTCTCGATTCGGCGTTCAACCCGACGTTCGATCCGAACAATTTCTTCTGCAACAACTTCCAGCGCGGAACCGGCGGCGGCATCGGCGCCGTGCGGTTGGCCTATACGAATACCGGCGCCTTCAGAACATCCGGTCTCGACGTTCAGTTCGACTGGAGGCTCGATCTTCAGGATTCGGGTCTGGGCCTGCCGGGTACCTTCGGTATCAATACGGTCTTCAACTACCTGATCTCCCTGAAGTCGTCGCCTTTCTATTCGGGCGTGCCAACGGAGTCGCAGGCGCCCTTCAGGGAATATGCCGGCACCTTCGCAGCACCGGATAGCGGCCTGAGCGCAAACGGCGCCTATCGCTGGAAGACGTTCACTACGTTCACTTATGCGATTGATGGCTTTAACCTCGGCCTGCAATGGCAGCATCTGCCGGCCATCGCATCGGGGACGACCAATACCGGCTACCGTGCCTACGATCTGTTCAGCCTCAGCGCTGGCGTGAAGGTCAATCAGGTCGTCTCGATGCGCTTCGGTGTGGACAATCTGTTCGACAAGGCACCGGCGTTCGGAAACGTAAACCCGAGCCCGATCTATCCGGCTCTGCCGGGCGGTGCCTACAACACCAACAACTACGATGCTCTCGGCCGCCGCTTCTACATCGGCGCGACCGCCAAGTTCTGATCGCCGCACACACAGTTATCAGAACCTAAAATCAGGGGCCTTCCTTCGGGAAGGCCCCTTTTTTTGCACTGCGCCGGAGCGCGCCGACCCCGATCCGTTTCAAATTTGCCACAGAACCGCGGCGTTCCGTGGCTCACTCCTCATCCGGCGCATACCCACTAGACAGGTTGTATCAACAACTATAATCGGAGCGTAACGTTGATGATAACAACTATTAGTGGGGAGAGGCTTTGCTGATCGGCCAGGTTGCCTGAGCGAGGCAAGCAGCGGGTTCCCATACGATTGTTGGACGCCGGCGTGTCGAAAGACGCGACCCGGGAACGACTTCGTGTGTCCGCAAAATCTCCAGACGAACAAGGGTCCGCCGCATGCCGGTTTACCGGCTCCCGGTTGGCTCGCGCGGCTGCAGCAAACCGCGAAGGCGTTGAAAAAAGGGGAGTGCTTTATGACTGACAGACTCAAATTGCGCATGTGGCTGCTAAGCGGCGGCGCCTGCCTCGCCAGTGCCACGACGATGGCGGCGCCCGCGCAGGCGCAGCAAGACGGGGCCGGCGAACAGGATCAGGCGATCGTCATCACCGGCTCTCGCATTGCTCGGCGCGACTATCAGGCCAACAGCCCGATCGTCACCGTCGGTTCGGACATTCTCGAAACATCGTCCTCCTCCGCGATCGAGCAGAACCTCAACAAGCTGCCGCAGTTCACGCCGGCACAGACGCCGCAACTCGGCGGCGACATCCAGGCGACCGCGACCAATACGCCCGGCGCGGCCAGCATCTCGCTGCGCGGCCTCGGCGCCAACCGCAACCTGGTGCTGCTCGACGGCCGCCGCGCGACGCCCGGCAACGCCAATATGGTGGTGGACATTAACTCGATCCCCTCGGCGGCGATCGAGCGCGTGGAGGTCATCACCGGCGGCGCATCGGCCACCTATGGCGCGGATGCCGTGGCCGGCGTCACCAACTTCATCCTGAAGAAGAACTTCCAGGGCCTGGAGCTGGACGGCCGCATCGGCATCTCGCAGCGTGGCGATGGGCAGGAATACACCATCGGCGGCATCATGGGCACCGACTTCGCCGATGGCCGCGGCAACATCAGCATGGCGTTCGAAACCAACGACCGTTCCGCCGCCAAGCGCATCAACCGCCCCTGGTTCCGGGACCTGTATCTCGATCCCGAGGTGAGCGGCAACCAGACCTTCTCGGATTCTCCAAGCTACGTGCCGGGCGTGAACCGGCCGTCGCAGGGGGTCATGAACACCATCTTCGCTGGCCGCGACGCAACCGCGTTCCCCAATTATCCGACCAACGGCACGGTCTGGTTCAACACCGACGGCACGGCCTTCGGCGGCTCCAACAATTTCGCGACACGGGCCGGCGCCTATCGCTACAATGGCGACATCGGGCCGGGCATGCACCCCAACAGCCGGGGCTTCCTGTCCGAAAACTTCCTGGACGATCAGCTCGTCCTGCCGCTCAAGCGCTACAATATTTATGCGCGCGGCAATTATGAGATCACCGACTGGGTGAGCCTCGTTGCGCGGGGCTATTTCAACAAGTCCAGTACGCTCACCGTCCAGCAGCGCGCCGTCGCCGGCAACGGCTGGAGCGCCAATATCCCGATCGCCGACCACGAGGTGCCGGACGAACTGGCGGCAATGCTCGCCAGCCGCACCCCGGCCGCGGGCACATCGGCGCTGGCGCTTGCCAACCTCAATTGCCCCGGTGCCAGCGCGGCAGTGCCCGGCTCGGCCGCAAACTGCGACTGGCAGCTCAACATGTATCCGCTCGATACGCCGCGCACCGTCGCCGCGGACGTCTTCACCTATCAGATGCTGGTCGGGCTGGAAGGCAAGGTGCCGGGCACCGACTGGACCTGGGACGTCTCCGGCTCGCAGGGCGAATCGGAAACGAGCTTCATGTCCTCGGGCTTCGTCTCGCTGGAGCGCTACCGCACCGTCATCCGTGCGCCCAATTGGGGCGCCGGCTTCGTCGCGCAGGGCAACCAGATCCAGGGCGGGTTCGGCGCGTCGCAGGTCACATGCACCAGCGGCCTCAATCCGTTCGACGATGTGGCGACCAGCCAGGACTGCGTGGATGCGATCTCGACCGACGTGAAGGCCCGCTCGCTGATGCAGCAGACCAACTGGGAGGCAAACGCGCAGGGCAGCCTGTTCGCCTTGCCCGCCGGCGATCTGCGCGCCGCGCTTGGCGCCTCCTACCGGCGCAATAGCTTCAGCTTCACCAACGACACGCTCTCGACCCAGGGCAAGTCGTTCCTGGATCAGGTGGCCGGCCTTTACCCCAGCGGCAACTCCAAGGGCACCATCTCGGTGACGGAGCTTTACGGCGAACTGCTGGTGCCGCTGCTGGCGGACCTGCCGCTCGTCAAGAAGCTGGAGCTGGAGCTGGGCGCCCGCACGTCCGATTACAGCACCACCGGCAACAGCTTCACCTGGAAGGCGCTGGCCGATTGGCAAGTGACCGACTGGCTGCGAATCCGCGGCGGCTACAACAAGGCCGAGCGCGCGCCCAATATCGCGGAACTGTTCCAGGCGCCGCAGCAATCCTTTGTCGGTATCCGGGGTGACGTTTGCTCGAGCACCCAGCTCTCCATTCCCTACAGCGCCGGGCCGGGCAACACCACCAACCGGGCGGATGTGCGCGCGCTGTGCGAGACGCTGATGAACGCCATCGACCCGACCACATCGGGTCAGTTCTACTCGGGCACGCAGGCTTCCGGTTCAACGACCGGCTTCGTCACCTCCATCGGCAACCCGAACATCCAGCCGGAGCGGGTCAAGACCTGGACGGTCGGCACGGTGCTCGCTTCGCCATCACAGGCGCCGTGGCTGCGCAACCTCCGGCTCGCCGTCGATTATTACAACATCAAGATCGACGACGCGATCGGCGCCGAGACCGGCGACTTCATCCAGCAGAAGTGCTTCGACATCGCCTACAACCCCACGCTCGACCCCAATTCGGTGGCGTGCAAGGCGGTGGTGCGCAATGTCGGCATCGGCACCATCGGTAACCTGACCGGCCAGTATCAGAATTTCGGCCGGATCAGGACCTCGGGCGTCGATGCGCAGTTCGACTGGTCGCTGGATCTTGAGGACGCGGGCGTCGGCCTGCCGGGCCGCTTTGGCCTGAGCAGTGTGTTCAGCTACCTCATTAACCTCAAGACGGCCGATTCCCCCGCCAACGCACTGGTGGATTATGCCGGCACGCTGGGCACGACGCAGAACGGCCTCAACAATGGCGGCGCCTACCGCTGGAAGCTGTTCAACACCGTCAGCTATGGGACGGACACAGTCCGCCTCGCCCTCCAGTGGCAGCATCTGCCGGCCACCAAGGCAACGGCCTACGCGACCGATCCCACCACGCGGACCTTCGGCGCGCCAGCCTACGATCTGTTCAACCTGAACGGCAGCGTGTCGGTAACGAGGAACGCGACGATCCGCTTCGGTATCGACAATCTCTTCGACAAGACACCGCCGCTCATCAACTACAATACGGCGCCCATCACCGCGAACGGCGAGTTGCGCGGCGGCGGTTACGGCGCCGGCAGCGCGGCGGCAGCCGGCCAGTCGTATGACATCAACGGCCGCCGTTTCTTCATCGGCGCCAACTTCAAGCTCTAAGGGCGTCCAATCATCGGGTCGCATGAGAAGCGACCCAACTCTGGTGTGGCCACCCCCCTCCCTTGGGGTGGCCACTTTTTTGTCGATCCTATCGCCCGGCAAGCGGCTCCCCCGCCGGGCGACCGCTATCGCCAACCGCCCCCTCCTTCGTCCCGAGCACGCTCCCGCCCAATTTCACGCCGCAGTCCAGATTTCACGCAGGCAGCGTTTGCGCCATCCGGCCGCTGCCTTAAAAGGGCGCCGAAACAGAACAGCGGAGAGAAGCACATGGCCAAAGTCGTTCGCGTCCACGAGCTGGGCGGCCCGGAAGTCCTGCGGTTCGAAGAGATGACCATCGGCGCGCCGGGTGCAGGCGAGGTGCGCATCCGGGTCGAGGCGGTCGGCCTCAACCGGTCAGAGGCGATGTTCCGCGCCGGCCGCTACCCCACCAAGCCGCAGCTCCCCACGCTGATCGGCTATGAAGCCTGCGGCATCGTCGAGGCGCTGGGCGAGGGCGTCGAAGGCTTCGCCGTGGGCGACCGGGTTTGCGCCCTGCCCATGTACTCGCTCGGCCAATATGGCGTGTGGGCCGAGCAGGCGATCGTGCCGGCGCGCTGCCTGCTCCCCGCCCCGCCCGGCCTGACGCCAGCCGAGGCCGCCTCCATCTGGATGCAGTATATGACCGCCTATGCGATCATCGAGGTCGCGCACGCGGGCATCGGCGATTATGCGATCATCCGCGCCGCCTCCAGCAGCGTCGGCCTCGCCGCGATCCAGCTCGCTAACTGGGCGGGCGCCATCCCCATCGCCGCTACCCGCACCAGCGCCAAGGCGGACGCGTTGCGCGCGCAGGGCGCCGCGCATGTCGTCGCAACCGAGGAAGTCGACCTGCGCGAAGAGATCATGCGCATCACCGGCGGCAAGGGCGCGCGCATCGTGTTCGATCCGGTCGGCGGCCCCTATGTGGAAACATTGGCCAGCGCCATGGCCGAGCGCGGCATATTGTTCGTCTATGGCGGCCTCAGCGAGCAGGCGACGCCCTATCCACACTGGCACATGGCCTTCAAGGGCCTCTCGATGCGCGGCTGGGTCGCGTCGGAAATCTGGAACCACCCGCACCGCTACAAGGCCGCGTGCGAACACATCCTGCTCGGGCTGGAGCTGGGCCATCTCAAGCCGGTGATCGCCCGCAGCTTCCCGTTCAGCGAGATCGTGGAGGCCAACCGCTATCTCGAATCCAACCAACAGGTGGGCAAGATCGTCGTCATCATGTGACGACGGCGCCGGAGGAAAGAGCGATGGCCGACAACGACAACCCCACCTACATACCGGTCCGCCTCGGCGTGCGCGATGTTCCGCCGCCCGGCACGATCAGCCCGGCGGCGCAGCAGGCTCTCTCTGATGGCGCCGCTATGCCCCGGCCGATCTGGCCCGCGCCCGACGATCTCGTCGGCTGGCGTCAGGCCATCGCCGCCAGCGAGGCGATGTGGGCGGAAGCCGCCGCGTCGATGCTTACCGCGGCTGCTGCGTCGGTCGAGACGCGGGCGATTGCGGGCGTGCCCTGCCATGAGTGCGCCCCCACCGCCGGGGCGGCGGCGGACGGCCCGCTTTACCTGTTCATCCACGGCGGCGCCTTCGTGTTCGGTGGCGGCGCTTATGCTCAGGCGCAGGGCGCGCGGGCGGCAGCCGCGCTGGGCATGCGCACCATCGCGGTCGATTATCGGATGCCGCCCGACCACCCCTATCCGGCCGCGCCAGAGGATTGTCTGGCGGTCTACAGAGCGCTGCTGGAGACGCACGATCCGCGCCGCATCGTGATCGGCGGCGGCTCGGCCGGCGGCAATCTCGCGGCCGTCATCACCCTGATGGCCCGCGACCGGGGCCTGCCCTCGCCGGCCGGCGTCATGCTGCTGACACCCGAGGCCGACCTTACCGAAGCCGGCGATACGTTCCGTACCAATGCCGATCTGGACGTGATGCTCAAGCGCGCGCTGCCCGAATGCAACGCGCTCTACGCAGCCGGTCACGACCTGCGAGATCCCTATCTCTCGCCGCTGTTCGCCGATTTCACACGCGGCTTCCCGCCCACGCTGGTGCAGAGCGGCACGCGCGATCTGTTTCTCTCCAACTCGGTGCTCATCCATCGCAAGCTGCGCGACGCCGGCATCGACGCCGAGCTGCATGTCTGGGAAGCGATGCCCCACAGCAGCTTCGGGCGTGGCGACACGCCGGAGGGCGACGCGGTCAACGCCGAATTGCGCCGCTTCATCGCGCGGGTGACGGGGGATTGAGGAGAGGCGGCGAGGAAGCCGCCACTCTGATTCATGCGTCACCAGTGCTCCTGCGAAAGCAGGAGCCCAGGGCGGGAAGAAAGTGCGGTTGGGCCCTTCGCAGGAGCACAGGGCCTGGATAACGGTCCATGATCGGACCGGCGCACCTCCATTCGCGCGCAAACAGTCGGCCAAAAAGAAAGGGAACGCCCAAGCGTCCCCTCCCTCGTCCCTCAGCCTTTGAACGCCCGCCCTACTCGGCAGCGATCGCGTCCACCTGCGCCGGCAGGTCCAGCCCGTAGAGCTTGGCGGCGTTCTCGAAGGCGATCTTGCGCACGAAGGCCGGATCGGCCCCTTCGGTGAATTCACCAAGGATCTTGCGGCTGTTGGGCCAGATGCTGTCCGGATGCGGATAGTCGGTCGCCCAGAGCAGCTTGTCCTCGCCGTAAAAGTCCTTGAGCGCAACGGCCGTCGGGCTTTGCTGGAAGGTGCCGTAAATCTGCCGCTTGAACAGCTCGGAAGGCTTGGTCTTGAGCGGGATGCCGCCGCGCTGCGACCAGAATTCCTCCGCTTCCCACAGCCGCCAGTGGCGATAGTCCAGTTCCTCGATCACCCAGGGCAGCCAGCCGATGCCGCTCTCCGCAATGACGATCTTGAGGTTGGGGTGGCGCTCCAAAATGCCCCAGGCGAACAGGTCCGCGAACGGATCGAGGAACTGCTCGATGAACATCTTCACGTGCAGGAAGGTCGCGCCCGGGCTGCCCTTATACTTGTCGAACGCCCGCGTGACGCTCGGGAACACGGTGACGTGGAAGGAGAGGATGATGCCGCTCTTTTCCAGCAGGTCGAACAGCGGCTCCCAGCGCGGATCCTCCAGACGGGGTTCTGCCACGGCGATCTGGAGATTGGCCTGTTTGAACCCGCCCAGCGCGATGATGTGCTGCAACTCGCGCACCGCCGCCTCGGGATAGGGCGGCAGCATCGGCACGCCGATCAGCCGGTCCGGCGCCGCCGCGCAGAAATCCTTGAGCCACTCGTTATAGGCCGCATAGCAAGCGTCGCGCAGTTCCTCGTCATCCAGCACGATGGAGGTGACGGGACCGAAGATGACATGAGCATAGACGCCGTCGCGGTCCATGTCGGCCAGCCGCAATTCGGCGACGGCGGGGCGACGCTCGGTCTGGTCGACGATGCCGCCGCGGTCGAGCGCGGTGAAGATGGGCTTGGGGCCGCTCATGGCGCTCGCCTTGCCGGACCAGCCGCCCCAGTTCTTGCCGTCGCACATCCAGACGGCGCGGCCATCGACCATTTCCACCTTGGGCGCGCGCGCCTTGAGATGATCGGGCAGGCGGGTGATCCAGAGGTCGGTCGGGAGCTGATTGAGATCGAGATGATCGTCGCAGCTAATGAGGGGGTAGTCCAAACTCTTGCTCCTCTCAAAAGGATCGCGGCACATCGCTGCCGTGTCCGGATCGTTTCCGCGCCGACGGCATCGGGCCGACTCGATAAGCCGACCCAATGTCGTTAGCAATCTACTTATGTAAGCGCGAAATCATCCCAGATGCAAGTAGTCTCTCGGTCACTCTATCCCGCAAGGAGCCGGTTCAGGCGGTCTTGCGCGCCGGCGGTGCGTCGGGCACCAGCGTCGCGGTTGGCACGGCGCTGCGTTCCTCGCCATATTCGTTGACGTTGGCCCGGCGCAGGTCGCGCTTGTAGCGGGCATAATCGAAGGTCGTGCCCCGGTGGAGCGCGCAGCGATTGTCCCAGATCAGCAGGTCGCCCTGCTGCCATTTGTGGGCGTAGATATATTTGGGCTGGCTGGCGAAGGCGAGCAGCTCGTCGATCAGCGCCTTGCCCGACGCGTCGTCCATCCCCTCCACGCGGAAGGCGTGCGAGCCGACGAACAGCGCCTTGCGGCCGGACGGGCTCACCCGCACCATCGGCTGCTTGGCACCGGGCATCACGCTGCGGACGCGATCGGCGTCCGCGCTCTTGACGCCGCCCTTCTCGCGGCTGGCGGCGAAGCTGTGCTCGGCGACCAGATGCTCGATCTGGTCCTTCTTCTCCTGCGGCAGCTCGTCATAGACATGGCGCAGGTCGACGAACTCGGTGTTGCCCTTCTCCGGCGGCACGATGTGGCCGAGCAGCATCGACCATTTGCTCGGCATGTCGTTGAACGAGCTATCGGCGTGGAACAGCTCGTTGCCCTTGGAGAACTTGGCGCGCAGCGACGCCGGGTCGATGATCTCGCCGTTCGCGTCCAGATTGGAGGCATCGTAAAGCTCCGGCGCCATGCGGCCCGGCTGATCCTTGCGCTGGTCGTAGCCCGGCGGCAGCTCCAGCGGCCCGAAGGCCCGCGCGAACCGCAGATGTCCGGCGTCGCCGATATGGCCCTGCCCCCGGATGCAGACGACGATATGCTCTTTCATCGCCTCCTCGACGAAGTCGATCAGCGCCTGATCCGGCTCTTTCGAGAGGTCCGCGCCGATGATCTCGGCACCGAAAATGGGGTGAAGTTTCCTGACTTCCATGGCTCATCTCCCAAGGCACGACGCGACGCACGCCGACTCGCGATTTTGTTCGGTCACGATTAATTCAAATTCTAATGATTTGCAAGAGTATGATGCCAGACCGCAAGCCTCCTGAAGACGGCGCAGCATCGGTTCAGGTCGAGGCGGGGTAGCGGATTGTGGATGGGCAACGATGGCGAGGGCACGGCGCGGTTACGCTATGCGAGCATCAGGACGTGAGAAAGTCGGGCGGTTTGCCATCATCTCGGGGCTGGTCGAAGCAGGGATCCGTGTCGCCATCATACTCGTCACCGCCGCGCTCTACCGTGTGGCCATGGCAGCCGTGGGGTGGCGGGGCGGCTAAAGCGGCTAAAGGCGCCGGGTCGGCAGCGGGTTCACTTCGAAACTGAAGCAGTGTGCTCCTACGCGGGCAGGAACCCAGATCCAGCCGCAGTATCTTGCTGCTCTCGGCTCCTGCCTGCGCAGGTGCCCTTTCCGGGCAGCACGGGCGGAGCCTAGCCGGTCCGCTGATGCAGCGTCAGCACGGCCTGCGCGAACGCCTCCGGCTGCTCGGCGGCGGGATCGTGCCCGGCGTCTTCGACCAGCCGCTCCTCCAGCAACTTGGGAAAAAGCTCGCCCGCCGCGCGGCCGCCGAGCAGCCCATCGGCACCGGAGAGGACGATCGCCGGCACCGGGATCGGCGGTGGCGGCAGCAGCGCCGCATCGAGCGCGGCATAATGGGGATCGCCAGACGCCGCGCCGATCCGATGGGCATAGCTGTGCCACGCCACAGCCGCGAAATCGGGGTTGTCGAACGAGGCGGCGCTTTGTGTAAACAGCGCCTCGTCGACCAGCCCCGGCGACCATTGCCGACGCAGGTGCAGGCAGATGTCGCGCGGCCGCTCGGCCAGCGCGCGCCGTCCCCGCGCCGAACCAAGGAAATATTGGTGCCAGACGAGATGCTCGATGGCCGCAGGCGCCGGCCGCGTCGGATCGGCCAGATCCTGAATGAGATAGCCGCCCACCGCGAGCAGCCCGCGCACCCGCTCGGGCCACAGCGCCGCCAGGATACAGGCGGCCCGCCCGCCCCAGTCGAACCCCGCCACCAGCGCCCGCGTCACGCCCAGCCCGTCGAGCAGCGCCCGCGCATCGTCGGCGATGGCGGTCTGCTGACCCGAGCGCATCGTGTCGCCACTCAGGAACCGCGTCGGCCCGAAGCCGCGCAGATAGGGCGCATAGACGCGCAGCCCCGCCGCCGCGAGCAGCACCGCCGCCCGATCGAACGAGCGGGGATCATAAGGGAAGCCATGGAGCAGCAGTACCGGCGCGCCCGCCGCCTCACCCCAGCAATCGACGGCAATGTCGAGCAGATCCGTCCGCACGGTGATCTGCTCGGGCACGACGGGAGCGGCCCCGTCCATCGTCAGGGATCGACCAGGATGATGCGCAGATCGTTGACGTTGGTCTGCGTCGGCCCCGGCACGAACAGCGCGCCGACCTTGCCGAGTGCGCTGCCGGCGTCGTTATCCGCCTGCACCGCGTCGAGATCGAGCCCCGCTGCTTCGAGCGCACCCAGCGTCGCGCCGTCGACATAGGCGCCGGCCACGTCGCGGTTGCCGTCCACGCCGTCCGTATCGGCCGCCAGCGCCGCGACGCCAGCCACGCCAGCAATCTCCCGTGCCAGCGCGAGGGCATATTCCTGGTTCGGCCCGCCCTGCCCGTTGCCGGTGACGGTGACGGTCAGCTCACCGCCGGAGATGAGCGCGCTGCGCTGCCCGGCTTCGAGCGCCCGCAATGCCGTCGCGCCGTGACGCCGCGCTACCTCGCGTGCGTCGCCGGTCGCCTCGCGCTCCAGCATCACCGGCGCATAACCCCGCGCGCGCAGATCGGCGGCGGCGGCGTCCAGCGCATCGTCCGGCCGGACCACCACCGCAAACCGGCTGCGCGCGAGCTTGGGATCGTCGGGCTTGACCGACTCGCTCCACCCCGCCGGTTCGGCGATCCCGTAACGCGCCAGCACCGCCTTCGCGTCGGCGATGGTGCCGGCGTCGCCCACGGTGGGGCCGGAGCCGATGTCCTCCGGCACGTCACCCACCACGTCCGAGACGGCCAGCGTCAGCACCGCCGCCGGCCAGGCAGCGACCGCCAGCCGGCCGCCCTTGATGCGCGAGAGATGCCGCCGCACCAGATTGATCTCATCAATGCTCGCCCCGGAGCGCACCAGCGCGCGCGTCACCGCCTGCTTGGCCGGCAGGTCAAGCGGCGCCGCCGGCGCGGCCAGCAAGGCCGAAGCCCCGCCGGAAAGCAGCACCAGCACCAGATCGCCCTCACCCGCGCTTGCCGCCAGATCGAGGCAGCGCTGTGCCGCCGCAAGCCCGGCCGCGTCGGGCACCGGATGGCTGGCCTCCACCAGCTCGATCCGTTCGAGCGGCGAGCCGTAGCCGGTGCGCGTCACCGCGATGCCGGTCGCGTCCGGCCAATGCGCCTCGACCGCCTGTGCCATCGGCACCGCGCCCTTGCCGGCGGCGATGACGATCACCCGCCCGGCCGGGTGCGGCGGCAGCGCTTCAATGATCGCTTCCGGCCGCTTGCACGCCGCGATGGCGGCCGCATAGGCGCCTTCGAGCACGGCGCGGCGGTTCGGGAGCCCGCTCATCGCCCCGCCAAAAAGGAGGCGACGGTCTCGCCCGTCACCCGTGCCAGTTCTGTCACGGCCTGCGTGCTGAGCCAGGCCGAGTGCGGCGTCACGATTACGTCTGGCCGGCGGGCGAGCCGCAGGATCGCACTGCCCGGCGGCGGCGGCTCGACCGGCGCAACGTCGATGCCCGCGCCGCCGATTCGCCCGCTTTCCAGCGCCGCCTCCAGCGCGTCGAGGTCGATGAGCGCGCCGCGCGCCGTATTGATGATGAGCGCGCCCGGCTTCATCGTCGCCAGCGTGTCCGCGTCCAGCATGTGCCGCGTCTCGTCGGTCAGCGGGCAGTGCAGGCTGATGATGTCGCTGGTCGCCAGTACCTCCTCGAACGGCAGCCGGCCCTCGCCGGGCACCGCGCCGCGCCGGCCGGCGAACACCACCTCCAGCCCGAGCGCGCGGGCACGGCTCGCTACTGCCTGTGCAATCGCGCCGCTGCCGAACAGGCCGAGCCGCTGACCAACCAGATCGCGCACCGGCGCCGCGAACACGCAGAATGCCTTGCCGTTCTCCCAGCGCCCGTCGATCACCGAGTCGCGGAACGGCACCAGCCCCCGCGCCAGCGCGAAGATCAGCATGGTGACATGCTCGGCCACCGAAGTGCCGGCATAGCCCACCACATTGCGCACCTGGATGCCGCGTGCCTGCGCCGCGGCGCTGTCGACCACATCCGTCCCCGTCGCGGTGACGGCGATCAGCTTGAGATCCGGCAGCGCCGCCAGCGTCGCCGCGTCCAGCTTCACCTTGTTGATGATGGCCACCTGCGCGCCGGCGAGCCGCGTCACCACATCGGCGGCATCGGTGAAGTCATGCGCGATCCACTCGTGCGGCAAATCGGGGCGGGGAATATCAATGCCGCCCAGCGTCATCTCATCCAGATGGACGATGCGGGGCATGCCGCCCGTCTTCGCCGACTCACCCTGCCCCGCGCCTTGCGCCATATCCGTCTTCCTCCCGCCGGAAATAATTCGCTCTGCAATTATCTGCGGGCGCGCGGCAAGTCCAGTAGCGGCGCCTCCGTCATGACGAGGGCCCCACACAGACGGCCGGCACGCTCAGGGTTGCGCGCCGTCGCAGAGCGTCTCCATCAGCTTGCCGGTGATGGCGTTGACCTGATCCAACTCCGCATCGCTGAGCCCGGTCAACACCGAGGCGCGGAAGGCATGGGCAACGGCGGTTATCTCCTCCAGCGCCTGCCGGCCGCTTTCGGTCAGCTCGATCAGCTTGGTGCGCCGGTCGTTAGGGTCCTGCCGCCGCACGACCAGCCCGTCCGCCTCCAGCGTGTCGAGCATCCGCGTGAGGGTTGGCCCCTCGATACCGATCCGCTTGGCGATGGCGATCTGCGCGCTCGGCTCGGGCGAGCGGGCGATGGTGGAGAGCGCCTCCATGCGGGCCGTGCCGTAGCCCATCGGCCGCAGCTTCTCGTCCAGCATCGCCCGGTAGCGCCGGGCGATCAGGATGATCCGATAGGTGAAGCCATATTCCCGGTCGAGGCGCGGGGAGCTCGCAAAAATTGGTTTAGCCCCCGCATCCTCGGCGCGGCCCTCGCGCGTTCCAGCCAATTGCTCCCCCTAATCCTATTTGTTTGCTAACCGTTTCGCCTTCATTCAACTCGTTAGCACGCTCATGTCAACCCGCGCACCCGTGCGCCGACCCGCCTTGCAGGGCCGTCGCACCGCTGCAATTCCGGGTTGACGATATCTCCTGCGCGCAGCACAGGGGCCGGTGTCGGCCCGTTTCCCGACAGAAAAGGACGACAAGGTTCATTTCGGGAGTCGCCCCATGTCCAGGCTTCATCGCGCGCATCGCCGCGCCAAATCTTTTTATGCTGTCTCCGGTCTCGGCCTCATCGCACTGCTTTCTGCCTGTGGCGGCCAGCCCGAGGCGAACAATGCCGATGAAGCGCCCGTCGAGAACGGGGCCAATATCGCCAATGATGCAGTCGTGAACGAGGCGGCAAACGCCACCGGCGAGAGCACCGCGCCGGCTCCCGCCAATACCGCCGAGACACCGGCCGCCAAGGCCGAGGACAAGCCGGAGGCTGCGGCCGCCGCGCCCGCCAAGCCCGAAAAGACAGCCGCCGCCGCGCCGGCTGGGGATGGGGACGCCGCCAACGGCGCCAAACTGTTCGCCCAGTGCAAGATCTGCCACTCGGTCGAGCCGGGCAAGAACGGTCTCGGCCCCTCGCTGCACGATGTCGTCGGCCGCAAGGCGGGCACGGAGGCCGGCTTCACTTATTCGCCGGCGATGAAGAACAGCGGCCTCACCTGGACCGACGCCGAACTCTCCGACTATCTGCGCGCACCGATGAAACTGGTGCCCGGCACAAAGATGGCCTTCGCCGGCATCGCCAGCGACAAGGACCGGGCGGACGTCATCGCCTATCTCGACACGCTGAAATAAGCCCGACGCGAGCGCCGGCCGCCCGATCGTGCGGCCGGCGTGCACGCAAAGAGCCGGCGTCAAAGCTGGATCGCCCGTCAGCGCCGACCCGCTGCCGGGCAATCCGGACAGATCGTCATGCGGACCCCGCTGGCTCAGCATCCATGCCGCCTGGCAGCCAAGCCTCGCAGGCACGCTGGATGCTGCGCCAGCAGCGGCATGACAACGGGCATGACAAGGGTCGAATGCGGATGGCGGATAGCCGAAAGCCCACGCCCCCCAATCTTCTCGGGGAGGGAATCGGCGGTGCCGAGAGAGAGAGAGCTTTCGGGGTGCGTTTTCTCCGCCCGCCGGCCGTCACCCGGCCAGCGGGAACGCCCGGATCAGGCTTCCTCGACCGGAGCGCCGGGGCCGTTCTTGATGATGGACTCGATCGCGTTGCGCGCGCTCGCCTTGCTGGAATAGCCCTCGGTCCAGAAGATGATCTCGCTGTTATACTTGAACTTCGCGACGAACTCGCCGGCCTTGTTCTTCTCGATCACGAACTTGTGCGCCATCGTCGGAATCCTCCTGTGGATTGAGTCCGTCCCCGACTTTAGCGCCCGAAAAAGCCAGCGCAATTCCAATATAGGTTAATCCGCGATCAGCCGGTCCGGCGCATAGGCGGCAACGTCGATCCCCGCCACCGGCGCGGGCAGCGTCTCGCCCAGCACCAGCGCCGCGCCGATCAGCGCCGCCGCCGGGGCGGTCTGGATGCCGAAGCCGCCCTGCCCAGCGAACCAGAAGAAGCCCGCCGCGCGCGGATCGAACCCGTAGACCGGCTTGCGGTCGGGAGCGAAGCTGCGCAGCCCGGCCCATTTGTGTTCCACCGCCTCGATCCGCCAGTCGACCACCGCGCGAAACCGCTCGACGGCGAGCGCCACATCCAGCTCCTCGGGTGCGACATCATGCGGCACATCGGGCGTCTCGTCGTGCGGCGACAGCCAGAGATGACCCACGCCTTCCGGCTTGAAATAAAAGTCCCCGCCAAGGCCGATAATGAGCGGGAACCGCGCCGGCGCTTCCGGGCAGCGCAACTGCACCACGGTGCGGCGGTAGGGTGTGATGCCGAGCGATCCTACACCGCAGCGCCGCGCCACATCGTCCGCCCAGGCCCCCGCAGCGTTGATGATAAGCGTGCACTCAACCATCCCGTCGCTCGTCTCCACGCGCCAGCCGCCTCCCTCGCGCCGCGCCGCGACCAGCCGCGTGTCGAGCCGCACGGTGAGCCCCGCCCGCCGCGCCGCGCCGCGATAGGCGGCGAGCAGCCCGGCCACGTCGATATCCATGCAGCTCGGCTCGGAAAGGCCGACCGTCCATTCCGGCCGCAGCCCCGGCAGGCGCGCCGCCAGCGCCGCGCCGTCCAGCGGCTCCAGCGTGATACCGCTCGCGGCGAACTCGCGCCGCATCGCCTCGGCCTGCCCCGCATGCTCCGCCCGCCCGACATGGAGCGCGCGCCGTTCGCCCAGAAAGGAGCACTCCGAGAAAGCCGGGTCGGGCCGCGCGAGCAGCGGCCCGCTCGCGGTGGTCAGCGGCTGGATGGCCGGCCCGCCATAGCTCTCGCTCCAGAAGGCGACCGAGCGGCCGGAGGCATGATAGCCGGGCTGCGCCTCCTGCTCGATCAGCATCACCCGCGCGCGCCCGGCGAGCCCCGCCGCGATGCTGAACCCCGCCATGCCGCCGCCCACGATAAGGATGTCGCACGCCGTCATCGGGCCGGCTCCGCTCTCGTGAAGGGGGTGGGGATGGGGGAAGGCTCGGCCCCGGACTCGCGGCAAATCGGCATTGCGGGCGCTGGTTACGATTTCCTAAGGCCCAAGGTCTAGCCTTTTGCGCAATGATCGCACCCTGGCTGCCTTCCCTGCTTGTCGCCACGCTCGCGCTGCTCCTGCTCTGGGCTGCGGTGACGGACCTGCGCAGCCGCACCATCCCCAACGCGCTCAATCTGACGATCGCGCTGCTCGCGCCGCTCTGGTGGTGGGCCAACGGCCTCGCTCTCTATCCCGACATCGCGATCCAGCTCGGCGTCGCGCTGGCGGTGTTCGCGCTGTTCGCCGGCCTGTTCGCGCTCGGCATGATGGGCGGGGGCGACGTGAAGATGCTCGGCGCGCTCGCCTTGTGGCTGCCGTTCGAGGCGATGGTGCTGCTGCTCGTGCTGATGGCGCTGGCGGGCGGCGTAGTAACCATCGCCACGCTGATCCACCATCGCGTCCTGCGCCGCGGCGGCCGCCCGGAAATCCCCTATGGGGTCGCCATCGCGCTGGCGGGTCTCTGGGTATTCGGCGAACGTTATTTTAACCCTTTCCCCGCATAACCAGCCTGTCCGGGGTTTCGGCCCCGCCGATGGGAGACGACATTCGTCATGGAACCTAAGAAGATCGCCCTTCTGGCGGGCGCGCTGATCGTTGCCGTCACGGCGGCATTCCTCGCGCGCTCCATGTTCGCGGACGGCGCAGCGCCGGAAGCGACCGCCGCCGCCATGCCCAATCCGCAGGACATGCCGCATGTGCTGGTCGCGACCAAGTCGCTGCCGGTCGGCACCATCGTCAGCGCGGACGCCTATCGCTACCAGCCCTGGCCTAAGGAGCTGGTCGAGGAAGCCTATTATATCGAGGGCAAGACCGACGCCGAGAAGCTGGTCGGTTCTGTCGTCCGCACCGCTATCGCCGCCGGCCAGCCGGTGACGATGGGCTCGCTGATCCAGCCGGGCGACCGCGGCTTCCTGGCCGCCGCGCTGGCGCCGGGCATGCGCGCCGTGACGGTGCCGGTCTCGATCCAGAGCAGCGTCGCGGGCTTCGTCTTTCCCGGCGACCGGATCGACCTGATGCTTACCCAGAGCGTGCCGGGCGGCGGCGACGGCGCCCCGCTCAAGGTCGCCGAGACCATCGTGCGCAACCTGCGCGTGCTCGCCACCGACCAGCGCACCGATGCGATGGGCGAGGATGGCAAGCCGGTGGTGCAGACCTATTCCAACGTCACGCTGGAAGTGACACCGCGCATCGCCGAGAAGATCAGCGTGGCGCAGACCATCGGCGCCATCTCGCTCTCGCTCCGCTCGATTGCGGACAGCAGCCAGCAGCTTGAGGAAGCGCTCGCTTCCGGTGAAGTCGAGGCGCCCGGCGCCGGCGACGCCACTGGTGAGAAGACGATGCTGGCAGCCATCGCCACGCGCCCGTCGGACAAGCGCTCGACCTATTCCACCGGCGCGGATGTCTCGCGCTACCAGCGCAGCAGCGTTCCGGGCAAGCCGGTCGACGATAGCGCCCAGGCCACCGTTGCCGCCGGTGCCGGTGGCGGCGCGGGGCCGACCGTGCGGATCGCACGCGGCACCGCCGTTACCGCCGTTGCGGTGGGGAGCAAGTAAGATGAAGCAGAGTTCCATGCTGTCGCCGGCGCGCATCGCCACCGGCGCCCTCGCCGTCGCGCTCGCCATCACCGCCAGCGCAGCCGCCCTCCAGGTCCCTGCCTTGGCCGCCACCGGGCCGGCCCAGCAGGACAATGGCGCGCTGCTGCTCGCCGTTGGCGAGAGCCGGGTGGTCAACCTTCCCGAGAATCTCAGCGATGTGGTGATTGCCGATCCCAACGTGGTCGACGTCCACGTCCGCTCGCAGCGCCAGCTCTACCTGATCGCCAAGACGCCGGGTGAGACCAACGTGTTCGTCACCTCGGCCAACGGCAAGATGCTCTATGCCAACGCCGTTCGCGTCGGCAACAACATCACCAGCATCGACCAGATGCTCAAGTTGGCCATGCCGGACGCCGACGTGCAGGTGAGCACCATGAACGGCATGGTGCTGCTCACCGGCACCATCGCCACGCCGGAGGATTCGGCGGAGGTAGAGCGGCTGGTGCAGGCCTTCTCCGGCAAGGACACGACCGTGGTGAGCCGCCTGCGCACGGCCACGCCGCTTCAGGTCAACCTTCAGGTCCGCATCGCGGAGGTGAACAAGACCTTTGCCAAGAACCTCGGTGTCAACCTGCTGAGCAGCCGTAACCTCGGCAGCGGGTTCCTGTTCGGCATCGGCCGGGGCAATCCCGGGAGCATCTCCTACCCCGGTGTGACGACCTTCATCAACAACCCTAATGGCGGCGCACCTATCGAGGTTCCGGTCATCGACCCGTCCACCGGGCGGCAGGCCTATGATACGGTCTTCAAGTTCAACAACGCGGAGACCGGCACTACGCTGGGCGCCGCCGGGCGTCTGCTCGGGCTGGACCTGATGGGCACGCTCGACCTCGCCGAGACGCAGGGTCTGGCGGCAACGCTCGCCAACCCCAACCTCACCGCTCTCTCGGGCGAGACGGCCAGCTTCCTGGCTGGCGGCGAGATCCCGATCCCGCTCTCGACCTCGCTCGGTCAGGTCTCGGTAGAATATAAGCAATATGGCGTCAGCCTCGCTTTCACGCCCACCGTGCTGGCCGATGGCCGCATCTCGATGCGCGTACGCCCGGAGGTCTCGCAGCTCGATATGAGCGCGGGCGTGCGGCTCAGCAACTTCACCATTCCCGGCATCTCGACCCGGCGCGCGGAAACGACCGTGGAGCTGGGCTCCGGCCAGAGCTTCATGATCGGCGGCCTCCTCTCCACGTCGAGCGGCAACACGGTCGACAAGACGCCGTTCCTCGGCGATCTGCCGATCCTTGGCAACCTGTTCAAATCGCAGGGCTACCGCCGGCAGGAGACGGAGCTGGTCATCATCGTGACGCCCTATCTGGTGAAGCCAGTCGACGCCCGCCAGATCGCGCTGCCGACCGACGGCTACCGCAATGCCGACGACGCCCAGCGCATCCTCGGCAACCAGATGCATGCCGGCCAGAGCGGCGGCGAACGGCCGACGCCCACGCCGGCGGAACCGACCACCGTCACGCCGGATCGCGTCGCCACCCGCACCGCCAAGGGCAGCGGCAAGGCCGCCACTCCCGGCTTCAGCTTCTGACCAGCGAGGGAATGAGATGGATATGACCAAGCTTCTCCACCGCCCCGCCGCCCTGGCGCTGGGCCTGTGCCTCGCCCTTTCGCTGGGTACGCCACCCGTCTCGGCCCGTACGGTCGAGCGCGGCGTCGAGCCGAAGCACCAGCCGGTCGTGCAGCGCACCGATTTCGTGTTCGACGTGGTCGCGGACGGCAGCGGCGGCCTCGCCAGTGCCGAGCAGAGCCGGCTGACCGCCTGGTTCAACGCGCTCGGCCTGCGCTATGGCGACCATATCTCGCTCGCCGGCACCGGTTCACTGGCGCTGCGTGACGCCGTCGCCGATGTCGTCGGCCGCTATGGCCTGCTGATCGACAGCGAGGCGCCCGTTACCGCCGGGGAAGCGCCGGTGGGCAGCCTGCGCGTGATCGTCAGCCGTTCGGTCGCGAGCGTGCCGGGCTGCCCGAGCTGGGCCGACCGCGCGGGTGCCGATTTCGTCGGCGGTCTCAGCGACAATTACGGCTGCGCCATGGCGAGCAACCTCGCCGCGATGGTCGCCGATCCGCGCGATCTGGTCGAAGGTCGCACAGCCGGCGTGGACCCGACAAGCACGGTCAGCGGCCGTGCGATCAAGGCCTATCAGGAAAAGGCGCCGACCGGCAGCGGCGGCCTGCAAGCCATCTCGACGGGAGGCAAGTAAGATGAACGCACCCTGGAAACCGGCCGGCGCGGACGGCCGCGATCCGTTCCACGCCTATGTGTGCGACGATCACAGCCTCGATCTGCTGCGCGCCGTGGTGCAGGACATGGGCTGGCCGATCGAGAAGGTCCACAAGGGCGGGCTGCGCAACGCCGTGCAGTCGCTCTCCATGGCGCCCAGCCCCAACGTGCTGTTCGTCGACTTGTCCGAATCGGGCGATCCGCTGAACGACATCAACAATCTCGCGGAGGTCTGCGAGCCCGGCACGGTGGTGATCGCCAGCGGCCAAGTGAACGACGTGCGTCTTTATCGCGATCTCGTCGCCAGCGGCATCCAGGATTATCTGCTTAAGCCGATGGTGGCGGACACGCTGCGCGACGCGCTGGCGGCCGCGCAGGCCGTATTCCTCGCGCCGCGCGCGGAAGCAGCGGCCGACCGGCCGCACATGATGGTCACGGTGATCGGCACGCGCGGCGGTGTCGGCGCCTCCACCGTCACGGCCTCGCTCGCTTATCTCAGCAGCACCAAGGGCAAGCGCTCCACCGCGTTGCTCGATCTGGACGTGCATTTCGGCACCGGCGCCCTCGCCATGGACCTGGAGCCGGGCCGCGGCCTCACCGACGCGGTGGAGAATCCCAGCCGCATCGACGGGCTGTTCATCGAGCGCGCGATGGTGCGCGCCAGCGATACGCTGGCCCTGCTCTCCGCCGAGGCACCGATCAACCAGCCGCTCATCACCGACGGCTCGGCCTATTACCAGCTCGAAGAGGAGCTGCGCAGCGCGTTCGAATGCACCTTCGTGGATCTGCCGCGCGCGGTGCTGGTGCAGCACCCGCACCTCGTCCACGAATCGAACCTGGTCGTCATCGTTACCGAGTTCACCTTGGCCTCGGCGCGCGACACCATCCGCATTCTCTCCTGGCTCAAGGCCAACGCGCCGCAATCGCAGGTGATCGTCGTCGCTAATAAGGCGCAGCCGGGCACCGCCGAGATCGCCCGCAAGGACTTCGAGCACTCGATCGAACGGAAGATCGACATGGTGCTGCCCTATGACGCCAAGGTGACGGCGCAGGCCGCCAAGCTCGGCAAAACGGTGGCGGAAAGCAGCCGGTCGAGCAAACTCGGCCAGAGCCTGCTGGCGCTGCACAACCGTCTCGCGGCGGCAGCAGATAGCGACGGCATGGTCGACCCGGTGAGCAGCGCACGTAAGAACAGCGGTTCGCTGATCGGGCGGCTGATGGATGTCAAGCTGGCCATCCCGCGCAAGAGCAAGGCCAAGACCGCCGACGAGGCGGTCGCCGACTGACCCGGCAGCGCGGGCCGGCGCCGGAATGGACCGGCAGCGGCGAGGCGACGAAGATGAGTGGATGAGGCAATGACCGATCCGAAGCTGTTGATGCTGATGCTGCTCGTGGGGGGAACCCTCGTGCTGCTCTTTCTGGCCTTCGCCGGGCCATCGGCGCAGCGTGCCGGCAGCCGGCGCGTCGCCGCCATCCGCACGCGCCACACCGCCAGCGACCTTACCCAGATGGAAGCGCGGATGCGCAAGGCCATCTCGTCGCGCCGGATCGAGAAGAATCAGCTCCTCGTCTCGCTCATTCCCCACCCGGAAAATCTCGCCAAGCGGCTGGCCATGACCGGGAAGAAATGGACGCTCAGCCAGTATATGACCGTCTGTGTCGCGCTGGCTCTTTTCCTGTTCGGTGTGATGACGCTGCGGGGTTTCTCGTTCCTGCCCACGCTGTTCGTCTCGCTAGCGGCCGGTTTCGGCCTGCCGCATGCCGTCGTCGGCAAGCTCATCAAGCGGCGGGTCGACAAGTTCAACGCCAACTTCCCGGACGCGCTCGATCTGCTGGTGCGCGGCCTGCGCTCCGGCCTGCCGGTGAGCGAGACGATGACCGTCGTCGCCAATGAGATTCCCGGCCCGGTGGGCGAGGAATTCAAGCTCATCAACGAGCGGATCAAGATCGGCAAGTCGATGGACGCCGCCTTGCAGGAGACCGCCGACCGGCTGGACACCACCGAGTTCCGTTTCTTCTGCATCACCCTCACGATCCAGCGGGAGACCGGCGGCAATCTGGCGGAAACGCTCGCCAACCTCGGATCGGTGCTGCGCCAGCGTGCGCAGATGAAGCTCAAGATCCGCGCCATGTCGTCCGAATCGAAAGCCTCGGCCTACATCATCGGCTCGCTGCCCTTCATCGTGTTCGGCCTCATCTGCTGGGTCAATTTCACCTATATGACGCCGTTCTTCACCGGCGATCCGACCGGCCTGTTCGGCCTTGGCCTCATGCAGCTCATCGGGATCGGCGGGCTTTTCTGGATGGGCTGCGGCGTATTCATCATGGCCAAGATGATCAACTTCGAGATTTGAGGAAGGGGGACCGCTCATGACATCCACCGGCGCGACCCTTTTCGGCCTGACCGCCCGCGACCTGGGCACGTTGCTCGCCGCCATGGCGACCTTCGCCGTGCTGATCGCCATCTACGCCGCCTCGACCGTGCGCGATCCCATGGCGCGGCGCGTCAAGGCGCTCAACGAGCGGCGCGAGCAATTGAAGGCCGGCATCACCGCGTCAACCGGCAAGCGGCGCGCCAAGATCGTCCACCAGAACGACACGACCGACCGCATGCGCAGCCTGCTCAGTTCGCTGCGCGTGTTGCAGGACGATCAGCTCAAGGAGGCGCAGAAGAAGCTGGCGCAGGCCGGCATCCGCTCCAAGGAATGGGCCATCGCGATCATCTTCGGCCGGCTGGTTCTGCCGATCGTGATCGGCGGCACCGCCGCGCTGTTGATCTACGGGTTCGATCTGTGGCCGGACTGGAGCGCGTTCAAGAAGTTCGGCGCCTTCGCCGGTGCGCTGCTGCTCAGCTACAAGGCGCCGGATATTTACGTCGATAATATGGTCAGCAAGCGCGCGGCGGAGATCCGCAAGGGCATCCCGGACGCGCTCGACCTGCTGGTCATCTGTGCCGAGGCCGGCCTGACCGTGGATGCTGCCTTCGCCCGCGTCGCGCGCGAGCTTGGCACCGCCTATCCCGAGCTGGGCGAGGAGTTCCAGCTCACCGCCATCGAATTGTCGTTCCTCACCGAGCGGCGCATGGCGTTCGAGAATCTCGCCGAGCGCGTCAAGCTCGATGCGCTCAAGGGCGTCGTCACCACCATGATCCAGACCGAGAAATACGGCACGCCGCTGGCGTCGGCGTTGCGCGTGCTCTCGGCCGAGTTCCGCCACGAGCGCATGATGCGCGCCGAGGAGAAGGCCGCGCGCCTGCCCGCCATCATGACCGTGCCGCTAATCCTGTTCATCCTGCCGACTCTGTTCGTCGTCATTCTGGGGCCGGCCGCCTGCTCGATCAGCAAGGCGTTCACCTAGAACGCCCCGATCCGGCGCGGCCCCCTTGCCGCGCGCCGCGTGCGCCTTTAGGCCCGGCAGGAACATAGCGAGAAAGGACCGCCCGGCCGTGGCCGCACTCCAGCCGATCACACCCGTCATCCTTTCGGGCGGCGCCGGCACGCGGCTGTGGCCGGTCAGCCGCGGCGCGCATCCCAAGCAGTTCATCGCCCTCACCGACGTGCGCACCATGTTCGAGCTGACGCTGGCACGGATCGAGGGCATCGATCACGCCACTGCGCCGGTAATCGTCGGCAATGCCGCCCATGCCGCGCTGATCCACGCGCAGGGCCGTGCGGGGATGACACTGATCCTGGAGCCGTGCGCCCGCAATACCGCACCCGCCATCGCGCTCGCCGCGCTCGCGCTGGAGGCGCAGGACAGCGCGATGCTGGTGATGCCGAGCGACCATGTCGTCACCGATGTCGCCGCCTTCCATGCCGCTATCGAGCGCGCCCGGCCGCTGGTCGCGCAGGGCTGGCTGGTGACGTTCGGTATCGAGCCGGATGCACCGGAAACGGGGTTCGGCTATATCGCGCTGGGCGATGAGCTTGCCGAGGGGGTCCGCCAGGTCGCGCGCTTCGTCGAAAAGCCCGATCTGGCGCGCGCCACCGCGATGCTGGCGCAGGGCGGCCACGTCTGGAACGCCGGCATCTTCCTGTTCAGCGCGCATGCCTATCTCGCGGCGCTGGCCGAGCATCAACCGGCCATGCTGGCCGCCGCGCAAGACGCCATGGCGCGGGCGGAGCGCGATGGAAACACCCTGCGCCCCGCCGCCGATGCGTTTGCCGCCTGCCCCGCCGACTCGATCGACTATGCGGTGATGGAACGCGCCGAGCGGGTCGCCTGCGTGCCCGTCCGCATGGGCTGGTCCGATGTCGGGAGCTGGGACGCGCTCCACACGCTCGCCGCCAAGGACGCCCAGAACAATGCCGTGCAAGGCGCCGCGCACGCCATCGAGACACGCGGCTGCCTGATCCGCAGCGACGGCCCGCATGTGACTGTGGTGGGCGCGCAGGACCTGATCGTCATCGCGACGGCGGACGAAATTCTGGTGCTGCCGCGCGGCCGCTCGCAAGATGTGCGCAAGGCGGTGGCTGCGCTGGCCGACCGCAAGGACTGACCGGCGATGCGCAACCCGGCATGGCGGCACTGGCTGACGGCGGCCGCTCTGTTACTGGCCGCCATGACGGTAGTGCCGCTCGCCGCGCGCTTCTATTGATTTGCCGTACCGACCGAAGGAGTCCCCCCGCATGACCAGCGCCAAGCCGACCGTCCTCGTCACCGGAGGCGCTGGCTATATCGGCAGCCACGCGGTGCTGGCACTGGTCGATGCGGGCTGGCCGGTCGTCGTCATCGACAATCTCACCACCGGCTTCCGCTGGGCGGTGCACGAGAAAGCGGCATTCGTCGAGGGCGACATCGGCGACATGGCGCTGGTCGGCCGCGTCATCGCCGAGCATGGCGTGAAGGGCATCATGCACTTCGCCGGCTCGATCATCGTGCCGGAGTCGGTCGAGCAACCCCTCAAATATTATCGCAACAACACGGTGAACAGTCGCGCGCTGATCGAGGCGGCGGTGGCCGGCAGCGTGCCGCACTTCATCTTCTCCTCCACGGCCGCGACCTATGGCGTGCCGGAGGAGAGCCCGGTGCGCGAGGATAGCCCCAGGCGCCCGATCAACCCCTACGGCACCTCCAAGCTGATGACCGAGCTGATGCTGGCGGACGTGGCCACCGCGCACCCGCTCAACTACTGCGCGTTGCGCTATTTCAACGTCGCAGGCGCCGATCCGCGGGGCCGCTCGGGCCAATCGACGGCGGGTGCGACGCATCTCATCAAGGTCGCGGTCGAGGCGGCGCTGGGCAAGCGCAGCCATGTCGCGGTGTTCGGCACCGATTACGAGACGCCGGACGGCACCGGCGTGCGCGATTATATCCACGTCAGCGACCTCGCCGCCGCCCATGTGCTGGCGCTGGAAACGCTGATCGCGGAGCCGGCGCGCAACCTCACCATGAATTGCGGCTACGGCCGGGGTTTTTCGGTGCTCGAAGTGCTCGACGCGGTCGACCGCGTGACCAATGTGAAGATCGAACGCCGCATCGAGGACCGCCGCGCCGGCGATCCGCCCAGCCTCATCTCCGATAACAGCCGCATCCTCGCCACGCTGCCGTGGCGCCCGGCCTACGCCGATCTCGATACCATCGTCGCACATGCATTGGCATGGGAGCGCATCTTGAGCGAGCGGACCGGCGGATGAGACCACTCCGTCCCACCTAAAGCGCGCCCTGATCCCTCAGCGTGCTGCGAGCCTTCGGCCTTACGCCGCCTCGCGCGTCAAATGGAGGAACACGTCCTCCAGATCCGGCTCGCGGGTCGAGACATCGACGATCGCGAAGCCCTGCCCCTGGATGACCGCGAGCAGTTCGCCCGCCGTTGCCCGGTCGCGCCGGTAGGTGACGCGGATGGTGCGCTCGCCGGCTTTCTCCACCTTCTCGAAATGTGCGTGGCCAGGTAGCGTCGCCAGATCGCGGTCGACCGTCACCTCGACCACCTTCTCCTGCGCCATGGCGACCAGCTCGCGCGTCGGCTTGTCGGTGACGAGGCGACCGTGGTTGATGATCGCGATGCGGTCGCACAGCTCCTCGGCTTCCTCCAGATAATGGGTGGTCAGCACGATCGTGACGCCGCGCTCGTTCAGCGAGCGCACATAGGACCAGAGCTGCTGGCGCAGTTCGATATCGACGCCGGCTGTCGGCTCGTCCAGCACCAGAATCGGCGGGCTGTGCACCATCGCCTTGGCGACCATCAGCCGCCGCTTCATGCCGCCCGAGAGCGTGCGCGAATAGGCGTCCGCCTTGTCTTCCAGATGGACGGCGCGCAGCAGCTCCATGGTGCGGCGCTCGGCCTTGGGCACGCTGTAATAGCCGGCCTGGATCTCCAGCGTCTCGGCCGGTGTGAAGAAAGGATCGAACAGGATCTCCTGATTGACGATACCGATCGAGTTCCGCGCATTGCGCGGATGCGTGGTGATGTCGAACCCCCAGATGGAGGCGCTGCCGCTCGTCTTGTTCACCAGCCCCGCGAGGATGTTGATGATGGTGGACTTGCCCGCGCCGTTCGGCCCGAGCAGGCCGAACACGCTGCCCCGCGGTACCGTGAGGTTGACCCGGTCAAGCGCCTGCTTGCCGCCGGCATAGACTTTGGAAAGGTCGGTGAGTTGAATGGCAGCGTCCGTCATGCTGCGCTTCTTAGAACCAGTTCCGCCCGGAGGGAAGCGAGGGTCTCTTGTCCGCACGGGCGCGGCGGCCGGGCCGTATCGGGTTGAAACGCAGGTCCCGTTCATGTCGAGCAAAGTCGGGACACGACTGGAACAGGTTCGCTTCAGGTCGAACCCTGTCGTGCTCCTGCGAAGGCAGGAGCCCAGAGCGCACGAGCAGTTCTTTTGGGTTTCGGGCTCCTGCCTTCGCGGGAGCACTGATTCTATCTCATGCGGCCGAGCGCTGACGTACCCGACTTCGCCCGGCACGACCGGCCACGGGCCGCGATCAGACCCCGCCCGCCAGCGTGCAATATTGCGCGGCATTGCGGAAATCGGCGTAGCGCGCGGCGAGCCGCGCCGCCGCCTCCGCATCCTCGCCCCAT
Source organism: Sphingobium sp. 66-54 (assembly GCA_001899715.1). Taxonomy (GTDB): domain Bacteria; phylum Pseudomonadota; class Alphaproteobacteria; order Sphingomonadales; family Sphingomonadaceae; genus Sphingobium. The sequence continues at coordinate 139,489 of MKWI01000006.1, forward strand.
TGCTCGGCCTGCCAGCGCTCTTCGAGCGTGACGGCGGCCCAAAGCGCCTCCGCATCGGCCGCGCCGTCGAGCAGCGCCAGCGTCGCTACCAGCGATCCGCCGATCTGGGTGAGCGTAGCAGCACCGGCCAGCAGCCATGGGTCGATCGCCTCCACCGCACCGCGCAGCGCCGCCAGCGTGCGCGCGGGCTGATCGACGGGCAGGACACCGGCGGTCAGCGTGAAGGTGACGGCATGGCGCGTCCGCGCCCAATCGAGCAGCGGGTCCCACGCCGCGCCTTGCGCCGCGACCAGCCCCTTCGGCTCGGCGGCGCGGTAGCAGAGCAGGTCGCTCTCCGCATAAGCGGCGATCTGCCCGCGAAATTCGCCGGACGCGGGCAGCACGCGGTCGATGGTGGCGTTGGCGAAGCCGGTCATCGGCATGGTGCGCGGGTCGATCTCCTCGCCCTGCGCCGCCCATTCCGCCGCGATGGCGCGCGCCAGCGCTTCCCCCGGCACCGCGAGCGGGGCGCGCACGGGCGTCCGCACCGCCCGCCCGTCGAGCTGGATCGCCCAGCCATCTTCCTCCGCAACCGCCTCGGCCGCCGTCCAGAAGCGCTTCATCGCCGGTCCCGCTCGCGCGGCGTGGCGAAGGCCCGCGCCAGCCTGCGCGGAACGATGGCGAACAGGACCAGACCGACGAGCGAGACGATCAGGCCCACCCACTTCGCCATGTCGCCCCGCACCCAGCCGAATCGCTGGAGCGAGATCGCCATGCCGAACAGCAGGATGAGCACACCGGAGAGGCGAACCAGCCCGATCAGGAAGAAGCGCTGCCGGGCGAGCGCCGCACGGCGGGCCTCATCGTCACTCGGGGGGGTGGCCGGATCGGGTGTTTCGCTCATGGCAGGCCGATATGGCGGGCCAGCTCCGCGCTGTCCATCGCAACGCTATGCGCGCCGGCGGCGATAAGCGCGTCGGGCCGGTGATAGCCCCAGCCGACGCCGAGCGCGCACACGCCCGCCGCACAGGCCATCGCCATATCGAAGCTGGTATCGCCGATCATCACCGCGTCCGCCCGCGCGACGCCGGCCTGCGCCAGCGCCGCCTCGATCATGGACGGATGCGGCTTGGACGGGTGGCGGTCGGCGGTCTGCAACGAGACGAAGCGGCCGTAGAGGCCCAGCTCCTTCAGCGCGAGGCGCAGCCCCCGGTCCGATTTGCCGGTGGCGACAGCGAGCAGCCAGCCGTCCGCGTCCAGCGCATCGAGCAGCGCGGCGATGCCGTCATAGAGCGGCTCGCGCACCTGCCCGGCCAGACGCAAATCGTGGAAGGCACGCTTGTAATGCTCCGCCACCTCCGCATGGAGCCCCGGCTCTGCCTCGGGCAGCAGCCGCGCCATCGCCTGCGGCAGCGACAGACCGACGATGGAGAGGCAATCCCTGCGCGACGGGCAGGGCAGCGCCACCGCATCGAACGCACGCGCCATCGCCGCGACGATGCTGTGCTGGCTGTCGATCAGCGTGCCGTCGCAGTCGAAAATGGCAAGGCGAAGGGACATGGGGAAACGGATCCGTGGAAATGCGCGGCCCCTCATAGCGGCCCGGCGAGGATTTTCCAGCCGGAGGGTGGTGGCATCACTTGCCGGGCGCATATCGCCCCGTCCCGGAGAGCGCGGCCCGCTTCAGGTCGAACGATGCCGTGCTCCTGCGCAGGCAGGAGCCCAGAGCGGCAGGGCATTGCGGCTGGGCCTTGGGCTCGTGCATGCGCGGGAGCACTGAGCCCACCCGCTCCGTGGGAGCGCATCAACCGGCTGTTCGATACATGCGACACAGCAAAAAATTGCCGCCGTGAGCCCTCTCGGCCCACGGCGGCAGATACCTTCACGAAGGGGCGGCCATGCCGCTCCTATGCGTCAGTCGATCGTCACCGTCACAGCACGGCGGTTCTGCGCCCATGCGGCCTCGTCGGAGCCGAGCGCTTCCGGGCGTTCCTTACCGTAGCTGATCGTGCTGATGCGGCTCGGGTCGATGCCCAGCGCGGCCAGATAATTCTTGGCGGCGTTGGCGCGGCGCTCGCCGAGCGCGAGGTTATATTCGCGCGTGCCCCGCTCGTCGCAGTGACCTTCGATGGTGATGCGCTTCTGCGGATAGCGCTGCAACCACTCGGCCTGGCTGCGCAGCGTCGTGCGGGCCTTGTCGTCGATGTCGCTCTTGTCCAGCGCGAAGAACACGCGGTCGGACGAAACGCTGGCGAGGAAATCGGCCTGGCTGCCCGGCGTCGGGCCCGACGGCGTCGGCGTGGCGGCAGGCGGGGCGGACGGCGTGGTGTCCGCCGGGGCAGGCGGCAGCGTCTCGGGCGCCTTCTTAGAACAGGCCGAGAGCGCAAGCGCTGCGCTCGATACGAGCAATATGATGGATGTCGTGCGCATCGTTTCTTCTCCTACTGCAGTCCCACACAAAAATTCAGTTCGTCGCATGGTCCGGGCGACCCGCCTCTAAGTCAACCACAAAACCATTTTCCTGCCTGCGCTTTGTCATTGCAGCAGCGGTCCCCAGGCCGGGTCGGAACCGTCTACCGGAGTCGCGATCTGCCGCTCATGCACGCCCGTCAGGTCCACCTGCCAGACTGACGAGCGCCCGCCCCGCCCCTGCGTGGTGCGGAAGAATTGCAGCACGCGGCCATTGGGCGACCAGGTCGGCGCCTCGTCCTGCCAGCCGTTGGTGAGCAGCCGCTCACCGCCGCCGTCCGGGCTCATCACGCCGATGCGGAAATTGCCCGCCATCTTGGTGAAGGCGATGAGGTCGCCGCGCGGGCTCCACTCCGGCGTGGCGTAGCGGCCGCCGCCGAAGCTGATGCGGCGCTGGCTGGAGCCGTCCGCGTTCATCACGTAGATCTGCTGCCCGCCCGAGCGGTCGCTCTCGAAGACGATGCGTGAGCCGTCCGGCGAGAAGGAGCCGCCCACGTTGATTCCCGGCGTGTTGGTGAGCCGCGTCGCGCGGCCGCCGGTCGCGGGAATCTTGTAGATATCGGTATTGCCGCCGCTCGCCATGGAGAACAACAGCGTCCGCCCATCCGGCGACCAGCGCGGCGCGAACACCGCGTTGTTGGTCTCCATGATCGCGCGCTGGCGGCCCTGGTCGACATCGTAGATGTAGATGCGCACCGTCCTGCCGACATAGGAGACGTAGGCGATCGACTTGTAGTCGGGCGACCAGCGCGGGGTGAGCGCAAGGCTCTGGCCGTTGGTGATGAAGCGGTGGTTGGCGCCGTCGCTGTCCATAATGGCGAGGCGCTTCACGCGCGCATTCTTGGGCCCGGTCTCGGCGATATAGGCGATGCGGCTATCGAAGAACGGGCTCTCGCCAGTCAGCCGCGAGTAGATGAGGTCGGCGCAGCGGTGCGCGGCCCGGCGCCAGTCGCGCGGTGCGACGACGTAGCCTTGCCGGGTGAGTTCGCTGCGCAGCGCCACGTCATAGAGATAGCAGCCGACAGTGATCTGCGCGTCGCCGCCCGCTGAGCGGACGAAGCCCTGCACCAACGCCTCGGCGTTCATCCCCGCCCAGCGATCAAACAGCGGGCTGGTGACTTCCGGCACGGTGGGGCGCGGCACACCGCCCGGCCCGAGCGGCGTGAACAGGCCGCTGTTGCGCAGATCGTTGGCGATCACCTCCGCGATCTTCTGGCCGAGCAGTTCGGTCGATCCGGCGGGCGTCTCGACCACCTGCTGCGTCGGCATGGCGGGAATAGCGATGCGCAGGTCGCTCTCGATCGTGTTAGTCACGTCGACGCTGAGCTGGGCCTTGGCCGGGCCGGTTGCCAGAAATGCCAGCGCCGCCAGGGCGCCCAACAGGGTGGTGCTGCGAAGTCTCTGCATCATTGTCCCAAACTCGCATAGATACGGAGCGGCCGGAGCCACTTCCATTGGTCATAATATTCCGGCGGCAAGTTGCGGAAGGGCGATGCGCGCATCACCGCCTGCACGGCGCGCTCGGCATGGAGATCGGCCTGCGCGCGATTGCTGGCCGTAATTCCTTCCTGCCCGATAACCTCGATCCGGCCGATCACAGCGCCATTCTGGTCGAGACGAACACTGAGCAACGTCACCAGCTTCTCCGCATCGGCTCCTGAGGGCGGCCGCCAGAACGGCTTGATCTGACGCGTGATCTCGGCATTGAGCGCCCGCGCGGCGGCAGCGCCCATCGGCGCGTTCGATCCGCTGGTGGGCGCATTGCGCGCCGATGGCGTGTCGGCATCCAGCCCTTTGAGAAAATCCCGGCCAAGACGCGAGGCCCGCTGCGGCTTGTCGGACGGCTTGGGGGTCGGCTCGGCCTTGGCGGCGGGCTTCTTCTCGGCCGGCTTGGTGCTGGCCTTGGGCGGCGTCTGCTTCTGCGCCGTCTCGCGCGGCTTTTCCGGGGCCGGCGCAACAGCTCTGGGCTGGGGCGGTGCAGGCGTCGGCGGCGCGGGCGCGGCGACCGGCGCGGAGACGGCTTCGGATGGTTCGGGCGGCGCCGCATCGGGCTCCGGCGGTCCCTGCTCGGGCGCGGTCGCCGAGCGGGGCGCCTCGGTGGTCGGCTGGGTGGTGCGGCTTTCGAGCGCGATGCTGTCCGCCAGCGCCACGTCGATGGTCGTCTGGCGTGGCGGCAGCGGAACCGAGGTACGCAACAGGCCGAGCGACAGCGCGCCGAAGAGCAGAACATGCCCCGCGGTGGCAACCCCCAGCCCAATGCGCTCGCTGCGATCCATCCCTCTCGCCTATGGCTCGCGCGATGAACGGTCGATGGACGGGCGCGGTTCCCCGTTCGCCCTGTCGCCGCTGCCCGCAGCGCCATCGGTCGCACCCGTCGTCACCAGCGCAACCCGGTCCAGCCCGGCGCGGTTGAGTTCGCCCATGATGCGCATCACCCGGCCGTAGGGCAGGCTGGTGTCGGCGCGCAGGAAGAGCTGGTCGGTTGGCTTGATCTCATCGCGCAGCGCGGCCAGCCGCTCGCCGAGCTGCTCCTCCGGCACGCCTTCATCGTCGATGAACAGCGCGCCCTCCTGATTGATCGAGAGCACCGTCGGCTTCTGGTCCTGATCGAGCGCCTTGGCGCGCGATTCGGGCAGGCGCACCGGCACGCCGGTCACGAGCAGCGGCGCCGTCACCATGAAGATGATGAGCAGCACCAGCATGACGTCGACCAGCGGCGTCACGTTGATCTCCGCCATCGGCGCGTTGCGGCCGCCGCGCCGCTTGCTGGGGGGAAGGCCGATGCTCATTCGCCCGCCTCAAGCTCCCGGCTGAAGGTGGTGTAGAGCCCATCGGCAAAGCGTGAGAGCCGCCCCTCCAGCCGGTTCACGCCATGGCTAAGCCTGTTGTAGGCGATCACTGCGGGGATCGCCGCAAACAGGCCGATGGCGGTGGCGAACAACGCTTCGGCAATGCCCGGCGCAACCACCGCAAGGCTGGTGTTCTGCTCGCCGGCGATGGCGGTGAAGCTGCGCATGATGCCCCAAACCGTGCCGAACAGGCCGACGAAGGGCGCGACGGCGCCGACCGTCGCAAGGATGTTCAGCCGGTCGGAAATCTTGTCGATGGCGGCGGCGATGGCTGAACTCATCGAGGTAGCGATGCGCTCGCGCGCGCCGTCCGCCTGCATCTTGCGCTGGCCGGTCGAGCGCCGCCACTCCCCGACCGCCGCGCTGAGCACCTGCGCGCTCGGCACATCCTCGCGGCCGCGATCGCGCACGAAATTGTCGGTATCCTGTGCCTGCCAGAAGGCGCGCTCGAAGGCGTCGCAGCCCCGCCCCACCTTGCGCAGCCGCGCCGAGAAGCTGAAGATGATCGCCCAGGTCCAGATGCTGGCGAGCAGCAGGCCGATCATCACCAGCTTCACGATGATGTCCGCCTGGAGGAACAGCTTCCAGGGAGACAGGGAGATGGGGTCACTGGACAGGACGGGCGCGGCGGCCGCGACGATGGTCGACAGGGTCAGGGACAAGAAGGCTCTCTCCTCACGAACTGAGCTGGTTGAAACGGTCGATCCAGTCGGACGGCTGGCGGCGGGGACGGCCGAGCGGGTCGATGAAGGCGACGGTGACGCCGCCGTCCGTCAGCAGCGTTTCCTCCCGCCAGATGCTCTGGGCGATGGCGCAGCGCACGGCGCTCACCTGCTCGATCCGGCTGCGCACGGTCAGCGCGTCGTCCAGCCGCGCCGGCGCGCGATATCGCAGCGCGACCTGCGCCACCGCATAGCTGCCGATGCCCGCCTCATGCGCAGCGCGCTGGTCGATCCCGGCCACGCGCAGCATGTCCGAGCGCGCGCGCTCCATATAGCGCAGATAATTGGCATGATAGACGACGCCGGACAGGTCGGTATCCTCATAATAGACACGCACCGGAAACAGATGCTCCCCGCCGGTGAAAAAACCCGAGGCGGGCACTGGTTCCGACGCGGACGACATGGCCGGGGACCCTAGTCGAGCCGAGTCGCCGGGGAAAGCCCCCGTGGCGCGCATTTCAAGCCATAGGTGCCTCCAGTCATCTCACCACAGACCCTTCTTATGTCCATCCTGCTCCATCCATGCGATTGACGGAGTAACCCAAAGGTGACATATATCACCTGAAGGTTACATGAAAAGCAGGAGCAACCTTCATGGACAGGATCGCGCGGGTCGAACGGCTGACACGGTGGCGGGCCCATGTTTCCACCGTGCTCGGCATCGTCTTCGTGGCGCAAGGGTTCCGCGCGGCCGACTGGCGGGTCATTCAGCCGACCGATTACACCCAGCTCGTCGGCTGGGCCGTATGGCTGACCGTCCTGCTCGGCTTCCTGCTGTTCGGCAGCGGGCTACTCCACGGGGCCGCCTTCGGCGCGCTGGTCAATGACGAGACGACCGCGGCCAACCGCCGCACTGCACTGCTCGCGGGTTTTTGGGCGATGCTGGCCACGGCGGCGGGCTGCTATGCCGTCAGCTTCCACTATGCGCTGGGCGTGCGCCCGGCCATCCATGTGATCGTGGCAATGGGTGTCGGCGTCGCCCTCATGCGCTTCGGCGGACTCGAGCGCAAAGCCCTCAAAGCGTGACGCCCCCGCTGCACAATCGGCTGCGCGCGTTGCGCGAGGCGCGCGGCTGGACCCAGGCGGAGCTGGCCGAGCGGGTGGCCGTCAGCCGCAAGACGATCAACACGGTGGAGAACCGCGTCTTCACGCCCTCTACCGTGCTGGCACTCAAGCTGGCGCGGGCATTCGGTGTATCCGTGGAGGATCTCTTCTGGCTGGAGGGCAACGAGACCTCATAGCGGGGCCGACACCTCCGTTCGTGTCGAGACATGGATGAGCGATGCTCGACAGGAACGGGGACGGCAGCCTGCTATCCGCAACCACGGCAGGAGCCCAAGACCCGGCCGGCGCCCCTCACCATCCAAGCCTCCCGGCCACGAGGGGCCCCTTCGCCTCAGTCGAACAGCCCCTCCTGGCTCCCATCCGGCGGATTGAGGCCGAGATGCTTCCAGCCCGGCGCGTTGAGCACGCGGCCGCGCGCGGTGCGGGCGATCAGGCCGAGCTGGAGCAGATAAGGCTCGATCACGTCCTCGATGGTATCGCGCGGCTCGGAGAGGCCGGCCGCCAGCGTCTCCACGCCCACCGGGCCGCCCTTGTAGATGTCCGCGATCATCCGCAGGTAGCGCCGGTCCATCAGGTCGAGGCCGAGCTGGTCGACCTCCAGCCGGGAGAGCGCTCCATCGGCCGCGGCGGCATCGACCAGATCGTGCCCGGCGGCATGGGCAAAGTCGCGCACCCGGCGCAGCAGCCGCCCGGCGATGCGCGGCGTGCCCCGCGATCGGCGCGCGATCTCGGTGCAGCCGTCCGGCGCGATCGGCAGCGCCAGCAGTCGCGCGGCGCGGGCGATGACCTGCTCCAACTCCGCCACTTCGTAGAAATTGAGCCGCACCGGGATGCCGAAGCGGTCGCGCAGCGGTGTGGTCAGCAGGCCCTGCCGGGTGGTCGCGCCGACCAGCGTGAAATGCGGCAGGTCGATCCGCACCGACCGCGCCGAGGGTCCCTCGCCGATCATGATGTCGAGCGCGCGGTCCTCCATGGCGGGATAGAGGATTTCCTCCACCGCCGGATTGAGCCGGTGGATCTCGTCGACGAACAGCACGTCGCCTTCATCCAGATTGGTGAGCAGCGCCGCCAGATCGCCCGCCTTGGCGATGACCGGCCCGGAGGTGGAGCGGAATCCCACGCCCATCTCGCGCGCGACGATCTGCGCCAGCGTGGTCTTGCCCAGCCCCGGCGGACCGAAGAACAGGACATGGTCGAGCGCCTCGCCCCGCGCCCGCGCCGCTGCGATGAACACGCGCAGATTCTCCCGCGCCGCCTTCTGGCCGATGAACTCGTCCAGCGACTTGGGCCGCAGCGCCGCATCGGCATCATCAACCGCGCGCTCGGCGGAGAGGAGGGGGCGGGGCTCAGCCATGCCGCCCTTCCGTCAGGTGGAACCGACCGCTCATTTCGCCGCCTTCCGCAGCGCCAGCCGCACCAGCGCATCGAGACTGGCGCCTGCGCCCAGCTCGTCGAGCGCCGCACCCACCGCTACCGAAGCTTCGCCCGGCCGGAAGCCGAGCGAAGCCAGCGCCGCCAGTGCATCAGCCTGGAGACCCGATGCGGCCGGGGCCACCCCGCCCGCCGCGCCGCCGATCACCAACGGTGAGGTCGCGATCAGCCCGGCCTTGTCCTTGAGTTCGCGCACGATCCGCTCGGCCAGCTTGGGACCGACGCCGTTGGCGCGCGCCACCATCGCCTTGTCCTGCGCGGCGATGGCGCGATGCAGCTCGGCGGGATCGAGCACCGAGAGGATCGCCAGCGCCACGCGCGCGCCCACGCCCTGCACGCCGGTCAGCAGCCGGAACCAGTCGCGCTCCGTCTCGCCCGCGAAGCCGACGAGCCGGATGAATTCCTCGCCTACCAGCATCTCGGTGTGGACCGTCACCGCCTCGCCCACCGCGCCCAAAGCCGCCAGGCTGCGCGCCGACATGCCGACGAGATAGCCGACGCCGCCCACGTCGATCACCGCATGGTCGGCGCCCGTCGCGCTCAGTTGCCCCTTGAGATGTGCGATCATGCGGCGGGTCTAGCGGCGTTCCCGCTTCGTTTCCACTCCTCATGTACACTTCTGGTGTACAGTCTCGCACTATCGGCACCGCCCACGAATCGCCGCCCTTCCATTGACATTTCCGCCGCGCTTGCCTATCGGCGCGCCTTCGGACAGACGGCTGCCCCTCGGGCGGCGGCCCTTGCTTGTCGACCCCGACCGATTCGAATTTGAGGAATGAACGATGAAGCGCACCTTTCAGCCGAGCAATCTGGTTCGGAAGCGCCGCCACGGTTTCCGCGCCCGCATGGCGACCGTGGGGGGCCGCAAGGTCCTGAATGCCCGCCGCGCGCGCGGCCGCAAGAAGCTGTCCGCCTGACAGACGCTTCGGCGCACCCCGTGGGTCGCATGACCCACCGCGCCGATTATCTGGCGGCCAATCGCGGCCAGCGCGCTCCCATGCCGGGCTTCGTCCTGCTGGTGCGCGATCGCCGCGACGGCGACCCTGCGGTCCGCCTCGGCATCACCGTCACCAAGAAGATCGGCGGCGCTGTCATCCGCAACCGGATGAAGCGCCGTTTTCGCGCGCTGGCGAAGGCGGCGTTGCCCGCCCTCGGCATCCCCGGCGCGGACCATGTGCTGATCGGCCGGGAAGGCGGCATCGAGCGGGATTATGCCCAGCTCTCCGCCGAGTTGGAAACGGCGCTGAAGCGCATCGCCGGTCGGCGCGAGAAGTCCACGAGGGAGCGACGCCCGGACCAAAGCCGGGGCCAATGATCGCCCGGCTGCTCATCCTGGTAGCGCGCTTCTGGCAACTGGGGCCGAGCCGAATCCTGCCGCCGACCTGCCGCTATTCGCCAAGCTGCTCGCAATATGCCATCGAGGCGCTGCGGAAATACGGCGCGATAAAGGGTGGCTGGCTCGCCACGAAGCGGCTATTGCGCTGCCACCCTTGGGGCGGTTGCGGCCACGATCCAGTGCCTTAGCGCCGGATTCGGCGGCAGTCCGCCGCGATATGAAGAAACGGGAAAAGACCAAGACGTGAGCGACAAGCAGAACATCTTCCTTGCCGTGGTGCTGACCATCGCCATCCTGTTTGGCTGGCCTTATATCTCGAACCATTTCTTCCCGGCCGCCAATCAGCCGGCGCCACGGGCGGCCACCAGCGACGTGACTACGCCAACTCCGGCGAGCAGCGCTCCCGTCGACGGCGCACCGCAGGCCATCCGCCCGCTCGACGCCGCGCTCAAGGATGGGCCGCGCCTCGCCATCGAGACGCCCAAGCTCCACGGCTCGATCAACCTCAAGGGTGCGCGCATCGACGACATGGTGCTGCCGCAGCACAAGGAGACGATCGAGAAGAATTCGCCCCCGGTCCGCCTGTTCAGCCCGAGCGGCACCAAGGACGCCTATTTCGCCAGCTTCGCCTGGACCGGCGAGGGCCTCAAGCTGCCCGACGCCAACAGCCTGTGGACCGCCAACGGCACGACGCTGACGCCGGACACACCGGTCACGCTGCACTGGGACAATGAGACGGGCCAGCGCTTCGTCATCCGTCTCGCCATCGACAAGGATTACATGCTGTCGGTCGACCAGACGGTCGAGAATCGCGGCGCCAATGCGGTGGTTGTGCGCCCCTACGGCCTGCTCTCGCACCTCGGCGTCTCCAAGACTCCGTCGACCTGGACGATCCACACCGGCCCGGTCGGCGTGTTCAACGGCAAGGCCAATTACGATGTCGATTTCAAGGATCTCGACAAGGATGGCGACCAGCGCTTCACCACCACCGGCGGCTGGCTGGGCTTTACCGACCTTTACTGGCACGCCGCGCTGATCCCGGCGCAGGCGAGCCCCATCGACGCGCAGTTCCGCGCCGGCGCCGACAAACGCTACCAGGCGGACATGACCTATGCGCCGGTCACGGTCGCGCCGGGCAAGAGCGCTACTACCGCCAGCCGTTTGTTCGTAGGCGCCAAGGAAACCAAGGTTCTGGAAGCCTATACCGATCAGGCCGGCGTCGCCCTGTTCGACCGCGCGATCGACTGGGGCTGGTTCCGCTGGTTCGAGAAGCCGATCTTCTACCTGCTCGACTGGCTGTTCCGCTTCATCGGCAATTTCGGCGTGGCGATCATCTGCCTCACCTTCATCGTGCGCGGCCTGATGTTCCCCATCGCCCAGCGCCAGTTCGCCTCCATGGCGGCGATGCGCGTGCTCCAACCCAAGATGAAAGCGCTGCAGGAGCGCCACAAGGACGACAAAGCCAAGCTCCAGCAGGAGATGATGCAGCTCTACAAGACGGAGAAGGTCAATCCCCTCGCCGGCTGCCTGCCGATCTTCCTGCAAATCCCGGTATTCTTCGCGCTCTACAAGGTGCTGATGCTGACCATCGAGATGCGGCACCAGCCGTTCGTGCTGTGGATCAAGGATCTTTCCGCGCCCGATCCGCTGCATGTGCTCAACCTCTTCGGCCTGCTGCCGTTCACGCCGCCCGGCTTCCTCGCTATCGGCCTGCTGGCGATCATCCTCGGCATCACCATGTGGTTGCAGTTCAAGCTCAACCCGGCACCGATGGACGAGATGCAGAAGCAGATCTTCGCGTTCATGCCGTGGATCATGATGTTCGTGATGGCGCCATTCGCGGCGGGGCTGCTCATCTACTGGTGCACGTCCAACATCCTCACCATCGCCCAGCAATGGTGGCTCTATCGGCAGCATCCGGTGCTGAGCCAGCCGGCGGCGGCGAAGTAGGAACGCGGCACCGGCCCATCCGCACGGCGGGCCGGCGCATGAAGGGAGACTCCGTATGGACAACGACGCGCGCGCCGCCGCGATCGAGGAAGCCCGGCGCATCTTCGCCGGGCCGATCCGCTTCCTGCGCTCGGCCCCCAGCCTCAAGTTCCTGCCGGAGCCGATCGCCGAGGAGGTTGCCTTCGCCGGCCGCTCGAACGTGGGCAAGTCCTCGCTCATCAACGCGCTGACCAACCGCAACGGCCTCGCCCGCACCTCCAACACGCCCGGCCGCACGCAGGAGTTGAACTTCTTCGATGTCGGCGGGCAGGAAGGCGATGTGCCGCGCTTCCGCCTCGTCGATATGCCGGGCTACGGCTACGCCAAGGCGCCCAAGGACATGGTCCGTCAGTGGCGCCATCTCGTGAACGATTATCTGCGCGGCCGCGCGGTGCTGCGCCGCACCCATGTGCTGATCGACAGCCGCCATGGCCTCAAGGAAGTCGATCATACCCTGCTCGACATGCTGGACGAGGCGGCAGTGAGCTACCGCGTTGTGCTCACCAAGGCGGACAAGGTGAAGGCGAGCGAACTGGCCGACGTGTCCGCGCGCACGGCCGAGGCGATCCACAAGCGCCCCGCCGCCCACCCGGAGATTATCGCCACGTCAAGCGAGAAGGGCATGGGTTTGCCGGAGCTGCGCGCGGCAGTGATCGCCGCGCTGACCTGAAAAGGTATCAGCGGACCGGTGCGCACCGATTTTCCGGTGTACCACCCCAACGGTCATGCTGTCTTGTTTCAGCATCCATCCCGCTCTTCGCCCGCCGGTCCCCAAACCGGATCAGGGTGTTGGCAACAGGAGCGAACGACATCGCGCTTCTCCCCCGGTTGACAGCACCTCCGCCCCGCCGCATCGCTCGCCCATAAGGAGGCGCGCCATGCTCAAGCTCATCATCGGCAACAAGACCTATTCGAGCTGGTCGTTGCGCGGCTGGCTGGCAGCAAAGCAATCCGGCCTGCCGTTCGAGGAAGTCGTCGTATCGCTTTACGACGAGGCATGGGAGACCCGCAAAGCGCAGAGCGATCTCGCCCCCTCCACCGGCAAGGTGCCAACGCTGTGGGACGGCGAGGCCGTGCTGTGGGACAGCCTCGCGATCATCGACTATCTCGACACGCTCTCCGGCGGCGCCCACTTCTGGCCGAAGGAGCGCCCCGCGCTCGCCCTCGCCCGCGCCATGGCGGCAGAGATGCACGCGGGCTACATGCCGTTGCGGCAGGCGTGCGGTATGAACCTGCGCCATGTGCTGCCGCCCGCCCCGCTGAGCGCGGAGGTGAGCGCCGATGTCGCCCGTATCCTCCAACTCTGGCGCGAGGCGCGCACGCGCTTCGGCGGTGGCGGCGCATTTCTGTTCGGGGATTTCGGCGCAGCGGACATCATGTTCGCGCCGGTGGTGACGCGCTTCGTCACCTACAGCGTGGCCGTACCCGCCGACGCGCGCACCTATATGGACGCGATCCTCGCCCACCCCTTCATGACCGAGTGGACCACCGCCGCCAAAGCCGAATCCTGGGTGATCCCACGCCTGGAGCCGGCGGGAGTTTGAACGGGGCCGGCAGGCACGGCGCTGTGATCTCACCGAGGGCGGCACCAAACCCGATTGTCCATTAACCAGTGCTCCTGCGAAGGCAGGAGCACGGCGTTTCTTTTTACGCACTCGGCGCCCTGATGGCGGAGCCCTTGAGCCCGCTCGCCCCTAAGCGGTCCGCCGTGCCGGATACGGGGTACCATCGCGGTGCAGATAGCCCTGCTCGGTAAACACCATGTCGATATCCGAATAAGCCCCACCCGCCATGCGGTCGCCGGCACTCATGCAGAGGAAGGTGCAATCGGCATTGCTCCGGTTGACGAGGTGATGGCCGTTGCGCACGCCCGCCGGCCACGCTGCGCAATCGCCGGGGCGCAGCACCGTCTCGCCCTCATCCTCGATCAGCACCGCCTCGCCGCTCAGCATCACGAGAACTTCATCCTCACCCTCATGCCAGTGGCGCTGGGATGACCACGCACCGGGCCGCAGCAGTACATGGCTGATGCCCATCGCGGTGAGCCCGGCCACCGGCGCCAACCGCCGCTGCAACCGCCCCGCGACCGGCTCGTCGAACGGCGCCGGATAGCCGGTGCCGGCGCGCAACGCCGCGGGATCGAGATCGATTCGGGGCATATGCGCCTCCTTCTGCCATCATGCGCACTGGCTATGACGATGCGCGTTCACACGCAACCGTGGCGGGAAAGGGCGAGCCGCCTCTTATCGAGAGCGGATAGACATTCGGGTCAGGAGGAGACGGGCTTGCGCACGGCCGAAGACAAATTTCCATGGCCAGGTGTGCGGCAAGTTCAAGGCATATGAGCACTGGAAGTGCAGGAAAGCACTATTCGCAGCCCCGCATGAGACGAAACGTCGATCCGCCCAGCCGCCTTTCCGTCGGCGCGCAGTTGGTCTAACGCGGCGCGATGATTGCCACGCCCGCCCTCACCGATCCGGTCGCGCTCGCCGAGGCGCTGATCGCCTGCCCCTCCGTCACGCCGGCGACGGGCGCTGTGTTCGATTGCCTGGAGGCGATGCTCGTCCCGCTTGGTTTCACAGTGGAGCGCTTCCTCGATGGGCACGGCGAGAATGCCCCGGTCGAGAATCTGCTGGCGGTGCGCACGCGCGGCGCGGGCGAACATGTCGCCTTCGCCGGCCATCTCGACGTGGTGCCGCCAGGCGAGGGCTGGACCGGCGACGCCTTCCGCCCGGAGCGGCGCGGAGAGCTGCTCTATGGACGCGGCGCGGTGGACATGAAGGGCGCCATCGCCGCCTTTGTCGCCGCCATCGCACGCGCCGGGGCAAATGCCCAGCCGGGCACGCTCAGCCTGCTCATCACCGGCGACGAGGAGGGCGATGCCGTCCACGGCACCCGCGCGCTGATGGCCCATATGGCCGAACGCGGCGTGGTGCCAGACCTGTGCGTGGTGGGTGAGCCAACCTCGGTCAACCGGCTCGGCGACACCATCAAGATCGGCCGGCGCGGCTCGGTCAACATGTGGATCGCGGTGGAGGGCGTGCAGGGCCACGTCGCCTACCCGCATCTGGCGAAGAACCCGATCCCGCCGCTCGTCCGCATCCTCACCGCCATCGAGGCGATCGTGCTGGACGCCGGCACAGACTGGTTCCAGCCGAGCAACATCGAGATCACCGACATCATGGTCGGCAACCCCGCCACCAATGTCATCCCCACCCGCGCAACCGCGCGCCTCTCGATCCGCTTCAACGACATGCACCGGGGCGAAGCGCTGGCCGGGCGGATCCGCGCGCTGGTCGAGGCGGAAGGCGGCACGCTGGTTGCCAGGGTCAGCGGCGAGGCATTCCTCACCCCGCCCGGCGCCCTCTCCGCCCGCGTGAGCGAGGCGATCCGCGCGGAGACCGGCCTCACGCCCGATCTGTCGACCAGCGGCGGTACGTCCGATGCGCGCTTCCTGAGCGCGCTCTGCCCGGTGGTGGAGTTCGGCCTCGTCAACGCGACCATGCACAAGCTGGATGAGGCGGTGGCGCTCGCCGATCTGGAACGGCTCACCGCCATCTACCAGCGTCTGCTCGTCGCAAACCCAACCCATTCTTAAGCCTCTGGCGCTAGCCTGACCGGCATGACAGCCAAACCGGCCACAGCTTCGGGAGCATCCCATGACTCCTTATTCCATCGACACCGACCCGGCGCGCCGCCTGCTGACCATCGTCATGCGGGGCTATTGGGACCAGCCCACCTTCGAGCGGTTCGCCGCCGAATACAGCCGGAAGATACGCCAGATGCACGCCAGCGGCACACTCGACAATGCGCTGATCGACGGACGCGAATTCGCCGTGCAGGCGCGGACCATCTCCGACCAGTTCCGTGACCTGATCGCGGCGCACACGCACTATATGGCGAAGCGGACGGCCACGGTCGTCCCGGCCCATCTCAACAAGCTGCAAGCTGAGCGGGCGGGAGAAGCGATCGACGCGCGCTACTTCACCGACATGGCCGAAGCCGAGGCGTGGCTGTTCGGCTAGAGTGCGTCTGCTTCAGGTCGAACCACATCGTGCTCCTGCGAAGGCAGGAGCACAGGGCCCAGCCACCGGGCTTGCCGCCTTGGCGCCGCTCACTCACCGCGCCGCAGAATGATGTAGAGCGCGCCGTCGCCGCCATGGCGGGGATGCGCCTGCCGCACGCTGGCGATCCGCCCCGCGTGCGCGCTGCGCGCCAGCCAGTCGCCGATCTCGGCGCGGATGGCGCCGCGCCGCCGCGCCTCACCGGGTGCGGGCGCGGGCCGAGGCCGGCCGGTCACAACCAGCAGCACCCGCCAGCCCTGCCGCACGGCATCACCGAGCAGGCGTTCGAGGCGCAGATGCGCCGCCGCCAGCGTAAGGCCGTGCAGATCGACGCTGATGTCCGGCGACAGCCGGCCGCCGCGGATGCGCTTCTCCCAGCTTCCGTCCAGCACCGGCACGGGCGCAGGCGCGGCGGGCGCGGGGAGCGGCGGCGCGGGCCGGGCAGGCGGCACGCGGCCCTTGATCCGGGGCTTCTCCAGCAGTTCAGCAAGCGCTTCGGGCTGCGGGGGTGGCTGCGCCTCCGCCTCGGTCTCCGGCCGGGGCCTGGCGCGCCGCAGGGGCGTGACCGTGCGGGTCAGGGTTCGCCAGAGCGCGCGTTCCTCAGGGCTGAGGCGACGGCGCGGCATTTTGCTGGGACAGGCGATTATAGGTGCCGATCGGCAGCAGCAGCAGCGCGCTGCCTCGCGCGGCCATGCCGCCGGCGATCGCTCGCGCCCGCTCGCCCGCGCCCCAAAAGGTATCGAAGCGGTTGGCGCCCTTGATCGCGCCGCCGGTATCCTGCGCCACCCACAGGCCGTTGGGCTCCGCGCGATCCAGAGAGAGCAGCACTGGTGCCCCCAACGGCACGAAGGTGGGGTCGGCAGCTACCGTCGCCTCCGGCGTCACCGCGATACCGAGCGCGCCAAGCGGCCCCGCCCCGGTCAGTTCGCGGAAGAACACGTAGCTCTTGTTCTCGTTCATAATCGCCGCGCCCTCAACGGGATGGGCGCGGATATAGCTCATGATGTCCTGCATCGAGCCGGCCTGGATCAGCCCGCGATCCTTCATCAGCTTGCCGATGCCGGTATAATCGCGACCGTTCTGCCCGTCATAGCCGACGCGCATGATGCCGCCGTCGGGCAGCCGCAACCGACCGCTGCCCTGGATCTCCAGGAAGAATAGCTCGACCGGATCGTTGGCATAAGCCAACTCCAGCCCGCGCCCCACCAGCGTGCCGGAGGTAATGGAGGCACGGTCGTCATAGGGGACGAAGCTGGTGCCGTTCACCTTGCCGCGGATCCGCTTGCCCTTCAGGCTATCGCTGAACAGGCCGAGATCGACTTCGATGAGATCGGCCGGACGCTTGTAGAGCGGCGTCGCACAGCCGCTGGTCTGGGTGCGGCAACCGGCGATTTCCGGCTCGTAATAGCCGGTGGCATAGGCCGTGCCGTCGCCCACCTGCACCAACTCGAAATAGCGGCGGAAGAACTCGCGCGCGTTGGATTCGCTCCAGCTTGCTGCTGCGCTGCACGCCTGCTGCCAGTCGCTGCCGCTGGTGAGACCGCTCTGGTCGGTCCGACGCATCAGCGAAGGGCAGGAAAGGCGGAAGGCCCGCAGCGCAAGGCCGGTGCGGGTGGTATCGGCGGGAAGCAGCGTGTCGATTGCCGGTCCGAGTGTCAGCCCGGCCGCCACCGCCGCGCCAGTGCCGGAGACAGGCGGGGTTGCCGGCGGCGTCACCGCGATCGGCGGGCGCGGCGTGGCGGGCTGCGGCCGGGCGGCCGGTTCGCCCGGCGCGGGGCGGCTGCCCGGCGTACCCGGCGGGATCACACGGCCGCAACTCGCCAGCGCCAGCGCGCCGGCTAGCACGATCAGCCATTTGAGGGAGGAAACCGGGCGCGGGATCAGGCGAGGCACGGGCGGCGATCCGCTCAGCCTTCGTCCGTCTCCACAAGCTGCCAGTTGGGATCGCGGCTGCGCAGATCCCGGCCGAAGGTCCATGTCTCGACCGTGCCGATCGCGTCATCGAGCGAGCCGGCGACCACTTCGCCCTCGGCATTGCGCGTCACCGCCGACAGGTCCGCTTCGAACCGCACGGCGACCAGCGCATAGCCGTTCGCCACGCTCACATCGACGATATTGGCCGATTCGATTCGCACCAGCTTGTTGTCGAGCGTGTGGCCGGCCGCTTCGCGTGCGGCGATGGCGCTCTCGAATGCATCCTTTACATCGGCGTCGCAATAGTGCGCCAGCGTCTCGCGGTCGCCCTTCCAGAAAGCGTCGAGGATGAGGCCATAGGCCGCCCGCGCGCCGGTCATGAACTGGCCGACGTCGAAGCCGCGATCCGCCGCGATCAGCGCCCGCAGGCCGGATTGCGCGGGCACCGCCACCACGCTTTCCGCCGCGCGCTGGCCGGGCGTGTTGCCCTCGCCCTGGGCGCTGGCCGGCGCCCGCGCAGCGACTGTCCGGTCGTCCACCGGCGTCGGCAACTGGCGCTGCTCGTGGCCGGTGCGGCGGCCGAGTACGGAAAACAGCCGCAGCGCCAGCAAGGCAAAGATCATGGCCAGGACGACAATGACGGTCACGTATCGGGACCCTTCTCAAAAACATTCGAACCCGCAGGACATAAGCGGTCTTGCGCGGATATTCAAACCCGCAACGCGCACGCTTCAGCCGACATTACGCAAGACATGCCAAAAAAGCATCAACAATCGCACCCACGGGCGCGCCGGGCGGTCCCGCATGGAGACGGGCAGAGCGCCCCGCAAACCGTTGCGGAGGCCCGGCCTGCCTGCTAACGCGCGCTCGATGGGCGGCCTGCGCCCCGCGATTTTCCAGCGCCCCCGCCACGGCAAAGAGAGCCCACGGCACGGCGGCAACAGCCTGAAGGACAGGAAGACATGACCGAGACGACCACGAACGGCGCCGACAACCAGCCGCAGATCGGCCTGATCGCGCAATATGTGAAGGACCTCTCCTTCGAGAATCCCAACTCGCCGGGCGTCTACCAGTGGCAGGAGCAGCCGCAGATCGACGTGAATTTCAACATCAGCAACGAGAAGGCGGCCGACGACGTGTTCGAGGTCGCGGTGAAGATCAGCGCCAAGGCCACCGCCGAGGCAGGCACCGCCTTCGCCGTCGAGCTGGTGTTCGCTGGCCTGTTCGGCGTCCGCAACGTGCCGGACGATCAGCTCCGCCCGTTCCTTTATGCCGAAGCGCCGCGCCTCCTCTTCCCGTTCGCACGCCGCATCCTCGCCGACGCCGTGCAGGATGGCGGCTTCCCGCCGCTGCTGCTCGATCCGATCGACTTCGGCGCGCTCTACATGCAGCAGCAGGCGCAGATCCAGGCGGCGGCGGAAGGCGCGCCGGCCGGCAACGCCTGATCCGCGCGGCCGACGGGGCGCGCCGGCGATGAACCTCGTGCGGGCGCTGGGCTCGGTGGGCGGGCTCACGCTCGCCAGCCGGGTGCTGGCACTGGCGCGCGATTCGCTGGCGGCGCGCTATGTCGGCGCGGGCTTCGCGGCGGATGCCTTCAACGGCGTCGCGTTCCGCCTGCCCAACATGTTCCGCGCTCTCTTTGCCGAGGGCGCCTTCTCCGCCGCCTTCATCCCGATGTTCAACGGCAAGACGCAGGGCGAGGGCGGGCTGGCCGAGGGCTACCGCTTCGCCGAGCGGGCGCTGGCGCTGCTGCTGCCGATCCTGATCGTCTTCACCATCCTGCTGCTCGCCGCCGCCTGGCCGCTCACCATGCTGCTTTCCGGCGGCTTCGCGCGGCAGAACCCCACGCATGAGCAGCTTGCCTACGCGGTGACGCTCTCGCGCCTCACCATCCCCTATCTGGCGCTCATCAGCCTCGCCTCGCTGCTCGGCGGCATATTGAACTCGCTCGACCGCTTCTGGGTGAACGCCGCCGCGCCGATCCTGCTCAACGTCGCGATGATCGTCGGCCTGTTCTTCTTCCACGGCGCCGACGATTATGAGACGGCGCGTGTGCAGGCGATCAGCGTCTCGGTGGGCGGCGTGCTGCAACTCGCCTGGCTGCTCTGGGCCTGCCGCAACGCGGGCGTCAGCCTGCGCCTGCGCATGCCGCGCATCGACGATGACATGCGCGAGTTGTTCCGGCGCATCATCCCGGCGGCCGCCGGCGCCGGCGCCGCGCAGATCAACCTGCTCATTTCCACCGCG
Organism: Sphingobium sp. 66-54; assembly: GCA_001899715.1. Classification (GTDB taxonomy): domain Bacteria; phylum Pseudomonadota; class Alphaproteobacteria; order Sphingomonadales; family Sphingomonadaceae; genus Sphingobium. The sequence goes on from MKWI01000006.1 coordinate 159,554, forward strand.
CTCGCCGGCTGGTTGCTCGCCTCCGGCTCGATCACCTACATCTATTACGCCGACCGGCTGAACCAGCTTCCGCTCGGTCTCATCGGCATCGGCCTCGGCACCGTGCTGCTCCCCACCGTCTCACGTCTGCTCGCGCGCGGCGAGGAGGACGCGGCGATGGAGACGCAGAACCGGGGTATCGAGCTGGCGCTGTTCCTCACCCTGCCGGCAGCCGTCGCCTTCATTGTCGCGGCCGAGCCGATCGTGCGCGGGCTATTCCAATACGGCCTGTTCACCGCTGAAGACGCACGCCGCTGCGGCTGGGCGCTCTCCGCCTTCTCGATCGGCCTGCCCTCCTACGTGCTGGTGAAGGTGCTGACGCCGGGCTATTATGCGCGCGGAGACACCGCAACGCCGGTCCGTTACGCGATGATCTCCATCGTCATCAACATCATCGGCAACATCGCGCTCATTCCCACGCTCGGCCATATCGGCCCGCCGCTCGCCACCGCGCTCGCCTCCACCGTCAATGTCGCCATGCTCTACCGGACGCTGCGCGCGCGCGGACAGTTCATCGCCGATGCGCAGCTGCGCGCCCGCCTGCCCCGCCTCGCCCTTGCCGCCGTGCTGATGGGCGCGGTGGTGTTCGCCTGCGAGGCGCTGCTCGACCCGTGGCTGACCGGCGGCTTTCTCCAGCGTTATGCCGCGCTCGCCGTGCTGGTCGGCGCGGGCGTGGCGCTATACGGCATTGCCTGTTTCCTCACGGGCGCCTACCGCATCGCCGACTTGAAGGCGCTGCTCCGCCGCCGCGCCGCCAACCAGGATTGAAGACACTCATGCGCGTTCTCTCCGGCATCCAGCCGACCGGCAATCTCCACCTCGGCAACTATCTCGGCGCGATCCGCAACTGGGTCGCCATGCAGGACGAGATGCCCGCCGCGGATACGGCAAGCGCCGGCAAGGACGCCGATTCGCGCTGCTTCTTCTTCCTGGCGGACATGCACTCGATCACCGTGCATGAGAGCCGCGAGCAGCGCCTCGCCAATGTGCGCGACATGGCCGCCGCGCTGGTCGCCTGCGGCATCGACCCGGATCGCAGCGTGCTGTTCAACCAGGCGCGCGTGCCCGCCCATGCCGAATTATGCTGGCTGCTGTGCGGCACCGCCCGCATCGGCTGGATGAACCGCATGACCCAGTTCAAGGACAAGGCCGGCAAGAATCGCGACAGCGCCAGCGTCGGCCTCTATGTCTATCCCGTGCTGATGGCGGCGGACGTGCTGCTCTACCAGGCGACGCACGTGCCGGTGGGCGAGGACCAGAAGCAGCATCTGGAGCTGACCCGCGATATCGCGATCAAGTTCAACACCGATTTCGGCGTGGAGCTGTTCACCCTGCCCGATCCGATCATCCCCAGGCAGACGGCGCGGATCATGTCGTTGCGCGACGGCACGGCGAAGATGTCCAAATCCGACCCGTCCGACATGAGCCGCATCAACCTGACCGACGATACCGACACGATCGTGCAGAAGGTCCGCAAGGCGAAAACCGACCCGGAGCCGCTGCCCGGCGAGGCGGCGGGACTGGCCGGGCGGCCGGAAGCGCAGAATCTCGTCGGCATCTACGCCACGCTGGCCAACAGCACGCCGGACGCGGTGTGCGCGCAGTTCGCCGGGCAGGGCTTCGGCGCGTTCAAGCCGGCGCTGGGCGATCTGCTGGCGGAGACGCTGGCCCCCATCCGCACGCGCTTCCTCGCGCTGCGCGACGATCACGCCGCGCTCGACGCCCTGCTGGACAAGGGCGCGCAGCAAGCCGCCGCCGCCGCCGAGCCGACCCTGCGCGCCGCTTATGACGCCATCGGCCTGATGCGCTGACCTCATGTGCTGACCCAATGCGCTGAATCGCCCGCAAACCCTCTCATTCAACGATAGTTCATTTGATCCAAGGTAGAAGAGCACCTACTTCGTCTTAAAGGGCGATCCCCCTTCGCCCGGGAAACGGACAAGACATGATGACCAAGCGCTTCCTCGTCCTTGCCGCCGCTTCCGCCCTCTCGCTGGGCGGGCTGGCGGGTTGCGCCACCGGCTTCCGCGCCGATGTCGCGCGGTTCCAGCAACTGCCGCCCGCGCAGGGGCAGACCTTCACGGTGATGCCGGGGGACAACCGCCTCGCCGGCAGCCTCGAATTCGCCCATTATGGCGATCTCGTCGCCAAGCGCCTGATCGACTATGGCTATGTCCGCGCTGCCGATCCCGCCTCGGCGCAGCTCGTTGTCAGCCTGGATTACGATATCGACAAGGGCACCCAGCGCGTCCGCTCGACCGGCTTCGCGCGCAGTCCCTTCTATTACGATCCGTTCTTCTACCCCGGCTACTATCGCGGCTGGGGCGGCTGGCGCGGCCGCTACATGATGGGCTTTTACGACCCCTTCTTGTGGGGCGGCGCCGGCTATAACGACATCGAAAGCTACGTCGTCTACCAGAGCCGGCTGCGCATGAAGATCGACCGGGCCGGCGGCGAGCGCGTGTTCGAGGGCACGGCGCGCGCGCAATCGGTGAGCAACAAGCTTACCTATCTGGTGCCGAACCTCATCGACGCGCTGTTCACCGGCTTCCCCGGCCAGAATGGCGAGGAAGTCCGCGTCACCGTAGCGCCCGAACCCAAGAACTGACGCGCCGGGGCGCCGCCGCGCGCGAGGCGGCGCCGGCGGCTCCGCCCCCGATCGCCCCATACCCACACCCGACCACGCATCCACTGTCCCCCGTGCTCCTGCGAAAGCAGGAGCCCAGGGCGGCAAAGCGCTCCGGCCGGGGCCTGAACGCCGGCGTCGCAGGGACCCATCGCTCCAACTGTCTATGCCGGGAAGGGAGCCGGACAGGCCTCCGGGAGCGCACCCGCTTCAGGTCGAACCATACCGTGCTCCTGCAAAGGCAGGCGGCCGAACGGTAAAGCATCGCTCATGCGCCCCGTGTTCCTGCCTTCGCAGGAGAACCGACTCCCTCTCGTGCGGCGCACCGCCAAAGGCGCGCTCACCCAACCCGGCCATGGCAGGGCCGCGTTTCAGCATCCATGGCGCCGCGCAGATCATCCCTCGCAAACGGGATGGAGGCCAGACAAGGTCCGCACGATGAATGAGGGAAACCGGGTGGGCTGCCGCCATGCACCCGCACCCTCCCGAACGGCGCCGCTTTACCCCTCCTCCGCCAACTCGGCGGGCGGCGGCATCTTGCCCCCACGGCTGCGGCGGAACAGCGTGCGGTCGGCATCGTTGAACGCGAAGGTCCACACGATCGCGCAATAGACGAGCAGCGTGGCAGGCAGGCCGATCACTAGCTCCACCCACTCATAATGGCCGGGCAGCAGCGTGAAGCCGGTGCCGATGAAGATTGCCACCAGCGCTGCGATGACCAGCCGCGCGCGCCACACGCCGATCGGCGCGCGCAGCAGCGAACCGAGCAGCAGCGCCTTGGCGATCGAGGCGCAGCCGAGCGCGATGGCGAGCGCCACCGCCGGCATCGCCGCCACGGTGAGGTCCGGCATTTCCAGCCGCCGCGCGACGAGGATCAGGATGACGGTGAGCGCCGCCTGCAATGCGATGGTCGCGATGGAGACGAGCAGGTTGCGCATCCGCGCCAGATAGACCAGCGCCGCCTCGCTCACCACGGCGGGCGCGGCCAGCACCTCGGCGGCGAGCAGGCCAGCCAGCGCCCCGGTGCCGCCGACGAAGCTGGGGCCGACCAGCCCCATCACCGCCTCGCCGGGGATGCCGAGCGCGAGCGCCACGCCAAGCTGCGCCGCGACGATCCAGAAGCCAACCTGGCTCACCTGCCGCGCGATCGCCTCATGGTTGCCGAGCTTGACGTTGCGGGTGATGACCGGGCTCAGGATCGGCTCGAAGCTGGTCTTGAGCTTCTGCGGCAGCGAAGCCACCTGCTGCGCGACATAATAGATACCGACCACGTAAGGCGCGGCGAACAGGCCGAGAATGGCGAGGTCCAAACGCCGCGTCGCCCAGTCTATGGCGTCGGCGGCGGCCAGCGGCAGGTTGCGCACGGTCATGTGCCACAGCCGCGCGGGGTGCGGCCGCCAGCCGCGCGGCAGGCCATAATGGCGCAGCAGCGGCACGAGCGAGGCGAGCATCGCCGCGATCATCGCGACGACATAAGCGAGGATCAGTCCATCACGCGCCGAGTAAAAATAGAAGGCGAAGGCGGCGATGCTGATCGTCCACGGCTCGACGATGGAGCGCGCGTGGACGGACGCGGCGATATTGTAATGATAAGCGCAGGCCGCCAGCGCCACATCGGTGAGCGCGATGGCGATCACGACCAGCGGCAGCAGCCGGTCGAGCCCGTTGAGCCCGCTGTTGGGGAACATCGCCTGCGGGAAGAGCATCAGCAGCGCCACCATGGCGCAGCTTCCGATCAGGCAGAGCAGCAACCCGTCGACCAGCACATGCGCCTGCGGCCTGCTGTCGCGCGCAAGCTGCTCGGCCAGCCCGCGCTTGAGGCCCATGGTCGCGAGCTGCGCGGCGAACTCGATGACCAGCACCGCATAAGCGAAGCGGCCGAGCACCGAGGCGCCGTAAAGCCGCCCGGCGATGAACAGGAACGGGATGCGCGCCGCCAGTCGCAGCACAAAGCCGAACACATTGTCCCGGCCGCCCTTGGCGAGCGCCGCAATGTCATCGCGCTCGGTCTGCTCGGCCTGCCCCGGCGCATTCGTCATGCAAGACGCTCCTCGGCACCGCCCATCGGCACCGGCCCTACCTGCATAAGCGCAACACCCGTCCGGCGCAAAGCCTTCACTCAGCCCGCAGTGGCCGGGCGAGCAGCGCGCCGATCACATCCGGCACGGTACTTTCGCCGGTCAGCAGGGCGCACACGGCGGCGGTGACGGGCATTTCGACGCCCCACGCGCGCGCCGCCTCGGCCAGCACCGGCGCGGTGAACGCCCCTTCCGCCACGGTGCGCCGGTCGCCGAGCAGCTCGGCCGCCGTGCGCCCCGCGCCCAGTCCCTGCCCCAGCGAGAAGTTGCGCGAGCTGGTCGAGGAGCAGGTGAGCACCAGATCGCCGAGGCCCGAGAGGCCCGCCAACGTCTCCGCCCGTCCGCCCAGCGCAAGGCCGAAGCGCGCCATCTCGGCAAAACCGCGCGCGATCAGCGCCGCGCGGGCATTCTCGCCCAGTTCCGCGCCCGCCACCACGCCGCAGGCAATGGCCAGCACATTCTTGACCGCGCCGCCAATCTCCGCGCCGACCACATCATCCGAGACATAGGGGCGGAAGGTCGGGCGCGCGATCATCGCCGCCAGCGGCGTCGCCATCGCCTCGTCCTGCGCCGCCAGCGTCACCGCCGTGGGCAGCCCCGCCGCCACCTCATGCGCGAAGGTAGGGCCGGAGAGCACCGCGATTGGCGAGCCGGGCATCGCTTCGCCCGCCACCTGATGCATCAGCTTGTGGGTGTGCGCCTCGATCCCCTTGGAGCAGAGGATCAGCGGCTGCCCCTGCGGCGTGAAGCGGCCGAGCACGCCGCGCATATGCTGCGCCGGCGTTACCACCAGCAGCGCCCGCGCCTCCTGAAGCAGCGAGGGGTCGTAAGTCGCCCGGATCAGCGGCGAGAGTGCCTGCCCCGGCAGATAATCCGGATTTTCATGCACCCCGTTGATCGCCCGTACCACCGCGGCATCGCGCGCCCACAGCAGCACGTCGCTGCCACCGGAGGCGAGCACCTGCGCCAACGCCGTGCCCCAGGCGCCACCGCCGATGATGCCGATCGGCCGCGATCCACTCATGCCTTCACCCCCGCGCCGCGCACCGCCTCAGCCGCCGGGTCGAGCGGCCAGCGCGGCCGCGCCGGCACCGCCAGATCGTCGACCAGCCCAGCTTCGAACCGCTCGCACCCCGCCCAGCCGATCATCGCCGCATTGTCCGTGCAGAGCCACAAGGGCGGCGCGACGAAGGGCAGGTCGTGCCCGCTCGCCAGCATCTCCAGCGCCGCGCGCACCGCGCCGTTGGCCGCGACGCCGCCCGCCACCACCAGCGCGCTCGGCCGCTCGGCCACGGCCAGCGCACGCCGGGTGCGGTCGACGAGGCAATCCACCACCGCCTGCTGGAAGCTCGCGGCGATGTCCGCATCGCGCCATCGCCCGCTCTCGACCGCGCGCATCACCGCGCTCTTGAGGCCCGCGAAGGAGAAATGCGGCTCGCCGGTGCCGACCAGCGGGCGCGGCAACGGCACGGCGCGCGGATCACCCTCGTGCGCCAGCGCCTCCACTTTCGGCCCGCCGGGGATGCCGAGGCCGAGCAGCTTGGCGGTCTTGTCGAACGCCTCCCCCGCCGCATCGTCGATCGTCGTCGCCAGCCGGCGGTAATCCCCCACCCCGCGCACCTCCAGAAGCTGGCAGTGCCCGCCGGAGACCAGCAGCAGCAGATATGGGAAGCGCAGCGACGGATCGGCGAGGCGCGGCGAGAGCGCGTGGCCCTCCAGATGGTTGACCGCCACCAGCGGCTTGCCCGCCGCATGGGCGAGCGCCTTGCCCGTCACCAGCCCCACCATGACGCCGCCGATTAGCCCCGGCCCCGCCGTCGCGGCAATGGCATCCACCGCATCCAGCGTCATGCCGGCATCGCCCAGCGCCGCCTCGACCAGCGGGATCAGCGCCTCGACATGCGCGCGCGCCGCAATCTCCGGCACCACGCCGCCATAGGGCCGGTGCGCCGCTTCCTGCCCCGCGAGGCGATGCGCCAGGATCGTGCGATCGGTGCCGACGAGGGCCGCTGCCGTCTCGTCGCAGCTCGATTCCAGTCCAAGAATGATGGGCATGGTTTTTTCCTCTAGAGCCCCGCAGGCCAAGGGTCTATCGGCTTTGCATCCATGATGTCCGCCGCTCCGTCCCCCGCTTCACCCTTCCGTATCGGCTCCCGCGGCTCGCCGCTCGCGCTGGCGCAGGCCAACCTCGCCGCCGCCGCCCTGCGCGCCGCGCACGGCTGGGCGGAGGATGCGATCCGCATCGTGCCGGTGACGACCAGCGGCGACCGCATCCAGAACCGCGCGCTGGCCGAGATCGGCGGCAAGGCGCTGTGGACCAAGGAGCTGGACCGCGCACTGCTCGCCGGCGAGATCGACTGCGCGGTCCACTCGATGAAGGATGTCGAGACCGTCCGGCCCGAGAGCATCCACGTCGCCGCCATGCTACCGCGCGCGGCGGTGGAGGATCGGCTGATCGGCGCCCCCTCCATCGCCGCCCTGCCGCACGGCGCGATCATCGGCACCAGCTCCCCGCGCCGTGCCGCACAGTTGAAGGCGCTGCGGCCGGACCTCACCACCACGCTGCTGCGCGGCAACGTCGCGCGCCGTCTCGCCGCCGTCGAGGCGGGCGAGATCGCCGCGACCCTGCTCGCGGCCGCCGGGCTCGACCGGCTCGGCATGGCCGATACCGGCGCCACCATCCCGGCCGAGACCATGCTCCCGGCCGTCTCGCAAGGCGCCGTCGGTATCGAATGCCGTGCCGATGACAGCGCCGCCACCGCCCTGCTCGCCGCCATCGACCATGCCCCCACCACGCGCTGCGTGCGCGCCGAGCGGGCGCTGCTGCTCGCGCTCGGCGGCACCTGTCACTCGCCCATTGCCGCGCTCGCTCGCGAGCAGGGTGCGGACATCCACCTGCGCGCGCAGATCCTGAACGAGGACGGCAGCGAGCAAGTCGGCGACGAAGCGCTGCTGCCCGGCGGCGCGCTGGACGGCGCGGCTGCGCTCGGCGCGCGCCTGCTCGGCCGCGCCAGCCCAGCCCTGCGCGCCCTGTTCACGCCGTGAGCAGCCCGCTGCTGCTGCTCCGCCCGCAGCCGGGCAACGACGAGTCGGCCGAACGCGCCCGCGCTTTGGGCATGGAAGTGATCCAGCTCCCGCTGTTCGAGATCATGCCCGTCGCCCCCATACCGCTGCCGGAAGGGCCGTTCGACGCGCTGCTCGTGACCAGCACCAACGGCGCCCGCCACGGCGCGGAGGTTCTGCGCCGCCTTGCCGATCTGCCGATTTTCACGGTAGGCGAAGCCACCGCCCGCGTCATCCGCGACCGAGGCGAGCGATCCATCACCATCGGCGGCGGCGATGCAGCGTCCACCATCCCGCTGATCGTCGCGGCCGGCCATGGGCGCCTGCTGCACATTTGCGGCGCGGACGTGCGCCCATTCGATCCGCTCGGGCTGCATATCACGCGCCACATCGTCTATCGCAGCGAGCCGCGCGACATGCGGCCCTTCGCCACACTGCTGGCGACGCTGCCACCCTGCGTCATCGCGGTCCACTCGCCCCGCGCCGGCCGCCAGCTCGACTCCCTGCTGCCGCCCGCGCCCCGTCCGCACCGCCTCGCCGCGATCAGCCGCGCTGCTGCCGACGTCGCCGGCCCCGGCTGGCGGCAGGTCGAGGTCGCGTCCGCCCCCGACGATACCGCGCTGCTGCGTCTCGCCAGTACGCTCTGCGCGACCTCCCCGTCGAGCCAATAGGGGCGACCGGCAGCGGTCCATATAGCTGCATGGCGCGCGCTCTATCGCCTGTCGCAGCGGGGACCGCGACATGCATCCTTCCCCGCGCTACCCGCGACGCTGCCCACTGCGTCATCATGGTCCATTCTCCGCGCGCCCGCCGACGGCTCGATGGCTGCTGCCGCCCGCCCCGCGCTTGCCTTCACCTGCACCGGCAGCAAGTTGCATCTGCCGCAGACGATACGGCCTTGCTGCGCCTCGCCAGCGCGCTATGTAGAAACGCCTCTAAATCCAACCGGCGAGGAGCATGGCAAGCAACGCAGAGCAAGGCAGCGGTGACATAGCGGCGGGCGGGGCGCCTCGGCCCTCCCGCTCCCGGCTGGGCGTCGCGGTGGCGCTACTCGCCCTCGTCGCCGTGCTTATCGCGATGGTGTGGGCGCTGTTCCATTGGCGGGGCGCGCTCAGATGGGATGGGCCGTCTACCGCTCCCGTCGCCCAGAACGATGCCGGGGGGCCGCTCAACACCGCCGATCCCGGCGCGGCGCCGGCTGTGTCCACCGCTTCATCCCGCCCGCCCGCGCTGGTGATGAGCGCCGAGCAGCAGGCGGTGCGGATGCTCGATATCGAGCAGCGGCTCACCCGCGTCGCGGTCGCCGCGCAGACCGCCTCCAGCTACGCCAACCGCGCCGAGGCGATGATGATCGCCTTCGCCGCGCGCCGCGCGCTCGATGCCGGCGCGCCGCTCGGCTATGTCGAGGGCCAGTTGCGGCTGCTGTTCGGCGATGCCCAGCCCAAGGCGGTGGCGACAATCGTCAACGCCGCCGCCGAGCCGGTGACGATCACCGATCTGCGCGCCGGCCTGGATCGCATCCGCGTGGTCGAGGCGCAGGGGGAACCGGACGAGAGCTGGTGGGATTCGCTGATGCGTGAGATGCGCGGCCTTGCGGTCATCCGCCCGGCCAGTGCGCCCGCTCCCGAACCGGAGCAGCGGATCGCACGGGCGCGGCTTTATGTCGAATCCGGCCGGATCGAGCCCGCCATCGCCGAGGTCGCCGCGCTGCGCCAACAGGCCGAGACGGTGCGCTGGCTGGAGCAGGCCCGCCGCTACAACGAGGCCCACCGCGCGCTCGACATCATCGAGGCCGCCGCCATTCTGGAGCCACGCATGGTCGCCCCGGCGCTCCAGCCACCCGCTCCGCCAGCCGCCGAGCCAGCCGGCCGCTAAGGCCAGCCCGTTCCATACCGATCCCCGCGATCACATCGCGCCCCGCACGCAACGAAAAAGGCGCCGGGAAGCCCCAGCGCCGATCTCCTCAAATCCGATGTAGAAAGGCGTCAGCCGAGCGCGGCGACAGCCTTGGTCAGGCGACCGAACTTGCGAGCCGCCGTATTCTTGTGCAGCACGCCGCGCGCAACACCCCGCGCCAGTTCGGGCTGTGCGCTCGTGAGTGCCGCCTGCGCCGCACCCTTGTCACCAGCGGCGACAGCCGCCTCCACCTTCTTCACCAGGGTGCGAATACGGCTCAGCCGGCTGCCGTTGATTTCGGCGCGACGTGCATTGCGGCGGATCCGCTTCTTTGCCTGGGGCGTATTGGCCATTCTTTTCCTCGAACGAAACTGTGTCGGTTGACGCGGCGCGACTCCGTCAGTGGAGCCAGCGACCTGACGCGAAGGCCGCGCGATTAGCCCCTATCGCCCGAAAGGTCAACCGCCTTGGCCGCTCTTCGCAACTGGAAGGCCGCCGTGCAGAGTTAGCCATCCCCCGGACGGGAGCAAGCGCAGGCCCCGTTACCGCAGGAAGTCCCACGCGGCAGGTACCCGCTGCTGGCCTGCGCCCCTCTCAGGCAGCGGCACAGGACTGCGCCCGCATCAAGCACCGGCGGGATATGCAGCGCAGCAAGGCGCATCCCGCCGATACCCGATACGAATGGTCTCCCCTAAATGGCCAGCCTCTCCAAACAGGCCGCCACGCAATCGAACGATCAGGCCGCGCGCCCGGTCAATTGCCGCAGCGCATCCGTCAGCACCGCTTCGGACGCCTGCGCGCCCTGTCCGCTGCGCCAGCCGACCACGGCATCCGGCCGGAGGAGCAGCGCACCGTCTTCCGGCAGGCCGATCGCCGCCGCGTCGCTCTCGTTGGTGAACTGATGGCAACCGAGATCCTCGACACCACCGGCCGCCTCCACCCACGCCTTGCCGCCCGGCCCGGCGAGCAGCGTGAAGCCCGGCCCCGCCAGATCGAGCGTGGAGCCGCGCTGGCCGTCCCTCTCGATCCAGTGATGTGCGAGGCGCACGCCCACGCGACCGCTCCGGTCGTCCGGTTCCTGGGTCAGAACGATGTCTGCATCGGAGCCGATCAATGCGTCGGAATGATAGACCGCGCCCAGCTCTATAGCGGTATCGCTGAGATTGTCGGCCAGATCCTGCGCCGGCAGCGACGGATCGACCCGCTCGACATAGCGGCGATACGCCTGCTCCACGGTGAGCGCGGCCATCGGGCGGCGCTCCGCCTCGTAGCTGTCGAGCAGCGCTGCATCGGCGCGTCCGTCCAGCACCATGGCGATCTTCCAGGCGAGATTGTGCGCGTCCGCCACGCCGGTATTGCCGCCGAAGCCACCGGTGGGCGGCATCAGATGCGCGGCGTCGCCCGCCAGGAAGGCGTTGCCCTTGCGGAAGACCGCGGCGGTCGCGGCAGTGGCAGTCCAGGGCTGGATGTTCTCGACGCTGATCGGGAAATCCGCCGGCACACCCAGCGCAGCGCGGACCATCTCCACCGCCCGCTCGCTCGTCAGTCCTTCGCGCAGCCGGTTGTCGGGGCGTCCCTGCTCATCGAACGTGGCGAACACCGCCAGGAAACCCGCGTCACCAGTGATCGCGAAGCGGAAGAAGGCAAGCTGGCCGGGCTGGTTGACATAGACCACGCTCATGTTGCGGCCGCGCAGCAGCGCGCGGAAATCGGCCTTGAAATAGATGGTTGCGCATTGCGCGAAATCGCCGCGCCCCTCCATCTTGATGCCGAGCGCGCGGCGTACCGGGCTATGGGCGCCGTCCGCGCCGATCAGGTAGCGCGCGCGGATATGCTGCTCGTCGCCGCCGTCGCGCGGGCGGATCGTGGCAACGACCCCTTTATCGTCTTGCGTGAAGTCGAGCAACTCGGTGGCGTAGCGCAGATCCGCGCCCAGCGCCGACGCGCGGGCGCGCAGCACCGGTTCGAGCCCGATCTGGGTGATGAACAGCCGCCGCGCGGGGCTGAGATGCTCCACACCCTCGTTCATCGAGTGATAGTAATAAGCCAGTTCCTTGCCGCTAAGCGAATCGACCGAAAGGATCGACCCGTCCTGCACGAATTCCTTGTCGGCCGCCTGCTCGACGGCCTGCTGCACGCCGCCATCGCGGAAAATTTCCATGGTGCGCTGGTGAAACGCCGCAGCACGCGGATGGATGGCCGTGCCGCGATGCCGCTCCACCAATATATGCCGCACGCCATGACGGCCGAGCAGCATCGAGGTCGTCAACCCGACGAGGCTCCCCCCAATAATCAAAACCGGGACTTGTTGTTCCATTTTTCGTCCTCCTCTCCCTGGAGGCGGACGATAGGCGATCACGGCGGGGGAGTCATGCACCCTAACCTAATTCAGAGCGCTGAAAGAGCAGGAAAACCGCCGCGTTTCGGTCTGCGCAACGGAACGATGCCCCATCATCGGTGAAAACGCCGCACGATCGGACCGGAAGAGGAAAACCGGGCCTTGCAGGGCGTCCCGGAGCAGGATCAGAGGCCCGTTTCCAGGGCTCTCGCGCTCAAGCGCGTTGGGATACCGCTCCGCGCTCGGGAGCAAGCCGGAAGAACATCGCAAGCTGGAGGCTCTCGGCGATGCGCCCCGCCTTGGCTTGCAGCGCGGCCGCGATGGCGGGCGCCATTTCCTCGTTGGTCACGTCCGCCCAGATTTCGAGCCAGCGGGCGAACAATTCGGGTGGCATGCGCGTGCTGTGGCGGCCGTGCGCCATCACCGGATTACCCTTGTAGCGGCCTGAGCCCAGCATCACCGAGGACCAGAAAGCGACCAGCTTCTCCAGATGCTCCGGCCAATCCTCCACGATATCATTGAACACCGGGCCGAGTTGCGCATCCTCCCGCACGCGGGCGTAGAAACGCGGGATCAGCCGCTCCAGATCGGTCTCGGCAAGAACAACAGCGCCGTTCATGGGTGCTCCTCAATCATTCATTCGAAATGAACCTATTTGAGGAATTTGATACATGCAACGAGAATACATATATCGAGAGACGAACGGCTTCACGACCAGGCGGGAGAGGGCATGCGGCTGACGCGCTATACGGACTATGCGATGCGTGTGCTGATCTACCTCGCCGTGCGCCCCGGCCAACTCAGCTCCATTCGGGAGATCACCCGCGCCTACGGCGTTTCGCAGAGCCATCTGATGAAAGTGGTCAACGATCTGGTCAACGCCGGTTATCTCACGAGCGTGCGCGGGCGGTTCGGCGGCATCCGTCTCGCGCGCGATCCTCGCGAGATCAACGTCGGCGCGGTGGTACGCCATACCGAAGATGGGTTCGAACTGGTCGATTGCGCCGATTGCGTAATCGCGCCCGCCTGCGGCCTTACCGGCGCGCTGGACGAGGCGCTTGCCGCGTTCCTCGCCGTGCTCGATGGTTATTCGCTGCACGACCTGATGGCGCAACGCCGCAGCGTGGCCGCGCTGCTCGGCATGAGCGATGCGGCACCGCCGCCGGCGCGGGGTCGAGGTAGCGCTGCCGCTGCAACGCCGGCGGGCTGAGCGGCTGCACCCAAAAAGAATGCATTGTGCGCCTACACAGGCAGGAGCCCAGGACGGCAAACTATGTCGGCCGGGCTCTGGACCCCTGCTTTCGCAGGAGAACAGATGTTTCCCATAATCAGAACAAGCCCCAAAGATGTACCAGACTGACCGAGTTGCTCGGTAGTCAGGAAACATGAGGGCAGCGCCAGCACGTCGCGACGATGCTCGACACGAACAAGGAAGCCTGACCGACCAGCCCCTCCCGCACGTCAGCGAAAACCGGCACTCGCGACGTCCGGCGAGACGATCGCCATGTCGGCTTCCGTCACCATGTCCATGGCAGAGGAAAGAATGGGAATGTCGAGCGCGATGTCGTGGCCCAGCCACGTCGACACGTCGGCCTGGCTGGGCAGCACGCTCGACGCGCACGGCTGCAACAGCACGTCGTAAAGGGTGAGGCGGAAACGAATATCCATATGCTTGCCAACCTGAGCGAAAGCCCCATCGGCGCGCGTTCGCACCACAGGGCTGCACCCTCTCGGTAAGGTCAGCAGGCTGCCAGCCCCAGATCGAGTCCGGCCAGCAGATCCGCCTCGTTTTCAAGGCCCACCGAAAGGCGCAGCAGCCCGTCGCCGATGCCGGCAACGCGGCGCGCGTCCTCGCCCATGTCGGCGTGGGTCATGGTGGCAGGATGGGCGACGAGACTCTCGACCCCGCCCAGTGATTCAGCCAGCGTGAAGGTGCGCACGGCGCCGATGAAGCGCTTCACCGCCTCGGCCCCGCCCGCCAGATCGAAGCTCAGCATAGCGCCGAAACCACGCTGCTGGCGTGTAGCGACCGCGTGATTGGGGTGCGAGGGCAAGCCCGGATAATAGACCCGCGCCACCGCCGGATGCGCGTCCAGATGCCGCGCAATCGCCATGGCGTTGGCCTGCTGCCGCTCGATCCGCGGGAACAGCGTCCGCAGACCGCGCAACGTCAGCCAGGCGTCGAACGGTGAGCCGCTACTGCCGACGACGTTGGCCCAGGCGCGGAGTTGATCGGCCTGCGCCTTCGTGCCGGCCACCACGGCGCCGGCGATCACATCGCTATGACCATTGAGGAACTTGGTGGTCGAGTGGATCGCATAGTCCGCGCCCAGCGCGATCGGGCGCTGCAAGGCCGGCGAAAGGAAAGTATTGTCGACCGCGACCTCCGCCCCAGCTTCGCGCGCCAGCGCCGCCAGCGCGGCGACATCGACGACGCGCATCAGCGGATTGCTCGGCGTCTCGATCAGCACGAGCGCCGGCTCCTCTTCCAGCGCCTGCGCGAACACTGCCCGGTCGGTCTGGTCGACAAGGCGCAGCGCAATTTGCCCGCGATCCGCGCGTGCCTTGAGCAACCGGATCGTGCCGCCATAGCAATCGTGCGGGGCGAGCACGAGGTCGCCCTGCCGCAATTGGCCGACCAGCAGGTCGATGGCGGCCATGCCGCTCGACGTGACGACCGCGCCGGCGCCGCCCTCCAGCTTCGCCAGCGCGTCGCTCAGCAGATCGCGCGTCGGGTTGGCGAGCCGGCCGTAGTCATAGGCCCGTGCCGTGTCGTAGCCGGCGAATTCGTAGGTACTGGACAGGTAGATGGGCGGGGCGACCGCACCGAAGCTCGGATCGCTCGCGACACCATGCGCGGCGGCGATCGTCTCGGGCGCCGGCTGGTCGTCGCGTTTATCAGTCATTGAAGAAACGCCCCTCCGTCACTTCGCGCACAATGCCGGCCCGGATCGTGAAATCGCCGAAATGCTCGCCCGGCTCACGCTCTTTCGCATAGCGGCCCAACACCTCGTCAAGTGTCTCCAGGATTGCCGACTCGCCGGCATTCTCCAGCACCATACGGTTGAGCCGCTCGCCACGGAAGCCACCGCCGAGATAGAGGTTATACTTGCCCGGCGCGCGGCCGGTCAGCGCGATCTCGCCGATATAGGGCCGCGAGCAGCCGTTAGGGCAGCCGCTCATGCGGATGGTGATCGGCTCCTCCGCCAGCCCATGATTCGCGAGGATCGGTTCGAGCTTGTCGATCAGCGTGGGCAGGTAGCGCTCGCTCTCCGCCATGGCGAGGCCGCAGGTCGGCAACGCCACGCAGGCGATGGAGTTGCGGCGCAGGGCGGAGACATGGCCCGGCGCCTTGCCGTGGCTCTCCAGAACTGCGTCGATCGCCGCACGGTCGTCCGCTTCGACGTCCGCGATGATGACGTTCTGGTTGGCCGTCATGCGGAACTTGCCGGTGTGGATGCGCGCCACGTCGCGCAGCGTGTCGAGCCATGCGAGGTCGAGCCGGCCGTTCTCGACGAACAGGGTGAGGTGATGCCGCCCGTCCGGCGTCTCCACCCAGCCGAATACGTCGCCGTTGGAGGTGAATTCATAAGGACGCTCCGCCTCGAACTTGCTGCCCATGTGGCGCTCGATCTCGGCCTTGATCCAGTCCAGCCCCTTGTCGTCGATGGTATATTTGAACCGCGCGTGCATGCGGTCCTTGCGGTCGCCATAGTCGCGCTGCACGGTCATCGCCGCATCGGCGCAAGCGAAGACCTTGTCGGCCGGGATGAAGCCAATGACGCTGGCAAGGCGCGGATACGTTTCCGGCGCATTATCTGTGCGTCCCATGCCGCCGCCGATCGCGACATTGAAGCCCTGCAACCCATTGGCGTCGCCAATGGCGATGAAGCCGACATCCTGCGCGAACACGTCGATATCGTTGGAGGGTGGCAGCGCGAAGCCGATCTTGAACTTCCGCGGCATGTAGGTGCGCCCGTAGAACGGCTCCTCCGGCCCGGAGCTGGCGATCCGCTCGGCGCCATACCAGATCTCGTGATAGGCGCGCGTCTTGGGGATAACGTGGTCGCTCACCTGCTTGGCCAGCGCCGCAATCTGTGCGTGGAACAGCGAGCTTTCGGGGTTGACCGTGCACATCACACCGCGGCTGTCGTCCCCACACGCCGCCACCGTATCGAGCAGCACCTCGTGCAGGCCCTGAATGATCGGGCGCAGACTGTCCTTGAGCACCCAGTGGAACTGGAAGGTCTGCCGCGTGGTGACGCGCAGCGTCTGGCTGCCATGCTGGCGGGCCAGTCCGTCGAGCTTGAGCCACTGCTCGGGCGTGCAGACGCCGCCCGGCATGCGCACGCGGATCATGAACTGATAGGCCGGCTCCAGCTTCTGCCGCCGCCGCTCGTCGCGCAAGTCACGGTCATCCTGCTGGTAGATGCCCTGGAACTTCATCAGCTTCACGTCGCCGGCGGAGGGCATCGCCCCGGTGATCCGGTCGAGCAGGCCGTGGGCGATGGTGCCGCGCAGATAGTCGCTTGCCGCCTTCATCCGCTCGTCGGCGCTGAGCTTGTCGAGCGACTGCGAGAGGTCGCGGCTGCGATCAATGGTCTTGGCTGTCATGAGCGTCTTCTTCAGTAAACGTCGCGCTGGTAGCGGTGATCGGCTTGCAGCGAGCGGACATAATCCTCCGCCGCCTCGCGCCCGATGCGGGCCTGCTCGGCGACGATGTCGATCAGCGCGGTGTGCACGTCCGGCGCCAGATTGCTGGCATCGCCGCAGACATAAACATGCGCGCCCTCCTCCAGCCAGGCAAACAGGTCGCGGCCCTGCTCTTTCAGGCGATGCTGGACATAGACCTTCTCAGTCCTGTCGCGAGAGAACGCCACGTCCATGCGGGTGAGCGTGCTGTCCTTGAGCCAGCTCTGCCACTCGGTCTGGTAGAGGAAGTCGGTGCGGAAATTGCGCTCGCCGAAGAACAGCCAGCTCCGCCCCGTCGAACCCCGCGCCTCGCGCTCCTGCATGAAGGCGCGATAAGGCGCCACGCCGGTACCCGCCCCGATCATGATGATCGGCGCATCGTCGCCCGGCAGGCGGAAATGCGGATTGCTCTGCACGTACACAGGCAGCGTGGCATCCGGCGCGACACGGTCGGCGAGCATGCCCGAGACGACGCCGCTGCGCGCTTCGCCATGCAGTTCGTAGCGCACCGGCGAGACGGTGAGATGTGCCTCCTCCGGCATGGCGGCCAAGCTGGAGGCGATAGAGTAGAGGCGCGGCTGGAGCGGCCGCAGCGCGCTCACGAAGCCTTGCGGCATCACGTCCTTGACCGGGAAGCGCCGCACCACGTCGATAATATGGTGGGTGCGCAGGAACACGGCGCGCTCGCCGGCATGCTCCTCGTCCAGAAGCTGCTTCAGGGCGGATGCCTCGCTCAGCATTGCCCAATAATCGAGGAAACGCGGCACCACCGCCGTGATCTCGAACCGGTGCGTCAACGCCTCGCCGATCGCCACCATCTGCCCCTTGAGGTCAAACGTGGCATCGGGCGACAGACCCAGCGCGTCGAGCAGTGCGGCGACCGTGGCGGGATCGTTCGAGGCGGCGATGCCGAGCGCATCTCCCGGTTCATAGGTGAGGCCGGAGCCGGCCAGCGAGAATTCGATATGCCGCGTTTCCTTGCTCGATCCGCGCCCGACGATGGGAATATTCTCGATGACGGTGGCCGGAAACGGATTGCGCTTATCATGGGCGCCCGCCGTTGCCGCGCTGAGCGCCTCCACCGGCGCCACGCTTGCCGCCACCGCCGGTGCACTCATCTCCGCACCCAGCTTGGCGACGATCGCGTCGACCCAACTCTCGGCATTCTCCTCATAATCGACATCGCACTCGACGCAGTCGATCAGCCGCTGCGCGCCCAGTTCCTCCAGTCGCTTGTCGAGCCGCTTGCCGCCCTGGCAGAAGAACTCATAGCTGGTGTCGCCCAGCGCCAGCACGGCAAAGCGCACGTCCGGCAGCTTGGGCGCCTTGCGTCCTTCGACGAACTCGAAGAAGGCCGTCGCCGGCTGCGGCGGATCGCCGTCGCCATGGGTGCTGACGACCACGAGCAGATCCTGCTCCTGGCCCAGCTCGCGCTGCTTGTAGTCCGCCATGTCGGCGACCTTTGGCGTGAGACCGGCCGCCTCTGCGGCCTTGGCCAGATCCTTGGCGATCTGGGCGCTATTGCCAGTCTCGGTCCCGTAGAGAATGGTGAGTTTGCGTGCCGCCGGTGCGGTCGCGGCTGCCGCGACAGCCTCAGGAAACGACGCGGTCTGCGGAAGGGCTTGCCGCAGACCGGCGTCGAATCCAGCAAAATAACCGCTGAGCCAGCGCGCCTGCACCGACCCGAGCGACTGCGATAATTGTTCTATCAGTCGCCACTGCTCCAGGGTGAAGGCCTGCCCTGGCGGGTCAGTCATGGTCATGGACGCGTCTACCTCGTACGGCCGGCTCCCTCCTGCGCTCCGGCCCGATTGCTCGGAATCCTCTCCGGACGCGATTGTGTCGAAGCACGTTTTACTAGGTCTGGAAGCGTGCCGCCTCCCGACCCATAAGGCAAATGCATATTATTTTTGGTTCATATAGATATTCTTCTTCTAAAATGGCGCAAACCCCCGGATGAGCGTGCGCCCGCGCGATTGACGCCAAACACGCACCTCACCGTGCCCACTGCCACGACACAGGCCCCTTGCGTCCGGCCGCATAGGCCGCCAATAGCGCGCGGCGCTTCGCAAGCGGCACATCGAAAAACAAGAAGGACGACACGCGCCCATGACCGGATCGACCACGCTTTCGCCGCTTCGTTATCGCGCTTTCATGCTGATCCTGCTGGGCAGCCTGCTGTCCAACTTCGGCAACGCGATCCAGTCGGTCGGCGCGGCCTGGCAGATGACCATCACCGGCCAGCCCGCCGACATCGTAGCGCTGGTGCAGAGCGCCACCAACCTGCCGATCATGCTGCTCGCCCTGCCGGCGGGCGCGTGGGCGGACATGTTCGACCGGCGCACCGTGATGCTCGCCGCGCAGATCGGCATGATGCTGCTCTCGGTGCTACTGGCGGCGTTGAGCTTCGCCGGTGTCGTCGCGCCCGCCGTCGTCATCGGCCTTACCGCGCTGCTCGCCTGCGGGGTCGCCTGCTTCAACCCGGCGCTGGCCGCGTCGATCGGCAGCATCGTGCCGCGCATCGAACTGGCGGCGGCGGTGGCGCTCAATATCCTCGCCTTCAACGTCGCACGCAGCCTCGGCCCGGCGGTAGGCGGCGCGATCGTGGCGGTCGGTGGCGCCAAGACCGCCTTCGTCGCCAATGCGCTGAGCTACGTCGCCGTCATCGTGATCCTCTGGCGCTGGCGCCCGCAAACGCCGCCGCCGACCCAGCGCCCGCCGCTGCTCGCCGCGATCCGGGAGGGTTTCCGCCATGCCGGTCGCTCGCGCGAGGTGCGCACCATCCTGCTGCGCGCCATCACCTTCACCACCACCGGCGCGGCCGCCTGGGCCCTGATGCCGCTGGTCGCCAGCGATCTGCTCGACGCAGGATCCGCCGTATTCGGCCTGCTGCTCGGCGCGCTGGGTCTGGGTGCCGTAATCGGCGCCGGCAGCGCGACCTGGTTCCGCACGCGCTTCTCCAGCGAGGCGATCATCCGCGCCGCCAGCATTCTCTACGGGCTTGGCTGCGTTGGTGTCGCGCTGCAACCGGGCCTGCCCGCCATGCTCGTCCTGCTGGTGCTGAGCGGCGCGGGTTGGGTGCAGGCGCTCTCCGGCTTCTCCGTGGCGGGGCAACTTTGGTCGCCCCGCGCGCTGGTCGGGCGAATCACGGCAATGGTGAGCAGCCTCACCTTCGGCGGCATTGCGCTGGGGAGCTGGCTGTGGGGCCACTTCGCCGAGGGTCACGGCGTGGCGATGGCGATCATGCTTTCCGGCATCGGCATGATCGTCTTGCCGGTCATCGGCCTCCTGTTCCCCATGCCGCGGCACGAGGCGGCCGCCCACTGAGCGTCGCGCTGACGCGCAAGGCCGCTACCCGGCCTTTCCGGCCGTTTTTCGATATCGGGTGCGGCTCTCCGCTCGACCGGAGGATACGGCGCAAATTTATTGCGCTTATCAACCGAAAAGATGATCTTTTTTGAAATATGCGCAATTGGTAGATCATTGCCGGAAACGACCCGCCGGCCGGTCATTCCTGGTTACTTGCGTCCCCCGCGACAGCGCGGCCTCGTGCCCGGCTTCGCTCGTGGGCGCATCGTCTGGCGCTCGTTTCCACTGAAAGACTGGAGGCGACGATGGCAGAGGCTGCCAATCCCACACTAGATCACCTGGAGGCGGCGCACGAAGACCACAAGCCGTCCTTCTTCATGCGTTGGTTCATGTCCACCAATCATAAGGACATCGGCACCCTCTACCTCATCTTCTCGATCACGGCCGGCGTCATCGGCGCGGCCGTGTCGGGCATGATGCGCCTCGAACTCGCCGCGCCCGGCATCCAGTATCTCCCCATGTGGAGCGGCAGCGACGATTATGCCGCCGCGCTCCATCTCTGGAACGTGCTGGTGACGGCGCACGGCCTCATCATGATCTTCTTCGCGATCATGCCCGCCATGCTCGGCGCCTTCGGCAACTGGTTCATCCCGATCATGATCGGCGCGCCCGACATGGCGTTCCCGCGCATGAACAACATCAGCTTCTGGCTGCTGGTGCCGTCCTTCATCCTGTTCATCAGCTCCGCTTTCGTGCCAGGCGGCACCGGCCACGGCGCCGGCACCGGCTGGACGATGTATCCGCCGCTCTCCACCTCAGGCTCGCCCGGACCGGCAGTGGATATGGTCATCCTCGCCATGCACATCGCGGGCGCCAGCTCCATCCTCGGTGCGATCAACTTCATCACCACCATCCTCAACATGCGCGCGCCGGGCATGACGCTGCACAAGATGCCGCTGTTCTGCTGGGCCGTGCTCGTCACCGCCTTCATGCTGATCTTCGCGCTGCCGGTGCTCGCCGCCGCGATCACCATGCTGCTCACAGACCGCAATTTCGACACGACCTTCTTCGATGCGGCACGGGGCGGCGATCCGATCCTCTACCAGCACCTGTTCTGGTTCTTCGGCCACCCTGAAGTCTACATCATGATCCTGCCGGGCTTCGGCATCATCAGCCAGGTGGTCTCCACCTTCAGCCGCAAGCCGGTATTCGGCTATATCGGCATGGCCTATGCCATGGTGGCGATCGCGATCATCGGCTTCCTCGTGTGGGCGCACCATATGTTCACCGTCGGCCTGTCGATGAACGCCAAGCTCTATTTCTCGGCCGCCTCCATGGTGATTGCGGTGCCGACCGGCATCAAGATCTTCTCCTGGCTGGCGACGATGTGGGGCGGTTCGCTCACCTTCAAAACACCGCTGCTCTGGGCGCTGGGCTTCATCTTCATGTTCACCATCGGCGGTGTGACCGGCGTGGTGCTCGCCAACGGCGGCATCGACGATGCGTTGCAGGACACCTACTACGTCATCGCCCACTTCCACTATGTGCTGTCGCTGGGCGCCATCTTCTCCCTCTTCGCGGCCTTCTACTACTGGTTCCCGAAGATGACCGGAAAGATGTACAGCGAGCTGCTCGGCCAGCTCCATTTCTGGGTGTTCTTCATCGGCGTGAACATCCTGTTCTTCCCGATGCATTTCCTGGGCATGAGCGGCATGCCGCGCCGCATCCCGGACTATCCGGCCGCCTATGAAATGTGGAACCATATCGCCTCGCTCGGCTATGCCGTCATGGCGGTCGGCATGGTGTTCTTCTTCCTGAACATCTTCTGGTCGCTGTTGCGCGGCGCGCCGGCCGGCGACAATCCGTGGGGCGAAGGCGCCGCAACGCTGGAGTGGACGCTCTCCAGCCCGCCGCCCTATCACCAGTTCGAGACGCTGCCGCAGATTCACTGACGACAGCAGACGGCTGGAGGCACTAGCGGGGCGAGCGAGGCAAATAGACCCGGCCGCCCCGCAAGACTCATCCCGCAAGCGGCGGCCCCGAACCATCGGGGCCGCCGTTCGCATGGGGGGAGAGCGGCACAAAGGAATGTCCGCAAGACAAAGCCCACGCCGCTTGATAGATTCACCCGATGGGCTTTCTCTTTCCTTGGAAGCGGGCCGACGTCGCGATCGACTTCGGCACCGCCAATTTACGGGTCATCAGGCTCCACGACGGCGTGGTGTTCGACGAACCGTCTCTCTGCTGCTTCACGCAGGGCGGCCCGACATCCGCGCTCATCGCGGCCGGCAACGAAGCGCAGCCGATGCTGGACCGCACACCGGCCCATCTACGGATCCGGCGCCCCTTGCGCCGGGGCGTGCTGCAAGACCTCGACACGGCGCGCGAGATGCTGCGCTATGCGCTCGCCCGCATGCCGGAAGGGCGGCGCGCCCGGGCAACGCGCGGCCTGTTCGGCGTGCCTGCCGATGCCACGGCCGCCGAGCGATCGGCCCTGCTGACCGCCGCGCATGATGCCGGCTTCCGGTCCGCCCAGCTCGTCGCCGAGCCGTTCGCCGCAGCTATCGGTGCCGAATTGCCGGTTCAGGAACCGGTCGGCACCATGATCGTCGAATGCGGCGCCGGCACGACCGAGGTCGCCGTGCTCTCGCTCGGCGGCATCGTCCTCACCCGGTCGGTGCGCCGGGGCGGGGCAGCCCTGGACCGGGCGATCGTGGATCACCTCCATTTCCGGCACAAATTCCTGATCGGCGACGCGACTGCCGAAGCCATTAAGCACGATTATGTGCGGGCGCGCCTTGCATCCGACACCGCCGGGGACGCCACTCTCCAGATCAAGGGCCGCAGCCTCGGCTCGGGCATGCCGACAACCATCGCCGTACCGCTGACCGAACTGGACCAGGTCGTCGAAAAGCATGTGGCGCAGATCATCGACGTGGTGCGCAACGTCCTGCTCGCCACGCCGCCCGAACTCAGCCACGATATCCATGACCGCGGCATCGTGCTCACCGGCGGCAGCGCGCTTACCCCTTTGCTGCAAAGCATGATCGCCAGCGCGACGGGTCTCTCCGTCATCCTCGCGCCCAACCCCACGCACTGCGTCGCCAACGGCCTGCACCGCATGCTGGGCTAACTCTCAGGCGCGAGAGGCAGCGGGGCGCACTCACCGGGATCGCTTCCGCCGGTCAGGAGACGAGCGCAAGCGTCCGCTCCTCGCCTCCGAATAGCAGCAATAGGACAACCTCGCGCTCCTGCGAAAGCAGGAGTCCAGGGCGGCAGAGACGTGCGGCTGGGTTCTGGGCTCCTGCCTTCGCAGGAGCACGAGATGCTATGGGAAACGCCTTCGGTGACGCCCTCTTGGAAAGCCCCATTCCCCAAGAAACGTCCCCCTCATCTCACTCCATGCGGTCGACTGCCTCCAGCACCCGCCGGGTCATCGCCTCGCAGTCGGCACCGGCGAAGGGGAAGCTGCCCTTGAGCGACGTCTCCAACTCCGGCGCCAGCGCCTCGCGCAGCATCCGGCGCGCACGGGAAAGGCGGGTCTTGACCGTCGCCGGCACCACGCCAAGCACCTGCGACGTTTCCTCGACGCTTAGCCCTTCCACATCGCGCAGCACGAAGACGAGCCGGTAGATATCCGGCAGGTGGCTCACAGCCGCCTCGATCATCCGGCGGATTTCCTGCCGGGCCAGCGTCTGCTCCGGTGTGCCGCTGCCTGTCGATCCGCGCATCATCGCGCTCCTATATTCATCGAGATGGACGACCGACTCCGGGTCCAGCCGCGCGCGGCGGCGCATGTCCGTCCGCCGTTTGCCGAGCGCTTCGTTGATGACGATGCGCGTCAGCCAGGTCGAGAGGCTCGACGCACCCGTAAACCCGCCGATCGACGCAAAGCCCTTGAGATAAGCCGATTGCACCGCATCCTCCGCCTCCGCCCGATTGCGCAGGATGCTCCAGGCCGCGCGGAAAAGCCGCTGGTTATTGCGGGTAGTGACAACACGAACCGCCTGCCGGTCTCGCGCCGCGACGCGCGCAGCCAGCTCCAGGTCCGGCAGGACCGTATAATCTATCTGCCGTTCCGCGCTCATAATCGCTCTCCCTTACCATTGAGTCCGTTTGATATCGAGCGACGCCAGCAGTTCGGCACGCAAATGGCGGTCGCGCTCGAAGTCGCCGAGCCAGCAACGCGTCACCAGCGAGACGCCATGCTGATTGACCCCGCGCGTCGCCATGCAGGCATGGTTCGCCTCGATGATGACGGCGACGCCGTGCGGCGCCAGCGCATCGTTGAGGCAATGCGCGATCTGATCGGTCAGCCGTTCCTGGATCTGGAGCCGCCGCGCGAACGCCTCGACCAGCCGTGAGAGCTTGGAGATACCCACCACCCGGCCGTCTGGCCGATAGGCGATATGGGCGCGGCCGGTGATCGGCGCGAGATGATGCTCGCAGGTCGAGACCAGCGGAATATCCCGCAGCAATACCGTGTCGCGATAACCGGCCGCTTCCTCGAACACTGTGCGCAGCAGCGCCGCCGGGTCGATACGATAGCCGGAGAACCATTCGCGATAGGCGCGCGCGACACGGGCGGGCGTATCGCGAAGCCCCTCGCGTGCCGGATCGTCACCGGTCGCGGCGATAAGCGTGCGGATCGCCGTCTCGATCTCGGCCGTGGAGGGGCGCGGCCGGACGGAACCCGCCGCCTCCTCCCGGATTGCATCGAGCGCGGGGCGCTCACTCGTGTCGACGGTCGTCTCGCTATCCAATGTCACCGCTGTCCTTCCATCTTGCCGGATCCGCCGTGTTGGATACCGCTACGGCAAAAAAGTGCCCGGCGGCCGTACCGAAATTTCCCGGCACCTTTTTTGCCGCCCGGCATCCAATGCGGGCGACTGCGCCGGAGCAAGGACCGGATCGGCAGTCCGCACAGGGAGATCAGACATGCACGAAGACCTGCAAAGTTCGCGCCGCGGCCTGCTCGGCCTCGCCGGGACGGCAGCGCTGTCGGTTGCCGCCATCGGCATATTGGGCGACGCACCGGCGCTGGCGCAGACCAAAAGCCGCCAGGCTGGCGGCGCCGCCCATCAGGGCGATATCGACATTCTCAATGTCGCGCTCGGGCTCGAATGGGAGGCGATCGAGGCCTATCAGATCGGCGCGGAGAGCAACCTGCTGCAAAAGCCGGTGCTGGACCTCGCGCTTACTTTCCAGGGCCATCACAAGGGTCATGCCGACGCGCTGGCCGGCGCGGTCAAGCAGCTCGGCGGAGCACCCGTGGAGCCCAAGACCCGCGCGGAGTACATGACCAGCCTCAACATCGCGGCCATCAAGGACCAGGCCGATATCCTCCGCCTCGCCCAGCTCCACGAGCGCGGCGCCGCCAACGCCTATATCGGCGTGATCCCCTCGCTTGGCGATTCAGCGCTGCATCAGGTTTGCGCCAAGATCGCCGCAGACGAGGCAGCGCATTGGTCGATCATCTCTCAGGCGCTTTCGCAAGCCATGCCCAAAGCCGCATTCTTGTTCGGCTAGGGTAAGGGCCAGCCGGTCCATTCCGCTTCTGGCCCCACACGAGGCGGCGGTGGACCGGCTGGCATCCAGTGCCATCCTTCATCTTCATTCGGGACTTTCCGCAATGCACCCTCTCTTCAACGCCGTGCTTCCCTTGGCGGGAGCTGCGTTGCTCCTGCCTGCCCTGCCGGCCATCGTCCATGGCGCGACACCCACGCCCGCCGGCGACGCTCATGCCGGCGCCGCCGCTTATGATGCGAGCTGCGGCGGCTGCCACTCGCTCGACGCCAATCGCGTCGGGCCTGCGCATCGCACCGTGTTCGGCCGCCAGGCCGGGACGATGCCGGGCTACACCTATTCGCCCGCACTCAAGAAGGCGAAGATCGTGTGGACCGCCGCCACCCTCGACGCATGGCTGAACGATCCCCAGAAGATGGTGCCCGGCACCCGCATGGCCTTCCGTCTCACCGACGCCAAGCGCCGCGCCGACATCATCGCCTTTCTCGCCAGCCAACGGTCCGCGACCGCCGCCCGCTAGACGCCGCCCCGGGTCATCCATCCCCCCTTCGAATGGAGACGGTAGGAGCGGCCAAGTCCCGGTGGATGAGGGGTCTATAGCGGCCGATCAGGAAGACAGCGCGGCAGCAGCGCGCAGGCCGGCGCGGATGCGCGCCATGACGCCAAGATCGGCCTTGGTCGAATGCACCACATAGGCGGAATATGAGAACTCCGGACTGTTGGGCACCACCATCAGCCGTCCTTCCTCGATGTAGGAGCGGATAAACCCCTCGCGGAAATAGCCGCTCCCGCCGGACGCGAGGATATAATCCAGCGCCAGTGGCCCATAGCTGATCGACACGACAGCATTGGCCTCCTCCGGGAAGGCGGCATGGTAGCTCGCCGTGAAATCCTCGCCCCAGTCGATATGAACATGGTCCTCGGGTTTGAGCGGCTGGTTGGCTGGCATGGTGCGCACCAGGATCAGCTTTTCCTCGAACAGCAGCTCCGCGATCACACCGGGGCGGCGCGGCGCGGCATAGATGACCGCAACGTCGAGCGAACCGTCCTGCACGCGCTCCATCAGCCGCTCTGACGTGTCGATCTGCGTGCTAATCGCGATTTCCGGGCATTCGCGCCGCATCCACAGCAGCCAGTGCCGCAGGATCGGGCTCCACAGGCTCAGCTCCGCGCCGATCGTTACCACTGTCTCGCGGCCCGGCGGCAGGGCCACGGCACGGCGGGCGCCTTCCCAGACCTGCACCAGACTGGTGGCGAAACGCAGGAATTGTTCGCCGGCGGGGGTCAACCGCGCGCCCGCTTTGTTGCGCACGAACACTGGCCGGTCGAGTTGCTGCTCCAGCACGCGAATGCGCGCGCTCACAGCGGTCTGCGTCAGGTTGAGGTTGGCGGCGGCGCTGACGAAGCTCCCCGTCTTGACCACTTCAAGGAAGGTGCGGGCAACGCCGATATCCATTCAGCAGAATCTTTCCTTTTAATGTCCAATTATATTCATTTGCTTGATGGATCAAGCGGCATGAAGGTGGCCCGGCAAGGAGGGCACAGCCATGCCCCATATTGTGACGCGCAGCCGGGCCGGCCCCCTCGCTCCCGTGGCGAGGCCAGCGTGAAACCGCAGCGGCCTCTTCCTTCCCTACCGTCGAGACGGGCGAACTGGTTGATGATCGGAACTCTCATCCTGGCCTTCATGGGGTTGATGGCGGCCGCATCGCTCATCCTGTTCGCGCTCATCCGGATGGGCGTGATCGACCAGCATATGTCGCTCTTCCTGTTTGTCGCGGCTGTCCCGCTGGCGGCGTGGATCGCCCTCGGGCTGGATGCTGTCGAACTGGGTGTCGCGCCTTTCCTGCCGGACGATGAGGCGACCCGACTGGTTCGCGTCGACATCGAGCAGCTCTGGCCACTCGGCTTCGACGATGCGGAGGTACGCGCCCGGCACCGCCTGCGTAATCCGGCTCGCGGAGGAACCCCGATGCAAACCGCGTTGCCCGATACGGCAGACCCGCAAGTGGAACGTGCGGAATAGCCGCGCCACGGTCGCCGATATTATCGGCTGAGATCAATATTACTGCATTCAACCTATAATATCATTCATTTGCCTGTTGCATGCACGATCTTCAGACTGGCGGGGACCCCAATGGAGGATTCTTGCAATGACTATTCGCCTCGGGCAAATCGCCCCCGATTTCGAACAGGAAACGACCCACGGCCGCATCAAATTCCATGATTGGTTGGGGTCCAGTTGGGGCGTGCTGTTCAGCCATCCCAAGAACTTCACGCCCGTCTGCACCACCGAGTTGGGCGAAGTGGCCAAGCTGGACGCGGAGTGGAAGAAGCGCAACGTGAAGCCCATCGGCCTGTCCGTCGATCCGGTCGAGGCGCATCATCGCTGGGATGTCGACATCAAGGAGACGCAGGGTCAGGCACTCAACTTCCCGATGATCGCCGATCCGGACGCCAAGGTGTCGACGCTCTACGACATGATTCACCCGGAGAGCGACCCCACGGTGACGGTGCGCTCGGTCTTCGTCATCGACCCGTCGAAGAAGGTCCGCCTCATCCTCACCTATCCGCCGAGCACAGGCCGCAACTTCCCGGAGATTCTCCGCTCGATCGACAGCCTGCAACTCACCGACGCACGCAGCATCGCCACCCCGGTCAACTGGGAAGTGGGCGACGAGGTGGTGATCTCGCCCAAGCTCTCCGACGAGGAGGCGAGCCGCCTGTTCCCGCAGGGCTATCGCACGCTGAAGCCGTATCTGCGGCTGGTAAAGCTGGAAGAAGCCTGAGCCCAGCGAGCGTTCCTTCGCTTATTCGCGCGGTCTCCTGCCGGGGGGAAGGAAACCGCCGGATCTTCGGGGTGCGATCCATTCGGATCGCGCCCCGAACTGTTATGGAGCTACGCGACGTTGCGACCCATGGTTGCCGGACGAATAGCGGTTCGCGCATGGAAATAGCCCGGCGCGCGAACCCGACCAGAGAATTAGGATAAGGCTAGAGCTGGTTTCTCTCCTGCCGTTCATGTCGGGCTTGGTCGAGGCGCGCGTGGAGGACCTCGGGCGGGCTCCAGTTGCTCTCCTGTAATAGGGGTTCCTCCATCAGAATACAGCGCTCAAGTACCTGCTCTGAGAGCAGAACAGGCCGGGTACTTGGAACCTATGGTAAGCGATTCCGGAGTTGTCGCGCGCGTGACCCTTACGGCACTCCCATGCTCGGCAGACATAAACGCGGCGTAAGTTCTGCGCCGCACCTCTCTCCCGCAGGATAGTCCTATTCGCCGGGCAAGGGACCGAAACGCCAACCAGAATGCCTGGTGCAGCGATGAAGCCCGCACCGGCGCCTCCTCCGGCAACCGTCAGCCCGCGTCGGTTCCCACCAGCTTGAGATCGGCCCCGCGCCCCATATGGGTCATCTTGCCGTCCACCTGCCCGCCGGTCGCGATGCTGATGGTCTGGTAGGACACGTCTCCGGTGATGCGCGCGCTCGCTTCGATGACAAGTTCCTCGGCGGTGATCGACCCGTCTATCTGTCCGCCGATCCGCGCGCTCTTGGCGGTCACATGACCCTTGATCTGGCTCTCCGGCCCCTGCACCAGCGCGGCGCAGCCGATATCGCCCTCGACCTTGCCGTCGATATGCAAGTCCACGCTGGCCTCAATATTACCGTGGATGGCGACATCGCCGCCAATGATCGAAAAGGGAGTGTGCTTAGCCCCGGTTGCCATCGGCGATGCGGCGCTTGGCGAGTTGCTGGACTTCGAGAACATCCTGCCGTGCCTCCAGAAAGGGGCGCGGATTGACCGCCGCGCCGTTGACGCGCACTTCGAAATGAAGATGAGTGCCGGTCGACC
The DNA here is from genome assembly GCA_001899715.1 of Sphingobium sp. 66-54. Taxonomy (GTDB): domain Bacteria; phylum Pseudomonadota; class Alphaproteobacteria; order Sphingomonadales; family Sphingomonadaceae; genus Sphingobium. Next base: position 188,971 of record MKWI01000006.1, read on the forward strand.
GCCCGGTCGAGCCCATGCGCGCGATTGCCTGGCCGCGCTTCACCTGCTGGCCCGGCCGCACCGTATAGCCGGAGAGGTGCGCATAGCGCGTCATCAGCCCCTTGCCGTGGTCGACCTCGACGACATTGCCATAGCCCTGCCGCACGCCGACATAGCTGACCTTCCCCGGCGCCGCCGCGAGGATCGGCTGGCCATGCCGGCCGGGGAAATCAATACCGGAGTGAAAAGCGAGCGAACCGACGAACGGGTCGCGCCGATAGCCGTATGAGCTGGTTTCCATAGGTGCTGCCGTCGGCCGGCCCGAGGGGATGGATGCCAGCGCCGTCTCCATCGCGCTCAGCCGCGTCAGCAGCGTGGCGAGATTGCGCAGCCCCTCGTCGGAAGCGATCGCCGCGCCGGCGGGAATGAACGGACCGCCCTGCCCGCGCCGCGTCGCGCCCAACATCGCCGGATTGAGGCCGAAGCTGCGGATCGCCTGCTCGACACGCGCGAGCCGGGTCTGCGCAGCCTGCGCGAGGCGGCCTTCCAGTGCGTCCTGCTTGCGGCGCAGCGTTTCGAGGCGGGCAGCCTCGGGCGACGATTCAGGCGACAGGGCGCTAAGCGGCTTGCCGGCCGGCGCATTCTTATCGTTCCGCGCCTCGTCGTCCGGGCCGACCACCGCCGTGCCCGCCGGCGCCGTGCCCAGATTGGCGCGCACGATCTCCTCGATCGCGTCCTGCCGCGCCTCGATATCGTTGGCGATATCGTCGACCGAGCGCTTGTAGGCGCTCACCTTCGCCTCGGCGGTGGCGACGGCAGCCCGGTCACTGGCCAGCGAGGAACGCTCCAGCGCGATATTCGCCTGGGTCCACAGCATCGACACGGTGCCGAGCGCCCACAGCAGCACGATCGCCAGCACCGAAAGCGCAGCAATCCACTGGAAACGCGTAGAAATCTTGAGGAAGCGAACCTGCCCCCCGGTGCGGAGGAAAATCTCCCGCTCCGGTGCGAGAGCGCGCAGATATGTCAGTGCCCCCCCGGGACTAAGGTTGAATCTTGCCACCCGATTGCTCTGTTATATATCGTTTTGTAGGTGGCGGGGCGCTACCAGATGCCCCTGCCGCTGGCGAATCGCACAGCTCATCGCAGCGATGAATCGAACGCCGAACACGTTGAATCGAATGCGGCTCATGAACTCCCCGGCCATGTTCCGGCTTGGTTCCCCGGAGTCCGTCAAGACTCGGTGGCGCCCGAGTCGCGCACGATCCACCCGCCAAACGCGATCCAAAACCGGCGATTTCCCCACGAATTTCCCGCCTTCCGCAAGCGCTGCTCCGCACCCTGCACGCGCGGCGATAAATCCTGATCCGGAGATCGCACGCCCGAATGTCACCGAGCGTTGCCATCCCCGAACAGCCCGGTTATAGGCCGCCTTCTGCCGCGCGGGCCGCCACTTGCCCCGCGGTGCGCGGAGACGTGGGTGAGTGGCTGAAACCAGCGGTTTGCTAAACCGTCGTAGCCTTAAGGGGCTACCCCGGGTTCGAATCCCGGCGTCTCCGCCATCATCTGGCTGCGCTCGCCCCGACAGCGAAACGAGCATCCGGTGAGAACAAGTCTCCTGTAAACCGCACCGGCTGGCAGTCCCTCAAACTGCGTACCCGCTTGAAACTGCGATATTCAGGAACGCGCCGGGGAAATATCATGCCTTGATAAAACGGATGGGGACGCCGTTGCGCGTCAGAAGCTTATCGCAAGCCGAAATTCCCCGTCCGCGATCAAGAAAAGAAGCGACCTTCGGGAAACGGATTTCGGTTGTCTGGGCGAAAGGTCGATCTTTGGGCAAAACCTGCGAATCGTCACAGCCGAGACATAAGCCGACTTACGCTCGCCCAAAATCGCGTTCGTCACCGCCCTATCGCCTCACTGTGGCACTCACCCCGGCGGCAACGCCGCGATTCGGCGGATATCGACGATATTATGCACGGTCATCCGGCGGTCGTGGCTGGTCAGCAGGCCGGCCTTTTCCCAGGCTGCCAGCGTGCGGCTCGCGGTGTGCAGGGTCGTGCCGGCATAGTCGGCCAGGTCCTTGCGGCGCAGCGGAAACTCGATCTTGACGCCATCGCGCGTATCCTGCCCCGCCTGCGTCGCCAGCCGCAACACGGCCTGGGCGATGCGCTGCTCGATGCGCTGGGTGGCGAGTTCGCGCACGCGCTCCTGCAACTCGGCCAGCCGGGCACCGAGGATGCCGATGAGATTGATGGCGATGGCCGGATGGGCGCCGATCAGCGCGATAAGGTCGCGCTCGCTCCAGCTCAGCACCAGCGACTCGTCGATCGCGATCGCATCGGCGGGGAAGCGGTGGTCGGTGAACAGCGGCACCGTGCCGAACATCTCGCCGGGCGCAATGAAGCGGATCACCGCCTGACCGCCATCGCCGCCGGTCTGGGCGATGCGCACGCTGCCCGCGCAGAGCGCATAGGCACGCTCGACCGGCTCACCCTGCTCGAAGATGAGGCGGTTCCGCTCGATCCGTTCGATCCGCATGGCGCTGCACGCGGCCGCAAGCGCGTCGTCCGGGAGGGCGCGGAACAGATCGAGCGCGCCGACCCGCGCCGCCCAGGCCGCTTCATCCTTCGCCTCGATCCGCATAAACCCTCCGACCAAATCGCCGCCGATGCCGCCCACGCACGTGACTGGAGCGACCCCGATGCGGCCACGCCGACAACATGGAAAATAGCGGGTGAATTGCGTTGGCACAAATGATGAATTTTAGGCGCATGTTATTTGCCGAGTCGATCAACAACGCAAGCGGGGTCCCCTGCCCATGCCCATCAGCCGCCTTTCGGCAGAGGCTCTGTTCCTTGCCCGCTCCCACCCCGGTCTCCCCGCGGCCCGGATGGTGAAGACCCGCCCACTCCTCCACACCGGGCCGCGTCGTCATCGTCCATGTCGGTCCCGGCCGGGCACGGGGCATGGCGCGGGGGGCGCCATGTCCCTCTCCACCTCCTCACGCACGGGAGATTCGGCATGAAAACCAGCCTCATGGCCATCGGAGCGCTGGCGGCGCTGGCCATCCCGGCCGCACTCGCTGCCCGCTCGACCCCGCTCGATCTCGATGCGCTGCACTCCGATGTCGTGCACGACGCGGCTCGCCGGACCATTGTGGCAACCGGCAAGACCGGCCAGCCGCTCGTCGTGCTGCTCCGCATCGCCAAGGGCAGCGAATTGCCGCCGCACGGCGAGGCGGGTGGCGTGAGGCTGCTCACCGTCCTCTCCGGCACGCTTTCATGGGGCGACGGGACCCAGGTCGACCGAGCGGCCGAGCGCCGCTTCGGTCCCGGCAGCGTCATCGTGGTCCCAGCCCGGGGCGGCGCGCATTGGGCGGCAGCCCGTGGCGGCGACGTGCTGCTGCAAGTCGTGATGATCGGCGATGGCGCGCTGGCGCCCGAGGTCGCCGCGCAGGCGGCACGATGAATCGGCAGGACCGCATGCTATCGTGACCGGCCGGGCAACGGCAAACGACGCCTGACAGCAAGGAGACCAGACCATGGATGACATAGCCCTCGCCCGCGTGCTGCACGTGTTGGCCGTGGTCCTATGGATCGGCGGCGTCTCCATGGCGACGACCGTAGCGCTGCCGGCGGTCCGGCGCGGCGTTTTCGGGCCCGATCGGCTGCGCGTATTCGAGGCGTTCGAGGGGCGCTTCGTCTGGCAGGCGCGCGGGGCGGTGATTCTCGCCGGGCTGACCGGCTTCTACATGGTCGAGCGGCTGGACCTGTGGGACCGGTTCGCGGACATCCACTTCTGGTGGATGCACGCCATGGTCTGCGTGTGGACCCTGTTCGCCTTGCTGCTGTTCATCGGCGAGCCATTCATCCTCCACCGGATCTTCCCGAAATGGGTGGCGCGCAATCCCGAGCAGGCGTTCAGCTTCCTGCACCGCGTGCATGTCGTGCTGCTCGTCCTGAGCTATATCACCATTTTCGGTGCCGTCGCCGGCAGCCACGGCTGGCTGTTGCTGTAATGCCGCCAAAGGGCTTAGGATGAGCGGCCAACACAAGGGGAGCCGGCCATGCCCCATGAATATGACGATCCGTTAGACCCCGCCGCGATTGCGGCCGCAGCCAATCTCGCGCTCACTTTGTATCGGCAGCAGCCGGACGTTCCGCTGGAAACCCATGGCGCCGAGGCCGTCCGCCAGCATCTGTGCGCCTGCATCGGCGATATTCAGGACGATGTGGAAGGTCAGCTCTCCGGCACCCATGCGGCAGTGATCGCGCTGGTGCTCGAACAGGCGCGCGCCGTGCTGGCCGATCAGCGCGAGCCCGCTCCCGACTGGGACGAGATCGACCAGGCCTCCGACGAGTCCTTCCCCGCCAGCGATCCACCCGGCTGGATCGGCGGCAAGGCGGATTGAGAGCGACGGTTCCGCCCGCGGGCAAAATGCTCTAACGGGCGCGCCATGCTGACGATCACAGACATCACCGTGCGCCTCGGCGGCCGCACGATCCTGGACCGCGCGAGTGCTGCGCTGCCGCCGCGCGGGCGCATCGGCCTCATCGGCCGCAACGGCGCCGGCAAGTCCACGCTGATGAAGGCGATCATCGGCCAGATCGAGCCGGACGGCGGCGCCATCGAGATGCCGCGCGACACCAGACTGGGCTATATCGCGCAGGAAGCGCCGAGCGGCGCCGCTAGCCCGTTCGAGACGGTGCTGGCCGCCGATATCGAGCGCGCGGCGCTGCTTACCGAGAGCGAGACCTGCACGGATCCGCACCGCCTGGGCGACCTGCACGACCGTCTGATCGCCATCGACGCCTATAGCGCACCCGCCCGCGCCGGCCGCATCCTCGCCGGCCTTGGCTTCGACGAGGAGATGCAGAACCGTCCGCTGGACAGCTACTCGGGCGGCTGGAAGATGCGCGTGGCACTCGGTGCCCTGCTCTTCTCCGCACCCGACCTGCTGCTGCTCGATGAGCCTTCCAACCACCTCGATCTTGGAGCGACGCTGTGGCTGGAGAATTTCCTCAAGGATTATCGCGCCACCGTCCTCATCATCAGCCATGAGCGCGACCTGCTCAACAATGTGGTCGACCATATTCTGCATCTGGAGAATGGCCGGATCACCCTCTATCCGGGCGGCTACGACGCATTCGAGCGGCAGCGCGGCGAGCGCCTCGCCCAGCTAGAGGCGGCGCGCGAGAAGCAGGCGGCGCAGCGCGCCAAGTTGCAGGACTATATCGCCCGCAATAGCGCGCGGGCGAGCACCGCCAAGCAGGCCCAGTCACGCGCCAAGGCGCTGGCCCGCATGCAGCCGATCGCGGCGGCGGTGGAAGACCCCAGCCTGGCGTTCGACTTCCCCGATCCGCAGCCGCTGCGCCCGCCGCTCATCACGCTGGATATGGCGGCGGTCGGCTATGAGGGCACGCCGGTGCTCCAGCGCCTCAACCTGCGCATCGACCCGGATGATCGCGTCGCCCTGCTCGGCCGCAACGGCAACGGCAAGACCACGCTCGCCCGGCTGCTCGCCGGCCAGCTCCCGGCGCTGGAGGGGGCGATGAGCGCCTCGGGCAAGATGAACGTCGGCTATTTCACCCAGTATCAGGTGGAGGAGCTGGATATCGGCGACACGCCGCTGGAGCATATGACGCGGACGATGAAGGGCGCGACGCCCGGCGCGGTGCGCGCGCAGCTCGGCCGCTTCGGCTTCTCGGGCGAGCGGGCGACGCAGAAGGTCGGCTCCCTCTCCGGCGGCGAGCGGGCACGGCTGGCGCTGGCGCTCATCACCCGCGACGCGCCGCATCTGCTCATCCTCGACGAGCCGACCAACCACCTCGATGTCGACGCACGCGAGGCGCTGGTGCAGGCGCTCAACAGCTATAGCGGCGCGGTGGTGATCGTCAGCCACGACCGCCACATGATCGGCCTCGTCGCCGACCGGCTGGTGCTGGTCGATGGTGGCCGCGCGCTGCCTTATGACGGCTCGCTGGAGGATTATACCGACTTCGTGTTGGGGCGCGGTGCCAGCGCACCCACGCGCGATGGCGCCGGCAAGAGCGATCGCAAGGCCGACCGCCGCGCCGCCGCGCAGGTCCGCGAGCGCTACAAAACGTTGCAAGCGGACGTGAAGAAGGCGGAAAAGACGCTCGCCGACCTGACCGCCGCCCGCTCGCGCATCGACCGCGCCATGTTCGATCCAGCCTCCGCCGGCCCGGAGGAGAAGGACTGCACGATGGGCGAATTGATGCGGCGCCGTTCCAAGCTGGAGGGCGCCATCGAGGTGGCCGAGGAAAGCTGGATGACCGCAAGCGAGGCGCTGGAGCAGCTCGACCCGGCCTGAGGGGGGGGCTTGGGAGCGAAAACCCTTGCACTTAGAGTTTGTCCCGTTCCGATTAAACCTCCGTTGTGCTCCTGCGAAGGCAGGAGCGCAGGGCGGTAGCGAACGATATTTCCAAGGGTATTTGCTTCCAGTCGAATGATGCCATGCTCTTACGGGAACAGGCGCGGACCCAGCCGCAGCGCCCATGCGCCCTGGGCTCCCGCCTTCGCAGGAGCACGGAGTGCGTCTTATGCGAGCGGGCCTTGGGATTTTGCGAGGTTCTGCGAAATTCTGTGAACGCCGGGGAACGGCGCTTTCGGAGCCAGCCGGGCCGGCTATGCCGCGCGTACAAACAAAGCCGCCAGTTCGGCGGGCACCCGCATCAGCCGGCGGCTCTCCAGATCAACCATGGCCCATGTGGTGCGGGCGGCGACCTTCACCTTGCCGTCCGCACCGATGAACTCGACGATACGGTCGAAACAGGCGCCGCGCGGCGGGTCCGGCACCCAGGTGCGCGCCGTCACCGTCTGGCCCGCACCGACATTACCGCGATAGTCGATCTCGTGCCGGGTCACGACCCATGCGTAGCGCCGTTGCGCCTCCGCCGGGGCGATCGCTTGCCAGTGCGCCGTGGCAATCGCCTCCATCCAGCGCACCCAGACAGCGTTGTTGACATGCCCCATGATGTCGATGTCCGCCGGCTCGGCGACGATGGGCATGGTGAAGACGCCGGTCATGGGAGGTCCAGTCCTCCGGTGCGGCGTCCGCGTGTCATTCCTCCACGCCCATCTGCCAGAGGATGAAGGCGAACTCCTCGGCCGTCTCGCGCAGCGATTCCCAGCGGCCGGATTTGCCGCCGTGGCCGGCCTCCATGTTGGTCTTGAGCAGCAGCAGCGTATCGTCCGTCCGCGTGGCGCGCAGTCGGGCGACCCATTTGGCCGGCTCCCAATAAGTGACGCGCGGATCGTTGAGCCCCGCTGTCACCAGCATCGGCGGATAGGGCTGCGCTTTCACATTGTCGTAGGGCGAGTAGCTGGCAATGAGGTCGTAGGCGGCGGCATCCTCGATAGGGTTGCCCCATTCCGGCCATTCGCCGGGCGTCAGCGGCAGCGTCTCGTCCAGCATGGTGTTGAGCACGTCGACGAAGGGGACGTGCGCCACAACCGCACCCCACAGCTCCGGATCGGAATTGACGATGGCGCCCATCAGTTCGCCACCTGCCGAGCCACCCGAGGTCGCGATGCGGCCCACGCTGGTATAGCCGCGCTCGACGAGGCCGCGCGCCACGTCCACGAAATCGTTGAACGTGTTGGTGCGCCGCTCCAGCTTGCCGGCCTTGTACCACTCCTGCCCGAGGTCGTCGCCGCCGCGGATATGGGCGATGGCGAAGGCGAAGCCGCGGTCGACGAGGCTGAGCCGCGAGGTGCCGAAGCCCGGCTCGATGGCGATGCCGTAGGCGCCGTAGCCGTAGAGATAGAGCGGCCGCGAGCCGTCCATCGGGAAGTCGCGGCGGTGGAGGATGGAGACGGGGATGAGCGTGCCGTCGCGCGCCGGGATCATCAGCCGCTCGCTGGCATAGAGCGCGGGATCGAAGCCGGAGGGGATCTCCTGCACCTTGAGCACCTCGCGGTGGCCGTCCGCCAGCGTGTAGTCGAAGATCGTCTCGGGCGAGACCATCGATTCGTAGCTGATGCGCAGCCTGGTCACGTCATATTCGGGGTTGTCGTCCAGCCCGGCCACATAGCTGGCCTCGGGAAAAGCGAGGCGCCTGGGCGTGTTGGTAGCGTAGTCGCGGATCTCGATCTGGTCGAGGCCGTCCTCGCGGCCTTCGGTGACGTAGAAGCTTTTGAACAACGAAACGTCGGTTAAATAGAAGCGATCGGACGGGGCCAGCACCTGCTCCCACCGGTCCGGCGTCTCGATCCGCGCGCGGACGAGGCGGAAGTTGGGGTGGGTGTCGTTGGTGCGGATGTAGAGCCAGCCCTCGTGCTCATCGACATCATATTCGCGCTCGGGCACGCGGGCGGAGACGAGCAGGGGCGTCGCTGTAGGATCGCCCGCCGGCACCAGCCGCACCTCGCTGGTGACATGATCGCCGGTGGCAATGACGATCCAGTTCTCCGCGCAGGTGAGGCCGACCGAGACACGGAAGCCCTCGTCCGCTTCGTGAAAGAGCATCACATCGTCCGTCGCCGCCGTGCCGAGGCGGTGGAGCATCGCGCGGTCGGTGCGCCATTGTGCATTGGCGGGGGCATAGACGAGCGCGCGGTCGTCGCTGGTCCAGACCAGCGCGGACAGCACGTCCGGGATCACGTCCGGCAGCATCTCGCCGGTGGTGAGGTCCCTGATGCGCACGGTGTAGCGCTCCGATCCGTTGTCGTCGATCGCATAGGCCAGCAGCCGGTCGTCGTTGGAGATGGCGACGGCGCCGAGCCGGAAATAATCCTTGCCCGCCGCCAGCGCCGGCTCGTCGACGATCAGTTCGTCGGCCGAGCCGTCCTCCGGCGCGCCGACCCGGCGGCGCCAGTGGCGGCGATATTGCTCACCCGTCTCGAAGCTGCTCCAATAGACGAACGCGCCGTCCTTCTGCGGCACCGAGCGGTCATCCTCCTTGATCCGCGCCTTCATCTCCGCGAACAGCCGGTCGACCAGCGGCTTGCGGACGCCCATCCGCGCCTCGAAATACGCATTCTCGGCCTTGAGATAGGCGAGCACGTCCGGGTCGGTGACATTGGGATAGCCGGGGTCGCGCAGCCACGCCCAGGGATCGTCGAGCGTGCGGCCGTGATGGGTGGTCTGGTGGGGGCGTTGCGCCGCGTGGGGCGGCCGGGGTGTATCGGTCATCGCGCCGAGATAGGCGCCCGCGCCGCGCGGCTCAATGGCGTTGCACGGCGGACCCGCGCCGCTCAGCCCGGCCCGTCATACTCGGCGGTCACGTCCTGCTTGGTGCCGGCGAGGCGCACGATGCGGCGCCCATCGAGAATCGGCACGGCGCAGAGGCGCATCCAGCGCCGGTCGCCATCGGGCCGCCGCACCCGTGCGTCCAGCGTGAAGCCGCGGCCGTGCTTGATGGCGTAGGCGCGCAGGGCCTCCATCTGGAGGCGCGATTCCGGCAGGTAGAGCGAGACGACCAGCGCGCGCACCAGGGGCTCATCCTCGGGCAGGCCGAACAGCGCGTGGACGGCGGGCGACCAGTCCAGCGCCTCGTCGGCCAGCCGGCAGGTCCAGAGGCCAATGGGTGCCGCCACGCCGGTCTGCTCGGCCAGTGTCGGGCGGACCAGCGCCGGTATGCGCTCGGCGGCCTCGTAGAGGGGCCAGCTATGCGTGAGGGCGAGCGATTGAAACACGAGTCTGGTCCCGCTTCCTGATCCCTTATGGGCTTACCGGCCGCGCCATTAACGAGTCGTTAGGGCATCCCCGCTTCCCATCGCTGTCTTGGGCCATCATAAGCCATGGCCGCTGGCAAGCGACTGCAAAAAGCTTATGTTGGCGACAAGGAACCAATCAGGATCGCTGCCCATGTCCAGTCATGAAGACCGCCTCAAGGCCCTGCGCGCGCAATTGCAGCGGCAGGCGCTGGATGGCTTCGTCGTCCCGCTTACCGACGAGCATCTCTCCGAATATGTCGGCGCCTATGCGCAACGCCTTGCCTGGCTGACCGGCTTCCTCGGCTCGGCCGGGAGCGCGGTGGTGCTGCCGGAGGAAGCCGCCATCTTCGTCGACGGGCGCTATACGTTGCAGGTGCGCGATCAGGTGGACGGCACCCACTGGCAGTATGAGAGCGTGCCGCAGACCAGCGTCGCCGGATGGCTGGGCGCGCATGCTCCGGCCGGCGCGCGGATCGGCTACGATCCGTGGCTGCACACGCGCCGCTGGGTGGAGGAAGCGACCAGGGCGCTCGCCAGGCAGGGCGCCAGCCTCGTGCCGGTGGAGACCAACCCGGTCGACGCGGTGTGGGCCGACCGGCCCGAGCCGAGCAAGGCGCATCTGGTGCCGCATGAGGAGCGCTACGCCGGCAAGGCCAGCGCCGCCAAGCGCGCGGACATGATCGCGTGGTTGCAGGCCGAAGGGCTGGACGCGACGGTGCTGACCGCGCTCGATTCGATCGCCTGGACCTTCAACATTCGCGGCGCGGACGTCTCCCGCACGCCGGTCGCGCTCGCTTATGCATTGCTCCATGCCGATGGGCGGGCGGAATTGTTCGTCGACCCCGCCAAGATCGACGCGGACGTGCGCGCCCATCTCGGCAATGCGGTGACGATCCGCGACCGCACCGAGTTCACCGCCGCGCTGCACGACCTCGCCGGGCAGACAGTGGCGGTCGACCCCGAGCGGGCGGTCGCCGCGATCTTCGAGGCGCTGGACGAGGCCGGCGTGACCATCCGCTCGCTGCGCGACCCCGCCGTGCTGCCCAAGGCGGTCAAGAACGCCACCGAGATTGCTGGCCACAAGGCCGCGCAGGCGCGCGACGGGGCGGCGCTCTCCCGCTTCCTCCACTGGCTTTCGGTGGAAGGGCCGAAGGGCAGCGAGACCGAGCTGAGCGTGGCCGACCGCCTCCAGCGCTTCCGCGAGGAGACCGGCGCGCTGGTCGATCTGAGCTTCGATACCATCGCCGGCTCGGGGCCGAACGGCGCCATCGTCCACTACAAGGCGAGCGAGGAAACCAGCCGCGCGGTGGAGAGCGGCACGCTGCTGCTGGTCGATTCGGGCGGGCAGTATCGCGACGGGACGACCGATATCACCCGCACCATGGCGATCGGCACGCCGACCGACGCGATGCGGCGCGACTTCACGCTGGTGCTCAAGGGCCATATCGCGCTCGCTAGCGCGCAGTTCCCCGCCGGCACACGCGGCAGCCAGCTCGATGTGCTGGCGCGGCAGTTCCTCTGGGCGCAGGGGCTGGATTATGCCCACGGCACCGGCCACGGCGTCGGCAGCTTCCTCTCCGTGCATGAGGGGCCACAGCGCATCGCCACCTTCGGCGGCGGCGACGAGCCGTTGCAGGCGGGCATGATCCTCTCCAACGAGCCGGGCTATTACAGGACCGGCGCCTACGGCATCCGCATCGAGAATCTGGTGCTGGTGGTGGCGCGCGAGATCGCGGGAGCGGAGAAGCCCTTCCTCGGCTTCGAGACGCTGAGCCATGCACCGCTCGACCGCGCGCTGATCGCCGTGGATATGCTGACCGGCGAGGAGCGGGCGTGGGTGGACGCCTATCACGCGAAGACGCTGGCGATCGTCGGGCCGCAGCTTGAGGGCGAGGCGAAGGCATGGCTGGAGCGAGCCTGCGCGCCGCTGTGAGGGGGACAGGCGGAGGTTCCTACGCCACAAGGAGACACCCCGGCGCTTACGTACATTTGTGCTCCTGCGAAGGCAGGAGCCCAGGACCCGGCCGAGGTGTCTTGCCGCCCTGGACTCCTGCCTTCGCAGGGGCACAAGGTTGGGCAGGAACCGTGCCTGAGTAGCTGACCTTCTTTCCGCTCCTGTCGAGTGAAGTCGAGACGCGCCAAGCGCTGTCCCGACTACGCGATCAACTCCGCCCCATGCGCCGGTCGAGCCACACCAGCACGAAGCCGGCGAGCAGGAAGCCCGTCGCGATGCCCAGCGCATTCACCAATACCTGCGCCCAGCCGAGCCGGTCCACGTCGATGAACGGATAGGCGTAGCGCCCGTCCTCCGCCGCGCGGGCGAGCGCATAGGGCAGGTAAGCGAGCGGCAGCAGCGCCCAGCGCACCGGATCGCCCCACGACAGGCCGCCCTTGGGCGCGAACAGCAGCCAAAAGGCGAGCGTGAGCGGCGGCATCACATAATGGAGGAGGATGTTGGCGGTGTAAGCGCCGCTGCCCAGCTCCACGATATCGCGCAGCAGCAGCGCATAGACGACGCCGACGAGCAGCATGATGAGGGTGATGCAGCCGAGCACGCGCGGCCGCGCCGCGGGGCCATTGCCGAGCGCCACGCCCGCCATGACCAGCACCGTCAGGGCATTGGCGATGATGGTGAAGAAGCGCAGCATCGCCCACAGCGCCGCGCCGGGTGCCCCGGTCAGGTCCAGCGAGGCGCCGAAGCGGATGCCGAGGCCGGCGAGGCCAACCAGCGCCACCAGGGCGGCGGCGGCGCGTGTTGGGCTGGACAGGGTCGTCGTCATATGCGTCTCTCCCGCCGGGGCGGCCTACCTCTGGCAGCTTGGGCAATAGAAGGTCGAGCGGCCCGAATCGACCCGGCGGCGCACGGTGCCGCCGCACGGGCAGGTTTCCCCCTCGCAGCCGTAGACGCGCCAGTCCTTGGCGAAATAGCCGAGTTCACCGTTGGGCCGGGCATAGTCGCGCAGGGTGGAGCCGCCCGCCGCGATCGCTGCGCGCAGCACCGTGCGGATCGCATCGACCAGCCGCGCCAGCCGCGCCTTGCCGATCCGCCCCGCCTCCCGCGTCGGCGCGATGCCGGCGATGTTGAGCGCCTCGCACACATAGATGTTGCCGAGGCCGGCGACGATGTGCTGGTCGAGCAGCATCGCCTTGATCGGCGCGACCCGGCCGGCGAGCGCGCGGGCGAGATGATCGGCGGTGAAGGCGTCGCCCAGCGGCTCCGGCCCCAGCGCGGCGAAGGCGGGATAGGCGGCGAGCCCCGCGCTCTCGACGAGGTGGACGAAGCCGAAGCGGCGCGGATCGTGCAGGGCGAGGCGGTGGCGCTCCGTCTCGACCAGCAGATGATCGTGCTTGCCGATGTCCGCCGGGTCGATCCGCCAGCGGCCGGACATGCCGAGGTGGAAGATCATGGTGTCGCCGCGATCCGTCTCGATCAACCCATATTTGGCGCGGCGGCCAAGGCCGGTGACGGTGGCGCCGGTGAGGCGCTGGCGCAGGTCCGCCGGGAAGGGGAAGCGCAGGTCAGCACGGCGCGGCTCGACCAGGGTGAGGCGCGCGTCCGCCAGCACGGTGCGCAGGCCGGCGACGGTGGTTTCGACTTCGGGAAGCTCGGGCATCGCCCCTCAATAGGGGGCGCGGGCTCCCGCGCCAACCGCGTTTCAGAACCAGAGCTGCCAGGGCAGGATCAGCGGGCTGGCGAGCAGCAGCGCAAGACCGAGCATCAGCCGGCGCTTGCCGGGCGGCGAAATCTCCTCGGGCACGAGACCGTCCGGCCGCGCCCAGAAGAACGGGCAGGCGAGCAGCGCCAGCAGGCCGAGCACGCCCGCCACCGCCTCCGCGCCCGGAAAGCCGCCATCGACCCACAGGGCAAGGCCCGCGAGCGCGAAGGCGATGGTGAGGATCCACATCAGAAGGCGCATGCCGTTCCCCGTTCCGGTTCCCGCTTAGGACGGCGCGATGGGCGGGGTCTTTAGCGCAGACCTCACCCCGCAAACGGATCGTAGCTGCCGAAAGACCAGACGATGCCCTCGCAATCCCGTGCCTCATAGCTGCGACCGCCATGGGCATTGTCGTGGGGTGATGCGATGATGGCCGCGCCGGCTGCCTTCGCCTGCGCGTGGTGCGCGTCGGGATCGTCGAGCACGACATAGATGCACAGCGCCGAGCGGCCGCCGGTCTCGCCGATCGGCACCAGACCGAAACGCTCGTAGGAGTCCGGGCGGGCGGAGGAGAGCATCACCATGGTTTCCTCCAGCAGCAATTGCGCATGCAGGACGATGCCGCCCTCGGCATGGACGAGGTGGCGTGTGAAGCCGAAGGCATTGCACAGGAAAGCGATGGCGCGCGGCGCGTCGGCATAGACGAGGCTGGGGATGATCGCGGGGCGGACGGGCATGGCAGCACCCTTTTCGGCGGGGTGGCAAGACTATCCTACAGCGAAACCCTGCATCGAGTCCCCCGCATGCGTATCCGCCGGGCTGGCATGGCGGTCGTTTTGCCCCTCAAAACCCCGCGTTGAAGGGCGATGCCACCCGCAGTATCTCGAACCGGACAGCATTCTGAAAAGCCTCTAGGCAGGCGCGGCGCGCTCCGGCATGAGGCGCGCATGAGCCTCACCGACGATATCGCCCTCGCGCACCGCCTCGCCGACGCGGCGGGGGCCGCGATCCGCCCTTTCTTCCGCGCGCCCTATGCCATCGAGGACAAGGCCGACGCCTCCCCCGTGACGGAGGCCGACCGCGCTGCCGAACGGGCGATGCGCGCGCTGCTCGACGCCGAGCGGCCGCGCGACGGCGTGGTGGGCGAGGAATATGGCACGACGCGCGAGGGCGCCGCGCGGCAATGGGTGCTCGATCCCATCGACGGCACGCGCAGCTTCATCGTGGGCCGGCCGATCTTCGGCACGCTGATCGCGCTGATGCAGGACGGCTGGCCGGTGCTCGGCATCATCGACCAGCCGATCAGCGGCGAGCGCTGGGTGGGCGCGATAGGGCAGGCGACGACCTTCAACGGCAAGCCCGCCCGCACGCGCGCCTGCCGCACTCTGCTCGGCGCGCAGATCGCCACCACCAGCCCGCACCTGTTCGACGCGCATGAAGGCGAACATTATCTCGGGCTGGTGGCGGCCGTCTCGGGCGGGCAGGCGCGACAGGGGCCGGTCTATGGCGGCGACTGCTACAATTACGGACTGCTGGCGAGCGGCCATATCGACATCGTGGTCGAGGCCGGCCTCCAGCTCTACGATTATGCCGCGCTGGTGCCGATCGTGGAGGGCGCGGGCGGCCACATGTGCGACTGGTCCGGCGAGCCGCTGACCGACGCCTGCGACGGCAACGTCATCGCCATCGGCGATCCGGCGCGGCTGGAGGACGTGATCGAGGCGCTGGCCGGAGCACATCACGCACATTGAGCCGCCGCGCCCGGCGGATCGACACGGCTAAGCTTGTTCTCCCGCGAAGGCAGGAGTCCAAGGTCCAGCCGAGGGTCCTTGCCGCCCTGGGCTCCTGCCTGCGCAGGAACACGGCGCCGTTCCGAAGAACATCTCTCCGTTCATATCGCGTGCGGCTGGATCAATCCGCCACGGTGCCGGCCACGGCGCCCACGCCGGCGCCGATCACGGCTCCGTCCTTGACGTCATGATCGGTCACGGCCGCCGCACCGGCGCCAACCGCCGCGCCGATCCCGGCGCCGCGCACTGTGGAACAGCCTGACAGGGCCAGCGCACCGGCCGCGATCAGCGGCAGCCAGAGAAAGTTCGGGTTCATCGCTCATCCTTTCTTCGCAGCCCCCTCTTTCTGTGCAACCCCTGTGCGAAGAACCCCTGGCCGCGAAGGCCGTTCCCGGCCGCGAGCGCCCTATCCGCCGGCGAGGTCCGCCCGCGTCAGGGCCGCACGCACCGGCAGATCGGGCAGGCCGGCGATATGCGGAGCCCCCTCGCCGCGCCAGATCGCGCAGACCACGCCGACGATTTGCGCCCCGGCGGCGCGGACGAGCGCGGCGGCGTCGGCGACCGCCCCGCCGGTGGTGATGACATCCTCGACCAGCAGCACGCGCCGGCCGGTCACGTCCCCGCCCTCGACCGCTAGGCAGGTGCCGTAGCTTTTCGCCTGCTTGCGCACGAACACCGCCGGCAGGCCCGAGCCGAGCGCCATGGCGGTGGCGATCGGCACGCCGCCCAGCTCCAGCCCGGCGAGCACCTCCGTCTCGGGCGGCACCAAGGCGAGCATGGCGTCGGCGACGCGGCGCAACAGGGCGGGATCGCCCTCGAAGCGATATTTGTCGAAATAGGTATCGGCAATCTGCCCGGAGCGGAGCCGGAAGCTGCCGCGCAGGGTAGCGACACGGGCGATATCCGCTGCCAGCGCCGGGTCGGGCGGCCGGGTCATGGTGCCGCCTCCGCCCCGTCGAGCGCCCGGATTGTCGCGGTGGCGGGCAGCTCGTTCGCCATGCTCGCCGCCACCTTCTCCGCCTGCGCCATCACGCGCAGGATGTTGCCGCCGGCCAACCTGGCGATATCCGCGTCGCTCCAGCCGCGCTTCATCAGTTCAAGAAGCAGCGGCGGATAGCTCTCGACACCCTCCATACCCTCCGGCAGCGCGGGCAGGCCGTCATAATCGCCGCCGAGGCCGACATGATCGTGCCCGGCGACCTTGGCGATATGGTCGATATGGTCGGCCACCATCTGCACCGTCACCTTGGGCTCGGGATGATCCCTGAGCCACACGTCCATCGCCGCCTTCGCCCGCTCGGGCTGGCCGATATAGAGCCCGTTCAAGGGCGGCTGGTTGTAGAGCGCCTGCTGCGCGCCCTGCTCGACGCCCCACACCCGCCGCGCCTCGGAGATGTAATTGGGCGCGAAGGCGACCATCACCACGCCGCCATTCTCCGCCACCTTGCGCAGCACCGCGTCCGACACGTTGCGGGGATGATCGCACAAGGCCCGCGCGCTGGAATGGGAGAAGATGACCGGCGCCTTGCTGGCGGCCAGCGCATCCAGCATCGTCCCCTCGCTGACATGGGCGAGATCGACCAGCATGCCGAGGCGGTTCAGCTCGTGCACCACCGCCACGCCGAACGGCGTCAGCCCGTCATGGCGGGGATTATCGGTAGCGCTATCCGCCCAGTCGGTCGTCTTGCTGTGGGTGAGCGTAAGATAGCGCGCACCAAGCGCGGCATAGGTCCGCAGCACGGCGAAACTTTCGTCGATCTGGCCGCCGCCCTCCACGCCGATCAGCGAGGCGATGCGGCCCGCCTTGTGCGCGGCGCGAACGTCCGCGGCGGTGCGGGCCAAGGTGAAGCTTTCCGGGGAGCGGGCGACGATGGATTTGACGAGATCGAGCTGGTCGAGCGTGCGGCGAACCTGCTCGACCGGCGGCAGCTCGGCCGGGACATAGACCGACCAGAACTGCCCGCCGACCATGCCGAGGCGCAGCCGCTCGATGTCGGTATCGTAGGTCACGGGGTCGAGACGGCGCAGGTCCATCGTCCAGCGGGCGTCGCCAGCGCGCAGGGCGAGCATGCCGGGCCAGTCGTTGTGCCCGTCGATCAGCGGGGTCTGCGCGAGCAGCTTGCGCAGACGCGGCAGGTTCGGGTCGGCAGGATCAGCCGGGGCGGCGACGGCGGCGGATGCGCCCGCCAGCAAAAGCGCGAGAAGCGCGGCGACACGCGGCGGGCGAAGGTGGATCATGGCCGCCTTTTAAGCAGGCGGACCGCCGGGTGGGAAGCGGGATTGCACGGGGTGGGTATGCGAGAAGCCGCTTCTCCGACCGTCCGTGCTCCTGCCAAAGCAGGAGCGCAATGAGCGCTACCGCCAGAGCACCGCGCCCTGCGCCGCATGGAACCACACGGCGGACGGCTCCAGCCGCGCGTCGAGCTTGCCGCGCAGCGTCCGCTTCTCGCCGTCGACCAGCATGTCGATCCGGCCGTGCGTCGCTTCCAGCACCAGCGCCTTGTGGCTGCCCAGCCGCTCGGATGGGCCTTCGCGGAAGTCGCCCTGCAACCAGGCGAGGCCGTGCTTGAACAGGTCCGCCGCGCTGGCGGCGAGGATGCCATAAGCTTCGATTCCCCCGTCTGAGGGCTCCAGATAGATGGCCGGGAACTGCGCTTCCTGTCCCGCGATACGCACGCCCGATTCGTCCAGCGTGGCGCCCAGCGCGCGGGGCACGCTGCCGGCGAGCGCGGCGAGATCGAGATTGCGCATATCCTCCCGCACATCGCCCCACAGCGCAGTCGGCCCGGCGACGATGCCGGCATAAGCGGTGATATCGCCCGCGCGGATCATCGGCGCACGCAGCCGCTTGCCTTCGCCCGCCAGCCAGGCCCGCACGATATCCGGCGCGGTCCGGTCGCCGTGGAGCGCGCCGCAGAGCAGGTTCATGGTGCCGCCGGGCAGTACGAGCAGCGTGCCCTCCCAGCCCGCCAGCGCATCGGCCGCCGCGCTGATCGAGCCGTCGCCGCTGAGGATGACGATGAGGTCCAGCCCCTCGGCCCGCGCCGCCTCCGCGCCCGGCAGATCCTCCTCGCCCAGCGCCAGCGTGCGGCCGATCGGCTGGCCGGCATCGGCGAACAATGCTTCCAGCTCGGCGACCAGCGCCTCGTCATAGCTGCCGCTGCGCGGATTGGTGATGAACAGGCTTTTCGTCATGGCACCAAAACCCTCCATGCGCCCAAAAGGATGCCACACCCGCGCCAAAAGCCCGTTTCCCCCGGTCTCGCCCCTTGAGCCGGCGGGAGCGACGCGCTAGGACGCCCCCCATCATACGACGCGCCGTCTGCCGCGCGCCATGCCAGGGATGTGTCGCGATGGCCGAATTTACTCTCCCCGCCAACAGTGTCGTGCGCAAGAAGGGCGCGGTTCACAAGGCCGCCGATGATGCCGAGCACGTCAAGAGCTTCAAGGTCTATCGCTACGATCCCGATTCGGGCGAGAACCCGCGCTACGACACGTTCGAGATCGACCTGGACGAGTGCGGCCCGATGGTGCTGGACGCGCTCATCAAGATGAAGGGCGAGCAGGATTCGTCGCTCACTTTCCGCCGCTCGTGCCGTGAGGGGATTTGCGGTTCCTGCGCGATGAACATCAACGGCAAGAACGGCCTCGCCTGCACCACCGCAATCGAGGACTGCAAGGGCGAGGTGCGCATCACCCCGCTGCCGCACATGGAGGTCATCAAGGACCTCGTGCCGGACTTCACCCATTTCTACGCGCAATACAGCTCCATCAAGCCCTGGCTGCAAACGGTGACGCCGCCGCCCAGCGGCAAGGAGCGGCTGCAAAGCCCGGAGGACCGCGCCAAGCTGGACGGGCTCTACGAGTGCATCCTGTGCGCCTGCTGCTCGACGAGCTGCCCGAGCTACTGGTGGAATTCGGACAAGTTCCTCGGCCCGGCGATCCTGCTGCAAGCCTATCGCTGGCTGGCGGACAGCCGCGACGAATATACCGGCGAGCGGCTGGACGATCTGGAGGATCCCTTCCGGCTCTATCGCTGCCACACCATCATGAACTGCTCCAACGTCTGCCCCAAGGGGCTGAACCCGGCCAAGGCGATCGCCGAAACCAAGAAGATGATGGTCGAGCGGTCCATCTGATGCGCAGCCGCGTGCCGCCGCCGGCGGCGCTCATGCCTCATCGCCGATATCCCCGGGCGGCGTGACCACCGTCATCGCCCGCTACGATGCGCTGGTCGCGGCCAGCGAGTTGACGCCCGACGCGGACCAGCGGGCGGCGGCGCTGCGCCTCACCCGCTTGCAGGAGGAACTGGAGGCGGCGCCTCGGCGCGGATCGGTGCTCTGGCGGATGCTGCGCAAGTCGCCCGAGCCGGTGCGCGGCGTCTATATGTGGGGCGGTGTCGGGCGCGGCAAGTCGATGCTGATGGACCTGCTGCGCGATTGCCTGGAAGGCACGGCCAGGCGGCGCACCCATTTCCACGAGTTCATGCTGGACGTGCACGCCCGCCTGCGCACGGCGCGCGAGAGCGAGAGCGGCGACCCGATTCCGCCCGTCGCCAGCGCCATCGCGGCGGACGTGCGGGTGCTGCTGTTCGACGAGATGGTGGTCAACAACATGGCGGACGCGGCGATCATGTCGCGCCTGTTTACCGCCCTGCTCGATGCCGGGGTGACGCTGGTCGCCACCTCCAACCGCGCGCCGGACGATCTCTACAAGGACGGGCTGAACCGCGAGCTGTTCCTGCCCTTCATCGCGCTGCTCAAGGAGCGGCTGGACGTGCTGCCGCTCAATGGTCCGACCGACTACCGGCTCGACCGGCTGGGCGATGCGGGCACCTGGCACACGCCCAATGGCGAGGCGACCACGGCCGCGCTGCGGGAGATTTTCTTCCGCCTCACCGACTATCCGCCCGAGGACAGCGCGCATGTGCCAAGCGAGGAACTGGCGATCCCCGGCGGGCGCACGCTGCACGTGCCCAAATCGCTCAAGGGCGTCGCCGTCTTTTCCTTCAAGCGGCTGTGCGGGGAGGCGCGCGGCGCGAGCGACTATCTCGCCATCGCCCGGCGTTTCCACGCCGTCATCATCGTGGGCATCCCGGTGCTGGGGCCGGAGAAGCGCAACGAGGCGGCGCGGTTCGTGACGCTGATCGACGCTCTCTACGAGCATAAGGTGAAGCTCATCGCCGGGGCCGACGCAGAGCCGGCCGATCTCTATCCGGAGGGCGACGGCCGGTTCGAATTCGAGCGTACCGTCTCGCGCCTGATGGAGATGCAATCGCTGGATTATCTGGCGCTTGGTCACGGCGCACACGCAGCTTGACGCAATATTAGGACCAATCGGATAAAGCCGCGCGACAAGCCGGCCCGAATGTGTAGGTCAGGACCGGCCTATCCGGGATGCAAGCCAGAATAGCAGACGGGCAGATAGGGAGCGACGTGGGACAAGGCGACAAGACGATCTGGCGCTTCCGGTTCGCCGTGGCGCTGGTGCTGCTCATCCTCGCGGTCGGCGCGATCGTCTTTGCGCAGGCGCAAAACGTCTGGGTGGACGAAAGCACCCAGCTTTCCGGCATGACACTGACGCCCGGCCCGCTGATGGGCTGGCTGGCCGGCACGCTCACCATGCCGTTCGGCGTGCCGTCCGACCGCATGCCGCCGCTCAGTTACCTGCTCGACATGCCGGCCTGGCGCCTCTCGGGCGGCAGCGTGCTGGCGATGCGGTTCTACCATGCCGCCATGGTGGCGGGCGGTATCCTCCTCCTGATGGCCGCCATGGCCCGCCGGTTCGGCCCGCGCAGCGCGCTGCTGGCGGGGCTGTTCCTGGTCCTCTCGCCCAAGGTGATCGACATCGCAGTCGAGATCCGCGCCTATCCGCTGTTCCTGGCGATCACCTGCGCGCAGGTGGCGCTGCTGGTCCGCGGCGAGGTGGCCGCGCGGCCCCGGCGGCTGGCGCTGTTCCTGCTGCTCGGCCTGGCCAGCGCCTATACGCATTTCTTCGGCGTGGTGGCGACCTCCGCGCTGTTCGTGGCCGCGTTCATCGACGCGCCGACGGTGCGCACCGCCGTTCGCGCCGTCCTGGGCTACGGACTGTTCCTGCTCCTCTGTCTCGGCCTGCTGCCGTTCATCACCGGGGCGTCCTCCATCACCAACAGCGATCTGCCGCCCGCCGCCCCCGGCTTTGGCGCCATCGCCGCCTTTGCCGGCCAGACGCTCGGCAATGTCCAGTGGATGGTCAATCCCGCCATCGCCGTCCTGTTCTTCGCCGGCACCCTGCTGCTGCTCGTGCTCGGCGCCATCGGCCTTGCCGGCCTGTTCGCCCGCCGCGGCCTCGCCGTGCGGCACGAGCCGGCTTCGGGCATGGCGCTCGCCCTGCTCGCCGGCTTCGTTGTGGTGGTGGCCGCCGCCTTCGTTCTCAGCGGCTTCAACACCATCTCGCCGCGCTATAATATCTGGATGATGCCGCCGCTCGCGGTGCTGCTGGCACTTTGCGCGGACGGCCTGCTCGCACCGGCCGGCAAGAGCGCCCGCCTCGTCCGGCTCGGCGCACTGGCGCTGACCGGCATCGGCGCCGTCTGGGGGCAGGCCTGGTTCCTCTCGCGTGCCGAGCTGTTCATCCACGGTCCCTCGCGCACATTGGAGGCGCTGCTGGCGCGGGCCGGGCCGGGCACCGCCATCCTCCATGCCGGCGAGCGCTGGGGCTGGGCGGGCTTTCCGCTGAGCTGGGCACACGGGCGCGCGCTCGACCAATGGCTGCTCAGCCCGGATGGCCGCTCTGCGACGCACCTGCGCTTCGGCCAGCCGCTGGGCAAGCCGGAGCCGCTGAGCGCGCTCGCGCCTTACCGGACGCTGCTGGTCAACCGCGTCGACCTCAAGAGCTACCCGGACCTGCGTCTGGTCGACAGCACCGCGCTGGCGCCAGCACCGGCCGCCACACCGGCGCTCGCGCCCCGGCTCGCCGACGCCGGCTGGCTTGGCAGCGAAATTTTAGTCAAGCCGGGCTATTACGCCCTGACCGCCCAACTCTACCGCAAGCGCCCAGAGCCCGATAACGCACCCTGATAGCGCGCCCTGACAGACGGATGATCCCTTGACCGGCATGATGCTCCCCGCCCAACTCGCCATCGTTGTGCCGACCTTCAACGAGCGGCAGAACGTGCCGCTGCTCGTCGAACTGGTCGGCAAGGCCCTGCCCGGCATCGCGTGGGAGATCGTCTTCGTCGACGACGATTCGCCGGACGAGACGGCAGCGGCGGCCCGCGCCCTCGCGCTGGCCGATCCGCGCGTGCGCGTGCTCCAGCGCTATGGCCGGCGCGGCCTCTCCAGCGCCTGCGTGGAAGGCATATTGGCGACCGCCGCGCCCTATGTGGCGATCATGGACGCAGACCTCCAGCATGACGAGACCATCCTCGCCGCGATGTACGAGCGCATCCGGCGGGACGATGTCGATCTGGTCGTGGGCAGCCGCTATGTCGAAGGCGGCGGCATGGGCGAATGGAGCGAGAGCCGGCAGAAGATGAGCCGTTTCGCGACGAAGCTGGCGCTGCACCTCACCAAGACGCCGATCTCGGACCCGATGAGCGGGTTCATGATGATGCGCCGCGATGCCTTCATGCGCTCGTTGCCGCACCTTTCCACCGTGGGCTTCAAGATATTGCTCGACATCGCGGCGAGCGCGCCGGTGCCGCTGCGCGTGGCGGAAGTGCCCTATACCTTCCGCACCCGCCAATATGGCGAGAGCAAGCTCGATAGCCTAGTGCTGTGGGAATATGTCCAGCTGCTCATGGACAAGATGGTGGGGCACCTCATCCCGGTACGCTTCCTCAGCTTCGCCATGGTCGGCGGATTCGGCGTGGTGGTGCATTTCACGGTGCTTACGCTGCTGTTCAAGCTGCTCGGCCAGCCGTTCGGTACGGCGCAGACGGCGGCAACGCTGGTGGCCATCTCCAGCAACTTCTTCCTCAACAACATGTTCACCTACCGCGACAAGCGGCTGACCGGCTGGGGGTTGGTGCGCGGCTGGGTGAGCTTCAACCTCGTCTGTGCGTTCGGCGCGGCGGCCAATGTCGGCGTGGCCGACTGGCTGTTCTCGCATCGCTCCTACTGGGCGCTGTCCGCGCTGGCGGGGATCACGGTGAGCGTGGTGTGGAACTATGTGATGTCGGCCTTCTTCACCTGGCAGAAGAAGCGCTGAGGCCGCCTTGGGCGGCGCGCGAATCGCGGCGCCTGTCGACGGCCCGTCATGGAATTCCGGCATTGAACAGGACGCGCGGGGGCCTTGCTCCCCGCGTCGAGGGCTGACGAGCCTCTCCCAAAGCGCTCGCGAAAGGGTAATCCACGCTCTTTCGGGAGTCATTATTGATATTGCGAACTAATTGCAGATAATTACCGCAAGATCGCCGTCAATGACATTGAACCGTTTACGAATTGAGCTTAAGGCGTGCGGCCATCCCGACTATCCGTGGAGGAGACAAGGCGCATGGCTCGCAAGAAGATCGCACTTATCGGCGCAGGCAATATCGGTGGAACGCTCGCCCATCTGGCCGCGCTCAAGGGGCTTGGCGACGTCGTTCTGTTCGACGTGGTCGAGGGCGTGCCGCAGGGCAAGGCGCTCGATCTCTCCCAGTGCGGCCCCGTCGAGGGCTTCGACGCGACCATCACCGGCACCAACGATTATGCCGATATCGCAGGTGCGGACGTCATCATCGTCACCGCCGGCGTCGCCCGCAAGCCGGGCATGAGCCGCGACGACCTGCTCGGCATCAACCTGAAGGTCATGAAAGCCGTCGGCGAGGGTATCAAAAACAACGCCCCCGACGCTTTCGTCATCTGCATCACCAACCCGCTCGACGCGATGGTGTGGGCGCTGCGCGAATTCTCCGGCCTGCCGACCAACAAGGTCGTCGGCATGGCGGGCGTGCTCGATTCGGCGCGGTTCAGCCACTTCCTCGCCGACGAGTTCAAGGTTTCGGTGAAGGATGTGAACAGCTTCGTGCTCGGCGGCCATGGCGACACCATGGTGCCGGTCGTGCAATATTCGACCGTCGCCGGCATCCCGGTGCCCGACCTCATCAAGCAGGGCCGCTCGACCAGGGAGCGCATCGACGCCATCGTGCAGCGCACCCGCTCGGGCGGCGGCGAGATCGTCGGCCTGCTCAAGACCGGCTCGGCCTTCTACGCGCCCGCGACCAGCGGCATCGCGATGGCGGAAGCCTATCTCTACGACCAGAAGCGCCTCCTCCCCTGCGCCGCCCATGTCGACGGTCCTTATGGGGTGAAGGGCCTCTATGTCGGCGTGCCGGTCATCCTCGGCGCGGGCGGTGTCGAGCAGGTCGTCGAGATCGCGCTGGACGATGAGGCCAAGGCCAACCTCCAGAAGAGCGTCGAGGCGGTGAAGGAACTGCTGGTGGCGTGCAAGGGTCTCGACCCAAGCCTGGCGTGAAACACTCAACCGTCACCCCGGCGCAGGCCGGGGTCCATCCGCCCTGTTGGGCCTGGATACCGGCCTTCGCCGGTATGACGCGGTGAGGAAAGTTGGAGAAACGCGGTTACGTCTACATCATGGCGAGCAGGCCGAACGGCACGCTCTACATTGGCGTAACCAGCAACCTGTTAAAGCGCGCCTGGGAACATCGCGAGGGTGTCATTAACGGATTTACCAAGCGATACGGGTGCAAATTGTTGGTCTGGTTCGAAGCGTATGATCGGATCGAAGAAGCGATCGTCCGCGAGAAGCAGATGAAGGAGTGGCGAAGGGCCTGGAAGATCCGCCGGATCGTGGAGATGAATCCCGGTTGGCAGGATCTTTCCCCAACGCTCGCGTAGCAATGGACCCCGGCCTTCGCCGGGGCGACGATGAAAAGGACCGGGCCTCCCAATGAGCATCCTCGTCGACAAGACTACCAAGGTCATCACCCAGGGCATGACGGGTGCGACTGGCACGTTCCACACCGAGCAGGCGCTAGCCTATGGCACGCAGATGGTCGGCGGCGTCACGCCCGGCAAGGGCGGCACCAGCCACATCGGCCTGCCGGTGTTCGACACGGTGGACGAAGCGGTGGCGAAGACCGGGGCGACCGCGTCCGTCATCTATGTGCCGCCGCCCTTCGCGGCCGACTCCATCCTGGAGGCGATCGACGCGCAGGTGCCGCTGATCGTCGCCATCACGGAAGGCATCCCGGTGCTCGACATGGTGCGGGTCAAGCGCGCGCTCTCGGGCAGCAAGTCGCGCCTGATCGGCCCCAATTGCCCCGGCGTGCTGACGCCCAACGAGTGCAAGATCGGCATCATGCCCGGCTCCATCTTCAAGAAGGGCTCGGTCGGCGTCGTCTCGCGCTCGGGCACGCTCACTTATGAGGCGGTGTTCCAGACCACCAACGCCGGCCTCGGCCAGACCACGGCGGTCGGCATCGGCGGCGATCCGGTCAACGGCACCAACTTCATCGACGTGCTGGAGCTGTTCCTCGCCGACGACGAGACCGAGAGCATCATCATGATCGGCGAGATCGGCGGCAATGCCGAGGAGCAGGCGGCGCAGTTCCTGATCGACGAGGCCAGGCGCGGCCGCAAGAAGCCGATGGCCGGCTTCATCGCTGGCCGCACTGCCCCTCCCGGCCGGCGCATGGGCCATGCCGGTGCCATCGTCTCGGGCGGCCAGGGCGGCGCGGAGGACAAGATCGCGGCGATGGAGGCCGCTGGCATCCGGGTTGCGGCCAGCCCTTCGGAGCTGGGCACGACGCTGCTCGACGTGCTGAAGGGATAAGCGTGGTTAAGGACGGCTTCATTCTCCGCCGCTAAGACGGGCACGGAACGAAGCAGCCAGTCATCATTCGGCCGCGAGCCATCATCCGGCGGGGCGAAGCGAGGATCGAGCCATGGGCTATCAGAACCAGGATTTCACGGGAACGACCGAGGTCGAGCAGGGGCCGAGCTGGGCACGCAAGGGCTGGCCGCTCGATGCGACGGACGACCTCACCGCCGCGCTCGACCCGACGCAGATGCAGGTCGCGGTCAAGGCAGCCGCCGCCAAGGCCGGCGCGCCGATCGCCGAGGCCGACATCGCGCGCGCGGCGGGCGATTCGATCCGCGCGATGATGCTGATCCGCACCTATCGCGTGCGCGGCCATCTGGCGGCCAATCTCGATCCGCTCGGCCTTTCGCTGCGCGAACTGCCGGCCGACCTGACGCCGGAATATCATGGCTTCTCGGGCGCCGACCTCGATCGCAAGGTCTATATCGGCGGCGCGCTCGGCCTCGAATGGGCGACCATCCGCGAGGTGGTGCAGATATTGCGCGCCAATTACTGCGGCAATGTCGGCCTCGAATATATGCACATTTCGGACGTGGAGGAGCGCCGCTTTCTCCAGGACCGCATGGAGGGCAAGGACAAGGAGATCATCTTCACCGCCGAGGGCAAGCGGGCGATCCTCACCAAGGTGATCCACGCCGAGCAATATGAGAAGTTCCTGGGCCGCAAATATGTTGGCACCAAGCGCTTCGGCCTCGACGGCGGCGAATCGATGATCCCGGCGCTGGAGGCCGTCATCAAATATGGCGGCCAATATGGCGTGCGCGAGATCGTCTATGGCATGGCCCATCGCGGCCGGCTGAACGTGCTCGCCAATGTGATGGCCAAGGGTTTCCGCGTCATCTTCCACGAATTTTCCGGCGGCACCGCCAACCCGGAGGATGTCGGCGGATCGGGCGACGTCAAATATCACCTCGGCACCTCCACGGACCGCGAGTTCGACGGCATCAACGTGCATATGAGCCTGGTGCCCAACCCCTCGCATCTGGAGACGGTCGATCCGGTCGTGCTCGGCAAGGTGCGGGCGCAGCAGCTCTTCCGCGACGATATCGGTCCCGGCAAGCACAAGCAGGTGCTGCCCGTGCTGATCCATGGCGACGCGGCCTTCGCCGGGCAGGGCATCGTCTGGGAATGCTTCGGCTTCTCGGGCGTGCGCGGCTACAATACCGGCGGCTGCATCCACTTCGTCGTCAACAACCAGATCGGCTTCACCACCAGCCCGCAGTTCGCGCGCTCATCGCCTTATCCGAGCGACGTGGCGAAGGGTGTGCAGGCGCCGATCCTGCATGTGAACGGCGACGATCCGGAAGCCGTGACCTTCGCCTGCAAGCTGGCGATCGACTATCGCCAGACCTTCCACCGCGACATCGTGATCGACATGTGGTGCTACCGCCGGTTCGGCCACAACGAGGGCGACGAGCCGAGCTTCACCCAGCCGCTCATGTATGCGCAGATCAAGACGCATCCGCCGGTAAGCGCCATCTACGGCGCCCGCCTGCGCGATGAGGGCGTGATCGACGACAGTTTCGTGCAGGAGGCCACCGACGGCTTCGTCGCTTTGCTCGACGAGGAATTCGAGGCCGCGAAGAGCTACAAGGCGAACAAGGCGGACTGGTTCGCCGGCCGCTGGTCCGGCCTGCACCAACCGGCCAATGCCGAGACGACGCGGCAGAACGTGGATACCGCGATCAGCGCCAAGCTGTTCGAGAGCCTCGGCCGCACGCTGACCACGGTGCCGGACGACCTCCATATTCACAAGACGCTGCGCCGCGTGCTCGACGCCAAGACCGGGATGTTCCGCACCGGCGAGAATTTCGACTGGGCAACGGGCGAGGCTCTGGCCTTCGGCTCGCTGCTCTCGGAAGGCTATGGCGTGCGCCTCTCCGGCCAGGATTCGGGACGCGGCACCTTCAGCCAGCGCCACGCCGCCTGGATCGACCAGGAGACCGAGCGCAAATATATCCCGCTCAACACCGTACCGCACGGCCATTTCGAGGTGTATGACAGCCCGCTCTCCGAATATGGCGTGCTCGGCTTCGAATATGGCTATGCCATGGCCGACCCCAAGAGCCTGGTGCTGTGGGAGGCGCAGTTCGGCGATTTCGCCAACGGCGCGCAGATCGTCATCGACCAGTATATCGCCTCGTCCGAATCCAAGTGGCTGCGCGCCAACGGGCTCGTGCTGCTGCTGCCGCACGGCTATGAGGGGCAGGGGCCGGAGCACTCGTCGGCGCGGCTGGAGCGCTACCTCCAGCTCTGCGCGGAGGGCAATATCCAGGTCGCCAACTGCACGACGCCGGCCAACTACTTCCATCTGCTGCGCCGGCAGATGCTGCGGCCGTTCCGCAAGCCGCTCATCATCATGACGCCCAAGTCGCTGCTGCGGCACAAGCTGGCCGTCTCGCGGACGCAGGACTTTCTGGGCGAGACGCACTTCATGCGGCTGCTCTCGGATACCAACCCGGCGCCGGACGCGCAGACCCGCAAGCTGATCCTCTGCTCGGGCAAGGTCGCCTACGATCTTATCGAGGCCCGCGACGCCGCGCAGGACGAGGGCATCCAGATCGTCCGCGTCGAGCAGCTCTACCCCTTCCCCACCGAGGCGCTCGCCACGCGCATCAAGCGGATGACCGCGCTGGAAGAAGTGGTATGGTGTCAGGAGGAGCCGCGCAACAATGGCGGCTGGTTCTTCGTGGAGCCATTCATCGAGGAAGCGCTCGACCAGGCCGGCAAGGCACCGATGCGCGCGCGCTATGCCGGGCGCAAGGCGAGCGCATCGCCCGCCACGGGCCTTGCCAAGCGCCACCTCGCCGAGCAGGGTGCGCTCATCGCCGATGCCCTCGGCCATAGCGTGCGCACCGAAATCAAACGTCAGAAAAAAGGCTGAGTCCCGCCACGGGCGGCACCAGGAGAAAAGACATGGCCACCGAAGTCAAAGTCCCCACGCTGGGCGAATCCGTGACCGAGGCAACCGTCGGTCAGTGGCTCAAGAAGCCGGGCGACGCCGTTGCAGTGGATGAACCCATCGCCAGCCTGGAGACCGACAAGGTCGCCGTGGAAGTGCCCTCGCCCGTCGCCGGCGTGATCGCCGAGCTGATCGCCAAGGAAGGCGATACGGTGAATGTCGGCGCGGTCATCGCCACGGTCGAGGCAGGCGGCGCGCCCGCCGCGAAGGCCGCCAGCGCCGCACCGGCGCCGGCCAAGGCCGAGGCAGCCCCAACGGCCCCGGCCGCCCCGCCGCCGACACCTGCGCCTGCTCCGGCCGCCTCCACGCCCGCGAGCGAGCCGGACGCCGGCTCCATCACCCTCTCGCCGGCGGTGCGCCGGCTGGTGCTGGAGCATGGGCTGGACCCGAGCCGGATCCCAGGCACCGGCAAGGATGGCCGCCTCACCAAGGACGATGTGATGGCCGCGATCGAGGCGGGCACCGCCGTCGCCGCCGCGCCTGCCGCCACCCCGGCTGGCGGCGAGGCCGCGCCATCGGAAGGCCCATCGCGCCGGCAGGAGCGGGTCAAGATGACGCGGCTGCGCCAGACCGTCGCCAGACGCCTCAAGGAAGCGCAGAACAACGCCGCGATCCTCACCACCTTCAACGATGTCGACATGACCGCCGTCATCGAGGCGCGCACCAAATACAAGGATCTGTTCGAGAAGAAGCACGGCGTGCGGCTGGGCTTCATGGGCTTCTTCGTGAAGGCCGCCTGCATGGCGCTCAAGGACATTCCCGGCGTCAACGCGCAGATCGAGGGCGACGAGATCGTCTATAATGATTTCTGCGACATCTCGGTCGCGGTGTCGGCGCCCAACGGCCTCGTCGTGCCGGTGATCCGCAATGCCGAAAGCCTGAGCATCGCCGAGATCGAAAAGACCATCGCCGGCTTTGGCAAGAAGGCCAAGGAAGGCACGCTCACCATGGAGGAGATGAAGGGTGGCACCTTCACCATCTCCAACGGCGGCGTGTTCGGCAGCCTGCTGTCGACCCCGATCATCAATCCGCCGCAGTCCGGCGTGCTCGGCCTGCACCGCATCGAGGAGCGCCCGGTCGTCAAGGACGGCCAGATCGTCGCCCGCCCGATGATGTATCTGGCGCTGAGCTACGACCATCGCATGGTCGACGGCCGCGAGGCAGTGACGTTCCTGGTAGCGCTCAAGAACGCCATCGAGGACCCGACGCGGCTGCTGATCGACCTGTAGGAGACAAAGCGCAAGCTGTGCTCATGCGCAGACAGGAGCCCATAAGCGGAGGCAGGACACGAAACGGGGCTTCGTCTATCTGATGGCCAGCAGACGCAACGGAACGCTCTATCTGGGCGTAACGAGCGATCTGGTCCGGCGAGCCCATCAGCATCGCGAGGGTTTGATCGACGGTTTCAGCAAGCGATATGATTGCCGAAATCTGGTTTGGTATGAGATGCATGACGATCTGCAAGAGGCGCGGCAGCGGGAATTGCAGTTGAAGAAATGGAAGCGGGCCTGGAAGATCCGTCTGATTCAGGAGGCCAATCGCGACTGGCTGGATCTCTGGCCGACAATCGCGACCTGACAATGGGTTCCTGCCTTTGCAGGAACACAGACCGGCAGCGTAGTGGAGCATATGATGGCAGACCAGTTCGACTATGACGTCCTCGTGATCGGCGCCGGGCCGGGCGGCTATGTGGCGGCGATCCGCGCCGCGCAGCTTGGTCTCAGGACCGCCTGCGCGGAGAGCCGCGCGACGCTGGGCGGCACCTGCCTCAATGTCGGCTGCATCCCCTCCAAGGTGCTGCTCAACGCCTCCGGCCTGTTCCACGAGGCGAGCAGCGGCGCGCTGGCCCGCCACGGCGTCAAGCTCGGCGCGGTCTCGCTCGACCTGCCCGCCATGCTTGGCGACAAGGACGATGCGGTCAAAGGGCTGACCGGCGGCATCGAATATCTGTTCAAGAAGAACAAGGTCGACTGGCTCAAGGGCCTCGCCACCTTCAAGGACGCGCACACCGTCACCGTTGCCGGCAAGAGCGTGACGGCGAAGAACATCGTCATCGCCACCGGCTCCAGCGTCACCCCGCTACCGGGCGTGGCGGTAGACAACGACAAGGGCATCGTCGTCGATTCGACCGGCGCGCTGTCGTTCAAGAAGGTGCCGGGCCATCTCGTCGTCATCGGCGGTGGCGTCATCGGGCTGGAGCTGGGTTCGGTCTGGGGCCGGCTGGGCGCCAAGGTGACGGTCATCGAATATCTCGACCAGATCCTGCCCGGCATGGACGGCGAGGTGCGCAAGGAAGCGGCCAAGCTGTTCGCCAGGCAGGGCTTCGAGATCCGGACGGCGACCAAGGTGACAGGCGTGGCCGTGAAGGGCAAGAAGGCGACCGTGACCGTCGAGCCGGCCGCCGGCGGCACGGCCGAGACGATCGAGGCTGACGCGATGCTGGTCGCCATCGGCCGCCGCCCGAATACCGAGGGGCTGGGGCTGGACAAGATCGGCCTCGCGCCCAACCAGCGCGGCCAGATCGAGACCAACGCCGATTTCTCGACCAGCGTCCCCGGCGTGTGGGCGATCGGCGACGTGATCCCCGGCCCGATGCTCGCCCACAAGGCAGAGGATGAGGGCGTCGCGGTGGCGGAGAATATCGCCGGCCTCACCGGCATCGTGAACCATGCGGTGATTCCAAGCGTGGTTTACACACACCCCGAGATTGCCGGCGTCGGCCTTACCGAGGAAGCGGCGAAGGAGAAGGGGCCGGTCAAGGTCGGCAAGTTCCCGATGCTCGCCAACAGCCGCGCCAAGGCGATCGGCGACACGGACGGCTTCGTCAAGGTCATCGCCGACGCGGCGACCGACCGGGTGCTGGGTGTGTGGATGATCGCAGGCCCGGCGGGCACGATGATCGCGCAGGCGGCGCAGGCTATGGAGTTCGGCGCCTCATCGGAGGATATCGCCTACACCTGCCACGCCCACCCGACGCACAATGAAGCGGTCAAGGAAGCGGCGATGGCGGTGCTCGGCAAGCCGATCCATATCTGAGGCGCGGAGCGGGCGCCTTCCGCACAATTTCGACAAGCGGGGAAGCGGACCACGCCGACGCCGCTGCGCGCGCGGGATCATGGGAGGCCTGCTCTCGGTCGATAGAGGCTCCGCGCTCCCGCGCGGGCAGGAGCGCAAGGCCCAGCCGCAGTGCCGTGTCGCTCTGGGCTCCTGCCTGCGCAGGAGCGCAGGCCTCCCCAAAGGCCCGGTTCATATCGAGCCCAGGCGAGACATGTTAGCGGCACTGTATCCAACGCGGACCGCGCGTCATTTCAAGGCCAAGGCGAACAGGCCTTCGAGATTTTCCGGATGCTCGTCCGCATGAGATAGACCCAATACTCCTGCGAAGCAGGAACCGCGTGGCGGCAAAGAATCCCTCACACGCCTTCGCCTCCAGCTTTCGCAGGCGCACGACATGGCTCAACCTGAAGCGGACGCGCGCTAGGGCGGATCGCCATTCAGGAGATGATGAGCCGGAGTCGCAGACGACCGTAGGACGCAATGGTGGGTTTGCGTGCTTCCGGAGCGCAGCGGCCTATAGGTCCGTGAGCACCGGACGCGCTAAAAGAAGCCCTTTGCAGGCCGTCAGGAATGACAGCAGACAGCGCCCAAGGGCAAAGAGGCTTTCACTGTTGAAGACCGACCCATCCTACCCCTCTCCCTTCGCCGCCTTCACCGCCCGCCCCCACCATTCCAGCTCGTCCATGAACGCCGGGAAGGCCCGCGCCAGCGCGGCGCCGCCATCGCCGATCGGGGTGCCGCTCTCGTCGAGGCTGGCGGTGATGCCGCCGACCGCGACCGTGCTGTGGACGATGTTGATGCCGAGGCTGGTCAGAGTCGGATGCCAGGCCGAGCTGGAGCGCGCCCCGGCCATCCGCCCCGCCGAGTAGCTGACGATCCCCGCCGGCCGCCGCGCCAGCTCGGCATTGCCGAAGTGGTCGATAAGGTTCTTGAGCCCCGGCTGCATGCCCCAATTATACTCGCCGGTAATGAACACGAAGGCGTCGGCGGCTTTGAGCTTGCGCGCCAGCGTCTCCATGTTTGCGGGCGCCTCGCCGGGTGCATAGTCCATGTAGCGCTTGTCGAGCATCGGCAGACCCACCGCCCGCGCGTCGATCAGCTCGACGGCATGACCGCGCGCGCCAAGCTGCGCGACCGCATAGTCCGCGAGACGAATTCCGGCGCGGGTCTCGCGATAGGAGCCATAGAAAACGAGAATGGAAAGGGACATGCAGGCCTCCTGATCGCCGGGGGTTGAGCGGCGCGACCATGACACGCCGCCCGGCCATGCTCAATGAGACGGGCGAGGATAAGCGATGAATGACCAGCCGTTCATCCGATGACCATCACGGGCTGATTGGCAAGAAACCCCGTGGCTCCCGCTGCGGGGAGGAAACACGGAACAATCGAGCGAGAACGGCGCTCCCACAAAAGCGGGAACCGCCCGCCTCCGCTGCCTTGGCTCCCCATGCGCAGAAATATCTGATGGTTGATCCGGCCAAGACAAATCCGGCGCCGACTTGGCACATTTCGATCGCGCTCCACACAAAGGAGGAGCGGCGGATGGACCTCACCCTGTTCCCGCACGGTCAAGCCGACCTTCGTTTGTCGCCCTGGGTTCCTGCCCATTGTTCGCGGCGCGGCGCAACGCACCGGCCCCGCCCGCAGCCTCTTCGTCCGCCCTCGACAGTCCCGGCGGCCAGCGATAGACCACCGGCCATGGCTCCCGCGGATGTTTCGGTCCCGATCAGCTCGATCCTGATGGCGCTCAACGTCGTGGGCACGCTGGTCTTTGCCGCGTCCGGCGCGCTGGCCGCCGCGCGCATCCGGCAGACGCTGGTCACTTTCGCCTTCTTCGCGCTGGCGACCGGCGTGGGCGGCGGCACCGTGCGCGATCTGCTGATCGGCGCGCCGGTCTTCTGGGTGCATGATCCGCTTTTCGCCATGCTCTGCCTCGTCACCGCGCTCGCCGTGTGGGTCACGCCCGCGCGCCTGTGGAGCCTGCGCGCGCTCGACTGGCTGGACGCGGTCGGGCTGGCCGCCTTCGCCGTCTACGGCACCGCCAAGGCGCTGAGCTACGGCGTCCACCCGCTGGTCGCGGCGCTGATGGGCATCATCACCGGCTGCGTGGGCGGCATCATCCGCGATCTGCTGGCGGGCGAGCCCTCCATCCTGCTGCGGCCGGAAATCTACGTGACCGCCGCCGCGCTCGCCGCCGGCCTTTACGCGCTGCTCGTCAGCCTCGGCACGCCGGCCCCGCTCGCCGGCGTGATCGCCGCGCTGGCCGGCTTCGTCCTGCGTGCGCTCGCCATCGCACGCGGCCTCGCCCTGCCCTCTTATGGCGAGCGGGATCAGGCCGGCGGGTCCCCCTCGTAGCTTTGGGCAAGATGGCGAGGAGCATGGGAGAAGGACGCCCGGAAACTGGCTAATGTGCTCCTGCGCAGGCAGGAGCCCAGGGCGGCAAGGCAATGCGGTTAGACCTTAGACTCCTGCCTGCGCAAGAGCATGTCGCCGATCAAGCAAGGCCGCGCCATAGTCCGGGCGCCCTCAACGCGAACGGGTTCTTGCATCGAGCAAGCGAACCGTCAACGTCTCCTTCCATCCGCTCCGGCCGTGTCACCCCAGCCCGATCCACCGCGCCAGCACCGCCAGCCATCCTGTCCGCGCATTGGCTGCTGCCACCGGCGCCGGCGTGAACGGCCGGCATTCGAGACAATCGGCGCGGATCGCCGGGCCGTCGACCAACGTGCGCAGATCGCCGACGACACGCGCCGCGACTTGCTGCTGCCGGAGCGCGGCGTGGCTCAGCCAGTCGCGCGCGCCGGTGCGCGGCGCGGCCGCCATGCCGGTATTCTCCCCCAATGAAGCCAGCAGGCGGGTAAACCGATCCGGCTCGGGATCAATGAAGCGCGCCTGCGCCGCCTTGCCCGAGAGCTTGGCCCGCCGCGCCGCCTCGGCCACCGCCTCGTCCAGCCCGCCGAAGCGGTCGACCAGCTTCAATTGGTGCGCCGTGCCGCCGTCCCACACGCGGCCCTGCCCGATCTCGTCGACGCGCTGCGGCGTCAGCTTGCGGGCCTGCGAGACCAAGCCGACGAACTTGCCGTAGATATCCTCCACGCTCGCCTGCGCCAGCGCGTCGAACTCGGGGCTGACGCCGCCGACCACATCCGGCTCGCCGGAGAGCGGCGTCGCCTTCACCCCGTCGCTGGTGATGCCGACCTTGGCCAGCGTCGCCTCGAAGCTGGGCAGGATGCCGAACACGCCGATGGAGCCGGTGATGGTCGAGGGCTCCGCGAAGATCGCCTCGCCGCCGGTGCTCACCCAATAGCCGCCGCTCGCCGCGACATTGCCCATGGAGACGACCACCGGCAGTCCCTTGGCGCGCGCCGCGACCAGCGCCGAACGAATCTCCTCGGATGCCGCCGCCGATCCGCCCGGCGAATCGACCCGCACCACCAGCGCCTTGATATCGTCATCGGCCACCGCGTCGCGGATCAGGTCGCTCACGCTCGTGCCGCCCGCCGTACCGGCCTGCGCCTCGCCGTCGACAATCTCGCCGGCCACGGTGACGACGCCGACCTGACCGCCGTCGCCGCGCGGGTGGCGGCGCAGATAATTGCGCAGCGGGATCGCGGAGAAATCGCCCGGCCCGCCGTCGCTGCCCGGCCCGGCGACGCTGGCGACGCGCTTGCCGAAGGCGATCTCGTCGCCCAGCGTATCGACCAGCCCCACGCCGAGCGCGGTGCGCGCCGCGTCGCCGCCATTGGCCTTGAGCAGCGCCGCGATGTTGCCGAGATAATCCGCCACCCGCGCCTTGGGCCGCGCCTTGGCGACATTCTCCCGCCAGTTGCTCCAGATGCTCCCGACCAGCGCCTCGTTGGCGGCGCGGGCCTCGGGCGACTGATCGGCGCGGATATAGGGCTCGACCGCGCTCTTGTATGTGCCGACGCGATAGACGTGGGTCCTGGCGCCCAGCTTGTCGATCAGCCCCTTGTAATAGAGGTTGCTGCCGCCCGGCCCGGTGACGCCGACCATGCCCATCGGTGCCAGCCACACCTCGCTGGCGTGGGCGGCGAGCAGATAGCCGTCGTCATCGTAGAAGGCGGAGTGGGCGAGCACCGGCTTGCCGGCGGCACGCACCTTGTCCAGCGCCGCGCCCACCCGCTCCATGGCGACCTGCCCGCCGCCGCCGAAGCTGTCGAGATCGAGCACCACCGCCTTGACCGCGCTGTCCTGCGCCGCCGTCTCGATGGCATGGACCACGTCACGCAGGCGATATTCCGGCCCCGGCCCGTTGCCGGTCAGCGCGGACACGCCGTCGATCGCGCTGGGCTGCTCGACGATCGGCCCCTCCAGCGCCAGATAGAGCGCGCCGCTGCCCGGCACGGCATCGGCCGAGCGCGTCATCTTGAGGCCGGCATAGAGCAGGCCGAAGAACAGCAGCAGAAGGAGCAGCACCAGCCCGTCCTTCACCGCGACCAGCAGTTTCCACACGCCTCTTGCGAATCGCACCGGGGTCTTCCTTCCGTTCCGAGCGGGGCCGGCCGAGCGGCGAAACCATGGGCTCCATGCACGCTTGTGGAGAATGATTTCGCCTTTTCGGCACCCCGTTCCCTAGCGCATCGCGGGCGGGGATGCACGGGCGATGCGGCGGGGCCGGGCGGAGGCCGGAACGGAGGCCTGGGCAAGGAGCCGGAAGGGCGGCGAGCGGAAAAGCCGAACTTTTCATCGTCCTGCCCTTGACCGGGCCCGATATGCGCCCATATGCCCGCCGTTGGCACTCACCGCGTGACAGTGCTAACACTCGTTTCAAGCGCGGGGGCAAGGATCCGCCACCCGGTCTGCCGGCGCATCGACGAGGGCGATGCCGGCAGGTCCGCCGGGACCGGACCACACCCACGCCCTTTTGGAAAGGACAATGCTATGGGATTCCGTCCGTTGCACGACCGTGTGCTCGTTCGCCGCATCGAAGCCGATGAAAAGACCGCCGGCGGCATCATCATCCCCGATACCGCCAAGGAAAAGCCGCAGGAAGGCGAGATCGTCTCCGTGGGCACCGGCGCCAAGGCCGAGGACGGCAAGGTGACACCGCTGGACGTGAAGGCGGGCGACCGCGTGCTGTTCGGCAAGTGGTCGGGCACCGAGGTGAAGGTCGACGGCGAAGACCTGCTCATCATGAAGGAAAGCGACATTCTGGGCGTCATCGCCTGATCGCTCCCGTCAGCCCGATCTGAAGATAAGGAAGGACAAACATCATGGCAGCCAAGGAAGTAAAATTCTCCCGCGATGCCCGCGAGCGCATCCTGCGCGGCGTCGACATCCTCGCCGACGCGGTCAAGGTGACGCTCGGCCCCAAGGGCCGCAACGTCGTCATCGACAAGAGCTTCGGCGCTCCCCGCATCACCAAGGACGGCGTCTCCGTCGCCAAGGAAATCGAGCTTAAGGACAAGTTCGAGAACATGGGCGCGCAGATGGTGCGCGAAGTCGCCAGCAAGACCAACGACACCGCCGGTGACGGCACCACCACCGCCACCGTGCTCGCCCAGGCGATCGTGCGCGAGGGCATGAAGTCGGTCGCGGCCGGCATGAACCCGATGGACCTCAAGCGCGGCATCGACCTCGCCGTCGTCAAGGTGGTCGAGGACATCAAGGCCCGCTCCAAGCCGGTCTCCGGCAATAACGAGATCGCCCAGGTCGGCATCATCTCGGCCAATGGCGACACCGTGGTCGGCGAGAAGATCGCCGAGGCCATGGAGAAGGTCGGCAAGGAAGGCGTCATCACCGTCGAGGAGGCCAAGGGTCTCGATTTCGAGCTGGACGTCGTCGAGGGCATGCAGTTCGACCGCGGCTACCTCAGCCCCTACTTCATCACCAACCCCGAGAAGATGCTCGTCGAGCTGTCCGACCCCTACATCCTCATCCACGAGAAGAAGCTCTCGTCGCTCCAGGCGATGCTGCCGATTCTCGAAGCCGTGGTGCAGAGCGGCCGTCCGCTGCTCATCATCGCCGAGGATATCGAGGGCGAGGCGCTGGCCACGCTGGTGGTCAACAAGCTGCGCGGCGGCCTGAAGGTCGCGGCGGTCAAGGCACCGGGCTTCGGCGATCGCCGCAAGGCGATGCTGGAGGATATCGCGATCCTGACCAACGGCCAGATGATCTCGGAAGACCTCGGCATCAAGCTGGAGACCGTCACGCTCGGCATGCTCGGCCAGGCCAAGCGCGTCACCATCGACAAGGACAACACCACCATCGTCGATGGCGCGGGCGACGCGGACGCGATCAAGGGCCGCGTGGAGCAGATCCGCGCGCAGATCGAGACCACCACGTCCGACTATGACCGCGAGAAGCTCCAGGAGCGTCTCGCCAAGCTGGCCGGCGGCGTTGCCGTCATCAAGGTCGGCGGGGCCACCGAGGTCGAGGTGAAGGAGCGCAAGGACCGCGTCGACGACGCCCTCCACGCCACCCGCGCGGCGGTCGAGGAAGGCATCGTCCCCGGCGGCGGCACCGCGCTGCTCTACGCCAGCAAGGCGATCGACGGCCTCAAGGGCGCCAATGACGACCAGACCCGCGGCATCGACATCGTCCGCCGCGCGCTGACCTCGCTGGTCCGCCAGATCGCCGAGAATGCCGGCCATGACGGCGCCGTCGTCTCGGGCAAGCTGCTCGACGGCAACGATCCGACGATCGGCTTCAACGCACAGACCGACACCTACGAGAATCTGGTGGCGGCCGGCGTGATCGACCCGACCAAGGTCGTCCGCACCGCGCTGCAGAACGCGGCGAGCGTCGCCGGCCTGCTCATCACCACCGAGGCGACCGTTGCCGAGCTGCCGGACGACAAGCCGGCCGCCGGCGGTATGCCCGGCGGCATGGGCGGCATGGGCGGCATGGACTTCTAAGGCCGCGCATCAGCCAACGAACAAAGGGGCCGGGGGAGCGATCCTCCGGCCCTTTTTGGTTGGCGGTCATGACGTCCATGAACACCCGCGCAGACGGGACGATCCGGCGCCGCGCCCGTCATCATGCCCCGTCCGCCGTGCGCTTGCCCTGTCTCACACGCTATCAGCGCCGAAATGAAGGCCGGCGATAGGTCGCATGGAGGGCCCGGCCGCAGGCGCAGCCAGTGAGGGCGCCACCACGATGAACCCGGCAGAGACGGCGGGAACTCCCGATCAAAGCCCCCGCTCCAGTTCGATTGCGGCCGACTGCCGGGCATGATAATTTCATCCCTTACACACCCGCTCGTTCATGCCTCTTGTGGAGGAGATTGCGCATGAATTCCGTGGTGAAAGCCGTCACGCTTGCCGGCATGGGCCTCACGCTCACGAGCTTCTCGATCGAATCGCGCTTCCCGGCGGCCGCACTCGCTGCGCTCGATCCCGGCCGCATTGCCCAAACGCTCTGCGGCGCGCGGGCCGCCGGATCGGCGCTGGTTTCGGAATTGCTGATTGCCTCCGCTGTTGCCGCGCCGGCCAGCGATGCCGCGCCGATCCCCCTCTATGCGGACCTCACCCATTCGCGCTTCCCCCTCACGACGACGAGCGCCGAAGCGCGCCGTTATTTCAGTCAGGGGCTGTTGCTCGCTTATGGCTTCAATCATGCGGGCGCCGTCCGCTCGTTTCGCGAGGCCCAGCGCCTGGACCCCGGTTGCGCGCTGTGCTGGTGGGGCGAAGCGGTCGCGCTGGGTCCCAATATCAATGCGCCGATGGAGGAACGCGACCGCACGGCGGCGCTCGACGCGATGGACCGGGCAATGGCCTTGCGCGACCGGGCATCGCCGATGGAACGGGCGCTGATCGAAGCCGCGGCGCTGCGCTACGCGCGCGATCCGGCGGCGGACCGCGCCGCGCTCGACGCCGCCTATGCCGACGCGATGCTGGCGGTCGCGCGGCGCTTCCCGGCCGACGACGATGTGGCGGTGCTGGCGGCCGAGGCCGCCATGGACACGACGCCCTGGGCCTATTGGGAAGCCGACAGGAAAACGCCGATCGGCCGGAGCGGGGAAGCGGTGCGGCTGGTCGAGACGGTGCTCGCCCGCAATCCGGCACATGTGCAAGCCGCGCATCTCGCCATTCATTTGCTGGAGGCCAGCGATCCGCAGCGCGCGGAGGCCGCCGCCGACCGCCTGGCGAAGCCGCTCGCGCCGAGCGCCGCGCATCTCGTCCATATGCCGGCGCATATCTTCCATGCCCGTGGGCGCTATGCCGATTCCATCCGCGTGAACGTGGCGGCCGCGCGCGCGGACGAAGCCTTCATCCGCCGTGCGAACGATCACAGCCTCGTGCGCTATGGCTATTATCCGCACAACATCCATTTCATCGTCGCGTCGGCGCAGATGGCGGGCGATATGGGGACGGCCGTTCGCGAGGCGCGGCGTCTGCGGACGGTTCTCGATCCCGAGACATCCGCGAGGATCGCATGGATTCAGGCGATCGACGCGGCGCCCTATCTGGCGATGGCGCAATTTGCCGCGCCCGATGCGATCCTCGCCATGCCGGAACCCGACGCGCGCCTTCCATACGCCCGGGCGATGCGGCACTATGCGCGGGCCGTTGCCCATGCCCAGCGGCAGGACCGCGCGGCATTCGATGGCGAAATGGGCGCGATGGATGGTCTCGCCAGATCCGGTAGCTTTGCGGACATGATCGAACAGGGCGTGCCGGCGCCCGATCTGCTGGCGCTCGCCCAGGCGGTCGCGCGCGGGCGTTTCGCCGCCTTGTCGGGGCGCTATGAGGACGCGGCGGCGTTCTACCGCACGGCGATCGCTCTGGAAGGCACGCTCCCCTATCAGGAGCCGTCTTACTGGTCTTATCCGGTGCGCCAGTCTCTGGGCGCCGCCCAGTTTCTCGCGGGCCGCTATGAGGAGGCAAGCCGGACCTTCCGCGAGGCGCTGGTGCAGGCGCCTCACAATGGCTGGGCGCTCTACGGATTGGCGCGGAGCGAGGAAGCGCGAGGGAACAGGCTGGAGGCTGCGGCGGCGCGGAAAGCCTTTGCCAGGGCATGGCTTGGCAAGCGAGGCTGGCTGCGGATGGAGCGGCTATGAGAGGGCCGATCCGCGACGGTGTGCTACGATGGTCCATATGTCCAACCCGGCCGGTGAGGGCCGTTTCGAGCACCATCGGCATTCGGACTGCCTGAGGATGGCGAACCGCAAAAGCGGTGCGCTTCAGCCCATCCCCTCCCCATGTTGCGCCGCCGCGCAATAAAATACTTCCCATCCCCGGCGCACGGAGGCAAATTGCGCGCCATCCACCCCTGCGCCGCCGGTGCGCGCGGCCAATATGGGACAGCAGCTCATGACCGATCTTTCCCGCCGCGACGCTCTGGCTGCCGCGGCCATCGCCACGCTTGCCGCCGCCATGCCCGCCTGGGCGCAGACCGCCAGAGCCGAGGCCGCCGCCTGGGACCTGACCGAGCTGTATCCCGACGACGCCGCCTGGGACAAGGCGCGGCGCGA
The DNA here is from genome assembly GCA_001899715.1 of Sphingobium sp. 66-54. Taxonomy (GTDB): domain Bacteria; phylum Pseudomonadota; class Alphaproteobacteria; order Sphingomonadales; family Sphingomonadaceae; genus Sphingobium. Next base: position 230,344 of record MKWI01000006.1, read on the forward strand.
CACGCTGGCCGCGCTGGCGCAGCTTGCGCCCTACAAGGGCCGGCTCGGCGAGAGCGCCGACACGCTGGCCAGGGCGCTCACTCTCCAGTCCGATCTCTACCGGACAATCGCGCGCATCTACACCTATGCCAGCCTCAAGGCGGACGAGGACGTGCGCATCGCCGCCAATCAGGAGAAGCAGGGGCAGGCGATCGACCTCTACACCGCGTTCGGCGAGGCGACGGCGTGGGTCGCGCCGGAGCTGCTCGCGGCGGGCGCGGGCACGATCGACGGCTTCATCGCGGGCAACGCCGCGCTCAAGGGCAAGTTCGACCATTATCTCGCCAACGTGCTGCGCGAGGCGCCGCACACCCTCTCGCCCGAGGGCGAGGCGCTGCTGGCCAGCGCGACATCGCCGCTCGCCGGGCCGGGCGACATCTCCGGGCAACTGCGCGCCTCGGACGTGCCGTGGCCGACCATCACCCTCTCGACCGGGCAGCAGGTGCGGCTGGATAGCCAAGGCTACACGCTTACCCGCGATGCGCCAAACCGGGCCGATCGCAAGGCCGTGTTCGACGCGTTCTTCAAGACCTACGGCGACTTCAAGAACAGCTTCGGCGCGACCTATGCCGCGCAGGTGAAGGGCGATATCTTCATCGCCAAGGCCCGCAAATATCCCACCGCGCTGGCCGCCGCCATCTCCGGCGCCAACGTGCCCGAGGGCGTCTATCGCACGCTGGTGGCGGAGGCGAATGCCGGACTGCCGCAGCTTCACCGCTCGTTCGAGCTGCGCCGCAAGCTGCTCAATCTGCCGGACCTCGCTTATTACGACATGTATCCGCCGCTGGTGCAGCTCGACCGCAGCTTCCCGCTCGACCAGATGCGCACCCTCTCGATGGCGGCATTCCAGCCGCTCGGCAAAGCCTATGTCGACAGCTTCGCCAAGGCGAGCGCGGCGCGCTGGATGGACCCGCTGCCGCGCCCCGGCAAGCGCCCCGGCGCCTATATGAACCCCGGCGCCTATGACGTGCATCCCTATCTGCTGCTCAACCTCAGCGACAAATATGACGGCCTCACCACCTATGCGCACGAGTGGGGCCACGCGATGCACACGCTGCTCGCCAACGCCGCGCAGCCCTTCGAGAAGGCGGACTATCCCATCTTCCTCGCGGAGATCGCCTCGACGCTGAACGAGCAACTGCTCGTCGCCCACATGCTGAAACAGGCTAAGACCCGCCAGGAGAAGCTCTTCTACCTCGGCCAGCAGATCGAGGCGATCCGCACCACCTTCTTCCGCCAGACCATGCTCGCCGAGTTCGAGATGGCCGCGCACGAACGGGCCGAGGCGGGGCAGGGACTCTCCGGCGAGGCCTTCACCACCATCTTCCACGACCTGCTGGTGCGCTACCACGGGCCGAAGGTGGCCATGGACCCGGTCTATGGCAACGAATGGGCCTATATCCCGCATTTCTACACCAGCTTCTACGTCTACCAATATGCCACCTGCATCGCCGCGGCGGCCTATTTCTCCCACGCCATCCTCACCGGCGGGGCGAAGGAGCGAGACGTGTATCTCGGCGTGCTCAAGGCCGGCGGATCGGACTATCCGGTCGAGATCCTCAAGCGCGCCGGCCTCGACATGACCACCCCCGCGCCCTACCGCGCGCTCGTCCAGCTTCTCAAGGAGACGCTCGACCAGGCGGAGGCGCTGCTGGGCTGAAACCCGGAACGATAAATGGGGGCCGACATTGCTGCCGACCCCCACTTCACCAATCGCCTTCCAGGCCGTTTCCAACCATCCGGCGACCGGCATGACGCGTTTATGATCCGGGGACCATGGCGCGCCGGACTCAAGACGATCTTGCGACCAACCCGAGTCCCGATCCGTTCGCGAACCTTGCGGCTCCTTCGCGGATCGACCGGAGCGGCACCTGGAGCGCCGGCCCGATCCTGCGGGGCCCCAATCCCGCCTCAAAAGGCACGATTCCGGCCCCCTCCTGCCGCCTCGCCCCGATGCGCGCCCACAAGGGGCGTGCGGTTGCGTCCGGCTTCAGGCCGGGCCATAGTGCGGTCGCGTTGCACGCGCTCGCTCACGGCCCTTCAGGTCCCGGATAACATCATGATTTCTCATGTGTTTCTCCGCGATCTGCAAGAGGAAGGCTCTCATGAGACGCGAGTCGCGCCAAGCGGAATCAGACCCGCAAAACGGGCACCGACGCACTAAGCTGTGGATATATGTGGATAAGTCCGGGGATAGATCCGGCGCGAAAAGGCGTGGGGGCCGACATCGGCCAACCTGTCCGGAGCCACCTCTCCCGGCATCAAAAAGGGCGACGCAGCCATACCGCGCCACCCTTTCGTTTTTATGACGGATGACGGGGCCCGTGCCCGCCGGCCGCATCAATCCTCAATAGAAGCCGCTAATCACGAACGGGCCGGACAGGGCGGCAGAGGCGACATAAGCCTCGAAAATCTTCTTCCACAAACGCATGACGAGTCTCCATCGGGTTGCCGAGAAACGACACTCCTAATGCTTCCGCCCGCGGATATGTGTTGCAGCGCAGCAAAATACAATTGCAAACCGATTGAGTAGATTGCAGTTCACGCAATCGTCGCCGCCGGCATCATCCCGCTTCGCCAGCCATTTCCAATATCTTGCGGAATTCATCCTCCCGCACCGGGGCAACCGAGAGGCGCGACTGGCGGATCATCTCCATCTTCGCAAGTGCGGGCTCTGCCTTGATCTGCTTGAGCGTGACCGGATGCGGCAGCTTGCGCAGCGGCGCCACTTCCACCGCGATCCACTTGCCGCTCTCGTCCGTGCTGTCCGGCGCGGCGGTGCGGGCGATCTCCATGACGCCGACCACTTCCAGCCCGATGTTGCTGTGATAGAACAGCGCCTGATCGCCCAACTCCATCGTCTTCATGTTGAGCTGGGCCGCGTGGTTGCGCACCCCGTCCCACTCGGCGCGCTTCTGCTTGACGAGGTCGTCCCATGAAAAGCAATCGGGTTCCGATTTCATCAGCCAGTAGCGCATGCCGTTCTCATCCTCCTGCATCTGCCGACCGGCCATCCCATGGCGAACGCGGCGGGGCAAGCCCCTGTGGCTGCGCGCCGTGGCCGGGGCGCGGGGATGAGCGGCAGTAGGCTGCGCGCGCGGCAGCTATCGCGCGGGTCCGGTTTGGACCAGGCTCGCACTGTCCCGATCGGGCGGCCGCTCGTATCGGACATAAACCAGATATATTGGCGCGGCTGGCGTGCCTCGACACGAACCGGCTCCCATCCGGGCAGGGCATACTTCGCCCGGTCGGAGCCCCCACCTCAACGCCCCCGAAGGAGAGGACACCCGCCCCGGAGCGGGGATTGTGAAAGGACGGACCATAGCCTTCCGTTCCGCCCCGAGCTTGTCGGAGGACCCCACCTTACCTTGAGCCCGCCGAGTACGGAAAACACAGCCCCTCAGACAAGCTCAGGGCAAACGGGTCATTTAATCGCAGCCCTTGAGGGAAGCACCGCGCGATCCGCGCGCGCGCCGCCCGACCTCACTTCCGCCAGCGTGCCAGCGTGATGCCGATCTTCTCGTTCTTCTCGGTGAGGGCGAGCTTGACGATCTTCACCGTCACGTGCCGCGCCTTGCGGTCTTGCAGGAAGATGGTGTCGATGATGTGGTCGGCCACCGCCTCGACCAGCGTGAAATGCTGGCCGCGCGTGATCGCCGTGGTCGCCGCGTGCTTGAGGTCCATATAGTTCTTGGTGAGGTTCAGCGGCCCGTCCGGCGCATAATGATCGGCATGGTTGAGCAGCACCCGCACGCCGATGCGCAGCGGCTGGGGGAGATGGGTCTCCTCCGAATAGATGCCGGTGAGCACATCGACTTCCAGATCGTCGATCTCCAGCACCAGCATGTCGTCCATGGGCGGCGTGCCGGCTCCTGCGCCCGGCTGCATCCCCGATTGCCCCATCGCTATCCCCGAATTTGCCTTTTCATTTGGGTGCGAACCGCTAAACGCCGCCGCCTTGGGGGCGCTATTGCCCGCTTGAGGAGCAGACGGCAAGCGGTGACACGGATCGAGCAACTGGCAGGCGCAAAACATGAGGAAATCGGCGCCCTTCTGGATCTGACCTTCGGCCGGGACCGCCACGCCCGCACCGCCTACCGCATTCGACTCGGCATGGCCTGGCTGACCGACCTCAGCTTTGCGGCGTTCAACGAGTCGGGCGCGCTGGTCGGCTCGCTGCAATGCTGGCCGGTGGCGCTGCGCACGCCCGATGCGGCGCAGGTGCCGCTGGTGATGGTCGGCCCGGTCGCGGTGCAGCCGGCCGTGCAGCATCAAGGCATCGGCCGCGCGCTGATGGACCGGCTGGTGGAGACGGTCGACACGCATCCGCGCGAGCCGCTGATGATGATCGGCGACCCGGACTATTACGGCCGCTTCTGGGCCTTCTCCGCCGAGCGAACCGCCGGCTGGACCGTCCCCGGCCCGGTCGAGCGCCACCGCCTGCTGGTCCGCGCGCCGGGGGAGCTGGCGCTGCCGGCCGCCGGCTTGCTGGGCCCGCGGGGAGTGGACCGTGCGGTGCTGGCCGGCATGGAGAGCGCGCGGCCCTGATCGGTCGCGTGTCGCTGTTCGCGGCCGGGCTTCGTGGGCCCTTTGCAAAACCCATTCCCGTTCGCCCTGATCTTGTCGAAACCTGTCCTGAGCGACTGCCGAAGGCAGGCAGCCGGCGGGGCCGTTCTTTTTCTTTTCAACCGGGAGCCTGCGGGAAGAAAGACGACCCTTCGATAAGCTCTGGGCGAACGGAGCTTCCCTCCGGCAGGATTGCAGAGGTCCGGCGAAAGCGGGGGTTCCAAAACCCGGCCACGCCGCTTGCCGCTCTGGGTTCCTGCCCGCGCAGGAGCACTTGCTGCCCTTGATCGGCACCCTTACCGGTCACGCCTCTCGTGCGCCCTCATTCCCTTGCCGAGTACGCGCGAACGGATGAGGCCTCTCCACCACCTTGTGCTCCTGCGCGGGCAGGAACCCAGAGCGGCAAGGAACGGCGGCGGGGCCATGGCTTCCCGCCCTCTTAAGAGCGCCGCCCTCTTGCGAGGGAGCATCCCGGACGCGGCCCAAACACCCTTTCCCCGGCCGCCCGCCACCATCCCCTTTGCCAAGGCGGCGCGGCTTGCCTATCTGCATCGCATGACCGCCTCGCCGCACCGCCCCGCGTCCGCGCCGCACATCGCCGGCCTGCCGGACGACGCCGCCCCGGCACGGCGTTATCCGGTCGAGCAGTGGCATCCGCCGCATTGCGGACACAGCGGCATGCGGATCGACGCGGAGGGGCGCTGGTTCCACGAGGGCCGGCCGATCGCGCGCCCCGCCCTCGTCAGCCTGTTCGCGCGGCTGCTGCGGCGCGAGGCGGACGGGCGGCACGTGCTGGTAACGCCGGTGGAGATGCTCGACATCGACGTGGCCGACGCACCGCTGATCGCGGACGCCGTGGCCAGCGAGGGCAGCGGCCCGGAGCGCGCGCTGCGCTTCCGCATCGGCGCCACCGAGGCGTGGGTGGGCGCCGATGCCGCACATCCGATCATCGTCGAGAGCGGCCCGCACGGCCCGCGCCCCTATCTCGGCCTCGATGCCGGGCTGCGCGCCCGCATCGCCCGGCCGGTCTATTATACGCTGGCCGATCTGGCGCTGGAGGAGGGCAACGATCCGCCCGGCCTGTGGAGCGGCGACGCCTTCCACAGCCTCGCCGAGCCGGCGGAGCCGCGCGCATGAGCCTGCGCGACAGCATCACCGCCGCGCTCGACCGGGGCTATGACCAGCCGCAGACGCAGGACGTGTTCCTCTACCAGCACCGCCCCGCGCCGGCCGGGCCGTTCACGCCCGCCGCCGTGCTGATGGCGATCACCGACCGGCCGCAGCCGGGCATGCTGTTCACGCTGCGCCACGCCGGGCTGCGTGCCCATGCCGGGCAGGTCGCCTTCCCCGGCGGACGGCTCGACCCGGAGGATGTCGATTCGGTCGCGGCGGCGCTGCGCGAGGCGCAGGAGGAGATCGCGCTGCCGCCCGAGCGGGTCGACGTGCTCGGCCGCTCGGACCTGTTCCGCACCGGCACCGGCTTCGCCATCGAGCCGGTGGTCGCCATCGTCCCGCCCGACCTGCCGCTGCACCCGTCCGAGGCGGAAGTGGAGGCGATCTTCGAGGTGCCGCTCGATTTCCTGCGCGACCCCGCCAACCGCAGCTACCTGACGGTGGACTGGCAGGGCGTGCCGCGCAGCTATTACGAATATCGCTGGCAGGACCAGCGCATCTGGGGGGTGACGGCGGCGATCCTCGTCAACCTGTTCCGCCGCATCGAGGCGGCCGGCGGGAGTGGGCTGCCATGAGCGCGCTGCCCGCGCATCTGCCGCCGGCCGACTGGCGCGGGCGCGAGGGGCTGGACGCGCTGTGCACCGCGCTCGGCGCCGATGCCGGGGAGGCGCGCTTCGTCGGCGGGGCCGTGCGCGACAGCCTGCTCGGCATCCCGGTCAAGGATGTCGACATCGCCACCGTCCACCCGCCGCAGGACGTGATCCGGCGGATCAAGGCGGCGGGCTTCAAGGCGGTGCCGACCGGCATCGCCCACGGCACCGTCACCGCCGTGCTGCACCATTGGCCGGTGGAGATCACCACGCTGCGCCGCGACGTCTCGACCGACGGGCGGCGCGCCACCGTCGCCTTCGCCACCGACTGGCGCGAGGACGCGGCGCGGCGCGACTTCACCATGAACGCGCTCTATGCCGATCCGCGGGGCGGCACGCTGCACGATTATTTCGGCGGGCTGGACGATCTGGCCGCGCGGCGCGTGCGATTCATCGGCGATCCGGCCGCGCGCATCGCCGAGGATCATCTGCGCATCCTGCGCTTCTTCCGCTTCACCGCCCGCTTCGGCGCGCTGGACCGGGGCTCGGCCGATTACGCCGCCTGCGTCGTCCATGCGGCCAGCCTGATGGCGCTTTCGCGCGAGCGCATCGCCGATGAGCTGCTCACCCTGCTCGCCCTGCCGGACCCGAGCGAGGTGCTCGCCGCGATGGTCGAGGATGGCGTGCTGCGCCCGGTGTTGCCGGAGGTGACGCTGGCGGGCGTCGCCGCCCTGCGCGCGCTGCTGACGGCGGAGCGCGAGGCCGGTTGCGCGCCGGACGGGCTGCGCCGCCTCGCCGCCTTGCTCCCCGACAAGACCGGGGCCGAGCAGATCGGCGCGCGGCTGCGCCTCTCCAACAAGGCGCGGGCGCGGCTCAATGCGATGCGCGCGCCGGTGGAGGCCGCCACGCCGGAAGCGCTGGCGTACCGGCTCGGCACGCAGGGCGCGATCGACCGGATACTGCTCGGCCGCGCCTTCACGGTGGAAGCGATCGGGCGAATCCGGGATTGGCCGGTGCCGCAAATGCCGCTCTCGGGCGGCGATCTCATTGCGATGGGCCTTTCCGCCGGGCCGCAGGTGGCGAAAGCCTTGCAGGCGCTGGAGCGCGCGTGGGTCGCCGCCGGTTTTCCCCCGGCGGACGCAACCCGCGCGATGGCCGCTCAGATGATCGTTTCGCTGCTGCGCGCCACCCAGTAGCGATAGGCGTCCAGCGGCGGCAGCGGCCGGGCGAAATGATAGCCCTGGCCATAGGTGCAGCCGAGCTGGGCGAGCGCCGCCGCCTGCTCGCGCGTCTCGATACCCTCGGCCGTGGTCTCCATGCCGAGCGCGCCGGCAAGGCTGACGATGGCGCGGATGATCGCCACCTTGTCCTCGTCGCCGATCATGTCGACCACGAAGCTACGGTCGATCTTGAGCACGTCGATCGGCAGCGACTGGAGGCTGGCAAGGTTGGAGAAGCCGGTGCCGAAATCGTCCATGGCGACGGTGACGTCCATCGCCTGCAACGCGCCGAGCAACTGCCGGGTCTTGTCCGGGTCGCTGATGAGCGCGCTCTCGGTCAGCTCGATGGAGACGCGGTTGCCGTCGATGCCGGCGTAGCGCAGCGCCTCCTCCACCGCGCGCGGCACGTTGTCGCGTACCATCTGCACCGGCGAGAGGTTGACGTTCATGGTGACGGGCATCAGCTCGCCATAGCGCCGGTCCCAATCGGCCAGCGTCTGCGCGCATTCGCACATCGCCCAGCGGCCGAGCGGCACGATCAGCCCCGATTCCTCGGCGACCGGGATGAAATCGACCGGCGAGACATGGCCGATCACCGGGTCCTCCCAGCGGGCCAACGCCTCGAAGCCCTTCACCGCGCCGGTCTGGAGATCGACCAGCGGCTGGAACGCCATGGTGAGCGCGCCCTGCTCGATTGCCTCGCGCAGGCGATTCTCCAGCGTGAAGCGCTTCAGCGCCTCGCGCAGCACATGGGCGCGATAGACCTCCAGCGTGCCGGATTTCTTGGCGCGCTTGACCGCCGCCTGCGCCTGCCGGAGCAGCGTCTCCATATCGTCATCGTCGTCGTCCGGCGCCAGCGCGCAGCCCAGCGCCACCTCGACGCTGATGAGATAGTTGGAGAGGCGGATCGGCGTCTCGAACGTCTTGCGGACGCGGTCGGCGATTTGCAGCAGCTCGGAGAGGCCGTGGTTGATCTGGGCGAAGATGGCGAACTCGTTGCCGCCGATCCGCGCCAGCACGTCCCCGGCGCGCAGCACCGACTTCACACGGCGGGCGACGGTGATGATGAGTTCGTCCCCGGCCATGGCGCCGAGCGATTCGTTGATGCGGCTGAACCGGATGAGGTCCAGCGCGATGATGGCGTGGCCGGTCTTTTGCGGCAGCGCCTTGCGCTCCTCGACCAGCGCCTCGATCTGCTCGACGAAGCCGACGCGGTTGGGCAGCGAGGTGAGGCTGTCCGTCAGCAATTCCTTGCGCAGCGTGCTCTCGGCCTTGCGCTCGCTGGTGCGGTCGGTGGCGGTGAGCAGCAGCGTTTTCTCGCCGCCGGCATCCTCCACCCAGGTCATCGCGCAACTGAACACGCGCGCGCCCAGCCGCCCGGCGAACTCCAGCTCGAACCGGTCGGACGCACGGCGCGCGGCGAACATCGCGCGCGCCCGCACCCGCCAGTCGAACGAGCGGCCGGGGCGCGCCTCGCCCGGCGGCGGCGTGGATGACTCCAGCTCGTCGGCGAATCGGCGGAATTCCTCATTGGCGCCGAGCACGGCGATGCTCTCGCCCGCGTCGCCGAGCAGCGCCGCCGGATAGGGGAGCGCGGCCAGCAGCGCGGCGCACCCCTCCGCCAGATCGCCCGGCCTGGTGAGGCAGCCCGCATCGGGGCAGGCCGGCGCACCAAGCGCGGCCACCACCGAGTCCGGCGCGGAACGAGACGCCTGATATCCTGCACGGGCTGTCATGGGCCCGGCATAACGCTCGCGTGGTAAACGAAGGTTAAAGCAACGGGGCGCCGGAGGATTTTTTGTTGATCTCTCAAGCCCGTCGGCGGCGATCCTGCCCCGGCACCGTCATCCGGCGCGCCCGGCCGCGTCAGTCGAAACAGCCCTGGGACCGATCGACATTCAGGAGATGGCGTGACGAAAATGGTGGTTTTCCATCACCCGGAGCGCAGCGCACTACAGGTACGTGAGCACCGGAAGCGCGGGGAACCGCCATTTGCCGGACGCCAGAACTGAATGTCGATCGGTCCTAGTCGAAACGGTTGTCGCGCGGGAAGCCGTTGGGTGGCATCCGCCCCGCCGCCCCACGCGCGGCGCGCCACGGCAGCAGGTCCGGCTCGGTGCGGGTGCGGCCGCTCTCGCCGCCCATCGTCCAGCTCAACCCCTGCGCGAGCACCAGCGTCACCGCATCGGCAAGGCCGCCGTCGCGATAGCGCTGGAGCTGGACGCCCTGGCCGCGCGTCATCTCCGGCAGCTCGGCGAGCGAGAAGATCACCAGCTTGCGATTCTCGCCGATTACCGCGACCGAATCGGCATCCGCCGCCACCGGCCGCGCCACCTTGAGCGCCGCGCCCTTGCGCAGGTTGACCACCTGCTTGCCCTTGCGCGTCTCGGCGATCACCTCGTCCATCGGCGCGAGGAAGCCGCGCCCGTCGCTCGCCGCCAGCAGCAGCCGGCCGCCCGGTTGCGCCGGCATCAGCGCGACGATGTCCGCCTCGTTGGCGAGGTCGATCATCAGCCGCACCGGCTCGCCGAAGCCGCGCCCGCCGGGCAGCTTGTCCGCGCCCAGCGTGTAGAAGCGCCCGTCCGACCCGGCGAGCAGCAGCTTGTCCGTGGTCTGCGCGTGGAAGGCGAGGGCGAAGGCGTCGCCCTCCTTGAACTTGAGCGCATCGGTCGCGGCGAGGTCGCCATGGCCCTTCATCGCGCGGATCCAGCCGCGCTGCGAGAGGATGACGGTGATCGGCTCGCGCTCGATCATCGCCTCTAGCGGAATCTCGCGCGCCGGCCCCGCCGTCTCCAGGCTGGTGCGGCGCGCGCCAACGCCGCTCTCGGGCGTGTAGCGCTTGCGCAGCGCCGCCAGATCCTTCTTGAGCCGGGTCTTCTGCCGGTCCTTCGAATCGACCAGCTTCTGCAATTCCTCGCGCTCGGCGGCGAGGGCATCGCGCTCGCGGCGCAGCTCCATCTCCTCCAGCTTGCGCAGCGAGCGCAGCCGCATGTTCAGGATCGCCTCCACCTGCCGGTCGGTGAGGCCGAACTCGGCCATCATCACCGCCTTGGGCTCATCCTCGGTGCGGATGATCTCGATCACCCGGTCGAGGTTCAGATAGGCGACGATATAGCCGTCGAGCAGCTCCAGCCGGCTGTCGATCTGCTCGATGCGGTGCTGCGAGCGGCGCACCAGCACGGTAATCTGGTGGGCGAGCCAGGCGAGCAGCACGTCGCGCAGCCCCATGACGCGCGGCGTGCGCGTGGCATCGAGCACGTTCATGTTGAGGGAGAAGCGATTCTCCAGATCGCTCATGCGGAACAGGCCGTCCATCAGCACATTGGGATCGACCGTGCGTGCGCGCGGCTCCAGCACGATGCGCAGCGTCTCGTCCGATTCGTCGCGAACGTCGGCGAGGATCGGCAGCTTCCTGTCGGCAATGAGCTGGGCGATCTGCTCGATCAGCTTGCCCTTGGCGACCCCATAGGGAATCTCGTCCACCACCGCGACCCAGGTGCCGCGCCCCTCGTCCTCCTTGTGCCAGCGCGCACGCAAGCGCAGGCTGCCGCGCCCGGTGGCGTAGGCTTCCGCAATGACCTCAGGCGGATCGACCAGCAAGCCGCCGGTCGGGAAGTCCGGCCCCTTCATCAGCGCCATCAGCGCCGCGTGACTGGCCTCGCGATCGTCGACCAGCAACATCGCCGCGTCGATCACCTCGGCGATATTGTGCGGCGGAATACTGGTCGCCATACCCACGGCGATGCCGCTGGAGCCATTGGCCAGCAGGTTGGGGAACAGGCCGGGGAACACCTCCGGCTCCTGTTCCTCGCCATTGTAAGTGGGGCGGAACTCGACCGTGCCGTCATCCAGCCCGGCCATCAGGTCGGCCGCCGCCTGCGTCAGCCGTGCTTCGGTGTAGCGCATGGCCGCGGCGTTATCGCCGTCGATATTGCCGAAATTGCCCTGCCCGTCGACCAGCGGCGTGCGCAGCGCGAAGTCCTGCGCCAGCCGCACCATCGCATCATAGACGGACTGGTCGCCATGCGGGTGATATTTGCCGATGACGTCGCCGACCACGCGGGCGCATTTCTTGTAGCTGGTATTGTTGCGGGCGGGGTTGGCGACCAGCACGTCCGGCGCCGCGCCGCTCGGCTCCAGCCGCAGCAGGCGCATCGCCCAGAGCAGGCGGCGGTGGACCGGCTTCAGCCCGTCGCGCAGATCGGGCAGCGAGCGCGCGGTGATGGTGGAGAGGGCGTAGACAAGATAGCGCTCCGACAAGGCCGCATCGAACGGATGGTCGCGGATGCTGTCGAAGGGGTCTTTAAAGTCGCTCATCCGCCGCCGTTACCAAGCGCGCCGTATGTTGAACAGGGCGCAGTGGAGACACGGCGCATCGCGGGCCCGCAATCGCCGGCCCGAAAGGGTGCGGTGTGCCGAAGGCATGGCAGCGTGGGGCGGCGACCGATCGGGGACGGCCCACCGGCGTCCGCTTATGTCCCCCGCCTCGCGAACGCCGGCATGGGCATCCACGCTTGCCGCTGGCGGTCGCCGGGCTTATCGAACCGCCATGACCCGCATCCCGATCACCGCCGCCTACCCGCAGCTTCGCCTGCGCCGCACTCGTGCCTCCGCCTGGAGCCGGGCGATGCATGCCGAGCACCGTCTTTCGCCCGCCGATTTCATCTGGCCGCTGTTCGTGACCAGCGGGCGCGGCGTCGAGGAGCCGGTGGCGAGCCTGCCGGGCGTCTCGCGCTGGTCGGTCGATCTGGCCGTCGAACGCGCGCGCGAGGCGGTGGCCGAGGGCATTCCCTGCCTCGCTTTGTTCCCCAACACCCCGGCGGACAAGCGCAGCGACGATGGCGCCCACGCGCTCGACCCGGACAATCTCATGTGCCAGGCGATCCGCGCCATCAAGGATGCGGTCCCGGAGATCGGCCTGCTCACCGATGTCGCGCTCGATCCCTATACCGCGCACGGGCAGGACGGGCTGCTCGACGAGACCGGCTATGTGGTGAACGACGCCACGGTGGATGCGCTGGTCGGTCAGGCACTCAATCAGGCGGCGGCCGGCGCGGATATCATCGCGCCGAGCGACATGATGGACGGGCGCATCGGCGCGATCCGCGAGGCGCTGGAGGCGGACGGTCACGCCAATGTCCAGATCATGGCCTATGCCGCCAAATATGCCAGCGTGTTCTACGGGCCGTTCCGCGACGCGGTCGGCTCCGGCGGGCTCCTGAAGGGCAACAAGAAAAGCTACCAGATGGATCCCGCCAACGGCGCCGAGGCGCTGCGCGAGGTCGCACTGGACATTGCCGAGGGCGCGGACAGCGTGATGGTCAAGCCCGGCCTCCCCTATCTGGACGTGGTGGCGCGGGTGAAGGACGCCTTCAATATCCCGGTGTTCGCCTATCAGGTGAGCGGCGAATATGCGATGATCGAGGCCGCGGCGGCCGCCGGGGCGGGGGACCGCGACGCGCTGGTGCTGGAGACGCTGATGAGCTTCCGGCGCGCCGGCTGCACCGGCGTCCTCACCTACCATGCGCTGCACGCGGCGCGGCTGCTGAATGGCTGATTTCGCGCTCGCGACCGACAGGCTGATCCTGCGCGGCTGGCGGGACGAGGACCACGGCGCCCTGCTCGCCCTCTGCCGCGATCCACGCGTCATGGAATTTCTCGGCCCGCCATTAAACGCAGAGCAGGTGGCCCTCGCCATATCCCGTTGGCGCGCCAAGCAGGCCACCTACGGTCACTGTTTCTGGGCCGTCGAGCGCCGCGCGGACGGGGCAATGCTCGGCTTCTGCGGCCTCCAGCCGGGCCCCGAGGACACGCCGATCGCCGGCCGCATCGAGATCGGCTGGCGGCTGCGCGCCGACGCCTGGGGGCAAGGCTATGCCCGCGAGGGCGCGCAGGCGAGCCTCGCATGGGCGTGGACCCATCTCGATACCGATTCGGTCTGGGCGATCACCGTACCCGCCAACATGAGGAGCTGGGGCCTGATGGAGCGGCTCGGCATGGCCCGCCGCGCCGATCTCGATTTCGACCACCCCGCCGTGCCCATCGAAAGCCCACTACGCCGCCACATCACCTACAGCATCGACCGGCCCGGCGCGCATGGCTGAGATCATCGCCCGGACCGAGCGGCTGCTGCTCCGCACCGAGGCGGAGGGCGACCAGCGCATCTGGCGCCAGCATATGAACGTGCCCGCCGTCATGGCGCATCTCGGCGGCCCGCGCACGGACGCGCAGATCGCGGATACCTTCGCGCGCATGGCGGAGAACCGGGCGCGGGACGGCTTCTCCTTCATGATGCTGGAGCGGCGCAGCGACGGGCTGCTGATCGGCCATTGCGGCCTCGCGCGCATCGAGCCGGACGAGGCGCCCGCCGCGCTGCACGGGCAGATGCAGATCGGCTGGATGCTGCGCGCCGATTGCTGGGGGCAGGGCTATGCGCTGGAGGCGGCGCGCTGCGTGGCGGCGCTCGCCTTCGAGCGCTACGGCGCGGCCACTTTGTTCGGCCAGACCTCGCTCGGCAATGCCCCCTCCTGGCGGCTGATGGAGCGGCTCGGCATGATTCGCCGCGCCGATCTCGCCTATGTCGACCCGGCCTATCCGCCGGAGGAGAATCCGACGATCGTCTATGACCTCACCGCCGCGCGCTGGCGCGCCGGCATCCCCACGAAGAAAGAGCCGCAGCCATGACCAAGCCCCTCATCCTGCCCCTGAACGGCAAGACGCCGAAGATCCACGAGAGCGCCTTCATCGCGCCGGGCTGCGCGATCATCGGCGATGTCGAGATCGGCCCGGAGGCGAGCATCTGGTATAATTGCGTGCTGCGCGCGGACATCAACTTCATCCGCGTCGGCGCCCGCTCCAACATTCAGGACGGCAGCGTCGTCCATGTCGAGAGCGACTATGGCGACGGCGGCCACCCTGCGATCATCGGCGACGATGTGCTGATCGGCCATATGGCGCTGGTCCACGGCTGCACGCTGCACGACCGCGCCTTTGTGGGTATGGGGTCGATCGTGATGGACGGCTGCGTGATCGAGGGCGACGCGATGTTGGCCGCGGGCGCCATGCTCACCCCCGGCAAGCGCATGCCCTCGGGCCAGCTCTGGAGCGGCCGGCCGGCGAAATATATGCGCGATCTGTCGGAGGCGGACATTGCCGGCATGCAGCGCGGCGTCAAAGGCTATGTCCATGAAGGCAAGCTGCATGCCCAGGCGCTCGGGGATGCCCTCAGGGCTGCTTCAGTCCGCGCCTGAGCCCGTCCAGCGCATCGTTCTGCGCGTCGACCATGGCGAGCGCGCGGCTGCGCACCGGATCGATGGCGGCAAGGTCGGCCATGACGCGGGCGGCGTCCGCATTGTCCTGCCGGTCGACATAGAGGCTGTCCAGTCCGGCCAGCGCCGCCACGCTGTCATAGCGCGCATTGTCGAGCGCGCTGAGCGCCACCTGCGCGTTGACCCACGCCTCGCTGGAGGGCGCCGCCGGCCCGGCCGCGGCCACCGCCGTGCGGCCGGTGTCCAGCTGCGTGCGGAAGGCCGCCTCGCCGCTCTCGGCCTGCTTCGCCAGCCCCTCGACCTGCGCGACGAGCTGCGGATCGGCCGCCGCCGGCACGACCGCCTGCGGGACGGGCGGCGTGCGGTCGCGCGTCTCGGACGGCCGCTTGGCGAGCGACGGGAACGGCTTGGCCGCCGCCGAATCGGCCAGCGCGCCCAGTGCGAACAGGGCCAGGAAGGCGGTGAGAAAACGACGCAACATGGTCCGGGCGATGTAGGAGCGTCGCAATCCGTGTTCAACGGGGCATTTGCAGCTGCCGCCGGAGGGCAACCGGCGCCGCGCTCGGTTGTTTTGGAAGCGCGGAACGCCCATTCAGGCCCTTCGCGCCATTGACAGGCCGGGCGACGCCCACTAAGGGGCCACTTTCCCGCGTTGGCAGCCATGGCTGAGCCACGATTGCCCGCGCCAAGCAATTTGAGCGAAAGAATCAGGCCCATGTTCGCTGTCGTGCGTACGGGCGGCAAGCAGTATCGCGTCGCCGCCGGAGACAAGATCGTCGTCGAGAAGCTCGCTGGCAATGCCGGCGACACCATCACGCTGGACGATGTCCTGCTCGCGGGCGAAGGCTCGGAGATCAAGGACAGCAAGGGTCTCGCCGTCTCGGCCGAGATCGTGGCGCAGGCCAAGGGCGAGAAGGTGATCGTCTTCAAGAAGCGGCGCCGGCACAATTATCGCCGCCGCAACGGCCACCGCCAGCAGCACACGATCCTCAAAATCGTGGCGATCGGCGGCGAGGCGCCGAAGAAGAAGGCCCCCGCCAAGAAGGCCGAGGCCGCACCGGCAGCCGCCGAAGCCTGAGCCGAAGACGTTTGATTGAGCATTTTCGAAGCGCGAAACCGGCTTCCACTTTCGCTGAAAATGCTCTGAGAGATTCGAGGAGTTAGACCATGGCACATAAAAAAGCTGGCGGTTCGTCGCGCAACGGTCGCGATTCGGAATCCAAGCGCCTTGGCGTGAAGAAGTTCGGCGGCCAGGCAGTGCTCGGCGGCAATATTCTCGTGCGCCAGCGCGGCACGAAATTCTATCCGGGCCGCAATGTCGGCATCGGCCGCGACCACACCCTCTTTGCGCTCTCCGAAGGCCGCGTGGTGTTCCACGACGGCAAGCTCGGCCGCAAATATGTGTCGGTCGACGCGATGGCGGAAGCCGCGGAATAATCGGACGATTTTAACGGGATCGTCCAGCAGGGCGATCCCCTTGGCGGCCGGCGCACCGGCCACCGCAGACAAGGGAGAAGGGGTCGCCCCTCCTCCCTTTTTTTGTCTCCCTTGGCATCCTGACGAGCCTCGACCCGTTTTGGGCACAACTGCCCGCCCGGACCGTGAAGGCCGTCGCCAAATCGTCACCAAAGCACGGCAGGAGCCGCGCCTTGAAGGAGAGACAAGAATGTTCGCCCGCACTCCCAGACTGTTGCTAAGGCCCGGCTGGATCGACGACACCGCCGCGCTGGCCGCCGCCCTCAACGAGCAGAGCCTTTCGCGCACCCTCGCGCGCGTGCCCTTCCCCTATACGGAGGAGGATGCGCGCGGCTTCCTCGCGCAGCCGGCCGACCTGCGCCACCCGCACCTGCTCGCCTTCTCGCGCACGCGCGGGCAGCCGCGCCTGGTCGGCGGCTGCGGCATCGACCCGGCCGGGGACGGCACGGTGGAGCTGGGCTACTGGATCGCCCGGCCCTATTGGGGCCTCGGCTTCGCCACGGAGGCCGCCGGCGCACTGGTGCAGGCCGCCCGCGCGCTCGGCCACCGGCGCATCCGCGCGCGCCACGCCGTCGACAACCCCGCTTCGGGCCGGGTGCTGCGCAAGCTCGGCTTCCGCCCCACCGGCGACCTCGTCCGCATCCACAGCCGGGCGCGCGGCGAGGATGTGCTGGCGGCGGTGTTCGAGGATGGCGGCGAAGGCGACATGCGCGAGGATCTCGCAGGGGAGCTTTACGCCGACGCGGCGCCGCTCGCGGCTTGAGGCGGGGAGGGGGGCACCTCCTCACCGATAGCCTGAAAACACCGTGCTCGCGCGAACCACCTTGTGTGAGCCCTCCCGTGCTCTCGTGAATCACGCGTGCTCCCGTGAACCATCCGCGCCCCTGTGAACCATCAACCGCCCGCCCTACAGCCAGCCCGAGCGCCGGAAGCGCCAGTAGAGGTAGCCGCACACCGTGCCCATCAACGCCAGCACGGCGAAGTAGCCGTAGCGCCACTCCAGCTCGGGCATGAAGCGGAAGTTCATGCCGTAGATGCCGGCCACCGCCGTCGGCACGGCGAGGATGGCGGCCCAGGCGGCGAGTTGGCGGGTGATGTCGCCCTGCCGCCGTTGCTCCAGCAGGCTGCTCGTCTCGGCGACCGAGGTGAGGATTTCGCGCAGCCCCGAGAGGCGGTATTCGGCGCGGCGGACATGGTCCTGCACGTCGCGGAAATAGGGGATCATGTCGGTGTCGATATTCGGCATCGGGTGGTTGACCAGCCGCGCGACGACATCGCTCGTCACCCCCATGATCCGCTGGAAGCGCACCACCTCGCGGCGGATGGCGAAGATGCGGCGGATCGTGGCGTGGTCGAGGAAGCGGTCGTCCGCCGTCGCCTCGGCCGCCAGCGCCTGCTCCTCCAGCGTCTCGACGATGGGGAAGTAGCCGTCGACGATGAAGTCCATGATCGAGTGCAGCACATAGTCCGGCCCGTGGGTCAGCGTCTGGCGGGTGCTCTCCAGCCGCGTGCGCAGCTCGTTATGGGCGCGCGGCGAGCCCTGCCGCACGGTGACGATGAAGCCGGGGCCGAGGAAGATCGACGTCTCGCCATAAGCGATATGCGCATCCTCAAGCTGGGCGGTGCGCAGGATGAGGAAGAGCTGGTCGCCATATTGCTCCACCTTGGGGAGCTGGCCGGGGCGGCTGGCATCCTCCATCGCCAGCGGATGCAGGCCGAAACAGGCGCCGACTGTCTCCAGCTCGGTCTCGTCCGGCTCGAACAGGCCGATCCAGACGAACTCGCCGGGCACGAGCGCGCCGCGATGTGCGCAGGGCAGCGTCAGATCCTCCACCGCCACGCCATCGCGGTATCGCCGGGCCGCTATCACCGTCACGCCGCGCGCTCCTTCACTTCCGTCCGTTCGAGCGGCCTAGCATGGGCACGTCACGCTGCAAACCGGCGGGCGGTCTCCCCGCGGCTTCCCCTTTGCCGCCAAAGTGCCTATGTGCCCGCGATGCATTTTCTCGATCAGGCCAAGATATTTATCCGCTCGGGCGCGGGCGGGCCGGGGGCTGTCAGCTTCCGGCGCGAGAAGTTCATCCAGTATGGCGGGCCGGACGGCGGCAACGGCGGCAAGGGCGGCGACATCATCTTCGAGGCGGTACCCGGCCTCAACACGCTGATCGACTTCCGCTACACCCAGCATTTCAAGGCGCAGCGCGGCATCCCCGGCGCGGGGGCCAACCGCATCGGCGCGGGGGGCGACGATCTCGTCATCAAGATCCCGGTCGGCACCCAGATCCTTGCCGATGACGAGGAGCGCACCCTGCTCGCGGACTTCACCACGCCCGGCGAGCGCCGCGTGTTCCTGCGCGGCGGCGATGGCGGGCGCGGCAACGCCAGCTACAAAAGCTCCACCAACCGCGCGCCGCGCCAGCACGGCACCGGCTGGCCGGGCGACGAGATGTGGGTGTGGCTGCGCCTCAAGCTGCTCGCCGATGTGGGACTGGTCGGCTTGCCCAACGCCGGCAAGTCCACCTTCATCAACCAGGTGACGAACACCAAGGCGAAGGTCGGCGATTATCCCTTCACCACCACCCAGCCGCAGCTCGGCGTGGTGCTGCACAAGGGCCGCGAGTTCGTCCTCGCCGACATTCCGGGGCTGATCGAGGGCGCGGCGGACGGCGCCGGTATCGGCGACCGCTTCCTCGGCCATATCGAGCGCTGCCGGGTGCTCATCCATCTCGTCGACGCGACCAGGGACGACCCGGTGGAGGCATGGCGCATCGTGCAGGGCGAGTTGGAAGCCTATGGCGCCGGGCTGGACGGCAAGCCGCAACTCCTCGCGCTCAACAAGGGCGACCTGCTCGGCCCCGAGCTGATGACGGACATCGCCGCGCAGCTTGAGGCGGCTGGGGCGGGCAAGCCGTTCGTCATCTCCGGCGCGACCGGCGAGGGCGTGGAGGCGCTGCTCGACGCGGCACTGCCGCTGCTCGGCGAGGCGAAGGCCACGGCCGCCGATACGGGCGAGGCGACCGCGAAAAAGCCCTGGTCGCCGATCTGAAGGCGGCCAACCGCTGGAAACGCGATCCAGCGAGCGCGATACTCCTCACAGAGCAATGCTGTGCTCCTGCGCAGGCAGGAGTCCAGGGCGGCGAGGGACCGCGCCTGGGTCCTGGGCTCCTGCTTTCGCGGGAGCACGGCGCTTCCATAAGGAAGCTGTCCCGAACGGACACCGCCCGCACCCCAATAAACCCCTCTTCCCGGAACCGCGCGGGAGCGATAGGGCGGAATCATGATCGGTTTCCCGCCCGCCACATGCCGCCGCCTCGTCATCAAGGTCGGATCGGCCTTGCTCGTCGCGCCGGACGGGTCGGTGCGGCGCGCCTGGCTGGACAGCCTCGTCACCGAGATCGCCGAGCGCCGCGCGGCCGGGCAGCAGATCGCGGTCGTCTCCTCGGGCGCCATCGCGCTCGGCGCCCGCCGGCTCGGCCTTGCCAAGGGCGGGCGGGCGACGCTGGAGGACGCGCAGGCCGCCGCCGCCGTCGGCCAGATCGCATTGAGCCGCGTGTGGGCGGACCTGCTGGTCGGCCACGGCCTCACCGCCGCGCAGATGCTGGTGACGCTGGGCGATCTGGAGGACCGCCGCCGCTATCTCAATGCCTCCGCCACGCTCGACCGGCTGATCGGCCTCGGCGCGGTGCCGGTGGTCAACGAGAATGACAGCGTCGCCACCGAGGAGATCCGCTTCGGCGACAACGACCGGCTCGCCGCGCGCATCGGCCAGGCGGCGCGCGCCGACGCGGTGGTGCTGCTCTCCGATATCGACGGGCTCTACACCGCCAACCCGCAGAGCCACCCGGACGCCACGCTGATCCCGCTGGTCGAGAAAATCGACGCGCGCATCGCCGCCATGGCGGACGGCAAGTCCGCCTCCGGCATGGGCTCGGGCGGGATGATCTCCAAGCTGGAGGCGGCGCGGATCGCCACCGGCGCGGGCACCCACCTCGCCATCATCTCCGGGCGGGTCAACGCGCCGCTCGGCCACTGGCAGGAGACCGGCCGGGGCACGCTGTTCCACGCCTCCGCCCGGCGCGGCGCGCGCAAGGACTGGCTGGCCGGGCGGCTCACCGTCAAGGGCCACATCACCGTCGACGCGGGCGCGGCCGAAGCGCTGCGCAAGGGCCGCAGCCTGCTCCCCGCCGGCACCACCGCGAGCAGCGGCAGCTATGCGCGCGGCGACGTGATCGACATCGTCGGGCCGGACGGCGTCCGCATCGCGCGCGGCCTCGCCCAATATGACAGCCACGATGCCGAGCGCATCGTCGGCAAGCGCAGCGACCAGATCGCCCGCCTGCTCGGCGCCGCGCCGCGCGCCGCGCTCGTCCACCGCGACCATATGGTGCTGCTGTCGTGAGCCTGCTGGCGATCACCGGGGGCACCGGCTTCGTCGGCAAGGCCGTGCTGGAGCGGGCGGTCGCCGCCGGCCACCGCGTCCGCGCCCTCGCCCGCCGCCCGCAGCCTGATCGCGAGGGCATCGAGTGGGTCGCCGGATCGCTGGAGAACAGCCGCGCGCTCGATGCGCTGGTGCGCGGCAGCGACGCCGTGATCCACATCGCCGGGGTGGTCAACGCGCCCGACCGTGCCGGGTTCGAGGCCGGCAACGCCACCGGCACCGCCGCGCTGACCGAGGCGATGCTGCTGAGCGAGACGCGCCGGCTGGTCCACGTCTCCTCACTCGCCGCGCGCGAGCCGCAGCTTTCCGATTACGGCTGGTCCAAGGCGGAAGCCGAGCGTTTCGTCACCACCAGCGGGCTCGACTGGACGATGGTGCGCCCGCCCGCCATCTTTGGCCCCGGCGATGCCGAGCTGCTGGAGCTGTTCCAGATGGCGACCTACGGCGTCGTGCTGCTGCCGCCCGGCGGCCGGCTCTCGGTCATCCATGTCGACGATCTCGCGGCGCTGCTGGTGCGCCTCGCCGAGCCGGGCGCGGACAAATCGCAAGGCGCCACCTATGAGGTGGACGACGATCGCCCCACCGGCTGGACCCATGGCGAGTTCGCCCGTGCCATCGGTCACGCGGTCGGCCGCCCGAGGGTGCGCACCCTCGCCATGCCCAGCGCCCTCGTGCGGCTCGGCGCCCGCCTCGACCGCCGGCTGCGCGGCGACCGCGCGCGGCTGACGCCCGACCGGGCGGCCTATTTCTGCCACGAGGACTGGGTCGCCAACCCAACGCTCAAGCCGCCGTCCGCGCTCTGGACCCCCGCCATCGAGACCGAGCGCGGCCTCGCCGCCACCGCCGCCGCCTATCGGGAGAAGGGGTTGCTGCGGGGGTGAGGCGGCCCAGCCGTGCGGCGGGCACGGCACAGCCATTATCGAGAGCGAATCGCGCCGCTGGTAAAGCTTTCCCAACATATTGATGCGACAGGATCGGCTATGAGGTTGTCGGGGGATTTTATGCGCTGGGCTCGCGACCGGCTGGCAATCGTGCTGATCGGCCTCGCGGCATGGTGCGCGGCCGCTCCCGCCGGTGCCGCCTCGCTCCGCCTGAACGAGACCCTCTGCCACGCGGTGAGCGGCGTGGAGCAGAGCGACAGCAGCCTCTCCTCCCTCCGGTTCGCCTGCACCGGCACGCCGGCGGGCTATCAGCAGGGCAGCCTCTGGCTGCGCACCGAGCTGCGCCAGCCGAAACCCCGCAGCGACCTCGCGCTGATGGTCCATCAATCGCGCTTCGACCGGCTTGCCGTGGCCTTTTCCTACGCCGACGGCGCGGTGCGCTGGCAGGATGTCCGCCAGGGCGATTACGGATCGCGGTGGCGCGCGGGCGGGCAGATCGCGTTCGAAGCGCCCGAGCGCGCCGCGCCCCTCACGGCGGTGACGATGCGGTTCGACCGGCTCGCCGGCCACGAATTCGTGCACGCCCGCCTGCTCCCGATGGACGAGAGCAGCATGCAGTCGGCGGGGATGGCGGCCGCCGTCGGCGCCGTGCTCACCCTGCTGCTGGTCGGCGGCATCTACAGCCTGTCGCTCGCCGTCGCGGTGCGGCGGCAATATCTGGCATGGCAGGCCGCGTGGTCCGCCACCATGATCCTGTGGGGGGCGCTCTGGTCGCAGGTCCATCTCGCGCTGGTGCCGGGCATGGCGGGCACCGTCTCGGCGCAGACCTGCACCTTCCTCGCCTGCCTCGCCATCGCCCTCGCCACGGCCAGCGCGATGACCGCGCTCGACCGGAGCAACGTGCCGGCGTGGTTGCGGCGGGTCACATTGTGCCTGGGCGTGGCCATCGGCATCGCCGGCATCCCGCTGGCCCTGATGCGCAGCGGCAATCTCGGGCTTTTGTCGGACATTCTCGGCGTGGGGGTCCTCTGCACCCTGCTGGCGGTGGCGGTCTGCCTCGGCTGGGGCTGGCGGCGCGGCTCGCCCGAGGCGCGCGATCTGACCGCCGCCTGGGGCCTGCCGATGGCCGTGCTCGCCTTCATCAACATCGTCGACGTGGATGAGCGTTTCTGGGGCGGCGGGTCGAAGCTGCTGGTGCTGGTCGCCGCGACCTGGCAGGCGCTGTGGCTCGCGGCGGCCGCCACCCGCCGGCTGGCGCATCTGCGCATCGAGCGCGATCGCGCCCGCGCGGCGGAAGCGCAGGCGCGCGAGCTGGCCCGGCGCGATCCGCTCACCGGGCTGCCCAACCGGCGCGGCTTCATGGAAGGCATGGCGCCGCTGCTGGAGCGGGCGCGGGCGGACGATCTGCCCGTGGCCCTGCTGCTCGTCGATATCGACCGCTTCAAGTCGGTCAACGACGTGTATGGCCACGAGGCCGGCGACGCCGTGCTGTGCCGGATCGCGCACCAGCTCGCGCGGTGGGAAAGCCCGGCTTGCGTCGTCGCCCGCCTTGGCGGCGAGGAGTTCGGTTTGCTGACGGTGGGCATGGCCGGGGGCGCGCTCGACCGGTTGGCCGGGGATATCTGCTGCGAAATCGCCGCCTGCGACCATAGCGATGCCGTGGGCGACCGGCGCGTGACGGCCAGCATCGGCGCGGCAGAACTGCCGCCGGGCCGCGATTTCCAGCATCTCTACGCCTTGGCCGACGAAGCGCTTTACGAAGCCAAGAACGCCGGCCGCAACCGGATCGCCCTGCGCCGGTCGGCAAGCGCGAGCGAGCACGCGCCCGATGGCTTCATCCCGAAAATCGCCGTGTCGCACTGAGCAGAAAAGTCGAGCGGCCAAGCTGCACCCATCGCGTCGCCCCGTCACTGTCCTACAGCGGCCCATATCTGGCATGCTTTCCGGATGGCAGGCCCTTCCCTCCGCATCGCCTCTGGCATGGCACCGGCCGTCTACCGCCCGGTCCCCCACCGTTTTCTTTTGCCTTCACCCCGCGACTTTCGTGACTTTCGACCGAAAAATGCGCTGTCACGACATTTTCGTTCGGCTTGCCCCATCGGACATCCCGTGCCGGCCGATCGCGGCGCGATCCGGCCGCATCTTTCCGGCGCCCGGCGCATTCATGCCCGAATCCCGCCTTATTCGCTTGCCATAGGCGCGGCGGAGGGAGCATTCCGCTGGAATCCCCATGAACCGGAAAGAAACAGCATGTCGGATCGCCAGGACGTTTTCGCGCAGGTCGCCGCGCAGATCGAGCCGTTCAACAAAAAGGGCGTCGCGCTTGCGGAGGGCACCACCTTCGCCGGCGACCTCGAATGGGACAGCCTGACCGTGATGGATTTCGTCGCGGCCGTCGAGGACGCGTTCGACATCATCATCACCATGAACATGCAGGCCGAGATCGAGACGGTCGGCCAGTTGGTCGACGCGGTCATCAAGCTGCGGGGGGAGGGCTGAGGACCATGGCCGATATGATTGAGCGCACCACCATGCGGGTCGCCACCGCCGAGAAGGATCTGCTCTCCAGGTTCGATCCGCTGATCGCCGAGCGCGAGGCGCTGCTCGCCACCGGCGTGCGCGATCCCTTCGCCATCGTCATGGATCAGGTGAAATCGCCGACGCTGGCGGTCATCAAGGGCAAGGACACCATCCTGCTCGGCACCTACAATTATATGGGCATGACCTTCGACCCGGACGTCATCAAGGCCGGCAAGGACGCGCTCGACAATTTCGGGTCCGGCACCACCGGCTCGCGCGTGCTCAACGGCACCTATCAGGGCCACAAGGAAGTCGAGGACGCGCTCAAGGAGTTTTACGGCACCCGGAGCGCCATGGTCTTCTCGACCGGCTATCAGGCCAATCTCGGCATGATTTCCACGCTCGCCGGCAAGGGCGACTACATCATTCTGGATGCCGACAGCCACGCCTCCATCTATGACGGCTGCGCGCTCGGCAATGCCGAGATCGTCCGCTTCCGCCACAACAGCGTCGAGGATCTCGACAAGCGCCTCGGCCGCCTGCCCGCAGAGGCGCAGAAGCTGGTGGTGCTGGAGGGCGTCTATTCGATGCTCGGCGACATCGCGCCGCTGCCGGAGATGGTCGCCGCCGTCCGCAAGCACCCCAATTGCATGATCCTCGTCGACGAGGCGCATGGCATGGGCTTCTTCGGCGCACACGGCCGGGGCGTCTATGAGGAGCTGGGCGTCGAGGATGAGATCGACTTCGTCGTCGGCACCTTCTCCAAGTCGGTCGGCACGGTCGGCGGCTTCTGCGTCTCCAACCACCCCAAGTTCGAGGTGATGCGCCTCGTCTGCCGGCCCTATGTGTTCACCGCCTCGCTGCCGCCAAGCGTGGTCGCCACCGCCGCCGCCTCCATCCGCAAGCTGATGCATGCCAGCGCCAAGCGCGCGCATCTGTGGGAGAACAGCAAGCGGCTGCACAAGGGCCTCATCGACCTGGGCTTCACGCTCGGCACGAAGGAGCCGCAGTCGGCGATCATCGCGGTCATCCTTACCGACCAGACGCAGGCGGTAGCGATGTGGCAGGCGCTGCTGGAACTGGGCCTCTACGTGAACATGGCGCGCCCGCCGGCAACCCCGGCCGGCACCTATCTGCTGCGCTGCTCGCTGTGCGCCGAGCATTCGAGCGAGCAGGTCGGCCAGATCCTCGCCATGTTCGAGCAGGCGGGGCGGATCACCGGCGCCATCCCCGCGTGACGCCGGCGGGGCGGAGCCCGGACCCGGCGGAGAGCCGGCTTCCCACCGCCCGCCCCTTCGTCTAGACTCGTCAGTCGACATGGCGGAACATGGCGAGAGCCTGGACGGGATAGCAGACGAAACGCCGCTCTGGCGGCGGCTGGTGCCGCTTGTGCTGGCGATCGTCTTCGCGCTGGCGCTCGGCCTGCTGGTCTATCTCGCCAATCACGCGTCCGATGCGCGCGAGCGCGCCGTCGCCCTCCAGCGCCACAGCTATGTGGTCATGCTCCAGGCCAAGACGGTGGAGGCCAAGGTCGGCAATGCCGAGGCGCTGCTCGCCCGCTACGTGGTAAGCCACGACGCCGCCGTCGGCCGCCAGTTCCAGGATGAATGGGCGACCGCGCAGCGCGAACTGACCGCGCTGGAGCGCTCCACCCGCAACAGCCCCCGTCAGGCCCAGGCCGTCGCCCGGCTGCGCGCCGCCATGGCCGAGCGCGGCGCGACGCTCACCGAGATCGCGCTGCGCGTACGCTACGATCAGGCGCTGGGCGCGCTCGGCCAGCTCGAAGCGACGCGCAAGGAAGCCTCCGTCCGCACCATCGCCCAGGAACTGGCGACAGTGGTGGCGTTGCAGGAACGCGAGCGCCAGCGGCACGATGCGCAGGTCGACCGCTCCGAATCGCGCATCGACCGGCTCAACGACAGCTACGGCATCGTCGGCCTCGGCCTGCTGATGGCGGTGCTCGTCGCGCTCTGGCTCGCCCACAGCGCACGCACCGAGCGCGTCTTTGCCCGCCGTCTCGCCCTCGCCGAGGCCGCGCGCGTCGATGATCTCGAAGTCGCCGTCGAGCAGCGCACCGAGCAGCTCCGCGACGCCAACGCCAAGCTCCAGCACGAGATGGAGGAGCGCCTCCATGCCGAGCAGAGCCTGCGCCAGCTCCAGAAGATGGAGGCGCTCGGCAAGCTGACCGGCGGCATCGCGCACGACTTCAACAACATGCTCGCAGTCGTCGTCGGCGGCATCGACGTAGCCCGCCGCCAGATCGGCAAGAACCCCGAGAAGGCGGCCGCGCATCTCGACAGCGCGATCGAAGGCGCCAACCACGCCGCCGCGCTGATCGAGCGGCTGCTCGCCTTCGCCCGCTCCGAGCCGCTGCGGCCGGACCGGATCGACCCCGATGCGCTGATCGTCCGCATGGAGGATCTGATCGCTCGCGCGATCGGCTCCGGCATCAAGGTCGAGCTGGATCTCGACGGGGGCGACTGGGCCGTCTGGGCCGACCGCGCGCAACTGGAGAGCGCGCTCATCAACATGGCGATCAATGCGCGCGACGCGATGGACGGGCGTGGCACGCTCACCATCGCGACCCGGCGCATGACCCTGCGCGAGCGCGAGATCGGCCAGTGCGCGGCGGGCGATCACGTCAGCCTCACCGTCACCGATACCGGCTGCGGCATGACGCCGGCCGTGCTGGAGCGCGTGTTCGAGCCGTTCTTCACCACCAAGGCGGTCGGCAAGGGCACCGGCCTCGGCCTCAGCCAGATCTTCGGGCTGGTGAGCCAGTGCCATGGTGCCGTCGACATCAAGTCCACACCCGGCGAGGGGACCAGCGTGCAACTGCTGCTGCCGCGCATGACCGCCACGCAGGCGGCCAGCGCGGCACCTTCGGAACCGGCGCCGCAGACGGAGTCCGCCGAAGCGACGCCGCTGCGGATCATGGTGGTCGAGGACGATCCGCGCGTGCTGCGCGCCACTCTCGCCGCGCTCGCCACGCTCGGCCATGCCGGCATCGCCTGCGATCATCCCGGCAAGGCGGCCGCTCTCCTCGCCGCCGATCCCGCTATCGCCCTCATCCTTTCGGATGTGCTGATGCCCGATATGTCCGGCCCGGAGATGGTCGCCGCGCTGGGCGAGGCGGTCGCGGATACGCCGGTCATCTTCGTCACCGGTTTCGCCGGCGACAAGGGCACTGCCGCGCAGCTCTCCGGCCATCCGCTGCTGCGCAAGCCATTCACCGTGGCCCAGCTCGCCGCCGCCATCGACAAGGCCGTGGCCCGCCCGCGCCGCCGCCGGCGCTCCTCCGCCGTCGCCTGAGACCCGCCGCGCCGCCGCCGCGTCTTACCCGAGGCAGCCGCGCCGGGCGCATTTCAAAGGTTGCGGGCACCGCGCAACCACCTTACGGGCTAGGCGTTCACACGCCGGGAGCGGTCACACGACCCTGGGCACGCTGCTGGCGAGCGCCCACCCGCGATCCGGAACCGGGCAAGGGAAGCGCGCGCAACAGGCCATGTTCACCGCTCTGGACCGATATATGGCGCGGCTCATCGCCGTGCCGCTGCTCGCCAGCCTGGTGATTGCCGCCATGCTGCTGGTGCTGGACCGGATGCAGCGCCTGTTCGTCTTCGTCGCCACCGAGGGCGGGCCGGTCAGCGTCGTCTGGCGGATGCTCGCCAATCTGCTGCCCGAATATCTCGGCCTCGGCATCCCCATCGGCTTGATGCTCGGCGTCCTCCTCGCCTTCCGCCGCCTCGCCCTCTCCTCGGAGCTGGACATATTGCGCGCCGTCGGCCTCTCTTACACGCGACTGCTCAAGGTGCCCTTTCTCTTCGCCATCGCGCTGGCCGCGCTCAATCTGGTGATCGTCGGCTTCATCCAGCCGCACAGCAAATATGCCTATGAGCGGCTGCGCTTCGAACTGCGCTCCAGCGCGCTCGGCGTGTCGATCAAGGTCGGCGAATTCAACAATCTCGGCCGCGATTTCACCATCCGTATCGAGCAGAGCGCCGACGAGGGCCGTCGCCTCTCCGGCATCTTCGTGCGGATGGAGAGCAAGGGCGGCCAATCGCTGGCGGTGACGGCCTCGCACGGCCAGTTCCTCGCAACGGACGATCCGGACACCATCATTCTCCGCCTGTCCGATGGCGTTCTGGTCAATGACGCGCCCGGTTTCGAGACGCCGCGCATCCTCTCCTTCTCCAGCCACGACCTGCCGATCGACCTGCCCAAGATCGAGCGGTTCCGTAATCGCGAGGGCGATGTGGAGCTGAGCCTGCCCGAATTGTTCCGCACCGGTATGGCCAAGGATACCAAACCGCTCGACCGCGCCAAAGCGTGGTCCAATTTCAACTTCCGCGTGGTCGAGGTTGCGATGATGTTCCTGCTGCCGCTCGCGGCGGTCGCCTTCGCCATTCCGCCCAAGCGGTCGACTTCGGCGCTGGGCGTGTTTCTCTCGATCGTGTTCATCGTGACCTATCACAAGATCAACCAATATGCGGAGTCGGTCGGGGCGCTTGGCCGGGTCGATCCATTCCTGGCACTATGGGCCCCGTTCGGGCTGGTTAGCGCGCTGATCGCGTGGATGTATTATCAGACCGCCTATGTGCCTGGCGGCCAGCCGATCGGTGCGCTGGAGCGCCAGTTCGCAAAGGCGGCGGGACTGGTGATGCGCGCGGTCAGATGGGCCGGCGGGCGCCGCTTCGGCAAGCTGGAGGAGGCCTGAGCCATGCTGCTCAACTTCTTCCCCTCGCGCACCCTCGCCCTCTATCTCGGCAAGACCTTCCTGTGGCGCTGCTTCGCCATGCTCGCCATGCTGGTGCTGGTGCTCCAGATGCTCGACCTGCTGAGCCAGGCGGGCGATGTGCTGGCCTATCCGGGCAATGGCGATGGCGAGCTGTGGCGCTATGTCAGCTTGCGTGTACCGCAGATCGTCGCGCGCTTCCTGCCCTTTTCGGTGCTGCTCGGCACGCTTGTAACCCTCGCTACCCTGAACGCCAACAGCGAGGTGGTCGCGATGAAGGCAGGCGGCCTCTCTGCGCACCAGATCCTCGCGCCGCTGATGCTGGCCAGCATGGCGGTGGCGGTCATCAGCTTCGCCTTCAACGAGCGGGTGGTGGCGCGGGCAACGGCGACGCTTTCCGCCTGGGAGGCCGCCGATTTCGGCCCGATTCCCGATGACCGCGGCGTCAAGTCCAACATCTGGGTGCGCGACGGGGAGGACCTGATCCGCGCCGCCACCATCACCGGCGCCGGACCGACCGTGCGCCTGCACGATATCGAGCTTTACGACCGGCACGGCGACAAGCTGGTGCAGATCATCAACGCCAAGCAGGGCCGCCAGGTGGGCGATAGCTGGCAGCTGGAGCAGGTGCGGATCTTCGACGTGGTGCGCGGCTCCAGCCGGGACGCGGCGACACTCACCATCGGCAAGGGCATCCGGCCGGACCAGTTCACCCTCTCATCGGTGAATGCGGACGGCCTCTCCTTCACCGAACTGCGCGGGGCGATCGACGCACTGCGCGAATCGGGGCGGCCGGTCGCCGCGTTGGAAGGCTCGCTGTGGCACAAGATTTCCGGGCCGCTCGCCACGCTGCTGATGCCGCTGCTCGGCTCGGTGGCCGCGTTCGGCATTGCACGGTCAGGCAAGCTGTTCGTGCGCGCCGTGATCGGCATGGCACTCGGCTTCGCCTTCTTCGTGGCGGACAATTTCGCGCTATCGATGGGTAATCTCGGCGTTTATCCGCCGATTCTCGCCGCTTGGGCGCCGTTCCTGCTGTTCCTGCTGGTCGGCGAAACCGTGCTCATCACCACTGAGGAATAGCGGGCGGGGACCGCCTCATACGCCCCTCCCCGTTCATGTCGAGCGCTGTTCTTGGAGTCATCAGTGCTCCTGCGAAAGCAGGAGCACAAAAAATCCGATCAGGTCGAACGGAAAGAAACGGGGCGGGGCGGGGCAAAAAACCCCATCCCCCAATCACCCCACCCGCATCGTGCTCCGCGCGATCCGCGCCACCAGCGGCAGCATGCCGGCATGGTTAGAGCGCTGGTAGGTCGAGCCGGCGCCGAGATGCGCGGTCAGCCGCCGGTGCGCCTCGCCCAGCGAATGATAGGGCATACTGGGCAGCAGATGGTGCAGCGCGTGGTAGCGCAGGCCAACTGGCGCCCACAGGCCGGCAAGCGGCGCGGGCGGCGGCACGTTGACCGAATCGAGATACTGGCCGGTCACGGTCATCGGCTCACCCTCATTCTCCCAGAGATGCGCGACCAGCGTGCGGAGCTGGTTGAGGACCGCCACGGCGGAAAAGATCGCCACGCCGGTCAGCAGCGGCCGCCAGCCGAACAGCGGCACGCTGGCGATGAGCGCGAGCGCCCAGAAGAAAGCGCCCGTCTCCTGCCATGCCCAGCGGCGCTTCAGCTCGCCTTCCGGTGGGCGGCGGCGATAGGCGGGGTTGATCGTCAGTGCCGAATAGCGCGCGACGATCTCCCGCCGCAGCGCTGGAATGAGTACGCCGAGCGGCGTCAGCACCGCGAAGCGAACGATCAGCGCAACCGGCGCCAGCAACGCTGCGACAATGAACAAGGGCAATGTCCACGGCTTCATCAGCGCCAGTGGCAGATATTCGGGATCGTCCACCGTGCCGTAGCGCGTCTTGGCGTGATGCTGGGTGTGGACGCCCTCATACATGAAGGACGGGATGAGCAGCGGGATGCCGACCAGCATGTTCCACGCAAGGCGGAAGCCTCGCAGCGAGCCATTGCGGATATGGGTCAGCTCGTGGATGAAGCTGGCCGCGCGATACAGCGTCACCGCGGCGACGAGGCCGCCAAGCACGACCAGCCAGCCCTGGCTCGTCGTAATCGCCACCGCCAGCCCGGCATAGCCAAGCGCCGCTGAGCCGAGAAAATCCGGCCAGTAGATGGAAGGCTTGGCCTTGCCGAGGTCGCGCGTCAGGTCCACCGCCGCGCGCAGCATCGCGCTGTCGTCCGGCGTGGCGGCCAGCGCGGGGCGGGTCGGCACGTCCCGCGAGACGCCGCCGCTCATTGTCTTGTCCATTGCAGTCATGATCCTAGCCCTATGTGTGAAATGCGTGCAGATCGTGGCAGCAATATGATTTTGCCCCTGTTTCCGCCGGCTCGACCCCGCCAGCGGGTTGACAATCCACCCGCGAGATACGCAGTGCTGCGTCTCTTACCAACGGGCGCCATGAGCGGCGCGGGACAAGGGCACCACCGTGGCACAGGCTGATCTAGTGATCGCACCCGTCTCCGACAAGGCGGATCTCAAGGCATTCGTCGATCTGCCATGGGCGCTTTATGCGGACGATCCCAACTGGGTCCCGCCGCTTAAGACCGAGGTCTACAACCTGCTGAGGCCGGGTAAGAACCCGTTTCACGAGCATGCCGAGCATCAATATTTCCTCGCGCGGCGGGGCGAACAGGTGACGGGCCGCATCAGCGCGCATATCGACCGGCTCGCGCTCGCCATGTCGGCCGAGCAGGGCATGGGGCCGGGCACCGGCAATTTCGGCCTTTTCGAAGCGGCGGATGAGGAGAGCGCCGCAGCGCTCATCGCCGCCGCCGAGGACTGGCTGCGCGAGCATGGCATGAGGCGCGTGCTCGGACCGATCTCGCTCTCCATCTGGGAAGAGCCGGGCCTGCTCGTCCAGGGTTTCGACCATGCGCCAACGGTGATGATGGGCCATGGCAAACCAGCCTATCGCAGCTGGGTCGAGGCGGCGGGTTACGCGCCGGTCAAGGCGCTCAACACCTATGAGCTGGATATCACGCAGGACTTTCCCCCACTCATCCAGCGCATCATCCAGTCCGGCGAGCGCAACGAGCGCATCCGCATCCGCAAGGTGGACAAGGCCCGGTTCGACACGGAGGCCGCGATCATCCTCGCCATCCTAAACGATGCGTGGGGCAACAACTGGGGCTTCGTGCCGGTGACGGATCATGAGGTCGCCCATTTCGGCAAGCAGTTGAAGCCCATCGTGTTCGAGGATCTGATCCGTATCGCCGAACTGGACGGCGAGCCGGTTGCCTTCATGATGACGCTGCCGGACCTCAACGAGGCGCTCAAGCCCTTGAACGGCGCGCTCTATCCCTTCGGCTGGGCCAAGCTGCTGTGGTGGCTACGCAAGCCCCGCTGCCGCACCATGCGCGTGCCGCTGATGGGCGTCGTGCAGCGGTTGCAATCCTCCCGCCTCGCGAGCCAGCTCGCCTTCATGATGATCGAATATATCCGCCGCGACGCCACTGCCCATTATGGCGCCACGCGCGGCGAGATCGGCTGGGTGCTCGACGACAATCAGGGGATGAACGCCATCGCCGACGCCATCGAGAGCAAGATCAACAAGAGCTATCTGATTTTCGAGAAGGCGCTGGCCTGACTCTGCAACGGGGTCCTCCGGCCATTGACAAAATGCAGCCGCCACGGATGGTTACGCTTGCCCCACCCCGCGGCGACCGCGTAAAATATGGTCTCAGCAAGGAGTATCCCCCATGCTCAAGCGTCTGACGTCAGCTATCTTCGTCGCACCGCAGATCGACATCGACACCGTCGCGCGCGCGAAGGATGAAGGTGTGACACTGATCGTCAACAACCGGCCCGAGGGCGAATCGGCCGATCAGGTGCCCGGCGATCAGATCGAGGCGGCGGCGCAGGCGGCCGGCATGGATTATGTCGCGATCCCCGTGACGCACAGCGGCTTCGCACCTTGGCAGCTCGACGCATTCGACGAGGCAATAGCGGGCAACGCTGGCGGCAAGACGCTCTGCTACTGTCGCTCGGGCACGCGCAGCACGCTGCTCTGGGCACTCGCCCGCGCCCGCGCCGGCGACCAGCCGGACGAGATCGCGCGCACCGCCGCCGGTGCCGGCTACGACATATCGCCGATCGGTGAGATGATCCACGCGCTTGCCGCCGGCCGCGCGCGCTAATTCCTCCTGCCATCTCCAGCAGCGCCATCAAATGCCGGGACCAAACGCCTAGGCTCCCGCTTTCGCA
The DNA here is from genome assembly GCA_001899715.1 of Sphingobium sp. 66-54. Classification (GTDB taxonomy): domain Bacteria; phylum Pseudomonadota; class Alphaproteobacteria; order Sphingomonadales; family Sphingomonadaceae; genus Sphingobium. Next base: position 263,519 of record MKWI01000006.1, read on the forward strand.
GCAGCACGGCGGTTCATGCGCGAAACCAGCCTACCTTAACCCCTTCAGGGAAGAGGTTAGGGTGAGAGGCCGTACTCAGTGGCGGAAGTGCCGCATCCCGGTGAACACCATTGCGAGACCGGCCTCGTCGGCCGCCGCGATCACCTTGTCGTCATTGAGCGAGCCGCCCGGCTGGATCACCGCCGTAGCCCCCGCCTCGACCGCGGCAAGCAGTCCGTCCGGGAAGGGAAAGAACGCATCCGAGGCGACCGCGCTGCCGATGGTCCGCGGCTCGCTCCAACCGAAGCTCTCCGCCGCCTCGCGCGCCTTGATGGCGGCGATCCGCGCACTATCGCGGCGGTTCATCTGGCCCGCACCGATGCCCGCGCTTACCCCGTCCTTGGCATAGACGATGGCGTTGGACTTCACATGCTTGGCGATGGTCCAGGCGAACAGGCAGTCCGCCAGCTCGCGCTCGGTCGGCGCGCGCTTCGTCACCACCTTGAGGTCGGCGCGGGAAATGCGGCCATTGTCGCGCGACTGGACCAGCACGCCGCCGGCGATGGTTTTCATGTCCAGCCCCGGCCGCGCCGCATCGGGCAGGTCGCCGGTCAGCAGCAGGCGGAGGTTTTTCTTCTTCGCAAACACCGCCCTGGCGGCATCGTCGGCATCCGGCGCTGCGACCACCTCGGTGAAGATCTCGCTGATCGCTTCCGCCGTCGCGCCATCGAGCGGGCGGTTGACGGCGATGATGCCGCCGAACGCCGAAACGCTGTCGCACTCGAACGCGTTCTTGTAAGCCTCGATCAGCGTCTCGCCTGTCGCCACGCCGCACGGGTTGGCATGCTTGACGATGACCACGGTGGGCGGCCCGTCACGAAACTCGGCAACGAGACCGAGCGCGGCATCGGCGTCGTTCAGATTGTTGTAGCTCAGTTCCTTGCCCTGCACCTGCGTCGCCTGGCCGATGCCGCGCGTGCCGATTACGGCCGGCACATAGAGCGCGGCCGACTGGTGCGGATTCTCGCCGTAGCGCAGCGTATTGGCGAGGCGCAGCGGCACCGGCAGGCTGGCCGGGAACATCTCACCCTGATCCGCGAAGGCGAACCAGCTCGCGATCATCGCATCATATTCGGCGGTCGCGGCATAGGCCTTGGCGGCGCACAGGCGGCGGAACTCATAGCTGGTCGCACCGCCCTTGCTCTCCATCTCCGCGATGAGACGGGCATAATCGGCCGGGTCGGTGACGATCGTCACGCTGGCATGGTTCTTGGCCGCCGAGCGAACCATGGAGGGGCCGCCAATGTCGATATTCTCGATGATCTCGTCACGCTCGGCGCCGCGCGCCACGGTGGCCGCGAAGGGGTAAAGATTGACGACGACGAGGTCGATCGCGCCGATCTCATGCTCCCGCATCGCGGCGACATGCTCATCATTGTCACGCACCGCGAGCAGGCCGCCATGCACCTTGGGGTGCAGCGTCTTGACGCGGCCGTCCATCATTTCAGGAAAGCCCGTGAGGTCGGAAATGTCACGCACCTCAAGACCGGCCTCGCGCAGCGCCTTCGCCGTGCCGCCGGTCGAGACCAGCTCCACGCCATGGCGCGCCAGCACGGCGCCCAGCTCCGAAAGCCCAGTCTTGTCGGACACTGAGAGCAGTGCCCGCTTGATCGCTACGTCCGTCATGGGATGTCCTTCTGTTCTAACCGGATTTCTTGAGCAGCCAGCCGATGCTCGTGCCAGCCACGTCGGCCGTGCCGTTGACCACGAGCTGCTGCGTCGGGTGCGGCCGGCCTTCGCCGTCCACCCACAGGCTGTCCTCCACGCTGATCTCGCCCGCGCCGACGCGGAACTGCCAGAGCGCGCCGTTGGGCAGGCGCAGCAGCGCGCCCTGCCGGTCGGCGGTCAGTGTCGGCTCGATGTCGGCGCCGAGGTGGAAGCGGATGGCGAGCGGGCAGGCCACTGGCCGCCGGCGCCGTGCGGCGGGCAGCAGCACGTCCTCGCCACGCAGCTCGCGTCCCTCATGGTTCAGCATGAGGATGCGGCGATGCAGGAAGCCAAGGCGGCGCCCGTAGCCATCATGCGTCACATCGAGCCGGCTGCCCTGCTCCAGTTCGTGCCGCTCCAGCTCCACCTCACTCACGCCCTTGCCGAGCGAGCCATCGGGCAGCACGGCGGTGGAGTTGCTGTCGTCGAGCACCAATGTGCTGTGCGCGGCGGTGGTGCGCAGGCCATGGGCCAGCTCTGCCGGCAGGGAGGCGCCGGCCATCGCCGCGCCGCCGCAGTTGACGATGACGCGCACCGGCCCGTCACTCAATTCCATCGCAGCGGTGGAGGCGCAGCCGTTGCGGCCGAGCCGGGCGACCGGCGGTGGTGCTGCATCGAGCTGGATCACGGTCGTCCCGGCGGACAGACGCTGATAGCCCCAATCGCGCGCCTGCCGCAGCGGCCGGGTGCGCACGCCGGAGGCGGCGACGATGGCGGTAATATACGCCGGATCGACCGGTGCCCCGCCCTGCCAGCTTCCCGGCGCGCCGTCGCCGTGCAGGATGCCGAGCAGCGCCGCGACGATCCGCTCCAGACTGTCGGCAAGGAAGGCGGGCATATCCTCACGGCGCACAGCGTAGGTCGCGCGTAGCATCGAGAACAATGTAACGGCCTCGATCTGCTCCAGCGGCGAGCGGGAGATAAGGCCGCCATCGGCGTAGAAGGCACCTTCGACCGCGCGCCGAAGCCCGGCTTCCCCGAAGACACGGCGCGGCTCGCCTCCCGGCAGCAGCAGCCCCGCCGCGACAATCCCGGCCCAGGCGGTGACGCGCGCCAGCCCGGCCGGTGCCTTGTCCGCTCCCCGGTCGAGATGGCGGGCGGTGCGTGCGATGCTGTTCAGCACCAGGCTGCGATAGACGAGATCGCCGCTGGAAAGAATGAGCGGCGCATAGGCCGTCCAGTGCAGGATGCGCCACGCGGCGTTGTCGACCCGCCAGGCCGGCTCGCTCGGCGTCTCGGCATGCGCGTCCAGCCAGGCGCGCATCTGCGCTTCGGCCACCGGCACGGCATTGTCGCGCGTGGTCGCAGCGGCAAGGTCGCGCAGCCAGCGGAAGCCGTGGAGATAATCCGCGAACGCGTCCGGCACGGCAAGCTTGCGGTAATCAAGCCGGGCGACCGGCTGTTTCAGGCCGCGATGAAGGAAATAGCCCGCCCGCAGCGCCTTGCCGGCACGCGCGTCGCCGGGGATCGCATCCTCCGGCACCGCGAGCAGCTTGAGCGGATATTTACCCTTGAGCCGCATGGTGTGTAGCGGCGTCGCCCAGGTCATGCGGTAAAAATGATTGGCGAGCCGCTGGGTGAGCGAAATGCCCCGGTCGTCCGAGAGGCGGATCAGCCGCTTGCCGGGTTCGATCCCGTCCTCCTGGGGCGGCTCGGGCGCCGGCGTGGGGCGGGGGCGGCTGCTCATGATCCGCGCAATCCCCGGATATTGTCGGCATAGGCCGCCGGTCCGCCCCGGAAGGTCGCGGTGCCGGCCACCAGCACATCCGCACCAGCCGCAATGGCGCGCGGCGCCGTGTTCGCGTCGATGCCGCCATCAACCTCCAGCGCGATCTCGCGCCCGCTCTTGTCGATCGCCTTGCGCACCGCCTCGATCTTGCGGAGCTGGCTGTCGATGAAGCTCTGCCCGCCGAAGCCGGGGTTGACGCTCATCACCAGCACCAGATCGACCTCGTCGATCAGATAATCCAGCATCTTGGCCGGCGTGCCGGGGTTGAGCGAGACGCCCGCTTTCTTGCCGAGCGCCTTGATGCGCTGGATGGAGCGGTGGATATGCGGCCCCGCCTCGGGGTGGACGGTGAGAATATCCGCGCCTGCCTCGGCAAAGGCGTCGAGAAAGCCGTCGACCGGCGAGATCATCAGATGCACGTCGAGAGGCTTTTGCGTGTGCGGACGCAGCGCCTTCACCACCATGGGACCGATGGTGATGTTGGGCACGAAATGCCCGTCCATCACGTCGACATGAATCCAGTCCGCCCCGGCGGCGTCGACGGCGCGCACCTCTTCGCCGAGCCGCGCGAAGTCGGCCGAGAGGATGGAGGGCGCAATACGGACGGATGGCACCATTTGCGTCGCTTAGCCCTGCGCTTGCGCTGGCGCAACCGCCCGGCGGATAAAGTTGTGGATGGTTTGTCCGGACCGTTCAATCGGCCCCGGCACGGGCCAGCAGGGCGATGAAGAAACCGTCCAGTCCGCCCGCCTCCGCCAGCATGCCGGGCAGGGTGCGCATCCGCCCCGGCGCGGCCGGCGCGATACCGGCGGGGAGCAGCGCCGGGTCAATCGCGAGCGGCCGCACCTCGGCCCGCCGCGCCAGCACGGCGTCGATCTGCGCTTCACCCTCGGCCGGTTCCAGCGAGCAGGTGGCATAGACCAGCCGGCCGCCGGGGGCGAGCCAGCCCAGCGCATGGTCGAGCAAGGCAGCCTGGATCTCGGCCATTTCGGCAATCTGCCGCGCGCCCACGCGGTGGATCACGTCCGGATGGCGGCGGAAAATGCCGGTCGCCGTACAGGGTGCGTCGAGCAGGATGGCATCGGCGGGTGCATCCAGCTGCCAGTCCATCAGATCGGCACGGACGACCTCGGCGGCCAGCCCCGTCCGCGCGAGATTGGCGCGCAGCCGCTCAAGGCGGCGCTGCGACTGATCGACGGCGACCACGTCCCAGCCGGCCGCTGCCAGTTGCATCGTCTTGCCGCCCGGCGCGGCGCACAGGTCGAGCACGCGTCGCCCCGCGCCGGTACCGAGCAGCCGCGCCGGCAAGGAGGCGGCCAAATCCTGCACCCACCAGGCGCCCTCGGCAAAGCCGGGCAGCGCCGCCACCTCCGTATCGGCCGGTAGCCGCACATGGCCGGGCGCCAGCGAGACGCCGCCGAGCCGCTCGGCCCAGTCTGCCGTCTCCGCCGGATCGCGCAGGGCGAGGTCCAGCGGCGCGCGGCCGGCGTAGGCGCTGGCGGCCGCAGCCACCATCTCGGCACCCCATGCCTCGTCCCAGCGCCCGGCGACATCCTCTGGCAACGCGGGCGGCGTCGGCAGCACCGGCGCCTGCCGCAGCAGCGTGCCCAGCACGCCGTGGACGAGCTTGCGCGGGCCGCCGTCGACCAGCGGTAGCGCCGTCGCCACCACCGCATGCGGCGGTGTCTCAAGCAGCAGCGCCTGCGCGAGGCTCATGCGCAGCACCATTCGCGCCTTGGCGTCGTCCGGCAGGCGCTGACGGGTCGTCCCGTCGATCAGCGCATCGAGGTCCGGCAGATGGCGCAGAGTCTGCGCCGTGATGGAGTGAGCCAGCGCGCGGTCGGCAGGCAGCGCGATATCGCGCGTGGCCGTCGCCATCGCCTGCTCCAGCGGCTGGCCGCGCCGCAGCACACCGTCGAGCAGGCGCAGTGCCGCGCGCCGCGCAGGGAAGCCGGACGGCTCCGGCGCGGCGGAAGGAGGCGGCGATGCGCGGCGGTGGGTGCGCCTGTGGGTCCGATCAGTCATGATTGTCGTCCCATAGCAGCGATCCGCGCGATTGGGCGGCGGATTTCGCGGCGGTTGCAATGGCGCGCGACGGGCGCCATGGAGGATCCGCGCGCCGCAGCGCCAGCATGAGGACCACCCGCGCCATGGGGAAACGACCCGATCACGTCAAGCCGCCGGCCTATCTCTCCAAGAGTCCGCCGGTGCCCGCGCCTGACGAAGCGTCCCCGGCTCCCTCTGCCAGCCCCGATCCGCGCGAGCCGACCCGCTACGGCGATTGGGAGCATAAGGGCATTGCCGTCGACTTTTAAAGCGGTTGAACGCTTCATCCCTTTTTCGGCACATGTTTTTGCAAATGTCCCTTTTTGGAGCATATTTCGCATGCATTGCCGTCATCTTTGCGTCATATAGTAGACACACCGCTCCGCAAGAGGGCGGGATTGACGAGAATCGGGCGTGCTGTCTTAGGACGAGCTACGGTATGAAAATGGCCTGATGCTCCCACCATCCGGCTGCCCTCATACCCTCTTGTGATCCGGACTTCCCGCATTGACCGATTCCTATCGAACTTCTGCTTCGACCGGCCTTCCCACATCGGTCGACGACGGAGCGCCGGCCGGTCATCCCACACCGGTCGGCGAACCGTCTTTCGGCCCGGCCACTTCGCTCTCCATCCCGGCGGATGAGACCGGTACGGCCGGGTCGAGCGACACCGAGCAACCCGAACTTTTCCCGCATCTGCCCCAGTCCGGCGACGACATTGCCGCGCCGGACCGGCGGGTGCTGGAAGCGATCGGAGCGCTGGTGCTGGCCTGGGGTCGGCTGGAGCAGACCACTGCGGCGAAGCTGGCGACCATGCGCCAGGCCTTTGGCGACGTGCGCATCGTTGGCGGCCGGGCGCGCCCAACCATGCCGAAGCTGCTCGCCGAACTGCGCGCGCTTGTCGCCATGCGCGACCGGCATGACAAGCAGGTGCTCACCGTCATCTCGGAGATCGACGGCGCGTTGCAGCGCACCGCCCAGTTCCGCCTGCTCGTCGTCGACGGCGCGCAAAGCTGCGAGGACGATGCTGTAATCTGCCATGATCTCAAGAACAGCCCGCACCGCGTGACGCAAGCGGACCTCCAGCGCGAAACCGCGCAACTCAACCGCATCCGCAGCCAGATCGCCGCATTGTAGCGGCAGCACAGGATCCGGCGGCAAGCCTACCGCGCACGCCCGGCGGTCCGCAGATCATCTGCCCGCAGACCGCGCTCGCCCCTTACCCAATTGACCAAGTCAACGCTCCTGCGCTGACAGGAGCCGAGCGGTTGGGAGCCATAGCTGGTGCTGGGCTCCTGCCAGCGCAGGAGCACAATGCTTCAACTTGAACGGGCGACCTGCCAAATGACGCAATAAAGAGGCGAGCCTCCACTACCGTCACCCCCGGCTCGACCCGGAGCCTCGCTTGCTTATCCGTGGTCAAAAGCGCGCGAACGACGCGGCGGCCGCACATTTGTCCAGCTTCGCCCTCTTCGCATCCCGCACCCAAGTGCTGGAGCGGCTTCCCTCATCAGGCAGCGCGACCCCGGGTCGAGCCGGAGTGGGCGGGGAGGGTCATGGCTCCCATAGCGCCGAATCCACCACCCGCCTTAGAACGGAATCTCGTCGTCGTCGAAGCCGTCGTCGAATGCGCCGCCGCCAGACGGCCGCGCCGCGCCGCCGGGGCTGGCTGCGCGCCCACCGCCGAAGCCGCCGCCGCCGCCACGATCGTCGCCGCTCGATCCCCAGCTATCGCGCTCGCCGCCGCCGGCCCCGCCGCCGCCGTCGAGCATCGTCATCACCGCGCCGGGGCCGGAGAGCACCACCTCGGTCGAGTAGCGGTCCTGTCCGTTCTGGTCCTGCCATTTGCGGGTTTGCAGCGAGCCTTCGAGGTAGATCTTCTTGCCCTTGCGCAGATAGCGCTCGGCGATGCCGATCAGCCCTTCCGAGCGGATGACGACGCTGTGCCACTCGGTGCGCTCGCGCCGCTCGCCGCTGGCACGGTCGGTCCAGTTTTCGGAGGTGGCGACGCGCAGATTGCAGATGCGCCCGCCGTTCGAGAAGCTTTTGACTTCCGGGTCGGCACCGAGATTGCCGACCAGAATGACCTTGTTGACGCTGCCTGCCATGGGGCTCTCCGGGTATTGGGCGGTTGAACAGTCCGCCGCTTATAGGCCCAGCGCGGTCGCCGTCCAGAAAACTATGCCGGATGCGATGTAGGCGAGGACGAACAGGTAGCCGACCATGAACAGAGGCCAGCGCCAGCCGTTGGTCTCGCGCCGGGTGATGGCGATGGTGGAGATGCACTGCGGCGCGAACACGAACCAGGTGAGGAAGGCCAACGCGGTGGGCAGCGACCAGCGGCCGCGCAGCCGGTCGGCGAGGCTCTGGGCGGTCGCCTCCTCGTCATCGCCGGCGTCGATGGCATTGGCGGTGGCGAGCGCGGAGACCGCCACCTCCCGCGCTGCCATGGCCGGGATCAGCGCCAGCGAGATTTCATGGTTGAAGCCGATCGGCCGCAGCACCGGCTCCAGCACGCTCGCGATCCGCCCGGCCGCGCTGTAATCCACGGCGCGCAGGCCGCTGTCCGCCGGCGGCTTGGGGAAGGAGAGCAGCACCCACAGCAGGATGGTGGTGTAAAAGATGATCGTGCCGGCGCGCTTGAGGAAGATCAGTGCGCGCTGCCACAGGCCGATGAGCACGTCGCGCAGCAACGGCATCTGATATTTGGGCAGTTCCATGAGGAAGCTGCCACCACCGCCCTTGACCACGCCCAGCCGCAGCAGCACCGCGACGATGATCGCGCTGACGATACCCGCCACATAGAGGGCAAACAGCACCAGTCCCTGCAAGCCGATGCCGCCCCACACGTCGCGATTGGGGATGAACGCGCCGATGATGAGCGTATAGACCGGCAGCCGCGCCGAGCAGGTCATCAGCGGCGCGATGAGGATGGTGGTCAGCCGGTCCTTGGGGTCCGGAATAGTGCGGGTCGCCATGATGCCCGGCACCGCGCAAGCGAAGCTGGAGAGCAGCGGAATGAACGCCCGGCCCGAGAGCCCGGCGCGCGCCATCAGCCCGTCCATCAGGAAGGCGGCGCGCGTCATGTAGCCGGTCGCCTCCAGCATCAGGATGAAGAAGAACAGGATGAGGATCTGCGGCAGAAAGACGACGACCGAGCCGACGCCCGCGATCACGCCCTGGGTCAGCATGTCGGTGAGGAAGCCCGCCGGCAGCGTTTCCTCGATCAGCCCTTCGAGCGCCGCGAACGCCTCCTCGATCATCGCGATCGGCGCTTCCGACCAACTGAACACCGCCTGGAAGATCACGAACAGCAGCGCGAGCAGGATCAGCGGGCCGATAACCGGATGGAGTACCACGCGGTCGATCCGCGCAGTCAGCCGGCGGCTCGGCGTCTCCGAGACGATCGCACGCGCGGCGATGCGCCTCGCCTCGCGGCGCAGCGCCGCCTCGTCGCGGTCGGCATGCTCGATATGGACAGGCGCCGGCGCTGTATGCTCGGGCAGCGCCGCCGTGATTGCCGCACGCAGATGATCCAGGCCGCGCCGGCGCACGGCGACGGTGGGGATCACCGACACGCCGAGATCTTCCGCCAGCCGCTTCGCATCCAGTTCGAGTCCGTCGCGCGTCGCCAGATCGACCATGTTCAGCGCGACCACGCACGGCCGCCCGAGCGCGATTAGCTCCAGCGCAAAGCGCAGATGGTTATCGAGATTGGCGGCATCGACGACGATCACCAACACGTCCGGCGCTCGCTCGCCGCTCTGGTGGCCGAACACGGCGTTGCGCGTCACCACCTCGTCCGGGCTCTTGGGATCGAGGCTATAAGTGCCGGGCAGGTCGACTACGTCGATCGTCCGCCCGTCATCTAGGTCCATCTGGCCGATCTTGCGCTCGACGGTCACGCCCGGATAGTTGCCCACCTTCTGACGGGCGCCGGTCAGCGCATTGAACAAGGCGCTTTTGCCGGCATTGGGGTTGCCGACCAGTGCGATCAAAGCTGTGTGATCCATCAGGTCCGGCCCGCCGCTTCCCCGGACGCCCCATCGGTCCGCACGGTGATAGCGGCGGCATGGGCCGCGCGCATCGCAACGATCATCCGCCCGACACGGCAGGCATGCGCGCCACGCCCCGTCCAGCCGGCGCGGTGGAGCAGCTCGATACTGGCGCCCTCATCAAGGCCCAGCTCGCGCAGGCGTGCGCCGTCCGCTTCGGTCATCGCCGCCCAGTCGATACGGTCGACATAGGCCGGACGATTGGGGGCAAGGTGATCGAGGCGCAAATCATCGGCTTTCATTTGTGCGACTGATTATCAATAACACACGGACGAAACAAGCTCTCGCGTCACCGGCCGGGGTAGCGCAGCCGGCCCGCGAAGCGCGCCACGCTGAAATGCCGGTCGGCATTGGCAGCGAGCCGCGCCTTGGCCTTCTCGAACCGCATAATCCCCTCGATCCGCCGGGAGAGGAACGCGCGCGTCTCGGCATGATCCTCGCTCTCGTCGTTGACGAAGACGAGCAAGGTCGCGGCATAGACGGCACCGAGCGTGGCGCGCTTGGTGTAATGGTTGTAATCGACGGCGGTATCGCCCGCTGCCCGCCACATCGCATCGGCCGCGCGCCAGCCGAGCCACGCGGCGCGCTTGATGTGGCCGGGCATCGCCAGGACCGCCTGCGCGCGCCGCAGCGCCTCGCGGTGGGGCGCAAGAATAGCCAGCCGCGCCTCGACCAGCGCCGTGATCCGTTCGCGGATCTTCATGGCGGCAAGCTGCGTGGGGGGGACGCGCTCCAGCATCGCAACATCGACGCTGGCGAACCAGGCGTCGATCATCGTCATAGCGCCGCCGTCGAACGCCAGTTCGGTGATGTCGCGATCGACCCCGGCCTGATCGGCGGCCAGCGCCACCGCGCCTTTGGACCAGCCGTCGAACGCGGCATTGGCGGCGACCAGCGGCGCGAGGCGCAGGCGCAGATCGTCGAGCGTTTCATCGTCCCGTAGGCCGGTGGGGGAGGTGGGCGGTGCGATCATGCTCACTGCTCTAGCCGATCGGCGCCCGGCTGTGGAGCGGCATTGCGCGCCGGCAGGCGAATCACCACCAGCGCCGCCGCGATGATCGCCGCGCCGACCAGATCGAGCGGCGACAGCATCTCCCCAAAGGCGAGCCAGCCGATCAGCGCCGCCACCGCCGGCTGGATCAGCAGCGCCAGTCCGACGACGAGCGGGGAGAAATGGACGATGGCATAGACCATCAACCCCTGCCCCAATATCTGGCTGGTGAAGGCGAGCATCGCCACCGTCGACCAATCGCCGGGGATCAGCCGCTCGCCGGCCAGACTCGCGTAGAGCAGCAGGAATGGCGCGCTCACCAGCGTCGAGAGCGCCAGCACGCTCCAGCTCGGCAGGCTGCGCCGCGCCGACTGGACCGCGAGCAAATAGCCCACATAGAGGAAGCCGGCGAGCACACAGAGCAGGTCGCCCACCAGATTGGCGCCGGACAGCTCGTAGCTGCCGCCCATCAGGATCAGCGCGCCGATCATCGCCAGCCCCAGCGCGAGCCACTGCACGCGCGTGGGCCAGATGCGGGTCAGCACAATGCCGGCCAGCGGCAGAATCAGACTGGAGCAGTTGCCGAACAGCGTCGCATTGGCCAATTTGGTCCGCAGGATGCCAAGATGCCAGCTCGCCACGTCCGTCGCGAAGAAGATGCCGCCGATGACGATCACCGCCAGCACCGCGCGCGGCGGCGGCGTGATTCGCGGTGCCTCGCGCGCGGCGAGCAGCAACAGCACCGGCAGCGCGAGCGCCATGCGCCAGAAGCCGGTGGCGATCGGGCCGGTATCGGCCACACGCACAAACCACGGCCCTGCCGCCAGCAGCACATTGGCGGCGACTAAAGCCGGGAAAGCGAGGGCAGGAAGATTTCCTTGCGCCTCGCGCCCGCCAGGGGCGGTTGAACTCGACATGGCGGCGCCCTAGCTGATGCGCACCAACAAGTCCCGTTTCAAAATGAAATTAAAGTGGGAGTCCTCAATGACCAGCCTGTTCGATCCTCTTGCCGCCGGCGCGCTCGCCCTGCCCAACCGCATCCTGATGGCACCGCTCACCCGCGCGCGCGGCACCAGAGGACATGTGCCGACGCCGCGCATGGTTGAGTATTACCGCCAGCGCGCCGGCGCCGGCCTCATCATCAGCGAGGCATCGCCGATCAGCGTGGAGGGCGCCGGCTGGCCCTATTCGCCCGGCTTCTGGACGGAGGAGCAGGTCGCGGCGTGGCGGCCGGTCACGCAGGCGGTGCATGAAGCGGGCGGACGCATTGTCGCACAGCTCTGGCATATGGGGCGCGTGGTGCATCCCGCCATGTCCGGCAGCCAGCCGGTCTCCGCCAGCGCCACCACTGCGCCGGGCGAGGGCCATACCTACGAGGGCAAGCAGCCCTATGTCGAGGCGCGCGCGCTGCGGCTGGACGAAATCCCCGGCCTGCTCGCCGACTATGCGACGGCAGCGCGCAACGCGATCCGCGCCGGGTTCGACGGCGTCCAGATCCACGCCGCCAACGGCTATCTCATCGACCAGTTCCTGCGCGATTCGACCAATCACCGCACCGATGCTTATGGCGGCTCCATCGAGAACCGCGCCCGGCTGCTGCTGGAGGTCACGCGTGCCGTGGCAGACGCGGCCGGCGCGGACCGCACCTCGGTGCGCCTTTCGCCCAACGGCGAGGTGAACGGCGTGGTCGACAGCGACCCGGAAGCGCTGTTCACCTACGCCGCGCGCGAACTGGACAAGATCGGCATCGCCTTCCTCGAACTGCGCGAGGCGCGGGTGAGCGGCACCTTCCTCGGTAGCGCGCAGCCTCCGGTCTCACCGGTCATCCGCCGCGCCTTCAAGGGTGTGCTCGTGCTCAACGGCGATTACACGCCAGAGGAAGCCGCCGAGGCGGTGGCAGCCGGCAAGGCGGACGCGATCAGCTTCGGCCGCCCGTTCATCGCCAATCCCGACCTGCCCGAGCGCATCCGCCACGGCTTCCCGCTCGCCCAGCCCGGCGCCATGGCAAGCTGGTACTCGCAGGGCGACGAGGGCTATGTCGATTATCCGCGCTACGACGCAGCGGCAGCCTGACGATCTCGCGCATCGCTGCCTGACCGGATGGCGACGGGCGCTCCGTCGCCATCCGCCCGCGCGAGCTTCTGCACCAGCCGGTTGAACAGCGTCACGCCCCGATCATGGCTGGTCGGCATGATGCGCGGGTCTGGCGTCATGTCGATGACCCGCTGCTGCGCCTCGATCATCACCTTGTCCTCGCCGAAGGCAACGCCGGCAAGCTGCATCATGCCGTCTCGTATCGCCTCGTCGCCATGGCGCCGGTGCGGTCCCCAGGAGAAGAAATAGCGCGATGTCCTGTCGGTCAGCGGCGTGACGGCCTGGCTGGTGAAATTGAGCCCGGCGATGGCCGCATCCCGCTCCGGCGGCGCATGGTTCAGCGCCTGCGCGGTCCCGGCGGGATAATTGCCGCTCCACATGAGCAGGATGCCGGGCACGAGGAAATCGTAGCTCTGCCAGCTATCCACAGGCACGTCCGACTTGCGGTTGCTCGCGCCATAGGTGTTGGCGATCCAGCGCTGCACCCGCACGCCGCGCTCCAGCGGAATGATCGTCGGCTGCGTCTGCGCGAATTGCGGGCCAGCACCGAAGCTGTTGGCGTGAACATAGCTCAAATGGCTGAAATCAAGCAGATTATCGTTGATGAGCCGTGCCTCGGCCGCATAATCGAGCTGGCCGTGGCCGAGGATATAGTCGGGGTCGTCATAGCCGACCGCAGGCGGCACCAGCACCGGATCGGCCAGCGCCGCGTCGCCCATCCACACCCAGACCCAGCTATGCCGCTCGATCACGGCATAATGCCGCACGCGCGCATTGGCCGGAATGATCTCCTGCCCCGGTATTTCCGCCACCACACCATCCGGGTCGAACAGCAGGCCATGATACATGCAGCGCAGCCGTTCCCCCTCGCAACGGCCGAGCGAGAGCGGCGCGAGGCGGTGGACGCAGCGGTCCTCCAGCGCATACAGCGTGCCGCCAGCCGTGCGCCAGATCACGATCGGTTCGCCCAATATCGTGATTGCAAAGGTTTTTTCTGGCGTCAGGTCCTGCGCCCAGGAAGCGACATACCAGGCATTGCGGACATAGCCGTTGACGGACGACATGGCAGGCCTCCTTCATCCTCTCCTGCCGCCCATGTTGACTTAACAGTGTTAAATAGTCAATCCAGTACGTCATGGCCCCTCGCCCTCATATCCAACTCGACCGCGACCGGCTGATCGCCGCCGCCTTCGATCTGCTGGAGGAAGAAGGGCTCGACGGGCTGAGCATGCGCCGCCTCGCCGCCCGGCTCGATGTGCAGGCGCCCGCGCTCTACTGGCATGTGGGCGACAAGGCTGAGTTGCTCGGCCTGATGGCACGGGATATTTATGCGCCCGCCTATCGCGTCGCACCGGATGCGGTCGACTGGCGCGCCTGGCTGCTGACTTTCGGCCGGGCGCTACGGGCCGCCTTCGCGCGCCATCGCGACGGTGCGCGGCTCTGCGCCATCGCGCAGGCACCGCGCGAGCGGGCCATCGCCGATCATGCCCGGCAGATCGCGGCGCCGCTCGTCAGGCTGGGGCTCGATCAGCCGCGCGCGCTCTCCTGCGTCGCGTCGGTCATTTCCTTCGCGCTCGGCTGGGCGAGCTTCGAGGCCAACGGCCCGATGCATGATTATCTCGATGAGATGCTGAGTTTCGACCAGAGCTTCGAGACCGGCCTCGCCGCGCTGGTCAGCGGCTTTCCCGACGTCTGATCCGATCAGCCGCCAACGCTGGTCTCCCAGCCTTCCGAATCGAGGAAGCGCGCGATCCGCCGGCCGGGCAACTCCGTGGGCGGCCGGACCAAGACAATGCCATTGACCGTGCGCGCTTCATAGAACACGTCGAGATCCAGTTCTACACTGCCAGCCGGATGGCCCTCCGCCGCCGGATGCAGCGCGAGCGTGGTTCCGCCGGTGTCGAACTCGCTCCTGTCCGGCGCGGCGAATTTGAGTGGGAGCTTGAGGCTGTCGCGATGGAAGGCGACCGCCCGCTCCATATCCGCAACGAATTTGATGACAGAACGCAATTTCATGGCCTGCCCCCCACCGGGATGGAGCGGCAGACGATCACGGCGGGTGCGGGCGCGACAATCATGCCGCCTCGCGCCGCCGAACCGCGTCAATCGCGGAAGTGGCTCGCAATCTCCAGCATGCGGATCGCCGCCTTGGCCGCCTCGCCGCCCTTGTCCTTCTGCGCCGGGTCGGCACGCACCTGTGCCTGCGCCTCGTTCTCCACGGTGAGGATGCCGTTGCCGATGGCGATGCCGTCCATCGAAAGCGCCATCAGCCCGCGCGCGCTCTCGTTCGAGACGATCTCGAAATGGTAGGTCTCGCCGCGAATCACCACGCCGATGGCGACGAAACCGTCATAGCGCCCGCTCTCGGCCGCCATGGCGACGGCGCCGGGCACTTCCAGCGCGCCGGGCACGGTCAGCACCTCATGATGATGCCCCGCTTCCTCCAGCGCAGCCTTGGCGCCGGCGATGAGCTGGTCGTTCAGATGCTCGTAGAAGCGCGCCTCGACGATGAGAAACCTGGCCATGACTATCCTTTCGAAACAAGCCGCTACGCGAGCGCCGCGCCGGCGATGAGAGTGAGCGTGCCCGCCGTCACCAGCAGGCCACCGGTGATCCGGCGCCGGTCGAGCCGTTCCTTGAGCATCACGGCGCCGATCACAAGCCCGATCAGCACACTGGTCTCGCGCAGCGCCGCCACCGCGCCCACCGGCGCCATGCCCAGCGCGAACAGAGCGGGCGCGAAGGCGAGTAGCGAGAGCACCCCGGCGGAAAGGCCCGGCCGCACATCGCGCGCCAGCAATGCCGCTGTCCGCCGGCCGCTGCGGATCAGCAGCATCAGCGGAATCGGCACGCCGCAGATCAGGTAGAACCACGCAATGAAGGTCAGCGCATCCGGCGCCGCGCGCACGCCCTTGGCATCGACCAGCGTGTAGCAGGTGGTGAGCAGTCCGGTCGCACAGGCCGCCGCCAGCCCCGCCGGCGAGAGCGCGCGGCTGCGGGCGAGCGCGAGGATGCCGGCGCTGATGATCGCGATGCCCGCCAGCGCCACCTCGTCCAGCCGGTCGCCCAGCACCACGATGCCGAGCAGCGCGGTGAAGATCGGCGTGAAACCCCGCGCGATCGGGTAAGCGGCGGTGAAGTCGCTCACCGTGTAGGACCAGGAGAGGATGAGCTGGTAGAGTGCATGCACCGCTACCGCCGCGCCGATCCAGAGCCACAGGTCGGCCGGCGGCAGCCCGATCCACAGCGCGAAGGGCAGCGCCGTAGCCAGCTCGCACAGCCGGATCCACGCCATCACCGCCAGCTTGTCGTCGCCGGACTTGAGTGTGGCGTGCGCGAAGGCGGAGGTGACGGCGGAAAACAAGGCGAGCGCCAGACCCGCCGCCAGCGTGTTCGTCACGCTCGCGACAGCTCGACATTCAACGCATGCCGGCTTGCACAGGACGCTCCCGCTCGCCTCCGGTGCGCACATACTTCCAATATGCTGCGCTCCGGGTCGCAGAAAAACGCCACGTCCGGCACGGCCTGATCTGACGCGCGATCCATCTAGGCTTCGGTAATCGGCCGCTCGCCGACGACCGCGAGGTCATAGCCGTCGAGCGCGATGAGATTGTGGTGGCTGTTGGTCAGCAGGATCATGTCGTGCACGCCCAGTTCGGAGAGGATCTGCGCGCCTGCGCCATAATCGCGCAGTTCCTCCAGCATCCGCGCGGGGCCGCCCTCGCCGCCACTCTCGCCGCCGCCGTTGCGGGCGCGGATCATGCGGCTGTAGCGGTCCTTCTCCGGCCGGTTGATGAGCACGATGATGCCCGCGCCTTCCTCCGCGATGATCTCCATCGAGCGGGCAAGCAACCGCGCGCGCGACCCTTCCTCACCGAAAATGTCGGAGAAGATGGAGACCTGGTGCATCCGCACCAGCGTCGGCACATCGGGCGCGACATGGCCTTTGATGAGCGCGATCTGCTCGGACTGGGTGGCGCGGTTGAAGAAGCTCACCGTACGCCACTCGCCGCCCCAGCGGCTGCGGAAGGTCGCCGCCGCGCGCCGCTCGATCATATGGTCGTTGCGGCGGCGATAGGCGATCAGGTCGCGGATCGTGCCGATCTTGAGCTTGTGCTTCTGCGCGAACAGGATGAGGTCGTCGAGCCGCGCCATGCTCCCGTCATCCTTCATGATCTCGCAGATCACGCCGGAGGGGTTGAGCCCAGCGAGCCGCGCCACGTCCACCGCTGCCTCGGTATGGCCGGCGCGCACCAGCACGCCGCCGTCGCGCGCGACGAGCGGGAACAGGTGGCCCGGCGTCACGATGTCCTCCGGGCCTTTCGCGGCGTCGATGGCGACGGCGACGGTGCGGGCGCGGTCGGCAGCGGAGATGCCGGTCGTCACCCCGTCCCGCGCCTCGATCGAGACTGTGAAGGCGGTCTCGTGCCGGGTGCCGTTGTTGGCGCTCATCAGGTTGAGGCCGAGCTGGTCGACGCGCGCCTGCGCGAGCGCGAGGCAGATCAACCCGCGCCCATGCATCGCCATGAAGTTGATCGCATCCGGCGTCGCCATCTGCGCGGGAATGACGAGGTCGCCCTCATTCTCGCGGTCCTCGTCGTCGACGAGGATGAACATGCGGCCGTTGCGCGCCTCGTTGATGATCTCCTCCGCGCCGGCCAGCGCGGTGCCGTGTTCGCGCGCGGCGAGATAGGCCTCCAGCTTGCCGAGCGTCTCCGCCGTGGGGTTCCAGTCCGGCTCGTCGAGCCGGCGCAGGCTGTTGGCGTGGAGCCCGGCGGCGCGGGCGAGGCCGGAGCGCGAGAGCGTGCCCTCGCGTACCAGCCGGCGGACGTTGTCGATCAGTTCGCTACTCATGATTAGCGGGCTATCACATCCTGATGTGATCCGCCAAGCCGGATTTTCACATCAGCGCGGCATGATCTCGCATGCGATGCAGATAGCGGGCCAACACGTCGATCTCCAGATTGACCGGCTGCCCTGCCGCGAGCGCGCCCAGCGTCGTCACATCCCATGTATGCGGGATGATGTTGAGGCCGAAAGTCGTGCCATCCGCCCCGTCCGCCACCGTGTTGACCGTCAGCGAGACGCCGTCGAGCGTGATCGAGCCCTTGGCCGCCACATGGGCTGCGAGGTCGGCGGGCAGGCGGATCTCGACCCGGTGCGAATCGCCTTCCGGCGTCACTGCGACCACCTCGCCAATGCCGTCGACATGGCCGGTGACGATATGGCCGCCCAGCTCGTCGCCCACCTTGAGCGCGCGTTCGAGGTTGAGCCTGCGCCCCACCGACCAGGCGCCCTGCGCGGTGCGCGAGACAGTCTCGGCCGAGAGGTCGACCGCGAACCAGTCCGGCCCCTTGTCGACCACCGTCAGGCACACACCCGAGCAGGCGATGGAGGCGCCGATCGCCACCGTGGCCATGTCGTAATGGCAGCCAATGACGAGGCGCAAGTCGCCGCGCTGCTCCGCCGTGCGGATGGTGCCGATGTCGGAGACGATGCCGGTGAACATGGGGCCTGCCTCTAATCCGCCCGCGTCCGCTCGTAAACCTCCAGCCGGTCGGGCGCGAAGGTCCGCGCGTCGGTCAGGCGCCAGCGGTCGTGCGCATCGGGCAGGTCGAACAGGCCGATATCGGCGAGGCTCGCCAGCCCGCCGCCGATCAGGATCGGCGCGCGGTAGAGCAGCAGCCGGTCGACCAGATCCTTGGCAAGGAAGCTCGCCGCCGTGCGCGCCCCGCCCTCGATCAGCAGATGATCGCCGGGCAATCCGGCAATGTCGGCGGGGGTCTGGATCGCCAGCCACCCGTCCGGCGCGGCGCCGCTCTGGCTCAGCACGCAGCGCTGGGGCGCGCGGCCGCCCAGCCCCGCCAGCCGCACGTCGAGGCGCGGATGATCCGCCGCCAACGTGCCGCGCCCGATCAGGATCAGTTCGTGGCGCGCCCGCTCCAGATGGGCATGGGCGCGCGCGGCGCTCCCGGTGATCCAGCGGCTGGTGCCGTCCGCCAGCGCGATGCAGCCGTCGAGCGACATGGCGATCTTGAGCGTGACGGACGGCCGCCGCCACGCCCGCCGCGCGAGGAATCCCGCCATGGCGGCGCGGGCCTCATCCGCCAGCAGCCCGGTCTCGACCGCGATGCCGGCCTGCCTCAGCCGCGTGATACCGGCACCGTCGGTGCGCGGGTCCGGGTCCGCCATCGCGATCACCGCGCGCGCGATGCCGGCGGCAATGAGCAGATCGGCGCAGCAGGGACCGCGTGTCGATTCGTGCGCGCAGGGTTCCAGCGTGACATAGGCGGTGCCGCCCCGCGCCCGCTCGCCGGCCGGCGCCAGCGCCATCGCTTCGGCATGGGGACGGCCGTCCGGCTGGGTCCAGCCGCGTCCGGCGACACGCCCTTGCGCATCGAGCAGGATGCAGCCGACATTGGGATTGGGCGCGGTGCGGCCCCGGCCACGCTGGGAGAGGGCGATGGCGGCGGCCATCCAGGCCGTGTCGTTCGCCAACTCAGTCGGCCGTCGCGCCGCCGGCAGCCTCGCGTGCCTCGGCGGCGGCGAGGCGCTCCTGCAAGCGCTTGTGGATCGCCGCAAGCACCGCCTTGCGCTGCGCCTCGCTGCGCGCTGCCTCCTCGCGATACTCGATGCCGAATGTGTCCGCCAGCTTCTGGTATGTACCCTGCTTCTTCGCCAGACTGGCTTCATAGGCGTCGAGATCGGTAATCTGTTTGCGGATGATGTCGCTATCCTTGCGGTCCGCCATCCAGCTCTCGACATAAGTGATCTCGCGCGGCTGCTCCGGAATGCGCGAATCGAGCGCGAAGCCCCACAGCATCAGGCCCGTCAGCGCGGCGGAGAGCGCGAGCAACGTCCAGCGATGCGGCCGGTCGGGCGAGAACATCTCGCGCAGATCGGCAAACGCGCTCCTTGGCGAAACCGGGCGGGGAAAAATCGGCATGGCGCCAACATAGGCGCCCGCAGCGGCGTTGCAAAGCGGCGACGGGTGCGACAGTGCCAGAGCCGCGCTTCAGCGGCCGGACATCCCTTCCGCCGCCCTGCGCAACCGCTCGACGGCGCGCTCACGGCCAATCAGCGGCAGCAGCGCCGCCATGTCCGGCCCATGGTCGAGGCCGGTGAGCGCCTGCCGCAGCGGGAGGAACAGCGCCTTGCCCTTGCGCCCGGCCCGCTCCTTGAGCGCCGTGGTGAGTGCGTGCCACGGATCGCCGGCAAAATCGGCTTCCCCCACCAGTTCCGCCGCCAGTGCGAGATAGGCGCGATCCGCCTCGTCCATCGCCAGCGGATGGATCGTGCCGGAAAGCACGGGCAACCACGCGGCCGCCTCGCCCACCGTCGCGAGGTTGGGGCGGATCACATCCCATTCGGCCGGGCCAATCCCCTGCGGCAGCCGCCCGGCGACCGTCGCATAGGCAAGCTGATGCACGATCTTCTGATTGAGCGCCGCCAGCTCCTCATCGGCGAAACGCGCCGGTGCCCGGCCGAAATGCGCGAAGTCGAACCGCTCGATCAGCGGCGCCATATCCGTCACCGGCTCGACCGGATCGCTCGTCCCCAGCCGCGCCAGCAGCGCATGCACCGCGATCGGCTCCAGCCCGGCCTCGCGGAATGCCGCCACGCCGAGCGAGCCGAGCCGCTTGGAAAGCTTGCCCTCGGCGCCGACGAGCAGCGCGGTATGGGCCAGCGTCGGGGCCTCCGCACCCAACGCCGCGAACATCTGGAGCTGCGCCGCCGTGTTGGAGACATGGTCCTCGCCGCGCACGATATGCGTCACGCCCATGTCGATATCGTCGATCACCGAGGGCAGCATGTAGAGCCAGCTTCCGTCCGCCCGGCGAATCACCGGATCGGAGAGCAGGCGGGGGTCGAAATGCTGCTCTCCGCGCACCAGGTCGGTCCATGCGATCGGCGCCTCATGATCGAGCTTGAAGCGCCAGTGCGGCGGGCGCCCCTCCGCCTCAAAGGCGGCAATCTGGTCGGTGGTAAGGCTCAGCGCCGCACGATCATAAACCGGCGGCAGCCCGCGCCCGAGCAGCACCTTGCGCCGCAGGTCCAGTTCCTGCGCGGTCTCGTAGCAGGGATAGACGCGCCCCGCCTCCCGCAGCGCCGCGAACCGCGCCTCGTAGAGCGCGAAGCGCTGCGACTGGCGGACCTCGCCCTCCATCGTCAGCCCAAGCCAGGCGAGATCGGCACGGATGCCCTCAACGAAGCGCTCCTGCGAGCGCTCGCCATCGGTATCGTCGATGCGCAGCCGGCAGATGCCGCCATTGTGCCGCGCCCACAGCCAGTTGTGCAGGGCGGTGCGGATGTTGCCGACATGCAGATCGCCGGTGGGCGACGGCGCGAAGCGGGTGACGACGGTCATGAGTGGCTAACCCGTCCTGAAGGCGTTGGTGATGGGATAGCGCCGGTCGCGCCCGAAATTGCGGCGCCCCAGCTTCACGCCCGGCGGGGCCTGACGGCGCTTATATTCGGCGACATAGAGCAGCCGCTCGATGCGGGCGACCGTCTCGCGCTCGAAGCCCATGGCGACGAGCTGATCGACCGATTTCTCCTGCTCGACAAGGCCGTAGAGGATCGGATCGAGCACCTCATAAGGCGGCAGGCTGTCCGAATCCTTCTGATCCGGGCGCAGTTCCGCCGTGGGCGGCTTGGTGATGACGCGCTCGGGCATCACCGGGCCGTCCGGGCCGAGGCAGAGGTCGCCCCGGTTGGCGTTGCGCCAGCGCGAGAGGTCGAACACGGTGGTCTTGTAGGCGTCCTTGAGCACCGAATAGCCGCCCGCCATGTCGCCATAGATGGTGGCATAGCCGACGCTCATCTCGCTCTTGTTGCCGGTGGTGAGCAGCATGTGACCGAATTTGTTGGAGAGCGCCATCAGCGTTACGCCACGCAGGCGCGACTGAATATTCTCCTCGGTGAGATCGGCCGAGCGGCCGGCAAAGGCCGGCGCCAGCATGACGTCGAATGCTTCCGTCCCCGGCACGATGGAGATGGTATCCAGTCGGCAGCCGAGCATGCGCGCGCAGCCTTCCGCATCCTCCAGGCTCTCACGGCTGGTGAAGCGCGAGGGGAGCATCACGCACCACACCTTGTCGGCGCCCAGCGCATCGACGGCGACAGCCGCGCTCAACGCGCTGTCGATGCCACCGGAGAGGCCGAGCACCACGCCGGGGAAGCGGTTGCGCGTCACATAGTCGCGCAAGCCGACGACCATCGCGTGGTAGATATCGGCCGGGCGCGGATCGAGCGTGTGGACCGCGCCGAGCGCGCAGACCCAGCGGCCATCAGAATCGCGCGCCCAGTCGGTCATGACCAGCGCCTCCTCCCAATCGGGCAGCATGTGCGCCACTTCGCCGGTCGCGTTGAGCACGAAGGACGCGCCGTCGAATACCAGTTCGTCCTGCCCGCCGACGCGGTTGAGGTAAAGGATCGGCAACCCCGTCTCGCGCACCCGCGCGGCGCAGACGCCGTGCACCCGCCGGTCGTCCTTGCCGACCTCGAACGGGCTGCCGTTGATATTGATGAGGATCTGCGCCCCTCGCTCGGCGAGATGCGCGGTCACGAACGGGAACCACACATCCTCACAGATCGGCAGGCCGAGCTGGATGCCGCGAAACTCCACGGGCTCCGGCAGCGGCCCCGGCGCGAACAGGCGCTTCTCATCGAAGGTGCCGTAATTGGGCAGTTCGCGCTTCTGGCGGATCGCCGCGATCCGGCCGCCATCCAACAGCGCCACGCAGTTGAACAGCAGCCCATCGTTGGTGATAACCGTGCCGACCAGCATCGCCGGGCCGCCATCGGCCGTTGCCTCCGCAAGACGATGAAGCTGCTCCTCGGCGCGGGCGACGAGCGCGGGCTTGAGCACCAGATCCTCAGGCGGATAGCCGATGAGTTGCAATTCCGGGTAGACGATCAGGTCCGCCCCAGCCGCGGCGGCATCGGCGCGCCAGGCCAGCATCGCATCGGCATTGCGGGCAAGATCGCCCACGCTCTGGTTGAGCTGGGCCATGGCGATGCGGAGACGGTCGGTCATAGCGGCGCTCTAGAGCATTTTCAGGCGGGATGGAAACAGCGCGCTCACAGGTGCTCGCCTGCCGAATCTCACAACCGCCTTCCCTTGCGCGCCCCGGCTCGCTAGAGGGGCGGCACGCACACAGGTGATCCAGGGACCCCCGGCATGAAGCTCATTTCTGGCAACGGCAACCTGCCGCTGGCGCAGGCGATCGCCAGCTATGTGGAACTGCCGCTTACCCAGGCCAGCGTGCGCCGCTTCGCCGACGAGGAAGTGTTCGTCGAGGTGCATGAGAATGTTCGCGGCGAGGACGTGTTCGTCATCCAGTCGACCAGCTACCCGACCAACGACAATCTGATGGAGCTGCTCATCATGATCGACGCGCTCAAGCGCGCGTCGGCCAAGCGGATCACGGCAGTCATGCCTTATTTCGGTTATGCCCGGCAGGACCGAAAGTCCGGCTCGCGCACGCCGATCTCGGCCAAGCTGGTCGCCAACCTCATCACCGTCGCCGGTGCCAACCGGGTACTCTCGGTCGATCTGCACGCCGGGCAGATCCAGGGCTTCTTCGATATCCCGACCGACAATTTGTTCGCGGCGCCCGTCATGTCGGCAGATATTCAGGCGCGGTTCCCGATCGACAATCTCATGGTCGTCTCGCCGGATGTGGGCGGCGTGGTGCGTGCCCGTGCGCTGGCCAAGCGCCTGAACAACGCCCCGCTCGCTATCGTCGACAAGCGCCGCGAGCGTGCCGGCGAATCGGAAGTGATGAACATCATCGGCGACGTGAAGGGGCGCTTCTGCGTGCTGATCGACGATATCGTCGATTCGGCCGGCACGCTCTGCAATGCCGCAAGCGCGCTCAAGGCGGCCGGCGCGGTCGACGTGGTCGCCTATGTGACGCACGGCGTGCTCTCCGGTGGCGCGGTCGCGCGGGTCGACGGTTCGGACCTGCTTGAGCTGGTGATTACCGACACCATCCTCGCCACGGAAACGATCCGTAACTCGGCGCGCATCCGCCAGCTCCCCATTGCCCCGCTGCTGGGCGAGGCGATCCACCGCATCGCGGAAGAAACGTCGGTCAGCTCGCTGTTCGACTGAACGGTGCGGCGCGTCCGCCCGTCACAGGCCGGCGTCGAGATGACGCAACCGCAGCGTCGCGCCGATGAAGCCCATCAGGCAGATCAGCAACGCCCAGCGGACCGCCTCCGGCGCAGCACGCAAAAGAGTGGCGATGGCAAAAGCAGCGAGTGCAGCCAGCGCGACGCCTACGATCCTGCCACAGCGCACCATGCCAATTGCTCCGACTCCACATAGTCCGTTCCCGCACAATAAGAGAGCCACAGCAAACAAGGCCAATGGCAAAACCGGCGGAATACGGCCCAGACCGTCCAGAATCGGGGCGGATCAGCAGAATTGGGAACAAATGTGTCGGCCAGTCCACGGCGACGAGCGGATGATTTGCGGATGACGATGCGGCAATGCTGGCCATGGGCACGGAGCGCTGCCATGAGGGCGCCATGAGTCCGCCCGTCCACCTCCCCCGCAGCCCCGCGCCGTTCGTCCTGCTCGACGATGCGAGCCAAGGCGGGAATGGGCGCGCCACATTGTTTCGCGACCCGGTCGACATCATCCGCGCCGACCGGATGGACGAAGTGCTGCCGGCCCTTGCCCGGATCGAGACGGCAAGCGCACAGGGGCTGCACGCGGCCGGCTACCTCTCCTACGCCGCCGGCCACGCCTTCGAGCCCCGCCTCGCGGCTTATGGACCGCGCGAGGGGGACGGAGGCCCGCTACTCTGGTTCGGCCTGTTCGAGCATCCGCACGAGTTGGCGCCGCGCGACGTACCCGACCTGCTTCCCGCGCCCGACCCGGCGGCGATTGGCACGGTCGAGCCGCTCATTTCCCGCGCCGATTACGATCGCGCGATCAGCGCCGTGCTCGCTTATATCCGCGCGGGCGACATCTATCAGGCGAACCTCACCTTCCCGGCCTCAGTCATCCTCCCCGGCGACCCGCTGGCCGCCTATGCCGCCATCCGCCCACACGCCGCCGCCGGCTTCGGCGCGCTCGTGCGCCATGACGGGCGGCATGTCCTCTCTTTCTCACCGGAGAGCTTCTTCAGCCTCGACGGCGGCCGCATCGAGACGCGGCCGATGAAGGGCACCGCGCGCCGGCTTGCCGATCCAGCGGCCGACAGCGACGCCGTTGCCGAACTGGCCGCCGACCCCAAGCAGCGCGCCGAGAATCTGATGATCGTCGACCTGCTGCGCAACGATATCTCGCGGGTTGCGCAGGCGGGCAGTGTCCGCGTGCCGGCATTGTTCACGGTGGAGAGCTATCCGACCATCCACCAGATGATCTCCGTCGTCGAAGGGCGGTTGCGCGATGGCCTTAGCCCCGTCGATGTGCTGCGCGCCCTGTTCCCTTGCGGCTCGATCACCGGCGCGCCCAAGCTGCGCGCCATGGAGGTAATCCGCGAGATCGAACGTTCCGGGCGCGGGCTCTATACCGGCAGCATCGGCCATATTGCGCCGGACGGCTCGGCGCGGTTCAATGTTGCGATCCGCACCATTTCGTTGGAAGCTGGTGAGCGGCATGGCCGGCTAGGGCTGGGGTCCGGTATCGTCGCGGACAGCCAGGCCGATGCGGAATGGCAGGAGTGTCTCGACAAAGCGCGCTTCATCACGGCGCGCTGACAGGGGGAGTGCAGAAAGTGGCTGAGCCGGAGTCGACAGCGGAGGGCTTCGACCTGATCGAGACCATGGCGTTCGATCCCGCCATGGGCCTGCCGATGCTGGAGCTGCATATCGCGCGGCTACAGGCCAGCGCCGATGCGCTCGGCTTCCGGTTCGACCGGCACGCGCTGCGCAACGAGTTGCAGGCGGCAACCTTCGGTTTCGTCGAGCCTCGGCGTGTGCGGGTGCTCCTCGCCCGCAGCGGTGACATGGCGGTGGAGGTACGCGGCCCGGTGCAATGGCCGCAGGCGATCATGCCGGTGAGCCTCATCCCGCGCACCCTGCCCGCCGACGATATCCGCCTCCGCCACAAGACCACCGACCGCCGCCCCTATGCCGAAGCGCTGAAGAAAGGCGGCACGCCGGAAGTCGTGCTGATCGACGAGCAGGGCTATGTCACCGAGGGTTGCTATTCCTCCGTCTTCGTCGAGCGCCACGACCGGCTGCTGACCCCACCGCTGGCGCGCGGTTTGCTGCCCGGCGTGCTCCGGCAAAGCCTGCTCGACCTGCACGAAGCGGAGGAAGCGGACCTGCGGCCCTACGATCTGGCGGAAGGCTTCTTCATCGGCAACGCTGCACGCGGCCTTGTCGCCGCAACGGTTGTTGCGCCCAAGGTTGCACGGGGCGGCTGACGCGCCTATGGACCGCGCTGTCCGGCATCCCCCGGACCTTTCGCGCCCATTTCAGCTCTCCCAGGAGTCAGTTCATGCCTCGGACTTCCGCCGCTCTCGGCCGTATCCAGCCTAGTGCCACGCTCGCCATGACCGATCGGGTCATCGCCCTGAAGCGTGAGGGCAAGGATATCATCGGCCTGTCGGCGGGCGAGCCGGACTTCGACACGCCCGATTTCGTCAAGGAAGCAGCCATTGCCGCGATCCGCGCCGGGCAGACGAAGTACACCAACGTCGACGGCACGGCCGACCTCAAGGAAGCGATTGCCGCCAAGTTCAAGCGCGATAACGATCTCGCCTACGAGTCCGCCCAGATCAGCGTCAACTCGGGTGGTAAGCACACGCTGTTCAACGCGCTGCTCGCCACCATCGACGTGGGCGACGAGGTCATCATCCCCGCGCCTTACTGGGTCAGCTATCCCGATATCGTGAACTTCGCGGGCGGCACCCCGGTCATCATCTCGGCCGGGCCGAACCAGCTCTACAAGATTACGCCCGAGCAGCTTGAGGCGGCGATCACGCCCAGGACCCGCTGGGTCCTGCTCAACTCGCCCTCCAATCCGACCGGCGCCGCTTATTCAGGCGAGGAACTGATGGCGCTGGGCGAGGTGTTGCGCCGCCACCCGGAGGTGCTGATCCTCACCGATGATATGTATGAGCACATCTGGTATGCGCCGACGCCATTCAAGACGATCGCACAGGTCTGCCCGGACCTGTATGAGCGCACGCTAACGGTCAATGGCTGCTCCAAGGCCTATTCGATGACCGGCTGGCGCATCGGCTATGCCGGCGGCCCGAAGTGGATCATCAAGGGTATGGCCAAGCTGCAATCGCAGTCCACATCCAACCCCTGCTCGATCAGCCAGGCGGCGGCGGTGGCCGCGCTCAATGGCGACCAGGATTTCCTCATCGAGCGCAACGCCGCCTTCAAGGGCCGGCGCGATCTCGTCGTCGCCATGCTCAACGATGCGCCGGGCCTCAACTGCCCGACACCGGAGGGCGCCTTCTACGTCTATCCCGACGCAACCGGCTGCATCGGCAAGAAAACGCCGGCCGGGCAGACGATCGAGACCGACGCGGACCTCATCAATTACTTCCTCGACACGGTGAACGTCGCCGCCGTGCATGGCGGCGCGTTCGGCCTAGCGCCAGCGTTCCGGGTGAGTTATGCAACCTCGGAAGAAATTCTGAAGAAGGCGTGCACCCGCATCCAGGAAGCCTGCGCCGCGCTGCGCTGAGGGTCCGGGAGCCGGGCAGAAGGTCCGGCTCGTCTTGACGAACGCTGCTCAAAGGCCCAGCTTTCCCCCTGCCCGAACGCAGCGGGGGATCGGGCATGCGTTCGTTCAAGGCAAGATGGACACGACCTCATGATTCAGACACGCATCCGTTCATGGCTTCCCGCCGGGCTTGGCCTGCTGTTGGCAGGTTCGGCTCTCATCACCGCAGCACCACAAGCCATCGCAGCCGAGCAGGCGCAACTCGCACCCAAGCCCGCCATCGACGCACCGGCCGGCAAGGCACGGACCGCCACCGCTTATTTCGCCGGCGGCTGCTTCTGGGGCGTTGAAGGCGTGTTTTCGCATGTAAAAGGCGTGAAAAGTGTGGTCTCCGGCTATGGTGGTGGCCCGGCCGATCTGCGGGTCAATTACGAGCAGGTCGGCACCGGCCGCACTGGCTATGCCGAGTCGGTGCGCGTGATCTACGATCCAAGCCAGGTGAGTTACGGCACGCTGCTGCGCGTCTTTTTCTCGGTGATTACCGACCCGACCACCCTCAACTATCAGGGGCCGGACCACGGGACCCAATATCGCTCAGCGCTGTTCCCGCAGAGCGCGGAGCAGGAGAAGGTCGCCAAGGCCTATCTCGCCCAGCTCGGCAAGTCGGGCCTGTGGACGGATCCGATCGTCACCCGCATCGAGGCGGTCGGGCGCTTCCAGCCAGCTGAGGGCTATCATCAGGATTTCATGAGGAACAATCCCGAGCACGGCTACATCAAGCGCTGGGACGCGCCCAAGCTGGCCGCGTTCAAGCAACTCTTCCCGGCGATTTACACGGCGACACCAGCAGCCTGAGCAAGAGGGCGGGCGTAAGTCCCAAGCGGAACGGTGAGACAGGTGTAGTCCTCGTTCCAGCGTGAACGGCCTGTACCTGCACCTAACCTTTGATCCGTTCATCCAGAAAAGATAAGGTCTCCTGCAAAGGCAGGAATCCAGGGTGCAGCCGCAGTTTCTTACCGCCCTGGACTCCTGCTTTCGCAGGAGAACAGTGTCTCCGGTTCAGCAAGCACGGGCTTGTTCCACACTGCTGCACACCTATGCAGGCTCATCAATCCAGGCAGCTATCCAGCCCCTGCGCGCGCACAGCACCGATATTGCGTGCGATGCGGTTTCCGTGGCGGCGGGTGAAGCCGCTGGGCGCGATGGCGGCGCGCTTCTTGGGGAGCGGCAGCACGGCGGCGATACGCGCGGCTTCGGTCGGCGAGAGCTTGTCCGCGTCATGGTTGAAATAGCGGATCGCGCCCGCCTGCACACCGTAGGTGCCGATGCCGGTCTCGGCGACGTTGAGATAGACCTCCATAATCCGGCGCTTGCCCCAGATCGCCTCGATCAGCACCGTATACCAGGCCTCCAGCCCCTTGCGAAAGAAGCCGCCGCCCTGCCAGAGGAACACATTCTTGGCGGTCTGCTGGCTGATCGTCGAGCCACCACGGATACGGCCACCGCGATCGTTATACTCCATCGCCTCCCGGATCGCCTTGGCATCGAAACCGTGATGCTGGCAGAATTTGGCGTCCTCGCCGGCGATAGCGGCGCGGGCCATATCCGGGTCGATTCGCGAAAGCGACGTCCAGTCCTTGGTGATGCCATTGCTGTCGAACAGCATGGTCAGCGTCACCGGCACCGGCACAAACTTATAGACCAACACCTGCAACAGCGACACGCCGACAAAGGCGAGAATCGCGAGACCGATCCATCTCAAGACACGCGCGACCGGCCCTCGCTTGGTCTTGCGGCGTGACCGCGCCTTTCCTCCCGATATGCTCGCCGCCATGGCGTCCTCTCAATGCCCCGGAAAGCTCGTCGACTCAAAGCGGATCGGTTCGCCGACCGCCGTATCGGCAAGCTGAGCTTCCCACATCACGCGATGGCCGCGCACAATGGTGCCAACCGGCCGCCCCGTCACCGTCTGCCCTTCGAACGGCGACCAGCCGCAACGCGAGGCGAGCCAGTCACCCTCCATCGTCCAACGTGCCTTGAGATCGACCACGGTGAAATCGGCATCGTAACCGACCGCGATCCGTCCCTTGCCGGCCAAACCGAACACGCGCTGCGGCCCGGCGCTGGTCAGGTCGATAAAGCGCTGAAGCGTCAGCCGGCCGTTGGCGACATGATCGAGCAGCAGCGGCACCAACGTTTGCACGCCGGGCATGCCGCTCGGGCTATTGGGATAAGGCTTGGCCTTCTCCTCCTTGGTGTGCGGCGCATGGTCCGAGCCGAGCACGTCCGGCACGCCTTGCCGCAGCCAATGCCACAGTCCCTCGCGATGCGCGGCGGAGCGAATGGGCGGGTTCATCTGCACATAGGTGCCGAGGCGGGGATAGGCCTCCTCCGCCGCCAGCGTCAGATGCTGGGGCGTCACTTCGCAGGTCGCGACATCCTTGTTGGCGGAGAGGAACTCCAGCTCCGCCGGCGTGGTGATGTGCAGCACATGGATGCGCCGCCCGGCCTCGCGCGCCAGTTTCACGATGCGGCGCGTCGCCTTCATCGCGCTCTCGTCGTCTCGCCAGACGGGGTGGCTGGACGGATCGCCCTCCACTCGCTCACCCTTGCGTGCATTCATGCGCGCCTCGTCCTCCGAGTGGATGGCGACGCGGCGGCTGCCATGCGCCAGCACGCGGGCCAGCGCCTCGTCATCCGCCACCAGCAGGCTACCGGTCGAAGCGCCCATGAAGATCTTGACGCCCGCCGTGCCGGGGATGCGTTCCAGATCGCCGAGTTGCTCGGCATTGTCGCCGGTCGCGCCAACGTAGAAGGCATGGTCGCACCACATGCGGTGACGGGCACGCCGGAGTTTGTCCAGAACCCGCTCGGTCGTGTCGGTATTGGGGTTGGTGTTGGGCATCTCGAACACGGCGGTGACACCGCCGAGCACCGCCGATCGGCTACCCGACTCGAGGTCCTCTTTATGCTCTAGCCCCGGCTCGCGGAAATGCACCTGGCTGTCGATGACGCCGGGCAGCACGTCCAGCCCCGCGCAGTCGATCGACTCGCCGGCATCGCCAAGGCCAGTGCCGATCGCCGCGATCCTGCCGGCCCGCACACCCACATCCACATCCGCCGGCCCGCCCGGCAGATGAACCGTGCCGCCGCGCAGGATGAGGTCGAATGTCTGTGTCATGGGCTTTGCTCTCTTGGTTTGGTCTCTTACTTCCCCTACCTAAGTCCCATGCTTTCGACCACCCTTCGCGATCGCGCAATCATCCGCGTCGGCGGCGACGAGGCGCGGCCGTTCCTGCAAGGTTTGCTGACGCAGGACGTGCTGACCCTCGTACCCGGCGCACCACGTTATGCCGGGCTGCTGACCCCGCAGGGCAAGGCGCTGTTCGATCTCATCGCCTGGGCCGATCCGGCCTGCGGTGAAGACATCTTGCTCGATTGCGAGGTGAACCGCGCCGAAGCGCTCATCAAGCGGCTGTCGCTCTACCGCCTGCGCCGCCCGATCACGATCGCACCGGAGCACGAACTGGCCGTGCACTGGTCGGTCAATCCACATGAAGACGCCGCGCCCGATCCACGCCTGCCCGCGCTTGGCTGGCGCTGGCTCGCTCCGGCGGGAGACGGCGATGCCTCCGACGCCTACCATACGCACCGGCTCGGCCAAGGCGTGCCGGAGGGCGCGGCCGAGCTGGGCGAGGACAAGACGCTCTGGCTCGAATGCAACGCGCAGGAGCTGAACGGCGTCGATTACAAGAAGGGCTGCTATGTCGGGCAGGAGAACACGGCGCGGATGCACTATCGCAACAAGGTAAACCGCCGCCTCGTGGTGCTGCCGCTCGGCCAGTCCGATCCCCCCCGCCAGCGCATCGCCTACCCCGCGCTCGGCCTCGCGATCGACCATCGGCCGGTCGAGACGCTGGCGGGCGTGAGCGTGCCCGGCTGGCTGGCCCCGGCGCTGGTCGAAACCGCCGATTGATGCTGCGCCTCCTCCCCGCGCTGCTCCTGCTGTTCCTCGGCACCACCGCGCGGGCAGAAATCAAGTGGGAGATAGTCAAGACACTCCCCCACGATACCAGAGCCTTCACGCAAGGACTGTTCATTGCGGACGGGCGGCTATTCGAGAGCACCGGCCTCGTCGGCCAGTCCGAGCTGCGCGAACTGCGCCTCTCCGATGGCAGCGTGTTACGCCGCACGCCGATCCGCAGCGACCTGTTCGGCGAGGGAATCGCGCCGTGGCGGGACCGGATCATCAGCATTACCTGGCGCACAGGGCTGGGCTTCATCTGGCGGCGGCGGGACTTCAAGCAGCTCGGTTCATTCACCTACAAGGGCGAAGGCTGGGGCCTCACCAGCAACGACACCGACCTCATCATGAGCGACGGTACGGCGGAGTTGCGCTTTCTCGACCCGGAGACGCAAGCGGAGCGACGCCGGGTGACGGTGACATGGCGCGGCGAGCCGGTGCGCAACCTCAACGAGTTGGAATATGTCGGCGGTGCGGTCTACGCGAATATCTGGTACGCCTCGCTGATCGCCCGCATCGACCCGGCTAGCGGCATAATCGACGACTGGCTGGACCTCGGCTCGCTGGTCGCGAAGAATGCCGGGACCGACTCCGGCGCCGTTCTCAACGGCGTCGCGTGGGACGCCAAGGCCAGGCTACTCTATGTGACCGGCAAGAACTGGCCACATCTTTATGCGCTGCGCTTGCGCGACTGACCCACGCGCTTCGGTCAGCGGCGACGGCAGGCGCACTTTCAGCAGATAGGTTTGATCTCCATCAAGGCTGGGCTCGCCCGACTCGCCTATAGCTTCATCGTGCGGACCGGCCGTCGTGCATCGACCTTAACCGTGCCGACCGGACCGCCCGGCTTTGTGCACAATCACCCATCTCTCCCGGATGTGGGGTGCGCAATGGGAGGCTTCCTCTTGGCAGCGGGGGAAGCCTCCAAACCGCCCCGTTCTCTTCTCTCGTTAATCTATCCCTTGTTGGCGGTCTTGCCCTGCCGCGCCTCGGCGATTGCCGTCTTGAGCGCCTCATAGCCAACCGCGCCGGTGAACACCTGATCGCCCACCACGAACATCGGCGTGCCGGTCGCATCGAGCGCCTGCGCCAGACGGACATTCTCCACGATCGGCGCATCGCTCGCTTTGCTCTTGAGCGCTGCCTGTGCCTTGACCGGATCGAGCCCGATCCGCCCCGCCACCTTCAGGACCGTCGCCGGCTCCACATCACCCGCCGCATACATCGCCTTGTGGAAGGCCATGAACTTGCCACCCTCCGCGGCAAGCAGGCTCACCCGCGCCGCGCCGGCGCTGCCTTCGGCAATGATCGGCAACTCGCGATA
This sequence comes from Sphingobium sp. 66-54, assembly GCA_001899715.1. Lineage (GTDB taxonomy): Bacteria > Pseudomonadota > Alphaproteobacteria > Sphingomonadales > Sphingomonadaceae > Sphingobium. Next base: position 296,172 of record MKWI01000006.1, read on the forward strand.
GACGATGCGCAGGCCGGGGTCTTCCTTCACCAGCCGCGCAAGGTCCGGCAGCGAGGCGCGGCAGAAACCGCAGGCATAATCCATGAACGCAACCAGCGTCACGTCCGGCTGCGCCGCGCCTTCCCACGCTCCTTTATAGGGCGTTTCCAGCTCCGCGCGGTTTTCCGCCACCTTCTGGGCCATTTCCCTGGCCTGCAAGCGCTTGATCGCCTCGGGAATGATCTCGGGATGGGCGAGGATATAATCATGCACCACCGCCTCGATCGCCGCCCGATCGGCCATGGCCGGCGTCGGCTTGTCCGTTGCGGCGAAGGCGACCGCCGCCCCGCCCGCGACCAGCAGCGCGAGCAGCGAGGGCGCGAGCAGCCGGCGACGCGAGGCCGTTGGCAGGGTCGAGCGGTCGGTCATCGTTTCTTTCTGTCCTTTTCCAGTGCTGCGCGGCTTACCATCGCAATATCCTGCGCGCGCAGATAGTCGGGCGAATTGGGTTGGATGCCTCCCAATGCCACTTCCGCATGGCGCAGCGCCAGTGCATTCTGTCCTTCCATCTGGTAGCGCTCGGCCGTGGCCAACGCCGCCCGCGCGGTATCGCCCTTGCGCTGATAAACGGTGCCAAGCGTGTACCAGGCGAAGGGATTGTCCTTGTCTCGCGCAACGGCGGAACGCAGCACGCGCTCGGCCTCATCGAGATACTGGTCATCCTCGGTAGCGACGAGCGCATGGCCAAGCAGCGTGGCGATGAGCGGCGCGCCATCGGCCCCTGCAACGGCCTCACGCAATGGCGCGATGGCCTGCGCTGGCTTGCCCGATTCAAGCAGCACCTGCCCCTCCAGTTCGAGATAGTAGGGATCGTGCGGCGCGCTCTTGAGCAGCGCCCCCACCTCGCGCAGCGCCTGCTCGGTATAGGCGCCCTTATGATAGGCGTAGGCCCGCGCATAATGGGCGGGCGGGCTCTGGTCCGAGGTCGGATAGAGCTGCAAGGTGCGCGGCGGTTCCTCGACAAAGCCGATGAGCTTGGCTTTGACCCTCTGGAAGCGCGCTTCCAGCGCGGGATCGGTCTGCTTGTTCCAGGCCGGATCCTTCTCGTAAACGGCGGTCAGCGTGGCGACACGATCGCTCGAAAGCGGGTGGGTGCGCGCATAAGTATCCTGCTCGACATAGAGGCGATATTCAAGATTTTGCAGCTTCTTGAAGAAATCAACGCTGCCTTTACCGCTGATCCCCGCCTCGTGCAGGTAGCGCGCGCCGGCGGCATCCGCGCTCGATTCCTGCGCCCGGCTGAACGAAAGGAAACGACCCATCGCCGCTTGTTGGCCCGCAGCCATGATGCCCATGCCCGCCTCGCCTCCACCGGCCGCGATCGCCGCCGCGCCGAGCAGCAGGCTGACCAGGGTGATGCCGGTCGCCTCCTTGATCCCTTCCGCGGACCGGATGATATGGCCGCCCTCGATATGGCCGAGTTCGTGCGCGATGACACCCTGCACCTGATTGAGATTGTCGGCCGTGGCGATGAGGCCGCTGTGCAGCCAGACGATCTGGCCACCGGCGACGAAGGCGTTGATCGACGGATCGTTGATGACGATGACTTCGACATTGCGGGGATCGAGCCCGGCCGCCTTGACCAGCGGCGCCGTGGCGTCGCGCATCAACGCCTCCGTTTCCGCATCGCGCAGGATGGATTGGGCAAAAGCCGGACGAAGGCCAATGAGGCCGACCAGCGCGAGCAGCACCAGCAGGCGCGCGGCCAAGCCGACTATCCGCGCGACAGGCGATTGGCCGCGCAGGACCGCCGCCGGAGACTCGAACCGGGAAGCCATGTCCCGCTTTCTGCACGCCCACGCCTGAACCCCGCCTGACGCTGGACGGGGAACCATGGCCTCCGATACGCAGCCTGGACCAGAGGCAGGCAATATGCTCCCGGCTGCTATCGCGAGAGGCTGCCCGTCGTTGCCCACAGCCAGCCGGCCAGACCGGCTGACAAGCGGCGTGATGGCAGCACTTCCTTCGCCTCTACTCCGGTCTCGCCGGAACAAGCGGCCCGGCGTCCCACCCAGAAAGGCATGGAACGAAGGGCCGCACCCGGTCACGCGCCGAACGTGCGCTGCCACCAACCTCGGCGCGGTTGCTCGCCGGCAGCGCCATCTTCATCGGCATCGACCGATTCGGCTCCGGCCGGCTCGGGCGCAACAGCCGGCTCGGCTTCCTGCACGACGACCGCCGGTCGATCGGCGCTCTCGGCCTCGATCGCTTCGGGGGTCGGCTCCGCAGTCCTGCGACGGCGCGGGCGCTTGGGCCTGGCAGGCGCTTCCTCGGCCGCGGCTTCGGCCCCGATCTCGACCGGCGCGGCGACCGCCTCCGTCTCGGCCGCCGGCTCCACCTTGCGGCGGCGCGAGCGCTTGGGCGCCGGAGTCTCGGTCAACTCGGCCGACACCTCGACGGGCACCGTCTCCTCCGCGGGCGCAGCCTCCGGCTCGGGGGCGGCGGGCGTCTCGGCGCTCTCAGGTGCCTCCGCAACCGCCGCCGCGGGCCGGCGAACGCGGCGACGACGCGCCGGTGCGGCTGGGGCTTCAGCCGGAGCAACGTCCGCTACGGGCTCGCTCACCGCCTCGACGACTTCGGCCGTTTCAGCGTCCACCTCGGCACCATCGACGCTATCGGCATCAGCACCAATCTCGCTCGCGGCGTCGGACATGGGCTGATCGCCCGCCTGCCCACCGCGCCGGCGCCGGCCGCCGCGCCGGCCACGCCGGTTCCGCCGAGCGGGTGCCTCCTCGCCATCGGCCTGGACCGGTGTGCTTTCGGCGGCATCCTCGTCATCCGCTTCGGCGGCTGCGTCATGCTCGCCTTCGCTGTCGTCCACCTCGGCGGGCGCCTCTCCGTCACGCCGGCCTCGCCGGCCGCGCCGACGCCGCTTGCGCCGGCGTCCGCCGTCCTGATCCTGATCGCCACCGGCTTCGCCTTCGGCCGCGCTTTCCTCGAACTCCTCTTCCTCATCCTCGATATCTTCGGGATAAGTCTCGGCATCGCTATCGTCGATGATCGGCGTATAGCTGATCTGCGCCGCCGGGCGCGGCCCGCTGGCCTCGACCGACATGCGCGCGCCTTCTTCGGCGCCATCGGGCAGGATGGCGATCTGCACGCCGTAGCGCTGCTCGATCTCGTCCAGCTCGCGCCGCTTGTTGTTGAGCACGTAGAAGGCCGCTTCCTGGCTCGCGCGCAGGGTGATCTGGCTGCCACGCCCGCGCGCGGCCTCCTCCTCCAGCATGCGCAGCGCGGAGAGACCCGCCGACGAGGCGGTGCGCACAAGGCCCGTGCCCTCGCAATGCGGGCAGGCACGGGTCGATGCTTCAAGCACACCGGTGCGCAACCGCTGGCGGCTCATCTCCATCAGGCCGAAGCCGGAGATGCGGCCGACCTGGATGCGCGCCCGGTCGTCCTTCAGCGCCTCTTTCATCGCCTTCTCGACCTTACGAATGTTGGAGTTGTGCTCCATGTCGATGAAGTCGATGACGATCAGGCCGGCCATGTCGCGCAGGCGGAGCTGACGGGCGATCTCGCGCGCGGCTTCCAGATTGGTCTGGAAGGCGGTCTGCTCGATATTATGCTCACGGGTCGAGCGGCCCGAGTTGATGTCGATGGAGACCAGCGCCTCGGTCGGGTTGATGACCAGATAGCCGCCGGATTTTAGCTGCACGACCGGATTATACATGGCCGCAAGCTGGTCCTCCACGCCGTAGCGCTGGAACAGTGAGATCGGGTCCGCATATTGCTTCACCCGCCGCGCGTGGCTGGGCATCAGCAGCTTCATGAAGTCCTTGGCGGCGCGATAGCCTTCCTCGCCCTCGACCACCACTTCCTCGATATCGCGATGGTAGATGTCACGGATCGCGCGCTTGATAAGGTCGCTGTCGTTATGGATCAGCGCCGGTGCGGCCGCCCTCAGCGTGTTCTCGCGAATCTCGTCCCACAACCGGGCGAGATAATCGAAATCGCGGCGAATCTCCGTCTTGGTGCGCGAGAGGCCGGCGGTGCGGACGATACAGCCCATGGTCGAGGGCAGCTTCATTTCGGCGATGATCGACTTCAGGCGCTTGCGGTCGGCGCCGTTGCTGATCTTACGCGAAATACCGCCGCCGTGGCTGGTGTTGGGCATCAGAACGCAATAGCGGCCGGCGAGACTCAGATAGGTGGTCAGCGCCGCACCCTTGTTGCCGCGTTCCTCCTTGACGACCTGGACGAGCAGCACCTGACGGCGCTTGATGACGTCCTGAATCTTGTAACGGCGGCGCAGGGCCATGCGCTTGCGGCGCAGTTCGTCCGCCGCCTGATCGTTAGCGGAAGACTTGCCGCGCGGGCGCCGGCCTCCCTCATCATTCTCGCCAGCGCCATCGGCGTCGGCATCGGCGCGCTCGTCCTCGTCGCTATCCTCGTCATCACGCGGACGGTCAACCACTTCGACGCCGTGATCCTCGGCATCGCTTTCATCCTCATCCTCGTCATCCTCGGCGCGCAAGGCTGCTTCCTCGGCAGCGTGCTGCGCTTCCTCGGCGAGCAGGGCCTCGCGGTCCTCGCGCGGGATCTGGTAATAATCGGGGTGGATTTCCGAGAAGGCCAGGAAACCGTGGCGATTGCCGCCATAATCGACGAACGCCGCCTGTAGCGACGGCTCCACCCTTGTTACCTTGGCAAGATAGATATTGCCCTTGAGCTGCTTGTGCTCGGCGGATTCGAAATCAAACTCCTCGATCCGGTTCCCGGTAACGACCGCGACCCGGGTCTCTTCCCGGTGGCGCGCATCGATCAGCATACGCATTGTCATTCAAGTGTCTCCAGCCGGCTGACACGGCCCCCTTGCAAGGGACGGGGCAGCTCGGCGCAATGAGGGGGCGCGCGGCCCGGCGCATCGCTCCAATGCGGCGCCGGCCGGGCAAACCCCGGTTTTCAAAAAGGATTTGTGCGTCTGTCGCGAGGGCATGCCCGCATCCGGCGGGAAACTCGTGAAGCGCTCGCAGCCCGATGCCCGCTTCCGCGTGCTTCGAGCCTGTCAAGCCATGCGCCATGCAACATCAACCTGTAGATCGCCCTGCGGCGATGGTGGTCCGGCCCACCCGGTCCCATCGCGCTTTTGCGGTGTGGCCGGTCCGGAATGGCAAGCGCTAGCAGGGCTTGTGCCCGAGGGCAACGATGAAAAGGTCCACCGCTTTCCGCCTGCCCCGGCCCGGATTCCGCCGGTCACGCCCATCATGGCGGCAAAGATGCGGCCGGGCCGCGCGCGCGATTTTGTCTGGACGGCAGGCCTCCGCTCACGGCAGAAGGCGCGCTCGATGGTCCCGCTGGCCGCTCTCATCCTGGCTGCTTCTTCGCTTGCCTTCACGGCGACGACGCCGCTTGCCGCGCCGCCCGCGCTGACGCCGCCGTCCGTGCACATGGCGCGCCGGCCAATCCGCCAGGGCGGTATCATCGTGCGCATTCCCGATCCGGCGCCCAGCATCGCCCTGCCGCCTATCGAGGGTCCGAGCGACCCCGGCCGGCCACTGGTGGTGATCGACCCCGGCCATGGCGGGCACGATCCCGGCGCACGTAACGACGCGCTGGCCATGCAGGAGAAGGACCTGACCCTGGCGATCGCCCGCGCGGTGCGCGACGAACTGCTCAAGACCGGCCGCATCCGCGTGGCGCTCACCCGCGACGACGACCACTTCCTCATTCTCCAGGAGCGCTCGGGCATCGCCCGCAAAATGGGGGCCGATCTGTTCATTTCAATCCATGCCGACGCCGCGGAGCAACCCGATGTGCGCGGCGCGACGGTCTATACGCTCTCCGACGTCGCCTCGGACCGGGAGGCGGCACGCCTCGCGGCCGGGCAGAACCGCGCGGACATCATCCACGGTGTCGATCTGACGGACAAGAGCACGGCGGTCAGCGCCATCCTGATCGACCTCGCCCAGCGCGAGACGATGACCGCTTCCACCCGCTTCGCCGAACTGTTGCACCGGGAAGCCCTGCCCCATTTCCGCTTCCGCACGCCCTGGCACCGCTCTGCCTCGCTGGTCGTGCTCAAGGCGCCGGATACGCCCTCCGTGCTGCTGGAGACAGGCTACATCAGCAACGACGAGGATGCAGCCTGGATGGCGACGAAGGACGGGCGCCTGCAACTCGCCAAGGGCATCGCGGCCGCCATCTCCGTGCATTTCGCACGCCGGTCGCCGGGGCGGTGACGCACACTCGGCGACTGCGTTCCGCCGCGCGGCCGCCCATCGCAGCACCAGACGACCGCTCATCGCAAAAGCGGTTCCCTCCCTCTCGCAAAATAGTCTAGGGCCGCGCTATGGATGACGCCACCAGTGACGCGACCAGCTATCGGCTCCGGCGCGAGGACGGCCGGCTGGCGCTGCGCGAGCGGTTGACCGCGCTGTGGGCGCAGCGGCGGTGGCGCTGGCTGAGCTACGCGCTGGGCGCACTGTTCGTCGGCCTGTTCCTGTTCTGGCTCCTGTTCGCGCGCGGCCTGCCCGACGCCAAGAGCCTGCTCGACTACCAGCCACCGCTACCGACCGTGGTGCGCGATGTGAACGGCCAGCCCGTGCACAGCTTTGCGCGCGAGCGCCGCGTGCAACTGCAATATTCCGATTTTCCCCCGATGCTGGTGAACGCCTATCTGGCAGCCGAGGATAAGACCTTCTTCAGCCATCATGGCGTGGATCTGCCCGGTTTCGCCGCGGCGGTCATCGACTATGCCTCTAAACTCGGCAGCGGCGAGCGCGCCCGCGGCGGCTCCACCATCACCCAGCAGGTCGCCAAGAACCTGCTGATCGGCGATGAATATTCGCCCACTCGCAAGATCAAGGAAATGATCCTCGCCTGGCGCATGGAGAATGTGCTGACCAAGCAGCAGATCATGGAGCTGTATCTCAACCAGATCTTTCTGGGACGGAACGCCTATGGCGTGCAGGCAGCGGCACGTGCCTATTTCGACAAGGATGTGGGCGACCTCAAGCTGCACGAGGCGGCCTACCTCGCCATCCTGCCGAAAGGCCCGGCCAATTACCGGCCGGAAGTCTATGCAGCGCGCGCGCTCGAACGGCGCAACTGGGCACTGGGCGAAATGCTCAAGAATGGCTTCATCACCCGCCCGCAATATGAGGAGGCGCGTGCCCAGCCGCTCGGCACGGTGGCGCAACGCGGCAGCCCCTACGAGCGCTTCGGCGGCTATTATGTCGAGGAGATCCGCCGCCGGCTGATCGCCCAGTTCGGCGAGACGGCGGAGGATGGCCCCAACAGCGTCTATGCCGGCGGCCTGTGGGTGCGCTCGCCCATCTCGCCCTTCATGCAGGAGCAGGCGACGCGCGCGCTGCGCGAGGGCCTGCTGCGCTACGACGCCGGCAAGGGCTGGTCCGGCCCCATTGCCAAGGTCGACCCGGCGCGCTGGCAGGCAGAGTTGGCCGCCTCCAACATCGGCGTCGACTATGCCGACTGGACGGTTGCGGTGGTGCTGGAGAAAACAGGCGGTAGCGCCTCGATCGGCCTGCCGGACGGGCGAACCTCCACCCTGCCGCGCGGTTCGGCGATGCTGATCGACCGGCGCACCGGTGGCATCACCTTCGATTCGCTGAAGGCTGGCGACATCATCGCAGTGAAGCCCGAGGGCAACGCCTATGCACTCCGCAATATCCCCGGCGTCTCCGGCGGCATGATGATCGAGAATGTGCGCACCGGCCGCGTCTACGCGATGCAGGGCGGCTTCGATTCGCGCCTCTCCGCCTATAACCGCGTGACCCAGGCGATGCGTCAGCCCGGCTCGACTATCAAGCCGTTCGTCTATGCCGCCGCGCTGGACAACGGCATGACGCCGGCCTCGATCATTATCGACGGGCCGTTCTGCGTCTATCAGGGGGGTCGGCTCGGGCAGAAATGCTTCCGCAATTTCAGCGGCGGCGGGGCGGGTCCGCAGACGATGCGCTGGGGTGTCGAGCAGTCGCGCAACCTGATGACCGTGCGCGCCGCCGCGCAGACCGGCATGCCGCGCGTGGTGGCGACCATCAAGGCGATGGGCATCGGCGACTATCAGCCTTATCTCGCCTTCGCGCTCGGCGCCGGCGAGACGACGGTGGAGCGGATGGTCAACGCTTATGCCATGCTCGCCAACCACGGCCGCCAACTCACTCCCAAGGTGATGGACTATGTGCAGGACCGCAACGGCAAGGTGATCTGGCCGCTTAACTGGAAGCCCTGCGAAGGGTGCAATACGCAGGACTGGACCGGCGAGGCGATGCCCCGCTTCGCACCGGCCGGCAAGCAGGCGATGAATCCGATGACCGCCTATCAGGTGGTCCATATCGCCGAGGGCGTGATCCAGCGCGGCACCGCCACCAGCCTGCGCGACCTCGATCGACCGCTGTTCGGCAAGACCGGCACCACCAACGGGCCGACCAACGTCTGGTTCGTCGGCGGCTCACCAGACATCGTGGCGGGCGTCTATGTCGGCTACGATCAGCCGCGCAATCTCGGCGGCTACGCGCAGGGCGGCACCATGGCGGCGCCGATCTGGAAATCCGCCATGGCGCCCATCCTCAAGGACATGCCCAGGACGCCGTTCGTGGCGCCGGCGGGCATCCGTATGGTGCGGATCGACCGGCGCAGCGGCAAGCGAGTCTACGGCGGCTGGCCGACGAACGACCCCAAGCCGGCAATCATCTGGGAAGCCTTCAAACCCGAGACCGAGCCGCGCATCTCGATGCGCCGCGACGAGATGGTCGAGCGCGCCGCACAGGACAAAGCTGCCGCCAGCACCGGCCGCCGCGACATCGCGCGCGACTTCGCCGGGGATCAGGGCGGTATTTACTGATACGCAGATCCGCCGTCCGCCATTCGTAGCATGCGGAGCGCTTTACCTCAGGCCGCCAGTCGGCAAATCGTGCAGTTACGGCCGGCGCTTTTTGCCTCGTAGAGAAGCTGGTCGGCGACGCGCAGCGCCTCGTCCGGGTTGGCGCCGCACATGGCGATGCCGGCGGAGAAGGTGACGCGGCCGATCGTCTCGTCAGTATCGCGCACGCGCATCCGCCGCGCGGAAACGGCCTCGCGCGCCTTCTCGATCAGCGCATAGGCGGCATCCGCGTCCACGCCGGGCAATACCACGACAAACTCCTCGCCACCGAACCGACCGACGACATGCGGACTCATCGTCTCGGACAGCGTCTCGGCCACCGCCTGCAACACACGGTCCCCCACGGCATGGCCGAAGCGGTCGTTGATTGCCTTGAAATGGTCGATGTCGCAGAAGGCGACCGCCAGCGGCGTGCCGCGATCGACCAGCGTCTGCAACTGCCGGTCCACAGCCCGGCGGTTGGGCAGGTTGGTGAGGGCATCACGCGTCGCGTCGTCGCGCGCGGCGTCAAGGTCCTGGCGCAGCCGCTCGGTCTCGCGTCGCGTCTCGTTCAACCGCCGCTCCATATCGGCGGTCCGCTCGATCATCGCGGCGATGAGATCGGCAAGGTCGGCCTGACCCACAGCCCGCCGTGCATTGTCGGTAAGATCGCGGTTGAAGTCGCCCGCATCGCGCAGCGCCGCTGCGGTGATATCGGCGAAGGAGAGCATCTGATGACGGAGTTCGGCCTGGGGGCCGTCGAGCGGCGAGGTGGCCGCCGCCCCATGACCGGTCTCGCCTGGCGCCATGTCCAGCATCTCGTCGACATCCTTCTGCACCAGCCGCACGCCGCCTTCCATGGCGGCATCGGCCGTCTTGCGTAGCCAGCCGTTGGCGCCAGTCAGATAGAGATAGGCAAAGGTGTAGTTGGACGGGGTCGGGTCCAGCCTGTTGCTGTCGAGGAAGCGAATGGCTTCCTCCGCCGTCCTGCGATTGATCGTCTTGCGATCCACCATCACACTCCATCAACTCCGCCAATCAGGCTGCGATAGGCACGCATCATGAAAAGGTCGTTAACGATATGATGCGCACTTTTCCGCCAATTTTTCGTGACGAGAGAAGGGTCTTTCTACCTGGCGGCCATCCTCTCCCAGCGCCGCCAGACAGTAAGCTACGCAAACGAAACGGCATTCCTTCACCGGCCGGGTTCACGCTCCGCCCTTGACCTCACGCCCATGCCGTCGCATCCGGCGGCGCCCGCCCTTATATTCGGGCCACGGAATTTTTTACGGAGACCCGCTCATGCGCGCCGAAGCGCAAGCCCATGTCGACCGCATCACCGCTGCGCTCGACCTTCTGCGCCGCTTCCTGGACTGGGACCGGGCGCTGCGGCGACTCGACGAGCTGAACGCGCGCGTCGAGGACCCGACGCTGTGGGACAATCAGAAAGCCGCGCAGGAGGTGATGCGCGAGCGTACCCGGCTGGATACAGCCATCTCCGCCACGCGCGCCATCGAACGGGAAATGACCGACACGGTCGAGCTGATCGAGATGGCCGATGCGGAAGGCGACGAGGAGATGGCGACCGAGGGCGTGGAGAGCCTCGCCGCACTCGCCGACCGTGCCGATCGCGACAAGGTGACGGCGCTGCTCTCGGGCGAAGCGGATGGCAACGATACCTATGTCGAGATCCATGCAGGCGCCGGCGGCACCGAGAGCCAGGATTGGGCCGAGATGCTCCAGCGCATGTATCAGCGCTGGGCCGAGAAGCGCGGCTTCAAGGTGGAGATCATCGAATATCAAGCCGGTGAGCAGGCCGGCATCAAGTCCGCCACGCTGCTGCTCAAGGGCCAGAACGCCTATGGCTATGCCAAGACCGAGAGCGGCGTGCACCGGCTCGTGCGCATCTCGCCCTATGACAGCTCGGCGCGGCGGCACACCAGCTTCTCCTCGGTGTGGGTCTATCCGGTGATCGACGACAATATCGAGATCGACATCAAGGAAAGCGACCTCAAGATCGACACCTACCGCTCCTCCGGCGCGGGTGGGCAGCACGTCAACACCACCGATTCGGCAGTGCGCATCACCCACGTCCCCACCGGCATCGTCGTTGCCAGCCAGAACGACCGCTCGCAGCATAAGAACCGCGCGACCGCCATGGGCATGCTCAAGGCGCGCCTCTATGAGGCCGAGCTGCGCGAGCGCGAGGAGAAGGCTTCCGGCGAATATCAGGCCAAGACCGAGATCGGCTGGGGCCACCAGATCCGCTCCTATGTGCTCCAGCCCTATCAGCTCGTGAAGGACCTGCGCACCGGCGTCACATCCACCGCTCCCGACGACGTGCTCGATGGCGATCTCGACCCGTTCATGGCTGCCGCGCTCAGCCAGAAGGTGACGGGCGAAACGGTGGCCGTGGAGGATGTCGACTGATGCGGCACGGCGCGGTGAGGACGCTCGGCATGGCCCTGCTCCTTCTCGCGCCGGCTGCCTGCGATTCGCTGGCTCCGCGCGCCAGCGACCGGCCGGAGACCGCGCGAGACTTCCCCCGCGCCGACCGGCCGGTGGCGCCGATCATCTCGACCCGCTGGTCCACCGAGGAAGCCCGCGACCGGGTGAACGAGGCTGAGGACATCATGGATCGGGCCGGCATCCGCCCCGGCATGACCGTCGCGGATATCGGCGCGGGCGAGGGCTACTACACCGTGCGTCTCGCCAGGCGTGTCGGCCCCGAGGGGCGGGTGCTGGGGCAGGACATCATCGCCGAGGTGATCGACCAGCTCGGCCGGCGGGTGACGCGCGGAAACTGGGAGAATGTCAGCGTCAAGCTCGGCACGCCCGACGACCCCAAGCTGCCCGACGCCAGCTTCGACCGCGTGCTGATGGTCCACATGTATCATGAAATCGCCGAGCCTTATGCGTTCCTCTGGCGGCTTTATCCGGCGCTTAAGCAGGGCGGCGAGGTGATCGTCGTCGACATGGATCGACCGACCGCGCAGCATGGCACTCCGCTGGCGCTGCTGCGCTGCGAGTTCGAGGCGGTCGGCTTCAAGTTGATCGGCAGCGAGGCCCATACCGCCGCCGGTGGCTACCTCGCCCGCTTCTCGCTGGGCGGCACTCGCCCCGCACCGGACGAGATCGCCCCCTGTCGGCTCGCACGCACAAACCGGAGCGCAACGGCAGACTAAGGTCTGTACCAGCCTCGCCTCGGAGCGAGTCTGTGAAATCGTGCTGCATCCCTTTCGTGTCGCGCATAGGCGGAATGCGAGCGGGAGCACGGAGTTGAGGCCCCATTCTGCTGACGCCGGCCGTCAGCCGATCCGTCGGCCGGACCAGATCACCCGGCCGATGATCGAGACGAGATCGGGATCAATATTCTCCCACGTGGGATAGAGCGGGTTGTCACTGCGCACCGAGAAGCGGCCCAGCCCCGATGCGAGCGCGACACGCTTGACCATCAGCACGCCATCCATCCGCAGCACGTAAATGCCGTCGCGTAGCCGCTCGGCGCCATCGCTGCGGTCGACCATGATATCGTCGCCGTCGCCCAGCGTCGGCTGCATCGATTCGCCGTCAACGCGGATGATCGAGAGCATGTCCGGCCGGCCGCCGAGCGCACGTACCCAGCGTCGGTCGAAGCTGAAAGTACCGATCGCCGGCTCGTCCTCCTGCAAGGAGCCTGCGCCGGCCGAAGCCCCGAGCGCAAGCCGCGGCACCGCGACCAAACCCTCGCGCCGCCCTGTCCCGCGCTCCGCTCCCTTGCGCCATGTCGGCTCCTCGGGCGCACCGAGCAACCGCTCGTCCACGCTAAAAAAGCGGGCGAGCACGCGGCGGTCGGCCTCATCCAGCTTGCGGGGGGTGCCGCGCTTGACGAACTGCTGGATATAGGCCGGGTTGCGGCCGAGCAGCTTCGAGACCGCACCGTAGGTCACGCTGCGTTCCTGGATCAGCCGTTCCAGAACGGCCCGTGGGTCGATCGTTTCCATGCCCGGATCATAGACATAGGATTTTCCCTAGACAAGTAGGATTTTGCATAGAAGATTATAGGAATATTCCTATTACCCGAGTCCCGCAACGAGAGGAGCCTGCGCCGTAATGTCCACCCTGAGTAACATCGAAAGCTTTCTGCGCCACACCGGCATGCCGCCGGCACGCTTCGGCCGTGAGGCGGTGCGCGACCCCCGCTTCGTCTTCGATCTGCGCAAAGGCCGCGAGCCGACCGTCCGCACCCAGCGACGGGTAGAACATTTCATGAACATATACAAGGGGATCGCGGAATGAGCGGCAGGAACGGCGCCGCCAAGCGCCACAGGCGGCTGTGCATCAGGCGGTGTGAAACCCATTTGATCCGCCCCACGGCGCCACGCCCGCAACGGCGCGATTGCCAGGGCCAACTCCTCGCGCGGCTGCGCGCCATGGCGGGACCGGCCGGGACGATCACCCAGGCAACGATGCGCCCCTGGTGCAGCGCAACCTTCGTCGGCGCGCAACATCGGCTGGTGCTGAAGCTGACCGGATCCGATGCGAACATGGCGGCGACCGCGCTCGCTACCGCATTGAGCGAGGCCGATTTCGCACTGCACGGCCATATCGTCGCGGACGTGGTGGTGGATGCCCTCCTGCGCGAGAGGCCGGACAGCGCCACGCTGGTGCTGGCTATCCTGACGATCGAGGATTGGTGAGCGCGAACCGCTCAACGCGGCCGGACGGGATGCCCCTCGGCCAGCTTGCGCAGCGTCGCCAACGCTTTGGCCAGCGCGGCTTCGACATCCTCAGCGGCAGGCGTCTGCCGGGCGGTGCCCTGCTCGAAACGATCGGCCAGCGCGGTCAGATCACCCGTGGCGACGCGCGGCAGGCTCCGCGTCCACCCCTGCGACACGGGTGCCGGACAAGGCGGCGGGACGGGGATGGGCCGTGCTGTGGCGGCCGCCATCAACTGCGCAATCTGCGCATCGCTCATCGGCGCGGGCGCGCGTGGCGAGGCGACCGGATCGGCAGCGGGACATACAGCCTCGGCCTGCCGGACCAACTCCGGCGCAGGGAGATCGCGGCTGGCGAACAAAGGACGGCGCGGCGGCGCATCGGGATGACGGTCCCGCCGGCGGCGCGGGAGAGCTTCGGCCGCAGCTTGCGCCGTGGCGGCATCGCGGAACCGACGGACCAGCGCGAGCCAGTCTCCCGCCACACTGTGCAGCATCCGCAGAGCCGGTGGCCGTTCCCACCGAGTCTCCCCGCTCGCTTCCGTCATCGCTCTGGCGCTCATTATGTCCCCCAAATGCGTGCAACACCGATTCGCTAGCAGCATTTGGTAAACAGGATCGTAACGACCCTCTGCGCTGCTCACGCCCGCCGATTGACGCGCCTCGCACGCCATGCGACGCCTCCTCCGCCCGAGAGGAGGCATGTCATGGCGATACCCGATCAATTGGCCCGAGGCCTGCGGTTGCCGGCGATCGGCGCACCGATGTTCATCGTCTCCAACCCGACGCTGGTGATCGCCCAGTGCACCGCCGGCATCATCGGCGCTTTCCCCTCGCTCAATCCGCGCGCGCCCGAGCGGCTGGACGGCTGGTTGAAGGAGATCACGCAAGCGCTCGCCGCGCATGACACCGCCCACCCGGAGCAGCCGGCCGCACCCTATGCGGTCAACCTCATCGTCCACCGCTCCAATCCGCACCTGATGGAGGATCTGGCGACCTGCGCACGCTTCAAGGTGCCACTGGTCATCACGTCGCTCGGCGCCAATGCGGAGGTAAACGACGCGGTTCACGGCTGGGGCGGGCTGGTTTTTCATGACGTCATCAACCAGCGCTTCGCCCGCAAGGCGGTGGAGAAAGGCGCGGACGGGCTGATCCTCGTCGCCGCCGGGGCGGGCGGCCACGCGGGGGCCCAATCGCCCTTCGCGCTGGTCGCCGAGACGCGGACCTGGTTCGACGGGCCGGTCGCCGTTTCCGGCGCAATCGCCACCGGCGCGGGTATTCTCGCCGCGCGGGCGATGGGTGGAGACTTCGCCTATATCGGTTCGCCCTTCATCGCGACGGACGAGGCGCGCGCCAGCGACGCCTACAAGCAGGGCATCGTCGCCGGCAGCGCGGCCGATATCATCTACTCCAGTTATTTCACCGGCGTTCGCGGCAACTATCTGCGCGCTTCGATCCTCGCTCAAGGGCTCGATCCTGACGCCCTGCCTGAGAGCGATCCTTCCGCAATGGACTTCGCCAAAGCCAGCGGCGCCAAAGCGTGGCGCGACATCTGGGGTGCCGGGCAAGGCATCGGCTCGGTGACGGAGATCGCGCCTGCCGCCCGGCTGATCGGGCGACTCGCGAGCGAGTATGCGGCTGCACGGGCAAGATTGTGCAGCGAGGCGTAGAGCTGGGTTTCTGCCGATGAATACGCTCGGGCGTAAGCGCGCTGCAAGGCTTTGCAAGACGGGCGACCGTCTCTCAGGCGGATCATCCTGCTGCTGCTCCAACTTCGGGGAGCGCGAGGATACGGAGATATGAACGGCTTACCCCGAGGCAGGCCCTACAGATCCGCCAGCCCGTGTTTGGCCACATCCTCCTGCCCCAGCGTCACAAACTGATCGCGCAGCCAGCAGGCGGCAGGGCCGGGCGGGGTATCGCGCCGCCAGATGGCGGAGAAGCGGTAGATGCCGCCGGGATGATCCGGCATGGCGAGGCGGAGCAACGTTCCCGCCGCCAGATCACCCTGGACCAGCGGCAACGGCATGTTGCCCCAGCCGATCCCCTCACGCAGCAGCGCGTGCTTGGCGCTGAGATCGGCGAGGCGCCAGCTATGGGGGCTGAGCACCGCGAAATCACGCCCTTCGGTGAAACGCGAGCGGTCGCTGAGGACGAGTTGGATATGGTTGCGCCCCTCGCCCGGCGGGATGGCGGCCATACGCGCGAGCCGATGGTCGGGCGCCGCCACCGGCACCATCACCACCGATCCGGCATCGACCCAGTCCACCCCCTCCACGCCGGCGACCAACGGCCCGGAGATACCGACCACCGCCTTGCGATCCAGCACCAGCGCCGCCACCGCGCCGAGCGCCTCGACATGCAGGCGCAACGAGACGGTGGGGAAGCGTTCGCGGAAGGCACGCAGCACCCGGCCGACCCTCTCGCCCGGCAGCATGACGTCGACGGCGAGATCGACCTCGCTCTCCAACCCCTCCAGCAACCCTTTCACCTTGGCGCGCAGCCCGGCGACGCCATTGGCGAGCAGACGCGCCTCGGCGAGCACCGCGCGCCCGGCCGCGGTGAGCGTGGGTTTACGGGTACCTTGCCGTTCGAACAGGGTGAGGCCAAGCTGCGCCTCCAGATTGGCGATGGTATAGCTGACAACCGAGACGGCCCGGTTGAGCCGCCGCCCAGCCGCCGCGAAGCTGCCGCAATCCACCACGGCGAGGAACACGCGGAGCTGCTCGAACGTGGGAGTGCCAGGATCACTCACTTTTCAACTTTCTGGAACTATTTAGTCGATATTATCCCGGTTTTCCGCAAAGCCTGCAAGCGCCATATGAGCGTCCGTAACGGGCTGGCGCCCCGACGGCGCCGCCCTTTGAGGAGACCGCTCATGATCGAACTGCGCCCCCTCGCCGGCCTTGGCGGCGACAATCTCGGCTGGCTGGACACCAAGCACCATTTCAGCTTCGCCAACTACCATGACCCCGAGCGGATGCACTGGGGCAATCTGCGCGTCTGGAACGACGACGCGATCCAGCCCGGCACCGGCTTCCCCCCGCACCCGCACCGCGACATGGAGATCATCACCTATGTCCGCGAAGGCGCGATCACGCACGAGGACAATCTCGGTAACAAGGGCCGCACCGTGGCGGGGGACGTGCAGGTGATGAGCGCCGGCACCGGCATCGCCCACTCGGAATATAACCGCGAGGAGGGGATCACCCGGATCTTCCAGATCTGGATCCTGCCGACCCGCACCGGCGAGAAGCCGAGCTGGGGCACGCGCACCTTCCCCAAGGGCGAGCGCGGCGGCCGTTTCATCACGCTGGCCTCCGGCTACGCCAATGACGACGACGCCCTGCCGATCCGCACCGATGCGCGGGTGGTCGGCGCCACCCTCAAGGCTGGCGAGACGGCGACCTATCCGCTCGGCAAGGCCCGCAAGGGCTATCTGGTGCCCGCCAGCGGCGCGGTCGAGATCGACGGCGTGCGCGTCAATGCGCGCGATGGCGCGGCGATCGCCGACATGGAGACGCTGACCGTCACTGCGCTTGAGGACAGCGAGATCGTCCTGGTCGACGCCGCCTGATCCAGAACACCGGCCCCGGAGCGCTCCAAAGCGCCTCCGGGACCTCCCCCATTCCAAACCCCAGGAGATCCAGAAAATGGCAAAGGTTCTTGTGCTGTATTATTCCGCCTACGGGCACATCGAGCAGATGGCGCAGGCCGTCGCGCAAGGCGCGCAGGCGGCCGGGGCCGAGGTCGATATCCGCCGCGTGCCCGAACTCGTGCCCGAGGAGGTGGCGCGTAACAGCCATTACAAGCTCGACCAGCAGGCCCCCGTCGCCACCATCGCCGAACTGGAGAATTACGACGCGATCGTGGTCGGCACCGGCACGCGCTTCGGCCGCCTCTCGTCGCAGATGGCGAACTTCCTCGATCAGGCCGGCGGCCTGTGGGCGCGCGGTGCCTTGAACGGCAAGGTCGGCGCCGCGTTCACCTCCACCGCCTCACAGCATGGCGGGCAGGAGACGACCCTGTTCTCGATCATCACCAACCTGCTGCACTTCGGCATGACGGTGGTGGGGCTCGACTATGGCTTCGCCGGGCAACTGGGGCATGACGAGGTCAGGGGCGGCGCCCCTTATGGCGCAACGACCATTGCCGGCGGCGACGGCAGCCGCCAGCCCGCCGAGAATGAGCTGGAAGGCGCCCGCTATCTCGGCCGCCGCGTGGCGGAGACGGCAGCCAAACTATTCGCTTGAGATATGGAACGCGCGGGCCGGCGGTCCCGCGAGTTCTCATAAACGAGTGGGAGGCCGGGGGACGGGCCCCCATCCACCGACGCCAGCATAACCATATAGTTCCTCGCCGCCTTCGCTCCTGCCTGCCAACCCCGCCTCACCCCACCCTGCGCAGCACCTCCGCCTCGATTTCGACCGGCATGTCGTGCGGCAGCGCAGCCACGCCCACCGCCGTGCGGGCATGGGCGCCGATCTCGGGCCCGAACACATCCAGGATCAGATCGGTGAAGCCGTTGAGAACGGCTGGCGTTTGCGTGAATCCCGGTGCGCAGTTGATCATGCCATGAACGCGGCACCAGCCGGAAATGCGGTCCAGGCTGCCGAGCGCACGCTTGAGACTGGCGAGCATCGAGAGCGCAGTGAGGCGGGCGGCCTCATAGCCTTGCTCGACCGATACCGCCTCGCCCAGCCGGCCGAATGGTCCGGCAACCGATCCATCAGGCATTTGCGGGCCATGGCCAGAGACATAAGCGCGCTCGCCGCGCACGTTCACCCACGGAAAGCGCAGTGTCACGCCCGGCGGCAGCGCAAGCGGCGCGGGCAGGATGAGACCCAGTTCGGCGAGCTTTTGGTCAGGACCGGACATGCCTGCTCCTCGTCAGTGAACAGCCACTATCCCGTCCGTCTGAACACGGGTCAAGCGCGGCCCCGCGCCCGCTGAACGGCATGCACGATCGTCACCACCACCAGCCCGAGCAGCAGGCCGAAAACGGCGGAGAACAGCGCCCCGATCACCCAGCCCAGCACCGCATTGTGCGTCACCGCCTCGCTTGCCGCATGGATCGCATGGGGCAACGCGCCCAGCACCGTGCCGTCCAGCCCGTGCACGATAATGCCGCCGCCCACCCACAGCATCGCGATCATGCCGATAATCTCCAGCGCGTTGAGGATAACAGGCATAGCACGCACCAGCCCCCGACCCAGCCGATAGAGCGCCGGCGAGCCGGTGCTCGCGAAGTGCAGGCCGATATCGTCCAGCTTCACGATCAACGCCACTACGCCGTAGACGCCGGCCGTGACGAGCAGGCTGACGATGACCAGCGCGGCAGCCTGGGTAGCGACCGGGCGGCTCGCCACATCCGACAGTGCGATCGCCATGATCTCGGCGGAGAGGATGAGGTCGGTGCGGATGGCGCCGGAGACCTTGGCCTGTTCAAGCTGCGCGGGGTCGCCTTCGTCGTCCGCCCCCTCCTCGCCATGGCCGCCGCGCAGCCATTCGAGGATCTTTTCCGCGCCCTCGAAGCAGAGGAAGGTGCCGCCGATCATCAGCAGCGGCGTGATCGCCGCCGGCAGGAAGGCACTCAGCAGCAGCGCCACCGGGAGCAGAATGAGCAGCTTGTTGCGCAGCGAGCCGAGCGCGATGCGCCCGATCATCGGCAGTTCGCGCTGGGGCGAGAAGCCGGTCACATAAGTCGGCGTCACCGCGGTATCATCCACCACCACGCCGGCCGCCTTCATGCTCGCCTTGCTGGCAGCGGCGGACACATCGTCGAGCGAGGCGGCAGCGAGTCGTGCGATAGCGGCGACATCATCGAGCAGGGCGGCAAGGCCGGAAGCCATGGGCAGCGTTCTCCTTCCAGGAGGTGGAGCCCTTTCATGGCGGAAATCGCGGGCGCCGGAAAGTTTCCGCCTTTGTGAAGGCAAGGGCACGCCCCGTTGCCCTTTATCGCCCTGGGCTCCTGCCTTCGGAGGAGCGCGTTGCTCTCAAGCGGCCGCGTCCGGCAGCGCCCAATCGATCGCGCCGCGCCCGTTTTCGGTGAGAAACGCGTTCGCCCGCGAGAAATGCCGGCAGCCGAAGAAGCCGTTATGCGCGGAAAGCGGCGAGGGGTGCGGCGCGCGCAGCACGAGGTGACGACCACCTTGCGCCACGTCGCGGATGAAGCCGGCTTTCTTCTGCGCATAGGAGCCCCAGAGCAGGAAGGCGACCGGCGCCTCCTGCTCGGCCACGCGCGCAATCACCGCATCGGTGAACCGTTCCCAGCCGCGATTGGCGTGGGCGCCGGCCTTGCCCATCTCGACGGTCAGCACGCTGTTGAGCAACAGCACGCCCTGCCGCGCCCAATGATCGAGATGGCCGTGGCGCGGGCGCGACAAGCCGAGGTCGCCGTGCAATTCCTTGAAGATGTTGACGAGGCTGGGCGGCGGCGGAACGCCGGGCAGCACGGAGAAACACAGGCCATGCGCCTGGCCGGGGCCATGATAGGGGTCTTGCCCGAGCACCACTGCGCGCACCGCCGGCAGCGGCGTCAAGGTCAGCGCGTTGAACCAGTCGGCCCCGCGTGGGAAGATGCGCGCGCCCGCCTCCTTGCGATCGACGAGGAAGCGCTTGAGATCGGCCATGTAGGGCGCGGCGAACTCATCGGCGAGCGCATCGCGCCAGCTCGCGTCGAGCGCGGCGGGGATGGTGGGCGGAGCGGCGGTAGCGGCCATGGCCGTTGCCTATCCCGCCCGGTCTCCACTGCCAAGGAGGAAGTGGGCGCCGTCCATCCGGCGCGCCGGTGGGTCAGCCGATCCGGCCCCAGGCGTCGGCGATGTCGGCGATGAACTGGCGCGCCTGCTCCATCGGCTCGGCGCGATGCTGCGCCGTGGCCTCCAGCACGCGCTTGCGGGCCTCGCGATAGATGACCGCGAGGTTGACCGCGATCTCGCCGCCGCGCCCGAAGTCCAGACTGGTCTCCAGCGCATGGAGAATGGCGAGAGCACGGGTCTGCCGATCGAGGCACTGGGCGCGGTCTCCGCCACGCAGCGCCAGCGCGGCGGCGTCGAGCGAGAGCAGCAACTCGTCGAACAACATCTTCACCAACTGGTGCGGGTTCGCCCCTTCGGCGCGGCTGCCGGTATCGACCGCCGCATAGTGCCGGAGCGCCTTGGCGGGATGCTGACCCATATACATCTATCGTACCCTCGTTTCTGTTGTCGTTGGGGAAAAGCGGGGCTTAGTCCTTGCTGCCGTTCCAGACCTTGATCTGCTGCTCCAGATAGGACTGTGTCGCCTTGAACGCGGTCAGCTTGGCCTGCATCGTGGAATAGGTCTTGGTGAGCTGTGCCGAATAATCGGTGCGCTGCTGGTCGAGCTTGTCGAGCTGCTTGGCGAGGCTGTCGCGCATCTTCTCATAGCTCGCCTGCGAAGCGGCCAGCGGCCCGTCGATGCCGTTGACATAATCGGTGACACTCTTGAGTGCGCCGGCGACGCCCGGATGATCGGCATCCTTGACCGCCGGGTTGAGCATCTGCGTCACCGCCTCGGGATCGGCCGCGAGCACGGCGTTGAGCCGGTTAGTGTCGAGGCTCAATGTGCCGTCGCGCTCGGTGCGCACGCCGATATCCGCCAGCGTCCGGTAAGGGCCGGTCGCCGAAAGCTGGGTGGAGACCAGGCCGGCAAGGCGGCGGGACATGTCGCGCACGCCGGAGTCGGAGGAGAGCAGGCCCGCGGTGTCGCTCCCCGAACCGGCGGCCGTCGCGCTGTTCAACGCCCGCTTGAGGTCGTTGTAGGCGCTGACGAATTCCTTGACGAGGTCGCTCATCGACGTTGTCGGCTGGTCGGTGGCAAGGGTGACGGTGGTGCCCGGTGCTGCCTTGTTAAGGTCGATACGCACGAAGGGGATCGCCCCCGTCACTTCGTTGGAGGCATATTCCATATCGACATTGTCGATGCGGATCAGCGCGTTCTGTGCGCTTTGGCTGATCGCCATGCCCCCCGCCGCACCGTCCCACGTGAAGCGCTGGAGATCCGCATCCGCGCCGGCGTCAGCCGTGAGGGTGAACGCCTTGTCCACGCCGGTTTCACCCTTGAGCACCAGCCGCGCACCGGACTGGTCGGTCACGATCGACGCGGTGACGCCGGCATTGGCCACGTTGATCGCGCTGGCAAGGTCGGTGAGCGTGTTGGCCGGCGCATCCAGCGTGATCGTCGTGCTGGTCGTACCCACGGTCAGCGTCAGGCTGCCGGTGCCGGCCACGTCCGTCGCCGCGCCGAGCGGCGCCGATTGCAGCACCTGGCTGCGGGCGAGCTGGAGCACTTCGATCTGCGCCGGCAAGCCCTTGGGCACGCCGCCCGCGATCAGGCTGACCGAGGCGATGGACGGATCGTTGGAAACGGGCTGGCCGTTATAGGCGCTGCTCTGGAGCAGCTCGGTCAGCGCCGTGGAGAAAGTGGTGAGCGAGCTTTTGGCCGAAGCCAGCGCCGAGATCCGCGCATTGTTGGTGCTCACGCGATCGTTGACCACGCTCTCCTTGGGCAGGAAGGTCGCGTTCACCAGATCCGAGACGAGCTGGGTTGTGTTGAGCCCCGAGCCGATCCCCAATGCACTTGCGATGTCGATTGCCATGCACCTTGTCCCTTCAGGGGCTTATAACGGCGCCACGACGGCCGGCTTTAGGAGACGATCCGGCAAAAACGACCCGGCAATCCATCCGGCCGGATGCTCACTGGAGGACGGCTTCCACGCTGACATGCGGCGCGTTGGCCTGCGCGGCGCGCGCCTGCGCGGCCTTCTGCGCGAGCGACTGGGCGACCTGCGCGACGAAGGCGAGCATCTGCGGATCGGTCGGCGGCATGGGCAGCACGATCACGGGCTGCGGCATCAGCCCCATCAGCGCCGAATCCGCATGCGCGACCTGCTCATCGGCAGGCCGGCGGCGGGGCTGGAGATCGGCCAGCACATTGGCGATATCGGCGCGCAACCGCGCATAGGTCGCCGAAATGGCAGACCGCTCCGCCGCGTGCGGATCGACCTGGACATGGGCTTGCGCTTGTGCCTGCGCCGACCCGGCGCCCGACGCGGCCTGCACGACGAGGCGGTGGTCCGCCACGCGGGACACCGAAGGCACCGGATCCGTCCGGGACAGAAACTCGTTCATGACGCATCATCCTGATAGCGTCCCCTGAACAAAGAACGGACGAGTGCAACTAAGCTTTAATTCATGATGTTCTTGCCGTCCGAATCGAACCGCATCGCATCCGGCAGGTCGATATGCGGACGGTCCATCTCGCTCGCCATGCGGTTCTCGATGCGGAACACGAAGGCAAGCACCGTCGCCACCGCCATGAACAATCGCTCGTCGATTTCCCGCCCGGCGCGCGAGGTGAAGTAGATGGCGCGGGTCAGCTCGGGATATTGCAGCACCGGCACGCCCTTGTCGTGCGCCAGCTCGCGGATCGCGGCAGCGATCTCGTCCGCGCCACGCGCCAGCACCACCGGGGCGAGGTCGCGGCCGGGGCGGTAGCGCAGCGCCACCGCGAAATGGGTGGGGTTGGTGAGGATGACCGAGGCTTCCTCCACCGCCTTGCGCACCGACCCATGCAGCGTTTCATATTGCCGGCGGCGGATGGCGGCCTTGAGTTCGGGTGAACCGTCGCTCTGCTTGTGCTCCTCCTTCACCTCCTGCTTGGTCATGTTGAGGCGGCGGGTGCGCTGGAGCATCTGCGCCGGCACGTCGATGCCGGCGATGAGGAACAGCGACCCCGCCAGCGCCAGCGCGACGAGGATGAAGATGGAGCCGAGCGCGCTGCTTGCCGGTTCCACGCCGGTCTTGGCCATGGCACGGATCGCGTCGGTATGCGTCCACAGCAGATAGAAGCCGATCGAGCCGAGCAGCAGGATCTTGGCGAGCGATTTCACCAGCTCGATGAGGCCCTGCAAACCGAAGATGCGCTTGATGCCGTTGAGCGGGTTCATCTTCTCAGGCTTGGGCTGAAACGCCTGCGGCCGGAAACCGAGCGAGCCGAGGAGTGCCGGTGCGGCGATGGCGGCGACGAGCGTGGCAAACAGCACCCCGCCGAGCGGCAGCGCGATGGTGCCGAGCAGATGGGTAGCGCGGTCATCCGGCTCGAAGCCGGCAATGTCGGCGCGGTCGAAGCGCAGCCCTTCGGCGAGCATCTGGCGGATCGCGCCGATCAGCGCCGGCCCGGCCACCGCCAGCCAGCCCACGCCGGCCATCACCACCAGCGCGGTGGAGAGTTCGCGCGACTGGAGGATGTCACCTTTCTTGGCGGCATCAGCCAGCTTCTTGGGTGTCGGTTTCTCGGTCTTTTCGCCGCCGCCCGGGCTCTCCTGCGCCACGGCTCAGCCCCCCGCCAGCGCCTGCGCGAGATCGAGGCTGGCCCGCAGCGCATCCTCGATCGCCTCGCCCATCACCGGCGCGCCGATGGCGAGCAGGGCAAGGCCGGCCAGCAAAGCGGCGGGCATGCCGACCGCGAACAGGTTGAGCGAGGGCGCGGTGCGCGCCAGCATCGCCATGACGAGCTGGACGAGGATGAGGGTGAAGGTGACAGGCAGGGCGATGGTCACGCCCGCCGAGAACATCGCCCCGCCGAACGCGGCGATGCTCTCGAACGCGCCGGCCGGCATCAGCCCGCCGCCCGGCGGCAGCGCCTGATAGCTGGCGACGATGAAGCGCACCAGCATCAGGTGCCCGTCCATCACCAGCAGCAGGAAGGTGGCGACGAGCGAGAGGAACTGGCCGACCACGGCGGTGGAATTGCCGGTCAGCGGGTCGATCATCGAGGAGAAGCCGAGCCCCATGGCGTTGGCAATCGTCTCCCCCGCGACAAAGGCGGCGGCATAGCCGATCTGCAAGGCGAAGCCGAGCGCGAGGCCGGCGATCACCTCGCCCCCCACCAGCGCGATGCCGGCCACGCTGGCAAGGCCGCCCTCGGGCAGCACGAACGGCACGCTGCCCTGCGCGGCAATGCCGATGGCGAGCGCGAGGATGATGCGCAGTTGCAGCGGCACCGCCGCCGCGCCGAACACCGGCGCCGCGACGAAGGCCGCGCCGGGGCGGATCATCGCGAGCAGCCACAGCCAGAGCTGCGCCTCGACCCCGGCGAAGCCCGGTGCGATCATGTGAGGATGTCCGGAATCCGGTCGTAGATTTCGCGGGTGAAATCGACGAGCAGCATCATGATGGAGGCGCCGAACAGCGCCAGCATCACCGCCACGATGATGAGCTTGGGCACGAAGGAGAGCGTCGCCTCGTTGATCGAGGTGGCCGCCTGGATCATGCCGATAATAAGGCCACAGACCAGCGCCGGCAGCAGGATCGGCGCGGTGGCGAGCGCCGCCACCCACAGCGCCTGCTGGGCGATGCCGATGAAGAAATCCGCATTGTCCATCGCTCAGCGCCTTCCCGTCATGTCGCGAACGATCCCGCCAGCGACCCCATGGTCAGCGCCCAGCCGTCCACCAGCACGAACAGCAGCAGCTTGAACGGCATGGAGATGATCGTCGGCGAGAGCATCATCATGCCGAGCGCCATCAGCGTCGAGGCGACGACGAGGTCGATAATGAGAAATGGCAGGAAGATCATGAAGCCGATCTGGAAGGCAGTCTTGAGTTCGCTGGTGACGAAGGCGGGCAGCAGGATGGAGAAAGGAATGTCGTCGGTCGAGCGGAAGGCCGGCGCCTTGGCCAGCCCCTGGAACAGCGCAAGGTCGTTCTGCCGCGTCTGCTTGGCCATGAAGCCGTGCAGCACCTTGGCCGAGCGGCCCACCGCCTCCTCGATGCTGATCTGGCCCTGCCCGTAGGGCGTGTAGGCGGTCGCCGTGATCTGGTCGATTGCCGGGCGCATCACGAACAGCGAGAGGAACAAGGCGAGGCCGACCAGCACCTGATTGGGCGGCGTCTGCGCGAGGCCCAGCGCTTGCCGCAGCAGCGAGAGCACAATGATGATGCGGGTAAAGCTCGTCATCATCAGCACCAGCGACGGCAGCACCGTCAGCAGGCTCATCAGTACGAGGATCTGGAGCGAGAGCGACAGAGGGCGGCCGTCGCCCGAGACATCGTCCAGCGCCTTGGTCAGCGCGCCGGAAGCGTCAGCCACCGCCGGTGTAACCGGTCCTGTTCCCAACGCAGGCGGTGCGGCCTGCGCCGCCGGGGCGGGCACGGCTTGCGCCTGCGCCGGGCCGGCGGTGGTCAGGGCAGCCAGTCCCAGCAGCAGCGCGAACCACAGCGCGCGCAGCATGTCAGCCATTGCGGGGGTCGCTTTCGCCGATTTTCTCGATCTTGGACCGTGTGACGGCGAGCAACAGCCGCTGTCCCTCGAACTCGACCACGGCCAGCTTGCCGAAGGTGCCCATGGGCATCGCTTCGAGCAGCTTGATACGGCGGTCCGCCTGGCCGCCGAGCATGCCGGGCTGATATTTGCGCCACAGCCAGAGCGCGCCATAAGCCATGCCGCCGACCAGCGGCAGCAGGATGAGCAGCTTGAGGAAATACCAGCCGAGCGCGCTCATACCCTGCGCTCGATCCCCGGAAAGCGCGCGTCGGTCGCCGCGACCTCAGACACGCGAATGCCGTAGCGGCCGTTCACGGTGACGACCTCACCACGGGCGACCAGCGTGCCGTTGACCATGATATCCAGCAATTCGTCGGCCTGCCGGTCGAGCTGAACGACGCTGCCCTCGCCCAGCGCCATGATGTCGGCGAGGCGAAGCTGCGTCGAGCCGACCTCTACCGACATGCGCACGGGAATATCCGCCAGCATCCGCATGTTGCGCTCCACCCCCGCCTCGGGCGGCGCGCCGGGTTCCAGTCTCGGTGCTTCGCTCATATCGCTCATCGTTCGTCCCCGAGGCCCTCAGGCCAGTTTTTCGATCATGAAGGCCACGCTGCCGTCCTGCTCACCCACCGTGCCGTGCGCAAAAACGCGCTCGCCGACGAGCAGCGGCAGGTGCCGCGCGATGTGGATTGGAATCACGTCGCCGGGTTGCAGCGCCAGCAATTCGGACATTTTGAGGTTGGGCCGCGCCAGCACGGTGCGCGCGGGCAGACGCACGTCATCGAGCCGCGCGGCGAGACCGGTCTGCCACACCGGATCGGGCGGCAGCAGCTCCGCGCGCGGAGCTGCGCCCTTGTCGCTTCCGCCGGCACCATGGGACTCGAGCCCCGCGAACCCGGCCTTGGGATAGACGATCTCGATCAGCCGCGAGTCCTTCTCGCCCAGATTGACGCTGAACCCCTGAACGACCACCTCGGCCTCGCCGGCCATGACCTCCGCCCGGCCGACATTGGTCTCGCGTGCGAGCAGCACCGGCTCGACCGGGGCGATCTCCGCCCAGCATTCCGCCAGCGCGGCGATGATCTGGCCGGAGAGGCGCCCGACGAGGCGATGCTCGGTCGGCGTGAACTCGCGGCGGGCGGCGACAATGCGCGGGCCATGGCCGCCGTAAAAGCGGTCGACCAGCAGCGAGACGAGATCGGCGTCGATGCGCAGCACCGCCGTGCCCTTGATCGGGTGCAGGCGGTAGAGCGACAGGCTGACGAAAGCGGGGACGCTGGCGTCCCACATCATGAACAGGCTGTCCTCGATCGGCCGCGCCGTCACCGCCGGGCGGCAGCCGCCATAAGGCTCGATGATCGCGCGCAACCGGCGCGCCAGCCGGTCGCCCAGCTTCTCCAGCCCCGCCAACGGCGCGGCCGGCGGAGCGGCGCCGCCACCAAACACATAGGGTTGCACGTCGTTCATGTGATGTCAGTCCCCATCCGACCCCGGTCGGACACGGCGCTATTGAATAACGAAATTGGTAAAATAAACGTTATCAACACCGCCGAAGCCCGTTTTCTCCTTGAGTACATCGTTAACGATATGGAGCAGCTTGGCCTGCAACGCCTCCTTGCCGCGCGGCTCGGAGAGCGCGACGACCTGCTCCTGCGCCATCATCATGAGGATCGCCGAGCGGATCGCCGTCTCGTGCGTTTGCACCGCCTGAATGACGCGATTGTCATAATAAGTGGACACCGCGATTGACACCTGCACGAAGGAATCGCTGTCGCTGAGGTTCGACGTAAACGGCGCCGGAATCTGGAAATAGGTTGCCTGATAAGCGGCGGGATTGGCCGGGCGGGGCAGATCCAGCCCCTTGCCCTTGCCGACCGCCGGCGCGCCCTCGGTGCCTGCCTTCTGGGCCTTGGCGATCCACTGGTTGGCGATCTCCTCGGCGTTCTCGCCCTTGAGCACGAGCTGCGGCCGGTTGGGGTCCTCGCGCGGCCCCTCCGCCTTGTGCATAGAGCCGGCGGCATAGAAGCCCCCCGCCGCGCCGCCACCGCCGAGCAACGCCACGCCGCCGATCAGCAGGATCAGCTTCTTCTTGCCGCCGCCCTTCTTCTTGGCGGTGTCCTCGGTTTCAGGTGTATCGCTCATCAAATTGCTCCCTTAAGCGAATCGCACATGGTCGCCGGCGGTCTGCCGGCCGGCGGCGCCCGGCGATGGCTCGCCCTGCTGGTTCTGCTGGTCACGGAAGGATCGGCCCGCCCAATCGCCCTGCGGTTGGCCGGTGCCGGCGCGTGCATGATCCTGGCTCTGACCCTGTCCTTGCCCCTGCCCCGCCATCTGCTGCTGCATCTGGCCGGACGGCTGGCCGCCCGCGCGGTGGCCCGATTCCTGCGGCGCGGCCGCCTTCTCGACGGTGATGCTGCCCAGGTTGATCGCCGCCATGCGGGCGTCGGCCTGCAAGGCGCTGCGACCCTCGTTCAGACGCCGCGCGGCTTCGTCCGTCTCGGCGACCAGCCGTACGCCGGTCATGTCCGGCCCTTGCCAGAGGTCGACCTGCAAGCGGCCGAGATGCGGCGGGTTGAGCGTGAACCGGCTATGCCCGTTCCCCTCGGCCAGTGCCGTGATCTCGCGCGCCATACGGTCGATCCACTGGCCGGAGACGCCCATGTCGATCACCTGCTCGCCAAGCTGCGCGCCGGCCGACGGGCCACTCACAGTCGCGACGCCGCCGGCCGCAAGGGTGGATTGCACCACCGGCGGCAGCGATTCGACGATCATCCGCAGCGGCATAGCGCCGCCGGGCGCCGGTGCACTCGTGCCAATGCTCGCACCTTGCGCCGATTCGCTTGTACGGCCCGAAGCGGTCGTGGAAACTCCGGTCGATCCGTCGCCGTCCGTGCCGGCCATATCGGCGAGGATCGGCGCGGGGACGGTGGGTTGGGCCGCGGCCTTGACGCCCGCCTTGGGCCGTGCCTCGCCCGCCGGCATGATCTGCGCGACGGTGGCGACGGACGTTTCCGCCGTCACAGTCGGTGCTGCCGTGGAGGGAACGGGATCCGCCGTCTGTTGCGCGGTCCATGGCGCAAGCACAGCGGTAGCCGCCGCGCCGGACGGAACGGTAAAGACCTGTGCAGCCGCCGGAGCCGGCACGTTTTCGTCCACCTTGGGACTCTCCGCTGCGGGGACTACATCGCCCGCCTGTTCGCCCGACGCCGCAATGACCACGGGTTCGCTGCCCGGCATCCCATCTGCCGGCGCCTGGAGAGGGTTGCCCTGCCCAGCCGCGACCGGCTCGCCCGACGTGGCGTGCGGACGCACAAACTGCGCCCGCAGTGCCTCTTGCAGGGGCGTCGTAGCGGACGCATCCGAACCCGGCACCGTCACGGCACCTTCACCGATCAGCGCGGCGGCTCCATCGGGCAGCGTGGCGCCGTTGTCTACGATCAGGCGCAATTCGCCCTGCGCCGGGCGCGGACCACCCTGTGCGGCGAACGCGACCAACGCGGCGAACGTGCCGCCGATCGCAACGCCCGTCTCGCCGGCGGCAACCGGCGCGCCGGGCGGCATGCCGCCTTCTGCTCCCTTGCCTGCAATGCGACCCATGATGGCGGAGAGGTTTATCATTCTTCTGGTCCCCTGCTCTGCATGCGGCGGTAGCGCGGCAGCGCTGCCAGCCTGGCCTCCCGCCGCGCCTCGCGCGCGGCATGGGCCTTGTCCTTCAACCGCTCGGCGATCTCACGGTCGCGGTTGGCGTGGATTCGCTCGGCATCGCGCTGGTCGGCGCGCCGTTCGGCATCGTAGAGCGCCCCGTCGAGCTGGCGCCCCGCCCGCTCCAGCCGGCTCGCCAGCTCCCGGCGGGCGGCAAGCAACGCGCCGTGGGTGAGGCCGTCACCGCCGAACAATTCCTCGCGCACGCGGGCGATGCGCGTGGCGTTGTCGGCGATCTGGCTGACCTCGTCGCGCGCGCGAATCAGCGCGCCAACCGCCTGGTTATGCTGGACATGCCGCACCCGCAGCAGCCGCTTGCGCGAGGCGATGAGCCCGCTCATGCGCCGAACGCCCCGACCAGCGCGGCGATGCTGTCATCGGCACTGATAGTCGAGCGGCTGCTCTGCCGCAGGAAGTCGAGCAACTGCCCGCGCCGCTCCACCGCCTCGTCGATGGTGGGATCGTTGCCGGGGCGGTAGGCGCCCATCAGGATGAGGTCGCGATTCTCCTCATAGGCCGCCCACAGCCGGCGATAATTGGCGGCGGCGGCGAGATGCTGGTCGGTCACGATGTCCGCCATCACGCGCGAGAGCGAGCGGCCCACGTCGATCGCCGGGAAGATGCTCTGCTCGGACAGCTGGCGGGACAGCACGATATGCCCGTCGACAATAGCACGGGCGGTATCGACGATCGGGTCGTCATTGTCGTCGCCGTCGGCCAGCACCGTGTAGATGGCGGTGATCGAGCCGCCCGAGCGGCTGTCCACCCCGGCGCGCTCGACAAGGCGCGGGATGAAGGCCAGCGCCGAGGGCGGGTAGCCCTTCATCGCCGGCGGCTCGCCGAGCGACAGGCCGATCTCGCGCTGGGCATGGGCGCAACGGGTGAGGCTATCGAGCAGCAGCAGCACCTGCTTGCCGCGCGCCCGGAAATATTCGGCGATGGCGGTGGCCCGCGCGGCGGCGCGCAGGCGCAGCACCGGCGGATGGTCGGCCGGCACGGCGACGACGACGCTCTTGTGCATCTGCCCGGCCAGCTTGGTTTCGAGGAAGTCGCTCACCTCGCGGCCGCGCTCGCCGATCAGGCCGACGACGATCACATCGGCTTCCGCGCCCGCGATCATCTGCCCCATCAGCACCGATTTGCCGACGCCCGAACCGGCCATGATCGCGATGCGCTGGCCACGCCCGGCGGTGAGCAAGGCGTTGATCGCGCGTACGCCGACATCGAACCGGCGCAGCACACGACCGCGATCCAGCACATTGCCTTTGACGCCGTTCAATGGCCATTGACCGTTGGCGAGCACCGGCCCCTTGCGGTCGAGCGGTTGGCCCATGGCGTCGACCACACGGCCGATCAGCCCTTCGCCGACCTGGACCATATTAGCGGCGCTGTCCGGCTCGACGCGAGCGCCGTTTTCCAGCGGCGCATCCTGATCGAGCGGCACCAGTACTGCGCGGCTGCCGCGAAAGCCGACCACCTCCGCGCGGATATGCTGCCCATCGGATGTCCGCACCTGCGCGCCCGCGCCGATCGGGCGGGGAAAGCCGGTCACTTCCAGCATGCCGCCGTCATGGCCGATCAGGCGGCCGACCTGGCGCGGCGCCTGGCTCGTCACCTGCATATGGGCAAAGAGCTTGGCCGCCTGGCTGAGCTGGGCCTGCCTCACAGCCGGCCCTCCATGTCGTCCATCAGCGCCTGCAAGCGGGCGAGGCGTACGTCCGGGCCATCCTCCACCCAGCCGTCGGCGGTAGCGAGACGCACCGATCCGCGCGGCAGGTCCGGGTTGGCGGCCAGCGCAACCGCCATCGCCTCCGCCTCCAGCAGCGGCATATCCTCGGGATTGACCTCCAGCACGGCGCGCGTCTCGTCGCTGTCGATGCAGGCGGCGACCGCATCGCAGCGCGCCTTGAGCACCGCCGGGTCGATCGGCACCTCGCCGATGATCTGCGCAACCAGCCGGATGACCGCCTGCGAGAGCAGCCGCGCCAGTTCGCCCTCGCCGGCCTGGGCGATCTGGCCGATGCTGGCGGCCAGCTCGGCGCGCGCGTCATTGTCACGCTCGGCCGCCTCGCGGGTCAGCCGCTCGCCTTCCTGGAACCCTTGCAGAAACGCCTCCTGCGCCGCCTGCTCGATGGGGTCGACCGGCTCGCCGACGCTCTCGTCATGGGTCGGCTCGGTAGGGTGGGTGACGTTCCACGGCCGGCTGCCCTGCTCGGCTGCATAGAGATTGCGGAACGCGGCACCGTTGCGGCCGATGCTGCCGAACGTACCCCAGCCCCCCAGCGCGGTGGCGTCCGCCATTGTCTTGCCGGACCAGAGCCTAGACATAGTCGTCGCCCTTTCCGCCCAGCATGATGGTGCCTTCCTCGCCCATGCGGCGAGCCTCGGCGATCACTTCCTTCTGCGACTCCAGCACCTCGGCGAGGCGCATCGGGCCGCGCTCGCCCATCTCGTCCTCGATCGACTGGGCGGCGCGCTGCGACATGCAGCCGAGGATGCGGGTGCGCAGCTCGTCGCTGGCGCCCTTGAGCGCCACCACCAGCACAGCGCTGTCCACCGCGCGCATGAGCGTGCCGAGATCCTTGTCGGAGAGACCGAGCAGATTCTCGAAGATGAACATCTCGTCCTCGATGGACTGCGCCACCGCGCGGTCCCGCTTGGTCAGCGCCTTGATGATCCGCTGCTCGTGATCCTTGCGAATGTTGTTCATGATCGCCGCGGCCTCGCTGGTGCCGCCGCGCTTGGTGGTGGGGCCGCCGGCGCGCGCCTGCTGTGGGCGGCTCTGGAAAAGCTGCTCCAGATCGTCGATCGCCTCCGCGCTCACCGGGCCGAGCGTGGCGACGCGATAGACCACGTCGTCCTGCACCTCGGCCGGCAGCAGTTGCAGCACGGCGGCGGCGGCGGCGGGGTCGAGATGCGCCAGCACGATCGCCATGATCTGCGGATGCTCCAGCTCGATGATCGCGGCGATCTCGCCCGGCTCCATCCACTTGAGCATGGAGAGCTTGTTGGAGCGGGTCGGCGGCGTGATCTTGGCGAGGATGGTATCGGCCCGGTCCGGCCCCAGCGCCTTGTGCATCGCGCCGCGGATATGCTGGCTCGCGCCATAGCCGATGGCGGTGCGCCCCTTGGCCTTGGTGACGAACTGGTCGAGCGCGAGATTGACCTCGTCCACCTCCACATCGGCCACGTCATACATGGCGTAGCCGAGTTGGCGGACCTCGTCCGGTTCCAGCCGCGAGAGGATCTGCGCGGCCTCGTCCTCATCGAACAGCATCAGCAGCACGGCGGCAGCGGCGCTGCCGGTCAACGGTGCGACCTCAGGCATCGGCCTTCACTCCATCCTTGAGGAGATCGCGCACGACGAGCGCGGCACGATCCGGGTCCTGTTTCACGAAATTGCGGATCAGCGTGGCGCGGTCGCTATAGTCCGGCGTCGCGCTGATCATGTCGATCGTCACCGGCCGGTCCGGATCATGCGTGGAGCGGCCCAGCTCGGCCTTGATCTCCTGGCCGAGCTGCCGGCTCTGCGCCGTGTCGAGTGCGGCAAGGCCGGGCGCGCTTTTCGCCGCCGACCAGCGCTTGAGCAGCGGCCGGCCGATGCCGATGAGCAGGATCAGTGTCACCAGCACGGCGGAGACGTTGCGCGCCAGCAGCGAGACCCAGCCCTGCTCATACCAGGGCGTCACCGCCTCGGCCGCATCGGGCTGCGCGAACTTGCGCGAGGAGAGGGCGACGACATCGCCGCGCGTCTGATCGAAGCCGATGGCGCCCTTGACCAGCGCCTCCAGCGCCGCGATCTCCTGCGCCGAGCGCGGCTTGCCGTCCGGCCCGTTGTCGAGCGCGACGGCGATCGACAGGCGCTTGACGGTGCCCACCGCATCGCGCGTCACCGAGACTTCGCGGCCCAGCTCGAAGCTGCGGTTGAACGTCTCGGCGGTCTTGAACGGCGGCATGCCCGGTTCGGCCGGCGCCGCGGCGGTCTGGCCGGCAGCCGTCTGCCCATTGAGCGGCGGCGGCGGGGCGCCGGGCGCGGCCGGGTTGACCGGCGGATTGGGTTGCAGCGCGCCGGGGATGCCACCGGGCGTGGCGCCCGCCCCGTTCTGCGCCTCGGTATTCCAGCTCCCGGTCTCGGCGCGCAGCCGCGCCTCGTCCTGCGGATAGGTCTCGCGCGTCGCCTGCCGCTCGTCGAAATTGACCTCGGCATGGACCTCCGTGGAGAATTTTCCTGATCCGACGATCGGCGTCAGCAGCGCGGTCACGGCCTGACGATAGCGCTCCTCGATCCGCCCCTGCACCTGCAACTGGCGGTCCGTTTCGGCGCCGCTGCCGCTGGTCTGACTGAGCAGCCGGCCGTTCTGGTCGACCACGGAGACCGATTCCGGCGCCATGTCCGCCACAGACGAGGCGACGAGGTGGACGATCGCCTCGACCTGGCTCTCGGAGAGGGTCCGCCCGTTGACGAGCTGGAGCATGACCGAGGCGGTCGGCCGGCTGCGCTCGCGCAGGAAGATGCTCGGCGGATCGACCGCCAGATGCACACGCGCCCGCGTCACAACGTCGATCGCCTCGATGGTGCGGGCAAGGTCCAACTCGCGCGCGGTGCGCAGCTTCTCGCCCTCGACCGCACGGCTGGCGCCCATCGGCATTGCGTTCAGCAGCGAATCGCCATCGGGCGCGCTCTTGGGCAGCCCCTCGGCGGCAAGCTTCATCTTGGCGTTGAAATAGTCATCTTCAGCGACCGTAATCGCACCCGTCGACCGGTCGAAATCATAGGTGATATTGTTCTTGGTCAGCACGTCCGCCACCGCCGCCTGATCGGCATCGGGCAGGCCGCGGAACAGGTCGCGCTGCGGCGGTTCGCGCAGGGCGAGCCATGCGGCGCCGGCCAGCACGACGAGGGCGAGCAGCCCCACCATCGGCAGGCTGCGCTGCACCGCCGGCTGGGCGAGGAAGCCGGTCATGCGCAGCCGCATCCCCTCAACACCGCCGCCCGGCAGACGGCCGGCAAGCGCGGGAAGGGCCGGCTGGGCAGTCTGGCTGCCCGTTGTGGTCATGATGTTCGCGTCGCTCATCTGGTTACACCGGCATGCTCATGATGTCCTTGTAGGCGGACAGCAGTTTGTTGCGGACTTGCAGGGTCGTCTCGAAACCGATCGACGCCTGCTGCTTGGCCATCATCACCGCGGCGATATCCGTGGTGTCTCCCCGCTCGAAGGCGGCGGCAGCCTCGTTGGCATTAGACTGGAGACCGTTGACCTCGTTGATCGCGCTCTTGAGCGCGGAGGTAAAATCGGCGCCGCCGGCCTTGCCGGAAGCGTCGGTCGCGGCAGCCGCGCCACCGCCCGAGACGTCCTTGAGCGCGGCGTTGCGCTGAAGGATGCTCTGGCGCAGCGCCATGACGCTATCGACGGACAAGCCTGCCATGACTGCGTCTCCCCGCCTCAGCCGGCCATCGCCAGGTCACGCATCTCGGCAAGCCGATAGCGCAGCGTGCGCTCGGAGATGCCGAGCAGCCGGGCGGCGTGGGCGCGGTGCCCGCCGGTATCGCGCAGCGCCGCGCGGATCGCGTCCATGGCGGAGGCGCGGGCGACGTCATGCAGCCGGGCGGGCGCCGGGCGGCGCAGCACCGGCGCAGCGGACGGCGCCGGAACGGAGCCCATGATCGCGAGATCGGTCGCCTCGATCCGCTCGCCCTCGCGCAGCACGATGGCGCGCTGGAGGACATTGCCCAGCTCGCGGGCGTTGCCCGGCCAGCTATGGGCGGCGAGGCGCTCCATCGCGGCCAGCGTCGGCCAGGCGAAGGAGGCGGCTAGCGGCGTGCCCGGCGCCTGATGGCGCAGCAGGAATGCGGCGGCGATGGCGGCGATGTCGCCCGAGCGCGCCTTGAGCGGCTGGAGCTGGAGCGGCATGACATTGAGCCGCCAGTAAAGGTCCGGGCGGAAGCGGCCGGCTTCCGCCTCCGCCGCGAGATCGCGGTTGCCGGCGGCGATAACGCGCACGTCGACCGGCACCGGATGAGTCGCGCCCACCGGCAGCACCTCACCCTCCTGCAACGCGCGCAGCAGCTTGGCCTGCAAGGCGAGCGGCAGCTCGGTGATTTCGTCCAGGAACAAGGTGCCGCCATCGGCAGCGAGGAACAGGCCGTCCGACGAGGCGGCGGCACCGGTGAAGCTGCCCTTGCGGTGGCCGAACAGCATGGCCTCCATCATCGTCTCGGGCAGCGCGGCACAGTTGACCGCAATGAAATCCTTGTCAGCGCGGGGCGAGCGGTCGTGGAGGAAGCGGGCGATGCCCTCCTTGCCGGTGCCGGTCGCACCCTGAATGAGCACGGTGGCGTCGCTCGCGGCGATGCGGGCGGCAAGACGCATCAGCACTGCGCTGCGCTCGTCGCCCACAGCCGGCATATGCGCCGGGCGGAGCAGCTCGGCGATAAGAGCGAAGGCCATGGCGCGGTCGGTCGGTCCGAACGCGATTCGCGCTGGATAGCCGTCTGCCGCCGGCATCAGCCGGGGCGCTCCGTCGCGCCACTCGATCAGGATGTCGCGGCAGGTCGCGTGCGCAATCTCCTCGGCCAGCAAGATGCGCTGCGTGGACCTGCCACGCGGTGCCTCGGCCGCAACGGTGCGCACATTATAGCAGGCAGTATCCAGCCACGCGGCCAGGTCCGGCAAATGCCGGTGGACGCGCTGGCTCATGTCGACAGGCAACATGCGTCAGTCCCCAAATATTTCGGTCCGAACTCCCCCGAGCCGAACCGTCCTCCGATGGGACTCACTCTTGCCAAAAATGCTTATCATCCCGTTAATCTCGGCCAAGGCTTGCCGGAGGGCGGCAAATCTCTGCCGGATCGCGCTTGGGCGACGGGCCCCTCAGCGGGGACTCGCGCGAGTCTGCCGGAGTCCGCGTGCCTGCCCGCCTTCATAAGAAGAATCCCCGCGCGCGAGTCGCAGGCCGGTCCGCGTCAGGCGGGGCAGCACGGCGCAAAATTTTTCGTGGGCGCTGCTTAAATTTCCCGCACCGAGTCCGTTCTGCTGGTTCGAGGCCGCATCCGCCGCGTGGCAGCGACCCAAACGAGAGCGGGAAAGGAAAACCCACATGACTGTTATCGCTTCCAACGTTTCTGCCCTTCGCGCGCAGAATGCTTCGAACGTCGCCAACAAGGGTCTGTCCCAGGCGATGGAGCGCCTGTCCACCGGCAAGCGCATCAACAGCGCGAAGGACGACGCCGCCGGCCTCGCCATCGCCACCAAGATGACCGCCGAGGTCCGTGGCCTCTCGGCAGCGCGCCGCAATGCCAATGACGGCATCTCGCTGACGCAGACCGCCGAAGGTGCGCTGGGCGACATCTCCAACATGCTGCAGCGCATGAAGGAACTGGCCATCCAGGCTGCCAACGGCACCAACGACACCGCGTCGAAAGCGAACATCAAGGAAGAGGGCGACGCCCTGATCGCCCAGATCGGCAAAGTCGCCGCCACTAAGTATAACGGTGTCGATCTGTTCAGCGCGACCGCGACCAACATCCAGGTTGGCACCGGTGCGACGGATCAGGTGTCCATCACCACCGGCGCGATGGACACGACGACGCTCACCATCAACGCCCTCGACATTTCGGCTGGCACGGCGTCGTTCGGCGCGATCGACACCGCGCTCGGCACGGTGACAACCGCCCGCGCCAAGATGGGCGCCATGCAGAGCCGCCTCGACTCGGCGGTCAGCAACCTGACTTCGACGATCACCAATCTCTCCGACGCGCGCTCGCGCATCGAGGATGCCGACTTCTCGGAAGAGTCGACCGCGCTGGCCAAGAACCAGATCCTCAGCCAGGCCTCTACGGCGATGCTCGCTCAGGCGAACCAGAGCCAGCAGGGCGTGCTGAGCCTGCTCCGCTAAGCGGCGCAACCCCATCGGGTCGGCGAAGGGACTGGTCCACCGACGCCGCCCCGCTAGACCCCCGGCACCACATGAGTCCCCATCGGTGCCGGGGGTCCAGACCTTCGATACGGACCGCAACCCGAAAACCCTCGCTCCCCCGGGCGGGGGTTTTCTTTTTTGGGCGATTGGCGTTTGCGAGCAGGGCGAGAAAGCTCATCCTAGTTCGTTTTGAGCGTGTCGAAGGATCGTCCTTCTTTCCAGCGACGAAGAAGATAGCGGTCCTTCGACGAACGGGAGATTGGAGGCGCGCCCCCAGCGCAAATGGTCATGAGGCATGCACGCGAGACCGACGCCCGGTCTCACACCAACGTGCCCCAGCGCAGATCGGAGTCCAGGAGCCAACCACACTCCCGCACCACCCTTAGTTCCTGCCTGCGCAGGAACACGGCGTTTCATGCGAGGTAAGAGCCCCGCGCCTTGTGTCTCAGCCTTCGAGCTGCTTCTGCAAGGCGCGGATATCCGCGTCCATCTCGGGATTGTCGAGGCGCATCGCCTCGATGGTGCGGACGGCGTGGATCACCGTCGAATGATCGCGGCCGCCGAAGACCCGGCCGATCTCCGGCAGCGAGCGCGGCGTCAGCTTCTTGGCGAGATACATGGCGATCTGGCGCGGGCGCGCGACCGCGCGAGCGCGACGGTGCGAGCGCATCTCCGAGGCGTCGATGCGGTAATGCGCGGCGCACAGCTTCTGGATTTCGTCGATGGTGATGCGGCGCACGCTGGCACGCAACGCCTCGGCCAGCATGGTCTGGGCAAGATCGACCGTGATCGCCTTGTCGACGAGCTGGGCATAAGCGACCAGCTTGTTGAAGGCGCCCTCCAGTTCGCGGATGCTGGTGCGGATCGAGCGGGCGAGCAGCGCGATCACATCGTCCGGCACCGCGATCGGCGCCACGGCGGCGCGGCGCGCGTTGAGGATTTTGAGCCGCAGGTCGAGGCTCGCCGGCTGGATATCGGCGACGAGCCCGCCGGCGAGGCGCGAAAGGATGCGCGGATCGACCGCGCTCAACTGCTGTGGCGGCCGGTCGGCGGCGATGGCGATACGCGCGCCCGAATCGATGAGGTCGTTGAGGGTGTGGAGGAACTCCTCCTGCGTCGGTCCCTTGCCGGCGATGAACTGGATATCGTCGATCAGCAGCATGCGGGCGGCGCGCAGCCGGGCTTTGAAGCTGAACGTATCGTTGGCGCGGATAGCGCCGACGAATTCGTTCATGAACCGCTCGGCGGACATATAGAGGATCGCGCCGCTCCCCGCTCCCTCGCCCAGCGTCGCGCCATAGGCGGCGGCGATGGCGTGGAGCAGATGGGTCTTGCCGAAGCCGGTCGGCCCATGGATGAACAGGGGATTGAAGCGCGGTTTGTCGGGCGCGGCCATGGCCTGCGCCGCCGAACAGGCGAGCATGTTGCTCTCGTCGGTCATGAAGCCGGCAAAATCATGGCGCGGCGCGAACCGGCTGGAGCGCGGAGCGGCCTCGGCCGGGCGGCCGGCAGTCTGCTCCAGCGGGGCGGGGCCGCGCGGCCGCACCGCGACGCTTTCCATGGCCTCGCGCGCCCGCACCACACGGATATCGCGTACCTCGCCGGGAGCGGCGCGCCAGGCCAGCGCGAGCCGCGTGGCGAAATTGCTGGCGACATAGCTGGCGGAGAATTCGGACGGAGCTTCCAGGTCCAGCGTGCCGGAAAGGGTGCAATAAGCGCCCAGCGTCAACGGCCGGATCCATTGATCGAACTGGCGCACACCGATCACCCGGCGCACGCCGGCGCGCACGTCGGACCACGCCGCCTCCAGCGCCGCGCGATCACTCGCCTGTTGTGGCGCCGCCGCGCTGTCCATCGCCTCCGTCCCTGCTGCTGATTGCCTATATCGTTGCTGGCCCACTTCTCGCCCCATGTCCCTGCCGCGATCCCCCACAAGCTCCGTCGCTCCCGCGTATCGTCCTGCCGGACGCCGACCACATGGCAGCCCATCACGGGAAGCACCTTCCCATGCCTGTCGGTCGATCGCGATCGCTGTGACAGGGGCGGTGATTCGAGCCCTGCCGAGCGATAGTTGTGGCAGCCCCCCCAAGGGGGATCAAGGCCAGCGGGCGTCAAAAATCTGAAATAAAGAACTTGACCACGGATTCCCGGCCAGATCATCACAATCTTATTTTATCACATTGTTATTACTTGCATTATTACGGCACGGCAAGACCATCGCGGCGGCTGCACGGAGTGCGAATCGTCGCGAATCCGGCCTTACCGCCGAGTCCCTGCGCACCTGCGCAAAAATGTCACAAAGCCGGTGCACGCAGGAACCGTAACAGGCGCGGGCAACTTTATGTCGCCCCCGGTCTCGACTCGAGGATCGCCATGGTCTCGCGCGTAGCCGGAGCCGATCAGCCCTCGCTCGCGCCGGCCGAATCGCTGTGCCCAGGACCTTCGTCGGTGTGGGGATCGCTCTTGACATCCCGCGCGCGCGCCTGGTTCTTGCGGCGGCGCAGATTGGCGCGCAACGCTGCGGCCAGTCGCTCCGCCCGCGCATCCGTCTCCCGCGCCTCTTTCTCATGGACCATGCCGTCCTCCTGTGCCGCTCCTCTTTGCCCAGCCACAACGGCCCGGTGCAAGTCCTCTACCGGCCGCGAGGCCGGGCGAGGCGGGAAAATGGTGCTGCCGGTGAGGATTGAACTCACGACCTCAGCCTTACCAAGGATGCGCTCTACCACTGAGCTACGGCAGCACGGCGTTCGCGGGGAGCTAGCCCCGCGTGGACGAGGCCGGGCCTATGGCCTTGCCCCACGGGATTTGTCAAGGCGCGTTAGGCCGCGCGAGGGCGGATTTCCACGGATAGGGCCACCTCGCACGCCATGTCCGATCGGCGCGAGCTTTTCGGCTCCGTTCATCTCACCATAACCCCGCCTCCTGTCCCGAAGAAGCGCTTAC
Source organism: Sphingobium sp. 66-54 (assembly GCA_001899715.1). Lineage (GTDB taxonomy): Bacteria > Pseudomonadota > Alphaproteobacteria > Sphingomonadales > Sphingomonadaceae > Sphingobium. The sequence continues at coordinate 336,581 of MKWI01000006.1, forward strand.
GGCAAGCCCATCCAGCCTCCTGCCCACAGGCAGGCGAACGCATAAGCGCTTCTATCCATTGGGGGATCATGTGAGGAATCATGCGCCACCAGCATCGACCCACCCCGACCGATGAACGGCTGATCGCCCATAGTTTGTCATCGAGTCCGGCAAACCTAGCTTTGACCGACGGTCTCCAACAGGAAGAAAGGTCCATGATGAAGTATCCGGTTTATGCTGCCGCCACGGTGGCCCTCCTCATGGCTGGCACGACGTTGCGCGCCCAGGCCCCGGAGACGGCGGCTCCCGCCGACACGCAAGCCGCCCCGCCCGCCGCAAGCGCTCCGGCAACCGCCGCACAGAGCTTTAGCGACGAGGATCTCAAGGCCTTCGCGCGTGCCGCGATCGCCGCCAGCAAGATCCAACAGGACACGACCGTTACCGATGCCGAAAAGCAGCCGAAGATGCTCGCAGCCGTACAGGCCGAGGGGCTCGATCCGGTGAAGTTCAACAGCATCGCCCAGGCCTCGCAGGCCGATCCGGACCTGCACAAGCGCATCCAGACGCTGGCCAATGAAGACGCCGCCACGCGCCAGTCCGCCGCAGCGCCGGCACCGGGCGCGACCACCGCCAACCCCTGATGCGCCGGGGCGCCGGCCGATGCCGCGCCCCGTCCGCCCTGCGCTGGCCGGCCGGTGCCGCTGCCATTCACCCGCGGTGGCTCTCCATGCGCAACATTCCGCACCGCGTTGCAGACATGCGCTGATCGGATAGGTCGATCAGCCTGTCCGCCGCTATCCATTCGCCAAACCTGCTGACGCGTGGCATAGATTGCCGGCATTCCGGGCCGATAGGCCCGTGGCAGACCATAGCCATTGGAGGTGATCATGACAGACAAGGCGCTCAAGACCCCGACCGATCTCAAGGCGAACGCGACCAAGGCCGTTGCCGAGGCGCTGAACGGCCTGCTGGCGGATAGCTACGCGCTTTTCCTCAAGACCAAGAATTTCCACTGGCACGTCTCCGGTCCGCATTTCCGCGACTATCACCTGATGTTCGACGAGCAGGCGGCGGCGATCATGGCGACGACCGATCTCATCGCCGAGCGTGTCCGCAAGACGGGCAACACGACGCTGCGGTCGATCGGCGACATCGCACGCCGCCAGAGCGTCAAGGACAATGATGCCGATTTCGTCAGCCCTGCCGACATGCTGGCCGAGTTGCGCGCCGACAATCTCGCTTTCGTCGAGTCGCTGCGCGCCGCCAAGGAGGTCGCGGGTGCGGCGGGTGACAATGCCACCGATAGCCTGATCGACGACTGGACCGACGAGGCCGAGCAGCGCGCCTGGTTCCTGTTCGAAGCCAGCCGGGCCGTCTGAGCGCAGACGAGACCAAAGGAAAACGGGCCGGAAGCGCTGCTTCCGGCCCGTTTTCCTTTGCCGGTCCCGAAGACTCGGCCCGTGCGATCAATCCGCCTTGGGCTGGAGATTGACGGCGGCATATTTGCCGCGCCGGTCCACTTCCAGCTCGAAGTCCAGCCGGTCGCCTTCCTGCAGCGAGCCCATGCCTGCGCGCTCGACGGCGCTGATATGCACGAAGGCATCGGGCTGCCCATCGTCGCGCTGGATGAAGCCGAAGCCCTTCATGGCATTGAAGAACTTGACCGTGCCGCTGGCGCGCTCACCGGTGAGCTGGCGCATCGGCCCGCGCTCGCCGCGATCCGCGCCCCCACGATCCTCACGCTCCGGCACCGGAAGCGGCTCGCCCTCGATCTGCAACTCGGTCGCAGAGATCTTGCCGCCGCGATCGACCAGCGTGAACTTGAGCGGCTGCCCTTCGGCGAGGCCGGTCAGGCCGGCCTGCTCGACCGCACTGATGTGAACGAACACATCCTCGCCGCCATCGTCACGGACGATGAAGCCGAAACCCTTCTGGCCGTTGAAGAACTTGACGATGCCGGAACCCTCGCCGACGACCTGCGCCGGCATGCCGCCGCGCGCTCCACCACCGCCGCCGCCGCGGAAACCGCCACCGCCGCCGCCGCTGCGGAAGCCACCGCCACCGCCGCCACCGAAACCACCGCGATCGCCAAAGCCGCCACGATCACCACCAAATCCGCCGCGCGGGGCACCGTAGCCGCCACCGCCGCCGCCGAACTCGGAATATCCGTCAAACTGGGGGTCTCCGAAGCCGTCTCGCTTGTCCTTGCCGCGTCCGCGGCGCCCTCTGTCAAAACTCATGCCCTGTTAATCACCTTCGCTCGTCCCAGATATAATCACTCACCCATGCTGGACGACAGGCACAGGGACTCGGCTGGAGCCAAAACACAACCGCACCTCAGTATAGCGATAATTATCCACAAGCGCGAACGATTTTGGCGGTGTCCGCAAGGTGCTCCCTTTCCAGGGCGAACAGGCGCGCGCCACGTGCCGCGCCGGCTCTCCCGGCGGCATGCCCGGCAGGGCGCAGGGATGGTTTCCCTCGGCGTCCCATTCGGTTTAAGGAGGCGCGATGAGCGTTTATCTGCATGAAGAAGACCTGCCCGCCGGCGTGCTCGGCGACGGGCCGGTCGCCATCGACACCGAGACCATGGGTCTCATCACCCCGCGCGACCGGCTCTGCCTCGTCCAGATCAGCGACGGGGGCGGCGACGAACATCTCGTTCGCTTCGCGCCGGGCAGCAATTACGCCGCGCCGAACCTGCGCGGGATTCTTGCCGACCCGGCGCGGCTCAAGCTCTTTCACTTTGGCCGATTCGATATCGCCGCGCTGCATCATTATCTCGGCGTGCTGACGGCGCCGGTCTATTGCACCAAGATCGCCTCGCGCCTCGTGCGGACCTACACCGACCGGCATGGCCTCAAGGAGCTGGTGCGCGATCTGATCGGGCAGGAGATCAGCAAGCAGCAGCAAAGCTCGGACTGGGGCGGGCTGGTGCTGAGCGAGGCGCAGAAGGACTATGCCGCCTCCGACGTGCGCTATCTGCACCGCCTCAGGACGGAACTGGACATCCGGCTCGCACGCGAGGGGCGCACGGCGCTGGCGCAGGCTTGCTTCGACTTCCTGCCGCACCGCGCCCTGCTCGATCTGGCGGGCTGGCCGGAGGTCGATATCTTCGCCCATGCCTAGGCGCGAAGGCCATATATTGACCGGCGAGGAGCTGGTCATGTCCGCGCAGGCGACGGCGCAGCGCGACGCCCGCCGGGTCTGGGCCACGCCCGGCGGCAGCCTGGACCGGCTGATCCGGCCGCTCAAGAAGCTGCTACCCGTGCTGGTCGGCCTGCTCGGGACTTTCCTGCTGACCGCACCCTTCACCCATCAGGCCGAGGTCAGCTTCGTGCTCGACAAGAACAAGGTCGACATGGCCGGTGAGCGGCTGAAGGTGGTTGAAGCGCTGTATCGCGGCGAGGATTCGCGCGGTCGCCCCTTCTCGCTGCGCGCCGGCTCCGCGCTCCAGCGCACCTCGCGCGATCCGATCGTGGAACTGAACGATCTGGAAGCGCGGATGCAGATGGAGCAGGGCGGCGCGGTGGTGAACGCGCGGCGCGGCACTTACAATATGGACAAGGAAACGGTCGCCATCGAAGGGCCGATCCAGTTTCAGAGCGCCAACGGCTACCGACTGACCACACGCGACGTCGATATCCAGCTCGAACAGCGCCGGCTCCACAGCCGGGGCAGCGTGGAGGGGCGCATCCCCGCCGGCACCTTCCGGGCGGACAATCTCAGCGCCGATCTGGAGGCGCGGACCGTGACGCTGGAGGGCAACGCCCGCTTGCGCATGGAGCAAATTGATCGCAAAGGGCGCTGATGCTGCGTAAGTCGCTCATTCTGCTGGCCAGTTCCGCCGGGATCGCGCTCGCGGCCGGCGCCCTGATCGAGGGGGGCGCCGGCGCACAGGTGCTGCGCGGCCACAATACCAGCGCCCCGGTCGATTTCTCGGCCGACCGCATCGAGGTGCAGGACCGCGCCGACCGGGTGGTCGTCTCCGGCAACGTCCAGGTCAGCCAGGCCGGCCTCACCATGACGGCGCAGCGGCTCACCGTGGCTTATCATGACCGCGACGGTATCGAGATCGACCGGCTCGACGCGTCCGGCGGCGTGGTGGTGACGCGCGGCAACGAGCGGGCGAGCGGCTCGGTCGCCATTTACGATCTCAACCGCAAGCTCATCACCCTGATCGGCGGGGTCCAGCTCACGCAAGGGGCCAACCGCCTGTCCGGCCAGCGGCTGGTGATCGACCTCACTACCGGCCGCTCGACGGTGGACGGCTCGGCCGCCGGGGCGCCGCCCGGCACGACCACGACGCCCAGCGGCCGCGTTTCCGGCACCTTCAAGGTGCGCCAGTCCGGCGAGCGCTAGGCGGCGCCGATCGCGAACCCGCCCGATAAATGCGATGGCATGCGCCCGCCGGCTTCATCCATGCAAATTCCCTGCCAATCCGAGATTGCGAAGCGCGCCGGATCATGCCAGCACGCACCGCATGGGCATGACGGAACGGCGTGCAATGACGAGGACCTGTTCATGAACGAGCTTGCGGCCCCCCGCCATACGGACGTGGAGCAAGACGCAGGCGCGCATCGCTTGCAGGTGATCTCGATCGCCAAAAGCTACGACAAGCGTACCGTGCTGGCCGATGTGAGCCTGGAAGTGGGCCATGGCGAGGTGGTCGGCCTGCTCGGCCCCAACGGCGCGGGCAAGACCACCTGCTTCTATTCGATCATGGGGTTGGTGAAGCCCGATTCGGGCCGCATCATCCTGGAAGGCGTCGATATCACCGGCCTGCCCATGTATCGCCGCGCGATCCTGGGCCTGGGCTATCTGCCGCAGGAGACCTCCATCTTCCGGGGTATGACGGTAGAGCAGAACATCCTGAGCGTGCTGGAGCTGGCCGAGCCGGACAAGGCGGCGCGTGCCGAGAAGCTGGAGACGCTGCTTGAGGAATTTGGCCTCGTGCGGCTGCGCACCAGTTCCGCCATGGCGCTCTCCGGCGGCGAGCGGCGGCGTTGCGAGATCGCCCGCGCGCTGGCCGCCAATCCCTCCATCGTGCTGCTCGACGAGCCGTTTGCCGGTATCGACCCGCTCTCCATCGCCGATATTCGCGATCTGGTGAAGGACCTCAAGACGCGCGGTATCGGCGTGCTCATCACCGATCACAATGTGCGCGAGACGCTGGAAATCGTCGACCGCGCCTGCATCATCTACGGGGGCAAGGTGCTGTTCGCCGGCAGCCCCGAGGAACTGGTCTCGAATGCCGAAGTGCGCCGCCTCTATCTCGGCGAAAGCTTCTCGCTGTGACGCCGCCGGGCGCGGCGCCCGCGCGCTGAACGGCGCGGCCTGACCCATGGCGCTCGCGCCCCGCCTCGACCTGCGGCAGAGCCAGTCGCTGGTGATGACGCCGCAGCTCCAGCAGGCTATCAAGCTGCTGGCGCTCTCCAATCTGGAACTTGAGGCGTTCATCGGCAGCGAACTGGAGCGCAACCCACTGCTCGAAGCGGGCGATGCGATCGCCCTGCCGGCCCGCGAGGAAGTCGAGCCGGTCGAAGGCGCCGAGCCACGCACCGGGCCGGAGGCAAGCGCGGATACTCTGATCGCACGCGGCGCCGGCGCGGCCGATTCGCCGCTCGACGTCGATTATACCGCCGAGACCTTCATCGACGATGCCCCTGCCGACGGCGGCGCTACGTTGCGCCCGGCCGGCAGCGATCTCATGGCCTCACACGGTCTGTCGTCCCACGGCAGCGAGGACGGGCCGGATTTCGACAGCTTCGCCGCGCCCGAGATCGGCCTGCACGAGCATCTCATGCAGCAGGCCGGCGCCGCGCTCTCCGGCATGCGGCTGGTCATCGCCGGCCAGCTCATCGGCCAGATCGACGACGCCGGCTATCTGGAGGCGGACCTGCTGGACCTTGCCTATCGGCTTGACGTGCCGCTGGCGGAGGTGGAGGCAGTGCTCGCCGTCATCCACGGCTTCGAGCCCGCCGGCGTGGGCGCGCGCGGCCTTGCCGAATGCATCGCCATCCAGGCGCGCGAGGCGGACCGCTACGACCCGGCCATGGCCTGCCTTATCGCCAATCTCGACCTGCTTGCGCGCGGCCAGATCGCGCATCTGCGGCGCATCTGCGGCGTGGACGAAGAGGACATGACGGACATGATCCGCGAGCTACGCGGCTACGACCCCAAACCCGGCCTGCGCTATGGTGGCGACCGGCCAGCGGCAGTGACGCCGGATGTGTTCGTGACGCCGAGCGGCGCAGGCTGGGTCATCGAGATCAACGGCGCAACGTTGCCGCGCCTGCTCGTCAACCGCCGTTATCAGGCGCATCTGGCGGGCAGCGCGCGCGACAAGGCGGCGCGACTCTGGCTCTCCGACTGCCTCGCCAGCGCCAACTGGCTCATCAAGGCGCTCGACCAGCGGCAGCGCACCATCCTCAAGGTGACGGAGGAGATCGTGCGGCACCAGGAAGGTTTCTTCCGCCATGGCGTCACCCATTTGCGGCCGCTCACCCTGCGGGCGGTGGCCGAGGCGGTGGAGTTGCACGAATCGACGATCAGCCGCGTCACCAGCAACAAATATCTCGCCTGCCCGCGCGGCACCTTCGAACTCAAATATTTCTTCACCAGCGCCATCCAATCGGCTGATGGCGGCGAGGCGGCCTCGGCCGAGGCGGTCAAGAGCCACATCCGCACATTGATCGCCGAGGAGAAGCCGGACGCGATCCTCAGCGACGATACGCTGGTAGACCTGCTGCGCGCGCGCGGTTTCGACATCGCCCGGCGCACCGTCGCCAAATATCGCGAGGCGATCGGCCTCGGTTCATCGGTGCAGCGGCGGCGGCAGAAAGCGATGCTGCGCTGAGCGCGTCCGTGTGCGCTTAACCGTCGTCAGTCGATCGCTTTGGAAATCCTTTTGCCGGCGAGCAGGCCGAGCACAAGAAAGATCGCGAACAGTGCGATCGCCGCGAAGAACAGGATCTTGGCGAGGCCGACAAAAGCGCCGGCGACGCCACCGAACCCCAACAGCGCCGCGACCAGCGCGATAACGAGGCAGAGGATGGCAAGGCGAATCATGCGTCACTCCCTTTGAAGCGTGCCGTCTCAACGATCCGGCGAGCCTCCGGGTTCCCAGCCACCGGCAGCAGGACGGATTGCCCAACCTTTCTGCTCACCACCGGGAACTCAGGCGCCGCGACACCGAACCTTGCGAAACGCCCCAAGGCCCGCTAGGGCGCGCAATCTCCAGAGCATGCGGAGCGGTGGCCGAGTGGTCGAAGGCGCTCGCCTGGAAAGTGAGTATACGGCAAAACCGTATCGAGGGTTCGAATCCCTCCCGCTCCGCCATTTACTTCCATAAGTATCTGATTTTTATAGGAAAAATATAAGGCCGTCATTTCTGGCCAACATAACGGCCATCATAAACCTGATGAAGATTGGGCTTGGTCGCCCCTGTTGCACGGGCTGTCGACAGATGACGGTCTGTCAGGTTACAGAGACGTAGTGAGTTTGTGGGGAGGGGATTAGGTGGAGCTTTCACCGATTAGGCTGCTTCGCGACGATGTAGCGGTTTGGCTTATCTACGCGGGTTACAACAGGCGCTTTCTAAGCGACTTTGCCGATAATAATCGGGTTTTCCTCAATATCCCGGGTTTCAACGCGACTCCTGCCGCATTGGAAGACGAAGTGCTGATGCGACGGCACCTCGCAATGTCCGACGCGGTTAATGAGGTTATCAGAGGGCATACCAACACCGCGCCTTCACGTAATCCACTCGATTACAGCCCAACTCCTTATACTGCCAATACGCCTGATTCTCGACAGTTCTCTGCCGAGATTGGCAACATTATCCGCCTTTATAAGAAGGCCAAAATTGGCGATATAATCATGTCGCCGGGTCACGGACAGTTTGACCCGTTTCTAATCGGGGAAATAACGAATAACTGGTCCAAAGCAGACGACCTTGTCGTGGCCCAGCTTGAGAATGAAATTGTTCCAGCGCGGCGCGTTCGCTGGATAAATGCCGTCGCGACTCGGCGCGACTTTGCGCCTCGCACTGCAAAGAGGCTTGTTAACAGGCACGCAATTACGTTAATAGACCGCCGGTTTTATCAGGATATTTTCGACAATATTTATCCAAGTTATTCTTGGGGTGAGAGATCGAAACTCGACCTGTTTGGCAATGGTTATGCCGGAAAAGACCCTCTTCAACCTTATGACGCCGCCAAGCTCTTAAAATATGTTATGTCAGCGGTCTTTGCCTATGAAGATAACAATTTTGCGGCCTTTCAGGCGCTTGATATAGATGCAGCAATTACCCAGTTCTATGATGAAAGCCGGGTAGCAGAGCTTGCTCAGAACTTCAATTCTCCGGGCAAGTTCACGATCATTGCGAAGAGCGGAATTGCCGCCATATTGATGGCGGGCGGTATCATGATGGCTACAGCCGATCCAAATGTAGGTTTCCCACAGCAGCGCGCTCAAGTTTCTGCGCAGATTGGCGGCGCGCTACAAGGGGCCGGACAGGTTGAAGCCAAAACCGAACTCGACAACTTTATTAACTCATTTGATAGCACAACGTGGAGCCCGGTTCAGTCATCTCTCGGAAAATCAGCAAAGAACACGCTAGATTTGACGTTAGATAACTCTGTGGAGGTTGCTCGCCATAAAGATGAGCTTAATGCCAAATAGAATATCAAGCTGGCTTAAATCCAATTTCCCGGTTCTCTTTGATGAGAAGATGCCGGTATGGATGACCATTGCAGCAAGCATTGCCGCCGCTGGCCTGACATATTATTTTGCTCCAATGTATTCACGGCAGTTTCAGATCGAAGATGTGCGGAGCGCGCACCTTAAACAAACCACTGACCAACTTAATAGCGAGATTATAGAGCTTTCACAGAAGGTTCGTAGATTTGATTCGGCATTGGTCAATGAAAAAGATAGCTCGGTCGATCTAAGAGAGGATTGCTTAGACCTTATAACAAAACTCCAATGGAGATTGGTTGATCTAAGAGTTGTTCTTACCGAGCCGGAAGATGAGCGGTATGTATCATCGCTTTCAAAAGCTTTAGAAGGTCTGCGTGTCAAACTTAACGCCCCGGTCACACCCACATACAGACAAGATGTCCGAGCGGCGATGGCAAGCCTCGGGTCCGCGACTACAGCGGTGTTAGGCCGACTCTATGCCAAGGCATCGTTGCAAGGCTAAGCCTATAAAAACCCCCGGCCAAAGGGAGTAATGGCCGGGGGTTAGGTGCCGCCGGGCACTAATCGGCGGTAGCGCGTGAGATAATGCTAGACCTCAACCCGGCGGTTGGCTTGGCTGGCGAGTTCGCGGTTGTAGAAAAACAGGTGAACCTTGCTGATGGCCTCGGGGTATTTGGCCGCAAGCCCCGTCAACTCTTGGCTATGCTGGATTTTCGCCCAACCGTTCGGGGCAAACCGCTGGAACCCGTCCACGATGATTTTGTCTCGGGTGTCCGGCGAAAGCTCGGTGAGGAAATGAGGGGAGCCATAGAGGACGGCCACAACCTCGCTATGGCCTTTGGCCGCTTCCCGGATTTTCATAATCCCGTCCGGTTTGCTAACCTGTTCCCGTATCCAACCCCGCATTTCCGCGTGAATGACTTGGCGGTTCGGGTCCAATGCAAAGGCATCGGCAATAAGCTGGTTGCCCTCGTTGCCGAGTTCGCGGGCCACCGCTTCAATACTGGCTTGGGATTGCTCAAGAACCGTGGAAACCTTCCCGGCAAGCTGGCGGGCGGCATGGTGCTGATCTACCGTGGTCCGGGTCGGGTCTTGGGCCAGCGCGATTACCTTGGGTATCGTCTCGGCAATGGCATTGTGGGCAAACCCGATGGCGTTGAAAGCGGCTCCGTTGAACTTGGCCTTGTCCCCGAGTGCAACCTTGCGGCCGGTGTCGGTAGCCATAAGTTCCATAAATCCGGCGGCATCCGGTGAATTGACGAGATACATTGTCTTAATCCTTGTTTGAGTTGGGTTAGTATTTCTTCATTTCTTCAAGAGCGATTTCGACCTCCCTGTTCATCCTTCGCCGTTCCAAGAACTCTTGGATTTCTTCCCAAGTCATGTCCGAATAGTCGGGCTCGGTTTCGTGTTTGGTGATGAGTTCGCGCGGAACCAGTCCCCCAACCAGTTGCAGATATGCCGCCGGGTCTTTCTCCCGGAGCTTGGCCAAAGCCTCCGCGCCGTGCTCGGCAAAGTCGTCCGCGATCACGGTTAGGAACTGGTCGGTAAGGCGGTTGCGAGAACCCTTTTTGCGGCCCGGACCACCGTTAGAACCCGATACAAATTGGCCCTTGGCGTTGCGCTCGGAAGCCGCCACGGGAGGACTGGCAGGCGCGGGCGAGGCCACGGGGAGGTTGGTGCCCACATTCACCGCCGAACGGCCCCACTGGTCGCCCTGGACGGCCGTGGGAGGTGCATCACAAGGTTTTGCCGCCTCGGGCACCATTGGGGCGGGTGGCTGGCCCCACGCGCTGTCACGATAGCGCCGGTCAACCATGACGGCCCCCTTGCCCGAGCAACAGGCCCGCATATTCGGTTTTCGGTGTAGCCCGGCCATCATGCGGCATGACGTTCCGGTAGAATTGCGGACAATCGGCTGGACCGTTGAAAGCCCGCCAAACCGCTTTCAGGAACCTATCTGGCAATAGGTCTTCAAACCGCTCCCATGTCGGCTTGTCGTCTATCAACGCCTTGAACAGAATGAGGCGGTCAACAAGGTTCCTCATCTCGGGGATGAGTTCGCTAACCTGTTTTTCGATCCTGCCGACTTCCTGCCATCGGGCTTTGATGTTGGCAGATACGGCAAGCATTTTGATGACCCGGCCGATTTCCCAAGCATCGAACAGGATCGAACCAGCATAGTCATCCCGCATAAGAAACAGGATGGCTTGGGCGAAAATCATCCGCCTATCTTCATCGGTTCGCCCGTCCGATAAGTGCGAGCCAAACTCATCTTCAATCTTTGCAAGCACGGTCATAGGTTGGCCTTTCAACCCTTTATGTTGGCCGGTATGTTGGCCAATCTTGGAAACTCGGTAATTTGTTGAGTAAAACCGCCGAACACTGGCGGACTCTATCTCTGCCCACATACTCGGGGCTGAATAGTTCAAGGGGTTGGGGGTCATCGCCTCCCGGACAATCGGACATCCCCTAAAGGGAGATGTCCATGTCCGTCCGCTACCGAGGGTAGGGCGACACTGGACATGTCCGGTCATTGTCCACCCCCTGTCCGTTGTCCGGTGAGGATAGCGGCGATGACGGCATGGGTTGCCGAGGCGTTCAAACCGGCAAATCGGTAAATGTCGTTATCGACCGCAATATGCCCGTCAGCCGCCAAATCTTCGCGGGCACGGGCGAAAGCCTTGCGCTTCGCTTCCTTATTGTCGGCCGTGGAAATCCTTAAAAACTCGGCATACCAGTCCGCGAAAGTCACACCGATGAACTCGCCATGCTCATTCAAGATGCCGTGGGAGCGGGCCGCATTTTCCAGCGCCGTGAAAGCAAGCTGGCGATTACCCCTCAACGGTCGGGTGAATTGTTGGGTGGCCCCGCTGTCGGGTTCGATCACGCATGATGTAACCGGGTCGCCATCGGCATCGGTGCCAAGGTCAACGACCTTCAACCGGAACCCATGTTCCTCCCCGTCCTTACCGTCTTTGGCCTTGTCGAGTTTCCAGCGGCGGGCATCACCATCCCGGCTAACCAGTATGGCGGCATCAAGCGCGGCAAACAGGCTTGAGTGCCCGCGCAACCCTTTGGTGGAGTCCTTGCCACTGTGGGCAACAAGGATGACGAGCCCGGCGATTTTCCGTTGAAGGGTCTTTGCCCCCTCAATGACACCGCCCATGTCCTTGGAGCTATTCTCGTCCAAACCGGGAGCGGCACGGTTGAGCGTGTCGATAATGACGACACAACCCGGCGGGCATATATCGGCAAGGTCGGAAACGTCTTGCTGGTCGGTCAACCGGAAGGGTTGGAGCGAGAACCGGACAGCATCGGGCATGGCGCGGCCGTGATGGCGCTCCCATGCCAATACCCGGCCACGAACCCCGGCTTCACCTTCAAGCCCGACATAGAGAACCGGCGCGGGTGTTGTGGGGTATCCGAAGAACTGCGCACCCTCGCCAATCGCGGCGGCGGCGGCAATGCACCAAAACGATTTGCCGTCTCGGGATGCGCCATAGACAACAACCATGCCCTCGGACGGGGCCACGCCCTTGATGCGATATTGCATCGGGGTCGGGTCGAGTTCGGCGGCGGTTTGAGGTTTGAACCGAGCTTTCCGGGACGCGGCGAATATATGCCGCTCCAATACCTCGGTCATAGCGTCCGGGTCGGGACGGGCCTTTGCCCACAATCCCTTGGCCTTGAACCGGCCGTAGGGTTTTGCCCAATCTAGGTAGAGTTCTTCATGCCTTATCCCCGCCGTCTTCAAGGCAGCGGCCACCATTTTCAGGTCTTCCGGGTTCTTGGCCGGGATGACCGAAAGCATATCCCGCAACTTGTCTTGCTCATCGGCAAGCGCGGGCGGTTCAAAGAATATGACCGGAGCGGACGCCATAGGGATTACGCCGCAAGCTCCGAACGCTGGCGCTCAAGGCTTACAACGAGTTCCCGGATTTCATCGTCCGACTTGCCCGCGATCCGGGCGGCATTGATGGCGGCAACCTCGTTCTCGGGCCAAGCGGCCATGCGGGAACCGAGTTTGACGGGACGCGGGAATAGACCTTGTTTGGCGCGAAGATAGACGGTTGGCCGGGCGAGCCCGGTTCGCTCCATGACGGCGGGGAGGCGCAATAGGTTGTTCATGGGTTACTCCTGAACTTAACAAGTTTCAGGAGCCGTTTTTGACCTACCCAAGTCTAACTAGACAACTTGATTAAAATAAGTCTGGTAATTGTCAGTTTAATCTATCTAGTTCGGCAATTTTACTCGCAATATCTGTTTTTCGTCTTGCCTCTTGTTCGGAGGAAACCGCCGGTAGGTTCCGTGAATATTCCTCGTAAATCACGTCAACTGCCTCAAGGTAGGTATTCAGCCCGGCGCGTTTCGCCGCCAATGCCTTCAACAGTAATGGCAATTTCTCCGGCGTATCCAGCCGCTTCCGGCCGCGTGTTTCGATAACCGGAATACCGTTATCCGGTGGACCATATCCATTCATGCCGCCGAACCCTCCCGGATACCGACAACATTCCCGCCGGGTTTCTGGACGGTCCCCGCGTAAGTCGCCCAATCGGCCATGAGCTTGACCCGCTTAGGCAACAGGCTTCCCCGCTGGTATGCGGCTTCCGCCTTGTCGGCCAAACTGTGGGCAAGAGCATGTTCAATGACCTCACGCGGGTATGCGGTTGTCTCACCGGCCCATTCCCGGAAGGTGGACCGGAACCCGTGTTGCGTAAGCCCGGTGCGGTCCATACGCTTGAGGACGGCCGTAAGCGCCATATCGCTCATTGCGCCGCCCCGAGGGGCCGGGAACACATATTCGGTGCCCTTGACCCTCGGGAGCGTCTTGAGCAACGCAACGGCCGCGTCGGACAGGGGGACGCGATGTTCCTTGCCAGCTTTCATACGGTCGGCCGGGATTACCCACATTTGGGCGTCTAGGTCGATTTCCGCCCATGTCGCGTTGCGGACCTCACCCGAGCGGGCGACGGTGAGAATAGCGAACTCAAGGGCGCGGGCCGAAATGCCATCGCGCTTGCGAAGGTCCACCATGAACGAACCGAGTTCGGCATAGGGCAATGCCGCATGGTGGCCCCGTGTCAGGCGTTGGCGCTTGGCAAGGGAGTGTTCAAGGTTGCCCTTCCATGCCGCCGGGTTCTCGCCATCCCTGTAGCCGTTGACCTTCGCCCAATTCAGCACGGTTTCAATCCGGCCGCGAAGGCGGGAAGCGGTTTCGCTCTTGGTCGCCCAAATCGGGCGGAGAACGTCCAATATCAATCCGCGATCAACGGACGATACCGGGAGCTTGCCGAGTTTCGGATAGGCGTAGGTTTCAAGCGTGGCGCTCCATTGCTTGACGTGCTTGTCATTCTTCCATTCGCCAGACTTGTCCGCGATGCACAATTCCGCACATTCCTTGAAGGTTTTGGACTTGGCGGTTTCAATGTGGGCAGCTTGCTTTTGGACCCGTTTTTCCTCGATTGGATCAATCCCGCTCCGAACCTTCGCCCGGATTTCGCGGGCTTTGTCCCGAGCTTCGGCCAGTGACAAACCTTCCTCCCGAACCGATTGCTCAAGGGTAAGGCCGATTTTGCCGTTATAACGGCCAAGGCCAATATCGCGGCGGCGCTCACCGATCTTAAGGCGGAGTGCCCACACTTTGGTCCCGCCTTCCAACCGGAGGTGCAAACCCTCGCACCGATCACCACCAACCATGACCCGGTGATTGGTCTTTCCGTCCGCCTTCAACCTCTCAACCGCCGGTGCGGTCAACGCCTTTGCCACCTTCGGCATACCAGAACCCCTTGGCCAACAATCCGGCCAACATAAAAGCGCATATGAGGGTGGCCGTCAATAGACTACGGTAGCCGTCATCCCTCATTAACTATTTATATTCAAATGGAAAAATTGGATGCCAGTAGATGCCGCTAGACTCTGATAGAGCGGACTCCCGCTCCGCCATTTTACCAAAAAATCAATATCTTATTCTGGCACTATTGCCACGCCAAAAAGCGCCGGTAGCCGCTCATCACACCAGCGCGGAGGCCATTGCCGAAATCCCAGATGCAGCCCTCGGGATTGGCCCCGCGCCGATCGCAGGGGCGGCTGTGGCACAGAATGTGCCGCTATGCTGGCGGTGGAGAATGCATCAGTGCTTCGGCAGCTTGTCCGGGCTTCTGCACTTGGGGTGCCTTGTTCCCCCTCCTATCCGCGCCCGATGCTCCATGTCCGCCCGCATTCAGTGGACATTCAACCCGGCATCTCTATCCCTCCAGCCATGACGATCACCTTCCCTCGCCTCGCCCGCGCACTGACCATCGGTGCCGCGTTCGCCCTGCCTCTGGTCGCGCACGCGCCGGTGGCGGCCGCGCCGGCCCATGCCGCCGACAGTGACGATCTCGCCGCGGTCAACCGCACCATTCGCGGGATCACCACGCTCAGCGCGGACTTCACCCAGACGGACCGCAACGGCCAGATCGCCAACGGCAAGCTGCTGCTCAAGCAGCCCGGCCATGTCCGTTTCGACTATGGCAAAGGCAACGATCTGCTGATCGTGGCGGACGGCAAGTCGCTCTACATGATCGACTATCAGGTGAACCAGCAACAGCGCTGGCCGATCCGCAACTCGCCGCTCGGCGCGCTGCTCGATCCGTCGCGCGATCTCACCCGCTTCGGCAAGGTCGTGCCCTCGGGCGATCCGCGTGTCGTCTCGGTCGATGTGCGCGATCCGGCCCATCCGGAATATGGCGTGCTCAACCTCGTCTTCCTGCGCAATTCCGCGACCGCCTCGGGCCTCGATCTCTACGGCTGGGTCGCCAAGGATGCGCAGGGCAACCGCACGACCATCCGGCTCACCAACATCAAATACGGGGTGACGATCGCGGATTCGGCCTTCCGCTGGCGCGATCCGCGCCCCAACCGGGTCGGCCCCCGGCGATAAAGCGCGTTGGACGCGCGATGGTCACGGTCCTGACAGATTTCATTCATCCAGCGCTCATCTGAACGGCGATATCTAGAGGGCGTGGCGTCGGCAACGCAGCCGGGATTCCCCCCTGTTGCTCGGCTCGTCCGGCGCCACAAGCGGCGCCGAGACGCGCTCACGAGACCCCCGTTCCACGCCCCCCGGAGCGGGGGTTTTCGTCGCCTTGAGCATAGCGGGCCGTCCTGCTGGCCAGCAATTTTTTGCTCCCGCTGCTTGGGTTTGCGGCCAAGGGCGGTTAGGGACAGCGCCATGTCCACAAAAGCCAAGCAAACGCTCAAGGTCGCTTCCTGGAATATCAACAGCGTCCGTGCCCGGCTCGATATCGTCGAGCGCTTCCTGACCGAATATGCCCCTGATATCCTGTGCCTGCAGGAGACCAAGGTGATGAACGACGTGTTCCCCGAGGGGCTGTTCCGCCGCCACGGCTACAATCACCTCGCCCTGCACGGCCAGCGCATGCACCATGGCGTGGCAATCGCCAGCAAGGTGCCAATCCGCGACGACGACCGGCTCGACTGGCAGGCTAATGGCGAGGCGCGGCATGTCGGCGTGCGGCTCGATAACGGGCTGCGCATCGAGAATGTCTACGTGCCCGCCGGCGGCGAGGAACCGGACCGCACGATCAACCCAAAATTCGGCCAGAAGCTCGATTTCTTCGAGCGGATGATCGACTGGTCGTCGAAACTCGACGTGCCGACGCTGCTGGTCGGCGATTTCAACGTCGCCCCGCTTGAGTGCGACGTGTGGAGCCACAAGCAGCTCATCAACGTGGTCAGCCACACGGCCATTGAGTGCGCGCTGATGGACCGGCTGCAAAAAGCCCATGACTGGGTCGACCTCGGCCGCCATTTCGTGCCGCCGCCCGGCCGGCTGTTCACCTGGTGGAGCTACCGTGCGCACGACTGGGCCAAGTCGGATCGCGGCCGGCGGCTCGACCATATGTGGGCAAGCCCGGAAGTCGCCGCCAAGGCCGTCTCGCATGTCGTCGCCGAGCCGGTGCGCAGTTGGGCGCGCCCGTCCGACCATGCGGCGCTCATCACGGAATTCGCGTTCTGATGGACGCGCGCGCCGCCGCCCGCGCGATCGACGCGCTGCGGCGCGGCTGGCCGATTCGCGTGACCGGCGGCGACGGGCCGCTAGGGCTGCTGCCCATCGAGGGCGCGACGGCGCCGAGCCTCGCCGCGTTCGATCCGCGGGGGCAGGCTCCGTTGCTGCTCTCGGCGGCGCGCGGCGCGACGCTCAAGCTCGCCAACCAGCGCGCAGCGGCGGATCCACACGCTCCCGTCCTGATCGCACGCGAACCGTGGATCGACGGGCCGGCGGCCGCGATGGCGGTCGCGGACCCGGTCAGCGACCTCGCGACGCCGCTCAAGGGGCCATTCCGCGCACTGCCGATCGTGCAGGCCGAGGCGGCCGCGCAGGCGCTCGTCCTTGCGCGGCTGGCAGGGCTGCTGCCGGCCTATTTCGTGGGGGCCACGGATGCTCCCGCCGAAGTGGAGGTCACGGCCGGCGCTATCGCCGCTTACGCCGACCCGGCACGCCTCATCATCGCCGCACGAGCGCGCCTGCCGGTGGAAGCGCGCGAGGACACCGAGATTGTCGCCTTCCGCTCCACCGATGATCCACGCGAGCATATCGCGCTCATCGTCGGCCAGCCGGACGGCAACCCGCCGGTTGTGCGGCTGCACAGCGAATGCCTGACCGGCGACGTGCTCGGCAGCCTCAAATGCGATTGCGGCCCGCAGCTCCATGCCGCGCTGCACCAGATCGCCGACGGGCGCTGGGGGGTGCTACTCTATCTGCGGCAGGAGGGGCGCGGCATCGGCCTCATCAACAAGCTGCGCGCCTATGAGTTGCAGGACCAGGGCTTCGACACGGTGGACGCCAACGTCCGGCTGGGCTTCGCCATCGACGCGCGCGATTTCGGCGTGGCGGCGCGGATGCTCGGCCTGCTCGGCATCAAGGCGGTGCGGCTGCTCACCAACAACCTCGCCAAGGTCGCCGGGCTGGAGGCGGCGGGCATCACCGTGACCGAGCGGCTGCCGCTCGCGCTGCCGAGCAACCCGCACAACGAACGCTATCTCGCCACCAAGCGCGACCGCACCGGCCACGATCTCTGATGCCGGACACCATCCTCGTCGATGGCAAGGCCGGCACGCTGACGCTGGGCGACTGGATCCGCCCCTGCGTTATCGGCAAAGGCGGCCTGATCGCTGCCACCGACAAGCGCGAGGGCGACGACGCCACCCCATGCGGCGATTGGCCGATTCGCGCTGTGCTGCTCCGTCCCGGCCGCATTGAGACGGAATATGCGCCCGCCGTGCCATGGCGCTGGATCAGGGAAAGCGACGGCTGGTGCGACGATGCGGCCGATCCCGCCTATAACCGCCCCGTCCACCTGCCGCGCGCGACCAGTCACGAGGTGCTGGCGCGCGACGATCAGGCCTATGATGTCATCGTCGTGCTCGGCCATAACGATGCGCCACCCGTGCCCGGCCTCGGCAGCGCCATCTTCCTCCACCAATGGGTAATCGGCGCAGACGGCGCGCCCAAAGCGACCGAAGGCTGCGTCGCCATCGCGCCGGAGAGCATGCGCACGCTCCTCCTGCGCCTTGCGCCGGGCATGATCCTGCGCATCATCTAGGGCAGATCGGCGCGGCGATGCGAAGCGCACCGCCGCGCCCGAGCGCTCATTTCAGAATCTGCTCCTGCAGGAACTCGCTGCCGACGACCTTGCGGAAGGCGGCGCGATTGCCGTTTTCCTTGTTGAGCTGGTCCAGCGATTTCGTCTGCCAGTCCATATACGCCTTGCGCTGGTCGAGCATGGCTTTGGCATTGGGGAAGTCGCCGTAGATCGTCACCAGATACAGGTCGGCCTCGCCCTGGCGCGGATAGAGGTTGGACAGAACATGATAGGATTTGATCCAGCCCTTGGACTTGGCGAACTCCTGCTCCTTCTTCCACTCCGATGCGATCCATTGCAGATATTGGAGATCGCCGCCGTCGAGCATGTCGATGCCGGTGACATCCCAGAAGTCGCCGGGGTCGGTGGGATAGCTTTGTGCGACTGCGGGCGCGGCAGGCAAGAAGATCACGGGCGCGCAGGCGAGCGTTATGGCCTTCAGAAGCACGTTTTTCATGGTTAGTCCCCTCGGATCATGGCTGGGTGAGCCATTCTCGTCGATCATGCGCCGGGAGTACCTGATGCAGCCCCGGCCAATCGTGCTGCGTCCCTATTGAGTCGCGATCGTGATCGCGCGGATTATCGCACGATACACGCCATTAACGAAAGGAATTGGCGGCCCGCCTTTGCTGTTACTCCGCCGCATCCTCCAGCGCCCGGGCGTCCGCCTCCGGGTTCATCCGCTCGGCCGCCTGCCGCGCCCACATCTGCGCATAGGTGCCGCCCAGCGCCAGCAGGTCCGCATGGTTGCCCTGCTCGATGATGCGGCCATCCTCCAGCACGATGATCCGGTCGGCATGGACGATGGTGGAGAGACGGTGGGCGACGATAAGCGTGGTGCGCCGCGCGGCGATATCGCCGAGCACGCTCTGGATCGCCGCCTCGGTGCGGCTGTCGAGCGCGCTGGTCGCCTCATCGAGGATGAGGATTGGCGGGTCCTTAACCAGCGTGCGGGCAATGGCGACGCGCTGCTTCTCGCCGCCCGAGAGCTTGAGGCCGCGCTCGCCCACCCGCGTCTCGTAACCCAATGGCTGCGCCTCGATGAAGCGGTCGATCGCCGCGCCCTTCGCCGCCGCCTCGATCTCCGCCTGCGTGGCGCCATCGCGCCCGTAGCCGATATTGTAGCCGATGGTATCGTTGAACAGCACCATGTCCTGCGGCACGATGCCGATGACATGGCGCAGCGAGGCCTGCTGCACCTGCGCGATATTCTGCCCGTCGATCAGGATGCGGCCGCCCTGAATATCGTAGAAGCGGTAGAGCAGCCGCGCGATGGTCGATTTGCCCGCGCCGGAATGGCCGACAATGGCGAGCGTGCTGCCCGGCGCCACGGTGAAGCTGATGCCCTTGAGGATCGTCCGCTCCGGCTCGTAGCCGAACACGACATCCTCGAAGCGCACCTCGCCGGCCGTCACCCGCAGCAGCGGCGCATTAGGCTTGTCGACAATCTCCGACGGCGTGTCGATCAGACCGAACATTGCCTCCATGTCGATCAGCCCCTGCCGGATCGTGCGATAGACCATGCCGAGCAGGTCGAGCGGGCGGAAAAGCTGCATCAGCAGCGCGTTGACCAGCACCACGTCGCCGGGCGTGAAGCGCCCCTTGCTCCAGCCCCACACGGTGAAGGCCATCGCCCCGCCCATCATCGCATTGGTGATGAGCGCCTGGCCGATATTGAGCATGGCGAGGCTGTTGTTGCTCTTGGTCGCGGCATCCATGTAGCGCCGCTGCGCCTGGCCGTAGCGCGCCGCCTCGCGCTCCTCGGCGCTGAAATATTTCACCGTCTCGAAGTTGAGCAGGCTGTCCACCGCATGGGCGACGGCGCCGGTATCGAGGTCCACCATCTCGCGGCGCAGATGGTTGCGCCACTCCGTCACCTTCTGGGTGAACCAGATATAGACGCCGACCATCACCAGCGTCGCCGCGACGAGGCCGCTGCCGAACTTGAGCTGGAAGATGACGCAAACCGCCAGCAGCTCGATCGCGGTGGGCGCGATGTTGAACAGCAGGAAATGGAGCATCGTCTCGATGGTGGTGGTGCCGCGCTCCACCACCCGCGTGACGGCACCGGTCTTGCGGTTGAGGTGGAAGCGCAGCGAAAGATTGTGCAGGTGGCGCAGCACCTGCTCTGCCATCAGCCGCTGGGCGTTGCGCCCGACCCGCTCGAAGGCGACGCTGCGCAGATTGTCCGACAACACACCGCCGAACCGCGCGCCGGCATAAGCCAACACCAACGCCGATGCGAGGGTGACGCCGGCCTCCATGCCCGGCCCCATCGCATCGATAATGCCCTTGTAGGCAAAGGGCATGATGAGCGTGATCGCCTTGCCGGCCAGCACCAGCACCAGCGCGACGACGATGCGCATGCGCAGCTTCGGCTCGCCCGCAGGCCAGAGATAGGGCAGGAAGCGCCGGAGCGTCGCCCAGCCCGAAGGGGCCTTGCTCGCCCGCACATGCTCGTTTCCTGTCATCGGCACCGAGTTAGGAGCCGCGCACCCGCTTGCCAAGGGCGGCGGACCCGGCGCTCAGGCAAGCGCGATGCGGCCTTGCGCGGCATAGCGGCCCCGCCCTTGCCCGGTAACGGCGAGCGTCATGGCGGCCAGTTCGGCCGGGTTGTTGTCCGCGAACACATAATCGCGCGCCAGCGAGAAGCGCGCGAAGCTCCCGGCGGAACCCGGATAGGCGGCGGCATCGGCATAGGCCACACGCGCCATTTCCGCCGGAATGATGAGCTGCGAGGTGAGTAGCGCGTCCCGCCCGGTTAGCACCGCGTCCAGTCCGGCGAACACCTGCACATGAATATGCGGATAGCGCCCGGCGTAACAGCCCGGCACGATGGTGGTGAAGCGCACGCGCCCCGCCGCGTCCGTCCGCTGCACCCCACGCAGATAGCTCTCCTCCGGTGCACTGTAGAGCGAGTAAAGTCCCTCCGCATCGCTCTGCCAGACATAGACGGCGCGTCCGGCAAGCGGCGCACAACCCCTGGCATCGACCAGCGTCAGCGTGAGGTCGAGCGGCAGGCCCGCCGCCACGCGCGTGGAGCCAATGAAGCTGGCGCGGATATCGCTGCGCACGATACCGGGCGCAGCCAACGCGTTGCTGCTGGAGCCAGGCGCCCGGTTGGTGCCGTCGGCCGGAAAAGGCCCGGCGGTCTCAGCGGGCGCGGCGAGACAGATGGCAGCCTGCTCCTCCGCCGCCCGACTACGGCTGGCGGCCGGAAGCAGTGCCAGCACGCCCGCGCCGCCGATCCAGCCGAGCGCATCCCGCCGGCCAAGCGCATCGAGCGCCGCCAGATCGCGGGCAAGGCCGCCCTCATGAGCTGGGTCGCGCGGGATCATCGGCCTCTCCTTGTCGGAGCCGCCGGAGTCTGATCCAGATTGCCCGTTTACGCAAGCTGGCCGTTAGAGCGCGTCTGCTTCAGGTTGAACCACGTCGCCCTTCTGCGCAGGCAGGAGCCCAAGGCGCATGC
The DNA here is from genome assembly GCA_001899715.1 of Sphingobium sp. 66-54. Lineage (GTDB taxonomy): Bacteria > Pseudomonadota > Alphaproteobacteria > Sphingomonadales > Sphingomonadaceae > Sphingobium. Next base: position 358,382 of record MKWI01000006.1, read on the forward strand.
GCGGTTCTTGTCCATCTTGGAAGCTTACCTGCGCAGGAGCACTATCCCCCCCGTGCGAACACGCTATGGAATCGCAAACGGCGCCCCCTTGCGCCCCATCGCCCACCAGACGCGGTGCGGCACCGCAAGCGGCTCCTGCGGAAAGCGCTCCGCCAGCAGCGCGGCGAGATCGGCATCGAAGCGCGCCACCGCGGCCGCATCGAGGCTGGCCTTTACCGGCGCGCTGGCGCGCAGACGACCGCGCCAACCCTCATGGCTGTAGGGCTGGGCCACGTCGAACGAGGCGGTCTCGAGGGCGCCAAACCCTGCACCGCTCATGTCCGTCAGCCACTGCGGATAGAGACCGGTGCCGCGCCCCAGCGTCCAGTCCGGGCTGTAGGTGCGGATCAAATCCTCGCTCACCTCGACGAGATTGCCCGGCAACGGCAGCCAGTCGAAATGGGCGATGACCAGCGCCCCGCCGGACCGCAGCACCCGAGCCGCCTCGCGCGCCGCCACCGGCCGGTCGAACCAGTGCCAGCACTGGCCGGCCAGCACGACATCGAACGCGCCGTCCGCGAACGGCAGCGCCTCGGCCGTGCCGGTGCGATAGGCGACCGCCACGCCCGCTTCCTCATCCAGCCGCCGCGCCTGCACGATCAGCGCGTCGCTCGGGTCGATGGCCGTCACCGCCAGACCGCACCGCGCCAGGCCACGTGCAATCGTCCCCGTGCCAGTGCCCAGATCGAGCACCCGCTGCCCCGCCGTCAGGCCCAGTTGCGCAACGATGCACTCGAAAAAACGCTCGGGAAAGCCGGCGCGATAGGTGCCATAATCCGCCGCCGCCCGCCCGAAATCGACCCTGCTACCGAAGGCGCGGGCCTGCTCGACCTGCTGCTCAGCCATCGCCCTCTCCCGCGATGGCGAAATCTTCCGCCCGGCTGGTGCTGGCAATCACCTGCGCGGCGACCAGATCGCCGATCACGTTGAGCGCGGTGCGGCACATGTCGAGGAAGCGGTCGACGCCGAGGACGAGGCCGATGCCCTCCGGCGGCACGCCCACGGTGCCGAGGATCAGCGCGATCACCGGCAGCGATCCTGCCGGCACGCCCGCCGTGCCGATACCGCCGAGGATGCAGATCAGCATCACCACGAGCTGCTGCCCCAGCGTCAGGTCGATGCCGAAGAACTGCGCGAGGAAGATCACCGTCACCCCCTCGAACATCGCCGTGCCGTTCTGGTTGGCGGTGGCGCCGATAGTGAGGACGAAGCGGGCGATAGGCCGGGGCAGCTTGAGTTCGGTATCCGCCACCCGCAGCGAGGTGGGCAGCGTCGCGTTGGACGAGGCGGTGGAGAAGGCCATCAGCATCGCCTCCTGCGTCTCGCGGAAGAAGGCGACCGGGTTCTTGCGCGCAATCAGCGCGAGGATCAGCGAAAAGACGCCGAACATCTGCAACGCCAGCGCCACCAGCACCACGAATACATAGGCGGAGAGGCGCCCGATCAGGTCCCAGCCGAACTGCGCGGCGAGGTTGAACATGAAGCAGAAGATAGCGAGCGGCGCGAGCTTGATGACAAGGCCGATGAGGCGCATCGACACCTCGAACACGCCCTCCACCCCAGCCTTCAGCACCGCTGTCTTCGCCGGATCGACCAGCAGGAAGCCGATGCCGAAGAACAGGGCGAAGAACATCACCGCGAGGATGTCGTTGCTGCTCATAGCCGCCACGAAGTTGGAGGGCACGACCGCCACCAGCGCCTCGATCCCGGTCTTGGAGGCGCCGGCCTGCTCGACGATGGAGGCGGCACCTTGTGCCGACGCGTCGATCATGTCGCGCGCCAGCCGCGGGTCGACGCCGCCGCCGGGCTGGAACAGATTGACCATGGCAAGGCTGATCGCGACCGCAATGGAGGAGACGATCACCGTGTAGAGCAACGTGCGCAACCCCACCGTCCGCAGGTGCCGCGCCTCGCCCATGTCCGCCACGCCGACGATCAGCGCCGAGACCAGCAGCGGAATGACCAGCATGAACAGCAGCCGCAGGAAAATCTGGCCGATCGGCTGGGTGATGTAGGTCGTCACCGCATGGACCCAGGCCGCGTCGGCGGCAACGGCATGGACGATCAGCCCCAGCGCCAGCCCAGCCAGAAAACCGCCGAGCATCCAATATTGCAGGCGCTGGCTGCCATGGCCGCCGGCCTTTCCCTCTGCGGTCTGTGCGGTCATATGTGCTGCGTCCCTGTGGCCTTCACGGCAGGCTAACAGTGCCAGGAAGGCTGCGCAAACGCTCCACGCAGGAAAAAATGGGGGCTCCGCGGTCGCAAAACGGAACCCCCAAGGCGATACCGGAAACCGGGACTGATGGCACGGTATCGGAGTCGTCGGTTCAAGGATGCCGTTAGGCCGGATTGCCGTTCAGTTCAGGTCGAGCGGAAGATGGCGCTTTTCCGTGATCCGGAGCGCCATCTACTTAGAGCAGGTGAGCACCGGAAGCGGGGAGCAGCGCCATTTGCTGGCCGACATGGGCTGAATGGCAATCCGCCCCAGGCCTCACATGATCCGCGCGCTCTAAGGCACAATATCGTCCATCAAGCCAAGGCCACCGCCCCGCTGCCGGCGCGGCTCCTGCACGGCTCACCGGAGGCGTTTGACAAAGCGAGATGAAAGGGCGGCGAACCGCGTGCTCAGGCGCCGAGCAGATGCAGCGCGATCTCGCGGTGATGCGGCGCGCGGCGATGCTCCACCAGATAGAGGCCCTGCCATGTGCCCAGCGCCAGCCGCCCGCCGATCAGCGGTATGGAGAGCGTGACGCCGGTCAGCATCGCGCGGATATGCGCGGGCATATCGTCCGGTCCCTCGTCGTCATGGCGGTAGTGGCCATCCTCCGGCGCGATGCGTACCAGCCAGGCGAGTAGGTCGCACTGCACCGCCGGGGCGGCATTCTCCTGAATGGTGAGCGAGGCGGAGGTATGGCGGCAAAGCAGGGTCAACAGCCCTTCGTCCATACCCTGCGCGGCGACCCAGCGGGCCACGTCGCGGCCGATCTCGACCAGCGCCTGCCCCGGCGTTTCGACACGCAGCAGCCCGGTCGCCTGCCGCAATTCAGCCATGGCGCATCAGCCGCATTGCGCCCGATGGAGCAGCGCCTGATCGGCCAGCACCAGCGCCACCATCGCCTCGACCACCGGCACGCCGCGAATGCCCACGCATGGGTCGTGCCGGCCCCTGGTCATGATCTCGCTCGCCTCGCCGGTGCGCGTCACCGTCTCCACCGGGATGAGGATCGAGCTGGTCGGCTTGAACGCCACCCGCAGCCGGATCGGCTGGCCGGTCGCGATGCCGCCCGCGATGCCGCCGGCATGATTGGCGAGGAAGTCCGGCCGCCCGTCCGCGCCGGGGCGCATCGGGTCGGCATTCTGCTCGCCGCGCAGCCGCGCAGCCGCGAACCCCTCACCGACCTCGATGCCCTTCACCGCGTTTATGCTCATGCAGGCCGCCGCCAGTTCGCTGTCCAGCTTGGCGTAGAGCGGCGCGCCCCAGCCGGCCGGCGCGCCGGTCGCGACGCACTCGACCACCGCGCCGAGCGACGAGCCGTCCTTGCGGGCCTCGTCCACCAGTGTCTCCCAGCGCGCTGCCGCCGCAGCATCCGGGCAGAAAAAGGGATTGTTGCCGATCTCGGCTTCGTCGAAATTAGCCGGGTCGATAGCGTCGCCGCCGATTTCGCTCACATAGCCAAGGATGCACACCTGCGGAATGACCAGCCGTGCCACCGCGCCCGCCGCCACGCGCGACGCCGTCTCGCGCGCCGAGGAACGCCCGCCGCCACGATAATCGCGGAAGCCGTATTTGGCGTCATAGGCATAATCGGCGTGGCCGGGGCGGTACGCCTTGGCAACCTCCGAATAATCCTTGGAGCGCTGGTCGACATTCTCGATCATCAGGCTGATCGGCGTGCCGGTGGTCTTGCCCTCGAACACGCCGGAGAGGATGCGCACTTCGTCCGGCTCGCGCCGCTGGGTGGTGAAGCGCGAGGTGCCGGGGCGCCGCTTGTCGAGCCAGGGCTGGATATCCGCCTCGCTCAACGCCAGCCCCGGAGGGCAGCCGTCCACCACCGCGCCGATGGCGGGGCCATGGCTCTCGCCCCAGGTGGTGAAGCGGAAGACCCGCCCGAATGTGTTGAAGCTCATGGATCAGGCCAATCGTGAAAAAGCCGGTGGATGACGCGCCTCGCCCCTTTGCGGTCTCGGCGGCGCGCTGTCCAGCCCGTGGGCCATGAAGAACGGCCCGGCATAGGGGCTGGCGAAGGGCCGGGCGAGGGCCGCATCGTAGCCGAAGCGCTCATAATAGGCCGGATCGCCCAGCACGAAGGCCATGCGCACGCCCAGTGCCGCCAGCCGCTCATGTCCGGCACGGATCAGGGCAGCGGCAATACCCTGCCGGCGATGTGCAGGCAGCACGGCGACAGGCGCCAACGCGGCGGCGGACAGCGCGAGCCCATCCGCCTCCACGGCCATGCGGCTGAACAGCACATGGCCGATCAAGCCGTCTACCACCCACGCGCCAAGACCCACAAGAACGTCGCCGTCCGCTACCAGCGCACGGACCAAATCCGCCTCGCCATGATGGCCGTGGGGCGAGGCGGCGAACGCCTCGGCATGCAGCGCGGCGACCGCCTCGATCTCATCCGGCCCGGTCGGCCGGATCGCGCTGCGATCAGCTAAGCGCAATGTCCGGCGCATCCTCGGCCTTCATGCCGATGGCGTTGTAGCCGGCATCGACATGGTGGATCTCGCCGGTGACGCCAGAGGCCAGATCGGACAGCAGGTAGAGCCCCGCGCCGCCGACATCCTCGATGGTTACGTTGCGGCGCAGCGGACTGTTCAGCTCGTTCCACTTCAGGATGTAACGGAAATCGCCGATACCCGAGGCGGCGAGCGTCTTGATCGGCCCGGCCGAGACGGCGTTGACGCGGATATTCTCCGGCCCAAGATCGACCGCGAGATATCTGACGCTGGTCTCCAGCGCGGCCTTGGCGACACCCATGACGTTGTAGTGCGGGATCACCTTCTCCGCGCCGTAATAAGTGAGCGTGAGGATCGAGCCGCCATGGCCCATCAGCGGCCGCGCCGCGCGCGTTACGGCAACGAGGCTGTAGGCCGAGACGTTCATCGTCATCAGGAAATTGTCGAGGCTGGTGTCGACATATTTGCCGCGCAGTTCGTTCTTGTCGGAAAAGCCGATGGCGTGGACGAGAAAGTCGATGGTCGGCCAGCGCGCGGCCAGCTCCGCGAAGCAGGCGTCGATCGAGGCCATGTCGCTCACGTCGCAGGAGAGGAGAAAGTCCGAATCCAGCTCCTCGGCGAGCGGGCGCACGCGCTTCTCCAGCGCCTCGCCTATATAGGAGAAGGCCAGCTCGGCGCCCTGCGCATGCAGTGCCTTGGCGATCCCCCAGGCGAGTGATTTATCGTTGGCAAGGCCCATGATGAGCCCCCTCTTGCCTGCCATAAGGCCAGTCATGTCGGATGATCCTCCGTCTCTTCCGCTGGCTCCCCGTCATCGGGAAACTCGGCCAGCGCCGCATTGAGTTCGGCGCCAATTACCATGCCAAGTCCGATCACGAAGAAAAAAATGAGGGTTATCATCGCGCCCGCCAGACCGCCATAGGTGAGGTTGTAATTGGCGAGATTGGCGAGGAAGACCGGCAGCAGCCAGGTCGTGCCGTACCACCAGAGCGCAGTGAAGAGCGCGCCCGGCCATTTGGGGAAGAGCGCCCCGCGATAACGGCTGGGAGTGAGCGCCACGAACAGGAAGTAAAGCGCGCAGAACAGGATGGCGGTCGGCACGAACCGCGTCGCCGCCAATATCCCCAGCGCGACATCGGCAAAGGGAAGGAACCGTGCGATCAGCGCCTCGGCCGTCACCAGCAGTACCTGGAGCGAGAGCGCGACCAGCGCACCGAGCACGCTCACGATGATGAGCCCCATCGCGCGCAGCCGGTAGTGCCAGAAGGGCTGGGTCGATTTCGTCCCATAGGCGCGGCGCAAGATGTCGCGGATCGTCTCGATCAGGCTGCCCACCGTCCACAGCCCGACCAGCGCGCCGATCCACAGGAGGTTGCCGGTACGCGCGGTCAGCACGTCGGTGATGGCCGGGCGCAGCACATTGGCGACACCCGGCGGCACGGTGAGCAGGAAGCCGTTGACCGCCTCCAGCCCCGCCTGCGTCTGGCCGAGCAACTGCGCGGCGGCGGCGGCGAGGATGAAGAAGGGAAAGAGCGAAACCAGCGTCAGATAAGCGAGATTGCCGGCGTGGATGAACCCGTCCGAATAGACGCCCACCGCCACGCGCCGGACCACGGTGAGCGCCCGCATGCCGATCCGGCTGCGTTCGATCTCCGCTTGCAGCCGCGCGCGCCGGTCCCTGAGCCGATGGCGCCGCGCTTCGGGCGTTTCGGGGGACGAACGGAGCATCGCCGCTACCCTAAAGGGGTTTCAGGCGTGAGGGAATCCCGCTTGCGGCGAGATCCCTCAGGGCTTGCGCGCGATCGTCAGCGAATAATAGCCGCAGGTCGCGTGCGCCTCGCAGTCGACGAAGCCGGCCTCGTCCAGGAGGGCCGCCAGCTCCGGCAGGGCACGTTGCTGTCCCTGCGTGCCGTAGAGCATCAGCAGGGAGAAGCTCGCCACCGTCGCCGGTCCATCGAGATTGTCGTTGACCAGCGCCTCGTGCAGCAGGATCCGCCCGCCCGGGGGCAGCGCCTCATACGCCTTGCGGGCGAGGAGCAGGCACGTCTCGTCGTTCCAGTCGTGGAACACGTTGGAGAAGAACAGCGCGTCGTAGCCGGTCGGCCAGGGTTGGCGGAACATGTCCACGGCCAGCGTATCCACCCGGTCCGCCACGCCGGCTTCGCGCACATAGTGCATCGCCGCGTCGCACATGGTGCCAAGGTCCATGATCGTGCCGCGCAGATGCGGCCAGCGCTGCGCCATGGCGATGGGGAACACCCCCGATCCGCCGCCGATGTCGAGCAGGCGTTTCACCTCCCCGAACACCGGATGCTGCGCCGCGCCGATCGCCGCCGCGCAGCTATGCGCATGCATGAATGCCGCGATGTGCCGCGCCCGCTCGGCGGGAATCTCGCCGGCCTCCCAGCCCTTGGCGTTCTCGCCGCCCTCGTGCTGCGCATCCGGCGCCAGCGCGGCGACGATCAGTTCGGTCGAGGGCGTCGCCTGACGGAAGCCCGCAAGCAGCGCCCCCCAATAGAAATCGCTGGTCTTGACCAGATAATGCCGGCTCACCGGCGTCAGCCCATAGCGCCCCTCCCGCCGCACCAGCAGCCCCAGCGCGCACAGCAGGCTGTTGACGATGCCCAGCGCGCGGGCGTTGACGTTGCAGCGCCCGGCCAGCGCTTCCACCGCCAACGGCCCATCCGCCAGCGCATCGAACAGGCCGACCTCGTCTGCCGCCAGCATCGTCGGCAGATTATGATAGCTCAGCCATGCGTCCCAGACCTGCCGATCATCGACCGGCGGCGACAGATATTGTCCCTTCACATGCCCTCTCCTCGATCGAGCCTGCGGGTCCGCTTCTCCGGCGGCCGGGCCCAGCATGGGTTATAGGGGAAGCTGCGGCGCTGTCACGGGGCATGCTGCGGCTGGTGAGTCCGCCTCAAACGCCCAGATTGCTCCGCAGCGGCCGCATATCCTGCCAGCCTTCGACGAAGCTCTTCAGCGCGGCATCGTCGCCGGGCACGTCGATGAGCAAGGTGACGAGCTGGTCGCCGCGCCCGCCGCGCTTGCGGGTGAAACCCTTGCCCTTGAGGCGCAGCGTCTGGCCCGAGCGGGCGCCCGCCGGCACCGCCAGCATCACCGGCCCATCGACGGTGGGCACCTTGACCCGTCCGCCGGCCACCGCCTCGTTGAGGCTGATCGGCAGGTCGAGCCGCACATCGTCGCCGTCGCGCGTGTAGAAAGGATGCGCCGCCACTTCGATGGTGACGATGGCGTCGCCCGCACCGCCGGGGCCGGGCTGACCCTTGCCGCCGAGCTTCATCTGCGTGCCGCTCTCCACGCCGGCGGGCAGCTTGAGGTCGATCGTCTTGCCGTCCGCCAGCGTGATGCGCTGCGGCGCCAGCGTCGCGGCATCGACGAAGGGGACGGAGAGGCGATAGCTGACATTGGCGCCGCGCTGGGGCGGCGGCGCACCGCGTCCGCCGAACCCGCCGAAACCCCCGCTGCGCCGGCCGCCGCCGAACAGCCCTTCGAAGATATCGCCGAAATCCGCGCCGCCGGCGTTGAACTCGAACCCGTCCGGCCCCGCGCCCGTGCCGGCATAGCCATGCCCGCCAGCCTGTCCGTAGCCGAAGGGGTGGGTCGGGTTGCCGTCCGCGTCGATCTCGCCGCGGTCATACTGCGCCCGCTTGTCCTTGTCGGAGAGCAGGTCGTAGGCGCGCGTTACCTCGCTGAAGCGCTCGCCCGCCTTGGGATTGTCCTTGTTCCGGTCCGGGTGAAGCTGCTTGGCGAGCTTGCGATAGGCAGACTTGATCGCCGCCTCGTCCGCTCCACGCGGCACCCCCAGCAAAGAATAAGGATCAGCCATGCCCCGTTGTCACCATCTGTTGGCGGCGCGCCCGCGCCGTGGCCTTCATCTGGCCATTCTGGCGCGCCGCCGCAAGTGTCTGCGGCTAACGGCTGGCGACGCGGCCTTCGGATGGCTCGGGGAAATGCGCGAACAAGGCGGCCGCGAGGCGCCCGGCGATGGCCTGGTCGGTCCACTTGGCATCGCCCTCGCGCGTGGCGATCTCGGCGCGGCCTTCCCACAGCGCCTTGCCGGTCGCCCGGTCGCGCAAGCGCGCCTCCAGCCGGGTGGAGACGAGCGCCTTCTTCGGCTTGCTGAGGTCGACGGCGATGGCCATGCCAGTCATCGTGCCGCGATTGGAGACACCCATCATCGCTTCGCCGCTCACCGGCTTGCGCTTGGCCTCCTGCGGCACCAGCATTTCGCGGACGATGCGCAGCTCGGCCACCTGCCCGCCATCGGGGTCGGGCGTGGTCGTATCGTAGCCGGCCTTGACGAGTTGATCGACCACCGCCGCCTCGTAATATGCGCGCTCGCCCGGCGCCTGCGCGTCACCGCCCTCCTCCGGCGCCGCGACCACCGCAATCGGGCCATGGCCAAGCGCATCGCCGGCATCGTCCGCCACAAAATGCGCCGTATCGACCCGCCCTTCACGGCTGTCCTGTGCAGTGTTGCGCGGTTGCGCGCGCGAGGCACCCCAGCCCCCATACGCGGAGGAGCCCCAACCGGGGCGCCCCCAGCCGGGCTGGGCAAGAGCCGGCGCGGCCGAGGCAAGCGCGGCGATCAGCATGGCGGTGGCGGTCAGGCGGCAAACGGACATGGCGGCTCCTTCGGCATGGGTTTGATGCCACCCCACGCCCGCTTAGGCTCGTGGGCCTTGCCCGCGCATGAACGGCGGGTCCGGCGGTTCCGTGCGCGGCGAAAATGGTCTAGAGGAGCCGCCATGACCACCCCGACCGATAGCATCCCGCCCGCCACCACGACCACCGGCGATCCCTTCGCCCTGTTCGACACGTGGTTCGCGCAGGCCCGCGCCAGCGAGCCTCATGACGCCAACGCCGTGGCGCTCGCCACGGCGGACGCGCGCGGCCGCCCCTCGGTGCGCATGGTGCTGCTCAAGGGGCACGGGCCGGACGGGTTCATTTTCTACACCAATTTCGAGGGCCGCAAGGCGGGCGAGCTCCTCGCCAATCCGCACGCCGCCCTGCTGTTCCACTGGAAGTCGCTGCGCCGGCAGATCCGCATCGAGGGGCCGGTGAGCCGCGTCGACGATGCCACGGCGGACGCCTATTTCGCCACCCGCTCGCGCGATTCGCAGCTCGGCGCATGGGCGTCCGACCAGTCGCGCCCACTCGCCGACCGCGCGACTTTCGAGGCGCGCTTCGCTGAGGTCGTCGCCCGCTACGAGGGCCAGCCGGTGCCGCGCCCGCCGCACTGGTCCGGCTTCCGCGTGACGCCCCAACGCATCGAGTTCTGGCTGGACCGCGCCCACCGCCTGCACGAGCGCACCGTCTATGAGGCGGACGGCGCGGGCGGCTGGCGCTCGGGCATGCTGTTCCCGTGACCCCGCCGCTAGCGCATGGGGATCGTCTGGCGCTGGCCGGCACGCTCAATCGCCGCGCCGCCATCGCCAGCGTCTGCGTCGCGCTGATCCTCTCCGCGCTCAAGAGCTACGCCGTCTGGCGCACCGGGTCGATCGCCATGCTCGGGTCGCTGGCGGATACCGGGCTGGATCTGGTCGCCAGCCTCGTCACGCTCGTCGCGGTGCGGGTCGCCGCGCACCCTGCCGATCATCACCACCGCTTCGGCCACGGCAAGGCGGAGGCGCTCGCCGCCTTGTTCCAGGTCTCGCTCATCAGCGTCGCCGCGCTCGGCATCATCGTGCGCTCGGCGCAGCGCGTCAGCGACGGGAGCGAGCCGACCGCGATCGAATATGGCGTCGGCGTCTCGCTGGTCGCCATGGTACTGACGGTCGTGCTGGTCGCCTATCAGGCGCGCATCGTCCGGTTGACCGGCTCGGTCGCGATCAACGCGGACAATCTCCATTACCGCAGCGATCTGGCGCTCAACGCCTCGGTGATCGCGGCGCTGCTGCTCGAATCGCTGCTCCACCTGCACGGCGCGGATGCGCTGTTCGGTCTCGCCATCGGCGTCTGGCTGATGCTCAGCGCATGGCGCACCGCCACCCATGCCATCGGCCAGCTCATGGACAAGGAATGGCCGCTGGAGAAGCGCGAGCGCTTCCTCGCCGCCGCCGCCGGCCATCCGGGCCGCGATCCCGGCTTCAGGGGCATCCACGATCTGCGCACGCGCAGCAGCGGCGCGCATGATTTCGCGCAGTTCCACATCTGGGTCGATCCCGCCATGACCGTGGCGCAGGCGCACACCGTCATGGAAGCGCTGGAGGCGCGGCTGCACGCGGCCTTCCCCGGCGTGGAACTGCTCATCCACACCGACCCGGTCGGGCAGGTGGACAGCGACGACCCCATCGCCGAGCGCAATGTGCTCGCCGACCTCAAGACCGCACAGGAGCCCCGGCCATGACGGACCTCCCCTTCACCCAGGTCGACGCCTTCGCGCACGCGCCGTTCACCGGCAATCCGGCGGCGGTGATGCCGCTCGACGTCTGGCTGCCGGATGTCGTGCTGCAAGCCATCGCGCAGGAGAACAACCTCGCCGAGACCGCCTTCACCGTGCCGCTGCCCGAGGGGGCCGGGGCGGACTACGAACTGCGCTGGTTCACGCCGACAGTCGAGGTCGCGCTGTGCGGCCACGCCACGCTGGCCAGCGGCCACGTGCTGATGGGCGGGGATCGCGATGCCGTCCACTTTCGCACCCGCCGGGCCGGCGACCTCGTCGTGCGCCGCGCGGACGATGGCTATGCGCTCGATCTCCCGGCATGGACGATGGAGCCAGCCGACCGCACCGAGATCGCCGCGCTGCTCGGCAACCCCGCACCGGTCGAGACACGCTGGCGCGAGGGCGGCTATCTGCTGTTCGTCTATGCCGATGAGGCTGCCGTCCGCGCCCTCGCGCCCGATTTCCCCGCGCTTGCCCGCGCAGGCAATGTGCTCACCATCGCCACCGCGCCGGGCGGAGAGACCGACATCGTCAGCCGCGTCTTCGCCCCCGCCGCCGGCATCGACGAAGACCCCGTCACCGGCTCGGCCCACTGCCTGCTCACGCCCTATTGGGCAGCCCGCCTCGGCCGCGACCGCTTCACCGCCTATCAGGCCAGCGCGCGCGGCGGTTCTATCGGCTGCCGGCTGGACGGCGACCGCGCCATCCTCTCCGGCCAGTGCCGCACAGTGATCGAGGGGCGGTTTCGGGTGTAGAAGCCGACCGTAATATGGATCATGTAACCGATACCCGCCATTTACCATTGTTAGCTATACAGAGGCATGCCTCGGGACAGCAGCCCTCGACAGCATCGCAAGACATCTGCCCTCAACCTGTTGATAGGGGCTGGCATCGTGGGTGCCGCTGTCGGAATTGGCTCCATTGGGCCCACTTCTCAAGGGCATGGCAGCATGGCGGTCGTCATGCAGGACATGAGTGCCGCCAGTGGCATTGCTCGACGCAGGGCGCCACAAGCGGGGGATCACTGGAATGGGTGTAAAGATGCACGTGCAGCCGGTACGGCCCCTATCTATCGAGGTGAACCGGGTTATCGCAGCGGGATGGACGGCGATGGCGACGGAATCGCCTGCGAACCTTATTACGGCCCATAGGCAGTTCTAGCGCACCTCAGCCAAAAACCTCAGTCCCCGCTCCCCTACACTCACTGCGCCAGCCAGTCGGCCAGCGCCTGCGGCGTCATGTGCCGGGCGTCGGCGAGCGCGAAGAGATGGTCGCGGTTCAGCAGCTTGTTGCTCTTGGGATCGACCACCAGCAGCGCCGGCACACCCTTGAGGCTGGTCACGCCATAGGGCCGCACGACCTGCGCGTTCTTATCGAAATGGCCGACATCGACCATGACCAGCACATAATGTTTGTCGATGAATGCGCGGACCTCCGGCAAGTGCAGCACGCCCGCCAGCACGCGGCAATCGGGGCACCAGTTGCCGCCCAGATCGAGGAGCAGCTTCTTGCCCTCCTTCGCCGCGCGCGCCTTGGCGGCGGCGACTTGCCGGTCGGCATTGGCCTTCTCGTCATAGGGGAGCGGCAGCGGCTGGGGCAGCTTGTCGAGGCTGGAAACGGACACGCGCGGCGCACGGACAGCGCCCGCCTGCGTCGCGACCGCGCACAGCGCCAGCGCGGCAAGGGCATTCAGAAGGAACCGGGGGGTCATCGCACACTCCTGGTCGATAATGTCTGCATCTTACCGCCCCGCGCTCCACTGGAAAACGGAGACATTCTTTAGCCCCGCAAAGTCACCCGATGCTCAGCTCGGGAACCGCCGCACCAGCCGCGCCATGGCGCTGCGCAGCGCGCCCATATCCTCGTTGCGCGTCACGCCGAGGCGGACGACCACCAGCCCCTGTTCGGGCGAGATCAGCACATATTGGCCACGATGGCCCACAGCCGCCATCAGCGTGGGCAGGGCCTCGCCGGGGAACAGCACGGTCTGGTCGCTGGCGCGGTTGAGCCAGATGTGCATGCCGTAGGCCGGGTTGGCGGGCGAGGGCGCGGTCATCAGGTCGAACCATTTGTCCGAGACGATCTGCCGCCCGTCGAGATTGCCGCGCCGGCGAATGAACTCGCCGATCCGCGCATAATCGCGCGCGGTCATGTGCATCATCACCGCACCGAGCAGCGTGCCGCTCTCGTCATATTCAGGCACGAAGCTGGTCAGCCCGAGCGGCCCGGTGAAGCGTGCGGCGAGGAAGCGCGCCATCGCGTCGCGCCGCACTTGCGGGTCGCGGCTCGGCGTGAGCAGGTCGGTCATGATGCCGGCCAGGATCATGCTGGTGGCGCTGCTGTAGGCGAAGCGCTGGCCGCGCGGATAGACCAGCGGCTTGCCGATGGCGAAGGCAGCCTGATCGCGTGCGCCATCACCCACCAGCATGTCGAGTGCGTCGGTCTGCACCGCCGGCTGCCACTGCTCCTCGTTGCGCAGGCCGGCGCGCATCTGGAGCAGCTCACGCAAGGTGATCGCCCCGCGCGGATCGCCCGGCTGATGCCAGGCGGGCACCGGCGCCGGATCATCGAGCGCCAGCCGCCCGTCCGAGACCATGATGCCGGCGAGCAGCCCCGTCACCGTCTTGGCGATCGACCAGGAGAGGAAGCGGCTCTGTGGCCCGTAGCCCGGCGCATAGCGCTCGGCGACGACTTCGCCATGGCGCAGAATGAGGAGCGCGCGCGTCTCGCCAGTGGCCGACTCCGCCTCCGCATCGAATAGGGGGTCGATCGCCTCGCGCAGCGCCTGCACGGAGACGCCGGGGCTCTCCGCCAGTACGGCATAGCGCGACGCCCCCGGCTGCTGCGATACGCTCGCTCCGGCGAGCAGGGCAGTGCCGGCGCAAACGGCGAGCCAGCGGCAGAGCATGACGATCCTCATCGTGCGCGCCCTAACATGCCCAGCGGCAAAGGGCACCCGGATCGTGCGGGAGGCAGCGGGCGCGGCCGGTTCGGCCCCTCCGTTCGTGTCGAGCGCCATCGAGGCACGCCAAGCACCTCACCCGATGTGCATCGACGACGCTCGACACGAACGGGCAGGTGATCTCTGGCGGCCAGCTCGTCCACAGAAAACGATGTGCTCCTGCGCAGGCAGGAGCCCAGGGCGGCAAGGCTACTTGGCTGGCTCCAGGCTCCTGCCTGCGCAGGAGCACATCGCCGCGCTAAACCGGCGGCAGGAAGTGGTTGAGCACCGCCAGCGCGATCAGCATCACCACGCCGATGCCGAGGCTCCAGCCGATCAGCTTCTTCTCGATCGGCAGCAGCGGCTCGACCTCGGCCTTGTCCAGTTCCTCGCGCAGATTGGGTTCGCTCATGCCGGGTTCCTCGGGTCAGGCCACGATCGGCGGCTTGATGCCGCTGAAGAACAGCCAGGAAATGACCAGCCCGACCCAGATGACGAAGCCGAACAGGCACAGGAAATAGATGGCGGCCAGCTTGGCGAAACCGTCCTGCCAGAGCTTGCGGAAGTTGGAGAGCGCGCCGATCGAGAAGAAGGTGAGGATGAAGAAGATCACGCGGAAGGTGTTGGCCTCCGCGATGGCCGGCGTCATCCGCGCCCGCGTCTCCGGCCCCACGCTCACCGCGATGATGAAGCAGATGGCGAAGGTGACGACGAAGCCGATGATGAACTTGGGGAAACGCTCCCAGATCTCGCGCGCCTTGGCCCGCTCGCCGCCTTCCGCCACGTTGATGTGGTTGGTCCAGATATAGGCGAGGATGAAGGCCCACACGCCGATGAACACGTCGATGAACACCTTGACCGTCGCGGTCGTCCCAAGGATCCAGCCGGGCTCGTAATTGATGCCGGCCGCCGAATTCTTGGCGAGGATCAGCGCCTCGGTGATGCCGCCGGCCGCCACCGCACCGCCGTCCGTCTTGACCGCAAGGCCGACCCACGCCGCCGCCACCAGCGGCTCGTCGGCAAGGAAGGTCTGCGCGAGGAACGGCAGGATCAGCACCTCGACCACCGCGAAGATCACCACCAGCGAGGAGACCAGCACCGGGATCACCGGCCGCGCGCGGATCGCCCCGCCGGTCGCGATGGCGGCGGAGACGCCGCAGATCGAAATGCCCGAGGCGAGTGGCACCGCCCATTCGCGGTTGAAGCCGAACCATTTACGCGAGACGTAATAGACCACCGCCCAATAGATCAGATAGGCCTCGATGATCGCCGCCGCGCCGCGCAGCATCAGCGTGCTGGCGAGCGCCAGCCGGCCGACCACCGTCACCGCCAGGAAGGCGCCGAGCACGACGATGGCGATCTTGATGTAGAGTTCCGGCCGGATCGCCTCGTGTAGCCATTCGGCAAGGCGCGGAAAGACATTGGCGACGATCAGCCCGGCGATCAGCGCGACGATATAGCCGCCCTCGTTGGTCAGCTTGAGCGACCAGCCGATACCGAATTTCTCCTGTTCCGCCGGCGTCACCGCGGCCAGATGCGCATGGCTGCCGATGATCCACGAGACGTAGGAAATAGCGAACACCACCGTGAACGCCGCCGCGAACCGCCCGAGCCGCAGCCCCAGCGCCACGGCACCCGCACCGAGGACGACGAGCAGGCCCAGATAGGTGGCGATCAGCGCGCCCACCCCGCCGAGCGCGGCATAGGCCTTGCCCACCGGCGCCAGCGCGACGGCGGGATCGGTCCAGACCGAAGTGGTGACGGCCCAGCCGAGCAGGTCGAGGCCGCTCAGATGAACCAGCGAAAGCGCGAAGAGGAGCAGACCGATCCAGACGGCCAGCCAGTCCTCGTTCAACCGGCCGCCTGCAACTTCTCCCCCGGAAGTCGAGTCGTTCATGGCCCGAGGCTATGAACGCGCCCAGGGGCGCTCAACAAACTTATGCTTGCCCCCCGACAATCAAAGATGCGGATCGTCTCCATCTTTTTGGCGGCGATACTGTTACTCACAACCCGCCTCACGGCCGCACCCAACCTGATGACAGCCCCGTCCCCCGGCCTTGATCCGGGGTCCCGCTTCCCGGTCGAGCGCAGCCGGATATGCCAATCTATCATACGATCAGATAGGCCTTCCACTCGCGCGCCCAGTTTGAGCGCTCTGCAACGGACGATGTCCTCGCCCTGCCCGAACCAGACGACGAACTCGCATCAACCGCAGAAGTTGACCTCATTGCCCGATCAGTGCCGGGATGCGTGCAGCGAGAGGAGCCTGCCAGACCGGTCCACCACCAGCGAGGTCCAACCGCCCATCCCTCGCGCCTCATCGTCTGGGGGGAGGCAAGCGAGTCTCGCGGTGAAGAAGATCACGGCTCGCCACCCGGCGCCCCCTGCGGCCATTCGCTTCATATGGTTTGCCAAACGGCATGACCGCTTTTTGAGAGCCACCTCATCCCCTCTCACAAGGCACCCGGTGCGATCCTTTTGATCTTCCCCGGCACCCGCCTTATCAGCGCAGCCATGAACGGGGATTTCCGCACCGCGACTCGCGCCGCGCGCCGGCTGCTCTGGGTGCCGCTCGCGCTGGTCGCCTTCTATGTCGCGGTCAACTGGACCAGCTGGCAGCGCCGCGCCGATCTCGCGGCCGGGCTCGGCGCGCGCATGACCTGCTCCTGCCGCTATGTAGAGGGGCGCGATCTGGCAAGCTGCCGGGACGACCTCGCCGGTATCGCCTGGATGGCGTTGGTTCGTTACGCCGACGACGGCAGCCATAAGCGCGTCATCGCCTCGGTGCCGATGATGGCCGAGCGCTCCGCACGGTTCAAGGACGGCTTCGGCTGCCTGCCCGAGCGGCATTAGGCAATCGGTCTAACCGCAGGAAAGCTGATCAAGGGCGCGATAGCCCGCAGCAATGGATGAGAGTGTTGAAATCCGGCCGTCTGCGAGCGCCTGTTTCATCGCATCGATCGATAGCCGAACCGTTTTGAGATCAGCCGCCCTTTCATTGGCATCCAGAGTCGCCGACCCCACGCGGTGGCATCCCGTCGCCAGAAACAGGTGGACGGAATTGCTGTTCTTTGTGGCGTCATCAAAACATTGGCCAAGCCTGACACAATGGCCGGCTTCAAAGCCGGTCTCTTCCCGCAACTCGCGGGCTGCCGCTGTCTCGGCATCCTCATCGCGGAAGGTGCCTGCCGGGAACTCAAGGGTTCTGACGCCAGCGCCATGCTTATACTGCTCGACGAGGATGACCTGCCCATCGATATCGATCGGAACAACGATCGCCACTTCGGGTCGGACCGATACAAGGTAATCATCCACACGGCCGTCCGGAAATGCGATCACATCGCGCCGCACGACATACCATGGATGGTCGAAGATATTGGCGCTTTCCAAGACTTGCCATGTCCGGTCAGACATTGAGCATCTCCTCGCGCCAAATCATGCCAGACAGCGCCCGACTCTTCGCCGGCCGCTCAGTTCTTGCCCCGCTCGCCCGTTACTTCGGGTTCCCCATTTCGTCGCGCAGCACCTCACGGCGGCCGACATGGTTGGGCGGGCCGACCAACCCTTCCTCCTCCATCCGCTCGATGAGGCGGGCGGCGCTGTTGTAGCCGATCCGCATCTGGCGCTGGAGCCAGCTCGTCGAAGCCTTCTGGTTCTCGAACACGAGCTGGCAGGCCTTGCGGAACTGGCGGGCGTCGGCGCTGTCATCGCCCAGGTCCACGCCATCGAGCGCGAAGCTGCCGTCTTCCGGCTCCTCGGTGACGGCGGAGATATAGTCCGGCTGCCCCTTGCCACGCCAATGGTCGGCGACCTGCCGCACCTCATCGTCGCTGACGAACGGCCCATGCACGCGGGTCAGGCCCTTGCCACTCGCCATGTAGAGCATGTCGCCCTTGCCCAGGAGCTGCTCGGCGCCCTGCTCGCCCAATATGGTGCGGCTGTCGATCTTGCTGGTGACGAAGAAGCTGATCCGCGTCGGCAGGTTGGCCTTGATGACACCGGTGATGACGTCCACCGATGGGCGCTGCGTCGCCAGAATCAGGTGGATGCCCGCCGCGCGCGCCTTCTGCGCCAGCCGCTGGATGAGGAACTCGACCTCCTTGCCCGCCGTCATCATCAGGTCGGCCAGCTCGTCGACCACCACCACGATCTGCGGCAACGGCTGATAATCCAGCTCCTCGTCCTCATAGACGGGCTGGCGGGTCTGCTCGTCGAAGCCGATCTGCACGCGGCGCCCCAGCGGCTTGCCCTTGGCGCGGGCGGCGCGCACCTTCTCGTTGTAGTTGGCGAGGTTGCGCACGCCGATGGCGGCCATCATCCGGTAGCGGTCCTCCATCTGCTCAACCGCCCACTTGAGCGCGCGGATCGCCTTGGCCGGCTCGGTGACGACCGGTGAGAGCAGATGCGGAATATTGTCGTAGATGCTGAGTTCCAGCATCTTCGGGTCGATCATGATGAGCCGCAGCTCGTCCGGCGTCAGCCGGTAGAGCAGCGAGAGGATCATGGCGTTGAGCCCCACCGACTTGCCCGATCCGGTGGTGCCCGCCACCAGCAGGTGCGGCATGGCGGCAAGGTCCGCGATCACCGGCTCGCCGAAGATGTTCTTGCCGAGGATGATCGGCAACGGCGCCTTGGATTCGGCGAAGGCGCTGCTGGTGATGAGCTGGTGCAGCACCACGGATTCGCGGTTCGCGTTGGGCAGCTCGATGCCGATCACCGTCCGCCCCGGAATGGTGGCGACTCGCGCCGAGAGCGCGGACATGTTGCGCGCGATATCGTCGGCAAGCTGGATGACGCGGCTCGCCTTGATACCCGGCGCCGGCTCCAGCTCGTACATCGTCACGACCGGACCGGGGCGCACCTCGGTGATCGCACCCTTCACATGGAAATCGTCGAGCACGCTCTCCAGCAGCCGCGCGTTGCGCTCCAGCCCCGGCCGGTCGAGCTTGTTGGCCGCCGCCTCGGTGGCGGGCGCGAGCAGATCGGGCGAGGGCAGCGCATCGTTGCCGAACAGGTCGCTCTGGCCGGAGACCGGGCCGAACGCCTTGGGCACCGCATTGGCGTTGGGCGCCTGGATCGTGATCGGCGGGCGCGGCGCGGTATCGACCGCCCGGCGC
Source organism: Sphingobium sp. 66-54 (assembly GCA_001899715.1). Taxonomy (GTDB): domain Bacteria; phylum Pseudomonadota; class Alphaproteobacteria; order Sphingomonadales; family Sphingomonadaceae; genus Sphingobium. The sequence continues at coordinate 377,574 of MKWI01000006.1, forward strand.
GGCTCCGCCTCGCGCCCGGCGGAGCGTTCGTCATCGGCCATGGCGGGCGCCTCGGCACGGCGGGCAAAGGCGCGGCGCAGCGCCCCGAAGCCCGGCAGCGGCGGCACCGCCGGGCGGGCGAGGTGCCAGAGCGGCTTCTCCAGCGCGAGGCTGCGCACCCACAGCCACAGGCCGGCGCCGAGGCTGATCGCCAGCAGCAACCATTGCACCCAGCGGTCGGCGGGCGTGCCGAGCTTGGCGGTGAGCGCGGTGAGGCCATTGGCGGCGAGGAAGCCGATCACGCCGCCCCAGCGGGCCGGCAGGCCGACCAGCGGCTCGGGCTGGAGCAGCCACAAGGCGGTGCCGATCAGCACGATGCCGCCGGCGCATTTGGCGATCTGCCCCTGCCAGCCGCCCATGTCCTGGTCCGCCCACAGCCGCCGCGCGGTGACGAGGATCAGCGGCAGCAGCAGCAACGCCGCCACGCCGCCCAGCGTATAGAGCAGGTCCGCCGCCCAGGCGCCGGCCGAGCCCATCAGGTTGCGCGCGCCGTCTCCGGCCGCCGTGTTGAGCGCGCCATCGCTGGCCTTGTAGCTCAGCATCGCCAGCAGCAGGAACGCCGCGAGCGCATAAAGCCCCACCGCGCCGGTCAGCGTGCCGATGCGGATCAGGCTGCGGCGCAGCATCGCCTGCCATTCGGGTGTCCGGTTGACCGTGGCCCGGCCTGCCATGCGCATTCGTCTCCGCTGCTTGCGAGCCCCCGCTCCTGCGCGCGCGTGCTCGGAATGTTCCGCTTCGGCACAATCCTCTTTCACGGACTCGCCGTCAAGAGTCCCTGTTTTCCCGGCAGAATCATGTTGCGACGGATCGCGCGGGACCGGGCGCCGGGTGACACCTACACCGCTTAACGACGCCGCGCGGCGCCAAAATGGCTCCGGGCGCGCCTTTCCCGGATTTTGTGCTCCTGCGCAGGCAGGAGCCCGGGGCGGCGAGGATCGCCACTGCATCCCCAACCCACCAACGCATCCGCAAACCGGCCGCCCCGCCCCATTGCCGCCGCGCCCCCGCTGCCTTAGGCTGCGCCCAAAAGGAGAGCCCATGGCCGACGCCCTGCTGGAGCCGCTGTTCACGCCCCTCACGCTGGGCGCGCTGACGCTGCGAAACCGCTTCGTCATGCCGGCGATGCAGATCGGCTTCACCGAAAATTGCGGCCCCTCGGAACGCACCATCGCCTATCTGCGTGCACGGGCAGAGGGCGGTGCGGGCCTCATCTTCAGCGAGAGCTGCGCGCCGGATCATCCGAGCGGCTACTGGCAGGCCGCCTTCTGCGTGCTCAACGATGAGACGCGCGGCCGCTGGGCGCGGCTCGCCGATGCGGTCAAGGGCGCCGGAGCCGCCTTCGCCATCCAGCTCTGGCATCCGGGCGGGCAGCGCCGCCCCATCGCCGGCTTCCCGCACGCCGATGCGCCGACGCTCAGCCCCTCCGGCCTCATCCAGAAGGGCCGCGAAGGCGGCCGGGCGATGACCCGTGCCGAGATGGACGACCTCGCCGCCGCCTTCATCCGCGCCGCCGAGCAGGCCCGCGCGATCGGTGCGGACGGGGTCGAGCTGCATTGCGCCCACGGCTACCTCATGGACCAGTTCCTGTGGGCCGAGACCAATGTGCGCGCGGACGGCTATGGCGGCGCCTCGGTGGCGGACCGGGCGCGCTACCCGCTCGCCGTCGCCGCCGCCATTCGTCAGGCGATCGGCCCGGACGCGCTCGTCTCGCTGCGCTTCTCGCAGTTCAAGGAGGTCGATTACGGCGCCCGCGTGTTCGAGACACCCGAGGAGCTGGCGGAATTCGGCGTACTGGCGCGGGATGCCGGTCTCTCCATGCTCAACGTCTCCTCGCGCCGCTTCGGCAAGCCCGAATGGCCCGCGCGCGACCCCGCGCTCGGCATTGCCGGCTGGACCCGGCGCCTCGCCGGCCTGCCGGTGATGACCACGGGGAGCATCGGCCTCTCGCGCGACATGTTCGCGGACCTGTTCGACGGGCAGGATCCCGCCCTCGCCATCGCCGCCGACCTCACCGAGCTTGTCCGCCGCTTCGCCGCCGGCGAGTTCGATATGGTCGGCATCGGCCGCATGCATATCGCCAACCCCGATTTCGTGACCAAGCTGCGTGAGGGCCGTTTCGACGCGCTGCGCCTCTACAACAAGGCGGTCGACCTCAGACACCTCATGGAACAGATCGTCCCCGGCGCGGTGGAGGAGGGCCGCAAGACGGCGGAGGTATGAGGGGGTAGCCAAGCGAAGGCGAAGCCGGTCTTTAAGCAACCTTGATAGCGACCTCATTGGGGAGACGTGATGCGGGTTCCAGACTATCCGTCAGCGAATGCCGAGCGCTGGTCAGCCGTCGACGATTATTTCGCCAATCTGTTCGCTCCTGCCGATGACCAGCTTCGCCGGACCTTGGCGGCAAATGAAGCGGGCGACCTCCCGCCTCACGACGTCTCCGCCACTCAGGGAAAGATGTTGGCCCTGTTTGCCAGCATGGTGGGCGCCCGGCGCATCCTGGAAATCGGAACGCTGGGCGCTTACAGCACGATATGGATGGCCCGCGCCTTGCCACGCGACGGCAAGGTCATCACCATCGAACTGAACGAAAGCCACGCCGACGTAGCGCGCCGGAACATCGAGCGCGCAGGCTTGAGCGAGACGGTCGAACTCCATGTCGGCAAGGCGCTCGACATTCTGCCGACGTTGGCCGGCCCCTTCGATCTCATTTTCATCGACGCGGACAAGCCGAACAACCCAGGTTACATCCGCTGGGCCCTTCGCCTTTCCCGCCCCGGTACGGTTATCATCGGCGATAATGTCGTTCGCGGCGGAGCGGTTGCCGATCCGGCCAGTGAAGACGCCAATGTGAAGGGCGTTCGCGCGTTTCTGGAGATCATCGCCAACGAACCGCGCCTCGATGCCACGGCAATCCAGACCGTGGGAGAAAAGGGCTGGGATGGATTCTCATTGGCAATCGTCCGCGCGTAGCGAGGAACGGCCCCTCGCTTTCCGGGCGCTCCTTCACCCTATGAATCCCCGCTTCCCCAGGCCCGCATTGACTCACCCCGAAACGGCTCGTCGCAGTCCAGACAGAAGTTCCTTGCTCGCATGATCCACATGCGGCGCGCCATTGGCTCCGCGCCTTATGCCGCCTCCATTTCCCGCGCCAGCGTCGCCACCAGCTCGACCGCCGGCATGGCGCGCGCCAGCGGGGCGCCCTGGCCGGCCCATTGCGCGCCGTAGCCGGTCTCGCCGGCCGCCTTCGCCGCCGCGATCAGCGCCTTGCCGGCGTCGTAGGTCATCGGATAGCCCGGTGTCGGCGCCGCAATCTCCGCCCCCAGCGCGGTGAAGCGGTTGGCGAGGCAGCGCGCGGGGCGGCCGGAGATGGCGCTGGTCATCACCGTATGCTCAGCGGCAGTGCTCATCAGCGCGGCACGGTAGGCGGCATCGGCATTGCTCTCCGGGCAGGCGACGAAGGCGGTGCCGAGCTGCGCCGCAACCGCGCCGAGGTCCAGCACCGCGCGGATGCCATGCCCGTCCATGATGCCGCCCGCCGCGATAACCGGCAGGCCCGCCTTGGCGACCAGCAGCCGGGTGAGCGCCAGCGTGCCCAACGCGTCATCGGGCGCGGCGGGATCGAAAATGCCGCGATGACCGCCCGCTTCGATCCCCTGCGCGACCAGCACGTCGATGCCCGCGCGCTTCGCCGCCCGTGCTTCGTCGAGGCTCGTCACCGTCGCGAACAGCAGGCAGCCCGCCCCCTTGAGCGCGGCCGTCCGCTCCGCGTCGAGCAGGCCGAAATGCAGGCTCACCACCGGCGGCGCCCGCTCGACGAGCAGCGCCATCATCGCGTCATCCTCGGCAAGGCTGCGATAGACCGGCTGGAGGCTGGTCGGCGGGGCCGCACCGAACCGCGCGAAGCTGGGCGCCAATGCCTCCAGCCACGCCGCTTCGACCGCCGCATCCTTGGTATCCCGACGATGCGCGAACAGGTTGACGTTGAACGCCCGGTTGGTGCGCCCTTGCAGCGCGTCGATCATCGCGCGGGCGCCCGCCGCGTCGCTCGACCCCAGTCCCAGCGAGCCGAGCGCGCCGGCGTTGGAGACCGCCGCCGCCAATTCGGGCGTCGCCGTGCCCGCCATCGGCGCCTGCACGATGGGGAGCGCAAGGCCGAGCGTGTCGAGAAAACTCATGGCGTCAGACTCTCCTGTCGATCCATTGGCTGGCGATGCGGCCAATCTGCGCGACCACCGCGTCATCCTCGGGCTGCGGGCCATCCACGCCGCGCGCGGCCGTTTCATAAAAGGCCGTGACGATGAACGGCTCCGCCCGGCGCGGATGCCAGCAGATCGCCACATCATTGGCCTTGCCGGCATAGCTGCCGTCGCCAGCCGCCGTGCCGGTCTTGTCTCCGGCGCGCCAATCGGCGGGCAGACCGCCCCGCAGCCGCTTGAGGCCGGTCCGCGTCGCGATCATCCATGCGATCAGCCGTGCGCGCGATGCGGGGGCGAGCACCGTCCCGGTCAGGATCGCCTGCAGGCTCCGCGCCATCGCACGGGCGGTCGTGGTATCGCGCGGATCGCCGTCGTGGCTGGTGTTGAGCGCCGGCTCATAGCGGTCGAGCCGCGTCACCTCGTCGCCGAGCGACCGGAAAAAGGCGGTCAGTGCGGGCGGCCCGCCCAGCGCGCGCAGCAGGATGTTCGCCGCACCGTTGTCGCTCTGCGTCTGCGCCGCCTCGCACAGCTCCAGAACAGCCATGCCGGTCGCCCCTTCGGCGAGCTGCGCGCGGACGGCCGGCGCATGGCCCACCGGATCGGCCGGGCCGATCGGCAGCGTGGCATCCGGAGCGATCGCTCCGGCGTCCATCCGCGCCAGAACCAGCGCGGCAAGAGGCAGCTTGAAGGTCGAGCACATGGTGAAGCGCTCGTCCAGCCGATGGCCGGCCAGCGCGCCATCCCGGCAATCGAGCACGCAAACGCCGGCCTTGCCGCCGGCCCGGCCTTCCAGATCGGCGAGCGCTTGCCGGAGCGCCGCGTCGGCCGCATCCGCCGTCTCGCGCGCATCCCCGCGACCGGCCAGCGCGACGAGGCCCGTGGCGCCGATCCCGGCGATCACCCCGCGCCGATCAAGCGGCATTGCGTGCGCCTAAGGCAGGATGCGCCGGAGAAGGCTTCCCCCCGCCGCACCAACCGGCAACGACACAACTGTTACCGTCGAGCCGTGAGGTGGCGGCCGCCATGCCCATATCGGATCCCCGCACCGGCACCCTCACTCCGCGGCGACGGGCGTTGCCTTGCCGGCGTCCGCCGCATTCGCCGCCTCGATCTCCGCCGCCTTGGCCTCGACCAGCCGGACAATATGGTCGACCATGTCGGCATCCTGCACATGATGGTCGGTCACGCCGGAGAGGTAGACCATATGCTTGCCGTGGCCGCCACCGGTGATGCCGATGTCGGTCTCGCGCGCCTCGCCCGGCCCGTTGACCACGCAGCCGAGCACGGAGAGCGAGATCGGCGTGTTGATATGCTGGAGGCGTTCTTCCAGCGCCTGCACGGTGCGGATCACGTCGAACCCCTGCCGCGCGCAGCTCGGGCAGGAGACGACGCGCACGCCGCGCGTGCGGATGCCGAGCGCCTTCAATATCTCGTAGCCGACGCGCACTTCCTCCTCCGGCTCGGCGGAGAGCGAGACGCGGATGGTGTCGCCGATGCCGGCCCACAGCAGGTTGCCGATGCCGATCGAACTTTTGACCGTGCCGCCGATCAGCCCGCCCGCCTCGGTGATGCCGAGGTGCAGCGGGCAGTCCACCGCCTCGGCAAGCTGCATATAGGCGGCAACCGCGAGGAACACGTCGCTGGCCTTCACAGCGACCTTATAGTCGTGGAAATCCTGATCCTGGAGCAGCTTGATATGGTCGAGTGCGCTCTCCACCAGCGCCTCGGGGCACGGCTCGGCATATTTCTCCAGCAGGTCCTTCTCCAGACTGCCGGCATTGACGCCGATGCGGATCGCGCAGCCATTCGCCTTGGCCGCGTCCACCACTTCCTTGACGCGCGCTTCCGAGCCGATGTTGCCGGGGTTGATGCGCAGGCAGGCCGCCCCCGCATCCGCCGCCTCCAGCGCGCGCTTATAGTGGAAATGGATGTCCGCGATGATCGGCACCCGTGCCGCGCGGACGATCTGCCTGAGCGCCGCCGTCGACTCCACGTCCGGGCAGGAGACGCGGATCAGGTCCACCCCCACCTCCTCGCAGCGGCGGATCTGGTCGACGGTCGCCTTCACGTCCGAGGTCGGCGTGTTGGTCATCGTCTGCACCGTCACCGGCGCGCCGCCGCCCACCGGCACGTTGCCCACCATGATCTGGCGGCAACCACGCCGCGCGATGTCGCGCCAGGGGCGTAGACCGGGATTATGATCGGACATGGCAGGGACTCGTCTGGACCGGAACGGACATGGCCGCGCTTATAGCGCCGCCTCCCCCCGGTTGCGAGGGCGGGGCGGGGAATTTTCCTGGAAGGAGTTTCGGACCTGCATCTGCTGGCCCTGCCCTAGGACGGATCGCCATTCAGGAGATGGCGAGCCGAAGAGGGTGGCTGTCCGTGACCTGGAGCGCAGCAGACGATGGGTCCGTGAGCACTGGAAGCACGGAGAGCCGCCATTTGCAGGACCGCCAGAACTGAATGTCGATCCGCCCTAACTCCCGGCAAAGCATGAGCATCCATATGGCAATCACGTGCTCCCGCGCAGGCAGGAGCACATCGCTTGATTGAAACGAGGCGCCGCCCGCGCCACGCACCTCAACCGCAAGCCCTAATCCTTCTCGCCCCAGCGCCACCGCCAGCCGCCGCGCGTGTGCCGGCGGGTAATTGCGATCAGCGCCAGCGTCGCGGCCAGCAGCAGCACGGCCGCGCCGATCTGCGCGGCCGCGTCCGGCTTCTGCGCCAGCCAGACGAACAGCGCCACCACCGCGCCATAGGCACCGAGCACCGCCCAGCCCTGCCAGCGGGTCGGCAAGCTCGCGCCATAGCCGTAGCGCTTGGGCGAGAACCAGGCGGCGTCATCGGGGATCTTGCGGGGCATCAGCGTGGCTCCTTCCGGCCGGAATGGCTTGTGACGAAATCGGCGATGGCGGCCACCACGTCCGGCGCGATGGGCAGGGCCGGGTCGGCATAGGTCGCCATGTTCGCGGCGCGGTCGTCGCTCGCGACCAGCTTTAGCGCGTGGGTGACGCCGGGCAGGATGACGAGCCGCGCGTTCGGTTGCGCGCCGTGCAGCGCCTCGGCGTCAGCAAGGCTGATCTGCAAATCCCGGTCGCCCTGCACGATCAGCATGGGCAGCGCGATCCGCGCGGCGAGCGGGGCGGGGTCGCGGACCAATATGTCCATGAAATAGGGCTGCACCTGCGGCGCGAACAGCGCCTGCAACGCCGGATGCAGCGCGCTCACGTCGACGCTCTCGCGCTTCTCCAGCCGGTCCAGCGCGTCCAGCGCCTGATCGAGAACCGGCGCATTGGCAGGGTTGGCCTTGAGCTGCTCGCGCATCACGACGCCCAGCGGACGCCCCGCCGTGCTCATCAGGATAACACCGCACAAGCCCTCCGCGCCCCGTCCCCCGGCCGGCTGCGCGGCGGCAAGCGCGACCAGCCCGCCCTCGCTATGGCCGGCGAGCCAGACGCAGGCGGCCCCCGTCTTCGCCCTGATGGCGGCGACCCAACTGCGGACATCGTCGGCATAAGCGGCGATCGTCACGGCATTGGGGTCCGCCACCGCCCCGGCGCTGGCAAACATGCCGCGCTTGTCGATCCGCACCGAGCCGATGCCGCGTGCCGCAAGCGCTTCGGCCAGCAGGCGGTAGGACGCGGCGCGCACGCCGGCGGGGTTGTTGCCGTCGCGGTCGGTCGGTCCCGATCCGGGGATGATGAGCAGCAGCGGCCCGCCTTTGGCCGGCGGCAGCAGCGTGCCGTGCAACGCACCTTGCGGGCCGGGCGCCTCGATCTCCCCGGCGGCCGCGCTCCCCGCGCCGGCCAGGGCCGCCATCGCCAGCACGGCCGGGGCAATCACCGTCGATGTCCTCATCTCACCCCTCCCGCTCCTCATTCGCCCCCTCTCCCTTGGGCGGTCGCCCGCGCCGCCGCATGGCCGGCGGGGCGAGCTTGACGCCGCGCCTCGCCAGCCCCTCGCGCAGCATCAGCTCGATCTGGGCGTTGACGCTGCGCAGCTCGCCCGCCGCGCAGCGTTGCAGCGCGTCGTAAAGCGCGGGGTCGAGCCGCAGCGCGAACGGTTTCTTGGGGGTCTCGCTCACCGGATGCTCGCCGCGTGGGCGTTCCTACTGGTAGAGCGAGCCGGCGTTGACCACCGGCTGCGTCTCGCGCTCGCCGCAGAGCACGACCATCAGGTTGGAGACCATGGCGGCGCGGCGCTCATCGTCCAGCTCGACGACATTCTTCTGGCTGAGCTGATCCAGCGCCATCTCCACCATGCCCACGGCACCTTCCACCAGCTTCTGCCGCGCGGCGACCACCGCCTGCGCCTGCTGGCGGCGCAACATCGCCCCGGCGATCTCCGGCGCATAGGCCAGGTGGGTGAGGCCGCATTCGTCCACGGTGATGCCCGCCACCACCAGCCGCGCGATCAGCGCCTCGCGCAGCTCGCTGTTCACCACCTCGTGGTTGCCGCGCAGCGTCACCTCCTCGCGATGCTCCAGATCGTCATAAGCGTAGCGCGATCCGATGGCGCGCACCGCCGCCTCGGTCTGCACGACGACGAACGCCTTATAGTCCTCCACGTCGAACAGCGCCTGCGCCGTGTCGGTCACGCGCCAGACGATCTGCGCCGCGATCTCGATGGGGTTGCCGCGCAGGTCGTTCACCTTGAGTTTTTCCGAAACCATGTTGTTGGCGCGCACCGAAATCTTGATGCGCCGCAGCCACGGCCATACCCAGCGCAGCCCGGCCGCCCGGTCGGTGCCGCGATAGGCGCCGAACAGGGTGATCGCCACCGACTGGTTGGGTTGCAGCATGTAGAAGCCGGCGAGGGTCGCGACGAACAGGATGGCGCCCGTCCAGCCGGCGACCCCGGCGAGGAACACGCTGCCCCGCGCGGCTAGCGACAGGACGGCGAATGGCGTCAGGATGATGAGCGCCAGTAGAACCAGCAGCATCGCATAGCCGCTGCGCGTGCTGGCGGGGACCTCCCTGGAGGCGGAAAGCAACGGGCCGTGTCCGGATGGAACGGCGGCGGACGAGGAAGCATTCATGGCGGACCTCCCAATAATTATGATATCATCATAAAATTATGACAGAGCGGAGTCAAGCTGACCGGCCGGCGACGGGAATCCACCGTCCCCCAGCGGGACAGACCGCGCCGGGCGGGAACCGCCGGGAGTCTCGCACGTTGCGCAGGGGAAGGAAGGGGACTGCACATGACCCACCATCCGAACGCTGCCCAATGGCGAACCGCCCCGCCGCCACCGCCGGCCGGCACCCTCGCCATTGCCGCTCATTATGCGCTCACCTATCACCCCGGCACGCTCAATTACTGCCCCGGCTGCGCCGGCACGCACTGGCTGATCGGCCGGACGATGGCGCAATGCGCCCGCTGCGAGACCGCCCTGCCGCTCGCCCAGGTCGCCGAAACGCCCATGCGCCCGCTGTTCGTCTCCCACGCCTCGCGGACGATCCGGCGCGGCGGATAGCGGGAACCTTGTGCTTCTGCGAAAGCAGGAGCCCAGGGCGGTAACGAGTCGCCGCCGGGGCCAACTCACCCCGCGAACGGCATCTCCGGCAATCCCGGCACATCCACGCGAAAGGCAAAGATCGCCCCCGCATGCGGCTGGTCGGCGAGCGCCTCTCCGGACAGCCCGGCCCGCGCGCTGGTAACGTAAGCGGTGCGTAAATCCGCGCCGCCGAACGCAATCATCGTCGGCCGGCTCGCCGGTAGCGCAACCGTCTGCACAATCTCCCCCTCGGGCGACAGGCGCACCACCCGCCCGCCATCGAACAGCGCGCTCCAATAGCAGCCCTCGGCGTCGAACGACCCCCCGTCCGGCCGCCCCGTTCCTTCAATAAACTGGTGTATTATCCGCCGGTTAGATAGCTCGCCCGTTGTAGGATCGACATCATAGCCCCGCAACGCATGGCTCGGCGTATCCGCATGGCGGAACGCCCTCCCCCCCGCATCGAACGCCGCCCCGTTACAAGTCAGCATATCGTTCTCTAAAAGCGTCCACACTCCGTCCGCACCCACCCGATACAGCGCCGCATCCCGCGCGCTTTTTGCGGTATTGACGCTCCCCACCCAGAAGCGCCCGGCCGGATCCGCGCGCCCATCGTTGCAGCGCAGGTCCGGCTTGCCCGCGAAGGGCTGGTCGCCGAACGGCACCGGCGCGCCCGCCCAATCATCGAGCAGCGCCAACCCGTCCTTCATCGCCAGCACCAGCCCGCCCCCGCGCCGGAAGGCGAAGCAGCCGACCGGCTGGGCGAAGCACCGCGTCTCGTCCTGCCCGCTCCCCGGATCGAAGCGGTGCAGTTCGTTGCGGGAAATATCGACCCAGTAGAGCCGCCCCTCGCCCCCATGCCAGCGCGGTCCCTCGCCAAGCTCGGCGTGGGCGTCGAGAGCGATTTCAACGACGGGGGCACTCATGGCTCCGGCATGTCCAGACGAATGAGTACCGTAAGCCCCAGTGCATCCGGCGCGCGCGTATCGGGCGATAATTCCAGACGGACGGCATCGGCCCGCGCCCGCGCCAATATGGCGGGTGGCGTCCCCGACGGATGGACGATCCGGTCCGCCCGCCCCAGCGCCCGCGCATCCCGCACGGTCAGCAGATCGGGATCGGGCGAGGAGACACTCACGCAATGGATTTCCGCCAGCGCCGCGCCGTGCCCGGACTCGAGCCATTCCGCCACGTCCGGCGTATCTCCGAACGGGTCGAGCAGGCCGCCCGGCGCCAACGCCTGTGACAAAGCGCGCCGCCGCTCGCCACCATCGGGCCAGCGCTGCCGCATCGCCGCCCGCGCAGCCTGTAACCCGCGCGCGAGCTGGCCCAGCGCGGTGGGCAGCACATCCTCCAGCCGCTGGCGCAACGCGGCGGCGAGGCCCGACGAGGCACCACCGGTGCCGATCGCCACCAGCACCGGATCGCGATCAACGATGGCGGGCGTGGTGAAATTGCACAGCTCCGGCCGGTCGACGACGTTGACGAACAGCCCGCGCGCCTTGAGGTCCGCCGCTGCCGTCTCGGCCGCCGCGCCATCCTCCAGCGCAACGAAAGCGAGACGCGCCTCGTCGGCCCGTGCGTCATCCCTCCCGACCGGCAGCCCGCCAGCCCGCTCGATCAGCCGCCTCTTGGCCTGCGCCGCCTCACCCGTGCCGATCACGATGACCGGCGCGCCAGCGAGTCGCACGAAGATGGGCAGGCTGTGCATACTGCCACCCTATCCGCGCGCGCCGCGTCAAGTCGAGGCCGGACCGCGCCGGCTCAGTTGTTCAGGAAATCCGGCACCCGCTCGGCCGCGATGATCGTCTCGGGCAGGATGCGCTCGGCAACCACGGCAAATTTATCGCCGTCCACCATCACCTCGGGCACTAGCGCCCGGCTATTGTAGGTGCTCGCCATCGTCGCGCCATAGGCCCCGGCGGTGCGGAATACGGCGAGGTCGCCGCTCCGCACCACGTCGATCTCCCGCGCCATGGCGAAGGTGTCACCACTCTCGCAGACCGGCCCGGCAATATTGGCGACCATGCGCTCGCCGCTCGGCGCTATTGCCTCGAAATCGTGCCAGGCATCATACATGGCGGGCCGTGCCAGATCGTTCATGGCAGCGTCGACGATGACATAAGGTCGAATAACGCCGGGCTTCACCCAGATGACGCGGGTCAGCAGCACACCGGCATTGCCGACGATCACCCGCCCCGGCTCGAACATGAGCGTTACGTCCCAGCCCTTGGTGACGCGCGCGACCATCGCGCCATAATCTGCGGGCGAGGGCGGCACCTTGTCGCGCTCATAGGGCACGCCAAGGCCGCCGCCGAGATCGATCCGGTCGATGACATGACCTTCGCCGCGCAGGTCCTGCGCCAGTTCGCCCACCTTGGCATAAGCAGCTGCCAGCGGATCGAGGTCGAACAACTGGCTGCCGATGTGCAGCGCCAGTCCGCGCATGGCGAGGCCGGGGCGAGCTGCCAGCCGCGCGAAAATACCGCCGGCGCGGTCAAACGGCACGCCGAACTTGTTTTCCTTCATGCCGGTCGAGATCTTGGCGTGGGTGCCGGCGTCGACATCCGGGTTGACGCGCAGCACGGCGGTCGCCTGCTTGCCCATGGCGGCGGCGATCTCGCCAAGCGCCACGCCTTCCTCCTCCAGCTCGATATTGAACTGGCCGACGCCTGCCTCCAGCGCCTCGCGCAGCTCGGTGCGGGTCTTGCCAACGCCGGAGAAGACGATGTCGCCCGCCGGCATCCCCGCCGCCAGCGCGCGCTTCATCTCGCCGCCCGAGACAATATCCGCGCCGAACCCCTCGCGCGCCAGCACGCGAAGCACGGCCAGATTGGGATTGGCCTTGATCGCGAAGGCGATATGGATGCGCGGCAGATCGGTCAGCGCCGCGCGGAACACCCGTGCATGCCGCTCCAGCGTAGCGCGTGAATAGATGTAGACCGGCGTGCCGACCGCCTCGGCGATCCGTGCCATCGGTACATCCTCGGCGTGCAGCACACCGTCGCGATAGGTGAAATGGTCCATAAGCGGCTCTCTATCGCTTGGGTGCGTTCGGATCGATCTTGGTCGGCGCGTCGGGTAGGCCCTCGCCTGATCCGCTGCCCGGCGCGACATTTTCGGGCGGCGGCACGGGCGACGTGGCGTCAACCGGCCGTGCTTCCGGCCTGCCGTTATGCGCCTGCGGCGGCAGGTCGAACGGATCGTCCTCGCGCGGCGTAGAGCGGCGAATGAGGTCCGCCTGCCGCTCCGGTTGTGCCTGGGTGGAAGGGCGCATCAGCTCCTCGGCGGTCTGCGCGCGTTCGGCGGCGGCAGCCTTGGGCACAGCCGTCATCCCCGGCTGCGGATAGAGGCGGGTGCGCGACCCGCAGGCCGCAAGCGCCGCCAGCAGCGCGAGCACGACCAGCGGGCGAATCATGGCGCCACGTCCCCATCCAGTGCGGCCTGCGCCTGTGCGATACGGGCGCGTACCTGCTCGGGCGCGGTACCGCCATGGCTCCGGCGGCTGGCGACCGATGCATCGACGGTCAGCACGGCATAGACACGCTCGTCGATACGCTCGTCGATGGCGCGCAGCGTCTCCAGCGGCAGCTCGGCAAGGCCGACGCCCGCCTCCTCCGCCGCCTTGACTGTGCGGCCGGTGATATGATGCGCCTCGCGGAATGGCACATTGCCCTCACGCACCAGCCAGTCGGCAAGGTCGGTGGCGGTGGCGAAACCGCTCTGCGCCAACGCCCGCATGCGATCGGTGCGGAAAGTCGTGGTCTCGACCATGCCGGTCATCGCGGTGATTGCGAGGCCGAGCAGATCGTGCGCCTCGAACACCGGCGGCTTGTCGTCCTGCATATCCTTGGAATAAGCGAGCGGCAGGCCCTTCATGGTGATGCACAGGCTGGTCATGCAACCGATGATCCGCCCGGCATGGCCGCGCACCAGCTCGGCGGCATCCGGGTTGCGCTTCTGCGGCATGATCGAGCTGCCGGTCGAGTATGCATCCGGCAGGCTGATGAAGCCGAAGGGCTGGCTCGCCCAGATGACGAATTCCTCCGCAAGCCGCGAGAGGTGCAGCGCGCACTGCCCGGCCGCCATCAGATAATCGAGTGCGAAATCGCGGTCCGAGACAGAATCGAGACTGTTGTCGGTCGGCCCGTCGAAGCCCAGCGCCTGCGCGGTCATGTGCCGGTCGATCGGGAAGCCTGTGCCGGCGAGCGCGGCACTGCCGAGTGGCGAACGATTCATCCGCGCCCGCGCATCGGCAAAGCGCGAGCAGTCGCGCTCGACCATCTCGTAATAGGCCATGAGGTGATGCCCGAGCGTCACCGGCTGGGCGGATTGCAAATGGGTGAAGCCCGGCATCACGGCATCGGTATGCTCGCCCGCCCGCGCCACCAGCGCGCGCTGGAGGGTGCGCAGAGCGCCGAGCACCTCGTCCATCGCATCGCGTACCCACAGCCGGAAATCGGTCGCCACCTGATCGTTGCGCGAGCGCGCGGTGTGCAGCCGCCCGGCAACCGGGCCGATCTTTTCGGCGAGGCGCGTCTCCGTCGCCATGTGGATGTCTTCAAGGTCGAGATCCTCAGGCAAATCGCCCGCTTCATACTCCGCAGCGACGGCCTCCAGCCCGCCAATGATCACCTCGGCATCAGCCGCGCTCAATATGCCCTGCGCGCCGAGCATGCGCGCGTGCGCGATCGAGCCGGCGATATCCTGCCGCCACAAGCGCTTGTCGAACGGCAGCGAGGCATTTATCTCGCGCATGACTGCGGCGGGCCCCTGCGCGAAGCGCCCGCCCCACATGCTGTTCGCGCCATTCTTCCCGGAGTCTGCCATGCGCCTGAAACTTGCCCTTGCCGTGCTTACCGGCCTCTCTCTGGCCGCGAGCGGCTGCGATAAGCAATCCGGGGAGTCGGCGCAAGGCGCGGGCAACGCAGCGGCCCCCGCACCGGATGAGGTGACGAGCGACGAGGTGCCGCCTTCGACCGGCGCCGAAGCCGGCGGCGACGTGTTCAAGCATGTCGTTGACCGCAGCCACAAGGGCACGGCGATGCCGGACAAGACCTTCACCGCGCTTGACGGCACACCCGCCACGCTCAAGCAGATCGCGGCAGGCAAACCGCTGCTGGTCAACTTGTGGGCGACCTGGTGCGCCCCTTGCGTGGCCGAGTTGCCGGCGCTGGACAAGATCGCCGCCGATGCCGCTGGCAAGGGCATCGCCGTCGTCGCCATCTCGCAGGACCAGGAGACCGCCGGGGTCGCGCCCTTCTGGCAAGCGCGTAGCCTGACCACGCTCAAGACATGGCTGGACCCGGAGAATGCGCTGGGTTTCCATTATGCCACCGGCACGCTGCCGACGACGATCCTCTACGACGCCAAGGGCCAGGAAGTCGCCCGGATCGTCGGCGCGCTCGACTGGAGCGGGCCGGACGGGCAGGCGCTGGTGAAGGAAATCGGCGGCTAGAACGCGCCGATTACCGGAACGAGCGCTAAGCGCGCGCAAGCTCTATTCGTCCCGTCCATAAATGTCGGGGCGGAAGGCCACGCCCTTCTCGGTCGCGGTCGCAGTGAGGTAAGTGAGGTAGATCGGCACGCCGGCACGCAGCGGCACGGCCTGCTCGGGCGCTTTGGAGGGCGCGGCCGCTGGAATCGGCTTGCCGAGCAGCCAGCGCCCCAGCCCCGCCGCATCCTCCAGGCGGATGCAGCCATTGCTGAAATGCCGATCCGACTTCTTGAGCAGGGCGCGATCGGGCGTGTCGTGCAGGTAAATGCCCTCGTCATTGGGGAAGATGAACTTGACGCGGCCCATGCTATTGGCGCTCCCCGGCAGCTCGCGCAGGCGGATTTCCTGCGCGCCGGAGGCGACGGCGGTCCAGTCGATCGCCCTGGGATCGAGCAGACGCGCATTCTCGCTCCAGTCGGAGAGCGCCTCCATCCGCAACGACTTGAGCGAGCGTCCGGCCAGCACCTTGGGCGCGACGCTCTTGCGGGCGAGGTAGGTCGGCACGTTCCAATAGGGATTGAGGATGGCCCATTGCACCATGCCGGCCAGCATCGGCGTCTGCGTCTCGCGTGCACCGACGACGACCTTCATCATGCCGATCTGCTTGCCGGCCTGATAATACCAGAGCCGGCCCGACGAGGCATCGACCACGATATGGCGCGTCCACGGGCTAGGCAGCAGCCGCGTGCGATCGAGATTGCGATAGAGCCGGTCCATGGCCTTGCCGGATAGACCTTGCTTCTTCGCCCGCCCGACCAGCGCGCGCAGGCTGACATAATGCGGACTCATCCAGCCCATGTCCGCGACATAATCGGGGAAGGCCTTGGGGAATGCAGCAGCGCGCAGGATCGCGTCGGCCTTCAGCCGCTTGGGCTTGAGAGCGCGGTCGGTATAGGTCATCTCCGAATCCGAGCGCCGCTGATCGGTCACATAACGCGCGAAGGCCGCGGAAAGCGCCAGTTCCGCGCGGGCCACGGCAGCCGGATCGCCGCCGCGCGCGGCGCGGACATCGGCGACAAGATTATCCGGATCGTATTTCGCGGATTTTAGACCGTCGAGATCGGCAGTCTTGAGAAAGCCGATCAACGCCTCAGCTTGGGGACCGATCGCGTTGCCCCTGGTCCACAGTGGCCGGAAACCGCGCTCGGCATAGAAGCGCTTGAGCGCGCCGCCGGCCTTGCTGCGGATTGCGCGCGCAATCGGGTCCTGCCCCGCGGGCACAGTAGCGGCCGGACTGGTCGCAGCCTTGGGCGCGGCGACAAGCGGTTGCGTCGCGCCGAGGCAAAGGCCGGTAATGACGATGGTGAAAAGGGGGATGCGGCAGCACCGCACCCCCCACATAGACTGGATCAGCCCCGTTCTCCCGTCCGGCTCGGCGGAGGCGGCGGGGGTGGCGGCGGCGGAACATAGTTGGGGTGATAGATGCCGTCGGAAGTGTAATAGCCATCGACGATGCCATCACCGTCACGGTCGGCGGCGACGCTGCCGGAGACGGCGCCGGGTGGGGGAGGCGGAGCGGCGACGACCTGCTCTTTCTGTGCGCAGGCGGTGAGCGTCAGAACGCCCAGGCCGGCCAGCACGATGGTTTGGTAACGCATGGTTTCTCCCTTCAAGGCGCGCAAACCCCCGCGCACCGGTCTTTCGACCCCCTGAAAGCCGCATGCGCCTGCCGCCTTCGTCCTGCTATCCCCGCGTCGACGGACGGTGCGTCACGCGGGATGATCGGCACGAAAAACCCCGGCGAAACCGGGCCTGATGGTAGGCCGGCATCGCCGGGGAAAAAGCAGGTGCCGGCTCGGCGCGGGCAACGTTACTTGCTGCTGGTCTTGAGCTGCTCCGGCACATCGAAACCGCAGTTGAAGGTCTTGCAGACCGTGATGGTGTGGACGTAGCGGATCTTGCCTTTCTCGACACGGAAGCTGTGGATATCCGGCAACTGGTTCTTGCCGAAGCTCAGCAGCACCGCAACAGCACCGATCGTCTCGTCCACGACATAGCGGCGATCGACCAGCTTGGTGTCGGCGGGCACGCCGACGTCGCAGCTGTCCTCCGGGCTGACAACGCCCGGCGCACCCTTGGCGGTGTAAAGGCCGCCCTCCAGCCGCGCACAGGGATTACCCCATGGCACGGTGATGCTCTTGTCGTTGAAATAATCGAGATAGGCGTTGGCGGCGGCGATAATCGTCTGGCGGCTATCGCGCTCGGCCACGGGAATCTCGGTCCATTTCTCCGCTTTGGAGTATTTGAGCGTATTGGCGGCGTTAAACAGCCAGTCATCCGCATCGGTAATCAGCGTATCAACGGCGTTGGCCGCGCCACCGCGCGTCGAGATCACCGTGCCCAGCACGTAGGGATGCGCTTTGTCGGTAATGATGACCTCGGAGAAGACCGAGCAGCTCTCTGTGTCGAGAAAGCTGCGGTGGAAGTCGATCTTCTGTGGCTTGGAGAGGATGCCGGTGGACATGCTGGCCGAGGAATCGAGCTGCTCGGTATATTGCACCCATTGGCCCATCGGCAGCTTGCCGGCATCGCCCGCAGTCTGTGCGGCGATATAGCCGTCCGCAACCCTTTGCAGGTCGGCGCGGTCGCAGCCACCCTGCGCGAAGGCAGGCGTCGCGGCGGTGGCGAGGCCGAGGGCGGCAACCGTGCCGAGAAGAATCTTACGCATCAGGACTCCTTTCAATCGGGGAAACAGTGGCTGGGCGCGCAGAGCCGTAGCGCGAGAACGCTCGCGAGACAGGACGCGGCCGGTTAAGGTGAGAATATGGATGGCGAGGAGCGGCGCGCCTTGTCGCGGCGGCGCGCGGTATGCCGGCGCGCGGATCGCCAGCGCAGGCTGAGACCATGACCCTTCCCTCCCCGAAGCATGTTCCGGGGGATATATTGCCGATCGGCCCGGCCATGTCACGCGGCTTTGCGCAGAAGAGGGGGCTGCGCTCGTCTGGCGAAGCGAAGCAACAACGCGCCCCGTCAGCGCGGCTGGGCACCCCGGTCACGCGTAGCGGCCAAATCCCTTATCAGGGTGCTCCGCCCCCGCGGGGAGGCAGGGGGCGGAGCGGTGTGGAGCCGCTGAAAGCGGCCCCGCTCGCGGCGCGGTGCTGGCCGTGCCGTGAGGTCAGAATTTCATGGTTGCGCCGATGCGAAGGGTCCGGGGTTCCAGGACCCGGCTCAGCCGCCCCTCCACAGGTTCCGCATCGAATGCAGGAACGTAGGACTCGTAATGATAGGCCATGTCCTTATCGTCGCTGTCGAACAGGTTGACGACTTCGGCATACAGCTCGACCGGACCAAGCTGATAGGCGCCTCGCGCGTTCACGACATTGCTGCCCTTGTCGCGCACGCTGTTATCCTCGATCAGCGGATAGGGGCCGAGATGACGATAGCGTAACGAGGCCTTCCAACGATCCAGCACCACCGAGACGCCGACTTGCGCGGCATCCTCGAAGGCATTGGGAATATGATCGCCATTATCGTAGCGGGCATGGCTGCGCGTATAGTTGGCGTCAATGGCGAGCCAGCTCGTCGGCCGCCAGAAGCCGACCAGCTCATAGCCGTGCCGCTTACTGGCGCCAGTCGGCTCGACTGCATTGGAATCGCCGACGAATTTCAGCTCGCTGCCAAGGTCCAGCCACCAGTAGGTGCCGGTAAGCGAAAGACTACCGAGCTGGAGCCGGGCGCCCAGTTCCTTGCCGGTGCCGTCGACCAGTACGGGAACCGGCGTCGTCGTCACCGAGCCGCGCACGTCGTTCGAGTGAAAGCCCTTGCCCCAGTTGGCATAGAGTTCAAGCTGCGGCACGACCGCATAGGCCAGCGCAATCTTGGGCGAGACCAGGCTATCATGCCCCTTGCCTTCGCCGAGCGCGGCCGCTTCGGCATCCCGTGCGGTAACACGATAGGCGTAGCGGTCGCCGCGCAGGCCACCGATGACGCGCAGGCCCGGCAGCGGCGTCCACTCCGCCTCGCCGTAGAGCGCGAGCGAGCCTTCGTTCACCTCATAGGCGCCCAGGCTTTCGGCGAACACCCGGTCGATGGTGTGATAGACGCCGACATTGCCGATGCTGTCCAGTTGCCCCTCGGCGCCGACAGTGAGCTTGAGCGTATCGGCCAGGTTCCACCATTTCGAGCCGCGCGCCTGGAAGATCCAGCGCCGGTCGAACTGGCGAATCTGCGCACTCGTCCCGTCCGGGTCGGCATAAGTGGGGTTCGAGAACATCCACCAATTGTAATATTGCGCCGAAACGCTGGCCTGGAAGCTCTCGCCCTTGACCCGCGCGTCACCGATGAAGCGTGTCGTCATGCCCTTGGCGGTAGGATCGGGCGAGCAATGCACGTCCGGGCAGACGGCCGAGCCGATGATCCGCTCCGGGATCTGTTCGGTCGGGTTCCATGTCGCATGATAGCCGTGCAGCGTCAGCGCGAAATCGGCGCTGCCGAGCGGTTGGCTGTATTTGGCAAAGCCGGAGATGTGGCGCAGCCGCTCGGGTTCCTGCCACGGACCATCATACGCTTTGGCTTGTGCCGCGAGGGTAAGTGCGCCGGCCTGCCCGGTGGAAATTGTGCCGCCGGCGGCCAGCCGCCGCCAGCCGAAGGAGCCGCCCTCGGCTGAGATCCACGGCGCGTCGAACCGGTCGACCGTCTGGAAATAGGCCGCGCCGGCCATGGCAAAATCGCCGCCATCGGCACGATAAGGGCCTTTGCGGAAATCTTCCCGGTCGACGATCTCGGGAATGAGGCCGTTGAGGTCGAGATAGCCCTGGCCGTGGCCGTGCGTGCGCAGGTTCATCTGCACGCCGTCGATATAGGTCGTGAAGTCCGAGCCATGATCGAGGTTGAAACCGCGCAGAAAATATTGATTGGCCTTGCCGCTGCCCGAGTGCTGGGCGGCGATCATGCCGGGTACCACTTCGAGCAGTTCGGCTACCTTGAGCAGCGGCCGGATCAGCAGATCGGAGCCGCTGACGCTGCCCTCGCTCGCCGCGACCGCAACACCGATCTTGTTCTCGCCGCGGCCGAAAACGACAATATCGGGCTGCCCTCCGTTATCGGCTTCTGTAGGGACAGGGGAATCCGCCGGTTCGGTTTGCGTCTGCGCGTACGCAGGGGTGGCGGTGGCGAAGGTAGCGGCGATCAGTGCGAGGCAACTGACCAGATTGGGACGCTGCGAAAAATGCATGGGCAAGGCCTGACTGTGTTTTGTTATAACAGTCACGCGCTAACGGCGGCTCGCGCCCGAACAAGTTATGAACGGTAGAGGGCCGTTACAGCAACGTTACAGATTATTTGTAACGGTTGCCAGTCGATGCCAGGCTACTGGACGCCAGCTTCCAGTTCGGCGTCCCACATGCCTTCTGCGGAGCGGGCCGCGGCGGCGATGAGGGTGCCCCGTAGGTTGCTCTCGCCCACGCCATCGACAGCATAGAGCGCCTCGAAATAGCGGCTGTGCGTCGTGTCCTGGAGCTGCCGGAGCGTGGTGGGGCTGCTCAGAATTTCCACCGCCTGGAGCAGCGCCGGGTCGCGCGTGCCAGCAACGATCACGATGGTGTTGCCATTGGGACCGGGGAGCTTGGCGACATAGGCGTAGTTGCGCCGGGCCAGCGTCGGATCACCCGTAGAATCGGCAATATAGACCTTGCCCGTCTTGCTATCGATGATCTCATCGAAACTGCCCGCGAAGGCGAAGCGCGAATTGGCGAACACCGGTTGCTGGAGCAGACCCAGTCCGCTCAGCAGACCGAGATAGACGAGATCGCCGTCCTTGAGCAGATTGGGGGTGAGCTTGGAGGAAGGCACCAGCCAGGATGCCCGCCCGCCGGTAAGACCGGGCGTGATGATCGGCATTACGGTCTTGAGCGCGTAGCCGGTGCTGACCGGCAGATAATAGAGGTTGAGGTCCATATAGCGCTCGCGCAGCGACGGCTCGCGCATGAACCACTCGTCCAGCTCCTCGCGCGAGTTGACCGCATATTCGCGGACCAGCCGCGCGGGATCGGTATCGGGCTTATCACGCTCGCCCATGATGTAATAATCGCCCGGCACCACGATCAGCGCCCGCCGGCTCTCGATCAGCGGCTGCCAGACGCTGGAGGCGCGCACCGTGTCGAGCGGGTCGCGCGGCGTCATCGCCCAGGTCGCGGTGAGCACCAATGCGCCACCGGCAACCAGCCCGAGCAACAGAAACAGCCAGCTCTCGCGCCGTCGTATCGCCGGGAGCGACGCCACTTCCGCCGCGCCGCCCTCTTCTGCCACCACCGGCACGCTCTCCACCCCAGGGCTGGTAAGCTGGAAGCGATATTCGCCCTTGGGCAAAGTGAGCTGCTCGGCATCGCCCTGGCCGGGGTCAGCGTAATAGTCCTCGATCTTCTTACGCAGGCGGTGGACATAGACCCGCACCGAGGCATCGACGAGTAGATCGGAGCCGGATTTGCCGAACACGTCGCCGGCGATCTCGATCTCCTTGGGCGTCTCGCCGTCGAGCGTGCGCTCCAGCAGATAGTCGAACAGCCGATGCAGGGTCCCCGAACGGCCGAGGCTTCGCGATGCGCGGATCCGCTCGGCGACGGCGACCAATCTTTCCTGTTCAGGAGTGTAGGGCACGGACCCTCGTTCGATAGCGACAGCGAGTGCCAGCACCAGCGCCGGCGGCGATTGCGGAGGGCTTTAGCAGCATGTCCGGGAAAGAGCGATGGCTTGTTGCGCCCGGCTTTCAAGCAATTTGCCGGATAAAAGGCGCCGCGGGCACGCACATGGCATTGATTTCCCGATAGGGGCCGCTTATTTTCGCCGTCAATGCGGGCCGGGCCCCTCTGGCGATCGCGCATGCGATCGTGATGTCGGACCGCATCGAGTGCGCTCGATGCCGGTCTGGATTATTACTTGGAATTGCCGGCGGCGGAGCACTCGTTTGGAAACAAGCAAACGAGGTTTTTTGCCATGTACGAACAAGAGCGGCTTCTCAGGCGAGGCGCGGTGCAGGATGCCGCCCTCTTCGACGCGGGCCTGCGCGCCCATATGCTGCGCATCTACAATTATATGGCCTCTGGCGTGCTGCTGACCGGCATCGTCGCGCTGTTCGTCGCTTCCACCCCGGCCATCTACCAACCCATCTTCGGTTCGCCGCTCAAATGGGTCGCGATGTTCGCGCCGCTGGCCTTCGTGTTCTTCTTCTCCTTCCGCATCGAGCGGATGAGCGCGCAGGCGGCACAGACCGCCTACTGGGCCTTCTGCGCCGTAATGGGCCTTTCCATGGCATCCATCTTCCTCGTCTTCACGGGGATGAGCATTGCGCAGACCTTCTTCATCGCCGCCGCGATGTTCACCGCGATGAGCCTCTATGGCTACACGACCAAGGCGGACCTCTCCCGATTCGGCAGCTTCCTCATCATGGGCGTGATCGGCGTGCTGATCGCCAGCCTGGTCAACCTGTTCGTCGGGTCGAGCGCACTACAATTCGCCATCTCGGTGATCGGCGTGCTGGTATTCGTCGGTCTCACCGCATGGGACACGCAGAACATCAAGGTCCGCTATGCTGAGAATCTCGGCCATGAGACGGAGACCAAGATGGCGGTATTCGGCGCGCTCTCGCTCTACCTGAACTTCGTCAATATCTTCCAGCTCCTGCTCAGCCTCACGGGCGAGCGGGAATAGCTTTGTCGAGCCGGATGGCTCCATCCGGCACTTCGAGCATCGTCACGAAATATTGATCGGGCGCGCGGCCCGTAAAGCCGCGCTCCAGTCCGCCGGAAAGGGGACAAAACATGATGGAAGGCCTGGCTGCCCTGGCGAGCGAACCCGCCGCCTGGGCAGCGCTTGCCACGCTCATCGCCATGGAAGTGGTACTGGGCGTGGACAATCTCATCTTCATTTCCGTGCTCAGCAACAAGCTGCCGGAGCATCAGCGGGTGAAGGCGCGGCGCGTGGGCATCGGCCTCGCGCTGGTCATGCGGTTGATGCTGCTCGCCTCGATCGCCTGGATCGTCCAACTCACCGAGCCGATCGTCGATCTGTTCGGGCGCGGCTTCTCGTGGCGGGATATCATCCTGATCGCTGGCGGGTTGTTCCTCGTCTGGAAGGCAACCAAGGAGATCCACCACACGATCGACCCGCACCCCAGCGACGATATGTTCGATGCCGGCGCGCTCGGCATCGGCTTTGCCGCCGCCATCGGCCAGATCATCCTGCTCGATCTCGTCTTCTCGATCGACAGCATCATCACCGCCGTGGGCATGACAGACAATCTCGCCATCATGGTCATCGCGGTGGTCGTCGCGGTCGGCGTGATGATGTTTGCCGCGACACCGCTCGCCAATTTCATCGAGCGCAATCCCACGGTGGTGATGCTGGCGCTCAGCTTCCTGATGCTGATCGGCACCACGCTGATCGCGGAAGGCTTCGGCGCGCATGTGCCCAAGGGCTATGTCTATGCAGCGATGGCCTTCTCGGCACTGGTCGAGGCGCTGAATATCCTTGCGCGCCGTCGCCAGGCCAGAGCGACCATGGTGCAGGGCTGAAAACGGAGCCGGCCGCGGGCGCTTATGGCGCCGCGCGGCCGGGGTCCGGTTGATGCCGCCCGTGGGAGGGAGCGGCGCCGGGAGTCGGGCTCAGTTCTGGTTGACGGTCTGCGGGTTGGCCGCAAGCTTGTGGTCGCTCTTGGCGGCCGCGACGATCGAGCCGCGCAGTTCCCACTCCTGCTTGGTCAGACAGGTGCGGTTGGGCACGCGCGAACCGGTCGTCGTCTCCTTGACGCAGTAGAGCGTCTCGCCGTTCTTCTGGATGATCTTGGCTTTCATCGTGGAACCCTGAACCGGGGCAGCCATAGCGGGCGCAGTGAAAGCGAAGGCGGTGGCGGCAGCGATAATAGTGGTGATCTTCAGCATCTTCTGTCTCCTCGGGTCTGAAATCTGACAGGCGGTGGCGCCTGTGCCCGATGCTTTGCAGCAAGCGTGCCAAATCACTAACTATTTGAAATTATTTAATTCTATGAGAAAACCTCCAAGGTTAGCCAAGATGAATTTTTCATCTATTGGCGTACATCACTAAGAATTGGGGATTGCCGTATATAGAAAAGTGGGTGGCAAGCGATGCCTCCGCCAACCGCTTGACTCTCCACCCCCATATAAGAACATAAAGAGAACATGAGTAAGACGAGTCGCCTGCATCCGGCCCTGAAGCGAGCGCTTACCAGCGCGACGCCGCCTGCGCACGCGGCCGCACGGCTGCATCCGCTCGGCGTACCGGCCATCGACCGGACGTTGGGCGGCGGGCTGGCGGCGGGGCATCTGCACGAACTGTTCGCCGGCGACGGTGCGGATGAGGCCAATACGCTCGCCGCTGCCGTGATGCTGGCGCTCTGCCTCACCCGCGTGGCAACGCCGGCTCCGGCTATCCTCTGGCTGCGCGAAACAGCGGCGCAGCGCAAGGCCGGGCTGCACGGGCCGGGCCTCGCCGATCTGGGGCTGAACCCGGCGCGGCTGATCCTCTGTCTGCTGCCCGATACGGCGGCGCTGCTGCGTGCGGGCGTGGATGCACTGCGTTGCGCGGGACTTGGCGCGGTGGTGCTGGAACTGGGCGGCAACCCGGCGCTGCTCGATCTGACCGCAAGCCGCCGCCTCGCGCTGGCGGCGGAGGCATCGGGCGTGACGCCGCTGCTCGTGCGCACGCGCGGGGCACGGCCAACGCCCAGCGCTGCGCGAACGCGCTGGCAGGTGACAGCCGCCCCATCCGTCGCACTGGCGGCGGATGCGCCCGGCCACCCGGCGCTGACTCTTGCACTGCTGCGCCAACGCGGCGGCGGGGCGGGGCTCGACTGGACCGTGGAGTGGAATCGTGATGCAGGCTGTTTCAGGCCGGCGGCATTTCCTGGCGCTCGTCTTCCCCTTTCTGGCGGCGGATCTGGTCCGTCCTCGGATGAGGCGGACGGGAGCGACGATAATGCCGGCTGGCACATCGCCGTCTAAGCTGGCGCCGCTCGTCTTTACCGTGAAGGAGCGAGGCGCCTTCCGGCTGCACGCACTGGATGCGGATGCACTGGCGGCCGGGCTGACTCCGGGCATGCCGCTGGCCGACGCGCGGGCGCGCGTCCCCACTCTCCATGCACGCCCGCACGACCCGGCGGGGGAGACACGGCTGCTGGAGCGGTTGGCCGACCTGTGCGACCGGTTCACACCCATGATCGAGATCGCGCCGCCCGACGGGCTGCTGCTCGACATCACCGGTTGTGCACATCTGTTCGGCGGCGAGACTGCGCTCGCCCGCGACGCGCTACGGCTGATGCGCGCACAGGGATTACGGACGCGGGCGGTGCGTGCCGCCACACCGGAGGCAGCTCTGGCTCTGGCGCGGCTGGATGACACCCTGCGCGCAGGTGCGATGGGAGACGAGGCCGCGGTGCGCCGCTTGCCACTCATCGCATTACGGGCCGAGACCGAGGCGCTGCTTGCCCTGCGCCGTGCCGGGTTCGCTACCATCGGCGATCTGGCGGATCTGCCGCCAGCACCGCTCGCCGCGCGCTTCGGGGCAGAGCTGGTCGACGTGCGCGACCGGCTGCTCGGCCGGCTCGACAGCCGCATCGCGCCGCGTCGTCCACCGCCGCCAATCCATGTCGAGCGGCGCTTCGCCGAGCCGGTCGTGCATGTCGAAACGGTGCTGGCGGCGCTGGACGAGTTGCTGGCGCTGGCCTGCCGGCAGCTCGCCGAACGGCATCAGGGCGGTCGCCGTTTCGCCGCGCGGCTCTATCGCAGCGACGGAGCGATGCGCGATCTTGCGGTCGAAACCGGCCAGCCGGTGCGCGAGCCGGCGCTGGTGCTGCGCCTGCTTCGCGAGAGAATCGAGGCGCTGGCCGATCCGCTCGATCCCGGCTTCGGCTTCGATCTGGTGCGACTGGCCGTACCGGTGGTGGAGACGCTGGGCGCCGCGCAGGCGGCCTTGAACGGCGAGCGAGCGCAAGATGCCGATGTCGCCGCCCTGCTCGACCGGCTTGCCGCGCGGCTGGGGCCGGGCTGTCTGCGCCGCTTCGTGCCTCGCGACACTCATCTTCCCGAGCGGGCAGCGCGACTGGTGCCGCACGGGCAGGAAGCGCAGGCTGCGCTCACATGGGCTACTCCACCCCCCGGCGAGCCGCCGCTGCGCCCACTCGCCCTGCTCGATCCACCCGAGCGAGTCGAGGCGGTCGCGCAGGTGCCGGACGGGCCGCCCCGCCAATTCCGCTGGCGGGGCGCGCTCCATCGCATCGCGCGACAGGAGGGGCCGGAGCGGATCGCGCCCGAATGGTGGCGGCGCCCCGAGGGCCATGCCGGCAATCCTGGTCTCACCCGCGATTATTATCGCGTCGAAGACGAGAGCGGCCGGCGCTTCTGGCTATTCCGCCACGGTCTCTACGAGCGCGAAACCGCGCAGCCGCATTGGTATGTCCATGGCCTGTTCGCCTGATCCGGCGCCCGGCGGGCCCACATCCCGGCTGCACGAAACCGTGCAATTCGTCGCGCGTCGTCCCCGCGATACCGTTTCTCAGTCACACCCGCGCCGGGACGCACCATGACCGAGCCATCGCCCTATATCGAGCTGGCCTGCACCACGGCCTACAGCTTCCTGCACGGCGCATCTTCACCCGGCGAGATGCTCGCACGGGCGATCGCATTGGGGCATGCGGGCATCGGCATCGCCGATCGCAATAGCGTGGCCGGCGTGGTGCGCGCCAAGATCGCCATCGCCACCCTGCGCGAAGAAGGCAAGCCAGTGCCCGACGATTTCCAGCTCGTCACCGGTGCGCGCCTCGTCTTTGCCGACGGTACGAGCGATATCATCGCCTACCCTGCCACGCGCCATGGCTGGGGGCGGCTGACGCGGCTGCTCACCACGGGCAATCGTCGTGCGAAGAAGGGGGAGTGCCATCTCACGCTGGACGACCTCATCGCACATCTCGACGATCTGCTGCTGATCGTTCTGCCTTCGGACGAGGACCCTTCGACGCCGACCTTGCTGCGGCGTCTCATGGCGGCAGCACCAGGCCGTGTCTGGCTCGGCGCGACGATGGGACGGACGGGCCGCGACGCGCGCCGACTCGCCCACCGGCAAACGCTGGCGCACATGGCCGGCGTTCCGCTCATCGCCCTCAATGACGCGCTCTACGCCGTGCCGGAAGACCGCCCGTTGCAGGACGTGATGACCGCAATCCGTCTCCATACCACGGTGCAGGCGGCCGGCCGCGTCCTCATCGCCAATGCAGAGCGGCATCTTAAGGCGCCGGCGGAGATGACGCACCTGTTCGCCGCCTGCCCCGACGCTGTGGTGCAGGCGCAGGTCTTTCTCTCACGCATCGGCTTCCGGTTGGAGCATCTGCGCTATGAATATCCGCACGAGCCGGTGCCTCACGGCTGGGAGGCACAGGACTGGCTCGAACATCTCGTCATGCAAGCGGCCCATGCGCGTTACGGCGATTCGCTGCCCAAGGATGTGACGGAACGCCTCGCCGAGGAATTCACGCTGATCCGCAGGCGCGCTTATGCTCATTATTTCCTGACCGTGCATGATCTGGTCACGTTCGCGCGCAAGCAGGAGCCGCCCATCCTCTGCCAGGGGCGCGGCAGCGCCGCGAACAGCATCGTCTGCTTCCTGCTCGGCGTCACCTCGGTTGATCCATCCGCGCACCAACTGCTCTTTTCCCGCTTCCTGTCCGACGAGCGAGGCGAGCCGCCGGATATCGACGTCGATTTCGAGCACGAGCGGCGCGAGGAGGTGATCCAGTATATCTACGAGCGTTACGGCCGCGATCGCGCCGGTATTGCCGCCACCGTCATTCATTATCGCCCGCGCAGCGCCGTACGCGAGATCGGCAAGGCGCTGGGGCTCTCCGAAGACGTGACAGCCCGCATGGCAAGCACCGTCTGGGGCAGCTATCATTCCGACTATAAACAGGACCGGTCGGCCGAAGCGGGGTTCGATCCCGATAACCCGCAGATCGCGCGGCTCAACGATTTCGTGCAGCGCATCCTCAACCTGCCGCGCCACCTCTCACAGCATGTCGGCGGTTTCATCCTGACCCAGGGTCGGCTCGACGAGCTGGTGCCGATCCACAACGCCGCGATGGACGAGCGCACTTTCATCGAATGGGACAAGGACGATATCGACGCGCTCGGCCTGATGAAGGTCGACGTGCTCGCGCTCGGCATGCTCACATGCCTCGCTAAAAGTTTCCAGCTCATGCGCAACCACGGCCTCGGCAACCACACACTGGAGATCGACCTCAAGGCCGACGATCCCGCCGTTTACAATATGCTCTGCAAAGGCGACAGCATCGGCGTCTTCCAGGTGGAGAGCCGCGCGCAGATCAACATGCTGCCGCGCCTCAAGCCGCGCACTCTCTACGATCTCGTCGTGCAGGTCGCAATCGTTAGGCCCGGCCCCATCGAGGGCGATATGGTCCACCCGTATCTGCGGCGGCGCAATGGCGAGGAAAGGGTCGACTTCCCCTCACCCGGCCTAGCCTATCCGCAGGACGAGCTACGCGAGGTGCTCGACAAGACCTTCGGCGTGCCGCTGTTTCAGGAACAGGCCATGAAGCTCGCCATCACCGCGGCAGGCTTCACGCCGGATGAAGCCAACGGCCTGCGCCGCGCCATGGCGACTTTCCGCAATGTCGGCACGATCGATCGGTTCCGTGACAAGATGATCGGCGGCATGGTGGGGCGCGGGTATGAGCGTGATTTCGCCGAGCGCTGCTACAAGCAGATCGAGGGCTTCGGCTCATACGGCTTCCCGGAGAGTCACGCGCAGAGCTTTGCCCGGCTGGTCTATCTCTCGGCATGGCTCAAATGCCACCATCCTGCGGTCTTCGCCGCCGCATTGCTGAATTCGCAGCCGATGGGTTTTTATGCGCCTGCCCAGCTCGTGCGCGACGCGATCAAACATGGCGTGGCGGTGCGCGGCGTGGACATCAATGCCAGCGATTGGGACAATGGGCTGGAGCCTTGCGCCGCCGGTGCGGCACTCAACATGCACGGAGCCGCCGCGAGGGATCGCCCATATGAGCGATCTCCTACCAGGCAGACGGAGAAACCCGCTCTGGCCCTGCGTCTCGGCTTTCGCCAGATTGATGGTTTCAATGATGATTGGGCGAATGCCATTATCGATGCTCGCGCGACAGGTGGCCCCTTCACCGGCATCGAGGAGCTTGCCCGCCGCGCCGGCCTGCCCACCCGCGCGCTGCATCTGCTCGCCGATGCCGATGCCTGCGCCTCGCTGGGGCGGGATCGCCGCGCCGCCTTGTGGGAGGTGCGCCGCATGCCAACCGAGGAGCTACCGCTATTCGCCGCTGCCCGCGCGCGCGAACTGGGCGAGGAACCCGCCGTCGCCCTGCGGCCGATGACACTGGGTGAACATGTCGCGGCCGACTACCAGACTCATCGCCTCTCGCTGAAGGCGCATCCGATGACGCTGCTACGACCGTTCTTCACGGCAGAAGGTGTTACCCCCTGCCGTGATCTGCGCACGGCCAAGGCCGGCGCGCATGTCCGTATCGGCGGTGTGGTGCTGGTACGCCAGCGGCCGGGCAAGGGTAATGCCATCTTCATCACGCTGGAGGATGAGGACGCTATCGCCAATATCGTGTTGTGGGCACGTCGGTTCGAGCGCTACCGGCGAGCGGTGATGGCTGCGCGGCTGATGATCGTCGACGGCGAGGTGCAACGCAGCCGCGAGGGCGTAGTGCACGTAATGGCGAGTCGCGTGATCGACCGCTCGGACCTGCTCGCTCACCTTTCACAGATCCATATGTCCACCCCACAGCTCAGCCGGGCCGACGTGTTCCTGCACCCCCAGCCAGCGCGCCGCATCGCCCGAGCACGCGCTTCCTCGCATCCGCGCAACGTGCGTCTGCTGCCGCGCTCTCGGGATTTCCATTAGCTTGTCCAAGCCCGGCAGAGTGGTTTGTGGCGAGCATGCTCGATGCGGCAAAGCGAACCGCCGTGCGCCTGCGTAGACCGGCGCCCGGAGAAGGAACGGCGGTAGGCCCCGGACTCCTGCCTGCGCGGAGCACAGTGGTCTCAAATAAAAATAGCAAGGCCTCTCTGTTCATGTCGGCGGAGCACCATAGCTATAGACCGCGACGCAAGGCGCCGCCCCAATCGCCCAACACGCTCTGCCAGCAACTCAGCCTTTGGTAGCGGTGCAGCGCTCGAAGCGTTGGGTCCGCCCTTGGGCGGAGCCGTCCCGCAACAGTACGGTGCCCTGGCGGCAGGCCTTGCCGTCACGCGGCACGGCCTCGCCGACGACCACCACGCCATGATAATCGCCGGCAACCCAGTTTTGCGCCTCGCCGCTCCCTATGGCCTGCGCGACGGCGCGCGCTACCGGCGGGATGAGCAGGAAATTGCCCGAGTTGATGATCGCCTCGTCCGGCGCGGAGACGGCGCGACCGCTCTCTACTGGTGGCTGTGGCCGGATCGCCCGCCCGTCCGCGATCGGCACGGCGGCTCGCGGTGCCGGTGCCATGGCAGGAGCAGCCTTGCGCTGTTCAATGACGGCGCGCAGATGCACGGGCTTGCGAGCGGTGGGGATGACGGTAGGGCCTGCCGGCCCGGCCGAGGCCGCGGAAGCGGCGAGGTCGGCGCCAGCCCGGTCGATGATGGCGGCCGAAACAGTCTCGCCGCCCATGATACTCCCGCCGCGCGTCGACCAGAGCCAGCCGGCGACGGCGAGTAGCAAGGCGGCGGTGGTGAGCGTGCCAACCAAGGCCATCAGCCGCCAGCCGAAATCCGGCTGCGGCCCGGGCGAGGCGGGGCGGGGCGTCTCCGCCTCGATTCGCTCGCTGGCCCGGTCGAACCCCAACTCCAGCGCACCGAGGGATAGCCGCCAACGGCTCCGGCGCGCGCTGTAGCGGCCGTGAGGGGCGTGATCGACCATGTAATCCGGCGGCCTGATAGGCTGCAGATCGCCGATATGCTGCATCGCGGCTCTCCCTCAAGCCTTGGATTTGATGTCAATATCACCGTAAATGCAAGGGAAACCAGCGGCCGGCCGCGCAAAGCACCGCTCGGACCGGCGAGGATGAGAAAGACGGGTTAGCGCGAGCCAGCACGCCGCATACCGACAGCTCAGGCGGAACAACGCGCGAAGCCGCCATGGACGAGCACTGGAGCGTAAGGGTGATCCGTCTTAGGCAGCCTTGGCTAAACAGTGTCGAGCGCCCACGCTTTGGTAGACGGCCGTCAGGTGGAGCACCCTCAACGAGGATTGGAAGGCGTGCCATGCAGACCTTGCCAGCATCCATCGCCTTCCGGATCAGGCTCAAACGGCGCAATGGATGCCGAAACGCGTTCAATAGGAGTCGTGATCGACCTTGAAAAGCGTTCCCGCTCAGCCCCCGTTCGGACCGGGACCGGACGGGCCGGCCGCACCACCCATGCCGCCGGCGCCGACCGCGCCGATATTGCCGAAAATCTCGTCCAGCAGGCTGCGCTTACGACCGAGCGTCGGCGTCTTGTCGCCAACCGGCGAGATGTTGGCGACCTGCTCCAGCGAGGTGTTGCGGTCGATACTGGCGACATTGCCGGCCGAATCGAACTGTACGGTGACGAGAAGTTGGTCGGTCGGGCGCGGTGAGGCGAAGGCAAGCGCCCGTGTATCACGAGAGACATAATACCAGCGCTCCGGCCCGAACTGGGAGACGAAGGTCGGCCGGCCGAGCGATCCCTCGACAGACGCCTTGTTGTCCACGCCCGGCAGCACCGAGCTGACGATCAGATTGTCCGCGAGGAAACCCTGATGGGTCCGCACGCGCGTGCAGCCGCCCGCGAGCAGTAGCGCGGACGCCGCGCCCGCGACCAGAAGCGGTCGCCCTATGCCACGCTGCATGCACATCTCCTGCTTCATCCTCGCGAAAACCATCATGGCCGTGCCGCCGCCATTGCCCATTGCATTGCCGGCCCCCGCAATCAATATGCAATCGGCTGCGGACCGGGAATGCGGGGAGCGGCCCTACCCCTTCGACCTGTGCAGCAGGAAAGCTGAACCGAGAATGAGCCTCCTTTCGACATTGTTCACCCGCAAGGATGAACGCGCGGCACTGCGGCCGCTCTATGCCGCCGCCATCGCCCTTGCACGCGCACCGCACTGGTATCTGGAAGGCGGCGTCGCGGACACGATCGACGGGCGGTTCGACATGATCGCCGCGATCCTCTCCGCCATCCTGTTGCGGCTCGACGCGCTCGATGCCAAGGCCGAGTCGGTCAAGCTCACCGAGCTGTTCATCGAGGATATGGACGGCCAGATACGACAGATCGGCTTCGGCGACGTGGTGGTCGGCAAGCAGGTCGGCCGAATGGTGGGTGCGTTAGGCGGACGGCTCGCGGCCTATCGCGCCGGCTTCGCGGGCGAGGCACCGCTGGAGGAGGCGCTCACGCGCAACCTCTATCGCGGCATGGAGCCGGTAGCGTCGGAACTGGCGCATGTCGCCGGGCGGCTGCGCGCCTTTGTGACAATGCTGGCGACGCGCGATCTCGACGATCTGCTCGCGGCACGTCTGGACGATTGAGGACCCAGTCGATGACCATCCCTCCGCCGCCCGAGTTCTCCCGCATCGTCCGTGCCAGCGAGTTTGGCGACGGGACGCGCGAGCGCATCATCGCCGCCACCGATGCGGAACGCGCAGCGCTGGTCCGGCGCTTCGGCCTGCGCGCGCTTACGGCGCTGGAGGCAAGCCTGCGCGTCGCGCCGGAGACGGCCGGCTGCCGCGTCACCGGTACGCTCACCGCCAACCTCATCCAGGCCTGCGTCGCGACCGATGAGGATGTGCCGGCGCACATCACCGCCGATATCGCGGTCCGCTTCGTGCGCGGCCTCGATACGATCGACGAAGAGGAACTGGAACTGAGCGAGGCCGATTGCGATCTGCTGCCGCTGGAGGACGAGCGCATCGACCTTGGCGAGACGGTAGCGCAAACGCTGGCGCTCAACCTCGATCCCTATCCGCGCGTGGCGGACGCTGACGAAAAGTTGCGCGCCATGGGTGTGCTGACCGAAGGCGAAGCCGGGCCTTTCGCCGCGCTCAAGGGATTGAAGCTCGGGACTGGCGATTGAGCCAACGTGCCGCGCGGGCCAGTTGGATGGGCCGCCGCGGGGAAAGCCGATTGTCGCAGTGGTCCGTAGTCTGTCAGACATTTCACCCTCAGCGATGTTCCACTTCCGTTCCAAAAGGCGGCGTGGCATAAGCAGGGCCATGGCTGAGGAGACCGATCAGCATCGCAAGATCATCCATGTCGATATGGATGCCTTCTATGCCTCGGTCGAGCAGCGGGACGATCCGGCATTGCGCGGCAAGCCGGTCGCGGTTGGCGGGGCAGGCCCGCGTGGAGTCGTCGCGGCGGCAAGTTACGAGGCACGAGTGTTCGGCGTGCGCTCGGCCATGCCCGGCGGCCAAGCACGGCGGCTATGCCCGGATCTCATCTTCGTGCCCGCGCGGTTCGATGCTTATCGCGCCGTCTCGGCGCAGGTCCGGGCGATCTTCGAGCGGTTCACCGACATCATCCAGCCGCTCTCGCTGGACGAAGCCTATCTCGACGTCACCCACAACAAGCTCGGCATCGTCTCGGCCACCTACATCGCGCAGGAAATCCGTCGCCTGATCCACGAGGAAACCGGCCTCACCGCTTCGGCCGGCGTTTCGTGGAACAAGCTCATCGCCAAGCTCGCCTCGGATCAGAACAAGCCGGACGGCCTGTGCGTGGTCAAGCCGGGGGAGGCCGAAGCCTTCATGGCCGCGATGCCGGTGGCGCGTATCCACGGCGTCGGTCCAGTCACGGCGCAGCGCATGACCGCGCTTGGCATCCGCACCGGTGCGGACTTGAAGGCATGGCCGCTGGAAGCGCTACAACGCCATTTCGGGAAGGCTGCCGCTTTCTATCACGGCGCCGCGCGCGGCATCGACGAGCGGCCAGTCCGCGATCGTGAGGCGCGCAAGTCGATCAGCGTCGAGGATACGTTTGGCAGCGATATCGGTGCCGAGGAGCTGTTGCTGGCCGAGCTTGAGCAAATCGCGGCGCGGCTGTGGACGCGGTTGGGCAAGGCCCGTGCCTCCGGCCGCACCGTCACCCTGAAGCTGAAGCTCGGCGATTTCCGCATCCTCACCCGCTCACGCACACTCACCGCGCCGCTGGCCGGCGCCGAGGACCTGCGAGCGATCGGTGCCGATCTGCTTCGCGCCCAACTGCCGCTACCCATCGGCGCGCGCCTGCTCGGCCTCGGCCTCTCCAACCTGGTCGATCCCGACAGCACGGAACAACCGGGTGAGGTAGAGCACCAGCTTTGCCTGGCATTCGGGTAGAGCCCCTCGCCATTGCGGAGGCAGCATAGTGTTCCTGCGAAAGTATGAGCCCAGGAGCCTGCCACCCTTACCGCGCCTTGCGCCCTGGCTTTCGCATGAGCGCATGCTTCCAAGAGCAGAGTGGATACCGGCGCAGTCGCCGCCTACTCCACCTCGCTACAGCGTCGGTCCCTGCACGCCCTTGCTCCGGGGTGCTTGTTGTTTGGCGGTGAGCAGATCGAGCATACCGGGCACGGGGTTGCCTCGGCGGGCATAATCAATGGCGGACTGGCCGGCGAGCGCATCGCGTTTGTCGGGATCGGCGCCGGCGGTCATCAGCAGGCGGACCATCGCCAGATCGCGCATTTGTACCGCGCGGATCAACGGCGTCTCGCCGCTGCTGTTGGCCTGGTTGGGATTGGCCTTCATCCCGAGCAGCATCTCCGCGCCTTCGATGAAGCGCTTCTCGACTGCCAGCATCAGCGGGCTACGACCGTCATTATCGGTAAGGTCGGGCCGGGCTCCGCGCGAGAGAAGGTAGCGGGTGTAGGTCACATCGCGCCGGCCGATGGTAATCATCAGCGCGGTCTCGCCAGTGGTCTTGTCCTTGGTGTTGACCGGAGTGACGCCGGGCTGCTCCAGCGCCTTGACGATGGCATCGTTGTCGCCCTTGCGGACCGCTTCGAGGAACTTGTAGCTGTCCGAAAACTGCGCCGCCGCCGGCAGCGCTGCGAACATACCGAGCAATGCCGCCGCGGCCAGCATCAGCGACCGGGCGCGCCCACGCCCCCGCATATCCCGGCGATGCTGCGTCACGTCCCTGCCCCCTTCCGATCCATGGCCCAATGCGGTTGCACCGGCCCCAATAGCAGGGCATGGCTGGCTGCGCCATGAACAAAGCCCGCCAGAGTCTCGCCGCCCTCCTGCTCCCCGTACTGCTGTTGGCCGGGTGCCAGCCGGGCACCGGCGGGAGCGCCGACGACGAGGGCGATCTCGTGGGCGCGAGCATCGGCGGCGATTTCGCCTTGACCGATCAGGACGGCAAGACGGTGCGCTGGGCGGATCTCGCCGGCAAGTATCGCATCGTCTATTTCGGCTATACTTACTGCCCGGACGTGTGCCCGCTCGATCTCACGCGGATCATGGCCGGCTACCGCCTGCTGGAGAAAGCCGAACCATCGGCCGCCGCCAAGGTGCAGCCGATCTTCATCACCGTCGATCCGCAGCGCGATACGCCGGCGGTCGTCAAGACCTATGTCGCCGCGTTCCATCCCAAGCTGATCGGCCTCACCGGCACACCCGAGCAGATCGAGGCGGTCAAGAAAGCCTTCGTCGTGGTGGCGGGCAAGGAGGGCAACCCGGCCGCGACACAGGACTATCTCGTTAGCCACAGCCGCACTCCCTATCTCTTTGGTCCGGACGGCAAGCCGATCGCAATGGTCCCGGTTGACGATGGCACGCCGGGCAAGAAGAACAGCGGATCGCCCGAGAGCGTGCGCGATTTCCTGATCCGCTTCGTCAAATGAATTTCTGGGAGCAGCCGCTCGAAACGCTCGACCGCGCGCAGTGGGAGGCGCTGTGCGACGGCTGCGGCAAATGCTGCCTGCATAAAGTGGAAGATAGCGAAACCGGCCGCGTCTATGCCACAAATGTCGCCTGCCGGCTGCTCGACCGCGCCACGGCGCAATGCAGCAACTATCGCCATCGCCGCGCCTTCGTGCCCGATTGCCTGAGGCTGACGCCGGCGCGGCTCAAGACGATCGAGTGGCTGCCGGGCACCTGCGCCTACAAGCTGCGGGCAGAGGGGCAGCCGCTGCCGGAGTGGCACTATCTCGTCTGCGGCGACCGCGAGGCGGTGCATCGTGCCGGCATGTCGGTGCGCGGCTGGACGATCTCGGAGACGCTGGCCGGCGACCTGGAGCATCATATTGTCGAGCGCGCGCTCTGAGCATGTGCTGAGGCTCGCCAATGGCGAGGCGGTGCCGCTGATCGTCCAGCGCCATGCCCGCGCGCGGCGGATGCGGCTGCGTTTCGACGGGCTGGCCGACCGGGCGCTACTGACCATCCCGGCCCGTGCGGCGCTCAAGCGCGCTCTGGCCTGGGCGGGCGAGCAATCGGACTGGATAGAAGGGCAGCGCGGGCGCACGGCGGGCCTTGTGCTGCTGGGCGACGGGGCTTCGCTGCCGGTGGAGGGCGCGATGCTGCGGATCGTGGCGACCGGCGGCACGGGGCGACAGGTGCGGCGCGAGGGCGACCGGCTGCTGGTTGGCGGGCCGGCAGTGCATGCCGGCGCGCGGGTCGTCCGGTGGCTCAAGGCGGAGGCCAAGGCAGCCCTGACGGTAGAAACGCGGGCGCTTGCCGCCGCCCATGGCCTGCCGCTGGGGCGCGTCTCAATCGGCGATCCGCGCGGGCGGTGGGGGAGTTGCTCGGCGCGCGGCGACATCCGCTATAGCTGGCGGCTGATCCTGGCGCCGCCGTTCGTGCGGCTGGCGACGGTGGCGCATGAGGTCGCGCATCTGCGGCATATGAATCACGGATCGGAGTTTCATGCGTTCGTCCACACGATCGCATCGGGAGATCCGGAGGCGGCACGGGCCTGGCTTCGGCGCGAGGGGGCGGGGCTGCATCGCTACCGGGTGATTTAGACACTTTTAGCGTACGAAAACGGGTTTTTGCCAACGAGTAGAAGGGGCCGAATCGGTCCTTTTTGGGTGGAGAGCGGCTGCTTCCGCCAGTGTGCGTTGCCGCCCGGGCTCCTGCCTGCACAGGGGCCCGGGTGATTTTCAACCCGGGCGTTACGGCCGGGTTTGCTGGGGCTGGGGCTGGGGCGGCGGCGCGGCGGGGCGTGGGGACGCAGACGCGGGCTGTTGTTGCTGCGATGGCGCGGGAGGTTGCGGCTGGGCGCGGCCGGGGCTGCGGCCGAGCACCTCGTCGATCCAGCGCTGGTCGATGCGCTGGGGGGCCTCGCCGGCGGCGCCTTCGGGTGAGGCGGGAGGCGTGCCGGGCGCGGCGCCGTCGGCAGGCGGCTGGTCGAGCGGGAGGCCGTCCTCGTCGACCATCATGCCGTTGTCGGGCTGGCCATAGGCCTCCTCATCCGGTTCCAGCTGCCACTCGGGCAGCGTCACCTCGGTCTCGAACTTCTCGACCGGGCGGCCGGCGGTAGCGACCTGCATATAGGCGGCGAAGGCGCGCGCGGGCGCGCGGCCGCCGGCGAGGCCGGGAATGGCGCGATTGTCGTCCCGGCCCATCCACACGCCAGTGGTGAGGCCGCTGGAGAAGCCGATGAACCAGCCGTCCTTGTTGCTGCTGGTGGTGCCGGTCTTGCCCGCGACCGGCCGGCCGATCTGCGCCGCGCGGCCGGTGCCGGTGTTGACCGCCGTCTGCATAAGATCGGTCATGCTCGCCGCCACCCACGGCGCGACCAGCACGCGGCTGGTATCGTCCTTATGCTCGTAGAGTACCTCGCCGTCCGCCGTGGCGACCTTGAGGATGCCGTAGGGCACCACTGCGATGCCCTTGCGCGCCACGGATGCGAAGGCGCGTGTCATGTCGATGACATGCACTTCCGACGTACCGAGCACCATCGAGGGATGGGTGTTGATGGTGGTCGAGATACCGAAGCGCCGCGCCATGTCGGCAACCGATGGGAACCCGACCTCCATGCCCAGCTTGGCCGCCACGGTGTTGATCGAATAAGCGAAAGCGGTGCGCACGTCGATCTCGCCGACATTGCGCCGGCTGTCATTGCGCGGACTCCAGCCGTTGATGGTGACGGGACTGTCGTTCACCGGCGTCTGCGGGGTATAGCCAGCCTCCAAAGCGGTCAGATAGACGAACAGCTTGAAGGCCGAGCCGGGCTGGCGCTCGGCCGTGGTCGCGCGATTATAGTTGGAGCTGATATAATCCAGCCCGCCGACCATGGCGCGCACCGCGCCGTCGCGGTCCAGGCTGACCAGCGCGCCTTGCGCGCCGCCGGGCACATTGGCCTTGATCGCCGCCACCGCCGCGCGCTGAAGCTTGAGGTCGATGGTGGTGTAAACGTCCAGCGGCTGGTCGCGCTCGTCGATCAGATTGTCGAGCTGCGGCAGCACCCAGTCGGTGAAGTAGCGCACGCTGTCCTGCGCCTTTTCGGGCGCCATGTGGACGCCCTCCAGATCCACGGCGGCGCGTTCGGCGCTGGTGATGTCGCCATTGGCCTCCATCACGTCCAGCACCACACCGGCGCGGCCGGTCGCCGCCTCCACGTCCGCCGTGGGCGAATAATGCGAGGGCGCCTTGACCAGCCCGGCGATGACCGCCGCCTCAGCTAGATCGAGCGTGGTGGCGCTGTGGCCGAAGAATTTGCGGCTCGCCGCGTCCACGCCATAGGCGCCGC
This sequence comes from Sphingobium sp. 66-54, assembly GCA_001899715.1. Taxonomy (GTDB): domain Bacteria; phylum Pseudomonadota; class Alphaproteobacteria; order Sphingomonadales; family Sphingomonadaceae; genus Sphingobium. Next base: position 416,472 of record MKWI01000006.1, read on the forward strand.
CGCCGAAATAGACCTTGTTGAGATAGAGTTCGAGGATCTGCTCCTTGCTGAACTTGCGCTCCAGCGCCAGCGCCAGCACCATCTCGCGCAGCTTGCGGCCAGCCGAATAGCTGTTGTTGAGGAAGATGTTGCGGGCGAGCTGCTGGGTGATGGTGGACGCGCCCTGCAACCGCCGCCCCTCACCGCGCCGGACATAGCCGACCCACACCGCACGGGCGAGGCCGACCGGATCGACTCCGGGGTGCATGTAGAAGCGCTTGTCCTCCACCGAGACGAGCGCGCGCGTCATCACCTCCGGGATCTGGCCGGCGGAAAGCCAGCGGCCGTAGCTCGGCCCGAGCGAGACGATCACCGTGCCGTCCGCCGCGTGGACACGGATCATCTGGCCGTTGGGCGAGCTTTTGAGCGCATCGAAGCTGGGCAGCGACTGCATGGCGATGACCACCGCGACGACCAGCGCGATCAGCCCGGCAATGCCGGCGCCGATACCGATCTTGAGGAGGCGGACGGCCCAGAGCCGCACGCGGCTCACCGACTTCGTTCTGGCCATGCCCTGCCTTGCTCCGCCCTCATATTGCGCATGCCCTACAAGCGCTCCCCAGCTTTACAAGGGCTGAATAACGCAAGGGACGGGGTGTTTCAGCGCTCGCCCGGCTCGAAGGCGAGCGAGGCGCTGTTCATGCAGTAGCGCAGCCCATTGGGTGCGGGCCCATCCGGAAAGACATGGCCGAGGTGGCCCTCGCAGCGCGCACAGCGAATCTCGACGCGGCGCATGCCGTGGCTCGCATCGACCAGTTCGCTCACCGCATCGCCCGTGATCGGCGCGGTGAAGCTGGGCCAGCCCGAGCCGCTCTCATATTTGCGGGTCGACTCGAACAGCGGCAGGCCGCAGCCCGCGCAGTGATAGACGCCGGCCTCCTTGTTGCCGTTATAGGGGCCGCTGAAGCGCGGCTCGGTGCCGTGCTCGCGCAGGATATGATATTGCTCGGGCGTGAGGCGCTCGCGCCATTCGGCTTCCGTCAGATTGAGCTTCTCCATGCCCTGCATATCGGATGTCGGCGGGATGACGTCAACGGTCGGCGGGGATTGCGGCGGGTCTTGCGGTGGTTGTGGGGCTGGATGGCGGTCCCGGATTGGGGAAGCCATCCCGACACGAACGGCGTTCTCCCGTCTCGGCAGGACACGCCCGCTTCGGCCATGGTGTGTTCCTGCGCAGGCAGGAACCCGGGGCGGCAAGGCACGGCGGCTGGGCCCTGGGCTCCTGCCTGCGCAGGAGCACAACTTCTCTCTCATGCTCGCATGCTCGGGCGGACAAGCTCCGAAATACGCCGCTTGCCAGACGCGATGCACCGCCACACCGACGGGGCTTGTCCACCAGCGATATAATCGCCAACAGATGAGGCACTTTTTCTCCACTCCGTGCATAGAGGGAGCATGAGCGCCGAAACGACCGCCCCTTCTCCGCCCGCCCCCAGCCCTTTCTCGCTGCCGATCTTCCGTGCGGTGTGGACCGCCAGCATGATCTCCAACTTCGGCGGGTTGATCCAGGCGGTCGGCGCCTCCTGGATGATGGCCGCGATCGGCGCCTCGCCGCAGATGATCGCGCTGGTGCAGACGTCGACCAGCCTGCCAATCATGCTGCTCTCGCTGTGGGCCGGCGCGGTGGCCGACAATGTCGACCGGCGCAAGGTGATGCTGGCGGCACAATGCTTCATGCTCACCGTCTCGCTGATCCTCGCACTCGCCGCGTGGCAGGGGTTGCTGACGCCATGGCTACTGCTCTCGCTCACCTTCATGATCGGCTGCGGCACGGCGATGAACTCGCCTGCCTGGCAGGCGTCGGTGGGGGACATGGTGCCGCGCGCGGCGCTGCCGAGCGCCGTCGCCTACAACAGTATGGGGTTCAACATCGCGCGCAGCGTAGGGCCCGCGCTGGGCGGCGCTATCGTCGCCGTGGGCAGCGCAGCGGCGGCGTTCTTCATCAATGCGGTCAGCTATATCGGGCTGATCGCGGTGCTGTGGCGCTGGCAGCCGCGGGTGCCCGAGCGGGTGCTGCCGCGCGAGCGGCTGGGCGTGGCGATGGGCGCGGGCATCCGCTACGTCGCCATGTCGCCCTCGATCCGCCGGGTGATCCTGCGCGCGGCGCTGTTCGGGGTGGCGGCCAGCGCCATCCCCGCGCTGATGCCGCTGGTGGCGCGCGACGTGGTGCGCGGCGGCCCGATGACCTACGGCCTGCTGCTCGGCTGCTTCGGCCTCGGCGCGGTGGGCGGCGCCTTCTCCAGCCGATGGCTGCGCACCCGCTTCTCGACCGAGGGGGTGGTGGCGATCGCCGCCTTCGCCGTCGCCATCGGCGCCAGCGCGACGGGAGTGAGCCGCTATCTCGTCCCCTCGCTGCTGGCGCTGGTGCTGGCGGGCGCCGGCTGGGTGATCGCGCTCTCCACCTTCAACGTCAGCGTGCAGATGGCCTCACCGCGCTGGGTGGTGGCGCGGGCGCTGGCGCTCTACCAGATGGCGGTGTTCGGCGCGATGGCGGGCGGGAGCTGGCTGTTCGGCGTGATCGCGGACGGGCACGGAGCGGTCGATGCGCTGCATGTCGCTGCCCTGCTCCAGCTCGTCGGCCTGGCGGCGGGGCTGCGCTGGCGGATGCCGGCGATCGGCGCGGCCAATCTCGACCCACAGGACCGCTGGCGCGAGCCCGACACCACCGTGCCGGTGGAGGGCCGCAGCGGGCCGATCGTGGTGACGATCGAGCATCGCATCCCGGAGGGGAACATTCCCGCCTTCCTCTCGGTGATGAACGAGCGGCGGCGCATCCGCCTGCGCGACGGCGCGCGGGGCTGGACGCTGCTGCGCGACCTCGCCGATCCGCAGCTCTGGATCGAGCGCTACGACGTGCCGACCTGGCTCGATTATGTCCGCCACAACACGCGCCGCACCAATGCCGACGCCGAAAACAGCCTGGCGCTGCGCCAGTTGCGCGTCGACGAGCGCGAGCCGGTCGTCCACCGCATGATCGAGCGGCAGACCAACTTCCTGCCGATCCAGCGCACCGAGGGGCCGCGCGAGATGGCGGGGCCGATGACGGACCCGACGCGGTCGAATTGAAGCAGCCAGTGCTCCTGCACAGGCAGGAGCCCGGAGCGCATGAGCGGTTCTTTTCTCCCTTAGGCTCCTGCCTGCGCAGGAGGACGGTGCAAGCGGCGGATGGATGGCCCTTTCCCGAGGGCGCGCGCCGGGCCGGACGTATCCCGACTTCGCTCGACAGAACGGGGTTTGCGCGCCAGTGACGCGGCGAATGCCCCAAGCGCCGCCTGCTACCCCCGCGCCTTCACCTTCGCGCGCCAGCCGTGGAGGAGGGGCTCGGTATAGCCGTTGGGCTGGGTGAGGCCCTCGAATACCAGCGCGCGGGCGGCCTGATACGCCATGCTTTGCGGGTTGCCGGCCATCGGCGTGTAAAGCGGATCGCCGGCATTCTGGGCGTCGACCTTGGCGGCCATCTTCTCGAACGCGGCGTCGACCTGCGCGGCGGTGCAGACGCCGTGGAGCAGCCAGTTGGCAATGTGCTGCGAGGAGATACGCAGCGTCGCGCGATCCTCCATCAGGCCGATGTCGTTGATGTCCGGCACCTTGGAGCAGCCGATGCCCTGATCGACCCAGCGCACGACATAGCCGAGAATGCCCTGCGCGTTGTTCTCCAGCTCGGCGCGCACCTCGTCCCCGGACCAGTTGGTGCCGGGCGAGACGGGGATGGTGAGCAGGTCCGCCAGCGGGGCGACCGGCTCGGACGCGCGCTCGGCCTGCCGGGCGGTCACGTCGACCGCGTGATAATGGGTGGCGTGCAGCGTCGCGGCGGTCGGCGAAGGCACCCAGGCGGTGTTGGCGCCGCTCTGCGGATGGCCGATCTTCTGCGCCAGCATGTCCGCCATCCGGTCCGGCGCAGCCCACATGCCCTTGCCGATCTGCGCGCGGCCGGCAAAGCCGGTGGCGAGGCCGATCTGCACGTTGCGGTCCTCATAGGCCCTGATCCACGCGGCGCTTTTCATGTCGCCCTTGCGGATCATCGGCCCGGCGCGCATCGAAGTGTGAATCTCATCCCCCGTGCGGTCGAGGAAGCCGGTGTTGATGAACACTACCCGGTCCTTCACCGCATGGATGCAGGCGGCGAGATTGGCGGAGGTGCGCCGCTCCTCGTCCATCACGCCGACCTTGAGGCGGTGGCGTTCCAGCTCCAGCAGATCCTCGATCGCGTCGAACAGATCGTCGGTGAAGGCGCACTCCTCCGGCCCGTGCATCTTGGGCTTGACGATATAGATGCTGCCAGTGGCGCTGTTTCGGAAAGCGCCGTTACCGCGCAGGTCGTGCAGCGCGATCAGGCTGGTGAGGATACCATCGAGAATGCCCTCGGGCGCCTCGCTGCCATCGGGCAGGCGGAGCGCGGGCGTGGTCATGAGATGGCCGACATTGCGCACGAACAGCAGGCTGCGGCCCTTGAGCGTGATCTGCGCGCCGTCCGGGCCGGTGAGGCTCTTGTCCGCCGCCAGCCGGCGGGTCAGCGTCTTGCCGCCCTTCTCAAAGGTCGCTTCGAGATCGCCTTTCATGAGGCCGAGCCAGTTGGCATAGGCCGCCACCTTGTCCGCCGCGTCGACCGCCGCGACCGAATCTTCCAGATCGACGATAGTGGAGAGCGCTGCCTCCAGGATCACATCGGCAAGATGGATGGGATCGTCGCGGCCGACCGGATGATCGCCGTCGAACAGCATCTCGATATGAAGGCCGTTGTTGCGGAAAAAGAAGCTGTGTTCGGAGCGGCCGACATATTGGCTCTCGTCGCGAAGGGCGATGCCCTCGCTGACATCGCGCAGGTCCGCCCAAGAGCCGCTCTTGAGGGGCACGGCCTTGTCGAGAAAGGCCCGCGCCCACGCGATGACCTGCGCGCCGCGTTCCCGGTCATAACCGCCGGACCTGGCGGCGCCGGGCAGTGCGTCGGTGCCGTAGAGCGCATCGTAGAGGCTGCCCCAGCGGGCGTTGGCGGCGTTGAGCAGGAAGCGCGCGTTGAGCACCGGCACGACGAGCTGCGGCCCGGCCATGCTCGCCAGCTCCGGATCGACATGGTCCGAGCCGATGGTGAAGGGCGCCGGCTCGGGCACCAGATAGCCGATCTCGCGCAGGAATGCCTGATAGGCCACCGCGTCCACCGGCTTGCCGGCATTCGCCGCGTGCCAGCCGTCGATCCGCGCCTGCAACTCGTCGCGCCGGGCGAGCAGCGCGCGATTGCGCGGGGCGAAGTGGACGAAGATGGCCGCCGCGCCCTGCCAGAAGGCGCCCGGCTCGATGCCGGTGCCGGGCAGCGCCTGCCCCTCGATGAAATCAACCAGCTCCTGCGCGACCGACAGGCCGGCGCGTGCAACCATCTGCGTCATGTCCCGCGCTCTCCCCTCAGCCCTGCGCCCGCAGCCCGGCGGCGGCGATGCCGGCAAGCGCGGCCAGCTCGTCATTGTCCGAGGTGTCGCCGGTGACGCCGACCGCGCCGATGGGGGCGCCCTGCGCATCGACCACGATGACGCCGCCCGCCGCCGGGATCACCGGATGCGGCGCGGAGGAGGCGAAGGCGCCGATGAACCACGGCCGCTCCGCCGCCATCTCCCCCACCTTGCGCGAGGAGACGCCGAGCGCCAGCGCGCCGGCCGCCTTGCCGGCCGCGATCTGCGCGCGTGCGAACGAGGCGGTATCGCTGCGCTGGAAGGCGATAAGGTGCCCGCCGGCATCGACCACCGCAACGCTGAGCGGCTTCAGGCCCAGCTCCCGCCCCTTGGCGAAGGCGCCAGCGATGGCCGCATTGGCCTGGTCCAGTGTGATGTGGCTCATCCGTCTCTCTCCCGATTCGGCGTCACGGCAAGCGTGCAGCGATCCATAGCGCCGAGATTACAGCATGGCTCTCTAGACGAAAGCGTAGAACTATTCAAATTCTCATGATTAGCATTGGGAATATTTTTGCGCAGGGCGATACCGCCGCTGCCAGCGCTTCGGCCGGGCCCGGCGACAGGCCGGCAATGCGGGGTGTAAAAGGCGGTGAAACCGATTATGGGCGGCGTTTGTTTCGCCCCCGAGAGTGACCGAGAGGACGCCATGACCGACACCAGCCTGATCGCCGCCATCGACACCGCCTGGGAGGACCGCGCCAATATCGGCCTCACCACCATGGGCGACGTGCGCGTGGCCGTTACCAAGGCGCTGCGCCTGATCGACAGCGGCGAGGCGCGCGTGGCCGAGCCGACATCCAATGGCTGGCAAGTCAACCAGTGGCTGAAGAAGGCGGTGCTGCTCTCCTTCCGCCTCAACGACAATGCGCTGATCTCCCACGGGCCCGGCGGCGCCCATTGGTGGGACAAGGTGCCGAGCAAATTCTCCGGCTGGGGCGAGGCGGAGTTCCGCGCCGCCGGCTTCCGCGCCGTGCCGGGCAGCATCGTGCGTGCCGGCGCGCATGTCGCCCGCAACGTCATCCTGATGCCGAGTTTCGTCAACATCGGCGCCTTCGTCGACGAGGGCACGATGGTCGACACCTGGGTGACGGTGGGGAGTTGCGCGCAGATCGGCAAGAACGTCCACCTCTCCGGCGGCGTCGGCATTGGCGGCGTGCTGGAGCCGTTACAGGCCGATCCGGTCGTCATCGAGGACGATTGCTTCATCGGCGCGCGCTCGGAAGTGGTCGAGGGCGTGCGGATCGGCAAGGGCTCGGTGCTCTCGATGGGCGTGTTCATCAGCCAGTCGACCAAGATCGTCGACCGGGCCACCGGGCAGGTCCACATGGGCGAAGTGCCGCCTTATTCGGTGGTCGTCCCCGGGTCACTGCCCGGCAAGCCGCTGCCCGACGGCACGCCGGGGCCGAGCCTCTCCTGCGCCGTCATCGTCAAGACGGTTGACGCACAGACCCGCTCCAAGACCGGGATCAACGACCTGCTGCGGGATTGATCGGGGACGGCCGTGCTTCGTTTACGCGCTTGAGGAACAGGTAGAGCGGGTCCGCTGTTGAGCGCCGTGCTGCTCCTGCGCAAGCAAGAGGCCCGTGCGGCAAGGCACTGCGGCTGGGCCCTGGGCTCCTGCCTGCGCAGGAGCACATCTCTTTCCTTTCCTCGTTGCCCCCTCGCCTGCATCGAGCGGAACACGCGCCGCACATGCTCGACACGGATGGACCGGGCCTCTATCCCCATGATGACCGCTCCGGAATGGGAGCATGACTGCACGGGGAGAGGACATGCAGCATAGATTCAAGGCGTTCCCTTTGACGATTCTGGCGGCGTCGCTCTGTGCCGGGGGCGTGCTGGCCCAAGGCGCGCCGAGCACGCCGGACCGCGCGGCGCACTATGCCGCCATCGCCAAATTACCGGCGTTCGAAGGCGTGTGGCAGGCGGACCGAGGATCGGTGACGCGGCTGCGCGCGGCGGAGGGCGAGGCGCCGCTGACGCCCTCTGCGCGCGCGGCGGTGGACGCCTACAACGCCGCCAAGGAGCAGGGCCGCAATACCCAGACCGAGGGCGCCAACTGCGTGCCGGTGGGGATGCCGGGCGCGATGCGCTACCCCTATCCGATCGAGATCATCTACTCGCCGGGCAAGGTGAACATCGTCATCGAGACGCACAGCCAGGTGCGGCGCATCTATACCGACGGGCGTCCGCTGCCGGAGGATCCGGACCCGCTGTTCAACGGTTCCTCGATCGGCCATTGGGAGGGCGATGTGCTGGTCGCCGATACGGTCGGCCTCTCGCCGCAAGTCTCGCTGATCGCGGGCCTGCACGCCACGGAGAATACGCGGATCCGCGAGCGCTTTCATCTTGAGGGGCCGGACAAGCTGATCGTCGAGACCACGATCACCGACCCGGCGCTGTTCACCGCGCCGTTCATCACCACGATGGGCTACAAGCTGGAGCCGGACTGGGAGATCCGCGAATATGTCTGCCAGGAGAATAATCGCGATGCGGCGGATGCCGAGGGCCGGCCGAGCATGAACCTTGGCCTGGGCAATAACGACTGAACGCGGCGGCGGTGCGAGGAGATGGAATATATGTGAGGCTGGCGGCCGGCGGCGATCTCGATGCACTCGCCGCGCTGTTCGACGCCTATCGGCAGTTCTACCGGCAGGCGCCGGACCTGCCGGGCGCCCGCGCCTTCCTCGCCGCGCGCTTGGCGCATCGGCAATCGATCGTCCTGCTTGCCGAGGATGGGCAGGGGGCGGCGCTGGGCTTTGCACAGCTCTACCCTTCGTTCACCTCCACGGGGATGGAGCCCATCCTCATCCTCAACGACCTGTTCGTGATGCCCGAAGCGCGCGGGCGTGGCGTCGGCAGCGCACTGTTGCAGGCAGCCGCCGAGCATGGCCGCGCGGCGGGCGCGGCGCGGCTCACCCTCAAGACCGCCGTCGACAATTTGCCCGCGCAGGGCGCCTATGCCGCCAACGGCTGGATGCGCGACGAGGCTTTCTACAGCTACGATTTGCGGCTGGATTGAAGGACGGGTTTACCGGCAGAAAAATGCGGCGCCGCGCCATTTGATTTCCCCTCGCGTCGCGCGCTCCCTATATCCCGCCCATGGCATCCCCGAAAAAGCCCGCCCGCGTGAAGCCCGCCGGGCTCCCCTCGCGTCAGCAGATCCTCGATTTCATCGCCACGTCCGACCAGCCGGCGGGCAAGCGGGAGATCGCCCGCGCCTTCGGTCTCAAGGGGCAGGAGAAGATCACGCTCAAGGCGCTGCTGCGCGACATGGCGGACGAAGGGCTGATCGACATCGGCCCGGCGCGCGCCTTCCACAAAATGGGCGGCGTGCCCAAGGTGACGGTGCTGCGCGTGGTCGACACCGAGGGTGGGCAGGTGATCGCCGTGCCGGAGCGCTGGGAAGCCGAGGGGATCCCCCTTCCCCGGCTGCGCGTGATGGAGCGCGGCAAGCGCGGCGCGTTGGGCGTGGGCGACCGCATCCTCGCACGCACCGAGGAGGCCGGCAAGGGCTGGATCGCCCACCCGATGAAGAAGCTGGCCGGCGCCGCCGAGCAGATGCTGGGCGTGGTGGCGAAGGACGAGCGCGGCCGGCTGATGCTGCGCCCGGTCGACAAGCGGATCCGCCGTGAGACACCGATCAGCGAGGCCGGCGAGGCGCAGCCGGGCGACCTCGTGCTGGCCGAGGCGAGCGGCCGCGCGCAGCGGCTGAGCGCGCGCGTGACGGACGTGCTCGGCGACCCGTTCCTGCCGCGCAGCTTCAGCCTCATCGCGATCCACAAGTTCGGCATACCCGACGCCTTCCCCGAGGAGGCCGAGGCGGAAGCCGCCAGGGTGCATGACCTGCCGATCCACGCCGACCTGCGCGAGGATCTGCGCCACCTGCCGATCGTCGCCATCGACCCGGTGGACGCACGCGACTTCGACGATGCGGTGTGGGCCGCTCCCGACGACGATCCGGCGAACGAGGGCGGCTTCCGCGCCATCGTCGCCATTGCGGACGTGAGCTACTATGTCCGCCCCGGCGGCGCGCTCGACCGGCAGGCGCGCAAGCGGGGCAACAGCGTTTATTTCCCCGACCGGGTGGTTCCGATGCTGCCGCACGCCCTCTCCTCCGACATGTGCTCGCTGCGCGCGGGACAGGACCGCGCGGCGATGGCCTGCCACCTCACCATCGACCGGCACGGCAAGGTGACGGCATGGCGCTTCGCCCGCGCGACGATCCGCGTGGCGGCCAATATCCCTTATGAGCAGGCGCAGGCGGCCATCGACCGGCGCGACGGCAAGGCGATCCCGCCGCTCGACGACCCGCGCTTCGACCCGGCGCTGGTCGAGCGGATCGAGGCCGATGGGCTGGTCGACAGCGCGCTGGAGCCGCTCTGGGCCTGCTGGCGGCTGCTCGCCAGGGCACGGGCCGCGCGCGATCCGCTCGACCTCGACCTGCCCGAACGGCGGGTGGTGCTGGACGAGGCGGGACGGATCACCAGCATCGCGGTGCGCGCCCGGCTCGACGCGCACCGGCTGATCGAGGATTATATGATCGCCGCCAACGTCGCCGCCGCCAAGGCGCTGGAGGCGAAGAAGGCACCAGTCATGTATCGCATCCACGAGCCACCGAGCCGCGAGAAGCTGGCCGCGCTCAAGGACTATCTCGACACATTCGACATCAGCTTCGCGCTCGGGCAGGTCATCACGCCCAAGACCTTCAACCGCATCATCGCGCTGATCCCGGCCGACGCCGCCGCCCGGCCGCAGATCATGGAGCAGATCCTGCGCAGCCAGACGCAGGCTTATTACGGCCCGCGCAATCTGGGGCATTTCGGCCTCGCGCTCGGCAGCTACGCGCATTTCACCTCGCCGATCCGCCGCTATGCCGACCTGCTCGTCCACCGCGCGCTGGTCGAGGCTTACGGGCTGGAACTGCCGGCGCCGCAGGACCGCGCCATCCCTGCCCGCACGCGGCTCTCGGCGGAGGATGCCGGCGATCTCGGCCCCATCGCCGAGCGGATCAGCCAGTATGAGCGCCGCGCCATGGAGGCCGAGCGCGAGACGATCGACCGCTATGTCGCCGCCTTCCTCGCCGAGCGGGTGGGGCAGATCATGGCCTGCCGCATCACCGGCGTGCAGAGCTTCGGCTTCTTCGCCACCGTGGAGGAACTGGGCGGCGACGGGCTGGTGCCGGTCTCCACGCTGGGCGCCGAGCGCTTCTTCTATGATGAGGCGGGGCAAGCGCTGGAGGGCGAGCAGAGCGGCGAGCGCTATGCGCTGGGCGACCGCATCGACCTGCGGCTGGTGGAATCGGATCCGGTGAGCGGCGCGCTGCGCTTCGAACTGCCGGTGGGAGCGAACTTCCTTCCCATGCCCGCCGGCGGCGAACGGCGGCGGCCGGGTGGCCCACGCCCGATCCGGCGAGCGGGGCGACCGGCGAACATCCGGCATAGCGGGAGCAAGCGAGGGTCGGTCAAGCGCCGGTGATGGGGGCGATCAAAAAAGGAGAGAGATGATGTGGTGGAATAAGGGAACGTCCGCGTTGACGGCGGCGGTGGTTCTGGCGCTGGCGCCGGCGGGTGGGGCAATCGCGCAAGGCGCGCCGATGACGCAGCAGGAACTTGCCGACCGTGCGGCCATTCAGGATCTGTTGACGCGCTATTACAATAATTTCGGCGGCGGTGTCGAAAGCCGGGTGGCCGAATATTATGCCGAGGATGGCGAGATGATCCTGGGGCAGAACAGCTATAAGGGGATCGAGGCGATCAAGGGCGCCTATGCAGCGGTGCCCGCGGATGCCCCGCAACGAAAATCCTTCACGCTCAATATCCTGATCAGCAACATGCTCGTCACGGTGCGCGGCAACACCGCCACGGCGCGGCTTGTGTTCACGGAGACGACGACCGAAAAGCAGGGCGACCCGCCCAAGCTGCTGATTCAGGGGCGCGAATTCAACCATCTGGTGAAGCGCAATGGCCGCTGGCTCATCACCAAGCGCCAGATCATGGGGCCCAATGGCGTCCCCGAAGGCTGGAAGGACTGACTGCGACCGCGCAGGCGTTGCAGTTCATCGAGAAGGGGAGGCGAACCATGTCCGCTTCCCCTTTTCTCCTTCAATCTGGCTTTGGAGGCGGGCCTAGTCCCGATGCCGCCCGAAATCCGGAGCGGCGTCGTCCTGCCCCTGCTCGATGATCGAGCGGCGGATGGCGCGGGTCTTGGTGAAATGATCAAACAGGGCGTCGCCGTCGTCCCAGCGGATGGCCCGCTGGAGCTGGGTCAGATCTTCGGTGAAGCGCTGGAGCATCTCCAGCACCGCATCCTTGTTGGCAAGAAACACGTCGCGCCACATAGTGGGATCGGAGGCGGCGATACGGGTGAAATCGCGGAATCCGCCGGCCGAATATTTGATGACCTCGCCCTGCGTCACATTCTCCAGATCGCTGGCCGTGCCAACGATGGTGTAGGCAATGATGTGCGGCAAGTGGCTGGTGACGGCGAGCACGAGATCGTGATGCGCGGCATCCATGATCTCGACATTGGCGCCGACCTTCTTCCACAAATCCTCGACACGGGCGATGGCGACCGGATCGGTGCCGTCGGGCGGCGTGAGGATGCACCAGCGGTTTTGGAATAACGTCGCGAAGCCCGCTTCCGGCCCGCTATTCTCGGTGCCGGCCACCGGGTGCGCGGGCACCAGCGTCACGCTTGGCAGTGCCTCGCGAATCGCCGCGATGACGCTGCTCTGGCAGGAGGCGGTCTCCGAGAGGATGGCATCGGCGGGCAGATCCGCCGCGATTGCCTGTGCCACCGCCGCCATCGCACCCGGCGGAACGCAGAGCACGACGAGTTCGGCATCGATCACCGCCGCGCCGGCGGTATCCGTAATGTCATCGCACAGATCGATTCGACGAGCGATTTCACGGACGGCGGGGTCGGCATCGTGGCCGGTGACGCGCGCCGTGGGCAGATAGGCACGCACGGCGTGGGCCAGCGACGAGCCGATCAGCCCCAGCCCAATGATGGTGATGCGCGAGAAGGGCAGCATCAGGCGCCGACGATCCGGCGCAGCGCGGCGATGAGGCCGGTCATCTGTTCCGCCGTGCCGATGGTGATGCGCAGGCCGTGCGGCAGCGCCTGCCCCGGCAGCCAGCGGACGATATAGCCCGCCTCCATCAGCCCCTTATAGGCCGTCTCGGCGGAGACAGCCCCTTCGAACAGGACGAGGCTGAAATTGGCCTTGGACGGCACGACACGCAGCCCCTTGTTGCCGAGCGTGGCGATCTCCGCCTCGAACCGGGCGCGCCATTCCTTGTTGTGATCCCGGCTGTGCGCGATGAAATCCGCCGCGCCGAGCGCCGCCACCGCCGCCCGCTCCGAGCCGATGCCGAAGGAGAAAGGCGCGCGGATGCGGTGCATCGCGTCGATGATTTCGGCGCTGGCATAGCCCCAGCCGACCCGCGCCGAAGCAAGGCCGAAGATCTTGGAGAAGGTGCGCGTCACCAGCACATTGGGCGCGGTGCGCGCCAGGTCCAGCCCGCCATCGTCATCCTCGGGATCGAGATATTCGCTATAGGCCTGATCGAGCACCAGCAGGACGTGCGGTGGCAGACCGGCGTGCAGCCGGGCGATCTCGGCGCGGCTGCTGTAAGTGCCGGTCGGGTTGTTCGGATTGGCGATGAACACCATCCGGGTGCGCTCGGTGACGGCCGCGAGGATCGCGTCGACATCGGTCGCATAGTCCTTGTCCGGCGCGACCACCGGCGTCGCGCCGACGCGGCAGGTGGCAATGGGATAGACCGAGAAGCTGAAGCGCGGGAAGATGATCTCATCGCCCGGCCCGGCGAAGGTGCCGGCCGCGAGATGGAGCACCTCATCGGACCCGGTGCCGTAGATGAGCCGCGCCGGGTCCAGCCCATAATGGCCGGCCAGCGCATCGCGCAGAGCGATGGCGGCCGCGTCCGGGTAAATCTCCAGCGCGTCGGCTGCCGCGCGATAGGCGGCGCGGGCGACGTCCGGCGTACCGAAGGGATTCTCGTTGGACGAGAGCTTGACCACCGCGCGGCCGTCATCGGCCTTCGCCTTGCCCGGCACATAGGGCGCGATCGCCATGATCCAGTCCTTGGGAACGGGCGCGGCGGCGAGTCTCTCATCTGTCATGGTCCGCGCCTTTAGCGGGACACGGGCAGCTTGGCAAAGGGCGGTCGGGTGCGCCACGTCCGGCTCTGCCTCGCCGAACGGTAGAAATTGGGAAGCGGGCCTGCACCGCCCTGGGCTCCTGCCTGCGCAGGAGCACATGCCTGCTCCTGAAGGGCCGAGAGTGGCTCGATACTCAGCGCGTGTCGGGCCGTCCTGGCGTGCGTTGGCATGGCGTGAACCCAGTGCTCCTGCGCAGGCAGAAATCCCGGGGGCGCATGAGCGGTTCTTTTCCGCCCCGTCCTCCTGCTTTCGCGGGAGCGCGGCATGGTTCAACCTCAATCGAATGCGCTCTGGGACAGATCGACATTCAGTTCTGGCAGTCTGCAAATGGCGTCTTTCGCGCTTCCGGTGCTCACGGACCTATAGTCCGCTGCGATCCGGGTCGCGAAAATCCACCATTTTGCCTTTCGGTCGTCACCGACTCCGGCTCACCATCTCCTGGATGCCGATCCGCCCTAGCGCTCGCCCCCGTCACGCTCGATCGCGTCCATGTCGTCGTCCGAGAAACCGAAATGGTGGCCGACCTCATGGACGATGACGTGGGTGATGAGATCCTCCAGCGCGACGCCGGTCTCCACCCATTCGTCGAGCAGCGGGCGGCGGAACAGGCGGATGGTGGGGGCCAGCTCGCCGGCATCCCACAGGCTCTGCTCGGTGAGCGGGCGCCCTTCGTAGAGACCGGACAGCTCCCATGGGTCCGCGATGCCGAGATCGGCGAGGATCGTCTCATCGGCAAACTCCTCGATGCGGACGGCGATACCCTCCAGATGCGTGCGGAACAGCGGCGGCATCACGGCGATGGCGCGGCGGGCGAGCGCCGACAGCATGGCAGCGTCAGGTGCATAACGGATGGTGGACGGGTCCGACGTCATGCTGCTGGCTCACCTTGCTTCAATGCCATGCTCCCTTGCGGTTCATGGCGGCACATTAGGGGCTGATCCGGCGGGAGGGAATGCTTCCTTTGGGGAGCGATAGCGCGCGGCTCGGCGCGACTTTGCTCGACGCGGGTAGAAGCAAGGGAGGCCGGCGGGCATGGCCATCCCCGCCCGATTGACAATCCCCCGGCATCGGCCCAATCGCGGGAGCCATGTCCGCGCCCATCGCCCGCGCCGCGCCCGCCACCGACCAGCGCTTCGGCCTGCGCCGCTCCGTGCGCCTGCCCGGCCCGCTGCGGCTGGACAGCGGGGCGAGCCTGGCGCCGGTGGACATCGCCTACGAGACATACGGCACACTGGACGCGGACGGCGGCAACGCCATCCTCATCTGCCACGCGCTGACCGGGGACCAGTTCGTCGCCTCACAGCATCCGGTGACGGGCAAGCCGGGCTGGTGGGTGCGCGCGGTGGGCGCAGGCAAGCCGATCGACCCGGCGCGGCACTTCATCATTTGCGCCAACGTGCTGGGGAGCTGCCTCGGCTCCTCCGGCCCGGCGAGCATCGACCCGGCGACCGACACGCCCTATGCGATGCGCTTTCCGGTCATCACCATCGCCGACATGGTGCGCGCGCAGGCGATGCTGCTCGACCATCTCGGCATCGCGCAGGTCGCCGCGGTGATCGGCGGCTCGATGGGCGGGATGCAGGCGCTGATCTGGCCGACATTGTTCCCCGAGCGGGTGCGCGCCTCCATCGTCATCGCCGCCACCTCGCGCCACAGCGCGCAGAACATCGCCTTCCACGAGGTGGGGCGGCAGGCGATCATGGCCGATCCGCGCTGGCGCGGCGGCGATTATTATGCGGACGGCGACGCGCCGACGGCGGGCCTTGCCGTGGCGCGCATGGCGGCGCACATCACCTACCTCTCCGAAGCGGGGCTGACCGAGAAGTTCGGCCGCCGCCTACAGGGGCGCGAGGCAAAGACCTTCGGCTTCGACGCGGATTTTCAGGTGGAGAGCTATCTGCGCCACCAGGGAATCAGCTTCGTCGAGCGGTTCGACGCCAACAGCTATCTCTATATCACCCGCGCGGCCGATTATTTCGATCTGGCCGAGGATCATGGCGGCAGCCTTGCCTCCGCCTTCGCGCAGACGCGGGCGCGCTTCTGCATCATCAGCTTCGATACCGACTGGCTCTACCCGACCCGCGAATCGCGTGCCATCGTCCATGCGCTGCACGCGGCGGGGCGCGAGGCGACCTTCGTCGAGCTGTCCAGCCCGTTCGGGCACGACAGCTTCCTGCTCGAAGCGCCGGAGATGAACCGGGTGATCGACGGCTTTCTGCGGGCAGGCGAGCGGTGAGCACGGCGCTGCCCGAAGGCTATGCGCTGCGCGAGGGCGCGGACCCGGTAGCGGCACACGCTTATCTGACGCGCAGCTACTGGGCGGCGGGCATCCCGCTGGACACGGTGCGCCGCTCGCTGGAGAACAGCTTCGCCCTCTCCATCGTACATGAGGGCGCGCAGGTGGGCATGGCGCGCGTCATCACCGATTTCGCGACCTACGCCTATGTGGCCGACGTCTATGTGCTGGAGGAGCATCGCGGCCGGGGGCTGAGCAAGGCGCTGATCGCCAGCCTGCGCGGCCATCCGCGTTTGCAGGGCCTGCGCCGCTGGGCGCTGTGCACGCAGGACGCGCAAGCGCTCTATCGCCAGTTCGGTTGGCGCGAATATCCTTTCCCCGAGCGGATGATGACGCTCGACCCGGACTTGCAGCCATGAGCGAGGACCAGCCGCTGCGCTCCGACCTGGCGCTGATCGCCCGTCACATCACGCCGGGCGCACGGGTGCTCGATGTCGGCTGCGGCGACGGCGCACTGATGGCAGCGCTGCGCGACACGGCCGGCGCGGACGTGCGCGGACTGGAGATCGACCCGGCCAATGTCGCGGCGGCGGTGGCGCGCGGCCTGCCGGTGGTGCAGGGCGATGCCGATACCGACCTCGGCTATTATCCGGACCGCAGCTTCGACTATGCCATCCTCAGCCAGACGCTGCAGACGACGCACCGGCCGGACAAGGTAGTGGAGGAGCTGCTGCGCATCGGCAAGGAGGCGTTCGTCTCCTTCCCCAACTTCGCGCACTGGCGCGGGCGGCTCTCGCTGCTGTGGGGCGGGCGCATGCCGGTGACCCGGCTGCTGCCGCACCGCTGGTACGACACGCCCAACATCCACCACCTCACCATCGACGATTTCCGCGCCGTGGTACGCGAGCGCGGCTGGAAGATCGACGGCCAGTGGTTCCTCAACGACGGTTCGGAGACCGGCTCGGCCAATGCCAACCTGTTTGCCGAGCATGCGGTGTTCCTGCTGCGCGGATAGGTTTCCCGGCAGCTGCTCTCGTGGGGGCGAGATCCCCGTGAATCTCGAAAGAGAAGGGCCGTTCGCCCTGGGCTTGTCGAACGATCGTTCTTCTTTCAGCAGGTATCGCCGAACGGAAACGAGAACAGCCCCTCCCATCGACAAGGGCGGTGCGGAGCCATAAGAACAGACCCCCAAACCTTAGCCCGGTCGGGCCGGCACATCCGGGCTTAAGATACCCGTCCATTCGCATGCTTCATCTGCATGTTGCGGCGCACAAGGGCTGGCAAAATGACGCGGGGGCGTGCATAGCGCCCGGCCAACATTGAAAAGACCGACCGAGAAAGCCACCCGATGACCGCCGAGGTCAAACCCTTTCCGATGCATGACCGCGAATTCGTCGCGCTGCTGGCGTCGATCATGGCGCTCAACGCGCTGGCGATCGACACCATGCTGCCGGCGTTCCCGGCCATTCGCGCGTCGCTGGGCGTGGCCGATCCTAATGCCCTGCAATATATCATCACCAGCTACTTGCTCGCCAATGCGATCGGATCGCTGGTCGCGGGCCCGCTGGCGGACCGCTTCGGGCGCCGGCCGATGCTGCTGATGAGCATCGCCTTCGCCGCGTTGGGCGGGCTGGCGAGCGCGCTCGCGCCGAGCTTCGAGATGCTGCTCGCGATGCGCGCCGTGCACGGCTTCTTCGCGGCCGGGCTGGGCGTGCTGGCCGTTTCGGTGATCCGCGACCGGTTCGCGGGCGACCAGATGGCGCGGCTGATGAGCCTCATCATCATCATCTTCATGCTGGTGCCGGTGCTGGCGCCCTCGATCGGCCAGCTTGTGCTGGTGGTCGCGAGCTGGCGGGAGATTTTCCACGTTCTGGCGGCGGCGGCGATCGCCGTGTTCATCTGGACGTGGATGCGCCTGCCGGAAACGCTGGAGCCGGCCTATCGGCAGGCCATCTCGATCCCCGTTATCGCGCGCAACTGGGGCGCCGTTGTGAAGAACCGGCTCGGCTTCGGCTATATGATCGGCGCGGGCATCATGATGGGCGGCATGTTCGGCTTCCTCAACAGCGCGCAGCAGATTTTCTTCGACGTGTTCGACGCGGCGGCCATCTTCCCCATCGCCTTCGCCTGCGTGGCGGGCTCGATGGCGGTGGCTAACTTCTCGAACAGCCGCATCGTCGAGCGGTTCGGGGCACGGCGCGTGTCGCATACCGCGCTGGTCGCCTTCATCGTGCTCAGCCTCGCCCAGCTCGCCGCCAGCCGCCTCGACCCCGAGCCGATGTGGCTGTTCCTGGTGCTGGTGGCGCTCAACATGGGGATGATCGGCTTCACCGGCTCCAATTTCAGCTCGATCGCGATGGAGCCGTTCGGCCACATCGCCGGCTCGGCCGCCAGCTTCCAGAGCTTCGCGCGGATGGCGCTGGCGACGCTGATCGGCGCGGCGACCGGCCAGCGCTTCAACGGCACGACCGAGCCGCTGGCGGAAGGCTTCGTGGTGACGGGCCTCATCGGCCTCGGCTTCATCCTGTTCGCGGAGCGGGGCCGGCTGTGGACACGCCCGCACCGGGCCGCCTTGCGCCCCAAGCCACCGACGCCCTGACGGCGCGGCCGGGGCGATCCTCCGGGCATCATGGAAACTTGTAGCGAACGATTCGTGCAAATCGCGCGCGGGTCGGCTCGTTTTGTGGGCGCTCCATATAAAGAAATCTTGATATAAGGATTTCTTTATATGATATGGACCGCCAGCCGGGCAGCGATGCCTGTGCTGGAACGAGAGGAACATGTGTCATGGCCAAGCCCCCCTTCCACGCCGATCATGTCGGCAGCTTCCTGCGCCCCAAGGCGCTGATCGACGCGCGGGACGCCTTCGCGCGCGACGAAATCGACCGCGCCGCGCTGCGCGCCGCCGAGGATAAGGCGATTCGCGATGTCGTCGCCTTTCAGGAAGGGCTGGGCCTCAAGGCCATTACCGATGGCGAATATCGCCGGAAATTCTTCCACACCGACTTCCTGCTCCAGCTCGACGGGATCGAGGAGCAGGGCGGCATGGAGGTGCAGTTCCAGAACGCCATCGGCAAGGACGTGCATTTCGCGCCGCCCAAGATGGTCGTCACCGGCAAGATCGGCCATGCCCACCCGATCCAGCGGGCCGACTATGAATTTCTGGCGAGCGTGGTGTGCGAGACGCCGAAAGTCACCATCCCCTCGCCCACCATGCTGCACTTCCGCGCGGGGCGCGAAGGGATCAGCGAGGCGGTCTATCCCGACATGACCGAGTTCTTCGCGGATGTGGCCGCCGCCTATCAGGAGGAGGTCGCCGATCTCGCCGCCGCCGGCTGCCGCTACCTCCAGCTCGACGACACCAACCTCGCCTATCTGTGCGACGACAAGCAGCGCGAGAACGCCCGCAAGCGCGGCCTCGATCCCGACGACCTGCCGCGGCACTATGCGAAGATGATTAACGACGCGATCGCCGCCGGGCCGGCGGACATGGTCACCGCCGTTCACCTGTGCCGCGGCAACTTCCGCTCAAGCTGGGCGGCCGAGGGCGGTTACGAGCCGGTCGCCGAGATCATGTTCAACGAGCTGGCTATCGACGCGTTCTTCCTCGAATATGACGACGCACGCTCGGGCGACTTCGCGCCGCTGCGCTTCCTGCCCAAGGGCAAGACGGTGGTGCTCGGCCTCGTCACCACCAAGCTGGGCGACCTGGAGACGAAGGACGAGATCAGGCGCCGCATCGACGAAGCGGCGAAGTTCGCGCCGCTCGACCAGCTCGCCCTCTCGCCGCAATGCGGCTTCGCCTCGACCGTGCACGGCAACGATATCGCGGTGGAGCAGCAGGCCGCCAAGATGCGGCTGGTGCTGGAGGTGGCCGAGGAGGTGTGGGGCCGGGATTAACGGCGGAGCGGCTGGGTTGGAGGCTTGACGGCAGCGGGCTTATTCCTCCCCAAGCGCGTCTTGGGGAGGAGCCCCGCGCTGTTCGGGAGCTTCCAGCATCATGCGCGATACGTCCCCTTTTCAACCAAACTCAGAAGATTGGGCGTGCTCGCTTGCCTCGATGGGAAGGCTGCGTTTCAGCAGTGTCGCGCTCCTGCAAGGGCCGGAACCTATGGCCCAACCGCAGTTCGCTAGCGCCCTGGGCTCCTGTCTTTGCAGGAGCACGGCACCGTGTTTAGCCGGGATTTCCGCTCCAATCCTGTCCCAAAAGGAGAACGGGGCGTGAGGACATGCACGCGCCCACTACAGGCATGACGGCGCCCGCTAGACGAAGCTGTAGGGGTCCACATCCACGCTGACGCGCGTGCTGGCCTTCCAGTCGATGGATGAGAGCCACTCGCGCAGGATTGCCTGCAATTCCACCGTGCGGCGGGCGTGGACGAGGAGGCGGTAGCGGTGGCGGCCGCGCAGCACGGCGAGCGGCGCCTCGGCAGGGCCGTAGACCTCCAGCCCGTCGCGGCGGGGTGCGGCATTGCCGATACGGCGGGCGGTCTCGCGGGCCAGCGCCGCGTCGGTATCGCTGATGATGATCGCGGCGAAGCGGCCGAAGGGCGGCGCGTGGGCGGTGCGGCGGCTGGCTGTCTCTGCGGCGAAGAAGGCGGCCTCGTCGCCATCGAGCAGCGCGCGCATCACCGGCACGGCGGGCGCGTGGGTCTGGATGAAGACGCGGCCCGGCTTCTCGCCGCGTCCCGCGCGGCCGGAGACCTGCACGATCTGCTGGTAGGTGCGCTCGGCGGCGCGCAGGTCGCCGCCATCCAGCCCGAGATCGGCGTCGATCACGCCGACCAGCGTCAATTCGGGGAAGTGATAGCCCTTGGTGACGAGTTGCGTGCCGACGATGATGTCCACCGCGCCCGCCGACACGTCACGCACGAAGGCGGCAGCGCGCGCGGGCGACCACAGCGTGTCCGAGGTGACGATGGCGGTGCGCGCCTGCGGGAACAGCGCCTTCACCTCATCGGCGATCCGCTCGACGCCGGGGCCGCAGGCGACGAGCACATCCTGCTGCCCACATTCCGGGCAGGTATCCGGCGTCGGGACGCTATGGCCGCAATGGTGGCAGGCAAGGCGGCGGGTCAGGCGATGCTCGACCATCCAGGCCGAGCAATTGGGGCACTGGAAGCGGTAGCCGCAATGCCGGCACAAAGTGAGCGGAGCATAGCCGCGCCGGTTGAGGAACAGCAATATCTGCTCGCCCCGCGCCAGCGTCTCCTGCATCGCCTTGACCAGCGGCGGGGCGAGCCAGCGGCCGCGATCGGGCGGGTCCTGCGTCAGGTCGATGCCGACAATCTCCGGCAATTCCGCGCCGCCGTAGCGCGCGGGCAGCTTGATCTCCTCATAGCGGCCCAGCTCGACCTGATGGCGCGTCTCTATCGCCGGGGTGGCGGAGGCGAGCACGACCGGGCAGCCTTCCATCAGCCCGCGCATCACCGCCACGTCGCGCGCGTGGTAGCGCACGCCCTCCTCCTGCTTGAAGCTGGTCTCATGCGCCTCGTCCACGACGATGAGGCCGAGATTGGGATAAGGCAGGAACAGCGCCGAGCGGGCACCGACCACCACCCGCGCCTCACCTCTTGAAATGGCGCGCCACGCCCGCCGCCGCTCCGACTGGCGCAGGCCCGAATGCCAGGCGACCGGCGCGCAGCCGAAGCGCGCCGCGAAGCGGGTGAGAAACGGCTCGGTCAGGGCGATCTCGGGAAGGAGGACGAGCACCTGCCGGCCCTGCCGCATCGCCTGCGCGATCGCCTCGAAATAGACCTCGGTCTTGCCCGAGCCGGTGATGCCGTCGAGCAGCACGGCCTGGAAGCGCGCGGCGGCGACATGGGCGACGAGCCGGTCGGCGGCGGCCTGCTGCTCGCCGTTCAGCGCGACATGGGCGTGGGCCGGGTCCGGCGCCGGGAAGGGATGATCGGTAGAGACCTCGACCGGCTCGAACGCGCCCTGTTTGACGAGGCCGCGAATCACCGCGTCCGACACGCCGCCGATGGCCGCCAGCTCGCGCACCAGCCCCTGCCGCTCGCCGATGCGCTCCAGCGCCTGCGCGCGCTGGGGGGTGAGCCGCTCGGGCAGCGCGCCGGTCGGGCGATATTCGATGACGGTGCGCCCCCCCTCCAGCGCCGACATGGAGGCAAGCGCCATGCGCAACACCGCGGCGGGCGGGGCGAGATAATAGTCCGCCGTCCACTCGATGAGCCGGCGCAGCGGCGCGGGGAGCGGCGGCGCGTCGATCAGGCCGAGCAGCGGGCGCAGGCGGTTGTCGCCGACGGGCGGCACGTCCGGGAACGACCCGGCCTCCCACACCACGCCGATCATCGGGCGCGGGCCGAGCGGCGCGACGACGATCTGGCCGGGCTCGACCGCCATGCCGTGGGGCACGCGATAATCGAGCGGGCCGAGCGCTGCATTGAGAAGGATGAGCCGGGCGCGCGTCATGCGTGCGGCCTTAGAGGGTTTTGGGCGCGGGGGGAAAGGGCGGGAACGAAGGCGGGCGTTGGGAGGTGCTGGGGGGCGTGTGAGCAACTTGCAGAGTTTCTGGAACTCTGTGCTCGTGCGTAGGCAGGAGCCCAGGGCGATAGGGCACTGCGGTTGGGCCCTGGGCTCCTGCTTTCGCAGGAGCACTGTGCTGTGTGGTTGGGCGCTGTGCCCCGTCCGGATAGGGGCGGCGCTTGGCGTGTCTCGACTTCGCTCGATACGAACGGGGGTGGCGGAGCGGGGCTTCAGGGAGTCGGCCTCAGCTCCATACCTAGCCGGCCGCGCGCGACCGCCCCGCGTTCAGCCCTATTTCTCGAAGCCCCTGGGCGCGGCGTCTATCACGGTGATGTCGCTGGCGCCGATCTGCTGCACCTCCAGATTGCGCTCGGCGACGCCGACACGGTTGAAGCGGAAGGCGCCGTCGATGCCCGCAAACCCTTCCGGATCGCCGAGGCGGGCGGTGGGGAAGGCGGTGCCCGGTTTCCAGTCAGCCGCGATGCGCACGGCGAGCAGCACCGAATCATAGCCGAGCGAGGCCAGCCGGTAGGGCGCGGCACCGTAGGAGGTGCGATATTTGCCGGCGAGGGTGCGGTAGAGCCCGTCCGACACGCTGGCGAACCAGGCACCGCGCAGGGCCGCGTTGCCGACGAGACCGCTCTCCGCATTCCACAGTTCGGTGCCGAGGATCCGCGCGTCGGCGCCGCCGCTGGAGCGGACCAGCGGCCCGGCCTGCAACGCGATGCGGCCGGCATCGGCGATGAGCAGCGCATCGTAGCTGGAGCTGGCGGCGAGTCGCTTGACCGCCGCCTGCACCGAGCCGGCCGAGCGATCGAACGTCTCCATGGCGACGACGGTGCCGCCGGCCGCCTTCACCCGGCTGAGGAAGGCGCTGCCGGCGCGCTCGCCATAGACGCCCTTGGGCACCAGCGCGGCGAAGTTGTTGAGGCCGCGCGAGCGGGCATAAGCGACGATGCGGGCGATCGACTGCTCGGGCATGTAGCCGAGCAGATAGACGCCCTGACCGGCCACAGACACGTCATTGGAGTAGCTGATGATCGGCACGCTGGCGGCGCGCGCGATGGGCGCGGCGGCCTTTACCTCATCCGCCGTCAGCGGGCCGAGGATGAGCTTGTTGCCCTCCGCCACGGCACGCTGGGCGGCGGCGGCGGCGCCTTTGCCGGTATCGTAGGTGGTGATGCGCAGCCGCTCCGTCCTGGTATCGAGCAGCGCCATGGTGGTGGCGTTGGCGATGGAGCGGCCGACGCCCGCATTGGCGCCGCTCATCGGCACCAGCAGCGCGACGCGGTGGCGCGCGGTATCGACCGGCAGGCCCTTGTCCAGCCCCGGCTCGGTGGTCTGCGGCGGGGGAGCCGGCGGCGCGGGCGCGCGCGGCACGACCGTGGAACAGGCGGCGAGCAGCATGGCGCCGAGCAGCGCGACGATCTTTCCCAAAGCCGGATGACCGCGGCCTCTCGCCATGTCGAACCTCACTTGCCCCGCAAGGCCCCTCTCTGCCATGGCTATCCTCATGTCCGCTTCACTCGCGCCCGGCCTATATATCGTTGCCGGCCCAATCGGCAACTTGTCCGATCTCTCGCCGCATGGCGCGCAGATTTTGCGCGAGGCCGACGTCGTCGCCGTGGAAGATACACGGGTCAGCGCCAAGCTGCTCCGCCATGCCGGCTCGGACCGGCCGATGGTGCCCTATCACGACCATAGCGACGAGCGGGTGCGCGCGCGGCTGATCGAGCGGATGGCGGGCGAGGCGGTGGCGCTGCTTTCCGACGCAGGGACGCCGCTCATCTCCGACCCCGGCTACAAGCTGGTGCGCGATGCACGCGCCGCCGGGCGGGCGATCACCACCGCCGCCGGGCCGTGCGCCGCCATCGCCGCGCTCACCCTCTCCGGGCTGCCGAGCGACCGCTTCCTGTTCATGGGCTTTCTGCCCAACAAGGCCAAGGCGCGGGGCGACGCACTCGCCGAGATCGCAGGCGTGCGGGCAACGCTGATCTTCTACGAGAGCGGCCCACGCTGCGCCGCCGCACTGGGGGATATGGCGCGGGCGCTGGGCGAGCGGCCGGCCGCGCTCTGCCGGGAGATCAGCAAGGCGCATGAGGACGTGCTGACCGGCACGCTCGGCGACCTGGCGGCCGCCTGCGCGGAGAAGGAGCCGCGCGGGGAGATCGTGCTCATCGTCGGCCCGCCGGGCGAGAAACCGCCGGCCGATGCAGACGAGGTGGAGGCGGCGCTTATCGCGGCGCTGGCCCGCCTGCCCGCCTCGCAGGCGGCGAGCGAGGTGGCGCGGACGCTCGGCGCCGACCGCAAGGCGCTCTATGCCCGCGCGATGGCGCTGAAGGGCAAGGCATGACGCGCATGGCGGCACCGGCCCGACTCGCCGCAGAGAAACGCGGGCGGCAGGGCGAGCGGATCGCCGGCTGGTGGCTGCGGCTCAAGGGCTGGTCGATCCTCGCGCGGCGGGTGCGCACGCCGGCGGGCGAGGTGGACCTGATCGCCCGGCGCGGCGCGATGGTCGCTTTCATCGAGGTCAAGGCCCGGGCAAGCGACTCGGCGCTGGCCGATGCGATCGACGAGCGGCGCCTCACGCGGGTCGCCGCAGCAGCGGAAGTGCTGGCGGCAACCTATCTCCAGCCGGGCGACGACATGCGCATCGACGTGATGCTGCTTGCGCCGGGCCGCCCGCCTCGCCATCTGGAGAATGTCTGGCATGGCGGGTGACGCCGCTTATGCCGCGCGCCGCGGAGCTGGCCAAGGGCTCAGGCATCACCCTCCGCACCGGCCAGCATGGCTGACTGGCCGGAAGGCGCGGCGTTTCGACGATGTCAGGGGCCGCACGAGGCAGGCGGCGCAACGATAACAGGGGGATAGACCCGCATATGGCACTCAAGGTCGCGTTGCAGATGGACCCGATGGAATCGCTCAACATCGCGGGCGATTCGACCTTTGCGATCATGCTCGCGGGGCAGGCGCGCGGGCACAGGCTCTACCATTACCGGCCGGACGGCATGACCTGGCGGGGCGAGCGGCTCTATGCCGAGGCGCGCGAGGTGACGGTGCAGCGCGTCGATGGCGACCATTTCCGCTTCGGCGAGGCGGTGCGGCTCGATCTCGGTAGCGATGTCGATGTCATCTGGATGCGGCAGGACCCGCCGTTCGACCTCAACTACATCACCGCCACCCATCTGCTCGAACGGATCGGCGAGGAGACGCTGGTGGTGAACGACCCCGCCGCCGTGCGCAACGCGCCGGAGAAGCTCTTCGTGCTCGATTTCGCGCGGTTCATGCCGCCGACGATGATTACCCGCAGCCTCGCCGAGACGCGGGATTTCCTCGCCGAGCATGGCGAGATCGTGGTAAAGCCGATCTACGGCAACGCCGGCTCGGCCGTGTTCCGCATCGGCCCGGACGGCATGAATCTCGCGGCGCTGGTGGAACTTTTCGGCGAGATGTGGGTCGAATCCTTCATGGTGCAGGCGTTCCTCAAGGATGTGGCCAAGGGCGACAAGCGCATCGTGCTGGTCGACGGCGAAGTGGCGGGCGCGATCAACCGCATCCCCGGCAAGGGCGAGTTCCGCTCTAACCTTGCCGCCGGGGGTTCCGCCGCCAAGGCGGACCTCACCCCGCAGGAGCAGGAAATCTGCGCCGCATTGGGGCCGGAACTGCGTAAGCGCGGGCTGCTGTTCGTCGGCATCGACGTGATCGGCGGCCAGTGGCTGACCGAGATCAACGTCACCTCCCCCACCGGCATCGTCGCCATCGACGCCTTCAACGGCACCGACACCGGCGCGATGATCTGGGACGCGGTGGAGCGGCGCATCGCCGGGCGGGCCGCCGCACGGGGGGCGGGATGAGGTTTCCGGCTGCTGTTTGGAGCGCGCAGACAGGGCGCCATCGGGATGAGAGCCCATTCAGCAGGGATGGAAGCTGGCATGAAAGCATTGTGCTCCTGCGCAGGCAGGAGACTGGCGCCCAGCCGCGGCTCCCTATCGCCCTGGGCTCCTGCCTGCGCAGGAGCACACGAGGGGTCGTTGGGGAATGGCAGCGACCTCCCCTCCGTCTCGCGCAGCCGGCCATGAGCAGCCCACGATGAGCGACTGGCCATGAGCGACTGGGTGGTGCGCCTGATCGACGCGGGCGGCTATTGGGGAATCGCGTTTCTGATGGTGCTGGAGAACGTCTTTCCGCCCATCCCCTCCGAACTCATCATGGGCATCGGCGGAATCCGCGTGGGACAGGGGCACATGGACATGGTGCCGCTGCTCATCGCCGGGACCATCGGCACCACCATCGGCAACGGCTTCTGGTATGTGCTCGGCCGGCGGCTGGGCATGGCGGGAATCCGGCCGTTCATCCTGCGCTATGGGCGGCTGCTGACGCTGCGCTGGCGCAATGTCGAGTGGCTCGACCGGTGCTTCGAGCGGCATGGCGAGAAGATCGTCTTCATCTTCCGCTTCATGCCTGCCTTCCGCACCATCGTCTCGCTGCCGGCCGGGCTGTTCGCGATGAGCCCGCTGCGCTTCACCCTCTGGACGGCTGCCGGAGCGCTGATCTGGAACGCCATCCTCGCCGGCTGCGGCTATTATCTCGGCGCACGCTTTTCCGAGATCGACGCCTGGCTGGGGCCGATCACCAATATCTGCGTGGCGCTGATCGTCATCGGCTATGTGTGGCGGCTGGCGACGTGGAAGAACGAGCCCGAGAAAGAGGCGTGATGCGCGGCAATCAGGCCGGAAGGTAGCGCCGCACGACGGCAGCCTCGGCACGCAGGCGGTCGGCCTCGTCCGGGCGGCCGTGCGCGGCGATCGCCTCGGCCGCGCGCTCGCGCTCCGCGATCTCGGCGGCGAGCACGGCGTGGAGCGCCGATTCGGTGAGGGCGAGGCGCGGCACCTCGCTCGCCCCATCCGCGAAGCTGTTGGGCAAGGCGGACTGGCCGGACGCGACCGGCACGGCCTGCGCATTATCGACGGCGGCGAGCAGCGCGCGCAGCAGGCGCGTCTCGTCGGCAGCGCGGGCCCGCATGGCAGCCTTGATGTCCGCGCGCAGGCGGTGCTTCAGGGTTTCGGCGGCATCGGATTGCATGGGGTCACGTCTCCGCCCTGGGATGGGCGTTGCGATAGACATCCAGCAAGTGCGCGGCGTCAACCCGCGTATAAATCTGCGTCGAGCTGAGGCTGGCGTGGCCGAGCAACTCCTGGAGCGCGCGCAGATCGGCGCCCCGGCCAAGCAGATGGGTGGCGAAGCTGTGGCGCAGCGCGTGCGGCGTGGTGCGCTCGTGCAGGCCGAGCCGGCCCCGCGCGCCCTGCACGGCGCGGCGGATCAGCGCGGGCGAAAGCGGGCCGCCGCGCGCACCCCGGAACAGCGGCTCGGCGCGCCCGGCGGGATAGGGGCAGAGCGCGAGATAAGCCTCGATCGCGGCGCGCACCTGCGGGAGCAGCGGCACCATGCGCGTCTTGCCGCGCTTGCCGGTGACACGCAGCACCTCCCCCAGCGGCAGCGCCGCGCCGGTGAGGCCAAGCGCCTCGCTGATACGCAGCCCGCCACCGTAGAGCAGCAGCAGCACCGCCCAATCGCGCGCGCCGATCCAGCCGTCACGCGCGCTCTCGGCGATGTCCTGCGCCAGCGCCACCGCCTCGTCCGGGCTGATCGGGCGCGGCACGCCGGGCTTGACGCGCGGGCCGCGCATCACGGGGATCGTAGCACCCGCCCCGCCGATGAAGCGCAGGAAGCCGCGCAGGGCGGAGAGTTCGCGTGCGGCAGAGGCGTTGCCGATGCCGTCCACGCGGCGCGCGGCGAGATAGGCACGCAGATCGCCGGTAGTGAGGCGGGCGAGCGCGGCGCGGTCCGGCGCGCGGCCATCCATCTCCTCCATCCAGGCGAGCAACCGCTCGGCGGTGGCCATATAGGCGCGCACGGTGTGAGTGGACCGGCGCCGGTCGAGCGCGAGATGGGCGCGCCAGCTCTCGACCAGCGCGGCCGGACTTTCCGGGCTCATGAGGCGCTCTGCTCGGCAATAAGGCCCTGCCACAAAGAGATGAGGTCGACCGGGAACCAGGGCTCGCTCTGGGCGGCGAGCGCCTGCGGCGTCCACCAGCGATGCGAGCGCATCATCCGTTGCTCCAGCGCGGTGTGGCCGGCCGTGTCGATGCGGCAATCGTCGACGCGCAGCGCGAAATAGCGCTCCTCGGCATCGACATGGACGCCCTCCAGCGAGACAAAATGGACGTGGCGCACCGCGATGCACGGGCCGGGATCGCGCTCCAGCCCGGTCTCCTCGCGCAGCTCGCGCCGCGCCGCCGCCTCGAAGCTCTCACCCGGATCGACCGCGCCGCCCGGCGTGCACCAGAAGGCCGGGCGGTCCGGCGGGGTGAAGCGGAACAGCAGCAGGCGCCCGACAGGGTCCGTCACCAGCAGCCGCGCGGCGGGGCGCTTGGGGCGGCCGCTCATCGGCGCCGCTCCGGGCGGGCCTTCCAGAGCGGCGCAGGCGCGGCATGGCCGTGAAAGGCCGGGGCCGCGCAGGCTAACGAGAGCAACCCTCCCCCCATGCAGCCGGGCAACGGGACGCGCTCAACAGCCCGATACCATGCCGTCGGGTCGGGCTCACGGGCGCGGGCGGCGCGAGGCCACGGGCGGGCGGCATGACCTGGGCGGGACAGGCCTGTCACTCGCCCGGCGCCCGCGCGCGGATGGCGAGGGCGTGGACCTTGTCGCGCAGCAGATCGGCCAGCGCCGCGTTGACCATGCGCTGGCGGGCGACGCGCGACTGGCCGGCAAAGGCATCGGCGACGATCTCCACGGTGAAGTGGCTCTCGCCCGAGCCGTCATCCCCCGCATGGCCGCGATGCTTCGCGCTGTCGTTGATGACGGCGAGATGCCGGGGGGAGAGCGCGGCGGCGAGGCGCGCCGCCATTTCTTGCCCGACCGGGCCTAGCGAAGGATCGTTCATTGCCCCTATATAGAGGCTTTGTTTCGCGCCGTCAGGAAGGATCGGGAGCTTTTGCCCGAAGATCGCAACAGCACCGGAGAGACCCGCCGCCACAGCCGCTTCCACGGCCGGGTGGAGGGGGCAGCGCGCACCTGCTCCTCCCCCGGCTGCCAGGAAGCCGGCGAGTTCCGCGCGCCGCCGGAGGACCGGCTGCACGCCCCCGACGGCCCGCCGCAATGGCGCTGGTTCTGCCTCGACCATATCCGCGCATTCAACCAGCAATATAATTTCTTCAAGGACATGAGCGCGGAGGAGATTCACGCGGCGCAGCGCCCCTATGCCGGCTGGGAGCGCGAGACGCGGGCCTTCTCCTCGGCGGCGGCGAGCGGCACGCTGCCGCCGCGCTGGGGCGATTTCTCCGACCCGCTCGACGCGATCGGCGCGCGGTTCAAGGCGCGCATGGCGGAGATGGCGGCGCGGCAGGACGGCAAGCCGCTCTCCAGCGAGGACCGCAGCGCGCTCAAGACGCTCGGCCTGCCGACCGACGCCGACCGCAAGGCGCTGCGCACGCGCTATACCGAGCTGGTCCGCCGCTTCCACCCGGACCACAACGGCGGCGACCGGCGGCACGAGAAAGCCTTGCAGGACGTGATCGCCGCCTACACGCATCTGCGCAAGGCGCCGGCCTTCGCCTGAACGCCGCACGGTGCGCCCGGCCCCGCGGACCGGCGGGAAAAGCCGCCGGTTTCACGGCTGATCATTTCCCCTCTATCGACATTGCCTTGCCCAATCGGTTAGGGGCTGGAGTGACTCGCAGGACAATGCCGATATGACCGACCTTCCCAACACCAATGCCGACATGCGCAGCGAAGTGCTGCTGGACGCGCCCGACCGGGTGGTGCAGGCACGCGAGACATTCGGCGTCGATATCGACATGGAAGTGCCCGCCTTCTCCGAGGCGGACGAGCGGGTGCCCGATCTCGACCCGGCCTATGTGTTCGACCCCGACACGACGCTCGCCATCCTCGCCGGCTTCGCGCACAACCGCCGGGTGATGGTGCAGGGCTATCACGGCACCGGCAAGTCGACGCATATCGAGCAGGTGGCGGCACGGCTGAACTGGCCGTGCATCCGCATCAATCTGGACGCGCACATCAGCCGTATCGACCTGGTCGGCCGCGACGCCATCGTGCTGCGCGACGGGGTGCAGGTGACGGAATTCAAGGAAGGGCTGCTGCCCTGGGCCTTGCAGCGCCCGGTCGCCCTGGTGTTCGACGAGTATGACGCCGGCCGGCCGGACGTGATGTTCGTCATCCAGCGCGTGCTGGAGGCGGACGGCAAGATGACCCTGCTCGACCAGAACAAGGTGATCCGCCCGAGCCCATGGTTCCGCCTGTTCGCCACATCCAACACCGTGGGTCTGGGCGACACGACCGGCCTCTACCATGGCACCCAGCAGATCAATCAGGGCCAGATGGACCGCTGGAACCTGGTGGTGACGCTCAATTATCTGCCGGCCGAAACGGAGGCGCGCATCGTGCTCGCCAAGTCCGGCGAATATGACCATCCGGGCGGGCGCGAGGAAGTCGCCAGGATGATCCGCGTCGCCGACCTCACCCGGCAGGGCTTCATCAACGGCGACATCTCGACGGTGATGAGCCCGCGCACGGTGATTAGCTGGGCGCAGAACACGCTGATCTTCAAGGATATCGGCTTCGCCTTCCGCCTCTCCTTCCTCAACAAGTGCGATGAGGCGGAGCGGCCGCTGGTGGCGGAATATTATCAGCGGGTGTTCGGCAAGGACCTGCCCGAGAGCGTGGTCGGCGCGACCGCGTAACGGAGCCCGCGCGCCGTTTCGGGGCGAGTCGCCCGTGCGGCGCCGCATGAGGGCCCTTGCGCCGCGCCCATGAAACCCCCTAGCCATGAGGATGGCCGGCCCGGCGCATCTTTGCGCGCGGCCGTTGGCAGGGCGTCGTCCGGCCGATCGGACGCGTGACCGCCGGCCCAGACAATCGGCTCAGGGAGGACATATGATCGTCATCGAGCGCATCAGCACCGGCGGAACCGCGCACCGCATCACCATCGGCCCGCATGAGATCGTCACCGACATGACGCTGGAGGAAGGCGGCGCGGCGGAGGGGCCGAACCCGCATGACCTCTATGATGCGGCGGTCGGCGCGTGCAAGGCGCTCACCATGATCTGGTATGCGCAGCGCAAGGGCATCGCACTGGAGACTGTGCGCGTGGGCGTGGCCCGCGACGCCAGCGCCGAGCGCGAGGGGCTCTACAAGCTGACCGCACGCGTCGCCATCGACGGGCCGATGAGTGCGGCGGAGCGCGAGAAGCTGATCGAGGTGGCGGGCAAATGCCCCGTCCACAAGCTGATGACGCAGGTGGAAACGCAAATCGAGACGATCGCGGTGGAGCCGGCACGCTAGCGCTGAGGCGCGGCCTTAGGCCGTCGCCCGCTGGGCCCCTGCTTTCGCGGGAGCGCCTGTTTGGGCAGGAAGCCGAAGCCCCCGCCGCGTCCCACGCGCGACGGGAGGCGGGGCAAGCTCAGACGAAGCTGACGGTGGCGCGGCTGCGGCGCAGCGCGAAGCCGGCCAGCGCGAGGCCGCCGACCATCATCGCCCAGGTTGCCGGCTCCGGGACCGGGATGGTGGGCGCCGGCGGCGCGATGAACTCGGGCGCGGCGGCCACAGCGGCCTGATAGGCTTGCGTCGCGGGCTCCTGTTGCTTCTGCTGTTCGATCTGATCGAAATAGCTGCCGAGCACCGAATGGGTGAAGGTGTAGGAGCCGCCCGGATTCGCATTGCCTGCGGGCGGCGTGGCGGGCTGGCTGCCAGCGATCCACTCGTTGAGCGTCTGGAAATCATTGAAGCCGCGCACGCCGGCGATCCCGCTGAACAGCACGGTCGAGCCGGCGCCATTGTTGAGGCTGAAGGTGAAGCTGTTCGGCGCGAACTGCCCGTTCATCGACAGCGCCCGGACGACCTGGCTGATCTGGCCGTTGGCGCCCGTATCCGCGCTCGCACCCTGGATCGGCAGCAGCGCGGCGGCCAGCAGAGCAGCGGCGAGGCTGGATTTACGGATCATGCTCATCGTCATCCTTACATCAGAGCGCCGGATCGGAGGATCGCGGCGCCGTCCCCGTTCCAGCAGATAGGCTGCGCTCTCCCGATCCGAAACGCGCTTAACCACGAATATGCGCGGCCGTTGCGGCTCGTCTCTCTGCGGGACAGCATAGCCGGTAAATCTTAACGCGGCGTTCGAGCGGCGAAGCACGGGCCAACCGGCGCGGCGGCGAGCGCCCCCTTGACAGCGCGGCGGTGCTGGCCCAGCCGTTTGGCCATGGCCGACCGCTCCCCGCTCGATCGCTTCAAGGACGTCCTCTCGGGCACGTCGCGCGCCGTGGCGCGGGACCCGGAAGTGGACCTCGCTTTCTCCAGCGATACGCCGCACATCGCCGGCAAGCAGATCAAGGTGCCGGCGCCTACGCGCGGGCTACCGGCCGAGCAGGTGGCGCTCGCGCGCGGCTTTGCCGACAGCTTCGCGCTCAAGCTGCGCTACCACGACGCGAAGCTGCACAATCGCCGCGCCCCCGGCGAGCCGGCCGCCCGCGCCGTCTATGATGCGGTGGAGGCGGTGCGCTACGAGGCGCTCGGCTCGAAGAACTACCCCGGCATGCGCGCCAATCTGGCCGCCGCGCTGGACATGCGCACGCAGAGCGACCCGATCACCCGCGCCCAAACCGCCGAGGAAGTGCCGTTGCAGGGCGCGGTGGCGCTGCTGCTGCGCGAGGCGCTGACCGGCGAGGCGCCGCCGCCCGAGGCCGAGCGCGGCATCGCCATGCTGCGCGACTGGATCGACGAGAAAGCGGCCGGCGACTTCGAGGCGCTGGCCTATCTGCTGGACGATCAGGCGTCCTTCCAGGACAAGGTGCTCGCCATGCTGGAGCATCTGGAGCTGGCCCGCGCCGACGTGCCCCCCGAATCGCCCGAGCAGGATGAGGACGAGCAGGACGAGCAACAGGACCAGAGCCAGCAGGACGAACAGCAGGAAGGCGAGCAGGAGGACCAGTCGCGCGCCGACGCGCGCGGCGAGGACAAGGGCGAGACCAGCGACGAGACCGTGGAGGATACCGGCGAGCAGGACGATGCCGACACGGACCATGAAGGCGACGGCGAGGAGGGCGACGACGACGGCATTCTGCCGGTGCGGCCCAACCGCCCCTTCTCCGACATGCCGCCGGACTTCAACTACACCGCCTACACGACGAAGTTCGACGAGGTGGTGGGCGCGCTCGACCTGTGCGAGCCCGACGAGCTGGTGCGGCTGCGCGGCTTCCTCGACCAGCAGCTCGCGCCGTTTCAGGGCGCCGTTTCCAAGCTCGCCAACCGGCTCCAGCGCCGGCTGCTGGCGCAGCAGAGCCGAAGCTGGGACTTCGATCAGGAGGAAGGGCTGCTCGACGCGGCGCGGCTGGCGCGCGTGGTGGTCTCGCCGGCCCATTCGCTCTCCTACAAGGTGGAGCGCGATACCGATTTCCGCGACACGGTGGTGACGCTGCTGATCGACAATTCGGGCTCGATGCGCGGGCGGCCGATCGGCATCGCGGCGATCAGCGCGGACATCATGGCGCGCACGCTGGAGCGTTGCGGGGTCAAGACCGAAATCCTCGGCTTCACCACCCGCGCGTGGAAGGGCGGGCAGAGCCGCGAGCAATGGCTCGCCGCCGGGCGTCCGCCCAAGCCGGGGCGCCTCAACGACCTGCGCCACATCGTCTACAAGCAGGCCGACGAGCCTTGGCGGCGCGCCAAGGTCAACCTCGGCCTGATGATGCGCGAGGGGCTGCTCAAGGAGAATATCGACGGCGAGGCGCTGCTCTGGGCGCACAACCGGCTGATCGCGCGGCAGGAGGAGCGGCGCATCCTGATGGTGATCTCGGACGGTGCGCCGGTCGACGATTCGACTCTCTCGGTCAACAACGGCACCTATCTGGAGCGCCATCTGCGGCAGGTGATCGCCTGGATCGAGTCGCGCTCGCCGGTGGAACTGATCGCCATCGGCATCGGCCATGACGTGACGCGCTGGTATAGCCGGGCGGTGACGATCATGGATGCCGAGCAGCTCGGCGGCGCCATGGTCGAGCAGCTCGCCGCGCTGTTCGACAAGGATTGATGCTCGCGCTGGCGTGGATCCCGGCCACGCTGCTGGCGGCGCTCGCGCAGGTCGGCCGTAACGGATTGCAGGCGGGGCTGGTCGATGAAATCGGCACGCTGGGCGCGACACAGGTGCGCTTCATCTTCGGCCTGCCCTTCGCGCTGCTGATCCTCGCCGCCGGGCGGATGCTGCTGGGCGAGGGCGCGCCCACCTTCACCGGCGCGGCGATGGGCTATGCGCTGCTCGGCGCGGTCGCGCAGATCGCCGCCACGGCGCTGATGCTGATGGCAATGGCGCGGCGCTCCTTCGGCGTCGCTTATGCCTATATCAAGACCGAGCCGATCCTCGTCGCGCTGTTCGGCCTCGCGTTGCTGGGCGACCGGCTGGCGGCGATCGGCTGGGCCGGGATCGTCATCGCGACCGGCGGCATCCTGCTGGTGTCGATCGACCCGCGCAACTGGCGGGCGCTTGTCACCGAATGGCGGCCGATGGCGCTGGGAATCGCGGCGGGCGGCGGCTTCGGTCTCTCCGCCGTCGCCTTTCGCGGCGCGATCACCGCGCTGGAGGGCGGCAGCGCCTTCAACCATGCGCTCACCATCATGACCGTGAGCCTCGCCATCCAGTCGCTGCTGCTGGGCGCCTGGCTGCTCGCGTTCGACCGACGCGCCTTCATCGGCAGCCTGCGCGTCTGGCGGCAGAGCCTCGGCGCCGGCTTTCTCGGCGCGCTGGCGACGGCGGCGTGGTTCGTCGCCTTCTCGCTCACCGCCGCCGCCAATGTGCGCACGCTGGCACTGGCCGAGATGCCGGCCGCCGCGCTGGTCAGCCGCAAGGTGAGCGGCCGCGCCCTCGGCCCGCGCGAATGGGTGGGATTAGCGCTGGTGATGGGCGGCATCGCGCTGATGATGGCGCAGGCGGTGAGGTAGCGGCGGGAACCCGATGGGCCGAAGCGCCCGTTCGCGTCGAGCGTCGTCGAGACACGCGAGGTCGGTCTTAACGCATTTCGACGATGCTCGACACGAACGCAGAGAGAAGGGATGTGCTCTGCGCAGGCAGGGAGCAACGCAGTCCCCTATCACCCTGGGTCCCTGCCTGCGCGGGAGCATGGTGGAGTTTTGGGGGAGGAAAGGGAGTCCGGGCATGATCCGCCGCCGCCATCCCCCGCCAACCCAGCCATGGCTTAATTCTTTGTTATCCCTTTTCGTTCATGACCGGATCCCGGACACACCGTTCCGGGGGATATGCTTGCATGGCGCGTTCCGACCAGCCCGTCGACGTGGCGATCATCGGTGCCGGCCCGGCCGGCCTTACCGCCGCCTATCAGCTCACCAAGGCGGGCTACAGCGTCACCGTGATCGAGAAGGATCCCGCGCAGGTGGGCGGGATCAGCCGCACCGTCGAGCATGAGGGGTTCCGCTTCGATATCGGCGGCCACCGCTTCTTCTCCAAGTCGCGCGAGGTGGTGGACCTGTGGAACGAAATCCTGCCGCACGACTTCATCGACCGGCCGAGGATGAGCCGCATCTATTATCAGGGCCGCTTCTATAGCTACCCGCTGCGCGCCTTCGAGGCGCTGCGCAACCTCGGCCTGATCCGCTCGGCGCTGTGCATGGCGAGTTATGCCAAGGCCAGGCTGTTCCCGATCAAGGAGGTGCGCAGCTTCGAGGATTGGGTGGTCAACCAGTTCGGCCGGCGGCTCTATTCGATCTTTTTCAAGACCTACACCGAGAAGGTGTGGGGCATGGCGTGCGACACCATGTCCGCCGACTGGGCGGCGCAGCGCATCAAGGGCCTCTCGCTCGGCGCTGCCGTGCTCGATGGGCTCAAGCGCAGCCTCGGCCTCAACAAAAAGCCCAACGACGGCATGGGCGCCAAGACGCTGCTGGAGCATTTCCGCTACCCGCGCCTCGGCCCCGGCATGATGTGGGACGCGGCGCGCGACCATGTCGTCGCCGGCGGCAACCGCGTGCTGATGGGCCATGCGCTGAAGCAGCTCAGCCTCGATCAGGTGACAGGCCGCTGGCGCGTGACCGCGATTACGCAGGATAGCGAAACGGTGGCGATCGACGCGGCACATGTCATCAGTTCCGCACCGATGCGCGAGCTGGTCGGACGCATTCACCCGATCCCGCACGCGCTCGGCAACGCGCTGGCGCTCGGCTATCGCGACTTCCTCACCGTCGCGCTGATGATCCGCTCCGAGGAGCTTTTCCCGGACAACTGGATCTACATCCACGACCCGCGCGTAAAGGTGGGCCGGGTGCAGAATTTCCGGAGCTGGTCGCCCGAGATGGTACCCGATCCGCAGATCGCCTGCGTCGGTCTCGAATATTTCTGCTTCGAGGGCGACGGGCTGTGGAGCGCGAGCGACGACGAGCTGATCGCGCTCGCCACCAGCGAGATGGAGACGATGGGGCTCATCAAGGGCGATCAGGTGGTCGGCGGCGCCGTGGTGCGGCAGGAGAAAGCCTATCCCGTCTATGACGAGACCTATGCGGCCAATGTCGCGGCGATCCGCGCGGAGCTGGAGACGCATTATCCCACGCTGCACCTCGTCGGCCGCAACGGCATGCACCGCTACAATAACCAGGATCACGCGATGATGACGGCGATGCTGACCGTCCGCAACATTCAGGCAGGCGAGAAGATCTACGATATCTGGCAGGTGAACGAGGACGCCGAATATCATGAGGCCGGCCAGGAGGCGCAGGAAAAGCCCGCGCTGACCCAGGGCGAACGCGCCGCGCTCGCCAGCGTGCGGCCGGTGCCGGCACGGGCAGCGTAAGCGGACCGATGCCGATGACGCTGTTGCGTACCCTGCTCGCTACGACTTTCGTGCGCTACGGCCTTGCCAGCGTGGTTGCGCTCGCGAGCGATGTCGCGCTGTTCCTCGCCTTCCTGCGCGGCGGCTTCACACCGGCGGCGGCATCGGCGCTCGGCTACGGCTTCGGAATTCTCGTCCACTGGCTGATCTCCTCGCGGCTGGTCTTTGCCGAAGGCGCCGCGCCGCGCGGGCCGGAGCGCACGCGGCAGAAGGGGCTATTCGTGGGCGCGGCGCTGGTCGGGCTGGCGCTGACCACCGGCATCGTCGCGCTCGGCAGCATCATCGGCCTGCTGCCGATCGTCGCCAAGCTGATCGCCATCGTGGTGAGCTTCCAGACCACCTATCTGCTGCGCAAGGCGTTCGTGTTCGCGCCATGAACCGGGCCCCGTCTCTCAGCGCGGAGAGCAGCCGCGCGATCCTGCTGGCGATGTGGACCATAGCCGCCATCGTGCTGATCGCGCTCAACTGGTCACTGATAACCGCGCTCAATTTCCGCGACCCGGACGATGCGCTGCGCCTCGTGCAGGTGCGCGACCTGCTCGCCGGGCAGAGCTGGTTTGACCTCACGCAGCACCGCATCTTCCCGCCCGAGGGCGTGCCGATGCACTGGTCGCGGCTGGTCGACCTGCCCATCGCCCTGATGCTCGCGCTGCTCGATCCGCTGCTGGGCGCGCCGCTCGCCGAGCGCATCACGCTTGTCGCCATCCCGCTCGGCTGGCTGCTGGTGCTGAGCCTCCTCGTCTACAAGATCGCGCGCTGGATGGAGCAGAGCCACGTCATGGCGCTGCTCTGCGTGTTCCTGCTGCTGACCTCGGTGTCGATCATGATCCAGTTCACCCCGATGCGCATCGACCATCACGGCATCCAGCTCGTCTGCGGCGCTGTCGCGGTCATGGCGCTGGTGCGCATGGACCGGCGCGACGGCCGGCTGGGGCTGCTTGCCGGCATCGCCATGGCCTGCTGGATGCAGATCTCGCTCGAAGGGCTGCCTTATGCGGTGACGGCAGGCGGCATTTTCGCGCTGCGCCATATCGCCCGCACCGACCGCAAGGCGGATCTGCGCGCCTATATGCTCGCCCTCACCGGCGGCTCGGCCGTGCTGCTGTTCGCGACACGGGCGCCGGCCGACGCGCTGCGGCCATGGTGTGACAGCTTCTCGCCCAGCTACCTCGTCCCGCTCGGCATCACCACGCTGACGCTGCTCGCGGCGCAAGGCCGCCTGCGTTGCCCGACCCGGACCGCCCGTATCCTGCCGCTCGCTCTGGCCGGCGGCGCGGGCATCGCCACCTTCCTGCTGACCGCCCGCCAGTGCCTCGCCGGGCCGTTCGATACGCTCGATCCGCTCGTCTACAAGCTCTGGTATCTCGGCGTACAAGAGGGCCTGCCGATCACCATGCAGTCGCCGGAGATGCGGATGATCATCGTCGTCCCGGCGCTGCTCGGACTGGTCGGCAGCGGACTCGCGCTCCACCGCGCACCGCACGACCGGGCGCGCTCGGCCTGGGCGACGCTACTCATCCTCCAGATCGCCAGTCTCGTCATCGCCCTCTCGGTTATGCGCGCCATGGCCTTCGCCCATCTGGTGGCGCTGCCGGGCAACGCGGTGCTGCTGGCCGCGCTCATCCGGATCGCCCAGCGCTTCAAAGCGATGCCGCTGCGTGTCTGCCTGACGGCCGCGACCGTTATCGCCACGCCATCGGGCGCCGCCGTTTCCGCCGCCGCGACGCTCGGCGACGGCGGCCATGTCCCCTCCGACGAAAAAAAGGCGGACAGCATCCCCGCCCGCTATAGCTGCACGACGCCGCGGGCTCTCAAGGGCCTCGCCGCGCTGCCGGCCACCACCCTGTTCACACCGCTCGATATCGGCGCGCATATGCTCGTCTATACCCACCACAGCGTGATCGCGACCGGGCATCACCGCAACGGCGCGGGCATGAAGGTCGCGCTGGAAGGGCTAACCACCCCGCCAGATACGGCGCGCGGCATCGTGACAGGCAGCGGCGCGCGCTACCTCGCCTTCTGCGCGGGCGAGAACGAGGTCGCGCGCTATAGCCGGCTCTATCCCCAGGGGTTGATGGCCGTGCTCGCCGCGGGCCACACGCCGGACTGGCTGGAGCCCGTGCCGATGCGCTCCGGCGAAACGATCAAGGTCTACCGGATCGTCAGCCGGACCGCCGACACCACGTCCTGACGGGCAAACCGACTCAAGCCGGCACGAATTTGAGCGAAATGCCGTTCATGCAGTAGCGCAGGCCGGTCGGCGGCGGGCCATCCTTGAACACATGACCGTGGTGGCCGCCGCAGTTGGCGCAATGCACCTCCGTGCGGGCAAAGCCCAGCTCATGGTCGATCATGGTGCCGACCGCCTTGGGCAGCGGCCGCCAGAAGCTGGGCCAACCGGTGTGACTCTCGAACTTGGTGCCGGAATCGTAGAGCTTGTGACCGCAACCGGCGCACAGGAAGGTGCCCTTGCGGTGTTCGTCATTGAGCGGCGAACTATAGGGCCGCTCGGTCGCCGCTTCGCGCAGCGACGCATATTGCACGGGCGTCAGGCGCTTGCGCCACTCCGCCTCGCTTAGCTGGAACGGGGCTTTGGGCCGCCTGGCCGGGGCAGCCGCCCGTCCAAGTCCCGAAACAGCAGTTAGCGCAAGCATCGCACCGCCGCTGAGCAGGGTTCGCCGATCAAAAGCCATCGTCACCTCCTAAAACTTAAGGACTCCGTTTATCTCCTCGATATGGGGGGACGCCCTCCGATATAGGTTGTCTTTTGCCATTCGTCCAAATTGTTTCGCACCGGGCATGGGATGGTCCGGGGACGGCGCCGGCTTCACGCCGCCCCGAGCGGGCGCATCAGGGTTGGGTGACGCGGGTGATGCGCAGCACGCGCTCGTGCCCGCTCCGGTCCGGCCAGACGATCGACTGCGCTTCACGCAGGCCGATCAGCCC
Source organism: Sphingobium sp. 66-54 (assembly GCA_001899715.1). GTDB lineage: Bacteria > Pseudomonadota > Alphaproteobacteria > Sphingomonadales > Sphingomonadaceae > Sphingobium. The sequence goes on from MKWI01000006.1 coordinate 456,713, forward strand.
GGCGCCGATCAGCGTGAGGATAGAGATCTTGCCGGCGGAAATATCGGCATCCTTGGGATAGACGAGCTGCACCGAGCGCTCCGCGCCGCTCGCCTCGTCGGTGAAGCTGACGGTGGACCGCATCGTCACCACGTCGGCCGGAATACGCTCCGCCGTGTGGATATTGGCGCGCGAAATCTCGTCGAGAAGACGCTCGCTCACCTCCGGCAGGCGGTCCTCGATGCCGAGCGCCAGGCTGGTCAGCGCATCGGCCTCGCTGTCGATCATGTGAACGGGCGGCCGGCGGCTGCTCTTGCTGGATGTCATATGCGGCATTCCCTTCTGGAAGAACTGGGTTCGCCGCGCTGCAATCGCTGGCGAAAGACCTGTAACGATGTAGAATTTTTGTCGATCATCCGCCCCGGGGCACGGGGCTGAGCGCACCGGTCCCGGGGCTATAGGCCCAGGAGAAGTCGACCCGTCCAACGGCGCATCGGAAACAGGATGAGCGGCTTTGTCATGGTCGCAAGCTGTCATCTGTGCGGACGCGAGTCAATCGCCGGGATACCATACGCCAGACATGGGGCAGAACCGTCAGGCGCGGACCGCGCTCATTTCGCCCGCAGCAGCCGTACGCAGGCCTGCCACTCCATATCCGCGCCAGCGCCGGTGCGTGCGTCGACATGGGTGACGACCGGCTCGCGACCGGCGGCAGGCGCGTAGAGATAAGTATCCAGAATGCACTGGCCGTTGGCGAATTGCAGCTTGCGCGCGGCGGGATCGCGAATGTCCAGCCGCGGCTCGCCGAACAAACGGCGCAGGCCGCGCGCATCCGCCCCCATGACGCCGCCCGGCTCGGGCCGGCTCGCCGGCGTAAAGCCCGCCGCCGGCCGAGCGCCCTGCGGGATGACGGCGCCGCCGCAAGCGGACAGGGCGGGAAGCAGCGCGGTCAATGCCATCAGCGCACGCACCCTTGGGACGACCATCCGCCTCATGCCTGCTTCGTCACCCGTGCGTGAAACATATGCGTCGCCATAGCCACGCCGAGCACCGGCGCAAGCAGGTTTACGACCGGGGGAAGGAACAGCACCGCCGAAGCGAAGCCGAGCTGCCAGCGCGCCAGCGGAGTGAAAGGCGGCACGGCCGGATGGCGTGCTTCGACCAGCTCGGCAAGATTGCACCCGAGCAGATAGGCGTTGAGCGTGAGGAACAGCAAAGGCGGGCCCACGCCGGTGGCCAACAGCAGCAGATAGGCCGGCAGCGCCGCGATATTCCAGCCGAGCGCGCGCAGCGTAGAGCGGATCGTCATGCGCAGCTCTACCGCGAACGGCACGGGGCAGGCGGCTGCAAGGCGTGCGGGGTAGCTGGCCTGCTCGACCGCCACGACGATTCGGTCGGCATGGAAGCCGACGATGGCCATGGCGATGATGCGGAACAGGAGCCACACGCCGACCGCAATGACCAATGTCGAAAGCAGGGCGCCGCCGACGCCATCGGCCTGACTCCAGCCCAGCCGCATCAGCAGCCAGTGCAGGCCGAACCAGATGCCGGTGCCGAGCAGGGCGAGGATGAGCAGCGTGAGGACCAGCGTGCGCCAGAGCACCGCGCGCACGCCCGGCAGGCCGATCTGCGCGAGGGCGCGGAAGAAGGCGATAGCGATCATGGTCTCTGGCTGCGACAGCGGCCGAGAGCAGCCGGATCAGGCACGGCTGGCGTCCTCTGCGGTGCGGCGCAGAGCCATCGGGCGGACAAATATGCCGGTTATGCGCGCGCAAAGCTGTGGAGGCTTGTCCGGACCGTTCGCCACGCCCGTCGCGGACGGATCGTCAATCCCCCGCTTCACCGTCCGCTTCCCCATACATTCGCTCGGCCAGCAGCCAGCAGCGGATCGCGCTCGCGAGATTCGGAGGGTCGGCGGCGGCGATCCGCTCCGCGTCGATCCGCGCCACGAGGGCGCTCAGCGGCAAGCCATCCGCCCGCGCCCGCGCATCCAGCGCCTGCCAGAACAGCGGCTCCAGGCTGATCGAGGTCTGGTGGCCGGCAATGGTGATACTGCGCTTGACCGGCGGCGCGTAGCGGGGCGGCGGGGCCTCGTCGTTCGACTGCATGGCTCCGCCGCCCTTTCGCTCAATACATATGCTGGCCGCCGTTGATCGACAGGGTCGATCCGGTCACGAAGCCGGCATCCTCGCTGCACAGGAAGGCGACGCCGCGCGCAATCTCCTGGGCCTTGCCAAGCCGGCCGACCGGGATGCGCGCCACGATCTTCTCCAGCACCTGCGCGGGGACGGCGGCGACCATGTCCGTGTCGATATAACCGGGCGCGATGGCGTTGACCGTGACGCCATATTTCGCGCCCTCCTGTGCCAGCGCCTTGGTGAAACCGTGGATGCCGGACTTGGCGGCGGCATAGTTGACCTGCCCATATTGGCCCGCCTGGCCGTTGATCGAGCCGATGTTGACGATCCGCCCCCAGCGGCGCTCGCGCATGCCGGGGAAGGTCGCCTTGGCCATGTTGAAGCAACCGCCGAGGTTGATGCGCATCACCTCGTTCCAGTCATCGAAGCTCATCTTGGCCAGCACGCCGTCCCGCGTGATGCCGGCGTTGTTGACGACGATATCCACCGGGCCGAGATCGGCGGCGACTTGCGCGCAGCCATCGAGGCAAGCCTGGTGATCGCCTACATCCCATTTGTAGGCGGCGATGCCGGTGGCGTCTGTGAACGCCTTCGCTTTCTCGACATTTCCGGCATAGTTGGCGGCGACTGTATAGCCCATCTCCCGCAGCGCGAGGCTGATCGCCTCACCAATGCCGCGCGTTCCACCCGTTACGATTGCCACTCTGCTCATCGGGCCTCTCCCACTGCGTTTGGCCGCCCGGCCGCCCCGGACGGCTGCTGCTCCACCCAGCCGGCAAGCTCCCGGCCGAGCAGCGCATCATAGAGTTGGATAGCCTGCGCCTCGGCGTTTAGACAGGGCAAAAAGGCGAAATTCCTGCCGCCTGCTGCAAGAAAAGTGTCGCGGCCCCGCAGCGCAATTTCCTCCAGCGTTTCGAGGCAATCGGCCGAGAAGCCGGGCGTGACCACCGCGACCGATTGGACGCCCTCGCCCGGCAGCGCGGCAAGCGTGGCGTCGGTCGCCGGCTCCAGCCATTTGGCGCGGCCGAAGCGGGACTGGAACGTCACCATGACGTCACGCCCCAGTGCCGCGCCGAGCAGCCGCGCGGTCTCCCGGCACTGGTCATGATACGGGTCGCCGAGCACGCGGGTGCGCTGCGGCATACCGTGGAAGCTGGCGACGATCCGCTCGGGCTGGAACGGCAGGGCCGCCAGTTGGGTCTCCATTTGCGCGCGCAGGGCCGCGATGTAGCGCGGATCGGCATGGTAAGGGGGCAGCAGCCGGATCGCCGGTTGCCGGCGCATTCCCCTCAGCGCGGCCCCCACCGCATCGAGCGCGCTGGCAGTCGTCGCGCCGCAATATTGCGGATAGAGCGGGGCGATCAGGATGCGCTCATGGCCCTGCTCGGTAAGCGCAGCCAGCCGATCGGCGATGGCGGGCGTGCCGTAGCGCATCGCCCAATCGACGGTGACGCCATCGCCCCACGCGGTCTGCAAGGCGGCGGCGGTATCGGCAGTGATGACGGCGAGCGGCGAGCCGCGCTCCGTCCAGACCTGCCGATAGGCATGAGCCGACTTTTTCGGCCGTGTGTTGAGGATGATGCCGCGCAGGATAGGCTGCCAGAGCAGCGGCGGGATCTCGACCACGCGCGGATCGGAAAGAAACTCACGCAGATAGCGCTTAACCGCCGCCGGCGTCGGCGCATCCGGCGTACCGAGATTGACGAGCAGGACGGCGACGCGGCCGGGAGGATGCGGCGCGCCCGTCATGCCGGCGCCTCCACGAGCGGCAGGCGGCGGTAGCGCTTGCCGGTGATCGTCGCGAGCGCACTGGCCAGCGCCGGGGCGACGGCGGGCACGCCGATCTCGCTGAAGCCGACGATGCCGCCGCCCGGATTGTCGACCAGCTCCACCATGATCTCGCCCACATCGGAAAGGCGCGGCAGGCCGTAATCGCGCAGCCGCATCCCCACCGGCAGCGAATTGCGGTAGCGCGGCGCGGCGCCCAGCGCCATGGCGAGGCCGAAGACGAGGCCGCCCTCGATCTGCTGGCGGGCGATATCCGGATTGACCGGCGCACCGATATCGGCCGCCGCGACGATCCGCCGCACGGCGACCTTGCCCTGCGCGAAGCCAGCCTCGACCAGCACGGCGATGGAGCCGCCGTTCATGGCATGGCAGGCGATGCCCTGGCCGGAGCCGCGCAGCCCGCCCTGCCAGCCGCCGAGCGTGGCCGCCGTGGTGAGGCATTGCGCGAGGCGGGGATGACCGCCCAGCATCTGGATACGGAACGAGAGCGGCTCGACGCCCGCGACGATCGCCAGTTCGTCGATGAAGCTTTCCGTGAAGAAAGCGCCGTAGCTGTCCGCGTTGCTGCGCCAGCGGCCGGCGGGGAGTGCCAGATCGGCGGGATAATGGTCCACCGCGAAATTGGGGATGGCATAGGGCACGTCCATGCCGGAGACGGCGAGCGGATCGGTGCGCGCTGCCGACGCCGCCAGCGCCTCCGCGCGGCTCTCACCCTCGCCGATGCGGCGCTTGAGCTGCGCCAATGCGGCCGGCACGGCGACCTTGGCCGACCAGCCCTGCACCAGCCCGCCCCGGCCGAGGCGCGCGGCCATGCGCACCTTGGCGGGCGGGCGTGGGCAATCGCGGATGATGTCCTCCGCGCGCGACCACATGAGCTGCACCGGAACCTTGGCGGCACGGGCGATCAAGGCTGCCTGCACGCCGGCCTCCACCTCCATCTTGATACCAAAGGAACCACCGGCGAACAGCGGATAGATGGTGACGCTGCTCTCGCTCACGTCCAGCGCGCGGGCGACCGCCCGCCGCGCCAGCACGGGGGCCTGAGTGGGCATCCACAGCTCCACATCGCCCTCGCGCACGCGCGCCGTGGCCGCCATCGGTTCCAGCGCGAGGTGCAGCGCCGGCGCCACACTGTAGTCCGCGCGGACAATCCGCGCGCCGTCGAACACCGGCGCCAGATCGCCCCGGCTGAAAAAACGTTCGCCCGCATCGCCATCGAACGCGGCATCGAGCGCCGTGTCGATCGCCGCATCGTCGAGCGCCGGGCCGGCGAGGGTGAACACCGGATCGAGCCGGCCCAGCGCCTGGTTGGCGGCCCACCAGTTGCGTGCCGTCACCGCAACCCAGCCAGCGGCATCCTCATTTGGATGCACGATGCCGATCATGCCCGGCACCTTACGCGCCGCCGCCTCATTCATGGACTTGAGTTCCGCGGCATTGACCGGGCCTTGGCAGATGGCGGCGAAGATCATGTCCGGCAGGCGGATATCCGCCGCGTAATTGGCCGAACCGTCGATCTTGGCGGGCACGTCGAGCCGCTGGAGGTCGCGGCCGGTGAGTCGTCCCTCGCGTTCCTCGGGCCGATAGGGCAGCACCGCCGGCAGATCGAAGGCGGCGGCGGCCTGCGCTAGTTCGCCGATGCGCGCCTTGTTGGTGCCGTCGGTGACGATGCCGCCGGCGATATCGCAGCTCTCCCACGCGGCATCCCAGCGCGCCGCCGCCGCCTTGCAGAGCAGCACCCGCGCCGCTGCGCCGGCCGCGCGCAGATCGTCCGCAAAGGCAGGCAGTGAGGTAGAGCCGCCGGTGAGCATCAGCGTCGAGCGGCGCGCCTGCTCGTCGCTCAGCCGCTCCCCCCAATCGCCGAGCGCGCGGCGGACCGGTCCGTCGAACCACTCCCGCGCGAGCAGACGGTTGGCGTAGAGCGGCCCCGGCGGCGCCGGCTGCACGCCGACCGTGCGCCAGTCCGCCCCCAGCTCGTCCGCTACGACCTGCGCGAACAGGGTGAACACGCCCTGCCCCAGCTCGGCCTGCGGCACCATCACGATCACCTGGCCGGTCCGGTCGATCTTGACGAAGGCACCGAACGCCGTCTCGCCCTCCGCCGCATCAGCCTGCTGGTCGTAGCGGCGCGGCCACAGCGCCCAGGCGAGCGCCAGCCCGCCGCCGGCGGCCGCGCCGGTGAGCAATGTCCGGCGGCTGAGGCGCAGCCCGCCACCGCCTGTCTCGATCCCGTCCCGAACCGGGGCGTCAGCCAATCGGGGCCCCTGTTTTTTGCGCGTCCAGCCAGCGCGCTACGCGCTCGGCAATGGCGCGGAAGGGCTGGCCCGCCGTGCCGTCCTGCGCGGCCGGTGGCGTGCCGGCATCCGACGCGATCCGCACCGCGATGTCGAGCGGCACACGGCCGAGGAACGCCAGACCAAGCTGCGCGGCGCTCGCCTCCGCCCCGCCAGTGCCGAACGGATCGGACACGCCGCCGCAATGCGGGCAGACATAGCCGGCCATATTCTCGACCATGCCGATCACCGGCACCTTGGCCTGATCGAAGAAGCTGATCGCCCGCGCAGCGTCGATCAGCGCGAGGTCCTGCGGGGTGGAGATGATGACCGCACCGACCGGCTTGTAGCGCTGGATCATGGTGAGTTGCACATCGCCCGTGCCCGGCGGCAGGTCGATGACGAGCAGATCCGTGCCGGTCCAGTCCGCGTCGATGAGCTGGCCGAGAGCGCTGCTCACCATCGGCCCGCGCCACGCGATCGCCTGCCCCGGATTGGCGAGATGACCCATCGAGAGCATGGGGATGCCGAGCGCGTTGGGCACCGGGATGAGCCGCTTGCCCTGCGCCTCCGGCTTGACACCCTCACTCGCCAGCAGGCGCGGCAGCGAAGGGCCGTAAATATCCGCGTCGACCATGCCGACGCGCTTGCCGAGGCGCTTGAGCGCAATGGCGAGATTGACCGCCAGCGTCGACTTGCCGACACCGCCCTTGCCCGAGCCGATGGCGATGATCGCCGGCCGCGCAGCGCGCTCGGCGGTCATGGCGATGCGCACGTCGGCCACGCCGGGATGGTCTTTGCCGGCCTGGGTGATACTGGCCGCCAGCGCATCGCGCGCCGCCGGATCCAGCCCCCCCACGTCGAGCACCAGCGTGAGGATATTCCCCTTCATGCGCACGCCGCTGGCACGGTCCTGCGCCAGCACCCCGATCCGCTCGGCCAGCGCTGCGTCGATTGTCCATCCATCCGTCATAAGCCGGGCTCTAGAGCGTTCCGCGCACGAGCGCAAAGCATCGTGGGGTGGATTTTATGATAATCTCCCGGAATAATGCACACGGGCGCGTGCAATTTACGCTAGCGCCCTGTATTTCCTGAACCACCATACCTATAGAAAGCGCCATGGATACGGAGATGACGCATCGCCCCGGCCCCGCCTCGGCGATGAGCGAAGGCGGACCCTGGGGGAGCCGGGATGACGACCCCGCCGGCAACAAGGGTAGCGAAGGCCCGCGCAACCCGTGGACCCCGCCGTCGCGCGACGAACCGGGCAATCGCGGTGGCGGTCCACGCGGCCCGAGCGTGATCGACGAGTTGCTGCGCCGTGCGCGCGAGGGATTCGGCGGAGGCCTGCCGCAGCGGCCGGGCGGGCGGTCGCTTTGGCCCTATCTGCTGGCTGGTGTGGCGCTGATCTGGGCAGGCAGCACCAGCTTCCACCGCATCGGCCCGCAGGAGCGCGGCGTCGTCTCGCAGCTCGGCTCCTATAGCCGCACGCTCACACCGGGCCTCAAATGGACGCTGCCGGCGCCATTCGAGACGGTGAGCGTGATCGACGTGGAAGAGATCCGCACCATCGACCTCGGCTCGGCCGGCGAGGAATCCGAAAAACTGGTGCTGACCGGCGACCAGAACATCATCAACCTCGGCTATTCGGTGCGCTGGAACATCCGCGACCCGCAGCAATACAGCTTCCAGATCGCCGACCCGGACCAGACCATCGCCGCCGTCGCCGAATCGGCGATGCGCGCGGTGATCGCCACCGTCTCGTTGCAGGACGCGCTCGGCGCCGGGCGCAACGCCATCGAGGCGCAGGTGCAGGAGCGCATGCAGGATATTCTCGATGGTTACGGCGCAGGCATCCGCATCCAGGGCGTCGCCATCAAGCAGGCCGATCCGCCGGACGCGGTCAACGACGCGTTCAAGGAAGTGAGCGCCGCGCAGCAGGCGGCCGAGACCTATCTCAACCAGGCGCAGGCCTATGCCCAGCAGCTCGCTGCCCAGTCACAGGGCGAATCGGCCGCGTTCGACAAGGTCTATGAGCAATATCGCCTTGCCCCCGAGGTGACGCGGCGGCGCATGTATTACGAAGCGATGGAGAAGGTGCTCTCTGGCGTGAACAAGACAATCGTCGAGGTCAACAATGTGACCCCCTATCTGCCATTGCCGGCGGTGCGGCCGCCACAGCGCGCCGAGACCACCGTCGAGGCGCCGGCGCGCCAGCAGGGAGGCGGGCAATGACCTTCTCGCTGCGCAATCCCATCGTGCTGGCGGTGCTCGCCACCATCGGCCTGATCCTGATCGGCAGCACCTTCGCGATCGTGCCCGAGACGAAGCAGGCGGTCGTGCTGCGCTTCGGCAATCCGGTGCGGATCTATAACAGCTACAAGCCCAACGAGACGTTCGGTCATACCGGCGCGGGGATCAAGATCCGCATGCCGTTCCTCGACCAGGTCGTGTGGATCGACAAGCGCATCCAGTCGGTCGCGATGGAGCGCCAGCAGGTGCTCTCTACCGATCAGCTCCGGTTGCAGGTGGATGCCTTTGCCCGCTACCGCATCGTCGACCCGCGGCGCATGTACATCTCCGCCGGCAGCGAGGAACGGGTGGTCGACGCGCTGCGGCCGATCCTCGGCTCGGCGCTGCGCAACGAGCTGGGCAAGCGGCGTTTCGACATGCTGCTCAGCCCCGAGCGCGGCGAGGTGATGACCAACATCAGCCACAGCCTCAACCGCGTCGCCCGGCAATATGGCGCGGAAGTGATCGACGTGCGCATCATGCGCGCCGACCTGCCGGACGGCACGCCGCTGCAAAGCGCCTTCCAGCGTATGCGCACCGCGCGCGAGCAGGAAGCGCTGACCATTCGCGCCGAGGGCGCCAAGCGCGCACAGATCATCCGCGCGCAGGCCGATGCCGATGCGGCCAAAACCTACGCCGCAAGCTTCGGCAAGGATCCGCAATTCTACGATTTCTACCGCGCCATGCAGTCCTACCGGACCAGCTTCGCTGCGGACAATAATGGAGAAACGACGGCCGTGCTCTCCACGGACAACGATTATCTCCGCCAGTTCCGGGGGCGCTAAGACGCGAATGAGGCCATCGCCGGATCCGCACGGCCGGCCTCATTCAATGCCGGTTAATCCGGGACGGGCCATGGCGAGGCGGGTATTGCCCGATCGCGACAAGGCCTGAAACCGGGGGCGCCGCAACAAAGGCTTGAATTGAGAGGAAGGTTTTTCGTGCGCTACGCTTACGCCATCACCGCAGCCCTGCTCCTCGGGGGAACCACCCTCGCCCTCACATCGCATTCGACCAGCGTGGTCGCCCAGACCGCCCAGAATGAAGGCATGGCCGCCGCGCCGCGCGGTGCGCCCGGCAGCTTCGCCGACATGGTGCAGCGCTTGCAGCCGGCCGTGGTCAACATCTCGACCCGCCAGCGCGTGCAGGTGCAAAATCCCTTCGCCGGCACACCGTTCGGCGGCCTGTTCGGCTTCGGCGACGAGGGGCAGGGCGGTGCGCCGCAGACCCGCCGCGCGCAATCGCTCGGCTCGGGCTTCATCATCTCGGCCGACGGCTACATCGTGACCAACAACCATGTGGTGGCGCCGGGCGCGCGCGGCGCGACGGTGGATTCGATCACTGTTACCCTGCCCGACCGCACCGAATATGAGGCCAAGCTGATCGGCAACGATCCGCGCTCCGACCTGGCCGTGCTCAAGATCAACGCCAGCAAGCCGCTGCCCTTCGTCAAGTTCGGCGATTCGACCCAGGCGCGCGTGGGCGACTGGGTGGTGGCGATCGGCAATCCGTTCGGCCTCAACAGCACCGTGACCGCCGGCATCATCTCCGCCGTTCACCGCAACGCCGGTGGCGGCGCGGACCGCTTCATCCAGACCGACGCCTCGATCAACCAGGGCAACAGCGGCGGCCCGATGTTCGACATGAATGGCAACGTGATCGGCATCAACTCGCAGATTCTCTCGCCGACCGGCGGCAATGTCGGCATCGGCTTCGCCATCCCCTCCGAGGAGGCGGTTCCGGTGATCGAGACGCTGCGCAAGGGCCAGAGCGTCAAGCGCGGCTATCTCGGCATCCAGATCAGCCAGCTCTCCGACGATCTGGCCGAATCGCTCGGCCTGCCGAAGAATCGCGGCGAGTTCGTCCAGTCGGTCGAATCGGGCCAGAATGCCGACAAGGCCGGCATCAAGGCCGGCGACGTGATCGTGAAGATCAACGGCCAGGAGGTGACGCCGGACAATACGCTCTCCTACATCGTCTCCAGCCTGCCGGTCGGCTCGGCCGTGCCGATCGAACTGATCCGCAACGGCAAGCGCATGACAGTGCGCACGCAGGTGGGCGAGCGGCCGCCCGAGCAGGAACTGGCCAACAACTTCAGCCAGTCGCCGGACGACGATTTCTCGGACCAGGATCAGCAGAGCGCCCAGCAGGCGGCCCAGCAACTGCTCGGCCTCGCCGTGCAGCCACTGACGCCGGTCATCGCGCGGCAGGTGGGTGTGCCGGCGGAGACCAAGGGCGTGGTGGTCGCCGCCGTCGACCCCTCGACCGACGCGGGCTCCAAGGGGCTGCGGCGGGGCGACGTCATCCTGCTCGCCAATGGCCAGCCGGTGCTGAGCGACGCGGATCTCGGCAAGGCGGCCCAGGCAGCGCGGGATGGCAACCGCAATGCGGTACTGCTCCAGGTCATGCGGCGCGGCGGCCCGGCCGCCTTCATCGCCGTGCGCCTGCGCGACAAATAAGGGCGGGCCGCACGACCAGCCAGACTATCGGGGAAGGGCGTGGGAGACCGCGCCCTTTTCTTCATCCCCGCCAGTGGCTACGACTTGACGCAATCAGTGGGAGAAGGCTGCATGAGCGACGATAACGCCATCTTCATCGGGCTCGGCAACGGGCAGCCGCAGACCCTCGTGCTGCGCCGCGCCAACCGCCACGGACTGATCGCGGGCGCGACCGGCACCGGCAAGACGGTGACGCTGCAAGGGCTGGCCGAGGGCTTTTCCGCACGCGGCGTGCCGGTGTTCATGGCCGACGTGAAGGGCGATCTCTCCGGCATCGCCATGGCCGGATCGCCCACCGCCAAGAACGCCGACAAGCTGATTGCCCGTGCCAAGGAGATCGGCCTGGAGGATTATGCCTTCTCCGACAATCCCGCCATCTTCTGGGACCTGTACGGCGAGCAGGGCCATCCGATCCGCACCACCATCTCCGAGATGGGACCGCTGCTGCTGGCGCGGCTGATGGGCCTCAACGAGACGCAGGAGGGCGTGCTCTCCATCGCCTTCCGCTACGCGGACGACGAGGGGCTGCTGCTTCTCAACCTCGACGACCTCCAGGCGATGCTGGCCTACTGCGCCGAGAACGCGGACACGCTCTCCGCCAAATATGGCAACGTCACCAAGGCGAGCGTGGGAACGATCCAACGGCAGTTGCTCCAGCTCGATTCGCAGGGCGGCGGCAAGTTCTTCGGCGAACCGGCGCTCGATATTCACGATTTCCTGCATGTCGACGAGAAGGGCCGGGGCACCATCAACATTCTCGCCGCCGACAAGCTGATGCAGAGCCCCAAGCTTTACGCTACCTTCCTGCTCTGGCTGCTCTCCGAACTATTCGAGACGCTGCCCGAGGTGGGCGACCCGGACAAACCGGTGCTGGTCTTCTTCTTCGACGAGGCGCACCTGCTGTTCGACGACGCGCCCAAGGCGCTGACCGACAAGATCGAGCAGGTGGTGCGGCTGATCCGCTCCAAGGGTGTCGGCGTCTATTTCGTGACGCAGAACCCGATCGACATTCCCGAGGATGTGGCGGGCCAGCTCGGCAACCGCGTGCAGCATGCCCTGCGCGCCTTTACCCCGCGCGACCAACGAGCGATCAAGGCGGCGGCGGAGACCTTCCGCATCAACCCCGACCTCGATGTGGCGAGCGCGATCACCGAGCTGAAGGTCGGCGAGGCGCTGGTCTCGCTGTTGCAGGAAGACGGATCGCCTTCCATCGTCCAGCGCACGCTGATCGCGCCGCCACGCTCGCGGGTGGGGCCGCTTGAGCCCAAGGAACGGGCGATCATCCAGTCCATCTCGCCCTGCGCGGGCAAATATGATGACGAGATCAACCGCGAATCGGCCGAGGAGATACTGGCGGCGCGCGGCAAGGCGTCTGCCGCCGCCGCAGAGGCCGCCAAGGCGCAGGCGGAAGCGGACAAGGCCGCCGCCGAGCAGGCCAAGGTCGAGGCCAAGCAGCGCGAGGCGGAGCTGAAGGCGCAGGCCCGCGCCGAAGCCGCCGCCGCGCGCGAAGCGGCCAAGCCCTCCGCGCTCGACAAGGCGGTGCAATCGGCGACGCGCTCGGCCGCCTCCTCGGTCGGCCGGCAGGTCGCCAACGAGATCGGCCGTGCTGTATTTGGCGGCTCCAGCCGCAAGAGCGGCGGCCTCGTCGGCAAGCTGGTGCGCGGCGTGCTGGGCGGACTGCTCAAATAGGCGGGAAACGTCACCGATGAGCCTTTCGGGAGGAGACCAGGCGCTGCCAGCCCAGCCGCATCTCGGCTTGATGGCGCCCTTCTTCATCGTCGCCGACGTGCCGCGCAGCATCGCTTTCTATCGCGACCGACTGGGCTTCTCGCTCACCACATCAACCGGCGAACCAGCCCCGTTCTTCGCGCTCGTCCAGCGCGGCGGTGCGATGCTGTTCCTGAAATCCGAAGCCGGCATCGTGCCGATGCCCAATCCGGCGCGACATCCCCATCTGCGGTGGGACGCTTATTGCGCCGTGATGGACCCCGATGCCCTTGCCGCCGAATATGATGCGCGCGGAGTGCCGCTCTCGACTCCGCTCGGTGACACGACCGATGGCCTGCGCGGCTTTGAAGTGACCGACCCGGACGGCCATGTCCTCTTTTTCGGGCGGCCGGCGGATCAGCCCCGGCCGCGATAGCCGGGCACGCCCTGATCGGGCAGCCAGACGCCGGGAACCGGATCACCCGACTGCCAGAACACGTCGATGGGGATGCCGCCGCGCGGATACCAATAGCCGCCGATGCGCAGCCAGAGCGGCTGCATCTCGGCCGTCAGCCGCTCGCCGATGCCGACTGTGCAATCCTCATGGAAAGCGGCGTGGTCGCGGAAACTGCCGAGGAACAGCTTGAGCGACTTGGATTCGACAATGGTCTCGCCCGGCACATAGTCGATGACCAGATGCGCGAAATCGGGCTGGCCGGTGACAGGGCAAAGCGAGGTAAACTCCGGCGCGGTGAAGCGCACCAGATAGGGCCGGCCCGGGCGGGGATTGGCCACATAATCGAGGACCGCCTCCTCCGGGCTGGCGGGGAGGCCGCTGGTCTGGCCGAGATGCTTGAGTGTCATGGCCGTGCCCTTAATATGAATCGGCGCGCGCGCGAACCCCTTGCGCACCGGCGCGAAAGGGTGGAGGGCATCGGCCTATGGACATACTCGTTTCCTGCGACTGGCTCGCCGGCGAACTGGGCGCCGCCGACCTGCGCATCCTCGATGCGACCAGCTTCCTCCCCGGCACACCCCGCGATGCGCAGGCGGAATATGAGGCAGCGCATATCCCCGGCGCGCGGTTTCTCGACCTTTCGACGCTCAACGACCCCGGCGACCCGCGCCCGGCGACGGTGCCGACCAACGCACAGTTCGCGGCGCGCATGGTGGCGCTGGGCGTGGGGCAGGACGACCATATCGTCGTTTATGACAATAGCCCGCTGGTGAGCGCCGGACGGGCATGGTGGCTGCTGCACACGTTTGGCGCGCGCAACGTGGCAATCCTCGACGGCGGCATGCAGCGCTGGGTCGCGGAAGGGCGGCCGACCGAGAGCGGCGCGAGTGTAGGCGGCGAGGCGAGCTTTGCGGCTGAGCGGCAGGACAGAGCTATCGCTACCAAGGCGGACGTGCTCGCCAATATCGCAAGTTGCGCGGCGCAAGTGCTCGATGCGCGTGGCAAAGCCCGCTTCGCCGGCGAAGATCCCGAGCCGCGCCCCGGCATGGCATCGGGCCATATTCCCGGCTCGATCAACCTGCCGTTTGGCCAGTTGCTCGACGAGAACGGCCTGTGGAAACGCGGCGAGGCGCTACGCGAGGGCTTCCGCGCCGCCGGGGTCGACCTCGAGCGGCCGCTCATCATGTCCTGCGGCAGCGGCGTGACCGCCTGCAACTTGCTGTTCGGCGCGGCGCTGCTCGGCAAGCAGGATGTGAGAATCTACGACGGAAGCTGGTCCGAATGGGGCGCCGATCCGGCCACGCCCAAAGCAACGGGCGCCGCATGAGCGGGCAAGAGGACGACAAGGCACAGGAGCGGGCGCCGGCCACGCGGCTGGTGCAGGCAGGGCGGCGGGCGGAGTGGACCGGCATGCCGGGGCAGCCGGGCGGCATCGTCAACCCGCCGGTGTGGCGCGCCTCGACCATCCTCTACGAGAATGTCGCGCATCTGCGCGGCGCGGTGATGGGCGAGCCGCACAAGCTCTATTACGGCCGGCGCGGCGCACCGACGAGTTGGTCGCTGGCCGAGGCGCTGACACAGATGGAGCCCGAAGCGGCGGGGACGATGCTCTACCCGTCCGGCGTGGCGGCGATCATGGGCGCGATGCTGGCGGTGCTGCGGCCGGGCGACGAATTCCTCATGGTCGACAGCACCTATGGGCCGAGCCGCTCGCTGTGCGACGGGCTGCTGAGGGAAATCGGCGTGACCACCATCTACTACGATCCGCTGATCGGCGGGGAAATCGCGAAGCTCTGCACGGAACGGACGCGTGCCATCTTTCTGGAAAGTCCCGGCAGCCTCACCTTTGAGGTGCAGGACGTGCCCGCCATCGCCGCCGTGGCGCGCGAGCGGGGCATCGTCACCATGATCGACAATACCTGGGCGACGCCGCTGCTGCTGCCCGCGCTGGGGCTGGGCGTGGACATCTCCATCCTCGCCTGCACCAAATATATCGTCGGCCACAGCGACGTCATGATGGGCTCGGTCACGGCCAACGATGCGCTGTGGGGCACAATACGCAACCGCGCGCATATGCTCGGGCAAATGGCCAGTCCGGACGATGCCTGGCTGGCGCTGCGCGGCCTGCGCACGCTTGAGGTGCGGATGCGGCGGCAGGGCGAGAGCGCGCTGGCGCTGGCACGCTGGCTTGAGGCGCGGCCGGAGGTAGCGCGCGTGCTCCACCCGGCACTGCCCGGCTGCCCCGGCCATGATGCGTGGGCGCGTGACTTCCGGGGCGCGGCGGGGCTGTTCGCCTTCGAGCTGGCCGGCGGCGGCGAGGCGGAACGCGCGCGGCTGATCGACAACCTCGCCCTGTTCGGTATCGGTTATAGCTGGGGTGGGTTCGAGAGCCTGGCGCTGCCGGTCGATCCAGCCAACCTGCGCACCGCAACCCGCTGGGAGGAGCGCGGACCGCTGGTGCGGATCAATGTCGGACTGGAGGATGTGGATGACCTCATCGCCGATTTCGATCAGGCGTTCACTCAGTGGCGCGCGGCGATGGGGCGCTAAGGAACCGACTGCCTGCATCGTGCCCATCAAAAACAGTGTCAGTTGCAACAGCGCAACAGATTTGCGCGGCGCAGCAGAGATGTCGCTTTTCGCTTGTGCAGCGCACAAACCGCCTGCATCCTGTGCGTGGTTTTCGGACAGGCCGCCGGCCGCACTCGTGCGGATAGGAAGCAGCCGCCGGAACCGCAGGCAGGGACGAAACGCATCCATCTCTTCAAGGGAGACGCTTCATGCGCACGTCCATACTCGGCCTTTCGGCCATCGCGATCCTGATTTCTGCCACGCCTGCCCTTGCGCAGGATGAAACGGGCGCCAGCCCGATCACCATCAGCGGTTCGGTCGGCCTCGTCTCAGACTATCGCTTCCGCGGCTTCTCGCAGACCGGCAAGGACCCGGCGGTGCAGGGCGGCATCACCGTGACCAGCGACACCGGCCTGTATGCCGGCACCTGGGCCTCCAGCCTGAACCTGCCCGGCAGCGACCTGGGCAGCGAGATCGACCTGTTCGCCGGCTATTCGACCAAAGTGGCCGAGGGCGTCACCGTCGATGCGGGCCTGCTCTACTATCTCTATCCCAAGCATAAATCGGTGACGGGGCCAATCGACACCGATTTCTTCGAGCCCTACATCAACGTGACCGGCGAGATCGGCCCGCTGACGCTGAAGGTCGGCGCCAACTATGCGTGGGACCAGAGCGCACTGGGCAAGGAGAGCGCCCTCTACCTGCATGCCGAGCCCTCGGTCGGCCTGCCCGGCACGCCGCTCAGCTTCAACGGCCATATCGGCTACGCCAAGAGCGACAGTTTCCTCGGCGGCGTGGACGGGAAGGTGTGGGACTGGTCGATAGGCGCCACCGCGAGCTACCGGATGCTGACCTTCGGCGTCTCCTACGTGGATACGGACGAGCCCAGCGTCATCAATGGATCGGACGCCGGGGTGGTGTTTTCGCTGACCGCGAGCTTCTGATTCCGTTACACGGCAATCGGGCGACGCGGGCCAATGGTCTGCGTCGCCCGACGCTCACACCATTGCTGCGATTGACCGTACATCGAGAACGGTTTATCCGAATTCTATTACTCTGATAGTAATAGGAGAGCGGTGCGATGAGGCGTTTCCGGGCGATTCCTCTGGCCATACCGGTGCTTCTGATATTGGCAGGATGCAGCCAGCAGGAATCGGCCTCTTACGAGGATACGTCATCGGGGACCGATCGGACCGAGAACTCCGCCACTCCCAATATCGGTGTCAGCGCAGCGCCCGGCGTCGCTTTCAGCTATGATTATCGCTTCGGGTTAGATGCTGGAAAAATCGCGACGCTACAGGAACGTCATGCCACCGCTTGCGAGGCCTTGGGGCTGGACAAATGCCGGATCACCGGGCTGCGCTTCTCGCGCTACGGCGCGGACCGGGTCGGGGCGACGCTGGAACTTGCGCTGGCACCCGATCTTGCCCGATCCTTCGGCAAGGATGCCATGGCAGCGGTGGAAGCCGCGAAGGGCGTGGTGACGCAAATCGAGATCGCCGGAATCGACCAGAATCCGGCTTTGAAGAACAGCGAGCGGGATAGCGAAGCCGCACGTGCCGAGCGGGCGCGGCTGGAGGCGCAGCTCGATGGCGGCAAGCTTCCCGATACGGCCCGCGCCGAACTGGTCCGCCAGATCGCGGCGCAAAAGGCCGCCGAACAGGCCGCCAAGGCGCAGGGTGAGGCGGCTCGGACCGCGCTGGCGACCACGCCGGTGCGCTTCACATATTCGACCGACGGCTTTCTGCCCGGTATCAGCCTCGACCGTACGGCGCGCGCCGCGCTCGGCTTTGCCGCCATGCTGCTCAATGGGTTATTCGCGCTGGTCGTGGTTCTGGGCGTACTCGCCATTCCGCTCGGCCTGATCCTGCTGGTGCTCGCCCATGGCCGCAAAGGAGCGCGATGGCTCTGGCACAAGCTGGCGCCGCAACCTGAGGAAGGGTGAGCCGGGCTCAGCTCTCCGGGGCGCGGCGGGCGGTGACGATCTTCACCTGCGGTTCCAGCATCTGGCCCTTCATGATGCCTTCGCCCTTGGTGGGGCTGCGCGGCGCGTTCCAGATGGCGCGGATCACGTCCATACCACCGATAACGCGGGCGAAGGCGGCATAGCCGGGCGTATCGGCAGTCGCATCAAAGCCTTTCTGGTCGCCCACCATGATGAAGAAATCGCCTGTGGCGGTGCCCGGTGCGGCCTGCGCCATGGAGATGACGCCGTCGGTATGGCTGAGGCCGGTCTGGCTGGTCGGCTCGTGGGGGACAGGGGCCAGGATGCGCTTGGGATCGTTCTGTGTGCCGCCCTGGATGAAGCCGCCGAACTGCTCGTCATCATATTTGAACGAGCGGTAGAAGGCCGTGCCGTCCAGCCGCTTCTCGTCGACATAGCGCAGGAAATTGGCGGCGGTGAGCGGAGCGCGCTCCACCTCCACTGCGATGGTGACGGCGCCGAGGCTGGTGGTGAGCACCACCGGCACCGTCCTGGGGGTGGGCTTGGGCGCTTCGGCGGGGATGCTCATTTCCGGTGGGGCAGCGACCTGCGGAGGGGCCGTATCGCCCTGGGCGTGGAGCGCCGTGGGCAGGAGGATCGCGGGCGCGGCGATGGCGAGGATGGAGCGAGGGAAGCGCATCATGGCGTCATGCTAGAGTCTGTGTCCGGTCTTTGGAACCACCTATGTGAACCCCTACGAGAGGGCATTCCGGAACGCGAGGCACCACGGCCTCGGGCCGCAGCAATCAGGCCGGGCTTGCCTCCGCGAGCCAGGCATCGCGCAGGGTGCGGCGGTCGATCTTTTCCGAACCCAGGCGCGGTAGCGGGTCCGCCGCCAGCGTGATGCGGCTCGGCTGTTTGAACGCCGCGAGTCGGCCAGCCAATGCGCGGCCGATCGCTACATTATCGAGCGCGCTATTGGCATCGAGATGGACAACCGCAACCGCTACTTCGCCCAGCCGCGCGTCCGGTACGCCGAACACCGCGCATTCACGCACGCCGGGGATCGCATAAAGGGCCTCCTCCACCTCCTGACAGGCGATGTTCTCGCCGCCGCGAATGACGATGTCCTTCTTGCGGCCGACGATGGTGAGATAGCCCTCTTCATCCAGCCGGCCGAGATCGCCCGTGAGTGCGTAGCCATCGGACGTGAACAGCCGGGCGTTGTCCTCGGGCCGATCATGGTAGCCGATGATATTGGCGATGGAGCGCACACCGATCTCGCCCTCCTCGCCGGGCGCCAGCCGGTTGCCGGCCTCGTCGAAGATCCCCAGCTCGACCGAGGGCGGCAGGGCCCGACCGGGACTGTGCGGCAGCGCATGCAGCGCATCGCCCATGATACCGGTGCCGATGGCGTTGGTCTCGGTGAGGCCATAGCCATAGAGCAGGCCGGTCGTGGGCAGCCCATCGCGCAGGCGAACGACATGCTCGGTGGGACGCGGGGCGCCACCGGCAGCGAGATTGGCGAGCGAGGAAAGATCGAACTCGGCCCGGCGCGGATGATCGGCCAGTTCCACACCCATCAACGGCACGCCGGTGATGTATGTGATCCGCTCACGCTCGATGAGACGCAGCGCCTCCAGCGCATCCCAGCGGCGCATGACGACCATCTTGCGGCCGAGCGCGAAGCTTTGCAGCATCACGTTCACTTCGCCGGTCACATGGAACAGCGGCAGGTTAAGCAGCGTCGCCTGCGCGGGGTCCGGCGGGGTACCGCGCTGAGCGAGCAAGGTGGCGACTGCGGCGCTGGTGCAGGCGAAATGCAGCGTAGCCTGCACCTTGGCGCGATGATCGGACAGAGCCGCCTTGCTCCGGCCGGTCGAACCGGAGGTGAAGAGTAACGTCGCCGGGGCATCCGGCCCGAGCGCGGGGAAGGCGATGCCGGTATCATCGGCGTCCAGCGGCGCAAGGCAATCGGCGATGCCGGCCTCCAGATCCAGCGGGACCAGCGTGGTTCCAACAGGGTCCGGGCTGGTGCGCAGCGCTTCGAGCCGGAAACGGTCGGCCAGCACCAGCGCGCAATCCGCATCGCGAATCGCTGCCGCCATCTCCGCGCCGGTGCAAAAGGCGTTGACCAGCGTCGCCACGCCGCCAGCCATGACGATGCCCATATAGGCGATCACCCAACCAGCGCCGTTCCGCGCGGCGAGCGCCACGGGATCGCCGCGCTTGACGCCATGGCGAACGATCAGCCCTGCCGCCACGCGCCGCGCCAGCGCATGGACTTGCGCAAAGCTCAGCCGCTCGGCACCGTCGACGAGGCAGGGACGGTCGACATGGAGCGCGCAGCATTGCGCGAAGAAGGCCGGCAGATCGGGCGGCGCCTCGACAAAAGCCGGATAGCGCGCGCCGCGTACTTCGACCGTGCCGATGCGCAGCGGTCCGGGCGCTGTAGTGATGGCGAAGCGGACAGCATCGACGGCTTCGTCCAGCGGATGCGCCACGTCTCTCCCTCCATCTTTCTCCGGCCTTGGTCTTGCCGGCGAGTTGCACTATGCAGCGCAAAAGCTCCGGGGAAAAGACTTGACGCTCGCCATGCTCGCGGCCGCAGCGGCCCAGCCCATCCAGTTCACCAGCCTTGGGCTCGATCCGGTCGCGATCTCCCTCGGCTTCTTCGACATCAAATGGTACAGCTTGGCCTACCTCGCCGGCATCCTGATCGGCTACTGGTACCTGACCGTCCTCATCCGCCAGCCGGGCGCGCCAATGGCCCGGCGCCATGCCGACGATTTCATCTTCTACGCCACGCTGGGCATCATCGTGGGCGGGCGGCTGGGCTATATCCTGTTCTACCAACCCTCGATCCTCGAACGGCCGCTCGATATCTTCAAGCTGTGGCAGGGCGGCATGTCGCTCCATGGCGGCACCATCGGTGTCATTATCGCCATCTGGTGGATGACGCGGCGCGAGAAGCTCTCCTTCCTGCGGGTGTGCGATTATATCGCCTGCGTTGTACCCTTCGGCCTGTTCTTCGGCCGGCTCGCCAATTTCGTGAATGGCGAACTGTGGGGCAAGGTGACGGACGTACGCTGGGGCATCGTTTTTCCCGATGCCGGCCCGCTGCCGCGCCATCCGAGCCAGCTCTACGAAGCGCTTCTGGAAGGGCCGCTGCTGTTCGCCATCCTCGCCTTCTTCTTCTGGAAGACCAAGGCGCGCTACCAGCCCGGCAAGCTGTTCGGCATCACCGCATTGGGCTATGGCGCGGCGCGCTTCTTCGTCGAGTTCTACCGCGAGGCGGATGCACAGCTCATGGACTTCGCCGAGCGCACGGGACTGCACATGGGCCAGTGGCTGACCATCCCTATGCTGCTGCTCGGCCTCTATCTGGTGCTGACCGCCAAGAGCCGGCGCACCCGCGTGGAGCCCATCGCCGGGACGGACAGTGTCGCCTGAGGCGGCGGGGGACGACCGGCCGCGCTCGCTACACGACTATATGGCCGCGGCCAACGCGGCTTATTACGGCTCGCGCGATCCGCTGGGCACACAGGGCGACTTCATCACCGCACCGGAGATCAGCCAGATGTTTGGCGAACTGCTCGGGCTGTGGTTCGCCGATCTGGCACTGCGAGCCGACGCAGGCGAGGCTGTTGCCTATGTCGAGCTGGGACCGGGGCGAGGCACGCTGGCCGCCGATGCGCTGCGGGCCATGGCAAAGGCTGGATTGACGCCGCCCGTGCATTTCGTCGAGACCAGTCCGGTGCTGCGAGAGACCCAGCGCAAGGCGGTGCCGCAGGCGGTCTGGCACGGAGACCTCTCCAGCCTCCCCACCGACCGGCCACTGATCGTCATCGCCAACGAGTTTTTCGATGCGCTGCCAATCCGCCAATATGAGCGTACGGCCCACGGCTGGCGTGAACGGATGGTCGCCGGCACGCCGCTGCGTCTCGTACCGGGCGAAGCGGATTGCACTGATGCGATTCCCATCCAATTGGCGGATGCGCCGCTCGGCGCGATCGTCGAGCGCAATCCTGCAAGCGAGGGGGTGATGGCCGCTCTCTCGGCGCGGATCGCAACGCAAGGCGGCGCGCTGCTTGTGCTCGATTATGGCTATGAGGGGCCGGCGACCGGCGATACGTTGCAGGCCATGAAGGATCATCGCTACGCCGACCCGCTTGCCGAACCCGGCACGTGCGATCTCACCGCGCACGTCGATTTCGCCATGCTCGCCGCTATCGCACGTGCCAACGGGCTACGCCCCGCCCCCTGCGTGGGACAGGGTGCGTTCCTGACCGGGCTGGGGATCGACGCGCGCGCAGCCGCACTCGTCCGCACCAACCCGGAGCGCGCCGACGAGGTGGCGCAGGCACGAGCGCGGCTGGTGGCGCCGGAAGCCATGGGCACGCTGTTCAAGGTGCTGGCGGTGCGCCATGCCGACTGGCCGCAACCGGCGGGCTTCGCATGAGCGAGGAAGTGCTGCACGCGGCGGTTCTGGACGACGTACCGCACGGCTTTCTCGGCCGGCGCGGGGGCGTGTCGACCGGGATCCACGCCGGCCTCAATGTCGGCCTCGGCTCGGACGACGAGCGCGATGCGATCCTGCGTAACCGCGATCTGGCGCGCGATGCGGTGCTGCCTGGATCCACGCTCGTCACGCTGCATCAGGTCCACTCAGCCGATGTGGTGGCGGTGACGACGCCCATCCCGCTCGACGCGCGCCCGCAGGCCGACGCCATGGTGACGGACCGGCCGGGCCTGCTGCTCGGCATTCTCACCGCCGATTGCGTGCCGATCCTGTTTGCCGATGCGGCGCGCGGCATCGTCGGGGCGGCGCATGCAGGCTGGAAGGGCGCGCTCGGCGGCGTAGCCGAGGCGACGCTCGACGCCATGACGGCATTAGGGGCGCAACGCGGCGCCATCGCTTGCGCTATCGGCCCGTGCATCGGCCGGGCGAGCTACGAGGTGAGCGAAGGGTTCGAACAGCCCTTCCTCGCGCGCGACGAGGAGGATGCCCGCTTCTTCTCGGCCGGAAGGCCGGGCCATCTCCAGTTCGATATCGCCGGCTATGTCGCCGCACGGCTGGCAGAGGCGGGAATAAGCCGCATCGCCCTGCTCGATGAGGACACATGCAGCCAGCCCGAGCGCTTCTTCAGCTACCGCCGCGCCTGCCTCACTGGCAAACCGGGCTATGGACGGCAAATTTCGCTGATCGGGGTGGGATAAGGGAATCACTCCGTTCGCAATGGGCGTGATCGGGATACCAGCGGCCCCGGAAGTGGACACAGGCGCTCGGCCATCGTTCCTGACGGCCCCTGAGCCCTTGTCTGCGCCGGAGCACATCGGTCGCATCTTTCGAGAACAGCGCCAGTCGCGCGGCGCAACTTACCAGTGCAGCACTGGCCAGCCGCGCAGGGCGGCGAGTTTGGACAGCGGCTCGTGAGGGTTGGCGGCGAAACCTTCGTCGGCGAAGTCCAGCATCGGTGCATCGGTCACATGGTCGCTGTAGGCGCGAATATGCGCTTCGCTTCGCGCGATACCTTGCCCGGCCATCCACGCCTCGATCATCCGCAGCTTGGCAACATCGTAGCAATTCTCACCGGCGATCTTCGCGCGGATATAGTCGACATCCTGGCTGAAATGATCGGTCGCGATCACATCGTCGAATCCCAGCCGACGCGCGATCGGCTCGACATAGAGGCGGTAAGACGCCGAGGCGATAACCAGCCGGCAGCCGTCCGCCTTGTCCTGCGCGATCCGGGCAAGCGCACCGGGGCGGATATTCTCCGCCATTACCTTGTCCGCATAGCGCTCCACCGCCGGCATGATCCGCGCGCGGCTGACCCGGTGGCCCATCAGCAGCGTCTGGTTCAGTTCCTTGGCGCGGCCGCGCGACACCAGCCGCAGCACATAGGCGAGCAGTACGAGCACCGCCGCCGGCAGCAGCACCAGCCGCCACGGCGCAAGCGAACGCGCCATGTGGATGAGGAACGCCGTATAGGTGCCGCGCACGGTAATCGTGCGGTCCATGTCGTAAATGGCGATCCTGTGCATGGGCGACTGGCTCTCCGGCGGCGGCGTCGATCGAGCAGCGCATGGGCCAAATCGGCTTGCCGCGCAACGCAAACTGCCCCACTGTGCGCAGGATGGCGCAGCCAGCCGACCTCACTGAGCGCGACGACGCACAAGGCCGCATCATCAGCCTGAGCGGTACGCTGTCGTTGGCCTGCCTGGGCGATCTGCCCCGGCGGCTCGACGCGATCGATGGCGATGTCGCGCGAATCGACCTCGGCGCGGTCGAGCATATCGACACGATCGGCGCCTGGGTGGTGCACCGTTTCGCCGAGCGCACCGGCGGCGAGATCGTCGGCGCGGATGAGGATGAGCACCGCCTGCTCGATGCGGTGGCACGCAACGACCAGCCGCTCGAATCCCCTCCCGTGCCGCCCCCACCGATCATTCGGGTGCTGGCGGAGATCGGCGAGGCGGTGAAGATCACCAGTCACACGATGATCGGCCTCATCGGTTTTCTCGGCGCGACAGTGCTCACCATCGGCCACCTCGCGCGCCATCCCCGTTCGATCCGTATCAACGCCGTAGTGCAGCGGCTGGAGGTGGTGGGCATCAAGGCGCTCGCCATCGTCGGGCTGATGAGCTTCCTCGTCGGCATCGTCATCGCGCAACAGGGCTCGGTGCAGCTCAAGCAGTTCGGTATGGAAGTACTGACGGTCAACCTCGTCGGCCGCCTCACCTTTCGCGAGTTGGGCGTGCTGATGACCGCGATCATGGTCGCGGGGCGCTCCGGCTCAGCCTTCGCCGCGCAGATCGGCACGATGATGCTCAACGAGGAGGTGGATGCGATGCGCACCATCGGCGTACAGCCGATGGAAGCGCTGGTGATGCCGCGCATCCTCGCTACCGTCATCATGATGCCGCTGCTCGGCTTCTATGCCTCGGTCGTCGCAATCATCGGCGGCGGTTTCCTGTGTGCGGTGGCGCTGGATATTCCGCCCGTCACGTTCGTGCAGCGCCTGCGCGAGGTGGTGCCGATCACCGACCTCTATGTCGGCCTGGTCAAGGCGCCGGTGTTCGGCCTCATTATCGGTATCGCCGGCTGTTTCCAGGGGTTGCAGGTGCGCGGCAACGCCGAGGAGGTAGGCGCGCGTACCACCGCCGCCGTGGTGCAGGCGATCTTCCTGGTGATCGTAAGCGACGCTATTTTCGCGGTTTTCTTTACCTGGGTGGGCTGGAATTGACCGATACGACTCCAGCCCCGCCCCCCATGCCGGACGATGGCGAGCCGATCATCCGGATCCGCGGACTCGTCAACAAATTCGGCGACTATGTCGTCCACGACGGGCTCGACCTCGATGTGCGGCGCGGCGAGATATTAGGCGTAGTCGGAGGCTCGGGCACCGGCAAATCCGTGCTGATGCGCGCTATCATCGGCCTGCAGAAGCCGGCCGCCGGTTCCATCACCGTGTTCGGCGAACCGATGCTGGACCGCGACCCGACCGACCCCGATCTGCTCGCCGTCCAGAAGCGCTGGGGCATCCTCTTTCAGAATGGCGCGTTGTTCTCCACGTTGACCGTGTCGGAGAACGTCCAAGTGCCGCTGCGCGAATATTATCCAGAGATGACGCCCCGGCTGCGCGAGGAAATCGCGGCCTACAAGATCCTGATGACCGGCCTCTCTGCCGCCGACGGCCCCAAATATCCCTCCGAGCTGTCTGGCGGCATGCGCAAGCGCGCCGGGTTGGCGCGCGCGCTGGCGCTCGACCCGGAACTGTTGTTCCTCGACGAGCCGACCGCGGGGCTCGACCCGATCGGCGCCGCCGCGTTCGACGAGCAGACCTTCGAGTTGCAGCGCACGTTGGGCCTGACGCTGTTCCTCATCACCCACGATCTCGATACGCTGCACGCCATTTGCGACCGCGTGGCGGTGCTGGCCGACAAGACGGTGATCGCAGTCGGCACTATCGAGGAGCTGCTGGCGCTCGATCACCCCTGGATCCAGGAATATTTCAATGGCCCGCGCGGCCGCGTCGCTCACAACGCGCAGCGCCTGGCCGACGAGCGGCCGGCATGATGCGCGCGCCGCGACCGTGGACAGGCCGCGCCCGGCTCGCCATAACCGGGGCGAAGGAAAGCAGGGGCTAGATGGAAACACGATCCAACAATGTGTTCGTGGGCGCGGTCGTCCTGCTGCTGCTGGTGCTGACCATCGGCGCGGCTTTCTGGTTCGCGCGGATCAACGAAGGCGACAAGCGCGAATATGATATCTTCTTCAAGCAGTCCGTGGGCGGACTGGCAAAGGGATCGTCCGTCACTTATTCCGGCGTGCCTTCGGGTCAGGTCAAACTGATCGAGCTGTGGCGCAAGGACCCCGAGTTCGTGCGCGTGCGCATCGTGGTCGACCGCACGACGCCGGTACTGCAAGGCACCACCGCCACGATCAACGGCGTGGGCTTCACCGGCGTGTCGGAGGTGCAGCTCGACGGGGCGGTACGCGGGGCGCCGCCAATCGTCTGCCCGGAGGAGAATGCCGATGCCGTCTGCCCGGAGGGCGTGCCGGTCATCCCCACCAAGCCGGGCGCGCTCGGCGAATTGCTCAACAATGCGCCGATGCTGCTCCAGCGGCTGACGACGCTCACCGAGCGATTGACCGAGATGCTGGGCGACGAGAACCAGAAGAACTTCGCCGCGATCCTCGGCAATGTGAACAAGCTCAGCGGCGCGCTCGCCGCGCGCGGGCCCGAAATCGCCGCCACCATCGCGCAGACCCGCGCGACGCTGGAGAGCGCCGCCAAGGCCGCCGACGCCCTGACCCAGGCGGCCAACAGCGCTAACGATCTGGTCAACAGCGAGGGCAAGCCGCTGGTCGCCGACCTGCGCCAGTCGATCCAGTCCGCCCGCGCGACGCTCGACACGCTGGACGGCACGCTCAAGGATGCCAAGCCCGGTGTTGAAACCTTCACCCGCGACACCATGCCGCAGATCGGCCTGCTGGTGCGCGACCTGCGGCACATGTCGCGTGCGATCCTCGCCGTCACCGAGAAGCTGGATCAGCAGGGCGCGGGCGGGCTGATCGGCACGCCGCCGCTGCCGGACTACAAGCCATGAACGAAAGGCGCGCCATGCGATCGCTCCCTATCCGCCCGCGAGACGCCCGGTCGCCCGTTCTTCGGCGCGCGGCCGGCCTTGCGCTGGCCGTCACCGCCGCGCTGATGAGCGCGGGCTGCGTGCGGCTGGGCGCCAAGCCGCCATCGACGCTGCTGACGATCACCTCGCAGGCGGCAGCACCGGCGGGAGAGGTGCTCTCCGCCACCAGCCAGCAGGCGCTGTTCGTCGACCTGCCGGTCGTCCCGCGCGCGATTGCGACGCTGCGGGTGGCGGTGCGGGATAGCGCCAACAGCTTCGCCTACGTCAAGGATGCCTCCTGGGTGGATACGCCGGCGCGGCAGTTCCAGGGCGTGCTGGCCGAGACGATCCGCGTGCGCAGCGGCCGGCTGGTGCTGGATCCCGGCCAATATCTGGCGCGGCGTGGGCAGATGCTGGAGGGCAACCTGCTCGAATTCGGCGTGGACGCCGCCCGGATGCGCGCCGTCGTCACCTACGACGCGACGCTGATGGCGCCCGACGGCCAGCAGGTGACGCGCCAGCGCTTCACCGCCGCGGTGCCGGTGGGCCGCATCGACGCCGCGAGCGTGGCGCCGGCGATCAGCCAGGCCGCGAATGAGGTGGCGACCGCGGTGGCGGACTGGATCAAGGCGCAGGGCTGAGGCGGCCGGGGTGGGAGCGGCCATGATACTGCCCGCTTCCATCCGGATATGAGGCGCCGTGTTCCTGCGTAGGCGGGAGCCGAGGGTGATAGGGAAGTATGGCTGGGCCCTGGGTTCCTGCTTTCGCAGGAACACGGAGGTAGCGAGCGGCCGAGGCCGGGCATGGATCGAGACGCTGGGATCCCGTTCCTCAGGAACACGCGGTTGGCGAACGCCGGCCTATCCCCCTCTCCCTCAAGCGAGGCTCTTGCTCGCCTGCTCCAGCACGTCGCGGGAGAGGCCGGGGGTGGCGACGATGCGCTCCAGTTCGGCGCGCATCAGGGCGCCGCGCGCGGGATCGAACCGGCGCCAGCGGCCGAGCGGGGGGACCATGCGGGCGGCCGTCTGCGGGTTGAGCTTGTCGAGCGCGATAATGGTATCCGCGACCAGCCGATAGCCCTTGCCGTCCGCGCGGTTGAACGCCCACTGATTCGCCGCGAAAGCGCCGAACAGCGACCGCGCGCGATTGGGATTGTTGAGCGTGAAATCGGGGTGCGCCGCCAGCGCTTCGACGATTTCCACCGTCTGCGGATGCGCCGCCAGCGCCTGGGTCTGGAACCATTTGTCGATCACCAGCGCGTTGCCGGCATAACGCTCGTAGAACGCTGCCAACGCCCGCCCGCGCTCGGTGCTGGCGCCGTTGGCGAGCACCGCGAGGGCGGCCTGCCGCTCGGTCATGTTATCGGCGCGGTCGAACTGGTCGAAGGCCAGCGCCGGGCCATCGGACGCGCCGGACGCCACCAGATAATTGAGCGCGACGCCGCGCAGCTTGCGGGCCGCACGGGCATCGGCGGAAAGCGAGAAGCCATTGCGCGCGCACTCGGCATGGAGCGCGCGCCACTCCGCCTCCAGCGCCCGGCCGATCCGGCCTTGCAGCGCCTCGCGCGCTGTATGGATCGCGTCGGGATCGACAAGCTGCATCTGGTCGCCGAGATAGGCCTCGCTCGGCAGGCGCACCGCCTCGGCGACGAAGGAGCGGTCGAGCGACGAATCGGCAATGGTGCGGCGGACCGCCTCCACCACCCCGTCGCTCTCCAGCGGACGGCCGGCGACATGCGCCATCAGCGCGCCGATCATGAGCTGCTGGAGCGCCTCGTAACGGCTGAACGGATCATCGTCGTGCGCGGCGAGGAAGGCGAGATCGTCCGCGCTCTGCTCGCCCTCGATCACCACCGGCGCGGAGAAGCCGCGATTGATCGACAGCACCGGCGCAGTCGGGAAACCCTCACGGGTGATGCGAATCTGCGCCTCGGTGAGCAGCGCGACCTCCTCGCCGCCATGCCTGCCGCTCGCCGGATCGAACAGGGCGAAGCGCAGCGGGATCGCCATCGGTGCCTTGTGCCCCTGCCCCGGCGTGGCGGGCACGCGCTGGGCGAGATCGAGCGTGACGGTGCCGCTCGCCGGATCGTGCGTCATCCGCACGGTGACGCGTGGCGTGCCGGCCTGACTATACCAGAGACGGAATTGCGTGAGGTCGATGCCGCCGCCATTCTCCATGGCCTTGACGAAATCCTCGCAGGTGACGGCCTGCCCGTCGTGCCGCGCGAAATAGAGGTCCGTGCCCTTGCGGAACCGCTCCGGGCCGAGCAGCAGCGCCATCATGCGGATCAGCTCGGCCCCCTTGTTGTAGACGGTCGCCGTGTAGAAATTGCTGATCTCGATATAGGATTCGGGCCGTACCGGGTGGGCGAGTGGGCCGCCATCCTCCTGGAACTGGGCGGCGCGCAGGATCCGCACATCCTCGATGCGCTTGACCGCCGCGCTGCCCATGTCGGCCGAGAAGCTCTGGTCGCGATAGACGGTGAAACCCTCCTTCAAGGAAAGCTGGAACCAGTCGCGGCAGGTGACGCGATCGCCCGACCAGTTGTGGAAATATTCGTGCGCGACGACGCCCTCGATCGCGTCATAATCCGGGTCGGTCGCCGTCTCGGGATCGGCGAGGATGTAGCGCGAGTTGAAGATGTTGAGGCCCTTGTTCTCCATCGCGCCGAAGTTGAAATCGGCCACGGCGACGATGTTGAACACGTCGAGATCATATTCGCGCCCGTAGGTGCGCTCATCCCACGCCATGCTGTTCTTGAGCGCGGCCATGGCATGATCGGTGCGCGGCAGGTCCGCCGCCTTGACCCAGATGCCGAGCTTGACGGTGCGGCCGCTCATCGTGGTGAAGCTGTCCGCATTGCAGGCGAGATCGCCCGCGACCATGGCGAACAGGTAGCTGGGCTTGGGGAAGGGATCGACCCAACGGGCGACATGGCGGCCATCCGGCAGATCGCCCTGCTCGACCGGGTCGCCATTGGCGAGCAGCACCGGGTAGAGCGCCTTGTCCGCGCGCATCGTCACCGTGTAGCGGGCCAGCACGTCCGGCCGGTCCGGGAAGAAGGTGATGCGGCGGAAACCCTCCGGCTCGCACTGGGTGCAGAGCAGCCCGCCCGAGGCATAGAGCCCCATGAGCTGGGTATTGGCGGCGGGGCTGATCTCCACCTCCGTCTCGACGACATGCGCAGCGCCGAGCAACGCGAGGATGAGCGCGCCCCCCTCCAGCCGCCAATCTTCAGCCGCCAGCGGCTTGCCATCAACGCGGACGGCGAGCGGCACCAGCCCGTCGCCGTCGAGCCGCAGCGGGCGATCATGGCGGCCGGCGCGGGTGACGTGCAGCGTGGCATGGACGCGGGTCGCCTGCGCATCGAGATCGACGGCGAGGGCGATCTCCGGCACCAGCCAGAGCGGTGGGCTGTAATCCTCGCGGCGGATGACGGGGGGCGTGGCGGGAGCGTCGGTCTGCTGAATGTCCATGGGCAAATCCTAGGATGCCCGGCGGCGCGGCACAACAGCGGCCCGACAATCATGAGCGACAGCGGCCGCCAGAGGCTCCGTGCCGCGCAATAATCTTGCGAAAGTCACGAAAGTCGCGGGGTGGACCATATTTTTTTCCTCCGTTCGCGGGCGCGGCCTGGAAGGGCTCCACCGCTATGCCATGCAGGCGCGCCGGTAGGACAGTGCTGGGCGAACAGGACGCACCATGGCATAGGGGCCGGGCGCACCCATGAGGAGAGAGACCGATGCCGCACCTGTTCGTCTTCGGCCTCGGCTACAGCGCCAGTCGGCTGGCGAGGCGGCTGGCGGACGAAGGCACGGCAGGGCGCGGCTGGACGGTGGAGGGCACCGGGCGCGCGGGCGCCATCCGCTTTGAGGATGATGCGGCGGTGCGCGCGGCGCTCGGGCGGGCGACGCATATCCTCTCCTCCGTGCCGCCGGGCGATTCGGGCGATCCGGTGCTGGCGCGCTACGGTGCGGCCATCGCCGGCGCGCCGGCCGGGTGGATCGGCTACCTCTCCTCGACCGGCGTCTATGGCGACACTGGCGGGGCGTGGGTGGACGAATCGGCCCCGGTCGGCGGCGGGCGACGCAGCGCGCGGGTGGTCGCCGATGCGGCATGGCAGGCGCTCGGGCGGGCGGTGCATGTTTTTCGCCTGCCGGGCATCTACGGGCCGGGCCGCAGCGTGCTGGAGCGCATCCGCGAGGGGCGCGCGCGGCGGATCGCGCTGCCGGGGCAGGTGTTCAGCCGCGTGCATGTCGACGATATCGCGGGCGGCGTGATCGCGGGGATGCGCGGGCCGGCGGGGGTCTATAATCTCGCCGACGACCTGCCCTGCCCGCAAAATGACCTCATCGCATATGGCTGCGCGCTGCTCGGGCTGCCGATGCCGCCGTTGCAGACGCTGGCGGAGGCGGGGCTGTCTCCGGCGGCGGCGGCCTTCTATGCCGAGAACCGCCGCGTCGCCAACGGCAAGGCCAAGCGCCTGCTCGGCTGGCGGCTGCGCTACCCGGATTACCGCGCTGGGCTCAGGGGGGTCGCCGGTCAGGGCTAGAATGATCGACGCCTGGTTCTGACAGCCGGCAAATAGCGGCTTTTCAGCATTATTCGGTTGCTACGACTCCAGCTCGCCATCGTCTGGCCAGCGATCCGCCCTGGAGTCTGTCCGCAGGCGAGAGAAACGGTGCTCCTGCGAAGGCATGAGTCCAAAGCGGTCGGGAAATGCGGTTGGGCCCTGGGCTCCTGCCTTCGCAGGAGCACGGCACGGTTCAGCGCACTTACCCACCCGTCTGGCGGAAGCGGGCGCGCATGGCCAGCCCCATGCCGCCCAGCGCCAGCACCGCGCCCGAGAGGGCGAGCGGGGTCCAGCGATAGCCCTCGACCGCCGTGGAGATGCCCATGGCGAGGATCGGGATCAGCAGGCTGGTATAGGCCGCCGGCCCCGCGCCGATCCGCTGGATTAGCCGGAAATAGAGCGGGAAGGTAACGACCGTGCCGGCAATGCCGAGATAGAGCGTGCCGAGCCAGTAGCCGGGCCGCGGATCGACCACTGGAGGCCCGGTGGTGATCCACGCATAGACCGCATCCGCCGCCGCGCCATAGGCCATCGCCCAGGCGAGCAGGCTCGCCATCGGCACGATGCGCGCGAGTGACGCGGCCTGCATGACGTTGGCGACCGAGGCGAACAGCATGGCGATCACGCAGAGGCCCAAGCCGAGCGCGACCTGCGCCGGGGTGGCGGTGACGCTGGCGCGATACTCGTTGAGAAACAGGAGGGCGATGCCGACCACCGCCACCGCCGAGCCGGCAACGAAGGCGCGGCTCACCCGCTCGCCGAAGAAAGCGCGCGCAAGCAGGCTGTTGGGCACCATCAGCAGCGCATAGACCAGCGCGCACAGGCCCGAGGTCACATAGAGTTCCGCATGGTAGAGCAGGTTGAAATTAAAGGAGAATTGTAGAACGCCAAGGATCGCCGCAAAGGCCATGGCGCGCCGGCCGATCGCCAGCGAGGCGCCGCTCATCCGCGCCAGCACCGCCATGCCGAGCGCGGCGATGGCGAAGCGGTAGCAGACCGACCAGGCCGGCGGGACGAGCGCAAGCTGGTCGCGGATGACGATCCACGTCGACGACCAGATCAGGGTAACGGTGGCGAAGGGCAGCACGACGCCCCCGGCGAGGCGTCCGCGCATCACAGCGCCGCCAGCGCGGCGGCGAGCGGCGCAACGTCCGCTGCCTGATGGTGCCAGCTTGTCACCAGCCGCGCGGTGCCTGGCGCCATGTCGTGGAAGCCGAAGCCCTGCGCGCGCAGGGTGGCCGCCTCGGCCGGGGTCAGCCGCAGGAAGATCTCATTGCCCTCGACCGGGTGGAGCAGCCGGGCGCCGGCCGCCTTGGCGACGATGGCGGCCGCTGCATTGGCCGCGCGGGCGTTGGCGAGCCAGAGGTCGTCAGCCAGCATGGCGTGGAGCTGCGCGGCGAGGAAGCGGCCCTTGGAGAGCAGGTGCCCGGCGCGCTTGCGGCGGCGGCGCGCTTCCTCGGCACGGGCGGGTTCGAACAGGACCAGTGCCTCGGCATTCATCGCGCCGTTCTTGGTGAAGCCGAAGCTGAGCACGTCCACCCCCGCCCGCCAACTGAGGTCCGCCGGGGTGCAGCCGTGCGCGGCGACCGCATTGGCGAAGCGCGCGCCATCGACATGCAGGGCGAGGCCGGAGGCGCGGCAGAGCGCACCGATGGCGGCCAGCTCGTCGGGCGCATAGGCAAGGCCATATTCGGTGAGGTTGCTCAATGAGACGGCATGGGGCTGCGTCTGATGGACCGAGCGGCCGATGCGCGCCAGCCGTTCGGCGATGCCCTTGGGCGTGAGTCTGGCACCCTCGCCCGTGCAGGGGATGAGGCGCGCGCCGCCGGTCTGGAGTTCCACCGCGCCGCACTCGTCGGCGATGATATGCGCCTCCTCATGCGCGAGGATGCCGCCATAAGGCGGGCAGAGCAGCGCGAGGGCGAGCGCGTTGGCGGAGGTGCCGGTGGCGGTCCACAGCACCGCCACCTCCCGCTCGAACAATGCGGAAAAGCGCGCATCGAGCGCCCGGCTGAGGGCATCGCCATCATAGGCCGCATCGGTGGCGTTGGCCGCTGCCATCGCCGCCAGCACGGCGGGGTGGACCGGCGCGCAATTGTCCGAGAAGAACTGCATGGAGCACGCATGACGGCGGGGCGGGGCGGCGTCAATCGGAGGCTTGAGGAATGGCGGCAACGCGGTGGCGAGGCCGGAGCTGCCTTGATCGGCGGGCAGCTCCCGATGCGTGCGCGTTTGCGGTGTGGGCTTCGCGCGACGCTGACGATGAACCAGCCCGTCCTCCTGCGAAAGCCGGAGTCGAGGGCAGCGAGGGAAAGCGACCGGGCTCCGGCGCCCGCCTTCGCGCAAGCTTGGCGAAATCAAAGCCCGGTCACCCTCAGCTTATCGAAGGCCGCTCTTCTTCCGATGGGACAGCCCTTCGAGGGGCGCAGGGCGAACGGGTCTCTCAACCGGGATTTCTGCAAAGATTTGCCTCTTGGAGAACGCCGCTTCCCGTTGAGCGAGACAACTCTGGCCGTGGGCGACGCCCCTCCCAGCACATCTCTATGCGCGCTGACCAACGACCGGGCCGGCCACGCGCATTATCTCCCCGCTCCCGCTACAGCCGCCCGCCCGCACCGCCTCACCCGCCCGCCACCGGCGGACTGGCGGACGCAACGCGCTTCTGATAGGCCCGCGCCATGCATACCGTCGCCATCGGGCCGCATGCGCTCGCCAATGACCGGCCCCTCGCGCTGATCGCGGGCCCGTGCGCCATGGAATCGCGGACGCACGCACTGGAAACGGCGCAGGCGCTGGTCGAAATGACCGCCGCCATCGGCATGCCGCTCATCTACAAAAGCTCGTTCGACAAGGCGAACCGCACCTCGCACAATGCACCGCGCGGCATCGGCCTCGCCAGTGCGCTCGACATCTTCGCCGAGGTCAAGGAGCGGTTCGGCTGCCCGGTCATCACCGACGTGCATGAGAGCAGCCAGTGCGCCCCGGTCGGCGCGGTGGTGGATGTGCTGCAAATCCCCGCTTTCCTGTGCCGGCAGACCGATCTGCTGCTCGCGGCGGCCGCGACGGGGCAGGCGGTCAACGTCAAGAAAGGCCAGTTCCTCGCGCCGTGGGACATGGCCAACGTCGCCGCCAAGATCAAAAGCACCGGTAATGAACGCGTGCTGCTCACCGAGCGCGGCGCCAGCTTCGGCTATAACACGCTGGTGAGCGACATGCGCGCGCTGCCGACCCTGGCGGAAACCGGCTGCCCGGTGGTGTTCGACGCCACCCACAGCGTGCAGCAGCCCGGCGGCAGGGGCAGCAGCTCGGGCGGCGAGCGGCGGTTCGTGCCAGTGCTGGCGCGCGCGGCGGTGGCGATCGGCGTGGCGGCGGTATTCATCGAGACGCACGAAGCGCCCGACCGCGCCCCGAGCGACGGGCCGAACATGGTGCCGCTGGCGGAGTTGCCCGCCTTGCTCGCGGACTTGCAGGCGTTCGATGCCCTCGCCAAGGCACGAAGCGTAAGCGCAGGAGGCTGATTGGGCAAAGCGGTGCCCTTCCCTTCAAGGAAGCAACAACGGTGCCGGCGTGATTGACTGGATATGATTGGTGGGAGCCGGACCACCTCACCCGATTTGGAGCAGATCCATCCCCGAGGAGAGATGTATCCATCCGGCTGGTGGCGGCCGGTTTGTCCTGCATCGGATGGAGCATTCGCAACAGATCGGCGGTTTTGGATGACACCCACAGCTCTGGCTCCTGCGCAGGTGGAAGCCGGGCGGATCGACAGTCAGCTTATGCCAGCCTGCAACTGGAGCTTCGCTTCCGGTCTTCACATAGCTTGAGGATGCTGCGCTCCGGTTACGGAAAATCACTATTCTGCCCGTCGGCCGTCCACGACTCCGGTTTAACCTCACCGAATGGTAATCCGCCCCTGGAGCGATAGAGAATTCCGGTTGGGCCCTGAACTTCTGCCTTCGCAGGAGAAGGTTCCTATTCCAGATATATTTCAACAGAATAGCTTATTTGGTCCGATGCGTGCCGCTCTGACACAACTGTCCTCATCGACCAGCCGTAGCAACCGGCAGCAATAGGAGTGCCTTTCGCTGTCCCTGCCTTCCCCATCCGACCGGCTTGCATACGCGGTCCCGGCGCACAGTCGTTCAGCCCAAGGCCATCCCTTCAGAACCCACCGCCGGTGAGTTTCTGGCAGATCATATCGAGCTGCTCCAGGCTGGAATAATGCAGGGTCAGCGCCCCCTTGCCGCTCTCGAAACTGATGCCGACCTTGAGGCCGAGCAGGTCCGAGAGATGCTGCTCCATCGCGACCAGGTCCGCGTCGCGCCCGGCGGCAGACGCCGCCTTCGCCCCGCGCGCGGAGGCACCGCTGCCCCGCGCGACACGGACGAGGCGCTCGGTCTCGCGCACGGAGAGCCCCTTGTCGGCGATCTCACGGGCTAGCGCAGCGCAATCGGGTACGCCGATGAGCGCGCGCCCGTGGCCCATGCTGAGGCGGCCGTCCATCACCAGCGTCTGCACCTCGTCCGGCAGGTCGAGCAGGCGCATCAGGTTGGCGACGTGGCTGCGCGACTTGCCGACGATCCGCGCCAGCCCGTCCTGGCTGTGCTGGAAGGTCTCGATCAGGCGGCGATAGGCCTGCGCCTCCTCGATCGGGTTGAGGTCCTCGCGCTGGATATTCTCGACCAGCGCGATTTCCAGCGTCTCGGCCTCGCTGAAATCGCGGACGATGGCGGGAATCTGGTGGAGTTGCGCCTTCTGCGCTGCCCGCCAGCGCCGCTCGCCGGCGACGATCTGGTAGCGCCCCTCGCGCGTCGGCCGCACGATGATCGGCTGGATGATGCCGCGCGCGCGGATGCTCTCGGCCAGTTCCTCCAGCGCCTGCGCATCGAACTGCCGGCGCGGCTGATCCGGGTGCGGCGCCACACGGGCGATCTCGATCATCTGGACGGCGCGGCTGGGTGGCGCGCCGGGGCTGGCGCCCTCTCCCGCCGACTCCGGCGAAACCGCAACCTCCAGCGCCGTCTCGCCGAGCAGCTCGGACAGGCCCCGGCCCAGCCGGCGGGCGCGACCCCGCGTCGCCTGATCCCCGTCGCTCATGCCGCTACCTCCTGCCGTGGAAGCCGCTCGATCAGTTCACGCGCAAGCGCCATATAGGCTTCCGATCCGGCGCAGCGCATATCGTAGATGAGCGCCGGCACCCCGTGGCTCGGCGCTTCGGAGAGCCGCACGTTGCGCGGGATCACGGTCTTGAACACAAGATCGCCGAGGCAGGCGCGGACATCGTCGGCAACCTGATCGGTGAGGCGGTTGCGACGGTCATACATGGTGAGCGCCACGCCGAGGATCGACAAGGCCGGGTTGAAGCGGGCGCGGATCCGATCGACCGTCTGGAGCAGTTGCGAGAGCCCCTCCAGCGCGAAAAACTCGCATTGCAGCGGCACCAGCACCGATTTCACGGCGACCATCGCGTTGACGGTGAGCAGGCCGAGCGACGGCGGGCAATCGACCAGACACACGTCCCAGCGATGACCGCCCTGCTCCTCCAGCGCGTTGGCGAGGCGGTGGGTACGTTGCTCGATGTCGATCAGCTCGATCTCCGCGCCGGAGAGGTCCTGCGTCGCCGCCACGATATCGAGGCCGGGCACGGCGCTATGGATGACCGCCTCGTCGAGCGTGCTGTCGCCGATCAGCAGATCGTAGCTGGAGCGGGCGCGGGCGCTGTGGGTGATGCCGAGGCCGGTCGAGGCATTGCCCTGCGGGTCCAGGTCGATCAGCAACGTGCGATGCCCCGTGGCGGCCAGCGCCGTGGCAAGATTGATGGCGGTGGTCGTCTTGCCTACGCCGCCCTTCTGGTTCGCAATCGCTATGCTGATCATTTTTACCGCCGATTTCTCCGTGAATTCATTGGCTTAACCGACCTTTTCAGCACTTTGCGGGGCGCTATGCCCTGCGCGGTGATGATGACGCTGTCCGGATCGGTGAGGCTCTGTTCCACGTGAAACACAGCTTGCCACTGCGTGCGGGCAATGGCCAGTTCCTTTTCGCCGTTACGCCCCTTCGGGAGCAACCAGACGGTATTTTCGTCGGCCAGATGGTGTGCACTGGCCAGCAGCTTGTCGAGCGGGGCATAGGCGCGCGCCGAGATGACACTCGCCGGTGTGGGGAGCGTCACTTTCTCCACCTTGGTGCCCATGACGGTGACGTGATCGAGGCCGAGCGAACGCGCGGCGCGGTCGAGAAAGGCCACGCGCAGCGGCCGCACCTCCACCAGCGCCATCGGCGCGGGCCGCAGGCAAGCGATCACCAGGCCGGGAAAACCCGCACCGGTGCCGAGATCGACCCAGCAGCCGCCTCGGGCGGGGCCAAGCGTTGGCAACATGAGGAGCTGCGCCGAATCGACGATATGGCGGCTCCATATCTGCGCCCGGCTAGCGGCCGAGATAAGATTCTGGCGATCCGATTCCTCCAGCACCAGCGCCGCGAGACCGCGCAGGCGATCGCCCGGAACGCCCTCCCACCAGCCTTGGGCGCGTAGCCAATCCTGTGCGTCGTCTTCGGTCATGCCGCATGCTGCCGGGCGGCGACGAGCAACGCCGCCAGCGCGGCGGGCGTGATACCCCGGATCCGCGCGGCCGCGCCGAGCGTTTCCGGCCGGGCCAGCGTCAGCCGTTCGATCATCTCGCCGCTCAGCCCGCCGACGGCGGCAAAGTCGAGATCGGCGGGGAACGGAATCGCTTCATTGGCGCGCAGGGCGCGCACCTCCGCCTCCTGCCGCTCGACATAGGGCGCATAGACAGCGTCCTGCATCAGCTCCGCGATGAGATCGGCATCTCCTTCCGCCAACGCCGGGATGACGGCGCGCAGACGCTCCAGCGTGACCGATGGAAACCGCGCCCATTCGCGCAGCGGACGGCGGAGCCCATCGTCGCGCACATCCGCGCCGCCCTGCTGGAGCGTGGCGGCTGTAAGAGACGTTTCGAACAGCGCGTCCAATGAGGCACGGGCGGCTTGCCGTTCGCTCCACCACGTCGCACGCTCCTTACCCACGAGGCCATGCGCCAGACCGAGCGGCGTCAGGCGGCTCGCAGCATTGTCGGCGCGCAGACGGAGGCGGAATTCCGCGCGGGCGGTCAGCATGCGATAAGGTTCGGTCACGCCCTGCAAGGTCAGATCGTCGATCATCACACCGATATAGCTTTGCGCGCGATCGGGGATCAGCGGTGCGAGACCCAGCACATGAGCGGCGGCATTGGCACCGGCGATGAGGCCCTGCGCGGCGGCCTCTTCATAACCGGTCGTCCCGTTGATCTGGCCCGCCAGGAACAGGCCGGGCATGACCGGCAGCGCCAGCCGACGGTCGAGCGCGCGCGGATCGATATAATCATACTCCACGGCATAGCCCGGCACGACCATATCGGTCCGCGTGAGCCCGGGCAGCGTGCGGATCATCGCAAGCTGCGCATCGGCGGGCAGCGAGGAACTGAGCCCGTTGGGATAGACCAGATGTGTGTTCAACCCCTCCGGCTCCAGAAAGATCTGATGGCCGTCGCGGTCGCCGAAGCGGACGATCTTATCCTCGATCGACGGGCAATAACGCGGTCCTCGCCCCTCGATATCGCCGGAAAAGAGCGGCGAACGGCCAAGGTTGGCGCGCACCACCGCATGGGTCCGGTCGTTGGTCCGCGTGATCGCGCAGGCGAGCTGCGGCAGGTGCGTCGCAGCCTCACGCGGCAGGAAGGACATGGTCCAGGCATCGGGATCGGACGGCTGCTCGGCCAGCGCCGCCCAGTCGATCGTCCGCCCGTCGAGCCGCGCCGGCGTGCCGGTCTTGAGACGGCCCATCGGCAAATCGAGCGCGCGCAACTGCGCTGCCAGCGTGGTTGCGGCGTGCTCGCCCAACCGGCCGCCGACCATGCGCTCGTCGCCGCGAAACATGACAGCGCCGAGGAAGGTGCCGGTGGTCAACACCACCGCGCCGGCCGATAATTGTCGGCCATCGGCGAGGAGTACGCCCTCCACCCGGCCATCCGGCGCGAGTTTGAGCGACGCCACCTCGCCCGCCACAACGTCAAGCCCGGCCTGCCGCGCGACGAGGGCCTGCATGGCCGCTCGATAGAGGACGCGATCGGCCTGGATGCGAGGGCCGCGCACGGCCGCTCCCTTGCTGGCGTTCAGCATGCGGCGATGGATGGCGGCGCGATCGGCGGCGCGGGCCATCAGGCCATCCAGCGCGTCGATCTCTCGCACGAGATGGCCTTTGCCGAGCCCCCCGATGGAGGGGTTGCAGGACATTTCACCGATGCGCCGCGGGTCGGCCGTGACCAGCATCGTACGCGCACCCCGCCGGGCGGCGGCGGCGGCGGCTTCAGTGCCGGCATGGCCGCCGCCGACGACGATCACGTCATAAGCTGGCACGTCATAGGCTGAGGAGATGCTCATAGCCGCTCCTACCGCCGGGGCCCGGACGGGTCAAAGGCTGTTCGGCGGCAGGACGCATGTTCCACGTGGAACAGCTAGGGCGGATGTCAGGACGGGTCGAGCCGGCGTCGCAGGCGACCGACAGGTAAAATGATGGTCTCCGTTATCCGAAGTTGGGCAGACCCGATCTATGTGAGCACCGGAAATATGGATACGTGCCGTTTGCAGGCAAGCACTGGTTGAATATCGATCCATATAGGCGCCGTCTGCATTGGGATGATGGAACGGCGGACGACCGCAGGGCAAAATGGTGGGTTTCCGTGACGAAACACGGTGGACGTTCGGTCCATGAGCACCGGAAACGCACAGAGCCGCCATTTGCAGGCTGTCAGGAATGACGGCAGACTGCGCCGCAAGGATATCGGATCCGGATCGACCCTCGCCGCGCCAGTGCGAAAGCGCTCCAGCGCCGAACAGCATCACGTCGTGCCGCGAGCCCCCCACTCCTTGCTTTTGCGTAAGAATATCTGCTCCCACGTCGCGCAAATTTATTTGCCGATGCAGAAGCCTGCGAACAGTTCGTCGAGAACAGCTTCGGTCGTCGCCCGGCCGGTAAGTTCGTCCAATGCGGTGAGCGCCATGCGCAAGCATTCGCCAATCAGGACCTCGTCCGTCAGCAATGCCGCCTCGCGCACGGCGACGAGAACGCGCGCAAGAACATCCCGCTGCCGCTGAGACAGGGCGTAATCACCCGGTGCGGGCATGAGATCACCCCCAGCCTGTTGCAGCGCGATGAGAAGGGCATCCATCCCTTCACCCGTCACGGCCGAGACGACGTGAGCGCCCGCTAATGCCGGAGTCGATGCTGCCTTCACAAGATCGGCCTTGGCTGCAACCTGAAGCAGGACGCCATCCACCTCAGGACGTACCGCTTCGTCGCCTAGCCAGAGAATGATATCCGCCGCCGCGAGCAGGGCTTCGGCCCGGTCGACGCCGATGCGTTCGATGACATCGCCGGTTTCACGCAAGCCGGCCGAATCGGCGATGACCATGGGGATGCCACCGATGGCCACCGACGCTTCGATCACGTCACGCGTGGTGCCGGCCTGCGGCGATACAATAGCCGCGTCACGGCCTATCAACGCGTTGAAAAGTGTGGACTTCCCGGCGTTCGGCGGACCGCCGATGGCGACGCGGACACCATCCTTCAATCGCTCCGCAGAAGGCTTGGCCAGCTCCGCCGCGATCTCTCCGGCGATCCGGGCGCATGGCGCGGCGAGATCGGCGGGGCCAGCCGAGTCCGCCACATCGCCTTCGTCGGAAAAATCGAGCCGCGCTTCGACCTGCGCGGCAAGGCGGCGGAGATCATGTGTCCAGCCTTCGATACGCCGGGAGAGCGCCCCGCCCATCATGGCCAGTGCAGCGCGGCGCTGAAGCGCTGTTTCCGCTGCGAGCAGATCGCCCAGCCCTTCCACGGACGCGAGATCCATGCGGCCATTGGCGAAGGCGCGCCGCGTGAAATCTCCGGCGGCCGCCGCCCGCAAACCCGGCAAGGCGGCGAGGCTCGTCTGCAAATCGCGCACCACCGCATGGCTGCCATGGCAGTGCAGCTCGACCAGCGGCTCGCAAGTGACGCTCGCCGCCGCAGGGAACCAGAGCAGCAGCCCCTCGTCGATCAGTTCATTGGTAGCGGGATCGCGAAAGCGTCGCAGCGCAGCCCGACGCGGGGCGGGAAGATCGCGGCCAGTGACGGCCCGCGCGGCGGCCAATGCCTCGGGACCGGATAGCCGGATGATGGCGATAGCGCACGGCGGCCGGCCGCTCGACAGCGCAAAAATGGTATCGCGCGCGCGCGTCATGATGTGCCGACGTCCCTCCGCTCTGTCTGCGCGGGTCAGCCGCTCTTCTTCCTGGTGGCACCGGTGCCTGATCCACCGGGGGTCGCCTTGATGCCGAGATCCATCAGGCTGGAAAGCATTTTGAGCCCGGCGTCGCCGAACGGCGAAAGGGTGCGGAATAGCCGCTCCACCTGCTCGGCATTGCCGTGGCCGCTCATCGCGTCCGTGACCGAGCGGATATAGAGATCATGGACCCGCGTCATATCCGGCAAGCCCAGAAAGCTGCGCGCTTCCTCCGGTGTGCAATCGACATCGACCGTGAATTTCATGCGGTGCCTCCGTCTCGCTATCGTCCGGCCGGGCGGGCCGGACCCGGCAAGGCATGCCGCAATCGCACTGCTTTGGCCATATGATTTGGCGGAAATGTCCCGGCACCCGAGAGGCGCTCTCTCCTGGAGGATGAGGAGATCGCATGAGAACGACCATATCCTTTTGCCGTTCTCGATCCGGTTGCGGCTCTTTTCCTCTCGCGTCACCCCGGACTTGCTCCGGGGTCCCGCTCCTCTATCGCATCAGTAGGTCGGTGAGATCGAGTTCATTTTGGTCAGGGCGACGGCTGATCCGAAATCGTATCGCCACATCTTGTCCGTGATATTCTTCCACGTGAAGCAGAGCCAAGCCGGCATGCCGCATGGCCATCGCTATCGGACGAGAAAAGCGGGATTCCGGAGCAAGTCCGGGGTGACGGGGTTCGCGGGAGGGGATGCCTACCTCCCTATATCGCTCGTTCGGAGCGGCATGTAGGCGCATGGCATCTCTGCCGGCACAATCGGGGAATCGGAGCAGAATTGGTCTACCCCGCGCCCTGCCCGGCCGCTCAGAAGAACGTCATGATCCCCACATGCG
Organism: Sphingobium sp. 66-54; assembly: GCA_001899715.1. Taxonomy (GTDB): domain Bacteria; phylum Pseudomonadota; class Alphaproteobacteria; order Sphingomonadales; family Sphingomonadaceae; genus Sphingobium. Next base: position 499,210 of record MKWI01000006.1, read on the forward strand.
GATCGACGAAACCCTCGTAGATCATCTTCACGGCCACCCACAGGATGACTGCGATGCCGACCCACGCGATCCAGCGGAAGCGGTCGATGACCTGGGCGATGATGTTGGCGGCGAGGCCCATCAGCGCCACGGCGAAGGCAAGGCCGACGATCATGATGCCGGGGTGATCCTTGGCCGCGCTGGCAACGCCCAGCACATTGTCGAGACTCATGCTGACGTCCGCGACCGCGACGGCCCAGGCCGCGCCCGCAAAGCTCTTGGCGGGGTTGAGGCCGCTGCGCTCGTCACCCGCGATTTCGGGTGATCCCGCCGAACCGCCATGGCCCTCACGCAGCTCGCGCCACATCTTCCACGCGACCCAGAGCAGCAGCAGCCCGCCGGCGAGCACCAGCCCGACGATCTGGAGCAACTGTGTCACCACCAGCGCGAAGAAGATACGCAGCACGAGTGCGGCAATCACGCCGATGAAGATGACCTTGCGGCGCTGATGAGCCGGCAGGCCCGCTGCCAGCGCGCCGACGACGATGGCATTGTCGCCGGCCAGCGTCACGTCGATGATGAGAACTTGCAGGAAGGCCGACAGGGCCGCCGGGCTGCCGAGATTGCTGAAATCGGCGACGATATGCGCCCACATGGTTGCCAGCGGACCGGCTGAGCCGACCGCGGCGCTAGCCATCAGGGCGAGATCAATCATGACGGGGGCCTTGTGCTATCCTATTGATTCATTGTGGCGAAGAAGTCCTCGTTTGTCTTGGAATCCTTCATCTTGTCCAGCAGGAATTCCATCGCGTCGATGGTGCCCATCTGCATGAGGATGCGGCGCAGCACCCACATCTTGGAGAGCGTCGCCTTATCGACCAGCAGCTCCTCCTTGCGGGTGCCGGACTTGCCGACATCCAGCGCCGGGAAGATGCGCTTGTCGGCCACCTTGCGGTCAAGCACGATCTCGCTGTTGCCGGTGCCCTTGAACTCCTCGAAGATCACCTCGTCCATGCGGCTGCCGGTGTCGATGAGCGCGGTGGCGATGATCGACAGCGAGCCACCTTCTTCGATGTTGCGCGCGGCGCCGAAGAAGCGCTTGGGGCGCTGGAGCGCGTTGGCGTCGACACCGCCCGTCAGCACCTTGCCCGAGCTGGGAACGACAGTGTTGTAGGCGCGGCCGAGCCGCGTGATCGAATCGAGCAGGATGACGACATCCTTCTTGTGCTCGACGAGGCGCTTGGCCTTCTCGATCACCATCTCGGCCACCTGGACATGGCGGGTGGCAGGCTCGTCGAAGGTCGAGGAGACGACCTCGCCCTTCACGCTGCGCTGCATGTCGGTGACTTCCTCCGGCCGCTCGTCGATGAGCAGCACGAGCAGGAACACTTCCGGATGGTTGTCCGTGATCGCCTTGGCGATGTTCTGGAGCATCACCGTCTTGCCGACGCGCGGCGGCGCGACGATCAGCGTCCGCTGGCCCTTGCCCTGCGGCGAAACGATGTCGATCACGCGCGCCGACTTGTCCTTGACGGTCGGGTCCTGTGGGTCGAGCGTCAGCTTCTCGTCCGGGTAGAGCGGCGTCAGATTGTCGAAATTGACGCGGTGGCGCACCGCATCGGGATCGTCGAAATTGACCGACACGAGCTTGGTCAGCGCGAAATAGCGCTCGCCGTCCTTGGGTGCACGCACCTCGCCTTCCACCGTGTCGCCGGTGCGCAGGCCGAATTTGCGGACCTGGTTGGGCGAGACGTAGATGTCGTCCGGCCCGGCCAGATAATTGGCCTCCGGGCTGCGCAGGAAGCCGAACCCGTCCGGCAGCACCTCAATGGTGCCCTCGCCGATGATCTCCGAGCCGTTCTCCGCCTCGACCTTGAGGATCGCGAACATCAGATCCTGCTTGCGCAGGGTCGACGCGCCCTCGATGCCCAGTTCCTCGGCGATGGCGACGAGTTCCGCAGGCGCTTTGCGTTTGAGTTCCTTGAGATGCATGGGAGAGTCCGACTCTTGGCGTGCGTGGATATTATGCTGTGAAATGATGCCGGGGCCGCCACTAGACTGGCGTCACGGCGCGGGAACGCGCCCCGGAAAGGAATTGGCGAGGAATTAGGCGCGGCCCTGCTTCAAGTCAAGCGGCCGCGCGGCGGGGCGAGACCGCTTTCCCATCGCGTGTGGCAGCGCTGCGTCGCGCTGCCCCTCCCTTCGCTCGCGATCGGGCCGGATCAGGCGCTCAGAACGGCCGGACGATCACCAGAATGACGACAAGCGTCACCAACAGCGCCGGCACCTCGTTAATCATGCGCAGGCGCTTCTCGGGCCACGGCCGCTCGCCGCGCGCGAGCTTCTTGGCATAGCCGACCAGCCAGCCGTGGAACCAGGAGAGGATCAGCACCAGCACCAGCTTGGCGTGGAACCAGCCCTGGCTGAACGCGCCGACATTGAAAGCCAGCATCAGCCCGAACAGCCAGACGAGGATGATCGACGGATTGAGGATGATCCGCTTGAGCCGCTGTTCACGCTCGATCCATGCCTTGTCCTCGGGCGAGCCGACCACCGTCTGGTGATGATAGACGAAGAACCGCGGCATCATGAACAGGCTCGCCATCAGGAAGATGACGAAGATGACATGCGCGGCGAGCACCCAGGGATAAGTCGCGCCCAGAAAACCGACGCCCGGCAGGATCGACATCGCTCAACTCCCTTTGCTGCCCGGCGGCTCAGGCCGCGACCCTGATACCCCGCACCCTATCGACCAGCCGCTCGACATTTTCAACCGGCGTATCGGGCAGGATGCCATGACCAAGATTGAAGATATGCGGGCGGGTGGCGAATGCGTCCAGGATCGCGTCCACCGCGCGGTCCAGCGTCTCGCCGCCAGCGATCAGCGCCAGCGGATCGAGATTGCCCTGCACCGGCAGGTCCCTGGGCAAAGCGGCATCGGCCCAGTGCGGATCCACCGTCTCGTCCAGCCCGATCGCGTCGGCGCTGACCTCATCGGCATAAGCGACCAGCTTGGCGCCCGCACCCTTGGGGAAACCGATGATCGGCACAGCGGGATGGCGGGCCTTCACACCGGCCACGATCCGCTGGTTGGGCGCGATCACCCATTCACGGAACTGTGCGGGGCTGAGCGAGCCGGCCCAGCTATCGAAAAGCTGCACCGCGTCCACGCCCGCCTCGATCTGGGCGCAGAGATAGTCGATGGTCAGCGCGACGATCGCCTCGATGATCGCGCCGAACCGCGCCGGATCGCCATAGGCCATGCGCCGGGCCTGCGCATGATCGCGGCTGCCGGCGCCGGCGACCATGTAGGTGGCGACCGTCCACGGGCTGCCGGCGAAGCCGAGGAAGGTCGTCTCCGGCGGCAGTGCGGCCTTCACCTGCCGCACCGTCTCGATGACGGGCGTCAGCCGCTCGGGCTGCGGCGTCAGCTCATCCAGCCGGGCGTCTGCCAGCGGTGGGGCGAGACGCGGGCCTTCGCCGGTCTCGAACCAGAGATGCTGGCCGAGCGCATGCGGCACGACGAGAATGTCGGAAAACAGGATCGCCCCATCGAAGCCGAAACGGCGGATCGGTTGCAGCGTCACCTCCGCCGCGGCTGCGCTATCGTAGCACAAGTCCAGAAAGCCGCCTTTTTCCGCGCGCAACGCCCGATATTCGGGGAGATAGCGCCCCGCCTGGCGCATCATCCAGAGCGGCGGGCGGGTCTGGCGCTCACCCTTCAGGGTTGCGAGGAGGGGCTGGGCGGGCCGGTAATCATCCACGGTCCAATATCCTGAATATAAGAGTCTAGAAGGTTGTTGGAATCTGTTGGGGGGCGAACAACGGGCATTATTCGTTCGCCACGCTTTTGCCAACAGCTTGACCTTGCCGGACCCGCCACGCCGATGCGAGTCCCGCATTCGATCCACAGGACTCACAGCCTGTGCGCAATACGGGCTGCTGTGGATAAGCAGGGCAGTTTCCGATCGGCCAGTGGGGATGGATTGGCGAAACGACCTTATCCACAGCTCTGTCCCTTGTCTTATCCGCACATTGCTCACAAAGTTGCGCGCATGGACCGCCTGAACCTGCACCTCCTCTCCGATTCCACGGGCGAGACGCTGGAGCATATCGGCAAGGCGGCTATCGCCCAGTTCGAGAATATCGAGACGATCCGCCATTTCTGGCCGATGGTCCGCTCCGAGCAGCATCTCCAGCGCATCCTTGAGGAAGTGGCGCGCAACCCCGGCATGGTGCTGTTCACGCTTGCCAACCCGTCGCTGCGCCGCAAGCTGGAAAATGGCTGCCGGGCGATCGGCATTCCGTTCGTGGCGCCGCTCGATTCGGTGACGGACGCCATGTCCAACCTGCTCGGGCAGGAGACGCGCAACCGGCCGGGCCGCAAGCATGTGCTGGACGATGCCTATTTCGCGCGGATCGACGCGATCCAATTCACCATCGCGCATGACGACGGGATCGGCTGGGAGAATTGGGAGGAGGCGGACATCGTCCTTGCCGGCGTCTCGCGCACCTCCAAGACGCCGACCAGCATCTACCTTGCCAATCGCGGCTACAAAACCGCCAATATCCCGCTGGTGCCGGAATCGCCGCCGCCGCCGAGCCTGTTCGCGCTCCGCCACCCGATGGTGGTGGGACTGACGGCAGGTGCAGAGCGGCTGGTGCAGGTGCGGCGCAACCGGCTGCTTTCACTCAATCAGACGCCCGAGACCTCCTATGTCGATCTGGAGCGGGTCAATGGCGAGGTGGCGCATGCCCGGCGCCTGTTTGCCGACCAGGGTTGGCCGGTGATCGACGTCACCCGCCGCTCGATCGAGGAGACGGCGGCAGCGATCGTCAATCTCCATCAGGAATGGCTCAAGAGCCACCATCCGGCGGCCGGGCAGGCGCAGGGGGAGACGACGGCATGAGCCCACGCCTGTTGCTGGCCTCGCAAAGCGCGAGCCGCCGGCGCCTGCTTGCCGATGCGGCGGTGCCGTTCGAGACGGTCCACGCCGGCGTCGACGAGGAGGCGCTCAAGGCTGGGCTGATCGCGGAAGGGCTGGGCGCGCGCGATCTGGCCGATGCGCTGGCCGAATGGAAGGCGCGGCGCCCCTCGCAGCGCAACCCCGGCGCCTTCGTGCTCGGCTGCGACCAGACGCTGGAGCTGGACGACGGCAGCCGGATCGACAAGGTAGAGACACGCGCGGAAGCCGCCGAGCTGCTCGCGCGGATGAGCGGCCGCATGCACAAGTTGCACAGCGCGGCGGTGATCGCGCAGGACGGCACGCCGATCTGGCGCAAGATCGAGAGTGTAGCGCTGCATATGCGACCCTTGAGCCCCGCCTTCATCGCTTATTATCTCGATCTCGACTGGGAACAGTGCCGCCATTGCGTCGGCTGCTACCGGATCGAAGGGCCGGGCGCGCAATTGTTCAGCAAGATCACGGGGAGCCTGTTCGCGGTGCAGGGTCTGCCGCTACTGCCGCTGCTCGACTATTTGCGCGTCCGCTCTATGCTGCCGGCATGAGCAATAACCGCCCTTATGCCGAGGTGATCGGCGACCCGATCGCCCACAGCAAATCGCCGGTCATCCACAATTTCTGGCTGGAGGAGCTGGGGATCGACGCGGAGTATCGCAAGACGCGCGTCACCCGCGAGGAACTGGCCGGCTATTTCCTCCAGCGCCGTGCGGACCCGGATTGGCTGGGCTGCAACGTCACCATTCCGCACAAGATCGCCGCGCTCGATTATGTCGACGATCCGGGCGGGGTGCGCGAGCGGATCGGCGCGATCAACACCGTCGCCTGCGAGACCGGCGGACCGCTGATCGGCACCAATACCGACGCGGGCGGCTTCCTCCAGCCGCTGCTCGTGCGCGGCTGGCGGGGCACGCGCGCGGTCCTGGCCGGCACCGGCGGGGCGGCGCAGGCGATTGGTTTTGCACTGCGCTCGGTCGGCGTCACCGAGTTGACCATCGTCGCGCGCGATGCCGCCAAGGGGCAGGCATTGCTCGCCAAGCTCGGCATGGACGGCGCGGTGCGCGGGTTCGATGCGCCGCTGCCGGCGGCCGATCTGCTCGTCAACGCCACCTCGCTCGGGATGACCGGCCAGCCGCCTTATGCGCCGGATCTGGGCGCCCTGCCCGCCAGCGCCATGGTCTATGACATCGTCTATGCGCCGCTGGAGACGCCGCTGCTCGCTGCCGCGCGGGCGCGGGGGCTGGAGGTGCTGGACGGCCTCGAAATGCTGATCGGCCAGGCGGCGCTCGCCTTCGATATCTTCTTCGACGCGCCTGCCCCGCGCGAACGGGACGCCGCGCTGCGCGAGCGGCTGCTGGCGCCGGCCTGAGCCTTGTCCGGCTGCAAGGGTCCGCCGCGCCGGCACGGCCGCCCGCACCACCGGCCGTTCCGGCTGGGGCTGACCGGCTCGATCGGCATGGGCAAGTCCGCTGTGGCGGGGATGTTCCGCGCGCTGGGCGTGCCGGTGTTCGATGCCGACGCGGAGGTCCACCGCCTGCAAGGACCGGACGGCGCGCTGCTCGGCGCCATCGAGGCGCGCTTTCCCGGCACCACCGGGCCAACCGGCGTCGATCGCGCCGCGCTTGGTGCCCGCGTGATCGGCCGGCCGGCGGACATGGCGGCGCTGGAGGCGATCGTCCACCCGGCGGTCGCCGCCGCCCGGCGCGCCTTCATCGCCCGGCATCGCAGCCATGCCATCGTGCTGCTCGACATTCCGCTGCTGTTCGAGACGCGCGGCGAGCGGGCGGTGGATATGGTCGCTGTGGTCTCCGCCTCGCCCTTCATCCAGCATCGCCGGGTGCTCCGCCGGCCGGGCATGAGCGCGGCCAAGTTCGCCCGCCTGCGCGCCAGCCAGATGCCCGATCATGCCAAGCGGCTGCGCGCCGACGTGGTCATCGGCACCGCCCGCCCGAAATGGCAGACAAAACAGCAGGTCGCCCGCCTGCTCGCTTGCCTTCGGGCGTCCCTCGCCCGATAATGTCTTTCCAACGAGTCACGAGCCAAAATGCGCGAGATCGTCTTCGATACGGAAACTACCGGACTGGACCCGCTCACCGGGGATCGACTCGTTGAAATCGGCTGCGTGGAACTGGTGAACCGGATCCCGACCGGGCAGACCTACCACGCCTATTTCAACCCGGAGCGCAGCATGCCCTCCGCCGCCGAGGCGGTGCACGGCCTCTCCGACCGCTTCCTCTCCGACAAACCGCGCTTCGCCGAGAAGGTGGAGGAGCTGCTCGCCTTTCTGGGCGACGCCATGCTGGTGGCGCATAATGCGCGGTTCGATTTCGGCTTCCTCAACGCCGAGCTGGAGCAATGCGGCCTCGCCGCCATCGACTATGCGCGGATGGTCGACAGCCTCACCATCGCCCGCACGCTGCATCCGGGCGCCAAGCACAGCCTGGATGCGCTGTGCAGCCGCTACGGGATCGACCGCAGCCACCGTATCAAGCACGGCGCGCTGCTCGATGCCGAACTGCTCGCCCAACTCTATATCGAGCTGACCGGCGGCCGGCAGATCGGCCTCACCCTGGTGGCGGAGGCCGATGCCGCAGCCGCCGCGCCGGCCATGGCCGCGACGGTGGCGGCCGCGGCCGTCATCGTCCGCCCGCCCCGTCCTTTCGCGCCAAGCGCGGCCGAGCTGGAGCGGCACGCCGCCTTCATCGCCAAGCTCGACAATCCGCTCTGGCTCGATACGCCGCCGCCCTGACCCGGCTGGCATATGCGGATCGGCCCACTAGATTGGTCTTTCAGACCCGGTGACACAGCAAGGAGACGAGTCATGGACATTCGCGTATCCGGCCATCAGATCGAGACCGGGGAGGCCCTGCAAACCCACGTCGAAACGCGCTTGCAGGCCATCGCGGACAAATATTTCTCCCGCACCATCGGCTCCAACGTAACCTTCGGCAATGCCCCGCACGCCGCCTTTCGCTGCGACATTGTGAGCCATGTCATGTCCGGCCTGGTTCTCAAGGGGTCGGGTGTCGCGCAAACGGCGCATCAGGCGTTCGATCAGGCGGCCGACCGCATCGAGAAGCAGCTTCGGCGCTACATGCGCCGCCTCAAGGGTCGCCACGAGCAGTTCGCCGCCGCCGAGGCGGAGCGCGTCGACGCGGCGACCGGCATCGACAATGCCCATTATACCGTGTTCGAAGGGACGGCGGGCGACGAGGAAGTCAGTGCCGATGCGCCGGCGGTAGTGGCGGAAATGTCCGTCGATATTCCCAGTGCCAGCGTGTCCGACGCGGTGATGATGCTGGACCTGCGCAACACCAACGCGCTGCTGTTCGTCAACAGCGGCACCTCGGCGTTCAACATGGTCTATCGCCGCAACGACGGGACGATCGGCTGGGTCGAGCCGCCGCAGGACCGCGCCTGAGCCGTTGGGGCGGGGTGGGGCGGAGTGGACCGGCAGCCCGGCTCGCCCCGGCCTCTCCCGCCACGATATGTGCCACGCCGGGGCAGCGCCGCCGCGAGGCGGTTGACCCCGGACGGCTTTCCGCCTATCTGGCGCCACAATTCTACCCGGCGGATGCGATGGATACTCACGCCTCCCCGCGCGGCATTTTCCATTCATCGGCAGCCGCAGGACACAGGTTTGACATGGACGATTTCAGCGACTTGCTCGCGGCCGACGCCGTTTCCTCAGCGGTCAACATTCCCAACAAGAAGCAGCTTTTCCAGAAGCTGGGCCAGCTTGCGGCCAGCGCCTACGGGCTCGACGCGACCGAGGTGATCGAGCGCATCACCGAGCGCGAGCGGCTGGGCTCCACCGGGTTCGGCGGCGGCATCGCGATTCCGCACGCCAAGCTGGACAGTCTGGACAAGGTGCATGGCGCCGTCGTGCTGCTGAGCGAGCCGATCCCGTTCGACGCGATCGACGACGCGCCGGTCGATGTGGTGTTCATGCTGCTCTCGCCGACTGACAGCGGCGCCGAGCATCTCAAGACGCTGGCGCGCGTCTCGCGGCTGCTGCGCAACGAGCGCGCCCTCGCCCGCATCCGCGGCGTCGGCTCGGACGCCGCGCTCTATGCGCTGCTCGCCGGTGGGGAGACGCGTGACGCCGCCTGAGCGCGCCGCGCCTTCCGGCGAGACCGCGCATTTCCGGGCGCTGGAGCGGCTCTACGATTCGGCGCCGATCAACCGGCTGTTCCCCTCGCGACTGGAGATCGTCGCGCCGGGCGAGTCGCGCATCCGGTTCGAGGTCGATCCGGCCCATTTCCACGCCGCCGGCGCCAGCCACGGCACGCTCTACTTCAAGATGATGGACGATGCGGCCTTCTACGCCGCCAATAGCCTGGTGAGCGACCGCTTCCTGCTGACCACCGCCTTCAACCTGCTGTTCACGCGGCCGCTGCGTGCCGGGCCGGTGATCGCCGAGGGCCGCTGGCTGAGCGGCAAGCGCCGCGTTTACGTCGCCGAGGCGCGGCTGGTCGATGGCGAGGGCGAGGAGGTCGGGCGCGGCACCGGCACCTTCATGCGCTCGACGATTCCGCTCACCAGCCTGCCCGGCTATGCCGGAGCGTCCGATGCCGGGACGCATGATGCCGGGATTCACGATGTCGGGCCTGAGGGGTGAGTGCCCGGCTGACCAGCCAGCTGCTGGTCGGCGCGCTGGTCCGCCGCGCGCAGGCCGAGGGCGGCAGCGCCATGGTGCTCCACAAGGGCGAGCCGGTGAGCGGCGCCATCGTGGTGCAACTGCTTGATCGCGGGGTGAATCAGGGCCTGTTCGAGCGGATTTCAAGCCTCTCGGGCGGGCTGGAACTGCTCCCCTGCGGCCCGGCGCCGGACCGGCCGGATGCCGACGTTTCACACTATATTGAGCGCCGCACCGCGACCGACCCCGATATCTGGTTCATCGAACTGGATACCGTATCGGGACAACAGCTCACCGCCGAAATTCTCTGCGCGGGTTGACACAAGCGCTCCGGGAAGCAAAGAGCGCCCACCCGCGCAGGTTGCAAAAGGGGGTCATGGGGGCCCGCCGAGCAAACACGCAGACGGGGGGCGGACCGCATATCCGCTGGCGGCATGGCTAGCCATGCAGTCGGGACATGCGTCAGCCGACCCACCGCATAGTTCTGAGAGTAAATGCGTCATTCGCTCCTGGTCGCCGGTGTGGCGGCCGTTGGACTGTTGTCGTCCACCCTGGCTCTGGCCGAAGTGACCGACGGGTCCGTTACAATTCTGAAAGCCCCGCTTGAGGCTCCCGTCGTCGTCGCCGATCAGGGCGCGGCTCCCTTGACGGTCGAGCCGGACAACCAGATTTCCCCCACCACCGCACAGCTCGATGACGAGAGCGACGCCCCCACGGCGGCGACGCTGGCCGAGCTGGTACGCGTGTGGGATGTCGATTCCGCCGATGAGATGGATACGGAAACCCGCTGCCTCGCCACCGCCGTCTTCTACGAAGCGCGCAGCGAGAGCCTCGCCGGCCAGCTCGCCGTGGCCAATGTCGTGATCGAGCGTGCCCGGTCGGGCCGCTTCCCGAGCAGCCTGTGCGGCGTGGTGACGCAGCCGGGCCAGTTCAGCTTCGTTCGCGCCGGCCGCCTGCCTGTTGCGCCGACCAGCGGGCACCAGTGGCGCACCGCCGCCGCCATCGCCGAGATCGCGCAGGAAGATAGCTGGGCCAACCCCGTCGAGGGCGCGCTCTACTTCCATGCCGCGCGCGTTTCGCCGGGCTGGAACCGGCCGCGCGTCACCCGCATCGGCGGCCACATCTTCTACCGCTGACTCAAGACCACGGACCGAAAGTGGGGGCGCGGCCGGGCTGCGTCCCTGCTTGCCGTTGTTCATGACTTGTTCTAGGTGTGGGCGATGGATACCCCGGTTTCCGAGTCTGCTCTCGCGCTCGCCGCATCGCTGCTCGACGGCACTGCGCCGGCGGTGACGCGCGGCGTGCTGCGGCTGTTCGCGCGGCACGATATCTTCGGCGTGCCGGAGGTGCCGCTGCCCAACGGCCGGCGGCTGGACATCATGGCGGTCGACGCGCGCGGCGCCATCGTCGCGGTCGAGATCAAATGCAGCCGCGCCGATCTGCTCGGCGACGGCAAGTGGCCGGATTATTTCGATTATTGCGACCGCTATTTCTGGGCTGTCCCCGCCGGATTCGACCTGACCCTGTTCGAAGGCGAGGCGCTGTGGCCGGCGCGCACCGGCCTGATCGTCGCGGATCAATATGATGCGGAGATTATTCGCCCGGCGCCCAGCGAGCCGCTCCCTGCTGCCCGCCGCAAGGCCGAAGTGCAGCGACTTGCCCGCCGCGCCGCCCGCCGGCTGTCGCAACTCAGCGATCCCGATGGCCCCTTGCTATGGGGTGGCGAGGGGTAGGAGGCCGGGGCAATCGGGACGGCATGGGCTCATGCGCAAAGAGGGCCTTTGCGAAGTAGCCTCGTGAAAAACTCCGCTCGTCCTGAGCTTGTCGAAGGGAGGCTCTTCTTCGCAAGCCTTGGACGGAAAAAAGAAAGAACAAGCCTTCGACAAGCTCAGGACGAACGGGAGCGATTCAATTGCTTATCCCTCTGGAACGCATCCGATTCGGGCTGACCATGCCGTGCTCCTGCGAAAGCGGGGATCGAGGGCGGTAAAGAACGGCTCGTGCGCCCTGGACTCCCGCTTTCGCAGGAGCACTGGGGTTACGTCATGCGAACGGAGCCCAAAGGAGCGCGGCCGAACATAGGGGGCCCGCCAATGCAGACCGCCACCACCCGCCAATTTTCACGGCCATGGCTTGGCAGTGCCGCTCCTCTGTCGCTAAGGTCCTCCCGACAGATTTGGGAGAGAGCCGTGAGCCAGACAGTCTATCCTGTGCCGGAGGAATGGCGCACGCGCGCCTATGTGGATGCGCAGGGCTATGCGGATCTCTATCGCCGCTCGATCGACGACCCCGAAGGTTTCTGGCGCGAGCAGGCGCAGCGGCTGGACTGGATCAAGCCGTTCACCCGCGTCAAGGACACCAGTTTCGACGAGGCCGATTTCGGCATCAAATGGTTCGCGGACGGTCAGCTCAATATCGCTGCCAACTGCCTCGACCGGCATCTCGCCGAGCGGGGCGACGTGCCGGCGATCCTGTGGGCGGGCGATGACCCCTCGGAGAGCCGCACCATCACCTATCGCGAGCTGCACGAGGACGTCTGCCGCTTCGCCAATCTGCTGAAGGCGCAAGGCGTCGCCAAGGGCGACCGCGTCACCATCTACCTGCCGATGATTCCCGAGGCGGCGATGGCGATGCTGGCCTGCGCGCGGATCGGCGCGATCCACTCGGTGGTGTTCGGCGGTTTCTCGCCGGACAGCCTCGCCGGCCGCATCACCGATTGCGATTCGGCCTTCGTCATCACCGCCGACGAGGGGCTGCGCGGCGGCAAGACGATTCCGCTCAAGGCCAATGTCGACGAGGCGCTGACCCATTGCACCGGCGTCAAATCGGTCATCGTGGTGCGGCGCACCGGCGGCGCGGTCGCCATGACGCCGGGGCGCGACCACTGGTATCACGAGTTGCGCGACGCAACCTCACCGGATTGTCCGGCCGAGCCGATCGGCGCGGAGGATCCGCTGTTCGTGCTCTACACGTCCGGCTCCACCGGCAAGCCCAAGGGCGTGCTGCACACCACCGCCGGCTATTTCCTCTGGTGCGTCGTCACCCACCATTATGTCTTCGATTACCGGCCGGGCGACGTCTATTGGTGCGCCGCCGATATCGGCTGGGTGACGGGGCACAGCTATATCGTCTACGGCCCGCTCGCCAACGGCGCGACCACGGTGATGTTCGAGGGCGTGCCTAACTATCCGGATTTCAGCCGCTTCTGGCAGGTGGTCGACCAGTTCAAGGTGAGCACCTTCTACGGCGCCCCCACCGCGCTGCGTGCGCTGATGCGCGAGGGCGAGGCGTGGGTGAAGAAAACCAGCCGCGCCTCGCTGCGCCTGCTCGGTTCGGTCGGCGAGCCGATCAACCCGGAGGCGTGGGACTGGTATCACCGCGTGGTGGGGGACGGACGCTGCCCCATCGTCGACACCTGGTGGCAGACCGAGACCGGCGGCCACATGATTACCCCGCTGCCCGGCGCGATGGCGCTCAAACCCGGCAGTGCGACGCGGCCCTTCTTCGGCGTGGTGCCGCAGATCGTCGATGCGGACGGCAACGTGCTCGAGGGCGTGTGCGAGGGCAATCTCGTCATCGCCGATAGCTGGCCGGGGCAGATGCGCACCGTCTGGGGCGACCATGAGCGCTTCTTCCAGACCTATTTCAGCACCTATCGCGGCAAATATTTCACCGGCGACGGCTGCCGGCGCGACGAGGATGGCGATTATTGGATCACCGGCCGCGTTGATGACGTCATCAACGTATCGGGCCACCGCATGGGCACGGCCGAGGTGGAGAGCGCGCTGGTCGCCCACGCCAAGGTGGCGGAGGCGGCGGTGGTCGGCACGCCGCACGACATCAAGGGGCAAGGCATCTACGCCTATGTGACGCTCAACGCCGGCGAGGAGGGCGACGACGCGCTGCGCAAGGAGCTGGTGCAGTGGGTGCGCCACGAGATCGGGCCGATCGCGACGCCGGACGTCATCCAGTTCGCCCCCGCCCTGCCCAAGACGCGCTCGGGCAAGATCATGCGCCGCATCCTGCGCAAGATCGCGGAGAATCAGGTCGACCAGCTTGGCGATACCTCGACGCTGGCCGACCCGAGCGTGGTCGACAATCTGGTGGCCAACCGGCAGCAGGTGTCGGCCTGACGGTGGCGTGACGCAGGTTTGGCCTGCGGGGGCGGGGGCCTTGGACTGAAGGCGTTTGCGGGATGGCCCTTTGCCTGTCTTTAGGCCCGTCGTGCTCCAGCCTGCGCGCGTCTTGAACTGGGAAGGCAGCCCTCCGGCATCACCCTCTTGAGCCCGCCGCCATATCCCCCTAGCCTGCGGTGAATCCCGACAAATCGTTTCGCCGAGACTCATGCCCCTGATTATCCGCCGCTTTTCCGCTCTCCTCGCCCTGTTGCTTCTCGCGTTCCCCGCCATGGCCGCTCCGCCCAGTGCGACGCGGCCGACTCCGGGCTATGTGCGGGTGAAGCTGGAGACGAGCCTGGGCAATATCGTCATCGCGCTGGACGCCAAACGCGCGCCCAAAACGACCGCCAATTTCCTCATCTATGTAGATGACGGGCGGCTGGACGACACCACATTCTACCGGGCCTATCGCCGCAAGGACAATGCCAAGCTCGGCTTCGTGCAGGGCGGCATAGATACCGAGGCGCGGCGCGTCTATTTCCCCACCGTGCCGCTGGAGCCGACCGACAGGACCGGCCTCAGGCATCTCGACGGCACCATCTCGATGGCGCGGCACAAGGACCCCGATTCGGGCACCGGCAACTTCTCGATCCAGATCGGTCCCAATCCTACGCTGGACGCACGGCCGGGCTATCCCGGCTACGCCGCCTTCGGGCAGGTGGTCGCCGGCATGGACGTGCTCAAGCGCATTCTCGCCCAGGAGACCTGCTGCGGGCGTGGCGTGATGTTCGGGCAGATGCTCAAGAAGCCGGTGACGATCATCCGCGCCGTGCGGCTGGACGGCACCCCCAAGCCGAGCGGCGGCGTCAAGCCATGGCTGATGGGCAAGCGGGCGCCGGCGAAGAAATAACGGGCGGGCGCTCGGGATATGAATGGGGGCGCACATAGAGAGCGCAGAAGTCATGCGGCGCGGATCGGGGATCCGGGTCGAACCGGCGATCTCTGCTTGAGGGTAGCGCGGACCGCCACGGCCATAGGTGGAGGCAGGGACCTGCCGCCTCCAGAAAAGCGCTGTGCTCCTGCGCAGGCAGGAGCACAGCGCGATGTAGAATTGGTTTCCCGTCAAAAACCGCCGTTCGTGTCGAGCGAAGTCGAGACACGCATACATTGGGCTAACATGTCTCGACTTCGCTCGACACGAACGGTTGCCGGATCTGCCCTCGGTAAGGGGGAACGGTTGAGCTTATGGGCTCCTGCCTGCGCAGGAGCACGCGGTGGCGCGGACAAATCCGGAACGGATGCACGGACGCAGCTTTTCGCCAACCGAACCTTATCCTGTTGATACGAAATCAGGCTTTGCTTGATCGCGAGCCCCACCCCGACCCCTCTCCTTCAGGGGGAGGGGTTTCCATGCCCGTTTCGATGGGGCGATGGCTGTCACCGGCTTCGCGGATAAATCGCTTGGGTCACATACGAGCGCACTCAAGCCGATTCGGCGAAGGAAGGGGCTGGCCGATCCCCTACCGTCCGAGCAACCCCCGCGCCTGCCCGCTCAGCTCCGCGATCATCGCCGCGCTCGGGTTGGCGGCGGCCTGTGCGCGGGCGATGAGCTGGCGGTATTTGGCGACTGCCGCGTCGTTTGCCGCCAGCCAGCCGTCCACGAAATCGCGGCAGGGCTTCTTCTGCGCGCCGGCGAGGAAGGTGAGCCGCATTTGCTGGAGGTCGCGCGCGCTGCCGGCGACGAGCAGCCGCTCCCACGGGTCGCTCGGGTGCATGCGCGCGGCGAGGCCTTGCAGCCAGTCGATGCCGAGCGCCTCGCCCAGCCGGGTGAAGGCGTGGGCGATGCTGATCTCGTCCTGCCCCAGATCCTTCGCCAGCAGCGCGAGGCCGGTTGCGCCATCCATCTTGACCAGCATGACGACCTTTGCCGCCAGCGCCTTGCCCACGCCGAGCGCGACCAGCTCGTCCGTCAGCGCCGCCGCGCGCCGGGCCGGCTCGGGCTGGAGCAGGCTGTCGACATCCTTGGCAAGCATCGCCAGCGCCGGTGCCAGCACCGCGACGGCTTCGCTCGGGCTCATGCTCGCGGGCAGCGAGCGATGCGTGTCGCCGATGTGGCCGGCCATCGCGTTGGCCACCTGCCGGTAGAGGGCGAGGCGGGCCTGCTCGCCCAGCTTTGCGGCGTCAATCTCGGCCCACAGCGCCTTCACGCCGAACAGATGCTCGGCAATGGCGAAAGCGCGGGCGATCTCGTCTAGCGTGCCGCCGGCTTCCTCGGCCAGCGTGAACGGCAGGATGACGCCGAGCCGGTTGACGATGCGGTTGGCGAGCTTGGTGGCGATGATCTCGCCGCGCAACTGGTGGGCGGCGATGGCATCTGCCTCGCGCGCCTGCATCTGCGGGGGGAAGGCGTTCATCAGGTCGGCGGCGAACAGCGGGTCGGCCGCCAGCGGGCTCTCCTCGATCCCCGCTTGCAGCGCCAGCTTGGCGGTGGAGAGCAGCACCGCCAGTTCCGGCCGGGTGAGGCCGAGTCCGTCGCCCGCGCGGCGCAGCAACTCCTGATCGCTGGCGAGTCCCTCCACCTGCCGGTCGAGATGGCCGCCGGCTTCCAGCGTGGCGATCAGCCGCACATAGGAGGCAAGATCGTCCGTGCCGCCCTGCTGCGCGATGGAGAGGCCGAGCGCTTGCAGGCGATTGTCCTCCAGCACAATCTCGGCGACATCGTCGGTCATCTCGGCAAGCAAGGCGTTGCGCGCATCCTCGGCCAGCCGGCCCTCGATCATCTCCTTGTTGAGCGCGATCTTGATGTTCACCTCATTGTCCGAGCAATCGACGCCGGCCGAATTGTCGATGAAGTCGGTGTTGATCCGCCCGCCCCTGAGCGCGAAGGCGATCCGCCCGGCCTGCGTCACGCCGAGATTGGCGCCCTCGCCGATCACTTTGGCGCGCACGTCCTCGCCGTCCACCCGCAAGCGGTCGTTGGCGGCGTCGCGCACGTCCGCGTTGCTCTGCGCGGCGGCTTTTATGTAGGTGCCGATGCCGCCGAACCACAGCAGGTCGGTCGGCGCGCGCAGCAGGGCGGCGATCAGCGCGGCGGGTTCCAGCGCGCTCTCGCTGCAACCCGTCAGTGCCTGCATCTCCTTGCTCAACGGGATGCTCTTGAGGCTGCGCGAGAAGACGCCGCCCCCCTTCGAGATGAGTTTCTTGTCGTAATCGTCCCAGCTTGAGCGCGGCAGCCTGAACAGCCGCGCCCGCTCCTTCCAGCTTGCCGCCGGGTCGGGATCGGGGTCGATGAAGATGTGGCGATGGTCGAAGGCGGCGACCAGCCGAAGCGCCTTGCTGAGCAGCATGCCGTTGCCGAACACGTCGCCGGACATGTCGCCCACGCCGATGACGCGCACGCTCTCCTTCTGCACGTCGACGCCCATTTCGGCGAAATGGCGGCGCACGCTGAGCCACGCGCCGCGCGCGGTGATGCCCATCTCCTTATGGTCATAGCCATGCGAGCCGCCGCTGGCGAAGGCGTCGCCCAGCCAGAAATCGCGCTCGATGGCGAGGGCATTGGCGACGTCCGAGAAGCTGGCCGTGCCTTTGTCGGCCGCGACGACGAAATAGGGGTCGTCCCCGTCGCGCACGACGATGCCCCTGGGGTGCACCACCTTGCCCTTGACGATATTGTCCGTGACCGAGAGCAGGGCGCGGATGAAGATGCGGTAGCTCTCCGTCCCTTCCGCCAGCCAGGCGTCCCGGTCGGTCGGCGCGGGGAGCTGCTTGGGGTAGAAGCCGCCCTTGGCGCCCGTCGGCACGATCACCGCGTTCTTGACGCGCTGCGCCTTCATCAGCCCAAGGATCTCGGTGCGGAAATCGTCGCGCCGGTCGGACCAGCGCAGGCCCCCGCGCGCGACACGGCCGGCGCGCAGGTGAACGCCCTCGACACGCGGCGAATAGACCCAGATTTCGCGCCAGGGCAGCGGCTTGGGCAGGCCGGGCACCTGCGCGCTGTCCAGCTTGAAGGCCAGCGCCTCCTGCCCGGCGGGGGTGAAGGCGTTGGTGCGCAGCGTGGCGCGGATCACCGCGCGGTAGAGCCGCAGGATGCGGTCGTCGTCGATGCCGCTCACTTGCTCCAGCGCGGCGTCGATCTCTGCGTCCAGCGCACCGGCCGCGTCCTGCGCGCGCGCCTGCGCCGGATCGTGCAGCGCGAGGAACAGCCGCACCAGCAGCCGCGCGATCCCCGCCTCGCGGCGCAGCGCCTCGACCACGGTGGTGAGCCCGTAAGCGACGCCGGTCTGGCGCAGATAGCGGAAGATGGCGCGCAGGAAGACGATGTCGCGCGGGCCGATATCGGCGGTGACGATCAGTTCGGCGAAGCGGTCGTTCTCCGCGCGGCCCTCCAGCACGGCGTCGAGCGCCTCGCTGACGATGGCGGCGCGCTCCAGCACCGGCGCGGCCAGCCCGCCATCCTGCCGCTCCAGCGTGAAGCGCTGGATATGGCCGAGCCCCGCGCCCTCCTCGCCCACCGCCGCGCTGCGCTCCTCGATGGCGCGGAAGCCGAAATTCTCCAGCGCCGGCACCGCCTCGGAAAGGACCAGCGGCTCCAGGCTGTAGACCTTGACGCGCAGCCGGTGCGCCGCATCCTCTCCCTCGTCCGGGCGGAAGCGCACGCTGCGCGCGCCCGGCCCATCCAGACCGTGCAACGCGACGATATCCTGTGCGGCCTCCTCCGGCCCGGCGCTTTCGCGGTAGGAGATGGGCAGGTGGGGCGCGTAACGCTCGGCGAGGATGGCGGCGCGGTTCCCCTCGCCCAGATCGGCCAGCGCCTGCTCCACCGCGGGAACCCAGCCGCGCAGCATCTGCGCGAGCTGCCGGTCGAGCGCGGCGGCGTCCGGCATGACGCCATGCTCGCGCATGTCGAACGTGTAGCGCACCAGCGCGAGGCCGCTATCCTCCAGTGCGATCGACCAGCCGAGCAGATCGGCCTGGCTGGCCTCGGCCAGCATGGCGGCGATGGATTCGCGCCGCCCTGCCGAAAGGTCGTCGCGCATCATCCACGCGAAGACGAACAGATGCCGGCCGAGCGCGTCGCGCACCAGCTCCAGCTTGGGGCGCGGCCGGTCGGCGAGCGACATGGCGGTGAGGGTGATGCGCTCGCGATCCTCCGGCTGGAAGGCCAGCAGCAGGTCGTGCGGCAAGGTGGTGAGCGCATGCACCATCGACTTGGCGGCGTGCCCCTCCGGATCGTAGCCGAAGCGCGCCATCAGGCCGGAGAGCGTATCGCGCAGGATGGGGATCTCCTCCGCCTTGGTGGCCAGCGCCGCGCTGGTCCACAGGCCGGCGTGGATGGAGAGCGCCGCCACCGCGTCTCCCTCGCGGATCGGTACGATGAACAGGTCGATCAGCACCCGGCGGTGGACGCGCGAGAGGCGGTTGGACTTGAGGACGAGCGGCCCGCTATGCCCCGCATCGAACCAGGCGAAAGCGGCCTGAATGGCGGCGGCGGAGAGCAGGGGCTCGTCGGTCAGCGTGCAGATGCCCTTGGCGCGGCTCGCCTTGCCGTCGCGCCCGCGCTGCTCGTGGCCGAGCTGGGTGAGGTGGCGCTTGAGCAGCCAGCGCAGCAGGTCGCCGCCCTCGCCCGGCCCGAGCCGGTTGGCGTCGGCGTTCATCGCCTCGATCATTGCGCGCCAGCCGCTCACGGCGGCGCGGACATGGGCCAGCGTCTTATCCAGCGCCTTGGCGAGCGCCTGCCGCCCGCGCGCGTCGAGCCGGTCCGTCTCGGTGTAGATCAGCGATTCGCGCTGCGCCTCGTCATCGTCGCCGATGCCGATGAGCCGCCCCTCCCCGTCCCGCCGCACCGGCAGGATCGGGTGGGCGAGCAGGTGGATCACCAGCCCGGCCTCGCTCAGGCAGTTGGCGATGCTGTCGACCAGGAAGGGCATGTCGGGATTGGCGATGGCGAGGCGCTGGAGCCGGACGCCGCCCCCAACCCCGCTCTCGCCCTGCCCCGTTCGCCGGTCCTCACCGCTGTCGATCGCCACGGCGGAGTCGCCGCCCGTGCGGATGGCCGCGGCCTGCGCGACGAAGGCGGCGGCCGCCTCCACCCCGCCCGCGTCCAGCAGGGCTCTTTCGCTGCCGTGCAGTCCGTCGACCAGGGCCTTGGCGATGATGGATAGGGTGGAGTCGTTCCGCTGCACGGCTGTGCTCATGCGATCCTCTCTTTGACGGGTCACGTCTCAGGGGCCGGCGGCACCATGCGGCCGCCATCGGCCATAGGCCCGATGGTTAGCCCTCCGCCGGGGAGACCGCAACATATGCACCGCGCCTTTGAATCACGGCGAATCGGGCCGGTGCAGCCCGGAGAGAGGATCAGAGCTGGCGTGCCGCTACGGAATAGACGCGTCCCGCCAGCCGGCCCTCGCTATCCAGCGTGGCGATGACGGCGTGGCTGCCATCCGCTTCCTGCCGCAACACGACCACGGCCAGGCCGGTTTCGTCGAAGGCGACGGCCTGCTCGTCGATCGGCCGGGCGCTGCCGAGCTTGCGGCGCGCCCGATTCGCGGCGGTGCTGGCCCTGGCCGGCGCTGCGCCGCGCTTGGCCGCGCGGACGATGGCGACGAGGCCCTTGAGGCCGCCCTGCACCTCGTGGAGATGGTCGACCAGCGCGCCCGGCGCCATGTCGTGATCGAGCGCATAGTCGATCGCGCAGACGAACTCGGCGAGGCGGGTCTTGTCGTAGGTTTCGCCGAACACCAGCTTGACGAGCGCGGTGAGCGGGCTGCGCGGCTGGGCGACCAGCCCGGCGTCGGCGAGCAGCTCGGCATAATCGTCCGGCCGCGCGGCGGCGGCGCGTGCGAAGGCGTGGGCGAGGCCGATGGCGCGGTAAAGCGCGTGGCGGGTGCGGCCCTCGCTCGCCGTGGCGACGGCGGCGGCATCGCGCGCGCGCGCCAGGCTGTCGGCGAGCGAATCGTCCGTATTCTCCGCGGCGACCATATCGCCGGTCAGCTCGAAGGCGTCGTCCCCATTGTCCTCTTCGTCGCGGGCACTGGGCGCGTCGGCCCAGACCGGCGCGTCGGGCACCACGCTGAGCGCGGGGGCGGGCGCGGCCTTCACCTCGGCGGCGATGCTGTCGGATAGGGCGTCGGTCGCGACCTCCTTCCAGTTGATGACGCCGTAGACGAAGTCGATCGTGTCATCGTCGGTCGAAAAGGGCATCATGATGCCGCGATACATGATCTCGGCGCCGCGCTGGTTGGTGAACTCGGCCTCGAAACCGATCGGCGCGGCGTTGGCGACGATCTGGAGATAATGATCGGTCAGCCGCGAGAGCAAGGTGCGCGGCGGAATGTCGCTGGCTTGCTTGATCGGCGTGGTGATGCCGCACTGCGCGGCCAGCGCGCTGCCGAGAAAGGCGATGGCCGGATTCTCGACGCCGCCGGTGAAATCCAGCAGCACGCTGTGCGAGCCGAAATCGTGCAGCTCGGAGGGGTTGAGATCCTCGATGCTGGGCAGCGCGCGCTCGCCGAGCAGCGAGGCCCAGTAATTATAGGCGCGGATATGCATGCGCCGCTCGTCGAACCGGACGATGGGCGGCGCTTCCATGGCCTCGTCGAGCATACCGGCCTCCTCGGCGCGGTCGTGCTGCTGTGTGTTCATGTCCGTGACCTGCCAATCCGCTATGTCGTCGGCCGAGTGTGCCGAAGAAGGGTAAAAGCCGGGTAAAGGGCGATCGGCACGGCGCCGGTCTGCGCGAAATTGGCGGTGAGGTGCGGCTTTGCCTTGCCAGATGGGCAGGCTGCTGGTAAGCGCCGCCGCTGCATCAAGGGGGCCCCATGGGCGCCCGCACCGGAGCCGCTTTAGCTCAGCCGGTAGAGCATCGCATTCGTAATGCGAGGGTCAGGTGTTCGAGTCACCTAAGCGGCACCATTTCGGTCCAAAAGCCCGAGTCCCTAGCACCGCCGCCTCTACGCCAGAGACGGCGGTGAGGGTGCGCAGCAGTTCGGTGCGCGTGCCGAGGATTCGCACATCCGTCTTGCTATGGACCTCGACCCGCTGCGCCACGGCGCGCACATGATTGCGCGCATAGGTGCCGTCATCATGACGAAGCTTGCGCTTGGCGGCCAACGCGAAGGCGTGAAGGCTCTCAGCGGTGATCTCCGGGCTGATCTTCTCGATATGCGCAACCGCGCGCTCGGCATCCCCTCTGGCCTGGTCACGAAGAGTGGTCAGTTCCGCGATCCGAGCCTTGAGCGAGGGATCGCCCATATCGACCAGCCCATTTTCGATCGCCTCATAGAGCCGCGAGAGCTTGGTATCGGCCTCTGTCGCTCGCCGCTCCATTTCGGCGACGTGCTGGCGGCGCTCGGTCACCCATTCTTCCCGCCGGGCGATAAGCTGGTCCATCAGCACTTCAAGCCGCGCGGGGTCGAGCAGCCGCTTCTCCAGATGCTCGATTACCGCCTCGTTCAGCCGATCCATCGGAAGCGAGACGCCGGGGCACCCCGTTTTCCCCTTCGTGGCCTTGGTCGCGCAGGTGTAATAGCGATACTCCTGACCGCTTCGACTGGTGCCGGTGCGCAGCGTCATCGCCCCACCGCAGCAGGCACAGAAGCAGATGCCCGTCAGGAGCGTCGATCCGCCTACCGCGCGCGGCGGCATCATCTTGGGGCTGCGCGCCTTCAAGGATCGCTGCACCGCCTCGAACTCCGCCACCGTGACGATCGGCGGCACCTCCATGATGGCGTGTTCGGCCTCGGGCTTCCGGCGGCCCTTCTTCGCGTCATAGGTGTTGAAGCGGTGCTGGCCGATATAGGTGGTCCGCGTGAGTACCTGATGGACCATGCCCTTGCCCCAGCGCCCGCCATAACGGGTGCGGATGTTATTCTCGTTGAGCCAGCACGCGATCGCCATGACCCCGATCGGCCCGCGTCCATCGGCGCCTTCCAGCGCCAGCCGGAAAATCCGCCGCACCGTCCCGGCATGGATCGGGTCGACCTCCAGCTTCTTCTTGATCTTCGTGCCGCGCTGTTCGGCCTCGACCACGCGGTAGCCGATCGGCGGGCGGGCACCGTTCCAGAAGCCCTGACGGGCATTCTCGTTCATCGCCCGCAGCGTATGCTTGGCGGTTTCCTTCGACTGATATTCGTCGAACAGCGTCATGATCTTTCGCATCATCTCGCTTGCCGGGTCATCGCCGAGAACCTGCGTGATGGAAACGAGCTGCACACCATTCTTCGCCAGCTTGCGGACGTAGAACTCGAACTGGAACTGATCGCGGAAGAAGCGCGAGAAGCTATGGACGACCACCACGTCGAACGCAGGCGGCTTCTCCGACGCCGCGTCGATCATATCCTGGAAAGCGGGGCGGCGATCGTCGGTGCCCGAGACGCCCGGCTCGACGAACTCGGCCGCGACCTCCCAGCCGTTCGACTGGCAATAGCCCTCAAGCTGGCGGCGTTGGTCAGGGATCGACAGATCGTGATCCGCCTGGCGCGGCGTGGAAACGCGCAGGTAGAGCGCGGCGCGGGCCGTCGCCGCGACCGGCGGCGCCTCGGTTTGGGCGGGGGCAACTGTCGCCATGACACCATCCTTTCATCAATCTGCGGCCCACAGCGGCGACCGCGACTACATCTTTTCCAGTCCCCGCAACGCCGAGGACGCCAGCAGGAACAGCCGGTTCGGCTGCCGCGGAAAGGGCGCAAAGCCAAGTCCCTCGTAGAACGCCGCAGCGCGTTCATCCTTGGCGTCGACGATGATGGCCAACACCTCCAGCGTCTCGGCGACGCCGAGAATGCGTCGGATCGCATCCACTGCAAGGACTTCCCCGAAGCCCTGGCCGCGCATCCGCACGTCCCGCGCGAGGCGTCCGATCAGCACGGCTGGATAGCCGCTTTCATAACGCGGCAGCTTGCGCGCGATTTCCTCCGGCAGTTCGCCCAATTCCAGCTTGAACGCGCTCAGGCTGTAGAATCCGACGACGCCCAACTCCGAATCCGTCGCGACGAAGACGCGCGCGACATCGCGGCGGTCGTCCTGACCGGCGCGTCGTCGGAACCAGCCATCCAGATCGGCCTGCCCGCAAGAAAAGCGCGACCGATCATGGTGCTTGCCGAGAGCTTCGAAGGTGATCGCCAATCGTCAGCCCACGAGTTCGCGGTGACGGCGCATGGCTGCGATCAGCCGTTCGGACGGTTCCGGGGGATTCATAAGCGCCTCAAAAAAGGCATCCCTATCCGCGCCGGACAGCACCAGGCGTTGATGCTCGTCCAGCACGCGCCGCGCGCCTTCATAGGCCAGATCGCCGGCCGTCAGGCCAGTGACCGCCGTCGCCTGCTGAATCAAATCCTTGGCCGACGCGCTTACGCGCAGTTCGATCCGCTCGCGCTTGATCTCGCGCTCCGGTTTCCGGCGTTTTTGAACGGCTGACATGCCCGATCTCCTTTGACCGTTAATGTACGGCATAATACCGTGCCAGTCAACGACGCCGAAGCGCGCCGGCCGCATCATCCGATCGCAGAAACACGGGACGGCAGAGCCGATTTTCATCATGGCAGCGCCCCGAACAGGGCGTCCAGCTCCGCGCGAAAAGCACCTTCGATGACGCGCAACTCGGCATCGCCGATGGGAACCTGCTCGGGCCAGTCGTCGGTGACGACGATCAGCGCGCTGGTCGCGCCCCTGCGCGCCGACGCGCGCGTCGGCTGCGGCTGCATGTAATCGTGCAGGTCTTCCAGCCCTTCCGACCAGCCGCGGGGTGCGCGGTGGCGAAGTTTGCGAGAGAGTGCCATACCTCCAAGCTGCCGCGCATCTCTCGGGAATCCAGCAAAATCGCCCTTGGGCGCATACATGCCGGACCCGTAGCGATGGCGGCGGGATTCGGCGCACGGCGGCGCAGGGCGGAAATAGCGAAGCGTAGCGTAGCAGAGATAAGTGCTCGTGGCGGGATCGTGGATGCCGTGTGCAGCCCGGTTTGCTATCCTCCCGCGCATGGACTCGCGCACGGACATCGACACCGACCGAATCGACGAGGCGGTGCTTGCCCTGTTGTGGCTCAATCTCAGTGCCACCGGCACGGCCTGGAAAGGTCTCGACTGGAGCGCCATGTCCCGCCTGCACGAACGCGGGCTGATCTCCGATCCGGTGCGCAAGGCCAAGTCGGTGTATCTGACCGACGAAGGCATGGCCGAGGCCGAGCGCCTGTTCCGCGAATTGTTCGTCCGAGGCTAGTCCCACCGTGTTGAGTGGAACGACATAACGCCGTCGTTCTGCATGATGCCTGCCCCCGATACCGAACGCCGGGAGCATCATTTACTCCCGTGTAGCCTGCCGGCCGACCCTCACGGCCTCCCTCGTGACCTGATCTGATCGAGCCCGCCTGTCGGCGCAACGGCGCCGGGCCGCTTTTTTTCGCCTCCTACGGCTTTGCATCGCGAAACAAAAAAAGCAGCCCTTCGGCCGTCCATGGGCCGCAAGCGGCGCGCCGCCAGTCGTCCCCAATCCACCGATCGCCACGAGGTCGCGATGGGCGCGGCCCGGACAAGCGAACGGAGACTCATCATGAGCACCATCGGCACCTTCACCAAGGGCAAGGACGGCACCATCGAAGGCAGGGTCGTCACCCTCACCATTAACACCCACGCGGTGTTCACCCCGATCGATAAGGACGCTCCCAAGGCGCCCGACTACCGGCTGACCTTCGCTAACGCGGATCACATCGACGTCGAGGTCGGCGCGGCCTGGATCAAGACCAGCCGCAGCGAGCGCGACTATCTCTCGGTCAAGATCGACGATCCCTGCTTCCCGGCGCCGCTCTACGCAAGCCTGATCGAGAGCAACGAGCATCCCGGCGAATACGTCCTGCTCTGGTCCCGCTGACCGCTACCTGCGCCCCGCCAGCAATGGCGGGGCGCATCTTTCGTTGTCGTCAGGGCGGTCGCGGGCAGCGTCGTATTTCGCGGCGCTGTCTTGTGATTGTCATCGCACGCGGCTATTTTTGCGAACAGTTCTCAAAAAGAGAGTGAGGGGCAGCACGAAAGGACCGACGATGACCCGCCATTTTTTGCCGCCGGCACGAGAAGCAACCGCGATGTCCGCGCTGCTCATCGAGGCGGCGCGGTGCTGGCGGGAAGCGCGGGATAGCGGGAAGGCGGTCCAGCCCAGCCTGTTCATCCTGCTTTCGCGTCATGGTCACGATATGCTGGCGCCGGTGTTCGACAGCCTGATGACGTTGGCCGAAGCCGTATCCGGCAAGCGGATCGTGGTCGGCAGCGGCCCCGATCTGTCCGAGGACGAGCATCGACTCATTGGGCTGTTTGAAGGAACCGGCGCACTTGCGCGCAAGAGTGGACTTGCGCTCTCACTCCAGTTCGCGGTGCGATCGCTGCAAATCCTGCTGGTCCGCACGGCGAGTATATCCGCCACACGACTGGCGGCCTGAAAACCATCTCCTGAATATATAGGGTGCCGGCATAGCCGGCGTTTGTCCCGCGCGGCCGTCCGGCCGCGCGATCGTTTCTAATGGCGCTGCCCTCGCGCCGGTCAAGGGAAGTGGAACCGTCCGGGGCGGTATCCCCACCTTCCGCGGCTGCGCCTTGTGCAGGCGGGTGATGCCCCTCCACCCCGGCCGCCCTTGTCCCGTTGCTACCCCGGTCTCGCCGACGGGCAGAAGTTCAGGCGCGGCAGACCGCTTCGCTGAACTTCAGACCCAAAGGATTTGAGACATGACCAGCAATCCACAGGCTCCCCGCAATATGATCTTCAACGGCGATTGCATCGACGTGATGCGCAGCTTTGATAGCGGCACGGTGGATTTCATCCTGACCGACCCACCCTATGTGACTCGTTACCGCGACCGCCAGGGGCGCAAGGTGGCGAACGACGATAACGGCCGCTGGCTGCGTCCGGCGTTCCGCGAGATGCACCGCGTCTTGAAGGATGGCGGCTTTGCGGTTTCCTTCTATGGCTGGAACAAGGTTGATCTATTCATGGACGCATGGAAGGCGGCAGGCTTTCGCGTTGTCGGGCATCTTGTGTTCCGCAAGCGTTATGCGTCGTCGGCCCGTTTCCTTCGCTATGAACACGAGCAAGCCTATTTGCTCGCAAAGGGCAATCCCATCCGTCCCGCGCGGCCTATCCCCGATGTGCTGGACTTTCCCTATAGCGGCAATCGCCTGCATCCCACGCAAAAGCCGGTTGAGGCGCTCACCCCGTTGATCGAGGCTTTCACCCAGCCGGGCGACCTTGTGCTGGACCCGTTCAGCGGTAGCGGTTCGACTCTGTCAGCCGCCCAGCAGTTGAGGCGCGACTGGACCGGCATAGAGCTCGACAACGGCCACTACCACACCGCCAGCAGACGGTTGGCATCCCCGCGCCATCACCGGGCGGCCGCATAGGCCGCCACCCTTCCACATTATCCGCGCCCGTCCACGCGGCGGGCGCCTCCCCTAACAAGGAATCATGTCATGCGCTGGATTATCACGACCGACCATCACGGCGGCTGCCTGGGGATGGGCGAAAACGCCGAAGGCATCCCGGCCCGCGCCGATCCAAAAGAAGTTGGAAGCCTGCCGATGGAATTTCGCCTTTATGACGCCCGCGGGCAGCTTTGTTTTGAAGGGCGCTGCGGCAACATTGACGCCGATTGGTGGCACGGCTTCGAGCCGCTGATTTACACCTGGAACACATTTCGCTGCCGGCGGCTGACCTACCGGCGGGCTGACCCTCGGGCACAGTGGCGCCCGCTGGCGCCCTTTCCCGGCGGATAGGGTCATTGGCTGAAACCCAGCCGCCGATCCTGCCCGGATCGGCGGCGTCCGCGCGTCCCATAGGTCCGCGCGGCCGAATTGCGTACGCTCGCCGGGCACGGCCCGGCTCGCGGATCATGGTAGCCAAAATTATCGCTTCGCCCTATGAACGACGCGGGCGGCTACGCGGCGGCCTGGGGCGTGGAAACCCCGAGATTAACCGGTTGGGCGCCGGCCGTGACGGCGCCGCCATCCTTGACCATGCGGTCGGGGAGCCTGCGACGTATGTCCAGGCGCCTCGGTGCTAAAGGTCTCAGGAGCCGAGTTAATCCGGTTGTTTCCACCTCCCCGATCAGGGTCAGGAGTGAAGTTTGCGGGGGCGCACCGCAGACAAACCGCTTCTCGCCCGGATGCCGGCCATTGCGGAGGACGCGCGGAACCATGCTCGCCGCGCACATGGAATCGTCTTCGTTTCGGTCTAACAAGGTTAACGGGGCTGGAAGAACGGGGGCGTCATGACCGGCAAGCATTTCGAGGATCGCGCGCCCGATGCGCTGCGGCTCACCGCTTATGATGAGGACCATCTGGCGGACTATATCCGGCTGCTCGACGCGGAGGACGATGGCGTCGACTGGCCCGAGACAGCGGCGTCCATCTTCGGGATCGATCCGGCGGTCGAACCGGAGCGCGCGCGCACGATGCACGAAAGCCATCTCGCTCGCGCGCGGTGGATGACCGAAGTGGGTTACGCATATCTGCTCGGCCCACGCGCCACCGAATAGGGTTAACATCCAGACTAAAAATGATTTTTCTCGCGCCTGATTCCGATGCACGGCGGGCATGTCCCGGCGTGGCCTTCGCGCTGTCGGGATGTGGCGTGTCGCGCGATCCTCGGCTGTCCAGAATCCGCAACAGGCGGCTGGGGAGGATGCTCATGTCGACACCGCCACGACGGCGTGTCCGACGTGCCGGCAATGCGCCGGGCACGCCGGGCCGCCCCGAGTTCGCCGCCGCGTTCCTGCAACGCAACCGCCAGTATCGTGCCGACCAGGCGCGTCTGAACCGCGACGCCGCGGCGAATGAGCGAACGGCGCTCGCTCGCCGATGGGGGTTGTCCTTTCGCCTGGATGCCGGATGACCTGTCGGACACGGTGATCTGGCAGCCGGACCTGACCGCCGTCACCGTAATCCTTGATGCCGCGCCGGAAGGATATGCCGGTGCGAAAGCAATCGACCCGCTGGCGTTCGGCGCGCTGCTCGCCGACCGGGCCGGGATCGACGGTCGCCACGTCGTCGTCGCGGACGCGGCCGGCGAGCATCGGCTCTGGCTGCGCGATCCGACGCCGGGCCGGCCGCTCGCCGCGATCATCCCGCTCGACAGGGATTTCGGCACGCGCATCGCCAGCCTGCTGCGCTTCCATCGGCTCCTGTTCGCCAAGCCGTCCGGCCCGTTGCCACGCGGCTGGCCCCTCACCGCCTACCGGCGAGCGCGGCTCGAACTGATGCTGCGCGCGCTCGATCTACGCATGGACGGCGCAACCTATCGCGAAATCGCCATTGCGCTCGGCAAGGACGAGGTTGCCCGCCTGTCCGCGACCGAATGGAAAAATTCAGCCGCCCGGTCCTTCGTCTATCGGCTGGTGCGCGACGCCACCGCCATGATGAACGGCGATTACCGCAAGCTGCTCCGAATCCGCTGATCGCGAAGCCTGACAGTCCACCCGCAGAGGGTGGTCACATCCATGCGGCTACGAATCTTCGTTCTCCACCCTGCCTCCGGCACTTCGCCATTTTCGCCTCCTGCCACCCCGCCAAGCAGGAGACGCCGCTTGTCCAGACCGTCCGTCAATCTCCCACCGCGCTTCCTGCGGACCCCCGAAGCGGCGCGCTTCCTGGGCCTCTCCGGCCGCACGCTGGAGAAGCATCGCTATTTCGGGAGCGGGCCGGCCTATCGCCGCATTGGCGGGCGGGTGGTCTATTCGGTGGACGATCTGCGTGCCTGGGCCGACCTTGGCACCAAATACTCCACCTCCGATCCCGGCCAGGACGATCTCATGCCACGGCGGGACGCGGCGATCGTGCAGGATCGTCGATGACCGCGCGCATCACCTCCCGTTCCGGCGAGCGTGCCCAACTCGCGCTGTTCCCGTCGCTTGGGCACGATATCGCCCCGCGCGATGCGCAGGACTTGATGACCTGGCCCTTCTTCAGCCTCGCCAAGTCGAAGCGCACCGCGCCCATCGACTTTCGCATGGGCCAGACATGGATCTCGGTCGAGGCCGTGCCTGAACATGGCATGGCGACGATCTGGGATGCCGACGTGCTGATATGGGCGGCGAGCCAGATTGTCGCCGCGCGCGATGCCGGCAAGCCGACCTCCCGCCTGATGGCAACGACCCCGCATGAAATCCTCACCTTTTCCCGACGTGGCACCGGCAAGGATCACTATGACCGGCTGAAGGCGGCGCTCGACCGGCTGCAATCGACCACTGTCGCGACCTCGATCCGCCAGCAGCACCAGCGCCGCCGCCATCGCTTTTCCTGGATCAACGAATGGCGCGAACTGGCCGATGGCAATGGCCGCGCATACGGGATCGAACTGATCCTGCCCGACTGGTTCTACGCCGGCGTTCTCGATCATAGCCTCGTGCTAGCGATCGACCGGGCCTATTTCGATCTGACCGGCGGACTGGAACGCTGGCTCTATCGTGTCGTCCGCAAGCATGGCGGGTACCAGACCGGCGGCTGGTCCTTCGATGTCGCCCACCTTCATCTCAAATCCGGCGCGCTGTCGCCGCTCAAGCGTTTCGCGTTCGAATTGCGCGGCCTCGTTCGACGCCAGCCGCTCCCCGGCTACCGGCTCGACCTCGACGCCACGTTCGGCCGCGAACGGCTGAACTTCACGCCGATCCCGATCGATCCCCTCGACGCCGCCATGCGCCGCGTCGGCCTGCCGTTTGTGGATAAGTCATGATCGGGTTCGGCCTATCGGGAACCGCGAGAGTCGGCCTATCAGGAACCGCTAGCTCGGCCTATCGGGAACCAGAGGCTTCCGTAAGTCGATGGAATCTCGAGCGGAATCGACCCCCTTCTAACTATGCTAATAGAAAAGAATCCTTCGGATTCTTGCTAACGCGGTTTCGCGTCGTGGATAATCGGCACGATGCCGCAAAAGATCGAGCGGCAAACCCGCCGTACCTACTACGCCATACTACTTCGCCATTTTTTCCGCACGATCACGCTTCCAGAGGGATTGATACGGCAGCGAACCGCCGTCCGGTGATGACACCGGGAGGCGGTCGATGATTTCCTTCCAGCACTTCGGCAGCATCTCGGGCGGCAAGGACAGCCAGGCCGTCCTCTGCAAGATGGTCGAGCGGATCGAGCACAAGGGGCTGGCCGCGTTCGACAACCGCGCGCCGCGCTTCCTCTCGGCCGACAACGGGCATGAGAACCCGATCACGCTCGATCACATCGCCTACCTCGACGACTGGCTCCGCCGCCGTATCGGCCTCCGCATCGAAACGGTCTCCGCCAACGACGTGCCGGGCCTCACCGATACGGTAGCCTTCGCCCGCAAGCGCGCGATGCTGCGCGAGGAATGGTCGAAGGAGAAGCGCCGGACCCGCCACAAGGGCGCGTGCAACCAGCGCCGGGCCGCGTGGCAGGCAGGCACGATCATCAGGGCCGAGTGGATCGCTCGCTGCGATTGCCCGGTGCTGGTCTCGCCGCCGGTGCCCGATCCTCTGATTGAGCAGGCGCTGGGGCTGCTGCATCCCACCGGCATCCCGTTCCTCGACATGGTCATGCTCCACGGCCGGTTTCCTGGCACCAAAACGCGCTTCTGCACCGACGAGACGAAGCTGATCCCGATGATGCACCGCAAGCGTCCGCTGCTCGACGCGGGCGTGTCGATCATCGACTGGATCGGCGAGCGCGCCGACGAAAGCCCGGCGCGGGCGAAGAAGCCGCCGATCCAGTCGAAGCGGCATCCTTCGGGCGCGCGGCAGGTGCTCTATCGCCCCATCTTCCGCTGGTCGGCGGCCGACGCCTTCGCCATCTCCGAGCGCCACGGCCTCAAGCATAATCCGCTCTACACGATGGGGATGAGCCGCGTTGGCTGCTCGACCTGCATCATGGTCAGGAAGCGCGAACTGCGCGCCTGGGCCATGCGCTTTCCCGCCGAGGTGGACCGGGTCCGCGAATGGGAGCGGCTGGTCGGACTCGTGTCCCGCCGCACCGCCGTAACCGGCACCCCGGCATCGCTGCTGCCCGCGCCGACTGTCCCCGGCGATCCCGCCGACCACGGCCGCGCGACCATCGACCGGGCGATCGTATGGTCGCGCACCGGCCGGGGCGGGCGCAACTATGACCTGTTCCTCGATCTGGAGCAGCGCGAAGCCGACGAGCACGGCCTGCGCTGCGACAGCGAATATGGGCTGTGCGAATGATGCGCGCGCTCGACCTGTTCAGCGCCGCGGCGGGCGGCTGGTCGCTCGGCCTGCACCGCGCCGGCTTCATCACCGTGGCCGCCTGCGAAATCGTCGAATGGCGCCGCATCCTCTATGCGGAGAACAATCCCCATGTCCGCCTCTACGCCGACGTGCGCGACCTCACGGCAGCTCGACTTCTTTCGGACCTTGGGATGCTCCCCGACATCATCGTCGGATCGCCGCCGTGTCAGGACATCTCCAGCGCCAACACGAAAGGGCGAGGCATCGACGGCGAACGGTCGGGCCTCTACCTCGAAGCCGTCCGCCTGGTCGCAGATTGCCGCCCTCGCTGGTTCGCTTTTGAGAACAGCCCTGTCTTGCGAACTCGCGGCGCTGACCGGTTGCTCGGCAAACTGGAAGCGATCGGCTACGCCTGCGAACCGTGCGTGGTGGGTGCTGACAATGTCGGCGCCAACCATGTCCGCAAGCGGTCATGGCTTATCGGCTACGACCCCGGCCAGCTTGCCGACGCCGCGCACCAGCGACGCGGCGCATGGCCCGGAGATGTGCAAGGTCCGCGGCGAGAAGCGAACCGGCATGAATCTGCCGACGATGCAGCACCCCGCGGCATGGAACGCACTGCCGACGCCGATGGCATCGGACGGGATGATGGACGGCGCGGGCGGCGGAGCGGGATCGACATATCCGCTACGGATGATCCTGGCGACGCCGCGCAAGTCGGACGCGGATCGGGGCGGTCGGGGCGACGTGCTCAGCCAGTTGCAGGGCCATGCCAGCCGTCATGCCGGCATGATGCCAACGCCGGTCAAACCCAACGGCGGCCGGAGGCTGAGCCGGCAGGAGATCGAGACGGGCAAGCGGGCGAACGGCGCGAAGGCGCAGATCGACACGCCGAACATGCTGCGCCATGCGGAGACGATGCTGCCGACACCGGTGGCCTGCGACTACGGCAGCAACAAGAGCGGATCGGGGCTGCGGACGCATTCGACGCGGCACATGATCCGCGTGACCACGACGGAAATCCTTCCCACCCCGACGAAGCGGGACAGCCGGATGGACGGATGGAGTCCGGCCTACGACCGCCGGAAATCGCCGACGATGGACGCGGTGCTGGACGGGGCGATGACCGACCGGGCGCCGGACAAATGGGCGGGCGCCCGCGCGCTGGCGGCGATGCTGCGGAGCTATGGGCTGACTGGAACGGCGGCCTTGCCCATCACTTACGGGTGGATGATGGGCTTTCCGCCTGGGTGGCTGGCACACGCATTGCGCTCGGCACTCGCAAAGGGACGGCTGCGGCCAGCCTGATCGTCGAGGCGTTCGGCGACGCCGTTCTCCCGCAAATCCCCGAAGCCATCGGCCGCGCGATCCTGCGCGTCGAAGCCGCGCTCGACCTCGCGCTCGGGCGAACCCCCATCGACATCCTAGGAGACGAACGATGAACGATCCCGCGCGCCCGGCGCGCATCGACTTCAGCGGGTTTGAAGCCACGCTGCGCCGCAAGGCGGCGGACCAGGAGGCGGCCCGCCGTGGTCCGCCTGTCCCGACCGCCATCGCCGACCAATCCCGGCTGACCGAGGTGGAACTCACCTGGATCGAGCAGCGGCTGGAGCACTGGATACGTTTCGGCCGGATCGCGCAGGACCGTATCCTCACGCGCAAGACGCGCGTCGTCGGCTTCCGGCCCGGTGCCATCTTCGCCTTCGTGCGCTGGGCCGCCAGCGACTTCGGCACGATCGTCTCGCGCATCGACGTGGTGCGCGCGATCGCGCCCGGAGACCCTTATACGACGCTGCCCTTTGTGCGGCCGGGCGGCGACATCCTCCTCCACGTCGAGAGTTGGCCGAAGGTCCAGCAGGTGCTGGCCGCGATCGACGCGGTGGAGGCGGCAGGCGTCGATCCCTGCGACGCGGCGGTCGACCACTGGCGGCACGTCCACAACCGCATCGCCGCAGGCCATCAGCCGCGTCCCTACACGATGGAGCGCCATCGCGCCTGGCTCAAGCGCCGGGAGATCGAGGGGTGACGCGCCGCCGCTATGCCATCGCGACGGGTGCCGCCGCGTCCATTTTCGTCATGGCCGTCGTCGCCATCGCCGTCGTCGATCCGCTCCCGCGCGTCATCTGGAACGCCAGCGCCAGCGCGCCGATCGGACTCTATCGCATCCATCCCGACCGCGATCCGGCCATCGGCGCGCTGGTCGCGATCATGCCGCCTGAACGGTGGTCGCACTGGATGGCCGGGCGCGGCTATCTGCCCGAGGGTGTGCCGCTGTTGAAGCATGTCGGGGCGAAGGCCGGGCAGCGCGTGTGCCGCATCGGCGGCATGGTGAGCGTCGATGCCCGGCGCGTCGCCATTGCCCGCGCGCGTGACGGCCAGGGCCGTCCGCTGCCGGTCTGGCAGGGGTGCCGCACGCTGCGAGCGGGCGAGATATTCCTGCTCAACCCGTCCGTCCCCGACAGTCTGGACGGCCGCTATTTCGGCCCGCTTCCGGCGTCCGCCGTGATCGGACGCGCGACGCCGCTGCATCTGCGCGCGGCGTCACAAACGCCTTCAACACCCGAAGCCAAGGAGATCGGCCATGCCGACGAATATCTTTGAACCCACCGCCAACGGCTATGCCGGACGCGCCCGATATTTCGGTATCAATGAGCAGATCGTGCTGGTCGCGATCGATCCGGGCGACGCCGAGAACGCGCCGGACTATCGCGTCCACCTCGACGACGAGGACGGCCCGGAGATCGGCGGGGCGTGGAAACGGATCGGCGAACGCGCGGGCAATTACATCGCTCTGGATATCGACAGTCCGCTCTTTGGTGCGCCGTTCCGGCCGGTGTTGTTCCGCGCAGATGACGATGGGCGGACATTTAGGCTGTCGTGGAAGCGCCCCCGGCCACGCGACGACCGGAGCTGATCGGTGTCGTTCCTGGTCACCATCCCTCTGTTCGCGGAAAAGCCGCATCCCTCCGTCCCGCTCGGGCGCAGACCGGTCGGCGCGCGCAGCGAAGGTCAAGGGCGGCCCACGGCCGGCGCACCGCGCGCACCCTTTACCGGAGCGAGCACGCTGGCAGGCTGGCGGCGGAGCGGGGGCGGGTTGGCCGCCATGCTCGCGGTCTTGTTGCTCGCTCCGGGCGCCGCGCCCGTCGCCGCGCTGGCGCAGGACGCACCGGCCGAGCGATCGGCCGCGCGCCATCCCTATGCCGGGCATGTCGCCGACGCGGCGCAGCGCTTCGGCATCCCCGAACGCTGGATATGGGCGGTCATGCGCGTCGAGAGCAACGGCGATGTCCGCGCTGTCTCGACGGCCGGGGCGATGGGCCTGATGCAGATCATGCCCGGCACCTGGGCGAGCCTGCGCGCGCGCCACGGGCTGGGCGCCGACCCCTACAATGTCCGCGACAACATCATGGCGGGCGCTGCCTATCTGCGCGCGATGCACGACCGCTACGGCAACGTGACGGCGATGCTCGCGGCCTATAATGCGGGGCCGGGGCGCTACGACGAATATCTCTCACGCGGCCGTTCGCTGCCCGCCGAGACGCGCGCCTATCTTGCAAAGCTGGCGGCGATCACCGGCAGCACGGACGAAAGCCGGCTTGCCGCCGCACCGCCGTTCGATCCCTTCGCATGGCGCCGGGCCGCATTGTTCGCGGCGCGGCCGAACGGCAATCCGGCCGCCCCGGAAACGTCATCCGGCGAAGACGCGGCCGACACCCGCCCAGCGGTCGAACCGGCCGCGAACAGCCTGTTCGTCGCGCTTTCAGGACGCCCCAGGCCATGAAGATCGCCTATGCCGATCCGCCCTATATCGGCTGCGCGCATCTCTATCGCGGCCAGCCCGACTATGCGGGCGAGGTCGATCATCGGGCGCTGATCGAACGGCTCGAACGCGACTATGACGGCTGGATATTGCACGCCGCCGCGACACCGGAATCGGTCGCCGTGCTCGCGCCGCTGGTGCACGAAACCGGCGCGCGGTGGATGGCCTGGGTCAAGGGCTTCGCCGCGTTCAAGCGCAACGTGCCGGTCGCGTATGCGTGGGAGCCGGTCATCGTGAAGCCCGCGCGCAAGTCGGTCGTGAGCAAGCGGCTGGTCCTGCGCGACTGGATCGAATGCCCGATCACGCTGCGCCGCGGCCTCACTGGCGCCAAGCCCGAAGCGGTCTGCCATTGGGCGTTCGAGACGGCCGCCGCGCGTCCCGACGACACGCTCGACGACCTGTTCCCCGGCACCGGGGCTGTCGGCGAAGCGTGGCGAACCTGGCGCCTCAAGTTCGCGTTGCCGGGCGATCCCGTTGCAGCACCGCCGCGGCCCGATTGCACGGCGGCTGCACGTCGAGACGGGGCCGGCACGTCATGACCGCCCCCGGTTTCAGATTGGTGCAAGTCAGGGATCAAGTGCCTGGGAGGGCAGGAAAAAGCCGAAAAAAGGGACGGCAAGATAGAAAGCGCGCCCCAAATTCGCTGAAAGCCTATGTCTTTCAACGATTTGGCGCGGGTACGTCGGTCGGCGAGCGTGCCGCTCGGAAGAAAAAAGCCAGCAAAATCAAAGCGCCGAATGGCACTATGGGCCATTTTCGGCGGAAAGCGGCCCGGCCGTGAGCGAGGACGAGGATTTCCGCGTCCGGCCGGGCAAGGTCAGGAACAGGGGAGCCGGCCAGGGCCGCAAGGCGCAAGGACTTGTCGTCCAGGTGCTCCGCGTCGCCGCGCGCAGCGGCGGAGGCCGGCGAACGGCCGGCTGGGGCGGATCGCGCCAGCGCGGGCAATCGAACTTCGGCCGTGGCCGCACGTCCTTCGCACGCAGCCGCCTGTTCGGATCGGGCCGGCGCGTGCTGGTCAAGATTGTCCCTGTCACCCGTTTCCACCGGAATGGACGGCCGAGGGCGCCGCTGTCCGCGCACATCGCCTATCTCAAGCGCGAGGGCGTCACCCGCGACGGATCGCCCGCGCGGATGTTCGACGCCAATGGCGATGGCGCCGACGATCGCGCCTTCGCCGATCGGTGCAAGGACGACCGGCATCATTTCAGGATCATCGTCTCGCCCGAGGATGCGGCGGACCTGTCGGACCTTCGCGAATATACCCGCGATCTCGTTCGCCAGATGGAAGCCGATCTCGGCACCAGGCTCGAATGGGTCGCGGTCGATCACTGGAACACCGACAACCCGCATGTCCATCTGCTGGTGCGCGGCGTCGATGACCATGGCGCCGACCTTGTCATCAACCGGGACTATATCAGCCACAATCTGCGCTCGCGCGCCGAAGAACTGGCCTGGGCCGAGCTGGGTCCGAAACCGGAGCATGAAATCCAGCGCGCGCTCGAACGCGAGGTAACGGCCGAACGCTGGACCAGGCTCGACGCCGAGATCGATCGCACGGCGGACGCACTCGGCGTCATCGACTTGCGCCCCCAGCAGCCCGGACTCGACGATCCCCAGGTCCGCCGCCTGATGATCGGCCGCTTGCAGCATCTGGAAACTATGGGGCTCGCAGCCGAGGCCGCGCCCGGTCAGTGGGCACTGGCGTCGGATGCGCAAGCCAGGTTGCGCGAGCTGGGCACGCGCGGCGACATCATCCGCACGATCGGCAAGGCGCTGAACGGTCGCGGCCTGCAGCGCCCGCTCGACACTTACGAGATCGTCAGCGCAGCGCCGCAAAAGCCCATCGTCGGCCGGTTGATCGACAAGGGGTTGCACGACGAGCTGCATGGCTCGGCCTATGCCGTGATCGACGGCATCGACGGGCGCACCCACCATGTCCGGCTTCCGGGCATCGAGGCGCTGGATCGCAGCCCGGATATCGGCGGCATCGTTGAGCTGCGCGCCGTCGGCCGGCCGGGCGATCCGAAGCCGTCCCTGTTCCTGGCGACGCGATCCGATCTCGACCTCGCGGCTCAGGTGAAGGCGAGAGGCGCGACCTGGCTCGATCATCGTCTGATCGAGCGCGGCCGTGGAGTGACGGCCGCCGGCTTCGGATCGGAGGTGCAGCGGGCGCTCGACCAGCGCACCGACCATCTCGTGCGCGAAGGACTGGCCCGCCGCTTCGGCAACCGCGTGGTCCTGCAAGGCAACCTGATCGAGACGCTTCGCCGCCGCGAACTGGACGCGACAGGTGCCGAGATCGCGGGCCGGACGGGGCTCGCCTACCGGCCTACCAATCCCGGCGACAAGGTCGCCGGCACATGCCGCCAGCGCCTCGCGCTCGCCTCCGGTCGCTTCGCGATGATCGACGACGGGTTGGGCTTCCGGCTCGTCCCCTGGTCGAACGACCTTGAACGCCAGCTCGGGCGCCAGATCGCGGGCATCGCCCGCAACGGCGGCGGCATCGGATGGTCATTGGGCCGCAAGCGCGGCCTCGCCCCCTGAAAGAAGGAGACTCTCATGCCCGCTACCAAAATCCTCTGGGGCCAGATCATCGCCGTCTTCCTGATCGTGGTCGCCGCGATCTGGAGCGCCACACAATGGACCGCGGCGGCGCTGGCGTATCAGCCCGAGCTTGGCGAACCCTGGTTCACGGCGCTCGGCTGGCCGGTCTATCCGCCCTACGCCTTCTTCTGGTGGTGGTTCAGCTACGACGCCTATGCGCCCGCCATCTTCCAGACCGGCGCCTGGATCGCCGCGTCGGGCGGCTTCGTGGCGGTCGCTGTCGCCATCGCCATGTCGGTCTGGCGCGCACGCGAGGCGAAGAACGCGGAAACCTATGGCTCGGCGCGCTGGGCGACCGAGGACGAGGTGCGTGCGGCCGGGCTGCTCGGCGACGACGGTGTGGTGCTCGGCAAGCTGGGCCGCGCCTATCTGCGCCACGACGGCCCCGAGCATGTGCTGTGCTATGCGCCGACCCGCAGCGGCAAGGGCGTCGGCCTCGTGATCCCCTCGCTTCTGACCTGGCCGGCATCGGCGATCGTTCATGACATCAAGGGCGAGAACTGGACGCTGACCGCGGGCTTCCGCGCGCAGCATGGCCGCGTGCTGCTGTTCGACCCGACCAACGCGGCGTCGGACGCCTACAACCCGCTGCTGGAGGTGCGGCGCGGCCAGTGGGAAGTCCGCGACGTGCAGAACGTGGCCGACGTGCTGGTCGATCCCGAAGGCAGCCTGGAGAAGCGCAACCACTGGGAGAAAACCAGCCACGCGTTGCTGGTCGGCGCGATCCTGCATGTTCTCTACGCCGAGCCCGACAAGACCCTGGCGGGTGTCGCCGCCTTCCTGTCCGACCCGGCGCGGACGATCGAGCAGACGCTGGCCGCGATGATGGCGACGCCCCATCTCGGCGAAGCCGGCGTGCATCCGGTGGTGGCCTCGGCCGCGCGCGAACTGCTCAACAAGAGCGACAACGAACGCTCGGGCGTGCTCTCGACCGCCATGTCGTTTCTCGGGCTTTACCGCGATCCCGTCGTCGCCCGGGTCACGCGCGCCTGCCACTGGCGCGTCATGGATCTCGTATCGGGCGAGCAGCCGGCGACGCTCTACCTCGTCATTCCCCCCAGCGACATCTCGCGGACCAAGCCGCTCATCCGCCTGATGCTCAACCAGATCGGGCGGCGGCTGACGGAGGAACTGCCGAGCGGCGCCAGGCGTCATCGCCTGCTGCTGATGCTCGACGAGTTTCCCGCGCTCGGGCGCCTGGACTTTTTCGAGAGCGCGCTGGCGTTCATGGCCGGCTATGGCCTGAAATCCTTCCTCATCGCGCAGTCGCTCAATCAGATCGAGAAAGCCTACGGGCAGGACAATGCGATCCTCGATAACTGCCATGTTCGGGTGAGCTTCGCGACCAACAACGAGAAGACGGGCGAGCGCGTGTCGAAGGCGCTCGGCACCAAGACTGAGATGCGCGCGATGAAGAACTACGCCGGGCACAGGCTCTCGCCCTGGCTCGGGCATCTGATGGTCTCGCGCTCCGAAACCGCCCGCCAGCTTCTGACCCAGGGCGAGGTCATGCAGCTGCCGCCCGACGAGGAAATCGTCATGGTGTCGGGCGTCCAGCCCATCCGCGCGAAGAAGGCTGCTTACTACGCCGATCCCCGTCTCGCCGCGCGGATCATGCCGCCGCCCGATCCGGCCGCATCGCCACCTCGGGAAATCCGTCCCGACGACTGGACGGGGCTCGCCGCTTCGGCCGATCCCGCCGAGATCGCGGCAATCATCCGGCGCCAGGAGGATGCCGCCAACAGCGGGCTGCGCCGCGAGCCCGAGCTTCCCGATCATGTCGCCATCGTGAAGGAGACGACGCCCGCACCGCCCGCGCAGGAGTTTTCCATCGTCGAGGACGAACCCGAGGATGCTGCGCGCCAGGCGGCGGCACGGCGGCGGATGCAGGGCGTCGCGCGGCAGGCGTCGCTCGATCCCGACGACGGCATCGAAATGTAGGAGATTCCCATGCGCGTGCGTCTCAACGTCTATTTTCCGCCCGAGCTGGCCCGTCAGGTCAGCGAGCTGGCGATCCGCCGCCGCATCTCGCGCTCGGCGATCGTGGAAGCCGCCGTCACCTCCTGGATGTCGCCGGACGGCGCCGACCGGATGGAGGCGGCCTTCGCCCGAAGGCTCGACCGGCTTTCGCGGCAGGTCCAGCGGCTCGAACGCAACACCGGCCTCACCACCGAGGCACTGGCGCTTTTCGTCCGCTTCTGGCTGGCGGTGACGCCGCCGCTGCCCGACGAGGATCAGGCGGCCGCCCAGGTCAAGGGCCGCAAGCGCTATGAGGGTTTTGTCGAGACGCTGGGCCGCCGCTACGCCAGCGGCAAGAGCCTGCTCGACGAAATACCGGAGGATATTGCAGGTCGTGACGGCGGCTCCACCGACACATGACAGTGCAGCGAACCAGCCGGGGCCGGCCATGCGCGAATCGGCCAGGTATCTTCACGAAATAGCGCGGGCGGAGAGCGGTGCTGAAAGCGTCAGACCGCAACGCGCACTTATCTGCCGCCGTCACTACTACGCCCTGACATAGTTGTTGCCTCGCGCGATTTCCTGTCTCTCTTGATGTGCCCCTGACGCCGGGCGGCGGTTCGCCCGGCCTAATTCAGGGGCCGTTTCTTGTCCGTCCAGCCGATCCGATCCGAAGCGAACACGCGCGGCGCGCGGATGCTGCGCACGGCGCTGGGGCCGTCGATCGCGGCCTGGCTCGACGATGCCGCCGTGATCGAGGTGATGCTGAACCCGGACGGACGGCTGTGGGTCGACCGGCTCGGCGAGGGCATCAGCGACACCGGCATGACGCTGGCCGCCGCTGACGGCGAGCGCATCGTCCGCCTGGTCGCGCATCATGTCGGCGTCGAGGTTCATGCCCGGTCCCCGCGCGTCTCCGCCGAGCTGCCCGAAGGGGGCGAGCGGTTCGAGGGGCTGCTGCCGCCCGTCGTCGCGGCCCCGGCCTTCGCCATCCGCAAGCCCGCCGTCGCGGTGTTCACGCTCGACGACTATGCGGCCGCCGGGATCATGTCGGCGGCCGAGGCGGCGGCATGCCGCGATGGCGTCGCCGCTCGCGCCAACATCCTCGTGGCGGGCGGCACCGGCAGTGGCAAGACCACGCTGGTCAATGCGCTGCTGGTGGAAGTCGCCAAGACCACCGACCGTATCGTCCTGATTGAGGACACGCGGGAGCTGCAATGCGCCGCGCCGAACCTCGTCGCCATGCGCACGAAGGATGGCGTCGTCTCGCTGTCCGATCTCGTCCGGTCCTCGCTGCGCCTGCGCCCTGATCGCATCCCGATCGGCGAGGTGCGCGGCGCCGAGGCGCTCGATCTCCTCAAAGCCTGGGGCACCGGCCATCCGGGCGGCATCGGCACGATCCACGCCGGAACCGCGCTCGGCGCGCTGCGCCGTATGGAGCAGCTCATTCAGGAGGCCGTCGTCACGGTCCCGCGCGCGCTGCTGGCCGAGACCATCGACCTGATCGCCGTGCTCGTCCGCGACGGGCACGGCCGCCGCCTCGCCGAGCTGGCCCGCGTCGAAGGGCTCGACGCCGCGACCGGCGACTACCGCCTCACGCCGCTCACCACCCCCCAGACCGGAGACCTGCCATGACCAACGACGCCACGCCTCTCAGGACCATGAAGGGCCGCCTGCTCGGCGGCACCGTGCTCGACCGCCTCGGCCATATCGGCATCACCGCGGCCGGGCTGCTCTACGCGATGCCCGCCCATGCGGGCGGATCGTCGATGCCGTGGGAGGCGCCGCTCCAGTCTATCCTCGAAAGCATCGAGGGGCCGGTCGCCAAGATCATCGCGGTGATGATTATCATCGTGACCGGGCTGACCCTGGCCTTCGGCGATACGTCGGGCGGGGCACGGCGGATGATCCAGATCGTGTTCGGTCTGTCGATCGCGTTCGCCGCGTCGAGCTTCTTCCTCTCGTTCTTTTCCTTCGGTGGCGGAGCGATGGTCGCATGACCGGCGCGGCCGATCATGGCGAGCCCATCGCGGGCTACTTCGCGCCGGTCCACCGGGCGCTGACCGAGCCGATATTGCTCGGAGGCGCCCCGCGCTCGCTCGCCATCGTCAACGGGACGCTGGCAGGCGCGATCGGGCTGGGCCTGCGCCTCTGGATCGCCGGCCTCGCGATATGGGCGATCGGCCATGCGCTCTCGGTATGGGCCGCGCGGCGCGATCCCCAGTTCGTCGACGTGGCCCGCCGCCACCTCCGCTACCCGACATGGATGCAGCCATGATGAGCTTGCGCGAATACAGGAACGGCGCCGCGCATCTCGCCGACTTCCTGCCCTGGGCCGCGCTGGTCGGGACAAGCGTCGTTCTCAACAAGGACGGCAGCTTTCAGCGCACCGCCCGTTTTCGGGGACCGGACCTTGATTCCGCCACGCCAGCCGAGCTGGTCGCCACCACGGCGCGGCTCAACAATGCGCTGCGCCGTCTCGGCTCGGGCTGGGCAATCTTCGTCGAAGCGCAGCGCACGCCCGCGCTCGACTATCCGGAATCGGACTTTCCCGATCCGGTCTCGGCGCTGGTCGATATGGAGCGGCGCGAACAGTTTCGCGAAGAAGGCGCGCATTTCGAGAGCGACTATTATCTGACGCTCCTCTGGATGCCACCGGCCGAGGACGCCGCCCGCGCCGAAACCTGGCTCTATGAAGGCCGTTCCGGCACGGGCGTCGATCCGTGGGAATTGCTCCAGAGCTTTACCGATCGCAGCGACCGGGTGCTCAATCTGGTCGAGGGCTTCGTGCCCGAGGTTTG
This sequence comes from Sphingobium sp. 66-54, assembly GCA_001899715.1. Lineage (GTDB taxonomy): Bacteria > Pseudomonadota > Alphaproteobacteria > Sphingomonadales > Sphingomonadaceae > Sphingobium. The sequence continues at coordinate 542,275 of MKWI01000006.1, forward strand.
CTGGCTCGATGACGGCGAGACGCTGACTTACCTGCACAGCACGATCTCGACCCGGCGCCAGCGCGTGCGCGTGCCGGAAACGCCGATGCATCTCGACGCGCTGCTCGCCGACGAGCCGCTGACCGGCGGGCTGGAGCCGAAACTCGGCGACCATCATCTGCGCACGCTGACGATCACGGGATTCCCGAGCGTCACCTTCCCCGGCCTGCTCGACGAACTGAACCGGCTCGCCTTCGAGTATCGCTGGTCGACCCGCGCGATCATGCTCGACAAGACCGACGCGACGAAGCTGCTGACCCGCATCCGCCGCCAATGGTTCGCCAAGCGCAAAAGCGTTGCTGCGATCCTCAAGGAAGTGATGACCAACGAGGCATCGACGCTGCTCGACAGCGATGCCTCGAACAAGGCGGCCGACGCCGACACTGCCTTGCAGGAGCTGGGCGCCGACTACGCCGGCATGGCCTATGTCACCGCCAGCGTGACGGTGTGGGACCGCGATCCCGCCATTGCGGCTGAAAAGCTGCGGCTGGTCGAAAAGGTCATCCAGGGTCGCGACTTCACCGTGATCCCCGAGGGCATGAACGCGATCGAGGCGTGGCTTGGGAGCCTCCCCGGCCACACCTATGCCAACGTCCGCCAGCCTCCGATTTCCACCATCAATCTCGCCCACCTGATCCCCCTGTCAGCAGTATGGGCGGGGCCGGAACGGGACGAGCATTTCGGTGCGCCCCCCTTGCTTTATGGCAAGACCGAAGGCTCGACCCCGTTCCGGTTTTCCCTTCATGTCGGCGATGTCGGGCACACCCTCATCGTCGGGCCGACCGGCTCCGGCAAGTCGGTGCTGCTTGCACTGATGGCGATGCAATTTCGCCGCTACGAGAACGCGCAGGTCTTCGCCTTCGATTTCGGCGGCAGCATCCGCGCGGCTGCGATCGGTATGGGCGGCGACTGGCAGGATCTCGGCGGGATGCTCGCCGACGAGGCCGGGGACGGCGTGCAGCTCCAACCGCTCGCCCATATTGACGACCCAGCCGAACGCGCCTGGGCCGCCGAATGGCTGGCGGCGATCCTCGCATCCGAGAATGTGACCGTCGACCCGCAGGCCAAGGAGCATATCTGGTCGGCGCTGACCTCGCTCGCCACCGCGCCGATCGCGGAACGGACCCTGACGGGCCTTGCCGTCCTGCTCCAGAGCCAGCAGCTCAAGCAGGCGCTCGCGCCCTGGTGCGTGGGCGGAGCATGGGGCCGGCTGCTCGATGCCGAGACCGAGCGGCTTGGCGAGGCCACCGTTCAGGTGTTCGAGACCGAAGGCTTGATGGAAAGCGGCGCGGCCCCGGCCGTCCTGTCCTACCTGTTTCACCGCATCGCGGGGCGGCTCGACGGCAGCCCGACGCTCATCGTCATCGACGAGGGCTGGCTGGCGCTGGGATCGCCCGCGTTCGCCAAACAGCTTTCGGAATGGCTGGTGACGCTGCGTAAGAAGAACGCCAGCGTCATCTTCGCCACCCAGTCGCTCGCGCAGATCGAGGGCAGCACGATCGCGCCCGCCATCGTCGAGAGCTGTCCGACCCGGATATTCCTGCCGAACGAACGCGCGGTCGAACCGCAGATCGCGGTGATCTACGAGCGGTTCGGGCTCAACGCCCGCCAGATCGAAATCCTGAGCCGGGCGACGCCGAAGCGCGATTATTACTGCCAGTCAAGGCGCGGCAACCGCCTGTTCGAGCTGGGGCTTGGCGAGGTCGCGCTGGCCTTCGCCGCCGCCTCTTCCAAGACCGATCAGCGCCGGATCGCGGAGCTGGTGGAGGCGCATGGCGCGCCTGCCTTCGCGGCCGAATGGCTGCGTCACCGCGGCTGCGCCTGGGCGGTCGAGCTTCTTCCCGAACCTCAACCCGATCCGCTGGCCGGAAACCGGGAAGATACCGGCCAGCTCCCCCTTGCCTTGAAGGACATGATCCCATGAAAGCCACCATCCTGCGCCGCGCCATGCTGGCCGGCGCGATCGCCACGTCCGGCATGATCGGCACCACCGCCGCGACGCCCGCGCACGCCCAGTTCGGCGGGATCGTCTATGACCCGACCAATTACGCCCAAAACGTGCTGACCGCCGCCCGGTCGCTCCAGCAGATCAACAACCAGATTCAGCAAATTCAGCAGCAGGCGACGAGCCTCATCAACGAGGCGCGCAATCTCGCTTCGCTGCCGCTCTCGACGGTCGACGTTCTCCAGCAGCAGGTCCGGCAGACGCAGCAGCTGCTTAGGCAGGCCCAGCGCATCGCCTACGATGTCCGGGACATCCAGAGCGCCTTCACCGACCGTTACAAGGGCACCGCGCTCACCGGCACCAACGCCCAGATGATCGCCAATGCGAACGCGCGCTGGGAGGACAGCGTCGGCGCGTTCCAGGACTCCTTGCAGGTGCAGGCCGGCGTCGTCGGTAATATCGAGGGCGCGCGCACCACGATGAACAGCCTGGTCTCGGCCAGTCAGTCGGCGACCGGCGCGCTCCAGGCCGCGCAGGCGGGCAACCAGCTTCTCGCCCTGCAATCGCAGCAGCTCGCCGACCTCACCGCCGCCGTCGCGGCGCAGGGACGGGCGCAGTCGCTCGACGCCGCGCGGCAGGCCGCGATCGAGGCGGAGGGGCGCGAACGCTTCCGCCGCTTCTTCGGCCGCGACTGACAGGAGAAGCCGCATGTCGCGCAATGCAAAGATCGCCGGTGTCGCCGCGCTCGGCGGCATCATGCTGGCCGTGGCGCTCGCGGGCTCGCGCGAACCGCATGAACCGCAGCTTGAAGCCGTCCTGCCCGTCCTTGAAGAAGGAGAGCAGGAGAAGCGGCTGGCGCGCGAACTGGAACGCTGCGCCACGCTCACCATGCCGGATTCCGGCTGCGAGGCGGCATGGGCGGAAAAGCGCCGCCGCTTCTTCGGCAAGGATGCCGACGCGCCCGCGCCGGGCGAGCATCCTGCGCTTCCCGCCGCATATGACAGCGACGGCAGCCGGGCTGACGAGGCGATCCGGCCGGAGCTTCCCGGCCCCTTTGTCCCCGCCGATCAGGCCGGGAGCACCGCGCCGTGAGTGACACCGGGATCGTCGATACCTTCCTCGACACCTTCACCAGCTACATCGACAGCGGCTTTGGCCTGCTCGGCGGCGAGGTCGGCTTCCTGTCCTCGACCCTTATCGCGATCGACGTGACCATCGCCGGGCTGTTCTGGGCCTGGGGCGCCGATGAGGACGTGATCCAGCGGCTGGTCAAGAAAACCCTCTATATCGGCGCCTTCGCCTTCATCATCGGCAATTTCCAGACACTGGCGACGATCCTGTTCGACAGCTTCGCGGGGCTGGGGCTCAAGGCGAGTGGCGATGCCCTCAGCCTCGCGGAGTTCATGAAGCCCGGCACGATCGCTGCAAAGGGTCTCGATGCGGCGCAGCCACTGATCGACGCGATGGAGGCCTATAACAGCCTCTGGTCGGTGTTCGCCAATCTCGCGATCATCGCCGTGCTGCTGCTCGCCTATCTGATCGTCGTCCTCGCCTTCTTCATTATCGCCATCCAGATATTCATCACCCTGATCGAGTTCAAGCTGGTGACGCTGGCCGGATTCGTCCTGCTGCCCTTCGCCTTCTGGAACCGCACCGCGTTCATGGCCGAAAAAGTGCTCGGCCATATCGTCTCCAGCGGGATCAAGGTGCTGGTGCTCGCGGTCATCACCGGGATCGGCACGACCCTGTTCAGCACGTTCACGGCGACGGTCGGTCCCGAACCCGACGCGCGGCAGGTTCTGGCGATCGCGCTCGGCGCGCTGTCGCTGCTCGGCCTGTCGATCTTCGGCCCCGGCATCGCCAACGGGATCGTCTCGGGCGGGCCGCAGCTCGGCGCGGGCGCGGCGGCCGGCACCGTGCTGGCGGCGGGCGGCGCGCTGGTCGGTGGCGCCGCCGCCGCGAAGCTCGGCGTCGGCGCTGCCGCCTCGACCATAGGCGCGACCGGGCGGATGGGTGCGGCAGCCGCGCAAGGCGGCGCGCGCATGGCGGGCGGCGCGGCGGGCGCCTACAGCGTCGGCTCGCTCGGCAGGAGCGGCGCGGGCGCTGTGGCGGGCGGCATGGCCGCTGTCGGACAGACGGCGGCGACCGGCGCCGTCAATGCCGCGCTCTCGCCGCTGCGCCGGATGGCCGGCAAGGCGAGCGCATCCATGAAGGACAACTTCCGCACAGGCGCCCGCGCCGGGCTGGGCGTCGCTCCCGCATCGGGAAGTCCCGCGCCCGCGGCATCGCCGGCAGCCCCGGCTTCCGCGCCGCCCGCATGGGCCTCGGCCATGAAGCAGCGCCAGTCCGCGACCCACGGCGCGACCGTCCTCGCTCACACGATGAAGGCCGGCGACAGCCACGGCGGCGGCGGCGGTCCCGACGTCAAGGAAAGGGAGTGATCCGAAAATGTTCCGACGACCCACCATCCGCTACGGCCAGACCCCCGAACCCGCGACGCCCTACCAGCGCGCCGCGCAGGTCTGGGACGACCGCATCGGTTCCGCCCGCGTGCAGGCGAAGAACTGGCGCCTTGCCTTCTTCGGCGCGCTCGCCCTGTCCGGTGGGCTCTCGGCCGGACTCGTCTGGCAATCCGCCCGCGGCCATATCGTGCCCTGGGTGGTGCAGGTCGATCGGCTCGGCGAAGCGCAGGCCGTCGCTCCCGCCGAAACCGGCTACCGCCCGACCGATCCGCAGATCGCGTTCCATCTCGCCCGGTTCATCGAGCAGGTCAGGGCGATCCCGGCCGATCCGGTCATCGTCCGGCAGAACTGGCTCAGGGCTTACGATTTCACGACCGACAAGGGCGCACTGGCGCTCAACGACTACGCGCGCGCCAACGATCCGATCGCACAGGTCGGCAAGGTGCAGGTCGCGGTGGACGTCTCCAGCGTGATCCGTGCCTCCGGCGACAGCTTCCGCGTCGCCTGGATCGAGCGGCGCTATCAGGACGGCAGTCTCGCCGAGACGACCCGCTGGTCGGCGATCCTCACTGTCGTTGTCCAGACCCCGCGCACCCCCGACGCGCTGCGCAAGAACCCGCTCGGCGTGTTCGTCAACGCCCTCAACTGGAGCAAGGAGCTGTCGCAATGACACGCATGTCCGCCCGCCATGCCGCCAGCGCGGTTATGTTATTGTCCGCAACCGCGCTGGCCGGCTGCGCCACCTCATCGGCGAAAGCGCCGAGCATCGCTTACGATGATCCACCGCGCGAGATCGCGGCCACGCCGGCCGCACAACCGCCACGCGTGGTCGAGGTGGTGACTATCCCCGAACCGCTGCCGCTTCCGGGCCAGTTGAAGCCGGTCACGCAAAGCGCCTCGCCGCGAGAAGCGACCGATCCGCGCCGCCGCGTCGGGGCCGCGAACGCGGCCGCCCGCGTGCAACCCACCCGCGACGGCTATGTGAACGCCATCCAGCAATATCCCTGGACCGAAGGCGCGCTTTATCAGGTATATACCGCGCCCGGCCAGGTGACGGACATCGCGCTTCAGGAGGGCGAGCAGCTCGTCGGGCCGGGGCCGGTCGCGGCCGGCGACACCGTGCGCTGGATCATCGGCGACACGGTGAGCGGCAGCGGCGCGACGGCGCGCGTGCATATCCTCGCGAAGCCCACGCGGCCCGACATTTTCACTAACCTCGTCATCAACACCGACCGGCGCACCTATCATATCGAACTGCGCGCGACGGCCTCGACCTATATGGCGTCGGTGTCGTGGACCTATCCGCAGGACGCGCTGATCGCCCTGCGCGGCGCAAACGCCGCCGCTGCCGCCTCGGCCCCCGTCGCCACCGGCATCGACATCGCGGCGCTCAATTTCCGCTACCGGATCGAGGGCGACCGCGTGCCGTGGAAGCCCGTGCGCGCCTTCGACGATTCCGCGCAGGTGTTCATCGAGTTCCCGGCCGGGATCTCGCAGGGCGAGATGCCGCCGCTGTTCGTGACCGGCGCGGCTGGCGACGCCGAGCTGGTCAATTACCGCGTGCAGGGGCGCTATATGGTGGTCGATCGCCTGTTCGCCAGCGCGGAATTGCGCCTGAGCGACAAGCGCACCGAGCGGCGCGTGCGAATCGTGCGCGACGGCGCGGACACGTCCCGCAGGGGGCGGTGATGGCCGATCCCACCAATACGCCCGTCCAGCCAGCGCCGCAGGCATCCCCCCAACCCGCATCCGCGAACCCCGCCGCCTTTCAGCTTCGCGGGCCTGCGCCGCGCGTCATGCGCCTTTCGAGGAAGGCGCTGGCGACGCTCGGCGTGGTCGCGGGGCTCGGTATCGGCGGCTCGCTCTGGTATGCGCTCGCGCCCAAAGGAGAACAGGCGGCGAAGGAACTCTACAATACCGACAGCCGCGCCGCATCCGAGACCATCACCTCGGGGCCGAAGGATTACGGCCAGGTCCCGAAGCTCGGCCCCAGGCTTCCCGGCGATCTCGGCGGCCCGATCGTCTCGGCGCAGCAGCGCGGGGAGAATGTGCCCGTGCCACCGGTCGGCGCGCAGCCCGATCCGCGCATCCAGGCCGCCGAAGCCGCTCGCCAGCGCATCGCCCAGGAACGCGATGCAGCCCGCACCAGCATGGTGTTCCTCGGCGGAAGCAGCGCCGGGACCGGTGCGATGCCGTCCTTGCCGAGCCTCGCCATCGCAGCGCCGGAGGCCGCAGCTCCGCAACCGTCAGAGGCTGCGCAGGGCGACCAAGCCGCCAAGCGGGCGTTCATGGCGCAAGCGACCAATCAGCGCACTGTCAGCGCCGAGCGGCTGACCGCGCCGGCCTCGCCCAACATTGTCCAGGCCGGCAGCATCATCCCCGCCGCGCTGATCACCGGCATCCGTTCCGACCTTCCCGGCCAGATCACCGCCCAGGTGACGCAGAACGTCTATGACAGCATCACCGGGCGCATCCTGCTCATTCCGCAGGGCGCGCGGCTGATCGGCGAATATGACAGCGAGGTCGCCGCGGGGCAGACGCGTGTGCTGCTCTCCTGGGACCGCCTCATCATGCCGGACGGGCGCTCGATCGTTCTCGAGCGCCAGCCCGGAACGGACGCCGCGGGATTTGCGGGGCTACAGGGTCGCGTCAATCAGCATTGGGGCAATCTGCTGAAAGCCGCCGCCGTCTCGACCTTGCTCGGCGTCGGCGCCGAGCTGGGGGCCGACAGCGAGGACGACCTCACCCGCGCGCTTCGGCGGGGATCGCAGGACACCATCAACCAGACCGGACAGCAGGTCGTGCGGCGGCAGCTCAATGTGCAGCCGACGCTCACCATCCGGCCGGGGCATCCGCTCAGGGTCGTCCTGACGAGAGATTTGATCCTCGAACCCATCGGAGCAACGCGATGACCAAACTCAAGCTGGGGCAGATCCCCGAGGACAAGCCCGTCAAGCTCGCCGTGGAACTGCCCGCGCCGCTGTTCGAGGATTTACGGCGCTACGGCGAGATTCTCGGCGAGGGCAGCCCGATCCCGCCCGCGCGCCTGATCGCGCCGATGCTGGAGCGGTTCATGGCCACCGACCGCGCCTTTCGCCGGCATCGCGCGCAGGGGGACTGAAAGCCCGTTCGCGTGGTCAATTGCCAAAGAACTTCTTGTGCCGCGCTCGGCCCTCCGCCTCGGTCACGGCCATCTCGGCATTGAAGCATTCGTCGCCGCGCGTCGAGCCTTCCGCGCACTGTGTCAGAACCTGCCGGGCCTCGTCGAGATGCGCCGCGAAATATTGCTTGCCGCGCGGCTCCGCGGGCGCGGCGACGGGCACAGGACTCGCGACCGCTGCTGCCGGTTCGGCCGGCGCGATCACCGGGCGCAGAACGAAACCCGCTCCGAACCCGACGATCAGCGTGACCAGCACGATGATGAGTGTCTTTCCCTGCGTCATGACGGCTCCTTTCTCCGGTTGCAAATCAGGCCGGCCGTTGGTTGCGATCCCGCCTGTTAACGTCGCATGTCACTGTCTCGCGCGGTCACGGGATGTCGAAGGACAGCGCATAGCGGTCGCGCACGAAGGCGAGGAAACGCCTCAGCGCGGGATTGGCGTTGTCCTTTCGCCAGTAGCCCGAATAGTTGATGAAGGCCGGTCCCTGCTCGCCCTGGACGGGGCGATAGATGACGTCGGGATAGCGAGCGCCCGTCGCGCCCTCGCAGACGATCGACACGCCCAGACCGCCGCCCAGCACGCTCAGGATCGCCTCGCGGCTGGCCTGATGCATCCTGATATCGGGAGGCTCGCCCGCCATCATCAGGCGGCCGAGCAGCAGGTCGCGGATTTCCGGGCCGGGATCGGCGGCAGGCAGCAGAAAGCGCTCGCGCCGCAAATCGGTCCAATGAACGGCCTCGCTTGCGGCAAGGGCATGATCTGCCGGCAACGCGGCCATGACACGCTCGTTCCACAACCCCTCACGCCGGAATCCGGCATGGCCCGCTTCGCCGACCAGGACCGCGATATCGATCTCGCCCGTATCGAGCCCCGCGAGCAGCGCGCCCCGGTCGGCTTCCACGCCGTCGATCTCGACATCGGGATTTGCCGCTCGCCAGCCCAGTATGGTGGCGCGCAGATGGCCGGCCGAGATCGCGCTGTTGTGTCCGATCATAAGTCCCCCCGCGCGGCCCTGGCCCGCCGCCCGCATCGTTGCCACCATCTTGTCCGCGTTCGCCACCATCGACCGCGCCGCGCGGATGAACTGCGCGCCGGCGAGCGTCATGCTGACGCCGCCCTGCGAGCGGTTGAAAATCCGTCCGCCGATCACCCGCTCCAGCTTCAGGATGGCCCGGCTCAACGTCGACTGCTCCACGTCCAGCACCCTGGACGCGCGATAGAAGCTGCCATGATCCGCCGCGGCGATGGCGTAGCGAAGTTGGCGAATGTCGAAAGGCATATCTATTTCTTCAATCCGACATGGTCAGTACAATCTGAATGGCCGATACCGAGTATAACTCGGTATCGGCTGTAGAATCCCAAGGAAGGCACTCTGTTTTTATGCGCTAGATTAGCCGCTTTATGTCGGCATACTGGCCTTGAGTTTCCAGAAGCACGGTCACTTCGGCATCACCCCGATTGCGCCAATACCAACCATGATTGCCGTTAAACGCAGCCGTAATTACGCCTTCGCCCCTGGAAAGGCCGCGCTTCTTTTCGTAGCTGATCGATTGTCCGCCGCCGTCACCGTGGAGGTCGACATTCACGGCTCCGCCTTGAACGGTCCAGACGAAGCTCGCCTTTTCCCCTCGTTTCATCACGAGCTTCACCTCTGCACCCTCGCCGGGTTTCAGAGTGACGCTCATCCGATCAGTCCGGCCCGGCGCAGCGTCGACTGCGGGCGGGGCGTCGGCGCTCTGCCCAGGGGCGATGGTTCTTCCTGATGCAGCGGCCTCGATGATGGCCCTGCTTCTGGCATCATTCGCGGCGGTATCAACTTTCCTGTCCGCTTCGGCCTCTTCGGCGAGTTGGCGCTTTATATCCCCCATATCAGTGAAACCGAGCGCGCGGCCGATTCCGGTAGGATCGACACCATATTCGGCCGGGAGCACGATCGTGACGAGGAGCGCGACGGCTGTCACGGCAGCGATCACGGTCGAACGGATAAGCTGGCCGGATGACGGCAGTTCGGCTTGTGAGGGTATGGGCGAGTTATACATGGTTCAAATCCTTTGATCAGGCGACGACCCAGCCGGTGAGCTGATATCCGATCAGCACGAACCCGGCGGTCATCATCACGACGTTGGCGGTGTAGGCATGACGCCAGAAGCTCGGCGTTCGGCGCCAGAAGCCCATGATGATCAGAATGGCGGCGAGCGCGAGCAACTGACCGAGTTCGACGCCGACATTGAAGGCCAGCAGGTTAGGCAGCAGGCCGTCGGGAGAAATCTCATAGTCGATGATCTTGTTCGCCAAGCCGAAGCCGTGGCAGAAACCGAATATCAGCGTTGCAGCCTTGGTGTTCGGCTGGAAGCCGAACCAGCGTTGGAACGCCCCAAGGTTGTCGAGCGCCTTATAGACGATCGAAAAGCCGATGATCGCGTCAATAATATAGCTGTTGATGCCGAAGTCGAAGAAAACGCCCAGCAGCATGGTCGTCGAATGGCCGATCGCGAACAGGCTGACATAGATCGCGATATGCTTCATCCGATAGAGGAAGAAGATGATCCCGAACAGAAATAAAATATGATCGTATCCCGTCACCATATGTTTGGCGCCGAGATACATAAACTCCAGCAGGTGAACCCCGCTGATCTCCTGGATATAGCCCTTATCGCCTTCGGCGACGGCATGGGCGAAGGCGGTGCCGGTCCAAAGAACGAGGCTCAGCCCGGTCAAGAACAATAACATTAGGAGCCGGGAGGACGCACGTCGTCCGTGCGCCGGCTCAGTAAAAGCCTGTATCATGAGAATACCTGTCTATCTATGTGAATTGCCGCGCTGGCGCGGCGTCGCGGTCACATCGAGGACAGGTACTCCGGGGGGCGGTCCATAGGGTCGCTGTTGCGGCCGCTCAATATCGGTCCGGCCTGAGGTGGCCATCCCTGTTGCACAAGAGGGAGATCGACGCCTGACTGGGCAACACCGATAGGCGTATCATGGCTATGGTCGGCCGGGTTATGCCCATGCACATGGCCACGCACGCGCTCGCCATCATCGCCGTCGTCATGGATGTGGCCGTGGGCAGCGGATTGCTGCTTTAATTCGGCATGGCGTTCTGCCTCCGCAGCGAGCGTTGCACTAGGGGCGTGGCGTGCAATAGCCTGACAAGCGGAAAGTTGCACAGCAAAGGCGAGCAGGCCCAACAGAAAGCGGCGGAATGTTTGACTTGAAAACAGTGTGGACATGGCTCCGTCGCTGTTCTTTCCCGGCTGCGTCGGTTAGAGATATTTAGAGATAGCTTGAAACTCAGCCATCGCCTTTTCGCCGTGCGCCGGATCGCCACCGATGCAGTGGCTGAGGTGATCCTGGATCAAGGTTCGCTTGGCGGTCGCGATCGCCTTTTCGACCGCCTGCAATTGCATGGCGATATCGGAGCAGGATCGTCCGTTCTCGATCATGTCCACGATGCTGCGTAAATGACCGGTAGCCCGGTTGAGGCGTTTGACGATTGCGGGATGGGTCGAGTGAGGATGGGGATGGGACATCTTCTTATCATCGTTACCTAAGGTCATGCTGTCGAGACGTAGTTTTCGGTTCACCGACCGCCAGGTAGGAATTTGATCATGATGCCACCGACCGAAAGAGCGATCGACACCAGTCCTTTATTGACCTTTTAACCGCAACGAGGATAAAGGCAAGTATCCCCCTGGGGGGATATGCCCGACTCGTTGGAAACCATGCTCGCCGTTCTTGCGAACCGAACCTACCGGCATCTGCTGCTCGCCCAGGTCATCGCCCTGGTCGGGACCGGCCTTGCGACCGTGGCGCTCGGCTTGCTGGCCTACGATCTCGCTGGCGGCAATGCGGGCGCTGTCTTGGGAACAGCTCTCGCTATCAAGATGGTCGCCTATATCGGGATTGCGCCCATCGCCGGGGCCTTTGCTGATCGCGTCCCGCGCAGGGCGCTGCTCGTTTCTCTGGACCTCGTGCGCGCGGCCGTTGCGATCTGCCTGCCCTTCGTGAGCGAGATTTGGCAAATCTATGTCCTGATCTTCGTGCTCCAGGCTGCCTCGGCGGCATTTACGCCGACCTTCCAGGCGACCATTCCCGACGTCCTGCCCGATGAGCGCGACTATACCCGCGCGCTCTCGCTGTCGCGCCTCGCCTATGACATGGAGAATATCACCAGCCCGATGCTGGCGGCCGCCTTGTTGACCGTGATCAATTTCCATTGGCTGTTTTCCGGCACGGCGATCGGTTTCATCGGTTCGGCGCTGCTAGTCGTTTCGGTCATTCTGCCGCGCGCCGAGCGGTCAGCAGATCGGCAGGAAAGCCTCTATGCCAAGACCACGCGCGGGATGCGTATCTACCTCCAGACGCCGCGCTTGCTCGGTCTGCTGGCGATTACCTTGTCCGCCGCCGCCGCCAGCTCTATGGTAATCGTCAACACCGTGGTCATCGTCCAGAGCTTACTCGGGATGGCCCAACGCGACGTGGCGCTGACTCTGGCAGCTTATGGTCTGGGTTCGATCGCCGCAGCCCTGCTTCTGCCCCGATTGCTCGACAGGATCGATGATCGAAGGGTTATGGTCGGTGCAGCTGTCGCCCTGTCTGTGGGCCTCGGCGCAATGACCTGGATCAGTATCGCCGTTCCGGTCGGTCCTTCGTACTGGCACATGTTGCTCGCTGGTTGGGTCGTGCTGGGGATCGCATATTCGATGAGCGTCACGCCTTCGGGGCGGTTGCTCAAACGATCGGCCAATGCAGAAGACAGGCCGGCGCTGTTTGCCGCACAGTTTGCTCTCAGCCACATATGCTGGCTGATATGCTATCCGCTGGTTGGTCAACTCGGCGCCAATATCTCCATGACCGCTGCGTTCGGTGCGATGGCGATTTTTGCAAGTGCGGGCACGATTTTTGCCTTGCTATTTTGGCCGTCTGACGACCCCGATGTCGTGCCGCACGAGCATGACGATCTACCGAAGGATCATGAGCATATTCGTCTATATCATACGGGCGACGGTGCCGCACACGCCTATATGATCGACGATCTCCACCCGCATTGGGCGAGGCGGGCATGAGGGCCGTTCGCTGTCTTGCGGGAAGGTCGGGATTGCCGATTTGCGCATTTGCCGATAGTAAAAAGAAGATGCGCCTCGGCCAACGCCATGTCCTTCATGCAAAAGCCGCCAATCGATACCTCATCGTTGGCGCGCTGTTGGCCATGCTAGCGATGCTCAACGTGCTCGGCTTGAATGCTTGGCACAGTTCGATGGCCGGCCATGATGAGACGAGGATCGAAAGCGCTCTTGTCCAGCATGATGACGATAGTCCGTCCATGCCGGAAGTCGATCTTCATAAGGCGACCCACACGGTCATTCATGGGTTGGCGGACATCGTGCCTAGCACTGGCATGACTGCTACTTTCTTCGCCGTTTCAGGCGACTGGTTCGTTTCCAAAGACTTCGTCATCAGCGGTCTTTTACCGGAAGCCCTTCTGCGTCCCCCACGAGGCTGATGCCCGCGCGCCGACCGGCGTTCCGCAAGCATAACCTCAAGGAAAATCCAAATGACCGATTATATCGGCCAACGGCGCGTTCGCGTGGCGCTGTTTGGCCTGTTCACGGCGGCCGGCGGCCTGATGTGCACAAGTGTAAACGCGCAAACCGCCCCGCCTTTCGCAGAACTCTTTCGCGAGACACAGGAAGCGCCGCGTCAGGTGATCCTGGAAGCAGATGTCGAACGCGCCGAGGGCCTGGCCCGGCAAGCACGGGCACGGCCCAATCCCAGCATTGGGGTGATGACCGAGAACATCGCCGGTCAACAGCCCTATAGAGGTTTCGACCGGGCCGAGAGCACACTGCAACTCAACCAGGTCATCGAGCTGGGCGGCAAACGCTCCGCGCGCATTGCGGCTGGCGAAGCGGGAGTCGTAGCCGCTCGCGCCAGGAGCAGGGATGGTCGCCTGGCCTATGCCTATGATCTTGCCCGCGCTTACGGCGCGGCGGAGATCGCTGATCGACGAATCACTCTGGCGGAAGATGAAGTCGAGGAGGCCGAGACTGACCTGCGTGCTGCACGCGCGCTCGTTGGGGCTGGAAAGGAAGCGCGGCTGCGCAGCCTTCAGGCCGAGACCGAGGTCAATTCTTTACGGGCATCCGTGGACACGGCGAAGGCCGAGCGGGTCGGCGCCTATGCGCGCCTTTCCGCGCTTGCTGGTCAGACGACACCGTTCACTACCTTGTCCGAACCTCTCCTGGGAAGGTTCGAGGCGCGGTCCGGCTATGGTCCCGTGGACCCGATGCAGACCGCACCTTACCTCGCCGCCAAGGCTGAGCGAGAGGCGGCAGCGCATCGTGTGATCGTGGCACGGCGTCAAGCAGTGCCGGACGTGACGGCGTCAGTCGGCGTCCGTCGTTTGGAAGTCGACAAGGCCAATGCGATCATCGCGGGGATAACTGTCCCCTTTCCGCTGTTCGATCGCAATCGCGGGAACATTGCCGCCGCCCAGGCGGAGCTACGCGGCGCGGAAGCGCGGGCAAATGCTACCTTGCTAGAATTGGAAGCAGAAATCAGCGCCGCTGTCGCCCTCAACGAAGCGGCGGACGCGCGTGTCGCAGCGGCCGAACAGACGCTGCGAACGGCAGACGAGACCTACCGGCTTGCTCGCATCGCCTACGAGTCCGGCAAGTCGCCCCTGATCGAACTCATCGCGGCAAGGCACGGGCTGGGACTTGCGCGCGGGGTCGTTCTCGACGCTGCCGCTGCCCGCCTCGATGCCCGCGCCAATCTCGCCCGTCTCCAGGGCCTCACCATCACCGGAGAACCGGTCCAATGAACGACAAGAACCGCCTCTATGCCGGTGCCGCCCTTGGGCTGGTCGCCGCCGCCGCGCTCGGCTTCGGTGCCGCGCGCCTCACGCAGCCTTCCGCCTCTGCTCCGGCAGCAGAAACGGAGTCGCAAGCTTCGGCTGCACCAACCGATACGATAGCCATATCGCAGCAGGGCATCGCCGCGTCACAGATCGGCATTGCTCCCGCCGCGTCCGGTGAACTGGACGCGGCGATCCCGGCCGCCGCCACGGTTGAAGCTACGCCGGATGCCGAGGCGGTGTTGACCGCAAGAGCGCCCGGCACCGTGACCCGAATCTTCAAGCGGATCGGCGATCCCGTCGGGCAAGGTGAAACCCTCGCTCTCGTTGAGAGCCGGGATGCTTCGACGATCGCCGCCGATCAGGCGGCGGCGGCGGCGCGCGTCACGCTCGCCAACCGCCAGCTCGCGCGTGAGCGGGGCTTGCTGGCGCAAGGTGTGAGTCCGAGAGCTGACTATGAAGCCGCCGAAGCGAATCTCGCCGTCGCACAGGCCGATGCCCGCCGGGCGAGCGCGGCTGCGGGCGCAGCAAGGGTGTCGAGAGACGGCCGCTCGGTCGCGGTGGTGAGCCCGGTCAGTGGCCGCATCACGTCGGCTCCCGCCAATCTCGGCCAGTTCGTCGCTGCGGAAACCGAACTGTTCCGCGTTGCCGATCCGCGCCGTCTGCAAATCACGGCCAGCATTCCTCCGGCAGACGCCGGGCGCGTGCGCACAGGCGATCGCGTCGAACTCACCGTCAGCGACGGCCGCACCATCGAGGGCCGCGTCCGGTCCGCGACCGGCGTGATCGATCCGCAGAGCCGGGCAGCGACCGTCGTCATCGAGCCGAAGGGTGACGCGGGCTTGCTCGCTCCGGGGCAGCTCGTCCAGGCGCGCATTTTTGCGAGCGGCGGTGCCGTCAAAGATGGCGTTATGGTGCCGCAGGATGCCGTGCAGACGATCGGGGATCGCACCGTCGTCTTCGTTCGGACCCGTGACGGCTTCAAGGCGCAGACGGTCCAGGCCGGCAGCCGCAGCGGCGGGCTCGTTGCCATCGTCTCCGGCCTCAAGGCCGGGACGCCGATCGCCACCACCAACGCTTTCCTGCTGAAAGCCGAACTCGAAAAGGAGTCGGCGGAATGATCGCGCGTATCCTCAGCCTCTCGGTGAGGGGGCGATGGTTCGTCGCCTTCCTCGTCCTCATCATCGTCGGCATCGGCGCATGGCAAATCACCAAACTGCCGATCGACGCCGTGCCCGACGTCACCAACCGTCAGGTGCAGATCAACACCTTCAATCCGACGCTTGGTCCCGTCGACATGGAAAAGCAGGTCACGTTTCCGGTCGAAACCGCGTTGGCCGGTATTCCCGGCCTCACCCTGACCCGATCACTGACGCGCAACGGATTCAGCCAGGTGACGGCGGTATTCACCGACGACACCAACATCTATTTCGCGCGGCAGCAAGTGACCGAACGGCTCGCCCAGGCAAGGGATAGCCTGCCTGCCGGCGTCCAGCCCAATCTGGCGCCGCTCAGCACCGGCCTCGGGGAGATTTTCTTCTACTCGGTCGCCTTCCGCCATCCCGACGGGAAGGGCGTGAAGATCGAGAACGGAAAGCCCGGCTGGCAGTCGGACGGCAGCTATCTCACGCCCGAAGGCGAGAAGCTGACGACCGAACTCGCCAAGGCGGCTTATCTGCGGACGGTGCAGGACTGGATCATTCGCCCGCAGATGCGGACGGTGCAGGGCGTGGCCGGCGTCGATTCCAACGGCGGCTATGTGAAGCAGTATCTCGTCCAACCCAACCTCAATGCGCTGGCTTCCTATGGTCTCTCGATCACGGAGCTGGCAGACTCGCTGGAGCGGGCCAACCTCTCTGCCGGTTCCAATTACATTCGGCGGGCCGGTGAAAGTTTCCTTGTCCGCGCCGACGCACGCCTCAAGTCGATCCAGGACATTGAGGAGGCGGTCGTAGCCACGCGCGCCGGCGTGCCGGTGCGTGTGAAGGATGTCGGTCACGTCGAGATCGGTGGCGCGGTCCGCACCGGCTCGGGCAGCCGCATGGGATCGGAGGCGGTCATTTCGACCGTGCTGATGCTGACCGGCAGCAACAGCCGGATCGTTGCCACCAGCGCGGCAGACAAGCTCACGGAAATCAACCGGGCACTTCCACCCGACGTCTTCGCGGAGCCCGTTTACAATCGTTCCAAGCTCGTCAACGCCACCATCGCCACTGTCGAGAAGAATCTCGTCGAAGGCGCTTTGCTCGTCATCGTCGTCCTGTTCCTGCTGCTGGGCAATATCCGTGCAGCGCTCATCACCGCGGCAGTGATCCCGATCACCATGCTCATGACCGCTACCGGCATGAACAGGCTCGGCGTGTCGGGAAACCTCATGAGTCTCGGCGCGCTCGACTTCGGCTTGATCGTCGACGGCGCGGTCATCATCGTGGAGAACGCGCTCAGACGCCTTGCGGAGCGGCAGGAGCATGAAGGACGGCTTCTTACCCGATCCGAACGCATGGAGGAAACCACACTCGCCGCACAGGAGATGATCCGGCCGACCGTCTATGGCCAGCTCATCATCTTCCTGGTCTTCGTGCCGCTGCTCACCTTCCAGGGCGTCGAGGGTAAGACCTTCGCGCCGATGGCGATCACCCTGATGGTGGCGCTCGCGTCCGCCTTCGTGCTGTCGCTGACCTTCGTGCCCGCCATGATCGCGCTCGTGATCACCGGCAAGGTCAGCGAGACGGAGGTGAAGCCGATCCGCTGGTTCAAGGAGAAATACGCGCCACTCCTGACCAAAGCGGTGGCGCATCCACTGCCGTTTGTCGCCAGTGGCGCGGGCGTGTTCGTGGCGGCGATATTCGCCTTCGGCCTGCTCGGCGAGGAGTTCATGCCGCAGCTCGACGAGAAGGACATCACCGTTACCAACTTCCGCGTGCCCTCGGCCTCAATCGACCAGTCGACGCAGATGCAGCTTCAGATAGAAAATGCGCTGAAATCGCTACCGGAGGTGGCATTGGTCTTTTCCAAGAACGGCAACGCCGACCTTGGCACCGACCCGATGCCGCCCAACGCCTCGGACACCTATGTCATCCCCAAGCCCGAGGATGAGTGGCCGGCCGAGGTCAAGTCGAAGGAGGACATCCTTAAGCGAATCGAGGAACGGATGAAGCCGCTGATCGGCAATCGCACCGAGATTCAGCAGCCCATTCAGATGCGCTTCAACGAACTCATCGCCGGCGTGCGCGCGGATGTCGCGGTCAAGCTCTATGGCGACGACCTCGGCGCGATGAGTGCCCAGGCCAACCGGATCGCCGGTATCCTTCGCTCGATACCGGGCGCCGGTGACGTCAGCGCAGAGCAAACATCGGGTGCGCCGACCTTCGACGTTAAGATCGATCGGCAGGCTGCGGCGCGTTACGGCCTGTCGGTCGAGGAGGTGGCGAACACCGTCGCCGCCGCGCTCGGCGGGCGCGAGGCCGGGCTGCTGTTCGAGGGCGATCGGCGCTTCTCAGTGGTGGTGCGACTGCCGGACGCGCAGCGCGACGATCTGGAAACGCTTGGCGCGATTCCGGTCATGCTGCCCGCAGGACCGGGCGAGGTCGCGCGCTCGATCGCGCTGCGCGAGGTGGCACGGTTCAGCTACACACAAGGGTTGAACCAGATCAGCCGTGAGAACGGCAAGCGCATGGTCGTCGTGCAGGTCAATGTGCGCGGTCGCGATCTCGGGGGCTTCGTCACCGAAGCCCAGGAGAAGATCGGCCAGCTCAATCTGCCCGCTGGCATGTATACCGATTGGGGCGGCACGTTTGAAAGCCTCCAGTCGGCACGTTTGCGCCTGCTGATTGTGGTTCCGATCTGCTTCCTCGCCATTTACGCACTGCTTTACATGGCGCTCGGCGGCTTCGTGCCGGCGGCGATCGTGTTCTCGGCAGTGCCGATGGCGCTGGCGGGTGGGGTGTTTGCGCTGCTGTTGCGTGGCATACCCTTCTCGATCACGGCGGCGGTTGGGTTCATCGCCCTGTCGGGCGTCGCCGTGCTCAACGGCCTCGTCATGATGAGCGCGATCCGAAAGCGGCGTGACGATGGCGTCGATGAGGATGAAGCGATCATCGGCGGCGCGATGGAACGTGTCCGGCCAGTGCTGATGACCGCATTGGTCGCCAGCCTCGGCTTCGTGCCGATGGCGCTCGCCACGGGCACCGGCGCCGAGGTGCAGCGTCCGCTCGCGACAGTCGTGATCGGGGGCCTCATCACCTGCACGGCGCTCACCCTGCTGGTCCTGCCGGCGATCACTGCGCTCATGTCCCGCTACATGGCCGGGCGCGGGCAAAGGGATGAGCGCGCAGAGCCGCATGAGCCCTTGCCGGCCAACTAGCAAGAGGGGCCGGCGGCGAACCGCAAACGTCGTCGGCCCCTCGACACGAAACGAAGAGAGGACAGCGTTATGACAGCCAAATCCTATTCCTTGCTCCGTATCTTCACCGATGAACTGGCGATGAGCGGCGACCGTCCCGTGTTCGAGGTGATTCTGGAGAAGGCGAAAGCGCATAAACTGCTTGGAGTGACGGTCCTGAACGGGCGTGTCGGCTTCGGGCATTCCAAACTGATTCATGCCTCTGGCTTCCTCGATCGCAATGATCCCCTGGTCGTTGAAATCGTCGACGAAGACGAGCGCCTTCGGACGTTCGTGACGGAGATCAACACCATACGTAGCATCGGGCTCATCACGATCGCGCCGGTCGAGACATTGCTCGGCGCGCGCGACGATCAAGCCTGAAAAGGCCGTCGAGACGTCGGGAGCTGAGCCATGTTCACCGTCGAGAATGAAACCGTCATCCACACGTCGCTTCCGCGGGTTTGGACCGCCATCACGAGGTTTGACGATTACCCTCGCTGGCATCCTTTCGTCAGAATAACCGGTTCGCTGACGTCGGATACAAAGGTCGATTATTCGTTCCGCATGAAGACAGGCAATGCGCCTTTCCGAACCGTCGATGCCCGCATTGTAACGGTAGATGAGCAGCGGTGCTTTGCCCTGCGCTTCGGTCTGGGAAAGCTTTTCGCACTGGAGGAAAGCTACCTGCTCTCTGCAATCCCCCCAGGCGCGCGCGTGGTCCACAGTTTCCGCTGCACGGGGCTTTTATCCTTGCTGCCGCTCAAAGGTGCGAAGCGACTTTTCGGTTCGTTGCTCAGGGCCGAGGACCGCTTGCTCGCGCGGCATCTTGCGCTCCGCAGGCCGTCAACTGCACCCAGGCGTCGCGCCAGGAAGGGCTTTCGCTCCGGTGCTTAAAATCGAGATTGGTTCGGGCCTGCCCCTTGAGGTCTGAACCACGCCGCGGGCGCTCGCCCCCGCGCTCGCGGCGAAATGTCCCCTCAGGGTGCGGGAAACGGGAGCCTCTATCGGGCGAACGGAAAAATGAAGCGACAGGAGGCAGCGTTACGATGAGTGAGGCAGTTGAACCCCGGGAAGACGGTGCGACCTGGCGCGACCTGATGACACGGGAACGCTGGATCGAAATTGGCCGGATACTGCTTACCGGCACGGTGGCGCTGCTGTATTGGCAACAGCTTGTGCCGATCCAGGTGCTTTGGGCTGCGGTCGTCATCGGCCTCTATCCGCTGGTCAGGACAGGGCTCGCCGACCTCATAACTGAACGTAAGATCGGCACCGAGATCTTCGTGACGATCGCGACCATTGTCGCGATATTCGGCGGCGAAACTGTGGCCGGCGCCGTCCTAATGGTCATCATTCTCATTGCGGAGTTCATTGCCGACCTCAATACCGATCGCGCTCGCGCCTCGATCAAGGCGCTGATCGGGTCCGTGCCCCAAACCGCGATCGTGCGGGATAACGGGTCGGAGCGCACGGTGCCGATCGCGGCGCTCAAGGCGGGCAACATCGTCCTCGCGCGAACCGGCGAGAAAATCCCGGTCGATGGCGTGGTCGTCGGCGGGCGAGCCTCGGTCAACCAGGCACCGATCACCGGTGAAAGCGTCCCCCAGGACAAGACGGAGGGTGCAGAGGTGTTCGCCGGCACCATCGTTGAAGCCGGCGCGCTCGACATCCGAACCGAAAAGGTCGGCGGCGATACGATCTTCTCCCGCATCATCGCGCTGGTCGAAAATGCCGAAGCCGAGGCTGCCCCCGTGCAGAAGCTGGCCGACAAGGTCGCGGGATGGCTGATCCCGGTCGTGTTCGTCTTCCTGATCGTCGTTTTTCTGGTGACGCGCGACGTCTCCAAGATCGTGACCTTGTTGATCTTCACCTCGCCGGCAGAGCTTGGCCTGGCGACGCCGATCGTCATGATCGCCGCGATTGCCAGGGCTGCTCGCAGCGGCATTCTCATCAAGGGCGGGCTCTATCTTGAGCAACTCGCCAAGGCAGACGCGATCGCCTTTGACAAGACCGGCACGCTGACCGCCAACAAGCCGTTAGTGGTCGACGTCAAGGTGACCAATCCAGATTTTTCGGAAACGACACTGCTGCGGATCGCGGCCGCCGCCGATCGCCGCTCAGCCCACCCTTTGGCCAAGGCGGTGGTCGAGGCGGCCGCCGAGGACGGAATCACAGTGCCGGAACCGGAAAACTACGAGCAGGTTCAGGGTCGAGGCGTTAGGGCGACCGTGGAAGGCAGAACCGTTCTCGTAGGTAATCCGGCTTTACTTCGCGAGAACGGCGTGTCCATCGCCTATGCTGTCGAAGATCGGGATCGCACGCCCGTCCACGTCGCGGTTGACGGCCGGTTTTGCGGGATCATCTTCATCGCCGATACGCTGCGCCCAGGGGCGCGAGAAGCCATCGCCGCTTTGAAGGAAAATGGCGTCAGACATATCGTCATGCTGACCGGCGACAATCAGACGACTGCTAACGCGATTGCGAGAGACTTGGGTGTCGATGAGGTCAAGGCCGACCTGATGCCCGAAGACAAAGTCGCCATGATCGCCGACTTGCAGAAGCGCGGCTATAAGGTTGCGATGGTGGGTGACGGCGTCAACGACGCGCCGGCACTCGCGCGTGCCGACATTGGCATCGCCATGGGCGGCGGCGGCACGCAGGCGGCGTTGGAAGCCGCTGACATCGCACTGATGACCGACGACCTCGGCAAGATTGTTGGCGCGCGCACTATCGCGCGTCGCGCCTATCGGACCGTCCAGGAAAATCTCTGGGTCGGTGTCGGAGTGGTCCATGTGCTTGGCATCACCGCCGCGCTCATGGGCTGGATTGGACCAATCCAGGCGGCGTTCATCCATCTGGGACCAGACGTTCTCGTGTTCCTTAATTCGGTCAAGCTTCTGCGCGTCAGGATTGCGGAAGCATGATGGAGGGGTCTCGGCGTTGGCCACCGAGTGCTGAGTCCTTCGGGCATAAGTGCGGAAACAGTCCGCGCCATGGGCGTCTCACTGGATGCCCATCGCGAACGAGGCAGGGAGACTGAGGCATGCGACATCCGAGCGAACGGCATCTGGTGCAGCGGGTCGGCTGGCTGCGAGCGGCAGTGCTCGGCGCTAATGACGGCATCATTTCAACCTCCAGCCTGGTGGTCGGCATCGCTTCGGCCCAGACGAGTTCGTCGACGGTAATGCTGACCGGCGTCGCAGCGCTTATCGCCGGCGCAATCTCGATGGCGGCGGGTGAGTATGTCTCGGTGAGCAGTCAGGCCGATGTCGAAGGCTCCGACCGGCTGCGCGAAACGCGCGAACATGCATCAGACCCCGAGGAGGAACGCCGCGAACTGGCCGCTGTCTATGAAGCGCGCGGGCTTGCACCCGACCTCGCCGTCCAGGTCGCCGAGCAGTTGATGCGCAGCGATCCGGTCGGCGCGCACATGCGTGACGAGCTTGGCATCACGTCCGAATTGGCGGCACGGCCGATCCAGGCGGCACTGGCGTCGGCGGCAACCTTCTGCGCAGGTGCGATCATACCGGTGTTAATGGTCGGCGTGGTCCCGCGCGCCTCGCTGGTCATCGCAATCACGATCGCGACGCTCGTCCTCCTCGCCATTCTCGGCGCGATCGGCGCAAGGGCAGGCGGCGCGTCGATGTGGCGTGGCGCGGTGCGGGTGACCTTCTGGGGCGCGATCGCGCTGGCAGCCACGGCGGGCATCGGCCACCTGTTCGGCACGACTGTGCAGTGAAGGATGCGAACCGCTATGCCTTCTGTCGATCGCGATGATCGCTATAGCGGCGCCCTATGCCGGGTTGTTCGTGACAGCGTTCGTCGCCGCGACCCTGCTGCCTGCACAGTCCGAAATCCTGCTCTCGGCGATGGCGATCAGTGGGCGATACGATCTGCTCCTGCTGCTGTTAAGTGCGACGGCAGGAAACACGCTCGGTTCGCTTTTCAATTGGCTGCTCGGACGCGGTTTCGAACGGCTGCGCGACCGGCGCTGGTTTCCGTTCAAGGCCGCCACGGTCGAGAAGGCCGTTTGCTGGTATGCCCGGTGGGGCAAATGGTCTCTCCTGCTTTCCTGGGCGCCGATTGTAGGAGATCCGCTAACCTTTGCGGCCGGATTGCTACGCACGCCTTTACGGGTCTTCCTGCCGCTGGTGTTGCTGGCCAAAGGCGGGCGCTATGCCGTGCTGCTGATCGCGGTCGAGGCTGTGCGGTAATCTGCGAAAGCTGCTGCGTGTCGCCTCACCAAATTCAGCGCCCAACAAGTGGAAGTGTGAAGCATGGTTCGAAGATTTTTTGCGGACGCCCCTGATTTCAAATTGGATTTTGACGCACTGGTGGAAGCGCGGCGCGAAGCCGACGAGGATGTCTCGGTGGTCGTGCGCGAGGTGATCGCGGCTGTTCGCCGGGACGGCGACGATGCGTTGCGCGCCTATACTTGGAAGTGGGATCGGCACGACCTCGACCAGACCGGATGGACGATCGGCCGCGACGTTTGCGAGAGGGTGTTCCGCGACCTCGACCCTGACTTGCGTATGGCCCTGGAACTTGCCGCGCGGCGGATTGCCACCTACCATGAAAGGCAGTTGCCCACGGACAGCGACTATGTGGACGGTGCTGGCGTCCGGCTCGGCGCGCGATGGCGGGCAGTGGAAAGCGCCGGTATCTATGTGCCGGGGGGCCGAGCCACTTATCCCTCATCGGTGCTGATGAACGCGATTCCTGCCGCCGTTGCGGGCGTAAGTCGCGTGGTGATGGCGACCCCGATGCCCGATGGCATCGCCAACCCGCTGGTGCTGGCGGCGGCCTACCTCGCCGGCATTGACGAGGTGCGTCCGATTGGCGGTGCACAAGCGGTCGCCGCGCTGGCTTACGGCACTGGGTCGATCCCACGCGTCGATGTCATCACCGGTCCGGGCAATGCCTGGGTCGCCGAAGCCAAGCGGCAGGTTTACGGTGTCGTGGGAATCGACATGGTCGCGGGTCCATCCGAGATTGTCGTCCTGGCGGATGGAGCGAACGATGCGGATTGCATCGCCGCCGACCTTCTCAGTCAGGCCGAACATGATCCGACGAGCCAGTCGATCCTCATCACCAACGATCGGGCCTTCGCCGACCACGTCGCTGCGGCGGTCGAAGTGCAACTCGGCACCCTCGCCACTTCGGCGGTGGCGCGTTCCTCGTGGGAAGCGCATGGCGCGATCATTGTCGTCCCTGCTCTCGACGATGCCATACCACTCATCGATGCGCTTGCGCCCGAACATCTCCAGATCGCCACCCCTCGACCTCGCCATCTTTTTGACCGTGTCGCACATGCTGGCTCGGTCTTTCTCGGCCAGCATACGCCGGAAGCTATCGGCGACTATATCGCTGGCCCCAATCACGTCCTGCCAACAGGGCGCCGGGCGCGGTTCGCCTCAGGACTATCGGTGCTTGATTTCATGAAGCGCACCAGCGTTATCGAGCTGGACGAACGGGCTTTACGAGAACTCGGTCGTGCAGCCGTGACCCTTGCCGAGGCTGAAGGACTGCCCGCCCATGCTGCATCTGTGGGTCGCCGTCTTGAATGGAATAGCCGTTCTTACAATCGGAGTTAAGGTGCACGAACATGCGCTCTTCCCATTTGACGATGCAATATTGATGAACGCAAGTCCCTTTTGTTGCGAATGCGAATTGTTTGCGCTACGTGGGTGATGTTGAATTGGACCTTGGGCTTCTTAGAAGCAATCGAAATCAGGGATATATGCATGCGTTTTCGCTTGACGGGATTGACTGCGGCGGCTCTCGGCTCAAGCGGCTTTGGGGTAACGCCAGCTGGCGCGCAGACGATTGACCTTTCGTTCACGCTGCCGCGATTGTCGGTTGCCGAATATCATCGCCCCTATGTGGCGGTCTGGCTGGAGAAGGCGGGCAGCGCTCCCCGGACCCTCAGCATTCTCTATGATGTCGACAAGCGCAACAATGCGGGCGCCAAATGGCTGCGCGACGTGCGTCTTTGGTGGCGTGCTGCCGGACGAATGCTCAGTGTTCCTGCCGACGGCGTGAGCGGCGCAACCCGTCCGGCCGGATCGCATACGCTCAGCTTCACCGCCGGTCGGGGAGGTATGCCCGCGCTGACACCGGGGAACTATGTCCTCGTCGTCGAAGCAGCACGCGAGGCCGGTGGACGCGAAGCGGTGCGTCTGCCCTTCACCTGGTCGGGAACCCAGGCAACTGCATCGACGAGCGGCAAGTTCGAGCTTGGCCGCGTCTCACTGAACGCCCGGCGTTAAGGGGGAGCTATGCCTGTGAAGATGATCCGCACGTCGATCCTGTCGGCCCTCGCCATGGGAGCCGCGCTTGCGCCGATCGCTGTCGAGGCAGCGCCCCGGTCGTGGATGCTTCCTTCCGAGACCATGTTCGTCGGTAGCGGCGACGAATGGCTGACGGTCGATGCGGCCCTATCGACGGACCTCTATTATTTCGATCACGCCGTGCAGAATTGGGAACCGTTCGCGCTCGCGCCGGATGGCAGCAAGGTAGCGGTCGAGAACAGCGCGAAGGGCCGCCTGCGTCAGACTTTCGATGTCCATGTCGTGCAGCCCGGCACCTACAAGATCGCAATCGTTTCTGAATCGGTGAGCGGCAGCTACCTGCTGAACGGAGAACGGAAGATGCTTCCGCGCGGGACCACGCCTGCAACGCTCGCTCAAGCTGTGCCCGCCGGGGCGACCGATGTATGGAGCGCGGTCAATACGAGCCGCATCGAGACCTTTGCGACCGCTGGAGAGCCGACCACCGCGGTTTTCAAGCCGACCGGCAAGGGACTTGAGATGGTTCCGGTTACGCACCCTACCGAACTGGCGAGCGGCGAGGCTGCCACTTTCCAGTTCCTGCTTGATGGCAAGCCGGCGGCCGACCTTTCCGTGAGCGCGGTAAACGGTGGCGTTCGCTATCGCGATGGCATTCAGCAGCTTGATCTCACGACCGATGCCGAGGGCAAGGTCACGATCACTTGGCCGGACGCCGGTATGTGGTGGGTAAACGTCGCCAGCGGCGGTGGACGGAGCGCGGCCGGCCCCGGTGGTTCTGCGCCCCAAGCCAGTGCCAAGGCTGAACAGCCACTGGCTGCTGGTAATCTGCCCGGAGGCGAAGGAGCACCGCGCCCGATTGCGCCACCGCGGCCACGATCGTCTTATTCCATGACTGTCGAAGTTCTTCCGTCATAGACTCGACTGCGGCGGCGGCCCATCCGAATTGATTCGAATGTGCAAGCATTAGGGCGGTGTTACAGCGTAAATGTAGTGTTCATCATCGCGGGTCACCACATACCGTTGGTTTCCGCCGAAAATGACCTATAAACCGCCTTTGCTACGCCAGCGTAGTGACAACGGCGATCGATGACGGTCATGGAGTTCAAATCGATTGCGGAGATTCTGGCTACGTATCCGCGACCAGCATTCCGAAGGGACGGTGCAGTCTGACCGGCTTGATATTTGCTGGATCACAATGCCGATGCCCATCCGGGCACCGGCATTGCGTTTGCCTACGAGGTCGCCAACTTGGCCTTTGGCATGGGACCGATCTTCAGGCGGGCTGTCCAAGCCGTAATCGCCGGCAGCACCAGCCTGGCCTTCGGCCGCCGGCAGCATGACCGGGATGACGCCAAGCGTTTCAAGATCGTCGCGCTGGGCATCCGGCAAGCGGACCACCACCGCGAACCGCCGATCGCCCTCGAACAGGGCGATCGAGGGTTTCAAGGCAATCTCGCGCTACTTGTAGATTGAGCCAGCGGGCGCCGATGCTCATCAGGCGATGAGGAGTAATCTCCAGAACACAATAAGGTTCGTTTATCGATAAATATCCTATCCAGGGGGATGGGATGATGCGAAAGCTCATGCTAAACGCCACGCCATGACCTCTCTTGCAGACCTGCTTCAACAAAGCGCCGCCCATGCGTGGCTGTTTGTGCCTACCGCCATCTTGCTCGGCGCGCTGCACGGGCTCGAACCGGGCCATTCGAAGACGATGATGGCGGCCTTCATCATCGCGGTCAGGGGAACAGTGCGCCAGGCCGTGCTGCTGGGTTTGGCGGCGACGCTCTCCCATACGGTCGTGGTCTGGGTCGTGGCGCTCGGCGGCATGTGGCTGTTCGGCGGCCTCAACGCGGAAGCGACCGAACCCTATTTCCAGCTCGCATCCGGCGTGCTGATCGTCGTGATCGCCGCCTGGATGCTATGGCGCACCCGCCGCGAGCAGATTGCAGCCGAACACTATCACCACGATCATGGGCACCATCACGGCCACTCCCACGGCCACGGGCATAATCATCACGGCGATCACGACCACCATGAACATGAAGAATTCGAGGAAGCCGAGGAACGCGGCCTGGAGGTTGCGACCGGCGGCTTTGTCGATGCGCACGAAATGGCCCATGCAGAGGACATCCGGCGCCGCTTCGCGAACAGCAATGTCACCACCGGCCAGATCATCCTGTTCGGCCTGACCGGCGGTCTGATCCCATGCCCGGGCGCGATCACCGTGCTGCTGCTCTGCCTCCAGCTCCAGCGGCTCGCGCTGGGCGCCGTGCTGGTGTTGTGCTTTAGCATCGGGCTTGCCATCACCATGGTCGCGTCGGGCGTCATCGCCGCGATCAGCGTCAAGCAGGTGACGAAGCGCTGGAGCGGTTTTGGCGAGATCGTCCGCAAGGCGCCCTATGTTTCGGGTGGGGTCATCCTGATCGTCGGCCTCTATGTCGCCGTTCACGGATGGATCGCGCTACCGCATTGAGCAGGACATTTGCATGAGCCATGCCGCCAATCCCGATCTTCTCAACCGCCTGAAGCGCGCGCAGGGCCATCTCGCCAAGATCGTCGAAATGGTTGCCGAAGGCCGGGACGGCCTCCAGATCGCGCAGCAGATGCAGGCGGTGGTCGCTGCGCTCGACAAGACCAAGACACTGCTGGTCAGCGATCATATCGAACATCATCTGGAGGAACTGGTCGGGCCGTTGCCCAAGGCGACGCGCGACGAACTGGCTAAGCTGGGTGAACTGGCCAAATATCTCTGACGCCGCCGTGCTTCAGCGCTGGGGCTGCGCGAGATTCAGTTTGAGCGCCCAGATCGCGGCGGGATGACCATGGGCCGGAACCGCCACGAACAATCGGTCCAGCTCCGGCACATAGAGCCCGGTGCGTGCGCCGCCAGCAGTTTGCGCCCACGCGCTCTGTCCATCGGCGCCGATCACATCGACATGGCCGGCGCCGCAGACCAGCAGGATATGATCGCGCACCAGGAATAGATCGTCGGCATCACCGCAAGCTGATCCGAGGGAGAGCGTTTGGCCGCTCGCTGTATCGATCGTCGCCAGCGCCGCCGGGAGCCGATAGGCGATCACGATCCGGTTGCCTGACGGCTCGACCGCCATCGGGAAGTTAAGCCGGTGCAGTCCGGTCGGCCAGCGTGCCAGTTGTTTTCCCTGGTCGATGTCGGCCGCGATCACCGAGCCGTCATCGGGGATATTGATATAGGCGCGCGATCCGGACAGCCGAAACCCCTCCGGATGGCCGGGCAGCGCCAATCGGGCGAGAACCGTGTGACGGACGGGATCGATCGTGGCGAGGCCGCCCTTGCCATAGCCGACGATGACATGGCCGTTGCGCGGATCGACCCGCACATTGTCGGCATCGTCCTCAAGCGCGATCCGCGCCCGCTCGTGAAGCTCTGTGTCATAGAAGCGGACCGAGCCGTCACCGCAGGCGACCACCAATTCGTGGGTCGCCGGAAGCCAGGCGACGCCCTGCGGTTCGCCAAGGCCGGCGATGCGGCCGATGACCTTGCCGGCCTCAAGATCGACCTCATCGACCGTGCCGTTGGCGATCTCGGCAACGAACAGCCGATGGTCCGCCAGATCGACCGCCAGATGGTCGATGCGCCCCCTGGTGTCGGGGAGCGAGATCGTTCGCTCCAGCACGAGAGGGGAGTGCGGATCGGTCGGTTGTGCCTGGCTGCACCCCGGCAGCGCCAGCAGCAGTGCCGCTGCACATCCCCTCCAGGGTTTCATCGCTGCGCCCTAGTTCGCCGCGACCGCGACATGGCTGAGCGCGGCGGTCAACCCGCGCGCGAGCTTCTGCGCGTCGTCATTGGCCCAGAAGTGCATGAAGAACAGGCGCGGCTCGTCGTCGAGCATGTGGTTGTGGAGCGCCGTCACCTCGATCCCGTTCTGCCGCAACTCGCGCAGCACCGGATTGACCTCCGACGCTGTCAGCACGAAGTCGCCGGTGATCGCCGCCTTGCCGCCGCCGGTTGGCTGGAAGTTGATGGCGATGGCCGCGCCCATCGCGGGCGGTAACGCCATCCCACCATCGCGCGGTGCCTCGGCACGGGGAATGCCGAATGCATAGACGCCGCCGCCGATCTTGCCCTTGTGGCCCATGATGCGGTCGAGCGCGGCGGTGTCGAGGTCGATCGTCTCCGGCGCGGCGGGGCTTGCCGCCGGAGGCGCGGACAAGGGCGTGCCGCTCAGCGCCAGCGCATCGTGCAGCACCTTGGCGAGTTGCGCCGGATCGCCATGCCCGGCGATGTGCATATACATGGTGTGGGGTGTGTTCCGCAGCAGATGGTTGTGGAGCGCGGTGATCTCGATTCCGCCGGCGACAAGCTTGGCCATCACCGGATTCACTTCGGTATCGGTGAGCACCAGATCGCCCATGACCATCGCCTGACCCCCGCCATGCGGTACGAACGCCAGCCAGGAGCCGAGCGCCAGCGCCGGTTTCAAGGTCACGCCGTCGAGCACCACATGCAGGTCGCTGCGCGGCAGGCCGATGCGATAGACACCGCCCGGCATCTCGGCGCCCGGTTTGCCGATGGCGGTGGCGACCGCCTGTTCCCAGGGTTCAGCCGCCAATGCGGGCGAACTCAGAGCGAGAAGCCCCAACAGGCCGAACGTGGTGATACGCTTCATCATGATCTCCTTGAGCAGCAGCGGGATCATTGGACCACGCCTGACAGATAGAGGGCCGCACCGATCGCGGAACTTGCCGCGAGGACCGGGATCATCCCGACCTTGAACCGGAACACGGCTATCGCGGCGCCGGCGGCCAGCAGCGCCGCCGGGAGGTAAAGCGAGGTCAGAACCGGGAAGTCGAAGGCGAACCGCGCGACCCGGACCACCCGCACGTCCTGGAACAAGGTGTGGATCGCAAACCAGACGGCAAGGTTGAGGATCACGCCCACGACGGCCGCCGTGATCGCGCTGAGTGCGGCCGAGAGCGTCCGGTTGCCGCGCAACTGCTCGACGAACGGCGCACCCGCGAAGATCCACAGGAAGCAGGGCATGAACGTCACCCATGTCGTCAGGATCGCGCCCAGCGTGGCCGCGACCAATTGCGGCAATGCGCCCGCATCGCGAAACGCCGCGAGGAAGCCGACGAACTGCGTGACCATGATCAGCGGCCCCGGCGTCGTCTCGGCCAGGCCAAGGCCGTCGAGCATCTCGCCGGGCCTGAGCCAATGATAGGTGCCTACCGCTTCCTGCGCGACATAAGCCAGCACGGCATAAGCGCCGCCGAATGTAACCATCGCCATCTGGCTGAAGAAGGTTGCGATGCGCGTGAACACGTCATCGGGGCCGAGAAGCACCAGCAGCGCGATGACCGGCGCGAGCCAAAGGAACAGGAATGTCCCGGAAATCTTGAGCGACCAGCCAAGGTTGGGCTTGGCATGATCCGGCAGGCTTTCGCCGAGCGCGGTATCGCGGTCATGGACGACATTCCCGCCCGCGCTCCCATGTCCGCCGCCGCCCTTGAAGGCCGACAAGCCCAGCCGTCCGCCGACATAGCCGCCGATGCCCGCCGCTAGGACGATCAGCGGAAAAGGCGCATTGAGGAAAAAGATCGCGACAAAGGCGGCCGCCGCGATCCCGCGCATGACGTTGTTCTTGAGAGCACGCGATCCGACCCGCACCACCGCCTGGATCACCACCGCGAGGACCGCCGCCTTCAAGCCGAAGAACAACCCGGTGATCAGCGGCACATGGCCGAGCAGCACATAGAGATAACTGAGGCCCAGGATTGCGAGGAAGCCGGGCAGCACGAACAGTCCGCCTGCGACCAGACCGCCCTTGGTCTTGTGAAGCAGCCAGCCGATATAGGCGGCAAGCTGCTGCGCTTCGGGGCCGGGCAGCAACATGCAATAGTTGAGCGCGTGCAGAAAGCGCTCCTCACCGATCCAGTGCTTCTCCTCGACGAGGATGCGGTGCATTACCGCGATCTGGCCAGCGGGGCCGCCGAAGCTCAGCGATGCGATCCGCGCCCAGACGCGCACGGCTTCACCAAATGTGATGCCGTGATCCGGCGTGCCTGCTTCGCTGCCTACGGGCAGTTCCGTCACCGCGCCGCTCATGGCCGCACCTGCGCTTTGGCGCGGGCTTTCGCGGGCTGGTGCGAGACCCAATTATGGGTTTCGTCGGTCGCGTCGCGGCACCAGCGATAGAAGGCGTCGTAGAGGAGCATCCCGGCCTCGAGCTGTTCCTGATCGTCGGCATACATGCGCGACAGGCCGAGCGAGGCGGCAAGCAACCCGTCCGCTTCGGGCACGAGGTCGGGGCGGCCGGTATCGGCACCGCGCACGATCGGCGCGAGGCGTTTGAGTGACTCATGACCGCTGAGGCCGAATGCCTCGACCATGACGTCGAAGGTGCATAGCTCACCCCGATGGCTCCAAGTGACGCCTTCGCCTTCGATGTCGAAGGGAGCGGCGCCAAAGCGCTCGGCGACGCCCTGAACCTCGGAGGGCGCCACGAACAGGAAGATCGCGCTCGGATCGATGAAGCGGCGGATCAGCCACGGGCAGGCGATCCGGTCCACCTTGGGGCGACCGCGCGTCACCCAGACGGTCCGTCCCTCGGCATCGCGGGGCGGCAGCACGGTGTTCGGCACCATTGGAAGACCAGAGTTCGCCCATCCGGCCACACCGCCCTCCAGCGCCTCCGCTGACACGCCGTCGTGGCGCAGCCGGGCGGCGACGCCTTGGCTCAGCGATCCACCGTCCCGACAAGCAACAACGACCGACTGGCCGTGGAATGCTCGTGCCCAGGCGCTGACATCGCTGGCGGACCTTCGCAACGATCCAGGGATCAGCAGCGGTTCGGCCGAGAATTCCTCCTCGGGTCGAACGTCGATCAAAACAGGCCCGGTCGGAATACCGACCAAGCGAACGAGTTTATCCGGTGAGATCGTGTTGAGAACAGACATGATGCGTCCTTGTTGAAAGTAGGACGCGATTCTTGAGCCTGTCGCCTCGTGGGGAGACCGCGATCCCCATATTCAAATCATGGCAAATGCCGCATGGACGGTCAATCCTTTCGATGTGATGGTTTGCCGCAGGGTGATCGTTCCTCGACGGATGAGTAAAACGGTTCCTTTAGGTCATAGCGCTGGGGGCAATCCGGGGACGAAGGAAGGCGATCATTTGCGTTAAATGGCGGCTCTAGGGTAGTAGAAGCGGCGATTCATATTCATCGCTTTCGTCCGCCTTGGGGCACCATTTTCCTGACAAGATCATCGTTGCCGGACGCTGTCCGCCCCATGCGCCGCGCCGCGAGTGGCCTGCGCGCGCTCCGCTCGAAACCGCTAGCCTGCCCGTGGAAATGGATATAGACAACTACGCGAGAACAGTCAGGGGAAAGGAGCCCAACCTAATGAGGCATCACGGTCTCACCATTCGCATGATTACCGCGGCCTCAGCCGCTGCCGTTGCCCTGGGTCTGGCCTGCGCGCCCGGCGCGTTCGCGCAGCAGCGGCCCGCCGATCTGACCGTGGTGCCTCCCGTGCCGACCGATTATACGCCGAAGAAGACGCCGTGGGGCGACTATGATTTCCGCGGCACCTGGCCGATCGAGAATATCAACGCCGCGCGCATCCTGTTCCAGCGGCCGAAGGACTATGGCAACCGCGTGTGGGTGACGGACGCCGAGTTCGCCAAGCGGCTGGCGGCGGCGCAGCGCTCGGACGGCAATTTCAGCAACGATCGCGGCGTCAACGCAGCCGGTACGCAGGGCCTCGCCAAATGGGTGCAGGACTCCTCCTTCGGCCACCGCACCTCCATGCTCATCAGCCCGACCAACGGCCAGCTTCCGCCACTCACCCCGCAGGCCGAGGCGCTTTACAAGGCCGGTCGCTCGGGCTGGGTGCCGGGGCAGGAATATGACGACCCCTCCGATTTCGATAGCTGGGACCGCTGCGTCTCGCGCGGCTATCCGGCCTCCATGTATCCGTTCCGCTACAATAACGGCATCCGGATATTCCAGTCGCCGGGCTATGTGGTCATCATGCTGGAGATGCTCGGCACCCGCGTCATCCCGCTCGATGGCCGCCCGCACTGGCCCGGCAATGTCGAGGCATGGATGGGCAACAGCCGCGGCCATTGGGAAGGCAAGACGCTGGTCATCGAGACGACCAACATCAAGTCCGGCGACAGCGTGACGCACGATCTCAACAAGCGCGCCGCCTCGCCGCTCAACATGGCGACGCAGGCGGTGCCGCCGTTCAACACCATCCCTACCAGCACCAAGGCCAAGACGATCGAGCGGCTGACCATGACCGGCCCGAACACGATCGTTCACGAGCTGACCTATTCGGACCCGGAGGTGTTCACCCAGCCGTGGACCACCCGCATCGAGTGGTCGCGCGACGACAGCTACGAGTTCTACGAATATGCCTGCCATGAGGGCAACGTGCAGCTCCGCAATTACATCACCGCCTCGCGCGCGCACCGCGCTGCCCGCGCCGCCGGTCAGGTGCCGGAGAACGAGGTCGATTCGCGCGAGCGCTTCGCCGTGCCGTTCGATCGCGATCCGGCTGTCGCGCCCGATGGGCCGCCGCCCGCCGCCGCCCAGCGCCGCGAGTGATCCGGGCGATCAGCTAAAGGAGCGGGCTCCTCTCGCCGTCTGCGGACAGCGGGAGGAGCCCGTTTTCATGTGAGGTTTGCCTGTTGCCGCGTCCCGATGCCCCGCCGCACCGGCCGGTCACACCGGATTGACTCCGGGGCGTCCATTGGCGAAGGCGGGGCGGCCGGTTGGTCGCGCGGAGCGGGGCTCGGCGCGGACCGGCGCCCGGTAGCCGTGCCCCATGGGCGCCATCGGCCATGCAGGGCGGCGCGGCACCGATCGCCCGGCGAGACGTTTCAAAGGATGTGCGATGACCGATGACGAGCGCCCGATCCTGACCCCGCCCGGCGGCGAGACCAAGGTGCTGCTGCATAGCTGCTGCGCACCCTGCTCGGGCGAAGTGATGGAAGCGATGACCGCCAGCGGCATCGACTACACCATCTTCTTCTATAATCCGAACATCCACCCCAAGGAGGAGTATCTGCTCCGCAAGGAGGAGAATATCCGCTTCGCCGAGAAGCACGCCATTCCGTTCGTGGATGCCGATTACGACACGGTGAACTGGTTCAAGCGCGCACGCGGCATGGAGTGGGAGCCGGAGCGCGGCGCGCGCTGCACCATGTGCTTCGACATGCGCTTCGAGCGCACCGCCCTCTACGCGCATGAGCATGGCTTCCCGGTCATCACCAGTTCGCTCGGCATCTCGCGCTGGAAGAACATGGCGCAGATCAACGATTGCGGCGAGCGCGCGGCGGCGCACTATCCGGACCTCACTTACTGGACCTTCAACTGGCGCAAGGGCGGCGGCGCGGCGCGGATGATCGAGATCAGCAAGCGCGAGCATTTCTACCAGCAGGAATATTGCGGCTGCGTCTTTTCGCTGCGCGACACCAACGCCCACCGCGTCAGCCAGGGCCGCGAGGAGATCCGCATCGGCGAACTCTATTACGGCGACGACGCGGGCTGATCGGCGGCCTGCCCCGCGCTTAACGGCTTTTTAGCGCGCGGCGGCGAAAACGGGGCGAGTCGCCTGCACCGAAAATGCGCCATGCCGAAAGCCCGTCATTCCCGATCCGTATTGCCCGCCGCCAGCCCCACGCTGGCCGCCGCGCTCATCGTGCGGGACGAGGCGCGTTGCATCGTCCGCTGCCTTGAAAGCGTGCGCCCCTGGGTGGACAGGATGGTGGTGGTCGATACCGGCTCGCGCGATGAGACGCCCCTGCTGGCACGCAATTGCGGCGCGCAGGTTCATCATATGCCCTGGCCGGATGATTTCTCGGCCGCGCGCAATCATGCCCTGACCCTGGCCGATGCCGACTGGGCGCTGGTCATCGACGCGGACGAGTGGATCGACGCGGGTGGCGAGGCGCTGCGCCGCTGGTGCGCGGGGCCGCCGCGGCTGGGCGCCGTCTGCATCCATAGCAGCTACGATCCGCCGGAGGGCACGCCTGCCGGCGGCGCACTGCCGGAGGGGCGCAGTTGGATTCCCCGCTTGCTGCCACGTGGCGTTCGCTATGCAGGGCGGGTGCACGAGCAGCCCGATTCGCCTTTGTCTCTGGCGCGAACCGGCCTGCATCTGGGCCATGACGGCTATCGGGAGGCGCAGGCGGCCGGCAAGCGCGGCCGCAACGAGCCGCTGCTGCGCCGCGATCTTCAGGATCATCCCGGCGATCCCTATCTGCTGTTCCAGCTCGGCAAGGATGCCGAGGTGCGCGGCGCGCACGATGCCGCGCTGGAAAGCTACGGGCCGGCGTTGGCGCGTGCGCCGATGGATGCCGGCTGGCGCCACGCGCTGGTCGTGCGGACGCTGCATTGCCTGGGCCAGTGCGGGCAGCTCGAGACCGCGCTGGATCTGGCGGAGCGGGAGCTGCCGGCCTGGCAGGAGTCGCCCGATTTCTTCTTCGTGCTCGGCAATCTGCTGCTCGATCGCGCGCTGGCCGATCCCGCGCAGGCGGTCGGCCACTGGCTTCCGCTCGCCGGGACGGCATGGGAGCGCTGCCTCGCGATTGGCGAGCGGCCGGATCTGGAGGGCAGCGTCACGGGGCGGGGCAGCCACCTCGCGCGTCACAATCTGGAGGTGCTGCGCAGCCAGCTCGCCCGGTTCGCCGCCTGATCGCCTTCCTCAGAAGGTGAACGGCAGCCGCAGCGAGGTGCGCACGTCGGGCGCATCCTCGGTGGCGCCCACTTCCACCGTCCAGTTGAGCTGGATCGCATCGCTGAAGCGGTGGCTGACGCCGAACAGGAAACGGCCGATCTGGAGGTCGCGCGAGCGGGTCGTGATCGGGGTGCCGGTCGGCTCGCCGGTGCGCTCGTCGAGCAGGCGGGTGGTGGTGCGCGTGCCGAACGACCAGGCGTGGTTGTAGCCGAAGTTGAGCGAGGTCCGCTCGTTGAGCGCCAGCCCGATGCCGGCCGAGATGTTGATCTGGTCGCCCGGCTCGACCCGGTCGATCTGCACCGGCGGGATGCGCGTGTTCACGTCCTCGCCGAGATTGAAGGTATAGCCCAGCGTGCCGAACAGCACCGCCGGCTCGCTCGGCAGGATTGCGGTGATGCTCGGGCTGATCCCCCAGAAACCGGCGCCGGTGGCGATCTGGCGGGCGATGCCGTTGGCGTCGCGCCGCACCGAGAAGGGGTCGCGCCCGGTCGGGACGGTGGCTTGCAGGTTGGCGATCAGGAACGGCACGTTGCGGCCGCCATTGTTGAGCTGGTAGCGCGCGGTCAACTCGATATCGCCGATGCCCGAACCGTGGACGCTGTTGTCGATCGTCCGCGCCTCGTCGTCGCCGGTGCTGCCGGCGATCGGCGCGGTGACGAGCTTGTCGGAGCGGTAGATGAACGGCACGCGCGCGCCGATCTCGAAGCGGTCGCTCAGGCCGTAGCGCAGCGATCCGGAGCCGGTGAGGATATCCTGCCGGCTCTCGTTGATGTCGAACACGCCGACCAGCACCGCGTCGATCAGCTCGACGCCGCGGAAGATGGCGCGGTTGCGGTCCGAGCGGGTGTAGTCGAAGCCGAGTTCGCCGATGAGCTGGCCGCGCCGGGTGACGACGCTGCCCTGCTGGTCGAGCACCGCCACGGTCGGCGCGCGATCGGCATCGGCAGGCGGTTGGCCGACCTGCATTGTCCCGCCATCCGGCGCGGCGCTGGCGATGGCGGCGGGTGCGGCGGTGCTCGGTGCGGGGGCTTGGGCGAGGCCGGTCAGCCGCGCCTCCATCTGGTCCATGCGGCGCTGCTGCGCGGCGATCTGGCCGGCCTGCTCGGCGAGCAAGGCCCGCGCCTCGGCCAGTTCCGCCCGCAGCGCCTCCACGTCGCTGCGGCTGCCTGCCACCGCGCTTTGCGGCGCGTCCTGCGCCCAGGCCGCAGCCGGGATCGAGAGGCCGCCAAGAACCAGGGCCAGGGCAGGCCCACGCCAGAATCCGCGACAATATGTCATTCTATCCCCCTGTGGCGCGCCAAATCGCCGCGTCCAATCCCAACGACTGGACGCGGAACCCGGCCGACCCCAGCGAAAGCGGCTGGGCATTGTCGAGATGCAGATTGATGAGGAGCTGGCTGTCGATCGCGCGGTCGTTGCCGGTGTTGACGATCAGCGAGGAAATCTGCCGGCCGATGTCGTGACGGACGAGGAGCTGGTCCATCTGCGTGGTGGCGCTGAGGCCGATATCGGTCGTGGCGACGACGGTGCTCGGCGCTTTCGCGGCCGTATTGGCGGTGGTGGCGGGGGCGGCGGGAGGCGTGCCGGGGTTCTGCGCGGCGGCCTTGGTCGCTACCTCCACGGCCTTGCTGAGCGGCGCGGGCGCGGTGCCGGCGAGGGTCAGCGTGCCGCTTCCGTTCGTCGATGCGCTGGCGCTGATCGTGGGCGCGCTGATCTGCGCGCTGTCCTGATTGGCCGTGGCGTGGAGGTCGCCGACCGTCACGGTGAGCCCGCCCACTTGCGAACCGCCGGCAACGACGGTTCCGGCGGTTGCCGATGCGCCGCCCGGTGCCGCCTGTACGGCGGCGTCGCCGACCGTGGCGAGCCCGCCCGTGCCTTGCGCCGCCTGCGCGCTGGTCGATCCGGCGGTGGCGGCGGTCTGCCCGATGCCCCCCGGTGCGCTCGCCTGCGCCGATGTGCCGCCGGCCGAGGCGCTCGCCTCGCCGTTGCCAGCGTAGGCCACGGTCTTGCCGGCGACGGCGATCTGCCCGCCCACGGCGGTCTGCACGCTCGCCTGCACCGTATCGCCGATCGTGCGGAGGGTCGTCTCAAGGATCGTGGTGCCGTTCATGGTGGTGCGCATGATGACGCCGAAATCGACCTTGATGCCGCCCGGCAGCTCGAATCCGCCGCGCGCCTGCGCCAGCTCCGCGTCGCTCAGCGCGGGGCTGTCGAACAGCGGCGGACTGGCGGAGATGAGGGTCGGGCCCATCATCAAGGCGAGCAGGGCATGGTTCAGGCGCATGGCTCAAAGCTCTCCAAAGATCGGCGCCGCCGTGCCGATGCGCACGACCTCGCTCTCGGGCGGATGCGATTGCGGGCCGGTGAGTGGCACATTGCCGACGACCGCCCATTGCGCGGGCCGGTTGAACGAGGCTTGCCCGACCTCGCGGGCGCTGGTGATGACGAAATAGAGGCCGTCCCAGAGCTTGCCGAACTCGTCGCGCGAGTAGCGAATGAGGCCGCGCGAGGGATCGCCGACCAGCACGCTGCGCTCGCTCACGCCCTTGATGACGACGAAATGATGGTAGCCCCGGGTTACGGTGAGCGCGATGCCGGGCACGCCGGTCTGGGCGATCTGGTCCAGCGTCACGCGGAAACCCTGCGTCTCCAGCCCGTGGGCGGCCAGGTAGCGCTTCATGTCGAGCAGCGAGAAGCCGCTCTTGCGGATCGCGTCCTGGTCGCCCTGCTCCCACATGCCGGTGAAGGTCGCCTGTTCGTCGACGGCGATGCCGTAATGGTAGCGCATCAGCGTCGCGAGCGCGGCCGAGCCGCAGCTATAATCGTAGCGCTGGCGGATGACCGAGTAGAAGCGCCGGTCGAGCATTGTTCCCATGTCGACGCGGAAGCCGCTGCCGGGCATGGTGGGGATGATGAAGCTGCTGTGCGGCTCGGCCTGCGCGGTCGCTTCCGCCTGCGCCGGACTTGCCAACGACAGGGCGGCCAGCATCCCGGCCAGCGCCATCCCCGGCGCCAACCGGCGCGTGCGGTCGCGAGGCGCCGGGCCGCTCATCACGGGGCCGCCGGCGGTGCGTAGGTGATGTGCAGGTTGACGCTCATCGCCGCGTTGATCGAGCTGTTGTTGCCGGTGTTGAAATTCACCATCGAGATGCCGCTGACGTTCTGGAACGCCGAATCGGTCACGTTGACGTTGCCGGTGACGTTGTTGTCGCCGACCTGATTGCCGCTCACCACGGCGTTGTTGTTGGCCGAGGCGCTCATCCAGTTGCTCTTTTCGCGGCCGGTGGTCGCCGCCAGCTCCGCCTCGGAGATCGGCGCCTGCGTAAACAGCGCGTCGGGTGCGCCGGTGTCGGGCGCGGGTGCGGGCTGGGCCGTCGCCGGGGTACCGGCGGAGATGGCCGATCCGGCCAGCAGGCAGGCGAGTGCCGTGCGTGTGCCGCCCTTGATGATCCTGGGCATGATGCCATCCTTCATAGGTCTGGTCCGCACCGTGGTCCGGTGCGAGGCGGGAAGCCGGCGCGCCATCCGGGGGGAATTTGGACGACGCGTCGGCTCCCGTATCGCTCAGGTGGGATTCAGAGTCAGAACGACACGTCACCCGTTGTCACGGACGTAGTGACCGACGCGTTTTGCGAGGCTCCTACGCCGGTGTTCTGGTTGAGCGCTTGCAGACCGGCGAAGTTCTGGAAGGCGCTGCCGCCGTTGGTCAGCCGGTTGTCGGCGGTGGTCGCGCCGAACGCCGATGCGTTGGCCACGCTCACGCCGGTGACGTAGCTGGCCAGCGTGCTGGTCGCGACCTGCGCGCCATCGCCGAACCAGTTGGAGGTCTGCGCCTGAGCTTTGTTGCCCGATTGCGTGACCGCCAGATCGATCGAGTGATCCGAGCTGTCATTGCCCGAATCGGCCACGCTCACCGTCTTGTTCCCGGAGTCGGAAACGCTGGTGTTGGTGTTGCGCGAGTTGTCGATGTTGTTGGTCTTGTTCTCGGTGCGGTTGCCCGAGTCAGCCACGCTCACCGCGCTGTTGCCGGAATCGGTGACGGTCTTGTTGCCCGAGTCGGCCACGCTGGTCGTGGTGTTGGTCGTGCGCGACTTATCGGAATTGATCGTGGTGTTGGTGGTCCGCGACTTGTCGAAATTGGTCGTGGTGTTGCTGGTGTGGTTGACCGTGGTGTTCTCGGTCTTGTTGCCCGAGTCAGCCACGCTCACCGCGCTGTTGCCGGAATCGGAGACGGTCTTGTTACCGGAGTCGGAGACAGTCGTGTTGCCCGAATCCGCCACGCTCGTGTTGGTCGTGCGCGACTTGTCCAGATTGACCGTGGTGTTCTCGGTCTTGTTGCCCGAGTCCGCGATGCTGGTGTTGGTCGTGCGCGATTTGTCGACATTGGTGTTGCCGGAGTCCGCCACGCTCGTGTTGCGCGACTTGTCCGAGTTGATCGTGGTGTTTTCGGTCTTGTTGCCCGAGTCAGCCACGCTCACCGCGGTATTTCCAGTGTCGGACACGGTCTTGTTGCCGGAGTCGGACACGCTCTTGTTACCGGAATCGGACACAGTCTTGTTGCCCGAATCCGCCACGCTGGTGTTGGCGGTGTGGTTGAAGCTGTCGGTTGCGGTGTTGCCGCTGTCATCGACATTGGCGGCGGTCCCGCCTCCGTTGGCGGCGGCGCCACCGATCGAGCCGGCATCCTGGGCCAGCGCTGCGGCCGGTAGGGCCGCGAGGGCGAAGACAACCGCCGTGGTTGCAAGAAGCGTTTTCATAATGAGGTCTCCCACGTTTCATGGGGGCCACGGACGACGTCGTCAGCCCCGTTTTCCGCACCGGAAGCGCGGCCGTTGCAGAATCTTTGAAAGGCGGAAAATCCACCATGGCCAGTTGGGGTAATTCGTTGCAGCAGATGGGGATTAACCCCCTCCCGAAATGGGGGGTTTCATCCTGAAATATCGCGAGAATCGTGCACACCGGCACCGGCGCCCCGGCGCGGGGGCGGCGATGCCGGCCGGTGGGCGCGCGGGCCTTCAATAAAGGACCGGCAGCGTCCCGTTCTGCATGAGCTGCATCAGCTCCACCTGCCGGTGCGTGCCGGTCTTCTGAAAGATCTGCTTGAGGTAGGTGCGCACCGTCTGCACCTTGAGTTGCAGGGCATGCGCGGCGTCCTGCACGCTCAGGCCCTTGGCGAGCTGGCAGACCACGCGCGCCTCGACCGGGGTGAGGTTGAAATGCTCGGCGAGCGGATGGATGTCCGGCTCCGGCGCGGCGGTGGGCCGGGTGACGATGATGCAGGCCCGCGCCTCCGCGCTGCTGTCCGGCAGGCGGGAGATGGAGACGAGCAGCGGTGCGCCGTCCCGGCCGGTGATGGCGATGGATTGGCGGTTGCGGCCGCCATCGCGCGCCAGCACCGCGCGCAGGGCGACCTGAAAACGGATGGCGTCGCCCGAATCGCTCAGCACCATGCGTCCGCCGATCATGCCGGC
The DNA here is from genome assembly GCA_001899715.1 of Sphingobium sp. 66-54. Classification (GTDB taxonomy): domain Bacteria; phylum Pseudomonadota; class Alphaproteobacteria; order Sphingomonadales; family Sphingomonadaceae; genus Sphingobium. The sequence goes on from MKWI01000006.1 coordinate 583,611, forward strand.
AACGTCGGAATCCGCGATCAGCAGCCGCGCCGGGGCGTTGGCCAGGTGGACATGCTGGTCGATATCGAGCACCAGCATGCCGAACGGGCATTGCTCGGCCAGCAGCTCGGCGGGCTGCGTCTCCGGCGCCATGCCGGGCGCCGCCGGCTCGTCGGCTATCTCGCCATGGATGATCCATGCCATGTGGACGAGCTGGCGGATTCGCTCGATCGCCTCGCCCAGTTGCGCACGGACCGAGGCGTGCCAGGGGCGCGGGCGCAGGAACAGTGCGGCGCGGCCGGTCGTGCGGTCGCCGATGGCGCAGACGACATGCTCATGCACGCAGGGGGCGGAAAGGGGCGCCGGCATGCTGGCGAACAGGCCGGGAATGGCGTTGGCGGCGGTGATCGTCCGCTCCACATCGGTCCAGACGACATGGCCGACGATCGCCAGCGGCAGGCCGACCGTCCCCTGCCCCGTGATCGGGGAGAGCCAGGCGCCCGTCGCGACGTCCAGCGTCCCGGCGAGATCCAGCAATTTGGCGAGTTTGACGTCCCGGCTTTCCCGCCCGTCCCCGCTTGGGAACGGCGGCGCGGTTCGCTGCGCCATGATCGGTGCGTGCGGGGCGCGCTCGCCCAGCACGGAATGCCCGTCCAACACGGCATCCTCTCCCACGAACGGAACGCTGCGGCACAGCCGCATTGCCCCTGTTTCCCACAACATGTTCTGAGGACCCGTGGTGATTTTATGACTTAATGCATTCTCTTCGCAAGAAGAAAACGTGCGGCTGTTCCATTATGGCACGGGTGGGGCGGCTTGCCCCATGTCCCTTCGATGGCTTCCTGTGCCGCTACGGCCCCGGCGATCCGGTGCGGACGATGCCCCGCGGATGCCTCCATGCCACCATAGGGAAGGACGGCTTGAGCCGCCGGCGCTTGCCAAGCGCGCGCGCCGCTGGCAACGCGGGCAGCAGGGAACGGCCTGTTATCAGTGCCGTGACCCCGCAGAGGAGACGAACAGGCCGTCATGAGCGCATCCGCCCCGCCGCCAGCCCGCTATTCCAGCGCCGCCATCTTCCTGCACTGGCTGCTCGCTGCCTTGCTGCTGTTCCAGCTCTCGCTCGGCTGGCGGCTGGAGACGCTCGCCAATGTGCCGCAGTTCATCGCCTTCCAGCTCCACAAGTCGGTCGGCATCGCCATCCTACTGTTCAGCCTGGCGCGACTCGGCATCCGGCTGGCCGTGCCACGCCCCGCGCCGGTGGCGGCGAGCCCGGCGCTCTCCTTCCTCGCCAGCGCGACGCACGCGCTCCTGTATTTTGTGATGATCGCCGGGCCGCTCACCGGCTGGATCGTCGTCTCGACCGCGCCGGTGCGGGTGCAGACCCTGCTGTTCGGCATGGTGCCGTGGCCGCATCTGCCGCTCGGAGCGGGGTGGAACAAGCCGGCGGAGGCCGCGCATTCGCTTATCGCATGGCTGTTCGTCGGGCTGGTCGTGCTGCACGTCGCCGGGGCGCTGCGCCACCATATGCTGCGCGACGATGTGATCGGGCGCATGATGCCGCGCGCCGTCGCCAGCCGGCGCGGTCTCACCATCGGCGCGATCGTCGCCTTGCTCGGCGGGGCCGGCGCGCTCGCCGCCGCCAAGCTCTGGCCTTTCTCCGCCCCGCCGCCACGCACCGCGCCGCAGACGGAGCTGACCGCCGCGGTGGAGAACGCCGCCGAGGATATACTCGCCAATGCCGCCGCCGCCCTCCCCGCGCCGGTGAATGCAGCCAACGACGCGCAGGCGGAGGCCGAGGCCGGGAAGACCGCCGCAGCCGCCACGCCGTGGCGCGTGCAGGCGGGCGGCAAGCTCGGCTTCCGTGCCGATTATTCGGGCATGCCGGTCGAGGGCAGCTTCCAGCGCTGGGATGCCGATATCGTCTTCGATCCCGAGGATCTCCCCGGCTCGACGATCAGCGTCACCATCGACCTCGCCTCGGTCGACAGCGCCGACAGCGAGCGTGACAACATGCTCGCCAGCGACAGCTTCTTCGATGTCGCCGCGCATCCCCGCGCGCGCTTCCGCTCCAGCCGCGTCACCCATCGCGGCGGCAACGCCTACCGCGCGGCCGGCACCCTCGCCTTCCACGGGCAGAACAAGCCGGTGACGCTCGATTTCACCCTCGATATCAAGGGCGACGAGGCGAAGGCGACCGGTTCGGCGACGCTCAGCCGCACCGCGTTCGGCGTCGGCTCGGGCCAATGGGCCTCGACCGACGATATCAAGGACGCCGTTGCCGTGACCTTCAGCTTCACCGCCAAACGGGCGGCGCGCTAGGGCCGCCCGATCCGCACGCCGCTCGACACGGGCGCCGCGCTGCTGTCTAATCGGGTCTCGATCGGTGCAAACGAGGAGCAGGCGGCATGGCGGGCATGGTGGACGGGCGCTGGGTCGATACGCTGCCGGCGGCCGAGGAGATCAAGGACGGGCGCTTCGTGCGCATGGACAGCCTGTTCCGCGACGCCGTCTCGCCCGATCCGGCCGCCCCCTTCCCGGCCGAGGCGGGGCGCTATCACCTTTGGGTCGCCTGGGGCTGCCCATGGGCTGGCCGCACGCTGGCCGTCCGCGCGCTCAAGGGGTTGGAGGACGTGATCTCCGTCTCCTTCGCCGTCGACGATCTCGGCTCGGAAGGCTGGACTTTCGCCGAGAGCGCGGACGGGCCGGAGCCGGGCGGCTGGCCGCTCCACCGCCTCTACGGCGAGAGCGTGCCGCATTATACCGGCAAGGTTACGGTGCCGGTGCTGTGGGACAAAAAGCAGCGGACAATCGTCAACAACGAATCCTCCGAGATCATCCGCATGTTCAACAGCGCGTTCGATGGCCTCACCGGCAACCGGCTCGACCTCTATCCCGAGCCGCTGCGCGCCGGGATCGACCGCTGGAACGCGCTCATCTACCCGAGCGTCAACAACGGCGTCTATCGCGCCGGCTTCGCCACCGCGCAGGCCGCCTATGACGAGGCGGCGCGCGGTGTGTTCGAGACGCTCGACCGGATCGACGCGCATCTCGGCGGCAGCCGCTATCTCGTGGGCGAATATTGCACCGAGGCGGACTGGCGGCTGTTCGTCACATTGGTGCGCTTCGATGTCGGCTATTACGGCGCGTTCAAGTGCAACCTGCGCCGCATCGCCGAGTATCCCGCGCTCTCCGGCTATCTGCGCGAGCTGTATCAATGGCCCGGCATCGCCGAGACGGTGAATCTGGACCGGATCAAGTCCAACTACTGGCGGCTGAGCAACGTCAACCCCGGCGGCATCGTTCCGCTCGGGCCGGTCGTGGATCTCTCCGCCCCGCCCGGCCGCGATCATCTGCCCGGCAAGGGGATCTGGCGGCGGACGTAGCGGCCGCCCGGCGGAGGACTGGCGGCCCTCCAGGCGTGGCGTGTTCATGCGAACCGGCGTGCTCCTGCGCAGGCAGGAGGCCAGGGCGTATGTAGGCTTCTTTCTATCCTGAGCTCCTGCCGCGCAGGAGCACATGTCCGTTTAGGACCGCGCCCAGCCTATCATTCGGAGACGGTGGAGAAGCTGGTCGCCAGTCATGGACTGGCCTGCTCTTGACGACGCCCTGCCCGGCTCATCGCCCGAGCCGGTGCAGCCTCGCCCTATTTCTTCTTGCCGAAGTCCACCGTCACCACGTTGGAGCCGTCGTCGCCGTCCGCGCTCTTGTCGTTCTCGGCGGCGGCGTCGTGCGGGTCGGGCTCGTCGTCGCTGTCCTGCACCTGAAATTCCAGGCTGAAATTCACCGCCGGATCGACGAAGAAGCGCAGCGCGGCGTAGGGGATCACCAGATGCGCCGGCACCTGATTGAAGGTGAGGCTCACCTCGAACCCGGCATCCGTCACCTTCAGGTCCCAGAACTTATGCTGGAGGACGACGGTCATCTCGTCCGGGAAGCGCTCGATCAGCCACGGCGGAATGGAGACGCCCGGCGCCTGCGTCTTGAAGGTGATGTAGAAATGATGGTTGCCCGGCAGCGCGCCGGTTATCGCAATGTCGCGCAGCACCCGGCCGGGAATGGCCCGCAGGGCCTCCTGGACGATTTCGTCGTAGGGAATCAGGCTGTCGGGTGTATCGTCCGTCATGGCGACAGTCCTAGCGGCGGCATCGGAGCGGTCAAGCGCCGAGCGTGCGGCCGGTGGCGGCATGGCGCCGTGCGCGATCCGGCGGAACGGACGAAGCGGATTGCGCACACGGCCAAGCGCGCTATACGCCCACCATGCGCACCGCCGAGATCAGCAGGAAAACCGCCGAGACGTCCATTGACGTGCGCGTCAATCTGGACGGCACCGGCCAGTACAGCATTTCCACCGGTATCGGCTTCTTCGACCATATGCTGGAGCAGCTTTCGCGCCACTCGCTGATCGACCTCGATGTGAAAACGGTGGGCGACCTGCATGTCGACCAGCACCATACCACCGAGGATACCGGCATCGCCATCGGCGAGGCGATCGCCAGGGCGCTGGGCGACAAGCGCGGTATCACCCGCTACGGCGAGGCGCACGCGCCGATGGACGAGACGCTGACCCGCGTCGCGCTGGACATCAGCGGACGGCCCTATTTCGTGTGGAAGGTCGCCATCGCTGTCGACCGGCTGGGCGAGTGGGATACCGAGATGATCGAGCACTGGTTCCAGAGCTTCGCGCAGAGCGCCGGCATCACCCTGCATGTCGAAAATCTCTACGGCAGCAACAACCACCATATCGTGGAGAGCTGCTTCAAGGGGCTGGCCCGCGCGCTGCGCCAGGCGGTGCAGATCGACCCGCGCAAGGGCGATGCGATTCCCTCCACCAAGGGCACGCTCGGCGGCTGACGGATGACCATCGCGCTCATCGATTATGGCGCCGGCAATCTTCGCTCCGTGCACAATGCGCTGCTGGCGGCAGGCGCGCGCGACGTGGCGATCACCGCCGATCCCGAGGCGGTGCGCCGCGCCGACCGCATCGTGCTGCCCGGCGTCGGCGCCTTCCGCGCCTGTATCGAGCCGCTGCGCGCCATCCCCGGCATGGAGGCGGCGATGCGCGAGGCGGTATTCGAGCGCGGCCGGCCGTTCCTCGGCATCTGCGTGGGCATGCAGCTTCTCGCCGAGGCGGGCGAGGAGTTCGGCCGGCACGCGGGGCTGGGCTGGATCCTCGGCACGGTCCGCCTGATCGAGCGCGCCGATCCCGCGATCAAGGTGCCGCACATGGGCTGGAACGACGTGGCGCTCGTTCGCCCGCATCCGCTGATCGTGCCGGGCGAGGCCTATTTCCTGCACAGCTACCATTTCGATGCCGCCGATCCGGCCACGGTCGTCGCCACGACCGATCATGGCGGGCCATTGGTCGCCGCCGTGGGCCGGGACAATATTCTCGGCGTGCAGTTCCACCCCGAGAAGAGCCAGGCCTATGGCATCGCGACGCTCGGCCGTTTCCTGGAGTGGACACCCTAGATGAGCCAGCCCGGCGCCATTCCCCCGTTCATCGTGTTCCCCGCCATCGACCTCAAGGGCGGGCAGGTCGTCCGTCTCGCCGAGGGCGATATGGACCGCGCCACCGTCTATGGCGACGATCCCGCCGCGCAGGCGCTGCTGTTCGCGGAGCAGGGCTCGGATTTCCTCCATGTCGTCGATCTCGACGGCTCGTTTGCCGGCCATGCGGTCAACGGCGCGGCCATCGCCGCGATCGTCTCCGCTTTCCCCGGCCACGTCCAGCTCGGCGGCGGCATCCGCGATGAGCGTGCGGTCAAGGGCTGGTTCGATCTCGGCATCTCGCGCGTGGTGATCGGCACGGCGGCACTCAAGAACCCGCAGTTTGTCAAGGATATGGCGGCCGCCTATCCCGGCGGCATCGTCGTCGCCGTGGACGCGCGCGACGGCATGATCGCGACCGACGGCTGGGCGGAAAAGTCGGACATGCCGGTGATCGATCTCGCCCGCCGGTTCGAGGATGCCGGCGTCGCCTCGCTCTTGTTCACGGACGTGGGCCGTGACGGGCTGCTCAAGGGTTGCAACGTCGCCGCGACGGTCGACCTCGCCCGCGCCGTCGACATTCCGGTCATCGCCAGCGGCGGCGTCGCGGGCATCGCGGACATTCGCGTGCTCAGCCTGCACGCGGCGGACGGCGTTGAGGGCGTGGTGACGGGGCGCGCGCTCTACGATGGCCGCCTCGACCTCAAGACCGCTATTTCCGTGGCCAGAGCGGCATGACGAGGGCGCTCCCAGCGTGTCCGTTCGTGTCGAGCGAAGTCGAAACACGCCGCGCGCACCATGCCTCGCCAACGCCCGGCCCCAGCGGAAGCGGCAGGTCTAGCACGCCGCGTGCGGATAGCCCTCTGCCTCGCGCCCATTTACGATCCGAAAACAATCAGAGCCCCCACGTCACCCCGGATTTGATCCGGGGTCCCGCTTCCCGCTCGCACAAGCCGGCCGGTCACGGCCCGCTCATCGGGGGTGACGCCTTCGGGACCGGCGCCGAGCCGATGCCGATGGATGCGGGCGACGATAGACATCCGACCGCCTCGTCGCGTGCGAGAAAAGCGGGATCCCGGATCAAATCCGGGGTGACGTGGATTGGGAACCGCCGCCTTCCATGCCATTCCGGCGGCCGAACCGGCGTATTTGCGGGTGTGACAGGCGCTTTTGCAGTGATCGCCCCTGTGCGGCTCGTCTCCCCCGTGGCGGCCACGAACGCCGCCGGCGTTCGTGTCGCGGGCGGTCGAGAAGGCCGCATCGGTGGCGATCGTCACGGCACCATCGCGCCGCCGCTCCAGCAGCCCGATCCACTCCACATGGGCGTGGATGTCACCCTGAGCGAGGAGGACAGTCCGCGTGGCACATGCCCCCGTCAAGGACCATGTGAACGCGCGCCATTGTCTGCTCCAACGCAAGAAGGGCGGCAAGACATGTCGACCGCGCCCGCCATTCGCGCCAGTCGGCCGGCCGCAAAGGCCCTGCCGCGATGACCGTCCGCACCCGCATCATCCCCTGTCTCGACGTCGCCAACGGCCGCGTGGTCAAGGGCGTCAACTTCGTCGACCTGCGCGATGCCGGCGATCCGGTCGAGCAGGCGCGGGTCTATGATGCCGCCGGGGCGGACGAACTGTGCTTCCTCGACATCACCGCCACCCACGAGAATCGCGGCACGTTGCTCGATATCGTCGCGCGCACGGCGGCGGTCTGCTTCATGCCGCTCACCGTCGGCGGCGGCGTGCGCAGCGTGGAGGATGCGCGCGCGCTGCTGCTCGCCGGGGCGGACAAGGTGGCGGTGAACAGCGCCGCCGTCGCCCGGCCGGAGCTGGTCGCGGACCTCGCCGACCGCTTCGGCGCGCAATGCGTGGTCGGCTCGGTCGATGCGCGCCGGGTGGGCGAGGGCCGGTGGGAGATTTTCACCCATGGCGGCCGCAAGGGCACCGGCGTCGACGCGCTCGCCCATGCCCGCCGCCTCGCCGAACTGGGCGCGGGCGAGCTGCTCGTCACCTCGATGGACGGCGACGGCACGCAGGCCGGCTACGATCTGGCGCTGACCCGCGCCATCGCCGATTCGGTGGCCGTGCCGGTCATCGCGTCGGGCGGCGTCGGCACGCTCCAGCATCTGGTCGACGGCGTCGTCGAGGGCCATGCCAGCGCGGTGCTGGCCGCCTCCATCTTCCATTTCGGCACCCACAGCATCGCGCAGGCTCGCGCGGCGCTGGCGGCGGCGGGGATCCCCGTGCGCGGCGCCTGAGGCGCGGTGCTCCAATCGCCCCAGGCCGCGCGAAAGGCTTGACGCTGGCCGGGCCACAGACGAGGACAGCCCCATGACCACGCTCGACCGCCTCGAACAGACCATCATTGCGCGCCGCGCGGCGGACCCGGAATCCTCCTATGTCGCGAAACTGCGCGTCAAGGGCCGGTGCAAGATGGCGCAGAAGCTGGGCGAGGAAGCGGTCGAGACGGTGATCGCGGCGCTGGGCGACGACAAGGCCGCGCTGACCGGCGAGGCGGCGGACCTGCTCTTTCACCTCACCGTGCTGCTCGCCGATTGCGGGGTGCCGCTTGCCGACGTCTATGCCGAGTTGGACCGGCGCGAGGGCGTCTCCGGCCTCGCCGAGAAGGCGGCGCGCCAGCCGGGTTAGAGACCCAATCCCATTCCTCTCCGCTCGTCCGGAGCTTGTCGAAAAGCCGACCTTTTTCACCCCGGCGCATCGAAGAAAAGCGGCCTCCTTCGCCTGCCCGTCTGCGGCAGGCGCTCAGGACGGACCCCGACAAGCCCGGAGCGAACGGATCCGTCCGGTCGCAATCCGCCCCCGCCCGCATGGACAGCCGCCCGCGCGCTGCGCTAGCAGCTGTGGCGAAAGCCGGGCCCGACTCCGGCGCCATTCTTCGAGGAGCAGGCCCATGGCGATCGACGCGACCCAGCCCTATGACGAGACCAACATCTTCGCCCGCATCCTGCGCGGCGAGATCCCCAGCAAGACGGTCTATGAGGACGAGCACGCCCTCGCCTTCCACGACATCGCTCCGCAGGCGCCCGCGCACATCCTCGTCATCCCCAAGGGCGCCTATGTGAGCTGGGACGATTTCTCGGCGCGCGCCAGCGATGCGGAGATCGCCGGTTTCGTGCGCGCGGTCGGCACGGTAGCGCGCGCGGCCGGGATGGTCGCGCCGGGCTATCGCCTGCTCGCCAACACCGGGCCGGACGCCGGGCAGGAGGTGCCGCACCTCCACGTCCATATCTTCGCCGGCCGTCCGCTCGGGCCGATGCTGGCGCGCTAGGGACCGTCGCCGCGCGGCCGCGCCCATGATGCTCGCTTGCGCGGGACGAATTAGGCGATAGTCTGCGCGCCTACTCAGGGAGGATCGGCGCCGCGTCGCCGGCCGGGGAAAAAGAGACGGACCAGCCTATGATCTTCGGCCGCATCAAGCCGCTCGACGCCATTCTCGCCACCGCCGAAAAGAAAGCCCTGCACCGCTCGCTCGGCGCCTTCCAGCTTACCATGCTGGGCGTCGGCGCGGTCATCGGCACCGGCATCTTCGTGCTGACGGCGGAAGCGGCGCAGAAGGCCGGGCCGGGCATGATGGTGAGCTTTATCATCGCCGGGCTGGTCTGCGCCGTCGCCGCGCTCTGCTACGCGGAAATGGCCTCGATGGTCCCGGTCTCCGGTTCCGCCTACACCTACAGCTATGCCGTGATGGGCGAGCTGATCGCATGGATGGTCGGCTGGGCGCTGATCCTCGAATATGCGGTGGCGGCCGGTGCGGTCTCGGTCGGCTGGTCGGGCTATATGATCGGCTATGTCGAGGCCGCCTTTCACATGGACGTGCCGGACGCGCTGACCCTCGGGCCGTTCGACGGCGGCACGATCAACCTGCCGGCGATGGTCATCGCGGTGCTGGTCACGCTGCTGCTGGTGCGCGGCACCAAGGAATCCGCCACGGTCAACGCCGTGCTGGTGGCGATCAAGGTCGTCGCGCTCACCGCCTTCGTCGTGCTGGCGCTGCCGGCGATGCGGATGGAGGAATTCGAGCCGTTCGCGCCCCTGGGCTTCGGCGGCATTTCGGCGGCGGCCGCATCGATCTTCTTCGCTTATGTCGGGTTCGATGCGGTGTCGACGGCGGCGGAGGAGACCCGCAATCCGCAGCGCAACATGCCGATCGGCCTGATGGGCAGCCTCGCCATCTGCACCGTTTTCTACCTGCTGGTCGCCGCCGGCGTCATCGGCTCGGTCGGCGCGCAGCCGGTCATGGTGGGCGGCGAAGGGCTGGAGCCGGGCAGCCGCGCGCTCGCCGCGCAGTGCAGCGCCATTTCCGATCAGGCGGTGGTCTGCTCCAAGGAGGCGCTGGCGTGGACGCTGCGCCAGATCGGCTGGCCGCAGATCGGCAATCTCGTCGGCCTCGCCGCTATCCTCGCGCTGCCCTCGGTCATTCTGATGATGATGTTCGGGCAGACACGCATCTTCTTCGTGATGAGCCGCGACGGGCTGCTGCCGGAGCTGTTCAGCCGCGTCCATCCGCGCTTCCACACCCCGCATATCATCACGCTGCTCACCGGCGTCGCGGTGGCGTTGTTCGCCGGCTTCTTCCCGGTCGGCCAGCTCGCCAATATCTCCAACTCGGGCACGCTGTTCGCCTTCGGCGCGGTGTCGATCGCGGTGATGGTGCTGCGCCGGACCGACTCGGCACGGCCCCGCCCGTTTCGCACGCCGCTCGTCACGCTGATCGCGCCGCTCTCCATCCTGGGCTGCATCTATCTGTTCTGGAGCCTGGACGAGAAGAGCAAGTGGCTGTTCGCCATCTGGGCGGTCATCGGCCTGTTCGTCTATTTCGGCTACAGCCGCCGCCGCAGCCATGTCGGCCTCGGCAAGATCGACGTGCACGAGGACGATCCGGACGCACCGCCCCAACCCGTGCCGCCCATCCCCGGCACCTGAGCCGGGCGCGACGGTCGCGACCACATCCGGATCGGGCGACCGGAAACCACCCGCTCCTCGTCACCCCGGACTTGATCCGGGATCCCGCTTTCTCATCCGACCGGGCGACCACCTGTCCGCCGTGACCGATCGGTATCGCAGCGCCATCGGCTTTGCTTGCGTGACCGACGAAGCGGGACCCCGGGTCAAGTCCGGGGTGACGGCAAGCCAATGACCAATGCGGAGAGACACGTTCGCGCGCGACAGTCGCCAAAAAAAGCCCCGGTCGCGAAACCGGGGCTTTCGGGTCTTCTGCCGTTGGGCTTCAGGCGAAGCTGACGGCCGTTTTCCGGCGGCGCAGCGAGGCGCCGGCGATGGCGAAACCGCCGATCATCATCGCCCAGGTTGCGGGCTCCGGCACTGCGCCGGCCAGGCTGCGCAGCACCACCCGGCCTTGCAGCTCGGCGGTGTTGGTGGCTTTTTCCTTGGTCCAGAAGGTCGTGGCCTCGCTGCCGTTGGGGAGGAGGAAGCCCTCCACGTCGAGCGCATATTCGAACCCGTCGAGCGTGAACGATCCGGAATCCTGGAGGAAGTTCACGCGGACATTGTCGGCGCAGCCATTGACGTTGACGCCGCTGCCGTGCGGATTGCCGTCGGCGCAGGGATTGCTGCCGTTCGGCGTTTCCCAGTGGTTGAAGGAATAATAGAAGGCCACGTTGTCCACGAGGTCGTCACCCACGTAAACATCCATCAGCAGCTTGAGCTTGATGCTGGAGATGCCGGAGCCGCTGTCGATCACGTAATTGAAATGCGTGAACTCGCCGATCGTGGTGAGCCCGGACATCTGGATGTCGGTGTCGACCGAGATTGCGGGCAGCGTCGTCGTGAACGCATAACCCGAACGGCCGTTCTTGCCCCATTCGACCGAGGCGTCGGGAGTACCGTTATTATCCGGAACGACATTGAAGCCGCCGGACCAGTCATACCATTCGGCCTTGATGTTGGTGAAGCTAACGGTCTTCACGTCCGCCATGGCCGGGGCGGACATGACGACGGACAGGGCGGTCGCTGCCGCCAGCGTTTTCAGGATATTCATGAGTTTCCCACCTTCCCACGAAACTGCTGAGGATTGCCTGGGTCCCATTCCCAGGCGAACCCGAATTTTAACCTTTTATTAAAACAGATTCCAGCGAGGGAGCGGCAGTAATACGAGCGATCTATCCCGAAATGGGACATTTCGGGGATTTGACCGTGGAGCGTGAAGAAGAACTTCGGTGGGATTATCGGATTCCGTAACGTTAGGCGCGCTTATACCCAATTCAGTTTCTATCGGAAACCTATGGAAATTGGTGGGCCGGCGCCGTTTTTCTTCCCGATATTTGCGGCTTCGGTCGTCTGCCGCTGCCGGATGCAGCCGCCCGGCGATGGGAGGGGGGTGAACCGGGCGGCTGCGCGACCCGGACGGGCGGGTCGACTCGGGAGCGAGGCAATCAATGTGCGATGGCGTGCCGTTGATCGGGTGCCATGGCGTCGCGGAAACCGCCGAGCGCCGCTCCGGTTGCGCGGCGCGCGGTGGCACGTTGGGCGGATGCGACCGGGCGAAAATGCCCGCGGCCGCTGCCGGCGCTCTCACCGCCTTCGCGTCGCCATGATCCGGTCAGGGTAGGGCCTTATCGTGCCCCTCGCGCCGCAGCAGCGCTTCCTTGCGCGGCAGGCCGTAGGCATAGCCGCCGAGCGCGCCGTCGCCGCGCAGCACGCGGTGGCAGGGGATCAGCACGGCGAGGTTGTTGCCGCCGCAGGCCGATCCCACCGCGCGCACGGCGCCCGGCTTGCCGATCGTGGCGGCGATCTCGCCATAGCTGCGCGTTTCGCCGGCCGGGATCGCGCGCAGGGCCGCCCACACCGCCTGCTGGAAGGCGGTGCCCGCCACGTCGACCGGCAGGCTGTGCGCCCGCGCCGGATCGTCGACCAGCGCGACCACCTCGGCGACCAGCGCCGCGAACGCCGCATCGCCCGCCACGATGGTCGCATGTGGGAAGCGCGCCCGCAGGGCCGCCTCGTCCTCGTCGAAGCTGATCCGGCACAGCCCCTTGTCGGTCGCGGCGACGAGCAGCGGCCCGAGCGCGCTCGGCACCACGGCGAAGCGGATCGTCACGCCCGCGCCGCCCTTGCGCCAGGCCGAGGGGCTCATGCCGAGATGCGCCCGCGCGTCCGCATAGGCGCGGCTGGGTGCCTCGTAGCCGGCGTCGTAAATGGCGTCGGTGATCCGCGCCTCGCCCTCCAGCGCCGCCGCCAGCCGCCGCGCGCGGATTTGCCGGGCATAAGCGGCGGGAGAAACCCCCACATCGCGGGTGAACAGCCGCTGGAAATGGTGCGGTGCGTAGCCGACCGCGCGGGCCAGCCCGGCGAGCGGCGGCGGTGTCTCGCTCGCCTCGATCAGCGCGAGGGCGCGGGCGACGGCGGCGCGGTCGCGTCCGGCATCGTCCGGCTTGCAGCGCCGGCACGGGCGGAAGCCGGCGGCCCGCGCCGCCGCACCGTCGCGCATCAGCAGGATGTTCTCGCGCCGCGGCCGGCGGGCCGGGCAGCTCGGCTTGCAGTAGATGCCGGTGGTCTTGACCGCGACCACGAACCGTCCGTCCATCGTCCGGTCGCGCGCCTCGAACGCGGCCAGCGCCTGCGCATCGCTGAGCCCGGCGAGGGGGCCTGTCGGATCGCTCATGTGGCTCGCTCCCCAGGATGCGCCATCGGTGTCCGCGATATAGGCGCGCTCCGCCGGATCCAACAGGGCGGCGCCCGATCCTACAGCGCCACGGCCGGGAAAAATCGTCGAATCGTTGTTCATAAGTGTCCACATACCCCCGCCAGCGCCGCCCCGCTTCCCACGCCTTGCGTTCAAAGGCACCCGCCGACGAATCCCCCTGTCGGGATCGCGCGGCGGCGGCTAAGAGGCAGGACATGACGCCACGCATCCAGGGCCTTCCCCGTCCGCTTGCCGCGGTTCTTCTCTGCCTGCTGCTGGTCGCCCTGCCGCTTCTGCCGGCGCGGGCGGATACGCAGGATGTCGCCGCCGCCTCGCGCAGCGTGGTCCGCGTCGCCCTCGTCGCGACGGACGGCGACAACGCCTATTTCGTCGGCCACGGCAGCGGCGTGGTGATCGCGCCCGGCCGCGTGCTCACCAACGCCCATGTCGTCGAGCTGGTCCGCACCGAGCCGAACATCGTCATCGGTGTCATCCCGCCGGAAGGGGCCAAGAGCTACGGTGGCAAGATCGTCGCTTACTCGCCCGGCAACGATCTGGCGTTGCTCGCAGTGGAGGGCGCCAACCTGCCGGTCGCCACCTTCCTCGCCGGCGCGCCCAATGACGGCGATCACGTTACCGCCATAGGCTATCCCGGCGCAGTCGACCGCGCGCAGGGGATGAGCCTGGAGGATATCATCCGCCCGATGAGCGCGGTGCGCACCTCCGGCACCGTCTCGGCCGGGCGCGCCTCCAAGCAGTTCGACACCATCCTCCACACCGCCCCGCTGGCGGCGGGCAACAGCGGCGGCCCGCTGATCGACGATTGCGGGCGCGTGGTCGGCCTCAACAGCTTCGGCTCGCTGTCGGACGGCAGCGACGCGGAATATGGCTTCGCCGTCTCCAATCGCGAGATCGCCAGCTTCCTGCGCCAGGCCGGTGTGCAGGTCCAGCGGTCGAGCGAGCCGTGCCGGTCCATGGCGGAGATCGAGGCGGCGCAACAGGCGGCCGACGAGCGTGCCCGCGCCGATGCGGACAAGCGCGCCGGCGAGGTGGCGCTGGCCGCGCGCGAGCGGGCATTGGCGGCGCGCGAGGAAGCGCAACAGACCACCATCGCCCGGCGCGAGAATGTGATGGCGCTGGCGGCGGTGCTGCTCGCGCTGGCGGCGGTGACGGGCGGCGCGGCCGCGTTCGATCACTCCAAGGGCGAGATACGCCGCGCCCGCCTGTTCGCCATCGGCTCGGGCGTGCTGCTGCTTGCGTCGATCCTCGCCTTTCTGCTCCGCCCTGGCTTCGGCGCCGCGGAGGGCCCGGCGCCGGCCAACGCCGCCAACGCGGCCGAGGGCGATGCCCTGGCGCAGGCGCCCGGCGTCGGCGAGAATCTCTGCCGTATCGACAGCGCCCTGAGCCGCGTCACCGTCTCGGACACGGCCGACGTTCCCTTTAGCTGGACGGCGGACGGCTGCCTCAACGGCCAGACCCAGTTCGTGCAAAGCGCCGGCCAATGGTCGCGCGTCCTCGTCCCCGCAGAGGAAGCCTCCATCTCCGTCCGGTCGTTCGATCCCGCCATCGGCCGCTACCGGGCGGACAAATATCTGGTCGACGCGAAAACGGCCGAGCAGGCCCGTGCCATGCGCGAGAAGCTCGGCTGGTCGGGCTGCACCATCGACCCCCAGCGGCTCGCCGCGCTCGCGCGCATGCAGGCCGATATCGAGGGGCTGCTGCCGGCGCAGCCCAACGAGCGGCTGGCCTATAGCTGCCAGAACCGGCAGGCCGACAAGACCGACCCCTAAGCGCCACCGGCGGCGTTCCAGGCCGGGCAACCCCCGGCGTGACCCTCCCGGCTTGCATCCTCCGGCGACCCCTGCTAACCGCCCCGGCGTGTCGAGGGGGCGTTCCAACGCCCTCTCTTTTCTGGCGCAATTCAAATCGACGACAAGAGGGCATAGGCGCGCGTGGAGAATTCCAGCGGTATTCAGGCTAGCTTGGCGGGGCGTTACGCGCTCGCGCTGTTTCAGCTCGCGCGGGACGGCAAGGCGCTCGATTCGGTCGCCGCGAGCCTTGCCACGCTCAAGGCGGCGCTGGCCGAATCGGCCGATCTGCGCACGCTGACGCAGAGTCCGCTGGTCGGCCGGGACGCAGCCGCCAGGGCAATCGAGGCGGTAGCCGGCACGCTCGGGCTCGATTCGCTCACCAGCCGCACGCTGGGCGTGCTGGCGCAGAACCGGCGCCTCGCGCAAATTCCCGCCGTCATCCGCGCCTTCGATACGCTGCTCTCAGCCCACAAAGGCGAGACGCGCGCCGAGATCACGTCCGCCTTCCCGCTCACCAGGACGCAGCAGACCGCGCTGGCCAGGCAACTGAAGGCGCGCATCGGCCGCGACATGGCACTCGATCTCGCTGTCGATCCCGCGATTATGGGTGGCCTCATCGTCAAGATGGGCAGCCAGATGATCGACAGTTCCATCCGCACCCGTTTGAACAAGCTCGCCCACGCGATGAAGGGCTGAACAAGCCCTTGCAGACAGTCCGATGAAAGGCTGAACATGGACATCAACGCCGCAGAAATCTCCAAGGTCATCAAGGACCAGATCGCCAATTTCGGCACCGAGGCCGAGGTCAGCGAAGTCGGCACCGTGCTGAGCGTGGGTGACGGCATCGCCCGCATCCACGGCCTCGACAACGTTCAGGCCGGCGAGATGGTCGCGTTCGCCAACGGCGTGCAGGGCATGGCGCTCAACCTGGAGGCCGACAATGTCGGCGTCGTGATCTTCGGCTCGGACGCTGAGATCAAGGAAGGCGACACCGTCAAGCGCACCGGCACCATCGTGGACGTGCCGGTCGGCAAGGGCCTGCTCGGCCGCGTGGTCGACGGCCTCGGCAACCCGATCGACGGCAAGGGCCCGATTGTCTCCGACCAGCGCTCGCGTGTTGAGGTGAAGGCGCCGGGCATCATTCCGCGCAAGTCGGTGCACGAGCCGGTGCAGACCGGCCTCAAGGCGATCGACGCGCTGGTGCCGATCGGCCGCGGCCAGCGCGAGCTCATCATCGGCGACCGCCAGACCGGCAAGACCGCCGTTGCTATCGACACCTTCATCAACCAGAAGGGCGTCAATGCGGGCGACGATGAGAGCAAGAAGCTCTACTGCATCTATGTTGCCGTCGGCCAGAAGCGCTCGACCGTCGCGCAGATCGTCCGCCAGCTCGAAGAGAATGGCGCGATGGACTATTCCATCGTCGTCGCCGCCACTGCCTCCGAGCCTGCGCCGCTTCAGTTCCTGGCGCCTTACACCGGCGCTGCGATGGGCGAGTATTTTCGCGACAACGGCATGCATGCCGTGATCGTGTTCGACGACCTCTCCAAGCAGGCCGTCGCCTATCGCC
Organism: Sphingobium sp. 66-54; assembly: GCA_001899715.1. Classification (GTDB taxonomy): domain Bacteria; phylum Pseudomonadota; class Alphaproteobacteria; order Sphingomonadales; family Sphingomonadaceae; genus Sphingobium. The sequence goes on from MKWI01000006.1 coordinate 600,117, forward strand.
AGATGTCGCTGCTGCTGCGCCGTCCGCCGGGCCGCGAAGCCTATCCGGGCGACGTTTTCTATCTGCACAGCCGCCTGCTCGAACGCGCCGCCAAGATGAACGACGCCAACGGCAACGGTTCGCTCACCGCGCTGCCGATCATCGAGACGCAGGCCGGCGACGTGTCCGCTTACATCCCGACCAACGTGATCTCGATCACCGACGGCCAGATCTTCCTTGAGACCAATCTCTTCTATCAGGGCATCCGCCCCGCCATTAACGTGGGCCTCTCGGTGTCGCGCGTCGGCTCCTCGGCGCAGACCAAGGCGATGAAGAAGGTCTCCGGCTCGATCAAGCTGGAGCTGGCCCAGTATCGCGAGATGGCGGCCTTCGCCCAGTTCGGTTCGGACCTCGACGCCTCGACGCAGAGGCTGCTCAACCGCGGCGCGCGCCTGACCGAGCTGCTCAAGCAGCCGCAGTTCAGCCCGCTGCCGTTCGAGGAGCAGACGCTCTCGATCTTCGCGGGCACGGCCGGCTATCTGGACAGCATCCCTACCGGCGACGTGGTGCGCTATGAGGCGGCCATGCTGGCGCACTTCCGTGCCCATCATGCCGATCTGTTGGCCGCGATCCGCGACAGCCGCGACTTCGGCGACGATGTGAAGGCCAAGGTCAAGGACGCGCTCGACGCGTTCGGAAAGACCTTCGCCTGAGCGCACGCCGATGCTGACCCTCCACGCCCTTCTTGCCTGGACCGTGATGGCGATCGGTCTGGTGCTGTTGCCGGGACCGGACACCATGCTGGTGGCCGGCCACGCGGCGCGGCGCGGCCTGCGGGCCGGCATGGCGGCGATCGGCGGCATCCAGCTCGGCGGGCTGTTCTACATGGCGCTGTGCGGCTTCGGCTTCCTCTCGGTGCTGAACGCGGTGCCCGGCCTGTTCATGGCTGTGAAGATTGCCGGTGCCATCTATCTGGCGTGGCTCGGCATCGGCATGGTCCGCGGCGCACTGCGGCCGGTCCAGGCCGAGGCGGCGCCCCGGCTGCGGCTGGGCGGCTCACCCTTCTCGCAGGGCTTCATCAGCACCGTGCTCAACCCCAAGGTGGCGATCTTCTTCCTCGCCGCGCTGCCGCAGTTCGTCGGCACCGGGCCGGATGCGCCCTGGCAGGGCATGGCGCTGATCGCCATCGTCTACGCGCTGGGCTTCGTCTGGTGCGCGGCGCTGGCGCTGTTTGCGGCCCATGCGAGCCGCAAGGTGGGGCAAAGTCGCGCGATGCGCTGGTTCGAGGGCGTGCTTGGCACGGCTTTCATTGGTTTTGCGGGTCGTTTGGCCCTGGCTCGGAACGCATAAGACATGGCAAGCCTTAAAGAACTCAAGCTGCGGATCGCCTCGGTCAAGTCGACCCAGAAGATCACCAAGGCGAAGCAGATGGTCGCCGCGGCCAAGCTGCGCAAGGCGCAGGCGGCTGCCGAGGCGGCGCGGCCCTATGCCGAGCGACTCGAAGGCGTCGTCGCCAGCCTCGCCGGCAAGGTGACGGGCGACAGCGCACCGCGCCTGCTCGCCGGCACCGGCAAGGACAATGTCCACCTGCTGCTGGTCGCCAATGGCGACAAGGGCCTCTCCGGCGCATTCAATGCCAACATCGTCAAGGCCGCCGTTGCCAAGGCGCGCGCGCTGATTGCCGAGGGCAAGACGGTGAAATTCTACCTCGTCGGGCGCAAGGGCCGCGCGGTGATCGCCCGCACCTTCCCCGGCAAGATCGTCGGCCAGTATGACACGACCGAGGTACGCACGCCCGGCTTCACCGAGGCGCAGGCGATCGCGCAGGACGTCTCCAGCCGCTTCTTCGCCGGCGAGTTCGATGTCGCGCACCTGTTCTACTCGGCGTTCAAGTCCGCGCTGGCGCAGGAGCCGACCGAGCAGCAGATCATCCCGGTGGCGATCCCCGCCGATGCGCCCGCTTCGACCGGCGCGGCGGTGGAATATGAGCCGGACGAGGAGGCCATCCTCGCCGACCTCTTGCCGCGCAACATCACCATCCAGGTCTTCAAGGCGCTGCTGGAGAACCAGGCGAGCGAGCAGGGCGCCTCGATGACGGCGATGGACAATGCGACGCGTAACGCGGGCGATCTCATCAATCGCCTGACGATCGAATATAACCGCAGCCGCCAGGCCGCGATCACCACCGAGCTGGTGGAAATCATCTCGGGCGCCGAAGCGCTCTAAGGACAAGCAGGCAAGGAAGCAGAGTCATGGCAACCACCAAGAACGCTGGCACCAACAATGTCGGCAAGATCAGCCAGGTGATCGGCGCCGTCGTCGACGTGATCTTCGAGGACCGTCTCCCGGCGATCCTCTCGGCGCTGGAGACGGACAATAACGGCCAGCGGCTGGTGCTCGAAGTGGCGCAGCATCTGGGCGAGAACACCGTGCGCACCATCGCCATGGACTCGACGGACGGCCTGACCCGCGGCCAGGACGTGACCGACACCGGCGCGCAGATTTCCGTGCCGGTCGGCCCGGCGACGCTGGGGCGCATCCTCAACGTGGTCGGCGAGCCGGTCGACGAGCGCGGCCCGGTCGGGACCGACCTGCGCGCGCCGATCCATGCCGAGGCGCCGGCGTTCGTCGACCAGTCGACAGAGGCCAGCATCCTCGTCACCGGCATCAAGGTGATCGACCTGCTCGCGCCTTATGCCAAGGGCGGCAAGATCGGTCTGTTCGGCGGTGCCGGCGTGGGCAAGACCGTGCTCATCCAGGAGCTGATCAACAACATCGCCAAGGGCCATGGCGGCACCAGCGTGTTCGCCGGTGTCGGCGAGCGCACCCGCGAGGGCAACGACCTCTATCACGAGTTCCTCGACGCGGGCGTCATCGCCAAGGATGCCGAGGGCAACCCGATTTCCGAGGGGTCCAAGGTGGCGCTGGTCTATGGCCAGATGAACGAGCCGCCGGGCGCCCGTGCCCGCGTCGCGCTCTCCGGCCTCACCATCGCGGAATATTTCCGCGACCAGGAAGGGCAGGACGTGCTGTTCTTCGTCGACAACATCTTCCGCTTCACCCAGGCGGGTTCGGAAGTGTCGGCGCTGCTCGGCCGCATCCCCTCGGCCGTGGGCTATCAGCCGACGCTGGCGACCGACATGGGCGCGTTGCAGGAGCGGATCACCTCCACCAACAAGGGCTCGATCACCTCGGTGCAGGCCATTTACGTGCCGGCGGACGACTTGACCGACCCAGCGCCGGCCACGTCTTTCGCGCACCTTGACGCGACCACCGTGCTTTCGCGCGCCATCTCCGAGCTGGGCATCTACCCGGCGGTGGACCCGCTCGATTCGACCAGCCGCGTGCTGGAGCCGCGCGTCGTCGGCCAGGAGCATTACGACACAGCCCGCGCCGTGCAGGCGACGCTGCAAAAATACAAGTCGCTGCAGGACATCATCGCCATTCTCGGCATGGACGAGCTCTCCGAAGAGGACAAGCTCACCGTGGCGCGCGCGCGTAAGATCCAGCGCTTCCTCTCGCAGCCGTTCCACGTGGCCGAGGTGTTCACCGGCATTCCGGGCAAGTTCGTCCAGCTCGAAGATACGGTGAAGAGCTTCAAGGCCGTGGTCGACGGCGAGTATGACCACCTGCCCGAGGCCGCCTTCTACATGGTCGGCGGCATCGAGGAAGCGGTCGAGAAGGGCAAGAAGCTGGCGGCCGAGGCGGCCTGACGCACTCTATCGCATTGAGATCCCTCCCCGCCCGCGCGGGGAGGGCCTGACAGAAGGTTGGCGGACTCCATGACCCTGCATTTCGAACTGGTCACACCCGAGCGTCTCGTCCTTTCGGAAGACGTCTACATGGTCGTCGTGCCCGGCACCGAAGGCGAGTTCGGCGTGCTGGAAGGCCACGCCCCCTTCATGTCCACCGTCAAGGATGGCACCCTCAAGGTCTACGACCGCGACGGCGCCGAACCGCGCGCCATCCACGTCGAAGGCGGCTTCGCGGAGGTGAGTGAGAGCGGGCTCACGGTGCTGGCCGAGCGGGCGGGGTGAGGCCCGCCGGCAAGGCATGCTAATCGATAATTAACCGCTCTCGCATAGCTCAATCCCCAAGATTTTTGGGGACGGGGCGGCATGTTTCAAAGCGACCGAGCACAGTTTCATGATGTGGCTGGGGTGCAAGTCACCATCGTGATGCCGTGCCTCAATGAGGTGCTGTCATTGCCGCATTGCATTGCCAATGCCCATGAAGCGCTGCGGCACATCGATGCAGCTTACGGCATGTCCGGCGAAATCGTTATTGCCGATAACGGCTCGACGGACGGCAGCCAGGCGTTGGCGCGTTCGCTGGGGGCACGGGTGGTTCCTGTTGCCGAGCGCGGCTACGGCGCTGCGCTGATCGGCGGCTGCCGCGCGGCGCGCGGGCGCTATATCCTGATGGGCGACTGTGACGGTAGCTATGATTTCACCGACGGCGTGGCCATGATCGGCAAGCTGGTGGAGGGTTACGCCCTCTGCATGGGGTCGCGCTTCGATGGCGGTATCGCGCCCGGCGCTATGCCCTGGAAAAACCGCTGGATCGGTAATCCGGTGCTCACCGGTATCCTCAACCTTTTCTTCCGGGCCGGCATCAACGATGCCCATTGTGGCCTGCGTGCTATCACCCGCGAGGGGTTCGATATGCTGCGCCTTTCCGGCAAGGGCATGGAATTCGCCAGCGAGATGGTCATCAAAGCCGCGCTGCTCAAATTCTCCATCGCCGAGACTCCGGTCAAGCTGCTTCCCGATCTACGCGAACGCGCGCCGCATCTGAGGCCTTGGCGGGATGGTTGGCGGCATCTGCGGTATTTGCTGATGTTGGCACCCAACTGGCTATTCGGGCTTCCCGCCCTCGCCATGCTCCTGTTCGGAACAATCATTCTTGGCAAAGCAGGTATGCAATATGCTTGGCCGGGCACGTTTCCATCGATCGGTAGCTATTGGACTATCATCGGATCAGCGCTGCTGACAATTGGTCATCTGGCCATAATCATGACGGTAGGTGGACAAGTCTATACCCTGCATGCTGGCTATCGCAGGCCCGGTCGCCTTTCGCGTGCAATTGCCGATATTGCTACGTTGGAGCACGCCCTCGTTTCGGGACTGACGAGCATAGTCCTTGGCGGAGGTGTCCTCGCGCTTGTCTACGTGCAATGGGTCAGCCGTAATTACAGTATGGCCGATAGTATCTTTCTGCCTATTTTCGGCACTTTGCTTGTAACCATGGGTGTACAAAATGTGCTCGGAGGATTCTTGCTCGCCATTGTAGGTGGGCATGAAGCGAGATTTTTGACGGTGCAAATTGCGCGGCATCAGGGCACCGCCGACGATATCGCCGAAAATTTCCGGCCGACAACGGTAAGGTTCTAAGTGCCATGGAGCCTTGGTTATCCGTCATCATGCCGGTGCATGGGGGATCACGTTATCTTCCTGCGACTCTCGCCAGCGTTGCGACCCAAGATACCAGAGGCATTGAATTTCTGATCTATGACAGTAGTCCCGATGACGCCTGTCGACGCATTGTAGATGCGTATTCAAGCCGTCTTACCATTCGCTACAAGGCCATGCCTCTCGTTAGTGGCTGGCCGGACAAGACCAATCTCGCCGTGAAGGACGCCGCGGCGCCTTATATCGCCATACTCCATCAGGATGATCTCTGGATGCCAGGTCATGTGGATGCCGTTCGCACCAGTGTTGCGGAGAACCCCTCTGTTGCCATGAACGTCGCCTCATCCCAGTTTGTCGACACAAATGGCCGGCATGTCGGGCGGTGGTCACTGCCCCTGTCCGCCGGTATCTGGCCGGGCAAAGAATTTGGCCGGCGTCTCATCGTCCAGAATTTCATCGCCATTCCCGCACCTGTAATTCGACGGGTTGATTGGCTCGCCTCCGGCGGGATGGACCCCGCCCTTTGGTATACGGCTGACTGGGACCTTTATCTTAAGCTTGCCCGCCGTGGCGAAATCGCCATTCGCTCAAGTCCGACGACGGCATTTCGAATTCATGGCCAATCGCTGACTATGACCGGCAGCCGCAATATCAAATCTCTGCATGATCAGTTAGATATCGTGCTGCTTCGCCACGGAGACACCTTTGACACGGAACACGATCGCCGCTTGCGAGCTCGCGCTCTGACTTCCATCGCTATCAATTGTGAACTGGCAAAGGGAGCGGCAGGTCAACCGAAATGGTTGAGAGCCACCATATCCCACTTCCTGAAACTCGGTCCGATAGAATCCCTCCGTTACGCTCATGAGGCCCGCCTCATGGATCGCGTTTTGCCGCGAATCCGAGGGTGCTTGGCCGGAAGCTTGTGAGCCCGATGCGCATTACTCGGTTCATCCGCTTTTGCCTTGTCGGGGGTACCGTAACGCTAACTTATTATGCGTTACTGATTGGCTTTACGACCCTGGGCCTTCATTATGTGGCGGCGAATAGCCTAGGCTGGTTTATTTGCGTGTCCATGAACTTCCTATTGAATCGCCGCTTCACATTCAAACAGCGCGGTGGAGCTAGGATGAATGAATTGACGGGCTTTGCGGCAACTTATGCCCTGCAATACCTTGTTGGCACGTCCGTGCTTATCTTGTTCGTTGAGGTAGCGGGATTATCACTGACGCTGGCCTTCCTAATAACGCTTCTAACGACAACCCTCTTAAGCTACGCATCCCTCGCCCGTTTTGTCTTTAGGGGGCGATCAATAGCTGACTGAGCATCAATCTTTCTGCCAGCATGCCACAAAGCTGGCGAACGGCAGGTGTCCCGGCAGTTTGTGGTAAAGCCGTTCACCTTTCATCAGTGCAGGCGCTAGCCATTTTTTCGAACTATTGGGGATGCGCAACACCCAATTTTGCAGCAGTAGAAAATAAGCTGGACCGCCAACGTAGGTCAGCCCGATCGGGCGCAACTCTCCCGCATGGTTGCGGGCCAACTGCGGGTGCGAAAGAGCATGCTCGCTATCGGCATCAAAATGTTGCTTGTCGGCCCGATACCAGAGCCGCCGCAGCGGCTCCAAGGCGAAGTCGGCATTGGGCTCCATCATGATGAGCCGTCCTCCAGGATTAAGCAATCCGCGGATATTGGCAAAAGCTGTCTGGAGATCGGAGACGAGATGGTGGATGCCACCCATTACCAACACGGCGTCGTAGGTTTCCGAAGTCTCTACTGGCTTCGTAAGATCCCATACGTAGCATGGCCGGCCATGAAGCGCCCTGAAGTCCCGGGCGGCTGACTCGGATATGTCACACCCCGAAATCTCCAAGCTCGGCTTGTGCGCACGCATCCAAGCCGCTGCTGTGCCAATCCCGCTCGCAAGCTCGATGAGACTGCTTGCATCGCCCAGATAATCCAGAATCGGGCGATAAAGGAATTCTTCTTTGTAAGCCTCAGCGTATCGGTCGGTCGTCGCTTCTGCATAGCGATCATGAATCGCCTCGAAAAGCTGCTTCTGTGTAGCGATATCCGCCTCAGGCTGCCAGTTCTTCACCATATTTATCTCTCGGTCATATTATCATCGCCGTCGCGCCGGTATACATGGGGATTTACCCATATCTTCTCCCCTAGCGCCTTCAGCGCCATCGTGCGCAACGCATTATCTGCTCGCATTACTATATCGGCCGATCTCTGACCTGGCTCACTCCGAAATGATGTCGCATGAAAATAATCCCCCTCCTCGGGAGACCGCCTGGAAAAATAATAATTGGAAACGCAGCAACGCCGCCCATCGTGGCGCACTTCATTGACGGAGTGCCAAGACCGTCTGTTCGTGACCATGACGACAAGGCTGTTGAAAGTGCTGGGAAAGGTCCGTGGACTCCCGCGGGGCCCCTCATCCCAGAGCTGCAGTGAGCCACCGAATTTTTCTTCCCAACCCGGAGTTACATAATAGAGCAGATTGAGCACTCTATATCGCTTGCGGTGCTTGTCGTGCGAGTTATCGAGATGAGGCCGTAGATAGGCGCCCTTCTGCATTGCGCTGATACCGCCGGCATATAGATCGACATCTGGCTCCAGTTCTCGCAGGCCAGTAACTCGACCGATTAAATCAACCACGCGAGGATCTTGGAAGGCGTAAACAGCTTCTTCGAGTAACGGATCATACGTATCCATTTGTGCTGCGATGTGTTTGTTTTCCTTTATGGAGTGCTTCAGAATCATCTGCTCTGACACGGGAAACCGATCGTAAATGACCCGAGCCAAATCTACAGGCAGCAGATCCGCAATCTGGCAGGATGGGATACGATTGGAGCGTCGGAACTGGTCAGCCATATCTTCCAAGGCTCGCTCCAGCCGTGCAGCGAGCTGATCAGCGATGTCCTTTCGATCAGTCATGCGGCGCGCTCCTGTGGTTATGGGGCCGATAGTGGAGCGCTATCAGTTTACGGTTAACGAGACGTTGTGTTCATGTGACACGCTGTCCTCAGCTGGTGTACGTGCAGGCATCCGACGCAGCTTGATGACGGTGCAGCCGCTCTTCGCCAGCAGCATTTCTTCATTTTCCAGCCGCGGGCCAAGCCGAGCGGCCGGTAGTTGGAGAGCGCGTATTAGCGGATCGAAGAAGCTCTCTTCAACCAGCGCAACATGCACGCCCGGACGGCAGATGCGGCGGGCAAGATCTTCCGGATCAGCAATCATCGGCTCCAACAGCCGGATCGGTCGGTTGGACAGATCTGGCCGATTGAGCACCAAGTCGTGGAACAAGATGAGATTGCCCTCCGGAATGATCGCATAATCCGCGCCGCTCGCATCGATGCGAGCGCTTGCCACGGCAAATGGTTCATAAAGTCGATGCGCCAACCATGCTTGAACGGGCATGAGAACAACGAGGCTCAAGGCAACGGCATGCAGGACCGATGAACGCAGAGCGCCTATGGCTGGAGCGTCGCGGTCGTGAGAAAGCGCGTTCCAGCCATAGCCTGCAAGCAGTACCGCGTTGCCCAGCACGGCATGAAAATAACGATAGCCAAAACCGTGGCCTTGGCTCGGCAGGATGATGGTCATCATCAGTGCGGGTAACACGAAACTCGCCGCAAGCGCAGCGGCGAGGCGATCCTTACGCACGAACCGCCAACTCGCCAGCAGCAACGGCAGCAGCAGCACATTCTGCCATGTGCAAAAACGCAGCATGTTTGCAGCCATGGTGGAAAGATTATCTCGGTTCGCAGCAAGGGCGCCCAATAGACGTGCCAGATAATCGACATCCGGCGCGACGCCGGCGGCCTGAGGCGCGGCGATCAGCGTCTGGATAAACAATGGCCAATAAAGCCAGAAGGCCCCGATCAGGGTATAGGCCGGTACGAAGATCGCAAGGCGCCGCCAGTTGCGGTCCGTCAACAGGAGCAACATGAACGGTGCGACGAAGAGCGGGTGGAACAACGGCTGATGCAGGCCGGTCGCCACGAAACCCACCGTCACGGAGCCGAGATGCGTTATGGGCCGATCCGTGAGGAAGAGCCGAAGCCACAGCAGATTGAAGAAGAGATGGGCCGGCATGGCATAGGCCGTCATCCCGGTGATCATCACTTGCCCGGCACTGACCAGCAACAGGACGCAAATAATCGCCGTTTCCGGCTTGTCGGGCCAGATGCGTCGCGCGCAACTCCAAAGCAGAAGAGCTGACAGGCCCGTATAGACTGGGCCGGCCAATGCCGGATCGGCCATGGTTCCGAAGGCTGCCCGGAGCAAGGCATTCATCGGCAGATAGGCGGAAACCCAGGCAAGCTGCTGCGGCGCCTCCAGCATGAAACGCAAGTTGAGCTCGGCGGTATGAGCCTGCCACTCGGGCGGAAGCGGCCAGACCAGATGACCCGCTGAGAAGATGGCTGTATCGAATGTCGCCATCTGCTCGTCGCGCGTGAAATCATAACCGAGCAGCAGCCAATAGTGACCCAAATAGCAGATCAGTGCAGCAGCGGCTGCAATCATCGCTACTGGACGCCAACCCGCAACGACGGGTCGGGACATTGGTTTGATCGGCAGCAAGGCAAGGCCCGCAAGAGCAGCCGAGAGGCCAAACAACCACAAGTCCTGCTGGTGAAGAAGGATCGACGCAATGACGTCCCGGCTTTGTGAAGCACCCGCGAGAAGAATTGCAGCGAGGGCTAAAGCAGGAAACGCAAACCTCTCCAGCGGAGAAGAGGACATGCTTGGAGTCGACCCATCCTGATTGTCGCTCTGCATGCTCCCCCTAGCGCAGCGGACCTAAACAGGATCGTCTAACAGCATGATCCTTACCCTCTGCCAACAGGTTTCGATCGCCTCCTGATAGAGGCTGCCGTGGCATGGTGTCCCTTGGTTAGCACTTTATCAAAGCTTCGGCCCTAATCCTGCGCGGTGGATGACGCGATCATCCACGCGGAGGCGAGTGAGGCCGAATCGATCTATGAACGCATTTGGACGAAAGAACGGACTGGGCGGCAAGGCCTCCTTCGGCGTGGCGCGTCCGATGCAGGCGCCGGCAGCCTCGCCGCATGCGGTGCCGGCTGGCGGCGGGCAGTTTCCGTCGATCGCCGCCGAGCCCTTGCCTGCTGCTGCCGCGGTGGAGGATCTGCTCCCCACGCCGCATTCCGATGCCCTCGCGCGGCTTGCCGAGCGGATGAACGGCGAGAATGCGCCGGCCGAGCAGGCACAGGGCTTCGAGGCGTCCGTCCACAAGATCAAGGAGCAGGTGCTGCCGCGCCTGCTCGAGCGCGTCGATCCGGAGGCGGCGGCAACGCTCAGCAAGGATGAGCTGGCCGAGGAATTCCGGCCGATCATCATGGAGGTGCTGGCCGAGCTGAAATTCACCCTCAACCGGCGCGAGCAGTTCGCGCTGGAGAAGGTGCTGGTCGACGAGTTGCTCGGCTTCGGCCCGCTGGAGGAACTGCTGGCCGATCCGGAGGTGACCGACATCATGGTCAATGGCCCGCACCAGACCTACATCGAGAAAAAGGGCAAGCTCCAGATCGCGCCCATTCATTTCCGCGATGAGGAGCATCTGTTCCAGATCGCCCAGCGCATCGTCAACCAGGTCGGCCGCCGGGTCGACCAGACCACGCCGCTGGCCGACGCCCGACTGCCGGACGGCAGCCGCGTCAACGTCATCATCCCGCCGCTCTCGCTGCGCGGCACGGCCATCTCCATCCGTAAATTCTCGGCCAAGCCAATTACGCTGGACATGCTCGCCCAATGGGGCGCGATGAACCAGAAGATGTGTACGGCGCTCAAGATCGCGGGGGCCTGCCGGTTCAACATCGTCATCTCGGGCGGCACCGGCTCGGGCAAGACGACGATGCTCAACGCCCTCTCCAAGATGATCGACCCCGGCGAGCGTGTGCTGACCATCGAGGATGCGGCCGAGCTTCGGCTCCAGCAGCCGCACTGGCTGCCGCTGGAAACCCGACCGCCTAATCTGGAAGGGCAGGGCGCCATCACCATCGGCGATCTCGTCAAGAACGCACTGCGCATGCGGCCGGACCGGATCATCCTGGGCGAAATCCGCGGCGCCGAGTGCTTCGACCTGCTCGCCGCGATGAACACCGGCCACGACGGCTCGATGTGTACGCTCCACTCCAACAGCCCGCGCGAATGCCTCGGCCGTATGGAGAACATGATCCTGATGGGTGACATCAAGATCCCCAAGGAGGCCATCTCCAAGCAGATCGCCGACTCGGTAGACATGATCGTGCAGGTCAAGCGCCTGCGCGACGGCTCGCGCCGCGTCACCAACATCACCGAGGTGATCGGCATGGAGGGCGACGTGATCGTCACCCAGGAGCTGTTCCGCTTCGAGTATCAGGACGAGGACGCGGATGGGAAGATCATCGGCGAATATCGTGCCATGGGGCTGCGGCCCTACACGCTCGACAAGGCGCGCGGCTTCGGCTTCGATCAGGCCCTGCTCGACGCCTGCCTCTGAGGGCTGCTTTTGCGGCGGGTCGGTTGGACGCGCCGGGGTCTGGGTAAAGCGAGCGCATACCGGCCCGCTAGTGCTCCTGCTTTCGCAGGAGAACATGCTGCTCCAATGTGTGAGGCGATGCTTGCCGCCTACCAGTGCGAGCCCTCCCGCACGGCCTCTTCCTCCTCGGGCAACGTCTCGCGCCCGAGCACGGCGTTGCGGTGCGGGAAGCGGCCGAAGCGCGCGACGATGGCGTGGTGGGCCTTGGCGAAGGGCAGGTTGAACTCGAACCCCGGCTGGCTGAACAGGTCCAGCGAGCGCTCCTGATCCGCCAGTTCCTCGCTATGCATGAAGGGCAGGTAGAAGAACGACCGCGCGCTGTTGACGAACGTGTCGTCATAGTCCCGGTCGATGGCCGCCCGCGCAATGTCCCGCGCCAGCGCGTCGGTCGCGAAGGCGCGGGCATGGCCCCGGAACATGTTGCGTGGGAACTGGTCGAAGAGCACGATGGCGGCCAGCGCCATGTCGGCATCGTCGAGGAACGCATCGGCCGGCTCGTCGCGCAGCGCTTCCCAGAGTGAGCGGAACAGATGGGCGCAGCGTGCATCCTCTTCATCGCTGGAGGCGAACCAGCCGTCCGGCCCGATCTCGTTCAGCCAGTAGTTGAGCACCGCGCCGACCCAGCCATGGCCGACCTTGCCGCGCGCTTCGGTCGGTGGGGTATCCTGCGCGCGATCGGGTGCCGCTGGCCGCTCCCATGTCAGTACCGGCAGGCCGGTCCCAGCGCCTTCGACCACCTGCTCGACCGACACCACGACGATTCGCCGGGCGCCGGTGGCGGACGCGAAGGGCGCCGCGGCAATGTCCCACTCGTCGTCATCCGGCAGGATCGCCTTGCCGCGCCCCTGAAGGCGCACCGTGCGCTGCGATCCATCGAACGCACAGACCATGAGGGCGATATGGGCATGGGCGCCGGAGGTGGGTGGCGTGCCGTCATCGCTATCCAGCCAGGCGACGAGGTCCGGGGCGATGATACGCAACCGGTCCGTCCCGCCGGCGTCGAGCCGGATCGCGCCATCATCGGCCGTCGCAGCGAACAGGGCGAGGGGTTGCGCTTCGATGAAGGCGCGCTGGTCGTCGGTGATTGCGGCGGAAGTCTTGGTCATCCCCCGTGGCTATCAGGCCGGCTGCGCGCCGCCAAGCCATGGCCGCATATGTTGAGGAACGTGGGCTCAGTCGCGCTCCATCCACGCATCGCCGATGTCCACATCGCCGGAGAGCAGCGCCTGCGCTGCGACGAGGTCCTCGGCCAGCACCATCACGCGGATCGGCAGCATCAGCGGCACGCCTTCGGCCAGGTTCATGCCGGTATCGAAGCAGAAGGCCGGGATGCCCGCCGCTTCCAGCCGGCCACGCACGATCTGGGCGAGCATCGAATCGGCGAACCGATCAAGCTCGACCAGCCCGCTCATCAGGCTGCCGTGCCGCCGACTGTGAGGCCGTCGAGCAGCAGGGTCGGCTGGCCGACGCCGGCCGGCACCCCCTGTCCGTTCTTGCCGCACATGCCGATGCCCTCGTCGAGCGCCATGTCGTTGCCGATGCCGACGATGCGGGTCAGCGCGGTCGGTCCGTCGCCGATCAGCGTCGCGCCCTTGATCGGATCGCCCAGCTTGCCGTTCTCGACCTTGTAGGCCTCCGTGCAGGAGAAGACGAACTTGCCCGAGACGATGTCCACCTGCCCGCCGCCGAAGCTGCGCGCGAAAATGCCCTTCTTGACGCGCGAGAGCAGCTCTGCCGGGTCGTCGTTGCCGCTGCGCGCATAGGTATTGGTCATGCGCGGCATGGGCGCATGGGCATAGCTCTCACGCCGGCCGTTGCCGGTTGGGGCCACGCCCATCAGCCGGGCGTTCAACCGGTCCTGCATGTAGCCGCGCAGGATGCCGTCCTCGATCAGCACATTCTCCTGCGTCGGCGTGCCTTCGTCGTCGATGCTGAGCGAGCCGCGCCGCGCGTCGATGGCGCCATTGTCCACCACCGTCACGCCGGGCGCGGCGACACGCTGGCCGATCTTGCCGGTGAAGGCGCTGGTGCCCTTGCGGTTGAAGTCGCCCTCCAGCCCGTGGCCGACTGCTTCGTGCAGCAGCACGCCGGGCCAGCCGGGGCCGAGCAGCACGGTCATCTCACCGGCCGGCGCATCGACCGAGCGCAGATTGACCTCAGCCTGCTTCAGCGCCTCGTCGATGGCGCGCTGCCAGGTCGCTTCCTCGAACAGGCCGTCATAGAGATAGCGCCCGCCGATACCGAAGGTGCCCGTCTCGCGGCGACCATTCTCCTCCATGATGATCGACACGTTGAGCCGCACCAGCGGCCGCACATCGGTGGCGACGAAGCCATCCGGCCGGACGATCTCGACCACCGACCAGCTCCCGGAGAGCGAGGCGGAGACCTGCACCACGCGCGGGTCGCGGGCGCGGGCGGCGGCGTCGATCTTGCCCATCAACTCCACCTTGTGGGCGAAGGGCACGAGGTCGAGCGGATTGGCGTCGGTATAGAGGTGCCGGTTGGTACGCTGGGGCGGGGGTGCGTGGCCCTGTTTGGCCGGGTCGAGCAGTGTCAGCGTCTCGGCCGCGCGGCGGATCGCCGCCTCGCTGATGTCGTTGGCGTGGGCGAAGCCGGTCATCTCGCCCGAGACGCCGCGCAGGCCGAAACCCGCGTCGGTCGAATAATCCGCCGTCTTGAGCCGCCCGTCGTCGAAGCCGAACGCCTCGGTTGCGACATATTGCAGGTAAAGCTCGCCGTCCTCGCACTCCTTGAGTGCCTGCGCCGTCAGCCGGCGCGCGTCATCGGGGTCGAGCGCCCCGTCGCGATAGAGGAAGGAACGCACGTCTGTGGTCTGGGGAGCGGTGTCTGTCATCCCGCCGATATAAGGAGGCGGGAGGCCGGCCGCAAATGCGGAAAGGGCGGGCGATCCGTCTTCAGGATGGACCGGCGTTCAATCCATGCGGTGCATAAATAGCGAATTGCCCCGGCTTCAGCGCTTCCATGCCGGGGCGCGGCGCTCTGGAACGCGGAAAAATGCCGGGGAGACCCTTCGTGTCCGCCTCACCGGCGCGTCCCTAGAGGCTGGCGCCCGAGGCGATGTCCGGCCTGGTCGCGAGCGCCGGGTTGTCGGCGGGGCCGCCCTCCAGCACGAAGCGCCGGTCGCAATAGCCGCAATCGACATAGCCATGCTCGTCGATCTCAAGAAAGACGCGCGGATGGCCAAGCGCGGCGGAGATGCCGTGGCCCGAGCCATCGCAGGCGACTCGGCGGGCGTGGACGCGGATGATCTCGGGCGGGGTCTGCATGGTTAGCGCGGTTAGCAAAGGCGCGGCGAACGGGCAATATCCCCGATGCGGCTTTGCTTTCTCGGCCAGCCGCCCCTACATAGCCGTTTCCCTTCGCACAGGAGCACCCCGTCATGGATCAGGCACAGGACCGTCGCCCGTTCGTTCCCCTGCCCGAGATGTTCCATGCCCGCTCCCGCTCTGCTCACGCTCGACCGTATCGCCGCCGCCCGGCCTGACGGCACGGCGCTTTTCTCCGATCTCACGCTGGCTGTCGGCCGCGAGCGCATCGGCCTCGTCGGCCGTAACGGTTGCGGCAAATCGACGCTGCTCGCCATCGTCGCCGGTGAGGCGCAACCGAAGGCGGGGCATCTCCACCGTGCCGGCCGCATCGCCATGCTGCGCCAGATTCCCGTCGATGCCGCCAGCGTGGCTGAGGCGCTGGGCGTTGCGCCTGCGCTGGCCTGCCTCGACCGGCTCGACGCCGGTACCGGTACGGCACAGGACGCCGCCGAGGCGGACTGGACCCTGCGCGAACGGCTGGCAGAGGCGCTGGAGGATGTGGGCCTCGGCCATATCGCGCTGGACCGTGCGCCCGAGTCGCTGAGCGGCGGCGAGCGGGTGCGGCTCGCTCTGGCCGCGATGCTGCTGGAGCAGCCGGAGCTGCTGCTGCTCGACGAGCCGACCAACAATCTCGATGAGGAAGGCCGCGCGGCGGTCGCCGGGCTGCTGGCGCGCTGGCCGGGTGGCGCGCTGGTCGCCAGCCACGACCGCGCGTTGCTGGAGGGGATGGACCGTATCGTCCAGCTCTCGCCGGTCGGCGTGTTGAGCGTGAGCGGCGGCTGGAGCGCGTTCGTCGCCCAGCGCGATGCCCAGCGCGCTCAGGCCGAGGACGCGCTGGACCGCAGCCGTCGCGATCTTGCCCAGCGCGCACGCGGGGCGCAGCGGCAGAGCGAGAAGAAAGCGCGGCGCGACAAGGCGGGCCGCGCCACTGCCGCCAAGGGGGGCCTGCCCCGTATCCTGCTCGGCGCGCGGGCACGGCAGGCGGAGGAAAACGGCGCGCGCGAGCGCCATAGCGCCCAGCGGCAGATGGCCGAGGCGGAAGGCGCGGTGGCCACTGCCCGCGAGCGCGTGGAGGTGCTGACGCCGCTCACCATCGCCCTGCCGCCCACCGGCCTGCCCGCCAACCGCACATTGCTGCGGCTTGATGCGGTCACGCTGGAACGGGGCGGACGGCCTCTGTTCGGCCCGCTCTCGCTGACGCTCACCGGCCCGCGCCGCATTGCCGTCGCCGGATCCAACGGCAGCGGCAAGAGCAGCCTGCTCGCCATCATCGCCGGCACGCTGGCGCCGACCGGCGGCGCTGTGCAGCGGGCGGAGGGCGCTATTGCCCTGCTGGACCAGAGCGTCTCGCTGCTCCCGCTGGACCGCGATCTGGTCGAGACCATGCGCGCACGGCATCCCGGCATAACGGCGGGCGAAGCCCATGCGGCGCTGGCCCGCTTCGCCTTCCGCAATCGCGATGCGCTGAAGCCGGCGGGCGTGCTGAGCGGCGGTGAGCGGCTGCGCGCCGGACTGGCAATGGTGATGGCGGGGCCGCAGCCGCCGCAGCTTCTCATCCTCGACGAACCCACCAACCATCTCGATCTCGATGCCATCGAAGTACTGGAAGAGGCGCTGCGCGGCTATGATGGCGCGCTGATCGTGGTCAGCCACGACGAGCGGTTTCTGGAGCGGATCGGCGTGGAGGAGCGCATCCGGCTCGGCGCCTGACGCGGGATCGCGGTTGCCGCTCCTCAGGACAGAGGGGGTGGACAAGCGCGCCATCCGCTCGCAAGGGTAAGGGGCTGCCGGACGGACCTGATATGAGGGGCGTGGTCTCCGCCTTCCCCGGCTTTTGAGAGAGGATGACCATGAACGAGGAGCATGCTTTCGTGGCCCGGCGGCGGCCGACCGGGAGCGCGCACTGATGGCCTGGCCCCACGGGTTCGATGACCTGCGCGCCGCGGCCCGGCGCCGCGTGCCGCGCTTCCTGTTCGATTATGTCGATGGCGGAAGCTTCTCGGAGGGCACGCTGGCGCGCAACGTTGCCGCCGTGCACGCCGTGGCGCTGCGCCAGCGCGTGCTCAACGATGTCTCGCAGTCCGATCTCTCGACCAGCCTTTTCGGCCAGAGGCTCGCCATGCCGCTATTGCTGGCGCCGGTCGGCATGGCCGGCATGCTGCGCCGGCGCGGCGAGATCCAGGCGGTGCGCGCGGCGGAGGCGAGCGGCGTGCCGATGGTCATGTCCACCGTCGCGCTCTGCTCGGTGGACGAGGTGATGGCAGCGACCGGCATCCCCTTCTGGTTCCAGCTTTATGTCGCCAAGGATCGCGGCTTCGTCATGGACCTGCTGGCGCGGGTGAAGGCGCTCGGCTGCCCGGTGCTGTTCATGACGGTCGACCTGCCGATGCCCGGACCCCGCTGGCGCGATCAGCGCTCCGGCCTCTCCGGCCCGCCCGGCCTGCTTGGCCAGTGGCGGCGCTGGTCGCAGGTGCTGGCGCATCCGCGCTGGGCGCTGGACGTGGGGCTCGGCGGCCGCCCGCACACGCTCGGCAACCTCGCGCCGATCATGAAGGGCAATGTCCGTCTCAACGATTTCCTGAGCTGGAGCGGGCGCAATTTCGATCCGTCGGTGACATGGAAGGATCTGGAGTTCATCCGCAGCCATTGGGATGGGCCGCTGGTGCTCAAGGGCATCATGGACCCGGAGGACGCCCGCCGCGTGGCGGATATCGGCGCGGACGGGCTGGTCGTCTCCAACCATGGCGGCCGCCAGCTCGATGGCATGGTCGGTACGGCGGACGCATTGCCGGCCATCGCGCAGGCGGTGGGCGATCGGCTCACCGTGCTCGCCGATGGCGGCGTCCGCAATGGCCTCGACGTGCTGCGCATGCTGGCGCTGGGCGCGAAAGGCGTGATGATCGGCCGTGCCTGGGCCTATGCACTGGCGGCCGGCGGCGAGGAAGGGGTGCGGCGCATGCTCGCCCAATTCGCGCTGGAGCTGCGCTCCGGCCTCGCGCTCACCGGCTGCGACGGCATCGCCGATGTGGGGCCGCATATTCTGGTGCGTCCGCCGCAGGGGTGATCGGCGAGGATCGTCATAACGGTGCGGCCCGGCATGTGCTCCTGCGCAGGCAGGAGTCCCAGTGCGGCAAGGCACTGCGGCTGGCCCCTGGACTCCTGCCTGCGCAGGAGCACATGGCAGCTTCAGACGAGCGGATTGAGCGGAGCGCCGGAAAGCGGCAGCCCGCCCTTTCCGTTCGCGTCGCGCAAGGTCGAGACACCCCATGCCCGACGCGGCGTCATAAATCCCCGCCACGGCGCCCGGAACGCGCCGGAGCCGGCTTACCCCGCTCGCACGTTACCAATAAGCGCGGCGGTTGAGTTCGTGACCGAAGGCGAGCAGCAGCACGCCCAGCACCGAGTAAGCGATTTCGCCGGGGGCACCGTGCGGCAGGCTGAGCGCGCCCGCCATGATGCCGAGCCCCAGCGCACCCACCGCGACCGGCAGCAGCATGCCGTGCTTGCGCGCGCCGTTGCCGAGCGCCAGCCCGCCGAGCAGGATCGCGAGGACGAGGCCGCCTTCATGGATGATCGGCGCTTCGAGCAGCCCCGCGAAGGAGGAGAGCAGGCCGACCGCGACCGCTGTCGCCAGACAATGCAGCGCGCACAGGCCGGAGAGGCCGATGGCCCATCCATCGAGATGCGTGAAGCGGGAGGCAGTCAGAGTCGGCATTGCGAAAGCGTCTCTACGCCTCATCGCATGAGGTTACAACATATCATTTGAATGAACGGACCCGATGCGCGAGATCGGATCGGTTGCAGAGCCGACTGCGATTCGCCGATGCCGTGGGACGGCCTTGGAGGCATTGAATGAGGGGCGTGCGAAAGGACGGCGGCCGCCTTTATGCCATGGACGCGCGCTCCTGGAATCGCGTTGCCCCACGCACTACCGAACTCCCACAGCCGACCCCCGGCGCCATCCGGCTTGCCTCCCCCGCCACTTGGGGGCATGGACGCGGCCATGACCGAGCAGGCGCAGATTCTCCCCCACGGCGCGGCGGCGGGCGATGCCACCGCACGGCCGGCGGCGCTGGCCCGCTGGCTGTTCGCTATTGCCGGCCTCATCGTGCTGATGATCGTGGTCGGCGGCGTCACCCGCCTCACCGAGTCGGGGCTGTCGATCACCCAGTGGAAGCCCGTCACCGGCACGCTGCCGCCGCTTAGCGAGGCGGATTGGCAGGCCGAGTTCGATGCCTACCGCCATAGCTCGCAATATGTGCTGATGAACCAGGGCATGACACTGGCGGCGTTCAAGCACATCTTCTTCTGGGAATATGTCCACCGGCTGCTCGGGCGGCTGATCGGCCTTGCCTATGCCGCGCCGCTGGTCTGGTTCGCGCTGCGCCGGGCGGTGCCGCGCGGTTTCGGCCCGCGCCTCGTCGTCCTGCTGCTGCTGGGCGGCGCACAGGGCGGGGTAGGTTGGCTCATGGTCAAGAGCGGCCTCACCGATCGGGTGAATGTCGAGCCGGCGATGCTCGCCGCGCATCTCGGCATGGCGCTCATCCTGCTCGCGGCGGTGTTGTGGACGGCCTGCGATTTCGCGCGGCTCGCCGGCGCACCCGCTGCCGGCAAGGCGCGCCTGCCCATCGCCGGTCTCGTGGTGACGCTGCTGCTGTTCCTCCAGCTCATGCTCGGTGCGCTGACCGCGGGCCTGCGTGCCGGCTATGTCGCCAACACCTGGCCGCTGATGAACGAGCGGTTCGTGCCGGACGGCATCCAGTGGTTCGGCTCGCTGTGGCTCACGCTCACCAGCGATCCGTTCCTCGTCCATTTCCTGCACCGCTGGTGGGCGTGGATCGCCGCGCTGGCCATCATCTGGATGGCGGGCGCGCTCCACCGCGCCGGTGTCGCCCGCTGGGCATGGGTGCTGCTCGCCATCACCGGCACGCAGATTCTGCTCGGTATCGTCACGGTACTGACCGGCGTGAATATCACCATCGCGGTGTTGCACCAGTTCGTCGGCGCGCTGCTGTTCGGCGCGGTGGTAATCGGCGCGCACCGGCTCGGCGTGGCGCGGTGAGCGAGATTGCGCTGGTCTATGTGCTCTACGGCACACGACCGGCGGCGGAGGCGGCGGCGCGCACCATGGTCAATCGGCGCCTCGCCGCTTGTGCCAATGTCTTTGCGCAAGGCGAGTCGCTTTATCATTGGAACGGTGCGCTGGAGGCGGCATCCGAGGTGGCGGTGCTGTTCAAGACCGCGCCCGCGCGCCGCGATGCGCTGACGGCGGCGCTGGAGCGCGATCATGCTTACGATCTACCTGCCATCCTGAGCTGGACCGCCACGACGACCCCGGATTATGCCGCGTGGGTCGCGCGCGAAACCGCCGGTCAAGCCTGATCGGGTATTCCAATACCCGTCAGCAAAGGCGCGGTTGAGCTTGACTTTTCAGCCCCGATCCGTCAGGAGCGCCGCCACCGGCGGTTTCCCGCGCGCTCATCCGCGCGGTGCCGCCATCGTTCTTTTCTGGAGGCAAGAGGCCATGAAGGCGCTCATGAAGACGACCAAGCCGGCGACCCCGGCAACGGTCGAGAAGAAGTGGCTCATTGTCGACGCGGAAGGGCTGGTCGTCGGCCGTGCCGCCACGATCATCGCCAATGTCCTGCGCGGTAAGCACAAGCCGAGCTTCACCCCTCACGTCGATTGCGGTGACAATGTCATCGTCATCAACGCGGACAAGGTGAAATTCACCGGCAAGAAGCTGGCCGACAAGGTCTATTACAGGCACACCGGCTATGCCGGCGGCATCAAGGGCGTCACGGCGGAAAAGGTGCTGGAAGGCCGCTTCCCCGAGCGCGTGCTGGAGAAGGCCATCGAGCGGATGATCCCGCGCGGCCCGCTCGGCCGCCAGCAGATGCGCAACCTGCGCGTTTTCGCCGGCTCCGAGCATCCGCACGAAGCCCAGAACCCCGAAGTGCTCGATATCGCGGCGATGAACCGCAAGAACAAGGTTGGTGCCTGATGTCCGATACCGTCAACTCGCTGTCCGATCTGCAGGACCTCGCCCAGGGCGGTGCCGTTGCCGCCGACGCCACGCCGGAAGCGCCCGTCGTCACCGCGCCGCTGCGCCAGCAGGAGCTGGACAAGCAGGGCCGCGCCTACGCCACCGGCCGCCGCAAGGATGCCGTCGCCCGCGTGTGGGTGAAGCCCGGCACCGGCAAGATCACGGTCAACGGCCGCGATCAGGAAACCTATTTCGCCCGCCCCACGCTGCGTCTCGTCATCAACCAGCCGTTCACGATCACCGAGCGGACCGGGCAGTATGACGTGGTCTGCACGGTCAAGGGCGGCGGCCTCTCGGGTCAGGCCGGCGCCGTCAAGCACGGCATCGCGCAGGCGCTGACCAAGTACGAGCCGGCACTGCGCTCGGCGGTCAAGGCCGAGGGTTTCCTCACCCGCGACTCGCGCGTCGTCGAGCGCAAGAAGTACGGCCGCGCCAAGGCTCGCCGCAGCTTCCAGTTCTCGAAGCGCTAGGAACAAGCTTCTTTGGAATGCAGGAAAAGCGGGGCGGAAACGCCCCGTTTTTTATGCCGCGGGCCGTGCTGCCTGTCGCGAGCGGGGTGGCGGGCGGCTCCTTGGAATGAGCGCTTTCAAGTCAGGTGGCGCTATCTGACGGCTCAGCAAATGGGCAGCGCAAGAAAGGGAGCCCGGTCGGCTCCGATCTGATCGGATCATGCTCCAGACATGGTCTCCCGCGAAAGCAGGAGTCCAGGGCGCAGGGTGGTTCGCTATCGCCCTGGGCTCCTGCCTGCGCAGGAGCCCAACATGGCTTAACTTGAGCGAACCAACCTCGGTTTCGGCCTGCTGTTCGCGCAGGAGCCCATCATGGCACCTCGGGTGGCAGCCGCCGCTCCCTCAGCGCGCGATGCCGCCCGCTGCCAGCACCGCCAGCGTCACCAGCTCGGAGGCTGTGGATGCCATGGTGGCGACCTGCACCGGCCGACCCATGCCGATCAGCATCGGACCGATCACCGATTCGCCGCCCAGTTCGCGCAGCAGCTTGGCGGAGAGATTGGCCGATTGCAGCCCCGGCATCACCAGCACGTTGGCCGGGCCGGACAGGCGGCTGAACGGATAGTTGCGCGCCACCTGCGGGTTGAGCGCGACATCGGGCGCCATCTCGCCCTCAAACTCGAAATCGACGCCGCGCTGGCCGAGCAGCGTTACCGCCTCGCGGATATTGTCCAGCCAATGGCCGATCGGGTTGCCGAAGGTCGAGTAGGAGAGGAAGGCGACGCGCGGTTCATGCCCCATGCGCCGCGCCACGGCAGCGGTGTCGATGGCGATATCCGCCAGCTCCGCCGCGCTCGGCCGCTCGTTGACCGTGGTATCGGCCATGAACACCGTGTGGCTGCGCCCGACGAGGATATGGATGCCGAAACAGGTCCGGTCCGGCGTCGGGTCGATCACCCGGCGCACCTCGCGCATGGTTTGCGAGTAGGTGCGGGTGACGCCGGTAATCATCGCGTCCGCCTGCTCCATTTCCAGCAGCAGCGCGCCGAAGATGTTGCGGTCGCGGTTGACCATACGCTCGCAGTCGCGCTTCAGATAGCCGCGCCGTTGCAGCCGCTCGTAGAGCATGTCGACCATGCGCGGCACGAGCGGTGAGTTGACGCTGTTGTGCAGTTCGAAGCTCTCGGCATCCTTGACGCCCAGCTCGCGCAGCCTGTCATAGACCTCCTGCCGGCCGACCAGCACCGGAATGCCGTAGCCGCCCTCGCGGAACTGGATGGCGGCGCGCAGCACCACCTCCTCCTCGCCCTCGGCGAACACCACCCGCTTGGGGGCGGCCCTGGCGCCCTCATAAGCCAGCGTCAGCACCGAGGTGGTCGGGTTGAGCCGCGCGCGCAAAGCCTGCCGGTAGGCATCCATGTCCTCGATCGGCTGCTGGGCGACGCCGCTCTCCATCGCCGCTTGCGCGACGGCGGCGGGCACCACCTCCATCAGCCGCGGGTCGAACGGCGCGGGGATGATGTAGTCGGCGCCGAAGCTGTGCTTGGTGCCATAAGCCAGCGCCACTTCCTCGGGCACCTGCGCGCGCGCCAGCTCGGCGATGGCCTGTGCGGCGGCGATCTTCATCGCCTCGTTGATCGCGGTCGCCCGCACGTCCAGCGCGCCCCGGAAGATGAAGGGGAAGCCGAGGACGTTATTGACCTGATTGGGATAATCGGAGCGCCCCGTCGCGATGATCGCGTCCGGCCGTGCCGCCTTGGCCGCCGGCGGAGTGATCTCCGGATCCGGGTTGGCCATGGCGAAGATGATCGGCTTGGCATTCATCTCGCCGATCCACTCGGGCTTGAGCGCATCCTTGGCGGAGAGGCCGAGGAAGATGTCCGCGCCCTTGAGCGCGTCGTGCAGCGTGCGCGCATCGGTCTTGACCGCGTGGGCGGACTTCCACTGGTCCATCGAGCCGGTCGTCCGCCCCTGGTAGATGACCCCTTCCCGGTCGCACATCAGCACATTCTCATGCCGCACGCCCATCGCCTTGATGAGCTCGGTGCAGGCGATGGCGGCGGCGCCGGCGCCGTTCACCACAACGCGCGTCTCGCTGATGTCGCGGCCGGTCAGATAGCAGGCGTTGATGAGCCCGGCGGCGCAGATGATCGCGGTGCCATGCTGGTCGTCATGCATGACCGGAATGTTCATCCGCTCCTTGAGCGCGGCCTCGATCATGAAGCATTCGGGCGCCTTGATATCCTCAAGGTTGATGCCGCCGAAGCTGGGCTCCAGCAGCGCCACCGCATCGACGAAGGCCTGCGCGTCGAGCGTATCGACTTCCAGATCGATCGCGTCGACGTCGGCGAAGCGCTTGAACAGCACCGCCTTGCCTTCCATCACCGGCTTGGCGGCGAGCGCGCCGAGATTGCCCATGCCGAGAATGGCGGTGCCGTTGGAGATGACCGCGACCAGGTTGCCCTTGGCAGTGTAATCATAGGCCTTGGCCGGGTCGTCCGCGATCGCCTGCACCGGCACCGCGACGCCGGGCGAATAGGCCAGCGCCAGGTCGCGCTGCGTCGCCATCGGCTTCGATGCGATGATCTCGATCTTGCCGGCCCGCCCGGCCGAGTGAAACAGGAGCGCCTCGCGCTCGGAAAATTCGATAGATGCCTTGTCGCTCATTGGGTGTCCTCGCCGCTCCCGACTGCCCTAACGGCAATGGCTGGCACTCCACAAGGGGCCTTGCGGATAGTCTTTGCACGCGGCCCGGCTTTTCGGCGGCGGCGGGCCCTGCTAACGCATCGCAGGTGAGCAAAAAGCCCGTTCCCCCGACCAAGCCGGACAGCGCGCCGACCCCGATGATGGCGCAATATCTCGCCCTCAAGGCAGAGGCGGGCGGCGACCTCCTCTTCTACCGCATGGGCGATTTTTTCGAGCTGTTCTTCGAGGATGCGAAGATCGCCGCGCAGGTGCTCGATATCGCGCTGACCAGCCGGGGCGAGCATCAGGGTGCGCCGATCCCGATGTGCGGCGTGCCGGTGCACAGCGCTAACGCCTATCTCGCGCGCCTCATCCGCGCCGGCCTGCGCGTCGCCATCGCCGAGCAGACCGAGACGCCCGAGCAGGCCAGGGCGCGCGGCTCCAAGGCGCTGGTCGGCCGTGCCATCGTCCGCTTCGTCACTGCCGGCACGCTGACCGAGGATGCGCTGCTCGATAGCCGCCGCGCCAACCTGCTCGCCGCCATCGGCGAGGCGAGCGGCGGACTCGCCATCGCGGCGGCGGATATCTCCACCGGCCGGCTGGAGGTCGTCACGCTGGAGAGCGGCCAGATCGCCGCCGAGTTGGCCCGCATCGGCGCGAGCGAGGTGATCGCCCGCCCTGCGCTGGCCGGGCGCATCGCCGATTGCCTGCCGTTCGAGAGCCGGGGGTTCGACAGCGGCCGGGCGGAGGCGGACATTTGCCGCCATTTCGGTGTCGCCACGCTGGAGGGCTTCGGCGCCTTCACCCGGCCGGAACTGTCCGCGCTGGGCGGGCTGCTCGCCTATCTGGAGCATGTCGGCAAGGGGCGCATGCCGTTCCTCGCCGCGCCGGTGCGCGCGGGCACCAGCGACCATCTCGCCATCGACCCGGCGACGCGCGAGAGCCTGGAGATTGTCCAGACGGCGAGCGGCCAGCGCGCCGGCAGCCTGCTCGCCACGGTCGACCGCACGGTGACGGGCGCGGGCGCGCGCCTGCTCGCCGCCGATCTTTCCGCACCGCTGATGGACCGCGCCGCCATCGAGGCGCGCTTGGCGCTGGTGGCGTGGTTCCACGATGACGGCCCGCTGCGCGAGGATGTCCGCGCCCGGCTGCGCGCTTTACCGGACATTGGCCGCGCGCTCGGGCGGCTCGCCATCGGGCGCGGCAGCCCGCGCGATCTCGGCCAGCTTCGCGACGGGCTGGATGCCGCGCGGGTGCTGCGCGAGCGGCTCGGCGCGCTGCCGGACCGGCCGGCGCTGCTCGATGCACTACTCCCTGCGCTGGACGGTCACGGCGCCATGGTCGACACGCTGCTGCGCGCTTTGGTCCCCGCGCCGCCGACCGAGACCGCCAACGGCGGCTACATCGCCGACGGCTACGACGCTGCGTTGGACGAATTGCGCCGCATGGCCGGGGACGGTCGCCGCGCCATCGCCGCGCTGGAAGCGCGCTATCGCGACGAGACCGGCATCGCCGCGCTCAAGATCCGCCACAACGGCGTGCTCGGCTATCATGTCGAGGTGCCTGCCCGCCATGCCGATGCGCTGATGGCGCAGGAGAGCGGCTTCACCCACCGCCAGACGCTGGCCGGGGTGGTGCGCTTCAACTCGGTCGACCTGCACGAGCAGGCGGGCCGCGTCGCGCAGGCCGGCGCCCATGCGCTCGCCGCCGAAGCCGCGCATTTCGAGGAGCTGGTCGCCGGCGTCGTTGCGCGGCGCGAGGCGATCGCCCGCGCGGCCGATGCGCTGGCGCGGATCGACGTGGCTGCCGCGCTGGCCGAGCGCGCTGTCGAGAGCGGCTGGGTGCGCCCGCATTTCGCGGATACGCCCTGCCTTGAGATTATCGGCGGCCGCCACCCGGTGGTCGAGGCCGCGCTAGCGCGTGAGGGCGCCGCCTTCGTCGCCAACGATTGCAGGCTGGATGTGCAAGACCGGCTCTGGCTCGTCACCGGGCCGAACATGGGCGGCAAGTCCACCTTCCTGCGGCAGAATGCGCTGATCGTCATTCTCGCGCAGGCCGGTGGCTTCGTGCCCGCGCGCTCGGCGCGGCTCGGGCTTGTCGACCGGCTGTTCAGCCGCGTCGGCGCGTCGGACAATCTTGCGCGCGGCCGTTCCACCTTCATGGTCGAGATGATCGAGACCGCCGCCATCCTCGCGCAGGCGACCGAGCGCAGCTTCGTCATTCTCGATGAGGTCGGACGCGGCACCTCCACCTATGACGGCCTCGCCATCGCCTGGGCGGTGGTCGAGTCGGTGCATGACACCAACCGTTGCCGCTGCCTGTTCGCTACCCATTATCACGAGCTGACCCGCCTCGCCGAGCGGCTGGACGCGCTCTCGCTCCACCATGTCCGCGCGCGCGAGTGGCAGGGCGATCTGGTGCTGCTGCACGAGCTGGCGGAAGGCCCGGCCGACCGCAGCTATGGTATCGCGGTGGCGCGCCTCGCCGGCCTGCCCGCGCCGGTGCTTGCGCGCGCCAAAGCGGTGCTCGGCAAGCTGGAGGCGGGCAAGGCGCAGACCGGCGGCATCGCGGCGGGGCTGGACGATCTGCCGCTGTTCGCCGCCACGCTGGCCGCCGAGCCGGAAGCGCTTGCCGATCCGCTGCGCGAGAAGCTCGCCGCGATCGACGCCGATGCCCTCTCGCCACGCGAGGCGCTCGACCTTATCTATGCTCTCAAGACATTGTCGGAGCCCGCGCCCGCAGGATGAACCCAAGAATGAACGATGAACAAGCCTCTTGAGCCGTCGCACGGCCGCCGCGCGATCATCGACCGCCGGCAGGTTGCCGATGCGCTCAACGCCCGGCTCGCCGATCTGGGGGATGTGAGCGCGCGCCGCCGCGCGATTGTCGAGACGCTCAAGGAAGCGCTGGCGCACGGCCGCGAGGAGGTCTCCCGCCGGCTGGCCCGTAACCCGACGCGCGGGCGCGAGGCGGTCACCGCTCAGGCGTTCCTGATGGACCAGCTCGTCCGGCTGCTGTTCGATGCAACGGTCCGTTCTCTCTACCCCATCAGCAACCCCACCGCCTCCGAGCGGATCGCGCTGATCGCGGTCGGCGGTTACGGGCGCGGCGAGATGGCGCCCTATAGCGATGTCGATATCGGCTTCATCACCCCCTACAAGCCGACCACATGGACCGAGCAGGTGATCGAGAGCATGCTCTATGCGCTCTGGGATCTGGGCCTGAAGATCGGCCATTCCAGCCGCTCGATCGACGAGACGATCCACATGGCCAAGGCGGATCTCACCATCCGCACCGCCCTGCTCGAAGCGCGCTTCATCTGGGGCGACCGCGCCATCTACGAGGAAACCGTCCGCCGGTTCGATGCCGAGATCATGCAGGGCACCGCGCGCAGCTTCGTCGCCGAGAAGCTGGCCGAGCGCGATGCGCGCCACAAGGCGATGGGCGACAGCCGCTATGTGGTCGAGCCCAACGTCAAGGAAGGCAAGGGTGGCCTGCGCGATCTGCACACGCTGTTCTGGATCGGCAAATATGTCCACCGCGTGCGGACCGTGGCCGAGCTGGTCGATGTCGGCCTGCTCACCCGCGCCGAGCTGACCCAGTTCCAGCGCGCCGAGAATTTCCTGTGGGCGGTGCGCTGCCACATGCACGAGCTGTCGCGCCGCTGCGAGGACCGGCTGACCTTCGATCTCCAGATCGAGGTGGCGCAGCGCATGGGCTTTGCCGAGAAGCGCGGCCGCTCCAGCGTCGAGCGGTTCATGCACCTCTACTTCCTGGTCGCCAAGACGGTGGGCGACCTGACCGGCGTGTTCCTCGCCCATCTCGATGATGCCCATGCCCGCAAGGGGCGGCGTTACATCCCGGCGCTACCGGCCTTGTTCAGCCGCCCGCGCAAGCTCGACGGCTTCGAGCTGGACCGGGGCCGCATCACCATCCCGCACGACGAGTTCTTCCAGGAGAAGCCGGTGCGGATGATCGAGATTTTCGCGCTGGCCGACCGGCACGATCTCCAGATCCATCCCAACGCCATGCGCGCGCTCAACCGCGACGCCATCCTGATCGACAGCAAGGTGCGCAGCGACCCGGAGGCGAACGCGCTGTTCATGAGCGTGCTTACCTCGCCGCGCGATCCCGAGAAGGTGCTGCGCTGGATGAACGAGGCCGGCACCTTCGGCCGCTTCGTGCCCGATTTCGGCCGTGTCGTCGCGCAGATGCAGTTCGACATGTATCACCATTATACGGTGGATGAGCACACCATTCGCGCGATCGGCCTGCTCTCGCAGATCGAGCAGGGCGATTTCCGCGAGGATCACCCGCTTGGCACGGCCGTTATCGCCAAGATCAACTCGCGCCGGGTGCTCTACGTGGCGGTGCTGCTGCACGACATCGCCAAGGGGCGCGGCGGCGATCACAGCATATTGGGCGCGCAGGTGGCCGAGCGGCTCTGCCCGCGCTTCGGCCTCACCCCGGCGGAGACGGAGACGGTGGCGTGGCTGGTGCGCTACCATCTGCTGATGTCCGCCACCGCCTTCAAGCGCGACCTCTCGGACTACAAGACGATCATGGACTTCACCGAGATCGTGCTCAGCCCGGAGCGGTTGCGGCTGCTGCTGCTGCTCACCATCGTCGATATCCGCGCGGTCGGCCCCGGCGTGTGGAACGGCTGGAAGCGCCAACTCCTCGTCGAGCTGTATGACGCGGCCGAGGAGCTGATCCGTCCCGGCCACAAACAGCGCGGCCGGCAGGAGCGCATCGAGGAGAAGCGCGAGACGCTGGCCGCCCGGCTCGCCATCGGCGCGGAGGCGTTCGACCGGCTCGCCAGCCGCTTCCCGCAATCCTACTGGATCGCCGAGCCGGACCACATATTAGAGCAGAATGCGCGCCACCTGCTCGCGGCCGGCGATTCGCACCTGTCCATCGACGTGCAGCCCTCGCCCGAGCGCGACGCGACGCTGGTGACGGTGTTCGCCTCCGATCATCCCGGCCTGTTCTACCGCGTCGCCGGCGCCATCCACCTTGCCGGCGGCAATATCATCGACGCGCGCATCCACACGCTGAAGGACGGCACCGCGCTCGATAATTTTCTGGTGCAGGACCCGCTTGGCGGCCGCTTCGACGAGGTGCAGCAGCTCGCGCGCATCAAGACCTCCATCGAGGACGCGCTCGCCAACCGCCAGAAGCTGATGACCAAGCTCGACCAGCGCCCGCTGCCGCGCACCCGCGCAGAAGCCTTCGAGGTGGTGCCGCAGGTGCTGATCGACAACAAGGCGTCCAACCGCTTCACCGTGGTCGAGGTGATGGCGCGCGACCGGCCGGCGCTGCTGCTCAGCCTCGCCTTCGCGCTGTTCCAGTCCAAGACGATGGTCCACAGCGCGCACATCTCCACTTATGGCGAGCGCGCGATAGACGTGTTCTACCTGACCGACCTCACCGGCGAGAAGCTGGAGAGCAAGGCCCGCCTCGCCACGCTGGAGCGCCGGCTGGTCGAGGCGGCGACCAGCCCGGTGAGCGGGCTGGTGGATGGCAGCGCCTTCGCCATGTCGAGCTAGGCGGGGCGGAGATGAGCGCCGAGACCCTCTCCTTCACCGCGCCGTTGCTTGCCTGGCGGACCGGGCACCATGGCGATATCTGCTATCTCCTGATCGACGGTGACGTGGCCGAGGCGATCAGCACGCACGAGCTGATGCGTCGCCTGGAGACCGGCTATCGGCGCGGCTTCGGCTCGGTCAAGGTCGAGGTGGCGATCGGGCAGAGCCGCTGGTCCACCTCGGTGTTTCCGCCCGGCGAAGGCGGCTGGTTCCTGCCGGTCAAGAAAGCCGTTCGCCGCGCCGAGGGGCTGGTGACGGGCGATGCGGTGACGGTGCGGCTCGCTTTGCTATAGCTGCTACGTTGCGTGGGTGACCCCATTCGTATCGAAGCTGCTCATCCCCGTATCCGACCATCGGTTCCTTCGCCACAATAGGGCCGTATTGGCGGCGTCTTGTCGGGGACGGTGGCAAATATCGGGTGCGACATGCTCTCCCTGCTCGTGTCCTTGCAGTTGGCATTGGCGCAGGCCGCGCCAGTGGCCCCGGAAGCCGACTTCGACCTCCGGCAGGTCGATCCCGATGTCGCCGCTGGAGATACGATTGTCGTAACCGGGCGGCGCAGGCCCAGCCAGCGCCTCGCCCCGTTGCCGGATCTGACGGAATCGCCCTTGCCGAGGCTGGAGACGAACCTGTTCGGCAAGATGCGCCTCGGCACCGATGTGGAGCCGGATACGCTTAGCGTGCCCCGTGCCATGGTGAAGGTCAAAATTCCCTTTTAGCCAGCGCGGGTGTCCCGTGTCCGCTCAACCCCGGAAATTGCCCGGATAGGCGATCTCCGCGCGCGGCTTGCGGTCGCTGGGGACCTCGCGGGCGCGCTGGTAGTCGGAGAGGGTGGCGGGGTCGCCCATGCGGCCGAGCGCGATGGCGGCTTCGACGCGGAAACTGTCCGGCACGCCCAGTCCTGCGGCAGCCTGCGTGAAATGGACGCCGGCCATGGCGTGGGTATGGTAGCCCAGCATCGTCGCCTGAAGCGCCAGCATCGCCCAGGCCGCGCCGGCATCGAAGCTGTGGCTGTGGCTCGGCCGCTCCGGCCCGGCCGGGTGTTTGTCCGAGAGCACGTAGAACAGCACGGAGGCGTTCTGCGCCCACGCCCGGTTGCTCTCCACCAGATAGGAGAGGAAGCACTCCCAATCGGCGTCGCCGCGCCGTGCATAGAGGAAGCGCCACGGCTGGTGGTTGGAGGCGGAGGGCGCGAACCGCGCGGCGTCGACTATGGTGGCGAGGTCCCCCTCTGGCATATCGGAGCGATCGAACGCGCGCGGCGACCAGCGTTCCAGGAACACGGGGTCGAGCTTGGTATCCGTGGTGCGCGTGGTCATGCGGGGGGCTCCTCATTGCCGATGCGTAGCGGCCACGGATGAAGCGTGGCCACGGGGCGCCTCATAGAGCGGAGACCCGCGCGGTGCCAGAGGGGGTATTGGTAGGGCAGTTTGCGGTCCGTTTTTACGGCCTTGCCGTTCATACCGAGGATGGCTGAGGCACATCGAGCGCTGGCCGGGCGTCGTCCGCACGAGGCGGCGTAAAGCGCTCCTGCGCTGGCGGGAGCCCAGGGCGCATGAACGGTTTTTTCGACCCGGGCCCCTGCTTTTGCCGAAACCGGCATGGTTCGGCTTGGAGAGCCCATTCTGCAAGGCGTGAGCAAAGGTCAGGATGATTGGCCTTCGGATGACCGACCCTGTTGCCAAAGGATGGAATAGGAGGCGGCGAGTTCTATCATCCCGCCATCGTCACCCCGGGCTCGCCCCGGGGTCCCGCTTCCTTATCCACCGATGATGGCGGGCGATCCGCATGGCGCCGGGCTCTCTGCCAGAGCTGCTCACATCGCTGTGCCTCAGGGCGCTGGACCGCCTTGCGCGATCAGGCAATGGGGCGCCGGGTCGAGCCCGGCGTGACGGAAAGAGAGGGACGGATGAGGCCCCGCCCCGCCCCTCAGCGTGAGATCAGCAGCGGCACCGTCGCCTTGGCGAGCAGCGTCCGGCTCGCGCCGCCGAACAGTTGCTCGCGCAGCCGGCCCCGCCCATAGGCGCCCATCACGCACCAGGCCGCGCCGGATGTCTCCAGCGCCGCCAGAAGCTGGGTCGCCACGCTGCCGCTCTTGGGTTCCTCGCGAATCGAGGCGGTGCAGCCGTGCCGGTCGAGATAGGCGGCGACGGCAGCCGGGTCGGCATTCTCCTCGCCCTCGTCGATGGTCAGCACCTCCACCTCGCTGGCGAGCTTGAGCAGTGGCGTCGCCGCGCGCACGGCGGCGTCGGCGGGCGCCGATCCGTCCCACGCGACCAGCACCTTGCCGAACAGGTCGAACCGGCGCTGCTCGCTCGGCACCACCAGCACCGGGACGGAGGTGAGGCCGGCCAGCCGCGCCGCGCAGTCGCCCGATTCGGCCAGTTCGCCCACGCCATGTTTGCCGACCACGATCAGGTCGACCAGCCGGGCATTGTCGGTGATCGTCACGTCCGCATGGCTGTGCACGCGCGCCCATTCGTAGCTGATGCCTTCATTGGCGAGGCGCGGGTCGAGCCGCTCGACATTGCTGTCCTCCCGCTCGCGCTCGTCCATCAGCAGCACGCCCGCACCGCCGCCCAGGCCGAAGCCGTCGGTCACGACCGGCATCTGCACCACGTCCAGGCAGAGGAGGTGGCCCTCCACCGCCCGCACCACGTCCAGCGCGCATTGCACGCGGGCTTCCTGACTCGCATCGTCGTGGATCAGCACCATCACTGTCTTCATGGCAGACTCCTGTCGCTCGCGACTCGCATCGCTTCCGCTTGTATATGATGCCACAGAGTGGCGCGCGGTTCTTGACCGGCATCAAACCCGCTGCTGTCGGGAAGCCGGGGCGTGATTGGCCTCTTGCCTCGGGCGCCCGCACGGCCTATAGCGCCGCGCTTCCATGCATGTGGAACCGCAAGGGACGGGCCGGCCATCAGGGCTGCCGTGTTCGTCCGCAAACGTCTGCCGCTTCTCACCGGAGCGCGCATCAAGGACAAGGAGACGAAAATGCCCAAGCTCAAGACCAAGAGCGGTGTGAAGAAGCGCTTCAAGTTCACCGCCACCGGCAAGGTCAAGCATGGTGTCGCCGGCAAGCGCCACCGCCTGATCAGCCACAACGCGAAATATATCCGCCAGAATCGCGGCACCGAAGTGCTGTCCGACGCGGACGTTGCCCACGTGCGCCTGTGGGCGCCCTACGGCCTCAAGTAAGGAGTAGAGCGACATGGCACGCATCAAGCGCGGCACAACCACGCGCGCCAAGCACAAGCGGATTCTGGAGCAGGCGAAGGGCTATTACGGCCGTCGCAAGAACACCATCCGTATCGCCCGTCAGGCCGTCGAGAAGGCCGGGCAATATGCCTATCGCGACCGCAAGGTGAAGAAGCGGAGCTTCCGCGCCCTGTGGATTCAGCGTATCAACGCCGCCGTCCGCATGGAGGGCCTGACCTACGGCCAGTTCATGCACGGCCTCAAGCTTGCCGGCGTCGAACTGGACCGGAAGGTTCTGGCCGACATCGCGATGCATGAAGGCGACGTGTTCAGTGGCATCATCGCCCAGGCAAAGGCAGCGCTTCCCGCCGCCTGATTGCCTCATCATATTCGCAAGAAGGGCGTCGGGGGGCAACTCCGGCGCCCTTCTTCGTTCCGGCGCCTGCCCCTCTCGTCCGCCGCCACCGGAAAGGACAGACCCATGCAGATCGCCGTGCTTACATTCGATGGCTTCAACGAGCTGGATTCCTTCATCGCGGCGATGATCCTCAACCGCATGAGGGCGAAAGGCTGGGCCGCTTACATCACGGCACCCGAGGCGCAGGTGACGTCCATGAACGGCGTCACCGTCCAGCGCCAGCGTCCGCTCGATTTCGCTGGAGAGGCCGACGCCGTTCTGATCGGCAGCGGTATCCGCACGCGGGAGATCGCGGCTGACACGGCGTTGCTCGCGCAGATCAGCCTCGACCCATCTCGCCAGCTCATCGGCGCACAATGCTCGGGCACGCTGCTGCTGGCGAAGCTTGGCCTTATTGGCGACCTGCCCGCCTGCACGGATCTCACCACCAAACCCTGGGTGATCGAGGCCGGCGTGCGCGTGATCGACGCGCCGTTCATCGCCCATGGTGCCGTCGCCACGGCCGGCGGTTGCCTCGCCGCGCAATATCTGGCGGCATGGGCCATCGCCCGGCTCGGCTCGCTGGAGGATGCCGCCGACGCGCTCCATTATGTCGCCCCGGTCGGCGAGAAGGCGGCCTATGTGGACCGGGCGCTGGCCGCCATCCGGCCTTTCCTGCCCAGTGATGCGGGAGGCAGGCGATGACCCTGACAAGCTGGTGGCTTTATGTGACGGCGGTGTTCCTCATCTCCGCGACGCCGGGGCCGAACATGCTGCATGTGATGAGCCAGTCCATCCATGTCGGCCCGCGCCGCGCGCTCGCCACCATGGCGGGGCTGATGAGCGCGGTGCTGCTCTGCCTCATCGCCTCCGCCTTCGGCCTCGGCGCGGTGCTCAGGGCGTCGCCCCGCTTGTTCGATCTGTTGCGCTATGCTGGGGTGGCCTATCTGCTCTATCTCGGCGTCAAGGCGTGGCGTGCGCCCGTGAGTGCTCCGGTCGATACCGTGGACCCGCGCCGCAGGGGCTGGGCGCTTTACGCCGCCGGGCTGATGACCGGCCTCAGCAACCCCAAGCTCATCATCTTCGCCGCCGCCCTGTTCCCGCAATTCATCGACACGCGCGCCTCCTTCGCGCAGCAACTCGTGATCCTCGTTGCCAGCTTCGTGGTGATCGAGAGCGTCTGGTATGGCGTCTATGCACTCGGCGGGGCCCGGCTGGCGCGCTTCCTGGAGCCGGCCCATCGCCGCCGTCTGTTCAACCGGCTGACCGGCGGGTTGTTCATCGCGTTCGGCGGCGCGTTGCTGCTGGGCCAGCGAAGCTGACGGGCGCGCCCTTTTCGTTTGCGGCGAATTACGCTAGCGGACCGGCCATGACCGAGATCATATCCCTGCAGGACGGCCTGCTCGCCGACATCGCCAGGACCGACACGCTCGACGAGGTCGAGGCGCTGCGGGTGGGCGCGCTGGGCAAGAGCGGCGTCGTTACCGCCCTGCTCAAGACGCTGGGTGCGATGACGCCCGACGAGCGCAAGGCCAAGGGCCCCGCGATCCACGCGCTGCGCGAGAGCGTCACCGCCGCGCTGGCCGCGCGCAAGGCCGCGCTGGAGCAGGCGGCGCTGGATAGCCGCCTTGCCTCCGAGCGGATCGACATGACGCTGCCGGCCGACATGCCGCCGCAGGGCAGCGTCCACCCGGTCAGCCAGGTGATGGACGAGCTGGCGGAGATTTTCGCTGACCTCGGCTTCTCGGTCGCCACCGGCCCGGAGATCGAGGACGACTGGCGCAACTTCACCGCGCTCAACATCCCCGAGACGCACCCGGCACGCGCGATGCACGACACCTTCTATTTCCCGGACCGGGACGTGGAAGGCCGCGCCATGCTGCTGCGCACCCATACCTCGCCGGTGCAGGTGCGCACCATGATGGGCGGGGAGCCGCCTTTCCGCATCATCGCGCCCGGCCGCGTCTACCGCTCGGACAGCGACGCGACCCACACGCCGATGTTCCATCAGGTCGAAGGGCTGGTGATCGACAAGGGCATACACCTCGGCCATCTCAAATGGACGCTGGAGACCTTTCTCAAGGCCTTCTTCGAGCGTGAGGATATCGTGCTGCGGCTGCGGCCCAGCTACTTCCCCTTCACCGAGCCGTCGGTCGAGGTCGATGTCGGCTACACGCTGGAGAAGGGCCAGCGCATCATCGGCGGCAGCGGCGATGCCGAGAATGGCGGCTGGATGGAGGTGCTCGGCAGCGGCATGGTCCACCCCAACGTCATCCGCAATTGCGGGCTGGACCCGGATGAATGGCAGGGCTTCGCCTTCGGCACCGGCGTCGATCGTCTCGCCATGCTCAAATACGGCATGAACGACCTGCGCGCCTTCTTCGACGGCGATTTGCGCTGGCTGCGCCATTATGGATTCTCGGCGCTCGATGTGCCGACGCTCTCGGGAGGAGTCGGCGCATGAAGTTCACCCTGTCCTGGCTCAGGGATCATCTTGAGACTGATGCCACGCTCGACGCGGTGCTGGCCGCGCTCACCGATATCGGCCTGGAGGTCGAGGGCGTCGAGAATCCGGCCGAAAAGCTGGCCGGCTTCCGCATCGCCAGGGTGCTCACCGCGGCGCCGCACCCGCAGGCGGACAAGTTGCAGGTGCTGAGCGTCGACGCCGGCGACGGGCCGATGCAGGTCGTCTGCGGCGCGCCCAATGCCCGCGCCGGCCTCGTCGGCGTGTTCGGGTCGCCCGGCGCGACCGTGCCCGCCAACGGCATGGTGCTGCGCGTCGCGGCGATTCGCGGCGTCGAATCGAACGGCATGATGTGTTCCACCCGCGAGCTGGAGCTGGGCGAGGATCATGAGGGCATCATCGAGCTGCCCGGCGACGCGCCGGTCGGCACCGCCTTCGCCGAACATGCCGGGCTGGACGATCCAGTGATCGACGTCTCGATCACCCCCAACCGGCAGGATTGCATGGGCGTGCGCGGCATCGCCCGCGATCTCGCCGCCAAGGGGCTGGGCACGCTCAAGCCGCTTGCCGATGTGTTCGCCGCCCTGCCCGCCGTCGCGCCGCAGGGTGCCGGACCGGATGTGCGCACCGACGATCCCGAGGGCTGCCCCGCTTTCTACGCGCGCTCGGTGCGCGGCGTCGCCAACGGCGCCTCGCCGGAGTGGATGCAGCGCCGCCTCAAGGCGATCGGCCAGAAGCCGATCAGCGCGCTGGTCGATATCACCAACCATGTGATGATCGACCTCGGCCGGCCGCTGCACGTCTATGACATGGCGACGCTGGCTGGCGGTCTCGTCGCGCGCAAGGCCAAGGCGGGCGAGGAGGTGCTGGCGCTCAATGGCAAGAGCTATGCGCTGACCCCGGCCATGACGGTCATCGCCGACGCCACCGGCGCGCACGATATCGGCGGCATCATGGGCGGCGAGCGCAGCGGCGCCTCCGAGACCACGCGCGACGTGCTGATCGAATGCGCCTACTTCACGCCGGAGAGCATCGCGCGCACCGGGCAGGCGCTTAGCCTCACCTCGGATGCGCGCCAGCGCTTCGAGCGGGGGGTCGATCCCGCTTTTCTCGATGAGGGGCTGGAGATCGCGACGCGGCTGGTGCTGGCGCTGTGCGGCGGCACGCCGAGCGCGGTGACGCGTGCCGGCACCCCGCCGCTTGAACCGCGCACGTTGGCCTATGATCCGGCGCGCTGCGCCTCGCTGGCCGGGGTCGATGTGCCCTCGGCCCGGCAGCGCGATATTCTCGAGCGGCTGGGCTTCACCGTGGCTGATGATCCAACAGGCGCTGGGTGGCGGATCACCGTGCCGAGCTGGCGGCGTGACGTCACCGGTCAGGCCGATCTGGTCGAGGAAGTCGTCCGTATCGAAGGGCTGGACAAGGTGCCCTCCGTGCCGTTGCCGCGCGCGCCCGGTGTTGCCAAACGCACCGCCACGCCGCTGCAACTGGTCGAGCGCCGCTTGCGCCGCGCTGCCGCCGCGCGGGGACTCAACGAGGCGATCAACTGGTCCTTCATCTCGGAAGCCGAGGCCGCGCCGTTCGGCGGTGGCGACTGGGTGCTCGCCAACCCGATCAGCGAAGACATGAAAGTGCTGCGGCCGACATTGCTCGCCGGCCTGCTCTCCGCCGCCCGGCGCAATGCCGATCGCGGCGCCGCGTCGATCCGCCTGTTCGAGCTGGGCCGGCGCTACTTCCGCAACGCCGATGGCTCGTCGGACGAATATGCGACGCTGGGCCTCGTCATGGCGGGTGAGGCGCGTGCGCGCGGCTGGCAGCACGGCAAGGCGCGGGGCTTTGACGCCTTCGCCATCAAGGCCGAGGTGGAGGCGCTGCTCGCCGCCGCCGGCGCGCCGGTCGCCCGGTTGCAGGTGATGGATGGGGCGGGCGATGCCTATCACCCCGGCCAGTCGGCCACGCTGCGGCTCGGGCCGCGCACCGTGCTCGCCCGCTTCGGCGTGCTCCACCCGCGTCTTGCCCGCGCCTTCGATCTCGACGGCACGGTGGTCGCGGCGGAAATCCATCTCGACGCCATTCCGCAGGCGAAGAAGAGCGGCTTCATGCGCCCGCCCTACGCGCCGCCCGCCTTGCAGGCGGTCACGCGCGATTTCGCCTTCCTCGCGCCCGATGCGCTGGCGGCCGACGCGCTGGTCCGCGCGATTCGCGGCGCCGACAAGGCCGCCATCGCCGACGCGCGGGTGTTCGACCTGTTCGCCGGCCACGGCGTGCCGGAGGGGCAGAAGAGCCTCGCCGTCGAGGTCACGCTACAACCGGGCGACAAAAGCTTCGGCGAAGCGGACCTCAAGGCCATCGCCGACCGCATCGTCGCCGCCGCCGCCAAGCAGGGCGCCACGCTGCGGGGGTAGGGCGGCGCCTGCGAGGGGGCCGCGTTCCGGGAGTGAAGCGGCGCTGGCTGTCGGCGTGGCGCTGCTTATCGCGGTTTCTTTTGGTGCGAATCACAAGGGCGCCCCCCGGTGCTCCTGCGAAAGCAGGAGCCCAGGGCCCAGCCGCACTTCCTTACCGCCATGGGCTCCTGCCTGCGCAGGAGCACACCATATTCATCTGACCGCATCCGGGGATATAAATGCCGGCACCCCTCCCTTACTTTCCCGCCGCGCTCGTCACCGCCTTGCATTGGCGCATCTGGGCCAGCCCGCGCAGATAGCCGCGCCGCGCCGTCCCCGCGCTGATCGCCGAGGCTTTGCGCCGCTCGGCCGGTGCCGCGCCCGAAATCTCGCGCACCAGCCCGCGAAACGGGATGAGCGTGTTCACCAGCATCTCGCCCCCGGCCAGCGCCAGCCGTTCGGCCTTGTCCTCATTGGCCTTGGCGTTGCCGTCGAAATCCGGCCCGAGCGCGGCGTTAAGCTTCGTCAGCTCGGCATTGATCGCCGCGCAGCGTCCGTTGCCGGCGGGCGCATAAGGTGCCTTGAGTGCCTCCTGCAACACCGGGTCGATGCTGGTCCGGGCGATGCCGACATCGCGCACCGGCTGGGTGGCGACCCGCTCCGCCTCCGATTGGGTCTTGTCCTTATCCCCATCCTTCGCCGAATCGGCGGTGTTGTCCTGCGCCCATGCGGTGGGCGTGCCGGAGACGGGCAGCAGCGCCCCGGCCAGCGCCAGCAGGCCGACCCGCGCTGGCCAGCCCATCCGCCGCCTTGGCATGCTCGGTCGATCGGACAGCTTGCGGTGCATCGCTCTGTTTCCCTATAGGGCGCGGGTTCGGCCGCCCGCCTTTACAATGCGCCGCATCCCCATTCCGATCCAGCCTGGACCCTGCATGACCCTTCCATCCCGCCGCACCTTCGCGATCATCGCCCACCCGGACGCCGGCAAGACCACCCTCACCGAGAAATTGCTGCTCGCCGGCGGCGCCATCCACCTCGCCGGCGAGGTGAAGGCGCGCGGCGCCAACCGGCGCGCCCGCTCCGACTGGCTGAAGATCGAGCAGCAGCGCGGCATCTCCGTCACCTCCTCGGTGATGACCTTTGAGCGCACCGATGCGAGCGGCGACATCGTCACCTTCAACCTGCTCGATACGCCGGGCCACGAGGATTTCTCGGAAGATACCTACCGCACGCTCACCGCCGTCGATTCGGCGATCATGGTGATCGACGCGGCGAAGGGCATCGAGCCGCAGACGCTCAAGCTGTTCGAGGTGTGCCGGTTGCGCTCGGTGCCGATCATCACCTTCATCAACAAGGTGGACCGCGAGGGGCGCGATCCCTTCGCGCTGCTCGATGAGGTGGCGGATGCGCTGGCGCTGGACGTGTGCCCGATGAGCTGGCCGGTCGGCATGGGCGGCGCGTTCGAGGGCATCTACGATTTCGCTACCCGCCGCCTGTTCCAGCCGGAGGGGCCGAGCAAGGAGTGCGACGGCCGCTTCGTCCAGCTCAGCGGACTGGACGATCCCAAGCTCGCCGATCTGCTCTCGCCGGACGGCCTCGCACAGCTCCACGAGGAGGCCGAGCTGGCGCAGGGCGGCTATGCCCCGTTCGATCTCGCCGCCTATCGCCATGGCGACCTGACGCCGGTCTATTTCGGCTCGGCGCTCAAGAATTTCGGCATCGCCGAGCTGATCGAGGCGATCTCCGCCCACGCCCCGCCGCCGCGGCCACAGCCTGCGGACCCTGCCCCGGTTGCACCTGAGCGCGGCGACGTGACCGGGTTCATCTTCAAGGTGCAGGCGAACATGGACCCGCAGCATCGCGATCGCATCGCCTTCATGCGCCTGTGCTCGGGCAGGTTCCGGCGCGGCATGAAGCTCATCCCGTCCGGCACCGGCAAGCCCATCGCCATCCATTCGCCGATTCTGTTCTTTGCGCAGGACCGCGAGATTGCCGACGAGGCGTTCCCCGGCGACATCATCGGCATTCCCAACCACGGCACGTTGCGGGTGGGGGACAGCCTCTCGGAGAAGGCGGACGTGCGCTTCACCGGCCTGCCCAATTTCGCGCCCGAGATCCTGCGCCGCATCGCGCTCAAGGACCCGACCAAGACCAAGCAGCTCCGCAAGGCGCTCGACGATCTGAGCGAAGAGGGCGTCATCCAGGTCTTCTACCCGGAGATCGGCAGCCAGTGGATTATCGGCGTGGTCGGCCAGCTCCAGCTCGACGTGCTCGTCTCGCGGCTGGAGGCGGAATATAAGGTGGCGGCCGCGCTGGAGCCGGCGCCGTTCGACACCGCCCGCTGGCTCGGCGGCAATGCGGCGACTATCGAGGCGTTCGGGTCGATCAACCGCTCCAACATGGCTCGCGATCGGGACGACAATCCGGTCTTCCTCGCGCGGTCGGCATGGGATGTCGGTTATCAGGCCGAGCGCAACCCGGAGATCGCCTTCAACGCCACGCGCGAGCGGTAGGGGCTTGTGTTCCTGCGAAAGCAGGAACCCAGGGCGATAGGGAAGTGCGGCTGGGCCCTGGGCTCCTGCCTGCGCAGAAGCACATCGCTCTTAGTGAGCGGCCCCAGCCCTACCCCCTCGGTCCCTCGTCATCGTCGATCAGGATGCGCATCGCCGCGCCGTCCGGGTCGTCATACTGCCCGGCGCGCAGCGACCAGAGGAAGGCGACAAGGCCGCCCATGCCGAACAGCAGCGCCAGCGGGATGAGGATGAGCAGCCCGTTCACTTGACCGCCCAGCGCAGCCGCAGCGAGTTGGCGACGACGATCAGCGAGCTGGTGGACATCGCCACTGCGGCGATCAGTGGCGTCACCAGCCCGGCCATGGCGAGCGGCACCGCGAACACATTATAGGTGACGGCGAGGCCGATATTCTGCCGCACCACCCGCATCGCCGCCCGCGCGGCACGCACCGCGCGCGGCAGGCCGAGCAGGCTGTCGCCGAGGAACACGATGTCCGCCGCCTGCTGCCCCACGTCGCTGGCCGAGG
This sequence comes from Sphingobium sp. 66-54, assembly GCA_001899715.1. Taxonomy (GTDB): domain Bacteria; phylum Pseudomonadota; class Alphaproteobacteria; order Sphingomonadales; family Sphingomonadaceae; genus Sphingobium. Next base: position 641,637 of record MKWI01000006.1, read on the forward strand.
CCGGCGCCATCGAGACATGGGCGGCCGCCAGCGCCGGGCCGTCGTTCAAGCCGTCGCCGATCATCAGCGGCCGGTGCCCGGCGGCGATTGCCTGCTCAAGCACCGCCATCTTGTCGGCAGGGCGCATGTCGCCCTCGCCCGCGATACCGAGCTGGTCGGCAACGGTGTTCACCGCCTCGCCCCGGTCGCCGGACATGATCCGCGCCGGCAGGCCGAGCGCCTTGAGCTGCGCCAGTGCCTCCGCCGCATCCGGCCGCAGCGCGTCGGCGAAACGGATGACGATGGGTGCGCCCTCGCCCAGATCGAGCGCCACCGCCGCGCGATCGTCGCCGGCCTGCCCCGCAAGCTCATTCTCGCGCGGGCGGCGCAGCGCTACGGGCTGCCCCTGATAGCGCGCCGTCACGCCTTCGCCCGGCGTCTCGGCGATCTCGTCCAGCGCGGCCGGTTGCGTCCCCAGCCCGGTCAGCGCCTGCCGCAGCGCGATGGAGAGCGGGTGGCGGCTCGCCATGGCCAGCGCCAGCGCGATGCCGCGCCTCGCCTCGGGGATCGCTGCCACGCCTTCCGCCACCGGGCGGCCCAAAGTCAGCGTGCCGGTCTTGTCGAGCAGCGCCATGTCGGCCTGCGCCAGCCGTTCGAGCGCGCTGCCGTCCTTCACCAGCAGCCCCTTGCCCATCATCGTGCCGGAGACGACCACCTGCGCCACCGGCACCGCCAGACCTAGCGCGCAGGGGCAGGTGATGATGAGCACGGCGATGGCGACGAGGATGGACTGGTGCCAGCCCGCCCCGGCAATCATCCAGCCGGCGAAGCTGAGCGCCGCCAGCGTATGCACGAACGGCGCGTAGAGCCGGCTGGCGCGGTCGGCCAGCCGCACGTAGCGGGACTTGGCCTGCGTCGCGCTCTCCATCAGCCGGGCGATCTCGGCGATGGCGCGCGCCTCGCCCACCGCCGTCACCCGCAGCGTCACCGGCGCGTCGAGGTTGAGCGTGCCCGCCGCCGCCTTGCTGCCCTCGCCCAGCGTCACAGGCGCGCTTTCGCCGGTGAGCAGCGAGAGGTCGAACCGGCTGCGCCCGCTCTCGATCGTGCCGTCCGCCGCCAGCCGCTCGCCCGCGGCGATCAGCAGCCGGTCGCCGACCGCCAGATCCTCCGCCGTGACCCACTGGCTGGAGCCGTCCGCCGCCAGCCGCATCGCGCCGGTGGCGGTGCGCCGCACCAGCGCCTCGGCACCGCTCGCCGCGCGGCTGCGCATCATCTCGTCGAGAACGCGCCCGGCGAGGAGGAAGGCGAGCAGGGTCAGCGCGCCGTCGAACCAGGCGTGCTCGCCGTCGACGATGGTCTCGTAGAGGCTCAGCCCCGTCGCCATCAGCACGCCGATGGAGATGGGCACGTCCATATTGGTGGTGCGCGCCCGCAGCGCCTTCCATGCGGAGGCGAAGAACGGCCGCCCGGCATAGGCGACGGCGGGAATCGCGATGGCCGCCGAAATCCAGTGGAACAGGTGGCGCGCGCTGCCGTCCGCTCCGGACCAGATGGAGACCGAGAGCAGCATGACGTTCATCGCCGCGAAGGCCGCCACGGCGAGCGCGCGGATCAGCGGGGTCAGCGTCGCGCTGCGCTGGTTGGTCGGTGCGTTATGGAGGGCCTGCGCCTCGAAGCCGATGCTGTCGAAGGCGCGGATCAGCTCCGGCTCGGAGAGGGCCGGGCCATGGCTCACCGCCACGGTGCGGGTGGAGAAGTTGACCCGCGCGCCACGCACGCCGGGTTGCTGGGGCAGCAGCCGCTCGATCTTGGCGATGCAGCCCGCGCAATGCATGTCCGGCACCGCGAAGCGCGTTTCCACCGGCTCGCCGGTCCAGCGCTCGTCCGTGGGTTCGTAGGTCATTGCAGGTCGACGATCCGGTTGAGGGTCTGCCCGTGCGCCTCGGCGCGCAGGTGGATGATCCAGCGCCCGGCCGGCAACGGCTCCCGGCTTTCATAGCGCCCATCGCCCGCCGCGCGGAAGGTCAGTATGCGCTCGGGCAGGCGGCCGAGCGGGTGGCGGGCGTGCGCGGTGACATGGGCGTCCGTCAGCGGTGCGCCGTCGCTGCCTAGCGTCACCGCCAGCCGGTCGCCGGGGCCGCGCGCCGCGTCCAGCGTCCACCCCAGCGCCTTTTCCTCGCGCGCCTTCTCCAGCCAGCCGTTGAATTTCTGGCTGGCGACATAGCTGTTGTCGACCACCAGCCCGCCGAAGGTCGAGGTGGCGAACCACGCCATCACCAGATTGACGGCGATCACCACGCCGAAAAAGCTGATGAGGATGGCGGCCATGTGCCGTCCCGTGAACGTGCGTGCTTGCCGTGTCTTGCCCGTCATTTTCCTGCCTCCGGCCGGACGAAGCTATCCTCATCCTGCGCGCTTTCCTCGGGTGAGTCGATGGCGTGCAGGGTGAAGCTGAAATCCTCGCGCGCCGCCCCGCTCGCGGGCGCGACCACATAGACGCGCTCCTTGCGGACCTGGTCGGGGGAGACGTCGAAGCGGATGGTGCGCGCCGCCTGATCGCGCGTGCCGCCCTCGGCCCACATCAGGCCGCCGGGCAGCCCGTCGAGCGTCACCTGCATGGCGCGCGGGCGGCTCTCCATGTTGCTGAGCTTGATGAGATAGGCGTTGCGGATCGCGCCATCGGAGAGGCGCACATATTCCGGGTTGCGGTCCGCGTCGGCGGAGAGGGCGATGCGCGTGCGGTTGCCCAGCGCCAGCAGCATGGCGAGGCCGATGCCGGCCCAGATGCCGAAATAGACGAGTGTGCGCGGGCGGAACAGCGTCCTGAGCACCGGCGTCGGCGTCTCGCCGCGCATCTCCTTCTCGCAATCCAGTTCGGTCGCATAGTCAATGAGGCCGCGCGGCCGGCCGATCTGCGCCATCACCTTGTCGCACGCGTCGATGCACAGCGCGCAGGTGATGCAGCCGATCTGCGGCCCTTCGCGAATGTCGATGCCGGTCGGGCAGACCTGCACGCATTGCAGGCAGTCGATGCAGTCGCCGAATGCCTCGCCCTCCTCCTCGGCGCGCTTCTTGCCATGGCTGCGCGGTTCGCCGCGCCAGTGCTTGTAGGTGACGATCAGCGATTTCTCGTCGAGCATCGCGCTCTGGATGCGCGGCCACGGGCACATGTAGATGCATACCTGCTCGCGCATGAACCCGCCGAGGATGAAGGTGGTCATCATGAGCAGGAAGGTGGTGGCGTAGGCGACGAAATGCGCCTGCCCGGTCCAGAAATCGTGCTGGAGCGTCGGCGCGTCGGCGAAGTAGAAGATCCACGCGCCGCCGGTGAGGAAGGAGATGCCGAGCCACACCGCCCATTTGCGCAGCCGCTTCCACAGCTTGCCGAGCGTCCACGGCGCGCGTTCCAGCTTCATCTGGGCGTTGCGGTCGCCGTCGAGGAAGCGCTCGACATGCTGGAACAGGTCGGTCCACACCGTCTGCGGGCAGGCATAGCCGCACCAGGCGCGCCCCACCGCCGAGGTGACGAGGAACAGGCCGATGCCCGCCATGATGAGCAGGCCGGCGATATAATAGAATTCCTGCGGCCAGATCTCGATCGAGAACATGTAGAAGCGCCGGTTGGCGAGGTCGACCAGCACCGCCTGATCGGGCGCGTGCGGTCCCCGGTCCCAGCGGATCCACGGCGTGCCCCAGTAGATGGCGAGCGTCACCGCCATGACGACCCATTTGAAGCGGCGGAACGGCCCGTCGACCTGCTTGGGGAAGACGGCCTTGCGCTTCTCGTAGAAGCCCGGCGTTTTGCTTTGGTCAGTCACATCATTCGTCCGCGTGGTCTGGGTCTCCCGGCGGCGCCGTCCCGCGCGGCGCCTCGCGCGGCGGCGCTTGCCCAAGGAACCCGGACGAACCACGAACGACCGGGCGCATGCAGGCAGCGCCGCCCGAGCGGTATCACTGCGTGGTCGGCGTTGCGGGCGTCCCCTGCGGCGTCGCCTCGGCGGTCTGCGTGGCCGCATCGGGTGCGGGCGTGGCTTCGCCGCCGCCCAGCCCGTGCACATAGGCCGCCAGCATCTTGATCGTCACCGGATCGAGCCGGTGGCCCCAGGCTGGCATCACGCCCTGCCGCCCGCCGCCGACCGTTTCCTGGAGCGCCGCGCGGTCGCCGCCGAACAGCCAGATGCCGTCGGTCAGATTAGGCGCGCCGAACTGGCGTAGGCCCTTGCCGTCCGCCCCGTGGCAGGCCGCGCAATTATCCGCGAAGACCTGCGCGCCGCGCCGCGCCGAGGCGCTCGGCTTCTCCTGCCCACTGATGACACGGACATGGGAGATCGCGTCCTGCACTTGCGCCGGGCTCAGCATCTGGTCGCGGATGAAGGCCGGCATCATGCCGGCATGGGTCTCCGCCACGTCCGGGTTTCGCGCGCCGTAGGTGATGGTATATTCGATCGCCTTGAGGTCGCCGCCCCACAGCCAGTCGTCGTCGTTGAGGTTGGGGTAGCCCTTGGAGCCGGCCGCGCCGGAGCCGTGGCACTGCACGCAATGCACGCGGAACGCCGCCGCGCCGCCCTGCACGGCCGCGCGCATCAGGTCCGGCCGCGCCGGCAGCTGCTCGATCGGCGTGGCGGCGATGGCGGAGAGGATCGGCGCCTTGCGCGCCGCGTCCGCCGCGATCTCCTTCTCCAGCGCGCCCCGGCTGCTCCAGTTCCACAGCCCCTTGCTGCTGTCGTGGATCAGCGGGAAGGCCGGATAGACGATCACATAGCCGATGGAAAAGACGATGCTGGCGTAGAAGGTCCACAGCCACCAGCGCGGCATCGGCGTATCGAGTTCCTCGATGCCGTCCCATTCGTGGCCCACCGTCTGGGTGCCGGTGGCCTGGTCGATGCGCTTGTTCTCAGCCATGGGTCTTGTCCCCCTCGCCGGCCTGCGGCGTCTCGTCCTCGGCGAAGATCATGGTCGCGGCCTGCTCGTTGCGGCGGCGCGCGCCGGGGCGGAATGCCCAGGCGACGAAGGTGAGATAGACGAGCAGCATGGCCGCGAGGCCGTAGCTGTCGGCGAAATGGCGCAGCTCGTTGTAGCTCATCGCTGCATCTCCTGCGGCGCCGCGCTCTCGAAGTCGACAAGCGTGCCGAGCATCTGGAGATAGGCCACCAGCGCGTCCATCTCGGTCAGGCGCGCGGGGTTGCCGTCAAAATCGCGCACCTGCGCCTTGGGGTAGCGCTTGACGAGGTCGGCGCTGTCCGCGTCCGGGTCGGCCTGCGCGCGCAGATCGGCCTCGGCCTGCTTCAGGTCGTCGTCGGTATAGGGCACGCCCACCGCGCGCATGGTCTTGAGATGCGCGGTCATGTCGCCGGCCTTGAGGTCGCGGTCGGCGAGGAAGGCGTAGCCCGGCATGATCGATTCGGGCACCACGCTGCGCGGGTCGATGAGGTGCTGCACGTGCCACTCGTCCGAGTAGCGCTTGCCGACGCGGGCAAGGTCCGGCCCGGTGCGCTTGGAGCCCCACTGGAAGGGGTGGTCGTACATGCTCTCGGCCGCCAGGCTGTAGTGGCCATAGCGCTCCACCTCGTCGCGGAACGGGCGGATCATCTGGCTGTGGCAGTTGTAGCAGCCCTCGCGGATGTAGATGTTGCGCCCCGCCAGCTCCAGCGGGGTGTAGGGGCGCATCCCCTCCACCTTCTCGATCGTGTTGTCGATCCAGAACAGCGGAGCGATTTCCACGATGCCGCCGATCGCCACGGCGATGAAGGCGCCGACGCCGAGCAGCGTCACGTTGCGTTCGAGTTTGCGGTGCTTGTCAGCAAAGCTGGACATGATGGGCCAGTCCTTATTCGGCAGGTGTGGCGGCGGGGCGGGGGGCGATCGGCCGGTCTCTCGCCGGATCGAACGCGGCGTCGCTCATGGGCGCTTCTTCGCGCAGGTCGCCCCTGATGGTGCGCCACACGTTGACGACCATGATGACGCCGCCGGCAAGATAGAGCACGCCGCCGAGCGCGCGGATCAGGTAGAGCGGGAACATCGCCCTGACTGTGTCCGAGAAGGCATAGACGAGGTAGCCGTCCGCGCCATATTCGCGCCACATCAGGCCCTGCATGATGCCCGCGACCCACATCGACGCGGCGTAGAAGACGATGCCGAGCGTCGCCAGCCAGAAGTGCCAGTTGACCATGCGCAGCGAATAGAGGCGCTGCCGGTTCCACAGGCGCGGCGTCAGATAATAGACGGCGGCGAACGAGATCATGCCGTTCCACCCCAGCGCGCCGGCATGAACGTGGCCGATCGTCCACTCGGTATAGTGGGAGAGCGAGTTGACCGCCTTGATCGAGAGCAGCGGCCCTTCGAAGGTGGCCATGCCGTAGAAGGCAAGCGCCATCACCATCATGCGGATGATCGGGTCGGTGCGCACCTTGTCCCAGGCGCCGTTCAGCGTCATCAGGCCGTTTATCATGCCGCCCCAGCTTGGCATCCACAGCATGACCGAGAAGACCATGCCCAGCGTCTGCGCCCAGTCGGGCAGCGCGGTGTAGTGGAGGTGGTGCGGGCCCGCCCAGATGTAGAGGAAGATCAGCGACCAGAAGTGCAGGATCGAGAGCCGATAGCTGTAGATCGGCCGCTCGGCCTGCTTGGGCACGAAATAATACATCATCGCGAGGAAGGGGACGGTGAGGAAGAAGGCTACCGCATTGTGCCCGTACCACCATTGCAGCAGCGCATCCTGCACGCCGGAGAAGGCGCTGTAGCTCTTGGAGCCGAAGATGCTCACCGGCACCGCCAGATTGTTGACGATGTGCAGCATGGCGATGGTGATGATGAAGCTGAGGTAGAACCAGTTGGCCACGTAGATATGCGGCTCGCTGCGCTTGACCAGCGTGCCGACGAACACGGCCAGATAGGCGACCCAGACGATGGTTAGCCACAGGTCGACATACCATTCCGGTTCGGCATATTCGCGCGCGCCGGTGATGCCCATCACATAGCCCGTCGCGGCGAGAACGATGAAGAGCTGGTAGCCCCAGAAGACGAACCGGGCGAGGCTGGGGAAGGCCAGCCGCGCGCGGCAGGTGCGCTGCACGACATAGAAGCTGCTGGCGATCAGGATGTTTCCGCCGAACGCAAAGATCACGCCCGATGTGTGCAGCGGCCGCAACCGGCCGAAGCTGGTGAACTCGGAGCCGAGGTTGAGCGCCGGGAAGGTGAGCTGCAAGGCGATGAACAGGCCGGCGGCAAAGCCGACGATCGCCCAGAACACCGTGGCGATGACACCCCAGCGGACCGGGTCGTCGTCATAGCGCCCCTCGTCCGGCATCTTGAGCAGGCCGCGCGCGATGGCGTTATAGTCGGCCTTGCGGAGCGTCGCCCAGCAGGCGATCAGCGCTGCCGCGCAGAGGATGCCCATATGCACGGCATAGCCGCTGTCCTGCGCGAAGCCGGCGGCGATCAGCGCCACCAACGCAGCAACCAGAAACGCGCCCGCGCGCGCCGTCAAGTCAATCATTGTCATCCCCTGGGAGGCAGCCCGGCGTTATGATCCGCGCGGGGGCGTAGAAATCATTTTGCGTTGCGACATTGATCTCGATCAAATGATGCGATGCACCATTACCTGTGGCCGTCCGACTCACGGCGGCGTCCCCATAGGCCGGGTGCCATCGGTAATCCAGCTCTCCTTGAGCGCGATGGCGCGGCGCCCGCCGTCGAAGAAGCAGCGCAGCATGTAACCGAGCTGACCGACGCCGCCATTGGGGCGTCCGGCCGCATGGCTCCACAGCTCGGCGACCAGGTCCTGGGCATGCACCTCGTCGAGCTGGTGCATCTGATGGAGGATGGAAAGCTCCACCTCCGAGGGGCCATGGCCGGGCGGCAGGCTGCCGAGAATCCGTTCTGCACGTGCGAAATGCGTGGTGGTGATCCACAGGATTTTGTCGCACAGCCGCCGCATCGCGCAGAGCGGCGGCAGCGTCGGCAGGCCGTCCGCCACCGCCTCCAGTTCGTCGCAGAGCAGGCGCTGGATGGCATGGTCGTCCAGCAGCGTCTCCAGCGTCGGGGGCGCAAGCTGCGTCGGCACCGGCCGGGCGGGGACAGTCAAGGCAAGGGCTCCACGCATAACATGGCGGCATCATAAGCGCGCCCGCCGCCCTGTCCTTGACTCCGATCAAGGCAGGAAGCCGTGCGTTTTTATCGGGATAGGCCGGGTCTGCCGGGCCGGAGCCGCCAGCCCGGGTCTGTCCCGCCGGCCGGCCGGGACCGGCGTGCCCGCGCGGGCTATTTCCTGCTCTCCGCCGCTTGCGGGGCAGGCTGTAAGCCGGCGTGGTGGGTGAGAGGAGCGGCGCGGTGCTCTTTCCCCAGTTCCGATGGTCGGTCGGCCGCGCATGGTCGTTTCGCGCCCTCTCCGCACGCCGGGTTCCGTTCTGCGCCGCGGGCTCCCGCCACTGGCTGGTCCGGGCTCCGGGAGGCTCGGGCAGGCGTGCCGGCGGACGGCTGTGTCCGGGGTTCCCGCCGCCCTCCGGTTCAGGCCCCGATAAAGCCGCAGAGGCGCATGGGCGGGCGGTCCTCTCGTCACGGCCCGCCGGCCGGGCGCGGGCGCCTTCGCGCCGGGGCAATGCGTCGCCCACGCCTCGCACGGCTTCTGCCGCCCGTCTCGTCGTCCGCTGCATATCGGTGTCCCGCCACCCCGTTGCGGCGCGCGGCGGTGCCTCGTGGACCCCGTCCGCCCCGGCTCTTTACCGCCGTACTTTCTCCATGAGGTCGATCAGCTCGCCGAACTTGGCGCGCTGTTCCGCCTCGTCGCCCGAGGCGATCGCCTCCGCCACGCAATGGTCCGCGTGCGCCTTGAGCACCTCGCTTTCCGCGCGGGCCAGCGCTGCCTTCACCGCCTGGAACTGATGGAGAATGTCGATGCAGTAGCGTTCGTCGGCCAGCATCTGCTGGAGCCCGCGCACCTGCCCCTCGATGCGTTTCAGCCGGTTGATGGTGCCGCTGCGATCATGCGTCACGGGCCGCGTCATATCTTTATCCTTGAAATACCCCTAGGGGGTATAATATCGGGAGAAGCATGACGGATGCAAGCCCCGCGTTGACCCCCGGCCTTTCCCGCCGCGCGCTGCTGGGAGCGGCCGGCGGCGCGCTGCTGCTGCCCGCCTGGGCGCGCGGCGCCGACCTCCATCATGCCGGCATCCGCCCCGGTTTCGACGAGGTGCGCGGGCCCGATCTGGCTTTGACCATCGCGGCGGGGTCCTACAGCGTCGCCGGCCGCACCGGCCATGCCGTCGCGGTCAACGGCAGCATCCCCGGCCCCCTCGTCCGCCTGCGCGAAGGCGAAAAAGCCCGAATCGTTGTTCATAACCTTCTACCCGAGGACAGCTCGATCCACTGGCACGGCCTCCTCCTCCCCTTCCAGTATGACGGCGTCCCCGGCGTCTCCTTCCCCGGCATCGGACCCGGCGAGCGCTTCACTTACGAATTCCCCGTCCGCCAGGCCGGCACCTATTGGTGGCACAGCCATTCGGGCCTTCAGGAGCAGACCGGCCATTACGGCCCGCTCATCATCGACCCCGCCGGGCCCGACCCGATCCGGGCGGACCGCGACTATGTGCTGCTGCTGAGCGAGTTCACGCCCCGCCACCCGCACAGCATCATGGCCAAGCTCAAGAAGGGCGAGGCCTATTTCAACCGCCAGCAGCAAAGCTGGACGGACGCTTATCCGATGACCGGCGCCGAGCGCCGCATGTGGGCGCGCATGCGGATGATGCCGACCGATATTTCCGACGTCGGCGGCGCCACCTACACCTTCCTCGCCAACGGCCGCGGCCCGGCGGACGGGCCGGAATTTCTGTTCCGTCCCGGCGAGCGCATCCGCCTGCGCGTCATCAATGGCTCGGCCATGACCTTCTTCAACCTGCGCCTCCCCGGCCTGCCGATGACCGTGGTCGCCGCCGACGGCCAGCCCGTCCGCCCGGTGGCGACGGACGAAGTGCAGATCGGCGTTGCCGAGACTTACGACCTCATCCTCGAACCCGGCGCAGCGCCCGCCTACGCCATCGTCGCCGAGGCGATGGACCGTTCCGGCATGGCGGTGGCGATGCTGGCGAACGCCTCCGGCCTGCGTGTTCCGGTCCCGCCGCTGCGCCCGCCCCCGCTGCTCACCATGGCCGACATGGGCATGAACCATGGCGAGGCTGGCCACGAAGCGGCGGGGCACAGCGAGGGCGATCGCGGCGAGGGGGCCGGCGGGATGGAAGGGCACGGCCATCCGGTCGCCGCCCCGGCAGACCATGCCGGGCCGGACCATGTGGATTGGAGCCATGCTGGCAGCATGAGCGCAGACTCGGGCGCCGCCGCTCCCTCCGCCAGTCACGGCATGGCCGGTATGAAGATGCGCGACACCACGCTGCTGCCGCCGGACGTCAAGCTGGGACCGGGGATCGACATGGTCTCGATGATGCCGGTGGACAAATGGGACGATCCGGGCGTCGGCCTGCGCGATGTGCCGCACCGGGTGCTGCGCTACGGCCAGCTCATCGCGCTGACGCCGGGGCCGGATCCGCGATCGCCTAGCCGGCTGCTCGAATTGCACCTCACCGGCAATATGGAGCGCTACATGTGGTCGTTCGACGGGGAGGTGTTCAGCGCCGTGTCGGACAAGCCGATCCGCTTCGCCTGGAACGAGCGGGTGCGCCTGCGTCTCGTCAACGATACGATGATGGCGCATCCCATCCATCTGCACGGCATGTTCGTCGAGCTGGTCAATGGCGCCCCGCCCGGCCACCAGCCGCGCAAGCACACCCTCATCGTCCAGCCGGGTGCAAGCGCCACCGTTGACCTCACCGCCGACGAGCCGGGCGACTGGGCGTTCCACTGCCATCTGCTCTACCACATGCACGCAGGCATGTTTCAGATCGTCACCGTCATGCCGCCGGAAACTGCCGCATGAGCGGGCGTCTCGCCCTGATCGCGGTGCTCGCGCTTCTGCCCTCCGCCGCGTTCGCGCAGCATGAAGGACATGGCGGGCATGACGACCATGCGGGGCATGCAGAGGCAGCCGGTTCAGCGGAAACGAGCCACGTCACGCCCAACCCCGCGTCAGCCGAGTCGGCTCCGTCGCCGCATCATCAGCACGCCACGTCCGAACCCACCGAAACCCCGACCTTCGAGACGCCCGCGCCCTCGGAAGCGGGCGAAGGGCCATCCCATGCGGCGGACGCAATCTGGGGCGCCGATGCGATGCGCCCTTCGCGCGCGGCGTTGCGGCGCGATCATGGTGCCATGTCTTACACTTGGTTCATGGCCGATCGGGCCGAGTATCGCGCCCGTGCCGGACATGATGGCTATCTGTGGGATACACAGGCATTTCATGGCGGTGATCTCGACAAGCTCTGGCTCAAGAGCGAGGGGGAGGGCGCGTTCGGCGGCAAGGTCGAATTGGCCGAGGTGCAGGCGTTGTGGAGCCATGCCGTCGCACCCTTTTTCGATATGCAGGCCGGCGTCCGGCAGGATCTCGCTGGCCCTTCACGCACCCATGCGGTGATCGGCATCCAGGGCCTCGCGCCCTATCGCTTCGAGCTGGACGCCGCCGCTTTCCTTTCTGACCGGGGCGAATTGACCGGCCGTATCGAGGCCGAACTGGACGAGCGCATCACCCAGCGCCTCATCCTGCAACCGCGCATTGAGCTGGGTCTCTCCGCGCAAAATATCCCCCAGCTTGGTATCGGCTCCGGGCTGGACCGGGCGGAGCTGGGCCTGCGTCTTCGCTACGAGATTGCCCGCGAGTTCGCGCCCTATATCGGTGTGGAACAGGAGTGGCGGATTGGGCGCGGCGCCACTTATGCCCGTGCGGCGGGGCATGATCCGTCCGCCACATCCTACGTTGTCGGCATCCGCTTCTGGTTCTGAAAGGCTAACCCATGCTCCTCCGCTTCCTCCTTGCCATTGCCCTGACCGCTGTGGCTGTGCTGCCGGCGCAGGCGCAACTCGTCCGCTCCGCACCAGCGGCCGGCGCAGCGGTCCGTGCCGTTTCGCAGATCGACTTCGCTTTTGCCGCGCCGGTGAATGCCGCGACTGCCGGCGCGCAGATCGTCATGACCGCTATGCCGGGCATGACCGACCATCCGCCGATGGCGATCAAGGGCTTCACCATCGTGCCCGGTGCGGATGGCAGGGCGCTGCGCCTCAAGCTGCGCAAGCCGCTCGTTCCCGGCGATTACACGGTGAGTTGGAGCGTTGCCGGCGCGGACGGCAAGCGGCTCACCGGCAAGCTGTCGTTTAAGGTTCAGTGACGGGCGGCGGGTGCGCCTGCCTTGCGCCGCCCAACGAAAAATTAACCACGCCCGTTTAGCGTCATCGCCGGACCGTTCATGCGCAGCCGGAGTCCCGGCTGGCCGTATCCTGCACGGCCCGACGAGGACAGACGCATGATCCCCAAGCTCATTCATTTCATCTGGGTTGGCGACGAGAGCAAATGCCCGACCAACTGCATGGAAAGCTGGAAGACGCTCCACCCGGATTGGGACTTCATCCTGTGGGGGAATCGCGAACTACATGAGCTGAGTTGGTTCAACCGGCGCCACATGATGGACATGCTGGGCCGTGAGTTGAACGGCGTTGCGGACATGATGCGCTGGGAGATATTGCACGCCAATGGCGGCATCGTGCTGGACGCGGATAGCGTTGCATTGCGCCCGCTCGACGACCATCTGCTCGACTGCGAGGCATTCGCCTGCTGGGAGAATGAGATCGCCAGGCCGGGGCTGATCGCGGCAGGTTACTTCGGCTGTGAGGCCGGCAACCCGTTCGTCAAGCAGATCGTGCGGGATATTGCCGCCGAGCCGACGGTCACGCACGATATGGCGTGGAAGACGGTCGGCCCGATGCGGCTGACCGAGAGCTATCGCAAATATGGCTATTCGCGCTTGCGCATCTATCCCAGCCATTATTTCATTCCGCAGCATTTCACCGGCGCGACCTATGACGGCACCGATCCGGTTTATGCCCACCAGCTTTGGGGCTCGACCCGCAACGCCTATGATGAGATCTACAAGCAGGACATCGTCTCGGCCCTCGCGGAACCGCACGAGCAGGATGATGCATCGCTTCTGCAAGCGGCGCGGGGCGATTTGGCACAATCCGCGCTGGCGGATAGAACAGCGGTGACCCCGCTTCCCGCCGGCTCCACGCTCGAAGCCCTGCACGATCCCTATTTCGTGCAACGTGTGGAGATCAGTAGCGAGATCGCGACCCTTGACCGGCTCGACGTGCTGCGGAGCCTGTGCGAAGGCAAGCGCGTTCTCCATGTCGGCTGCGTGGATGGGCGGATCGCTGATCCCGCCACCTCCCTTCACCTGCTGCTGGAGCCGGTCTGCGCCAGTCTCGACGGGGTCGATGCGCAGGAGGAGGCGCTGGCGCAGCTCGCACCCTATACCAGCGGCCGATTGTTCTCGCGTCTGGAGGACGTGACGGATTCCTATGATGTCGTGCTTGCGCCCGAGGTGATGGGGCGCGTCAGCGATGTGACGCAGTTTCTCGGGCAATTGCAGCGGGTGGACGCGACCTGCTTCCTGCTCTCCGTGCCTGATGCCTTCCAGTGCCGGGCGGATAACTTCGACTATGTGGCGGACACGCAGACCTTCGTGGAGGTCGGCCACCCCGATCGAAACGTCTGGTACACGCCCTACACCTTCGCCAACACGATCGGGAAATATAGCCAGTTCACTGTCGAGAAGATGTGGTTTTTCAACCGCGTCTCGCTGCTCGCGCTGCTCTCCAAAAGCCAATTGCGCATGGCTGCCTGACGTCGGGGGATCGGCTGCACGATCATGACGCTACCCACCGAAAAGGCCTTCGACCGCCACGCAGCCGCGCCGGACAGCGCTCACCAGAGCGGCGGACGGTCCTATCTGGCGATACTGGCCAGACTGCCGGGGACGATGGACCCGGCTCCTTCGCTGTCGCCGGCTGTTGCGCCGCGGATCGAAAATCCGCCCGAGAGTGAACTGGACCTGCTCGTAGCGCTCTACCAGCAGCGTCGGCTGGAGGAGGCGCATGCCCGGGCTGAAGCCTTCGTCGCGCGCTATCCGAACGGCGAGGTTCTTCGCAACGTTGCCGGTGCGATCAGCGCGGCGCTGGGACGGACCGACGAGGCTATCGCGCATTTCGAGTGTGCCCTTGCCCTTGCCCCGGAGTTTGCGGAGGCTCACGTCAATCTGGGCAATGTGCTCAAGGACAGCAATCGGCCGGGCGAAGCGCTCGCTTGCTATGATCGGGCAATCCACGCGATGCCGGCTTATGTCGACGCGCATCTGAACCGCGGAATCGCCTTGCGCATGCTCGGCCGGCTGGACGAGGCGGTGGAGAGCTACGCGGCCACGATCCGGCTCGATCCGACACTTGCCGAGGCCCATAACAATCGCGGTAACGCCCTGCTGGACCTGAAGCGGCCCGATGAGGCGGTCCGCGATTATGAAGTGGCCGTTCGGCTCAAGACGGGCGATGCGGCCCTGCTCGGCTCATGGCTCCACCGGCTGGCCTATATGTGCCGCTGGTCGGACACGACGCGCACCGCCGACCGCTCGCTCGCCACCATGAAGGGGAGCACCCCCCACCCGTTTCAGATGCTGAGGGTTGAGCCCGACGCTGCGCGGCAGCTCGCTCATACGCAGCGCTGGGTGGCAGCGTGCTACGGCACGGGGCGGCCCGCCGCGTTCGCGCCAGCAGCGCCGGGGGCGAAGATCAGGATCGGCTATTTCTCAGCCGACTTCTACAACCATGCCACCATGCACCTGATCGCGCGTATGCTCGAATTGCACGACAAAAAGCGATTTGAAATCCATGCTTTTTCCTACGGGATCGACGCTCGGGACCCGATGCGGGATCGCCTGCTGGGCGCAGTGGACGCCTTCCACGAGGTTCGCACCCTGAGCGATCCGGAAATAGCGGCGCTGGCGCGGGCGCAGGCGATCGACATCGCGGTCGATCTCAAGGGCCATACCGAGACCGGCCGGCCGGGCATTTTCGCCTGCCGGGCCGCGCCCAGGCAGGTCAACTATCTCGGCTATCCCGGCACCATGGGCGCCGATTTCATCGACCATATCATTGCCGACAGGGTCGTGATCCCCGAGAACCAGCGCGCATGCTATGCCGAGCGGGTCATCTACTTGCCCAACAGCTACCAAGCCACCGACGACCGACGGCTTGTTTCGGAGACGATCTATCACCGTGCCGAGCTGGGCCTGCCGGATGACGGCTTCGTCTTCTGTTGCTTCAACGACAATTACAAGATCACCCCGGCCGAGTTCGATATCTGGATGCGCTTGCTGGCCTGTGTTGAGGGCAGTGTGCTCTGGTTGCTTGCGGGCAATCCATGGGCGCCAATCTATCTGCGCCGCGAGGCGGAGGCGCGGGGTATCGATCCGGCGCGCCTCATTTTCGGCGAGAAGCTGCCGAACGCCGACCATCTTGCGCGGCAACGCTGCGCCGATCTGTTCCTCGACACTTTCAATGTGAATGCCCACACTACCGCCAACGACGCGCTCTGGACGGGGCTGCCGGTCCTTACCAAGATAGGGAGTGGATTCGCCTCTCGCGTCGCCGCCAGCCTGCTCCACGCGATCGGCCTGCCCGACCTCGTTACGGAAACGGCGGAGGAGTATGAACGTCTGGCGCTGGCGCTGGCGAGGGAGCCGCAACGGCTCGCCGCCGTCAAGGCCCGGCTTGCCCGTAACCTGCGGACGGCGCCGTTGTTCGACAGCGCCCGCTATACCCGCGATATCGAGCGGGTTTTCGAACAGATCCATGCCGAGCGCATGGCGGCGCAGATTGCGGCCGGCACATTGCCGGCCTGATCCCCTCTATCCGTGAATGATCGGCGTGGGGCACCGTTGATTGCTTCACGCATATTCAAACAATCGCTTCGCGTTGGTGGGGGCAGGTTTCCTTCCCTCAAGGATCAATGGCCACGCACGGGCGCTGGTCGCCATTAGCCGCCGAACGATCATGCGTGTGTGAAACCTCGCACGTTCGGCGTGGTGGGGGACTGGACGGTTCGCGGCCCATGCGAATATGGTGACCGGATAGTCACAGCCACTCGTAGCCACCGCGCTCTGTTAGGGTGACCGGTCCGGTGAAAGGGAACGGGTGACGCGGGTCCACCTTGCGCCCTACGCTGGTGAAGGAATTGTCGCACCAATGATCCACGTGATCGTTTGGTAGGGTTCCGGCCATAGATGGATCACGCTGCCGGATTGTATCGATATGTCGGTTTGTTTCAGGAAAGAGGTTCGGTTTCATGCATCTTCACAAAGTCCGCACCTATAAGTCCGCCGAGTTGCTTGCTCGCGAGGATCAACTCGCCTGGAAGCTGGCGGCGGTGGCGACCGATCCTGTCGCGGTCGAAGCCGAGGTGGTGGAGATGATCGGCAACCGCATCATCGACAATGCCGCCGTCGCCGCCGCCTCGATCGCGCGGGGGCCGATCCGCTCTGCGCGCGCGCAGGCGCTCGGCCATCGCACCGCCGAGGGCGGCCGCAACCGGGGGGCACCGCTGTTCGGTCTCACCGCCGATGTGCGGGTCAGCCCGGAATGGGCCGCGTGGGCGAACGGTGTGGCGGTGCGCGAACTGGATTTCCACGATACGTTCCTCGCCGCCGAGTATAGCCATCCCGGCGACAATATCCCGCCGATCCTCGCGGTCGCGCAGGCGATGGGGGGGGATGGTGCGGCCCTGGTGCGTGGCATTGCCACCGGTTACGAGATTCAGGTCGATCTGGTGAAGGGCATCTGCCTGCACGAACACAAGATCGACCATATCGCCCATCTTGGGCCGAGCGCGGCGGCGGGAATCGGCACCCTGCTGGGGCTGTCGACCGAGGTCACATATCAGGCGATCCAGCAGGCGCTGCACACGACCACCACCACCCGCCAGTCGCGCAAGGGCGAGATTTCGACGTGGAAGGCGTATGCGCCCGCCTTCGCCGGCAAGATGGCGATCGAAGCGGTCGATCGCGCGATGCGGGGGGAGGGTGCGCCGTCGCCTGCCTATGAGGGTGAGGACGGCTTTATCGCCTGGCTGCTCTCCGGCCCGGACGATATCTATCAGGTGCCGCTGCCCGAGCCGGGTGAGCCCAAGCGCGCGATCCTCGATACCTATACCAAGGAATATTCGGCGGAATATCAAAGTCAGGCGCTGATCGACCTCGCCCGGCGGATGGGGCCGAAGATCGGCGATTTCGACCAGGTTGAGCACATCCTGATCCGGACCAGCCACCACACCCATTATGTGATCGGCACCGGCGCCGGCGACCCGCAGAAGATGGACCCGACGGCCAGTCGCGAGACGCTGGACCATTCGATCATGTATATCTTCGCGGTCGCGTTGCAGGACGGCGGCTGGCACCATGTGAAGAGCTACGCGCCCGAGCGCGCGCGGCGACCCGATACGATCGCGCTATGGCACAAGATCGAGACCGCGGAGGACCCGGTCTGGACCGCGCGCTACCATGCCACGGACGCGGACAAGGCGTTCGGCGGTCAGGTGATCGTCACGATGAAGGACGGGCGCACGATCATCGACGAACTGGGCGTGGCCGATGCCCACCCGGCCGGCGCGCGCCCGTTCAGGCGGCCCGATTATATCGGCAAGTTCCGTACACTCGCCGAGGGGATCGTTGAGCCCCGCGAGCAGGACCGCTTCCTGGCTCTGGTCGAGCGGCTGCCGTCGCTGACCGCCGCCGAGGTGACGCAACTCAACTTCACCGTCCCCGCCGCGCGGCTGGGAGCGGGTGCCCCGGCGGGCATCTTCTGAGTTTGGAGGAGGACATATGGCTGACACAGGCTTCAAGCCCAAGAAGTCGGTTGCGCTGTCGGGTGTCGTTGCCGGGAATACCGCGCTCTGCACGGTTGGGCGCACCGGCAATGACCTGCACTATCGCGGCTATGACATTCTCGATCTGGCGGAGACCAGCGAGTTTGAGGAGATCGCTCATCTGCTCGTCCACGGCACGTTGCCGACGGCACCGCAACTGGCGGCCTATAAGGCGAAGCTGAAGGGGCTGCGCGGTCTGCCGCAGGCGGTCAAGGCGGCGCTGGAGACGATTCCCGCCGCCGCGCATCCCATGGACGTGATGCGTTCCGGTATTTCGGCGCTGGGTTGCGTGTTGCCGGAAGTGCATGACCATAACCTCCCCGGCGCGCGCGATATCGCCGACCGGCTGATGGCCTCGCTCGGCTCGATCCTACTTTACTGGTATCATTTCGCCCATCACGGGCGGCGGATCGAGGTTGAAACCGACGACGACAGCATCGGTGGGCATTTCCTTCATCTGCTGCACGGCGCCGCGCCGCGTGAGAGCTGGGTGCGGGCGATGCACAGCTCGTTGATTCTCTATGCCGAGCATGAGTTCAACGCCTCGACCTTCACCGCACGCGTGATCGCCGGCACGGGGTCTGATCTCTATTCCTGCGTTGCCGGGGCAATCGGGGCGCTACGCGGCCCCAAGCACGGTGGTGCCAACGAGGTCGCCTACGAAATCCAGAAGCGCTACGCGTCGCCGGATGAGGCGGAGGCCGATATCCGCCGCCGGGTGGAGGCGAAGGAGGTCGTGATCGGCTTCGGCCATCCGGTCTATACCGTGTCCGATCCGCGCAACGCCGTCATCAAGCGAGTGGCGCGCACGCTGGCGGAAGAAGCCGGCGCTTTGCACCAGTTCGCCATTGCCGAGCGGATCGAGACCGTGATGTGGGATGCCAAGAAGATGTTCCCCAATCTCGACTGGTTCTCCGCCGTCTCCTATAATTTGATGGGGGTGCCGACCGCGATGTTCACGCCGCTGTTCGTCATCGCGCGCACCTCTGGCTGGGCCGCGCATGTGATCGAGCAGCGCCAGGACAACAAGATCATCCGCCCCTCGGCCCATTATACCGGGCCGGAGAATCTCGCATTCGTGCCACTCGCCAAGCGTGGCGACGCCTGACCGGTCCAAGGAGCCCCGCATGCCCTATCTCGTTGCCGACGATCTGCCGAAGGAGAGCGCGGGCAAGCGCTTCCGCGCCGCGCTGGCCGGGCCCGGTATCTATCAGTTGCCCGGTGCGCACAACGGACAGGCCGCCATCCAGGCGAAGGCGGCGGGCTTCAAGGGCCTCTATCTGTCGGGTGCTGCGATGACGGCGTCGATGGGTCTGCCCGATCTTGGCATCATCACCGTTGACGAGGTCGCCTTCTTCATCCGCCAGATCGTTCGCTCGGCTGGGCTGCCGCTGCTGGTCGACGGCGACACTGGCTATGGCGAGGCGCTTAACGTCATGCACATGGTCCGCACCTTTGAGGAGGCGGGCGCGGGGGCGGTCCATCTGGAGGACCAGATCCTGCCCAAGAAATGTGGGCATCTGAACGGCAAGAAGCTGGCTGATGCGCACGACATGGCGGCCAAGGTTGCGGCGGCGAGGAAGGCGGCGCGCGATCTGGTCATCGTCGCGCGCACCGACGCGGCTGGCGTGGAGGGGTTCGAGGCCGCCGTGGCGCGCGCCAAGCTCTATGTCGAGGCGGGCGCCGACGCGATTTTCCCCGAGGCGCTGAACACGCGCGCCATGTTCGAAAAATTCGCCGAGGCCATGCCGGGCGTGCCGCTGCTCGCCAACATGACGGAATTCGGCAAGACGCCTTTCTTCACCGCCAGCGAGTTCGAAGCGATGGGCTACAAGATGGTGATCTGGCCGGTCTCGTCCCTGCGCGTCGCCAACAAGGCCCAGGCCGAGCTCTACGCGGCCATCCGGCGCGACGGCGGCGCCCACAATATGGTGGACCGCATGCAAACCCGCGCCGAACTCTACGAGACGATCAGGCTACACGATTATGAGGTGCTGGACGCGTCGATCGTCCGGACCATCGTGCCCGGAGCCATGCCGCAGGGGTAAGCGCCGCGCGGTGAGATGGGTTACTGCCGGTGCCAGCGTGGCGCAACTCCTTAGACGTCCAGATTGGCGACGTTCAGCGCATTGTCCTGGATGAATTCGCGGCGCGGCTCGACCACGTCGCCCATCAGGCGCGTGAAAATCTCATCGGCAAGGTCGGCCTGCTCGATCTCGACGCGCAGCATCGAGCGGGCATCGGGGTCGAGCGTGGTTTCCCAGAGCTGTTCCGCGTTCATCTCGCCCAGC
Organism: Sphingobium sp. 66-54; assembly: GCA_001899715.1. Lineage (GTDB taxonomy): Bacteria > Pseudomonadota > Alphaproteobacteria > Sphingomonadales > Sphingomonadaceae > Sphingobium. Next base: position 661,755 of record MKWI01000006.1, read on the forward strand.
CCCTTGTAGCGCTGGATGGCGAGGCCCTTGCGACCGGCGGCTAGCACCGCATCGAGCAGCTCGGAGGGGCGGGTGATGCTCGTCCCCTTGGTGGCGGCTGATGGCGTGGCGGGAGCCGTCTCCTCGTCGCCGTCCTCGGCGGGAATTTCGGTTTGCGCGGCGGCGGCCGTGCGCGCGGCGAGCAGGCGGCTCGGCTTGGCGTAGACCTCGCTCTGTTCACGCACCAGCGTGTGAAGCTTGCGGGCTTCGGCGGAGGTCAGGAACGCGGCCTCGATGATATGATGATCGGTCACGCCGCGCACCAGCCGCTCAAGATGATAGCCGCCCTCGGCCGAGATACGGCCTTCCCATTTGCCTTCGGTATCGGTTGCGTTCAGCCAGATGGCGGCACGCGTGATGGCCTCCGCGCGGCCGGGGCCGTCCAGATCCGGCGCCAGCGCGCCGGCCAGCGCCAGCGCTTCGATGATCGCCCCGTCATAGCGGCGCGGCACGTAGCGCATCAGCGCGCGCATGCGGCGGGCATGGTCGATCAGCGTGCGCAGCGGCGTGCCCATCAGCGGGCCGTCCGCCGTCTCTAGCACCAGCGTGTCGACGCCATTGTCGACCAGATATTGGTCGAGCGCCGCTTCGTCCTTGAGATAGACTTCCGAGCGGCCACGCGTCGCCTTGTAGAGCGGCGGCTGGGCGATGTAGAGATGCCCGGCTTCCACGATCTGCGGCATCTGCCGGTAGAAGAAGGTGAGCAGCAGCGTGCGGATATGCGCGCCGTCCACGTCGGCGTCGGTCATGATGACGATCTTGTGGTAGCGCAGCTTCTCCAGGTTGAAGTCGTCGCGGATGCCCGTGCCCATCGCCTGGATGAGCGTGCCGATCTCGCGCGAGGCGAGCATGCGGTCGAACCGCGCCCGCTCGACGTTGAGAATCTTGCCGCGTAGGGGCAGGATTGCCTGGAACTGGCGGTTGCGGCCCTGCTTGGCGGAACCGCCCGCGCTGTCGCCCTCGACCAGGAACAGCTCGGACTTGGCCGGGTCGCGCTCCTGGCAGTCGGCCAGCTTGCCGGGGAGCGAGGCGATATCCATCGCACCCTTGCGCCGGGTCAGCTCGCGCGCTTTCTTTGCGGCCTCACGGGCGGCGGCGGCGTCGATCACCTTCTGAACGATGGACTTGGCGTGGCCCGGATTCTCCTCCAGCCACTCGGCCATCTTGTCCGCCATCAGACTTTCAAGCGGCTGACGCACTTCAGATGAGACCAGCTTGTCCTTGGTCTGGCTGCTGAACTTGGGATCGGGCAGCTTGACCGAGACGATCGCGGACAGCCCCTCGCGCATATCCTCGCCGGAGAGGGAAACCTTCTCCTTCTTCAGTGCGCCCGAACGCTCGGCATAATGGTTGAGCGTGCGGGTAAGTGCGGCGCGGAACGCGGCCAGATGGGTGCCGCCGTCACGCTGCGGGATGTTGTTGGTGAAGCAGAGGACGTTCTCGTAGTAACTGTCGTTCCACTCCAGCGCGACGTCGATGGTGATGTCGTCGCGCGTGCCGACGATAGCGACCGGCTCGGGCATCAGCGGCGTCTTGTTGCGGTCGAGATATTTGACGAAGGCCGCAATGCCGCCCTCATAATAGAATTCGACCGTCTTGTGCTCCTCGCCGCGCGCGTCGTTGAGGAACAGGCGCACGCCGGAGTTGAGGAAAGCCAGCTCGCGATAGCGATGCTCCAGCTTCTCGAAGTCGAAATCGGTGATCTTGAACGTCTCGGTGCTGGGCAGGAAAGTGACGCGCGTGCCCTGCCGGCCTTCGGCGGGGCCGACCACCTTGAGCGGCGCCTCGGCATCGCCGTGACGGAAGCGCATGAAATGCTCCTGGCCGTTACGCCAGACGGTGAGGTCCAGCCACTCCGACAGCGCGTTGACGACACTGACGCCGACCCCGTGAAGACCGCCGGAAACCTTGTAGGCATTGTCGTCGGATGTGTTCTCGAACTTCCCGCCGGCATGGAGCTGGGTCATAATGACCTCGGCGGCGGAGACGCCCTCCTCCTTGTGGATGCCGGTGGGAATGCCGCGGCCATTGTCCGTGACGCTCACCGAGCCGTCCGCGTTGAGCGTGATGTCGATCCGGTCGCAATAACCGGCCAGCGCCTCGTCGATGGCGTTGTCGCTCACCTCGAACACCATATGGTGGAGGCCGGAGCCGTCATCGGTATCACCGATATACATGCCGGGGCGCTTGCGGACTGCGTCGAGGCCCTTGAGGACCTTGATGCTGTCAGCGCTGTAGTCGGTTTGATTCAGGGAGTTCGTCTGTTCGTCTGCCATGCCAAGCATATAGGGAATGGGGGCAGGGAACGAAAGCGAAATGCGCCCCTCTTCGCCCCCGCAGCGCTGGCGCGTAGCCGGACGACGGCGGCGGAGAGGGACGCGATGGCAACGAATAGAGCGGCGCGGACAGTTCGCCCGCGCCGCTCTTCGAAAAGCAGTCCTTACCAATCAGGCGGCGTTGCGCGCGGCCTTGCCCTGCTCGTAGCGGTCGATCGCCTCCAGCGTGATGCGACGCGCGGCATCGGCGTCACCCCAGGTGCCGACGCGCACCCACTTCTCGGCCTCCAGATCCTTGTAGTGGGTGAAGAAATGCTCGATCTGGTGGGCGACGATGTCCGGCAGGTCCTCCTTTTCCATCACGTTGGCGTAATAGGGGAAGGTGGCGTCGTCCGGCACGCAGAGCAGCTTTTCGTCGCCGCCATGCTCGTCCTCAAGATTGAGCACGGCGATGGGCCGGGCGCGCACCACGCAGCCGGGAATGAAGGGCGAGCGCGCCACGACCAGCGCGTCGAGCGGGTCGCCGTCCGGCGAGAGGGTGTGCGGCACGAACCCGTAATTGGCCGGGTAGCGCATCGGGGTGTGCAGGATGCGGTCGACGAACAGAGCGCCCGACGCCTTGTCGAATTCATATTTGACCGGCTCGCCTCCGGTCGGCACCTCGATGACGACGTTGAGGCTTTCCGGCGGGTTGGCGCCGACAGGAATCAGTTCGATGTTCATGTAATGCTCGCAGCAAGAGGTTAACGCTCGCGAGCCTCCCCCGTCCGCGATGACAGCAGGCGGTCGAGACTCGATTCTTCCTCTCCGGTCTTTTCCAGGCGCGGATACCGGAGACCGCCCGAATAATCGAGCGTGATCGTGCGATATCTTTTGCCCTGCTTTACAAGCAGTGAAAGCGGGCTGCGGCCGTCGCTCGTCTGGCGGAGCGCCGAGCGGAGGAGGTCCGCCGAATATTCGATGCCGCCCACCGCGACAATATGCGTGCCGATCGTCATGCCCGCCTTGAAGGCCGGACTGTCCCAGACGACCGCCTGGACTACTCCGTCATGGCCGACGATGAGGCCGGCGCCATAGCTCTGGTCGACCAGCTTGCCCTTCGTCTCGATCGCCTTGGTCGCGCTGTTGGGCGTGTCGCTATAGACGAGGCGGTAGCCGCCCAGGCGGAAGGGGGCAGTGGTCGCGTCGCGCGTCGGCTGGTCGATCCGCTCGCGCAGGAAACCGGCCCAGTCGTATGGCGCGAGGCTCTCCAGCGTGTCGATCACGTCCTGTCGGCTATAGGTGAGCACGCCCCAGTCGCCGTCGTTCATGCCGAAGAAGGCTCTGGCGAAATCGTCGAGGCCCTTGGCGCCTTTGCTCTCGCGGCGCAGGATCGCATCGGCCTCCAGCCAGATCATCATGCCCTCGTTGTAATAATCCTCGGACCGTTGCCAGCTCTGCCATGCCTTGGGGCGGCGTGCGGCGATGATCGGATCCAGCGTGGTGTCGGCGAGCGGGCGCCAGTCGCGGCCACGCACCGTTTCCAGACGTGCGGCGATCTGGGCGAGGCTGTCCAGCGCTTCTGCCTTGCTCAGCAGGCCGGCGCGGGCGGCGAGGACATAGCCCCAGAGCTGCGTCTGGCCTTCATAGACCCACAGCAGATCGTCCTGCATCGGTGTGGTGAAATCCGGAGTCCACAGCAGCTCGGGGCGGCGATATTTGCCGTTCCAGCTATGGGTGAACTCGTGGGCGAGCAGATCGCGGTCGCCGATCGCCTCGGCCCATTTGGTGAAGTAGCCGGTGCCGACGCCGTTTTCGCTGGAGCGGTGATGCTCGACGCCGATGCCGCCGAGCGTGTCCGAGATAGCGAATAGAAACTCGTAGCGATTGAAATGGCGACTCCCGAACAGGGCGACTGCCTCGTCGACCAGCTTGCGGTGCGGGGTTATCTGCTCGGAGGTGGCGAGGATCTGCTCGGGGCTGTCGGCGAAGATGTTGAGCGCGACATCATGGCCGAGGTCGAGGGTGCGGGTGTAGCGGCCGGCGAAGAGCGGGGAGTCGACCAGCGTATCATAATCGGTCTCCTCGTAGGTTATTGAATTTCCATTTTTATCTCCCTTGAGCGCGGTTGCGGCAGTCCACCCTTCCGGCAGGGTCACGCGCGCCTGGATGGGAATACGGCGGGTGTAGTAGCCGGCCGGGTAGAGCGACATGCTGTAGAATTGCAGGTTCATCAGCGATTCGGTCATCACCACCCGGCCCTGATTGCCGGCAGTCGGCGCGAGGAACTGGAAGGAAGCGACGAGCGTGCGCGCGCCCTCCGGCACCGAGAGGTGGAAGGCGTAGACGTTGAGCGGATCGCGCTGCCAGGCGACCGGCTTGCCGTCCGCTGTGAAGGTCAGCCCCGCCAGCTTCTCAATCTCGCCGCGCGGGGCATGCTTGCCGGGAATCCACTCCGGAAACAGCAGGGTGAGCGGGCCGCCGCCGACCGGGAACGTCTGCGTCACGCGGATGATGCGGCGCACCGTGTCGGTCGCGTCGATATCGAGCCGGATGAGGCCGGTGGGCCAGGCAATGTCACGCGCAGGCGGAATGGCCGAGACGATCGGTTGCGCCTGTGGGGCCGAGCGCGGCGGCTCCTGCGCGGCGACGGGTGCGAGCGGAAAGGCGAGGGCAAGCAGAACGGCCGGGCAAGCGAGACGCATCGGGATACTCCGGAGCGGAACCAGACGACCAGCATGGCGAGCGGGATGGGGCCCGTCCAGACCCGGTTGTCGCCGGCTGGTGCGACGGGGATCGGGCGGCGTGTACCGGTGGAGCGCGGCGCGGAACGACTTGTTGCGGGATCAACAAGGGTTATGATGGCCGGCGACAGGTGCGAGTCCGCCCCCGAGCAAAGAACGGCGCCCCGCCTGTGCAGGAGTAAGGAGAGGCACATGCACGTAGGCTTGGCGAGCGGGTTCGCGCATCAGCGCGGCAAGGATTATCCCGATGTCCAGTTCATCCGCGAGGAGGTGGAAAATCTCGTTCTTGCCGAGGAACTGGGGTTCGATTCGGTGTGGATCACCGAGCACCATTTCTCCGATTATTCCATGTCCAACGACCCGCTCCAGCTCCTCACCTATATCGCGGGGCGCACCAGGCGGGTGAAGCTGGGCACGCAGGTCATCATCGTGCCGTGGCACCAGCCGGTGCGGCTGGCCGAGAAGATCATCAACCTCGATATCCTCTCGAACGGGCGCGCGATCCTGGGCTTCGGCAACGGCCTCGCCCCGCACGAATTCCAGGGTCTGGGGATCGACCAGAACACGTCGCGCGAACTTTATGGCGAGATTCTCGATCTGGTGATCCCGGCGATCGAGACCGGCATCATCGAAGGCGAGGGCAAACACATCAAGCAGCCGCGCCGCGAATTGCGGCCGAACCCGCTGCGCAGCTTCGAGGGGCGCAAATTCTGCGGCTCGCTCTCCGGCACCTCGATGCACACGGCGGCGCGGCTCGGCTTCGGCAATATGGTGCTGATGCTGCCCCAGCGCGGCAAGGAGACTCCGCCGGACATGTATGCCGAAATCTGGGCGCAGGAGCGGCCCGGCACCCTGCCGCCGCCGCCGATGGTCAGCGGCAACTATTATATCGACGAGAGCGGCGATTATGCCGAGGAGCAGGGGCGCAAATATCTCGCCAACACCATGTATGCGGCGATCCGCAACTACAGCCTCGACAAGCCGGGGCTGTTCTCCGGCATCAAGGGCTACGAATCATACGAGAAGATGGCGCTGCGGCCCGAGCAGATCGACCCTTATGTCGAGGATTTCGCCAAGGGCGTGGTCGCCGGCACGCCGCAGATGATCCTTGAGCGCATGTGGGAGCTGAAGCAGATCTACAAGCCGCAGGGCTTTTTCCCGCACGTCTATTTCGGCGGCATGCCGCAGGCGGAGGCGATGAAGAACATCAGGCTCTTTGCCGACAAGGTGCTGCCGGAGCTGAAAAGCTGGGAGGCGGAGACCTCCATCGACGACAGGTTCCTGGAAGCGGCGGAGTAAGGGCCGGCGCGGCGGAGATTCCGCCCGCGCGCAACATGGCGGAGCCGGATTCCTTTAGGCCGCCATCTCTGCCCCACGGCGGCAATGTCATGCTGAAACGAGTTCAGCATGACATTGCCGATGGATCGCGTGCTTCAGCCCTCACCGCCGGGATAGCGCTGGAACGCAGGCAAGGCATCAATGCCGGTCATCCACGCGATACGCTCGGCGGTCTGGACGTGGATCTGCGGCGGTAGGGCGGCCGGGTCGTCCAGCGTGGCCGACTGGATATCGACCAGGCCGGGCAGCGTGTGCGGGTTGCGGAAGAACAGGCCGGTGCCGCAGGTGGGGCAGAAGCTGCGCGTGGCGTTGGCCGATGATTGAAAGCTGTGCGGTTCGCCCGTGAGCATGGTCAGCGCCTGTTCGGGGAAGGCCGACCATGCGACCATGGGGGCACCAGCCGATTTGCGGCAATCCGTGCAGTGGCACAGCGCGACGTAGGTGGGCGCGCCATCGACGCGGTAGCGCACGGCGCCGCATTGGCAGCCGCCTTCAAGGGTCTGGCTCATTGCCTCGTCTCCCGAATAGCGTAATAATCGGAACATATCAGGAACAATGATTTGTGGCAATGCGTGATCGCGCTGGCAAGGCGCATGTGTGTGGCCGCTATGGCGGCTTTCCTGCCGCCTCGTTGCCGGCGCGAGTCGTCGGATATTTCCAACCGCCCGCAAAATGCTCTAGAGGCGCGGCCATGGCGAAGATCCAGACACCCCGGCCCATTCGCGGCACCCAGGACATGATCGGCGAGACGGCGGACCGCTTCGCGCATGTTGTCGAAACGTTCGAGCGGGTGCGCAAGCTCTATGGCTTCCGGCGGATCGAACTGCCGGTGTTCGAGGCGACGGCGGTGTTCTCGCGCTCGCTGGGCGAGACGACGGACGTGGTCTCCAAGGAGATGTACAGCTTCGAGGATCGCGGCGGGGATTCGCTGACGCTGCGGCCGGAGTTCACCGCCGGCATCGCGCGGGCCTATATCACCGAGGGCTGGCAGCAATATGCGCCGCTCAAGGTGGCGACGCATGGCCCGTTGTTCCGCTACGAGCGGCCGCAAAAGGGGCGCTATCGCCAGTTCCACCAGATCGACGCCGAGATCATCGGTGCGGCCGAGCCGCTGGCGGATGCCGAACTGCTGATCTTCGCGGACCATCTGCTGAAAGAGCTGGGCATATCCGAGGGTGTGACGCTGACGCTCAACACGCTCGGCGACGCGGCCAGCCGCGAGGCGTGGCGGGCAGCGCTGGTGGCGCATTTCGATGGGCATCGCGCGGCGCTGAGCGAGGACAGCCTGACGCGGCTGGAGAAGAATCCGATGCGGATCCTCGACAGCAAGGACCCGCGCGACCAGGCGGTGGTGGCCGATGCGCCGGATATCGACGCCTGCCTCACCGATGAGGCGCGGGTCTTTTTCGAGCGGGTGACGGATGGGCTCAAGGCCGCGGGCGTGGCGTGGCAGCGCAACGCGCGGCTGGTGCGTGGGCTGGATTATTATCGCCACACCGCCTTCGAGTTCATCACCGACCGGCTGGGCGCGCAGGGCACGGTGCTGGGCGGCGGGCGCTATGATGGCCTGATCGAGACGCTCGGCGGCCCGGCGACTCCGGCGGTCGGCTGGGCGGCGGGGATCGAGCGGCTGGCGATGCTGTTGGACGAGGCGCCGGCGGCGACGCTGGACGTGGTCATTGCGCTGGAGGACGATACGATGCTGGCGCAAGCGCTGACCGGCCTCGCGGCGCTGCGGGGCGCGGGGCTGAGTGCGGACAGCGTCACCAGCGGATCGCCGCGCAAGCGGTTCGACAAGGCGGCGAAGATTCCGGCACGGGCCTTGGTCTCGGTCGGATCGCGGGATGGTGGGCTGTACCTCAACATCCACTGCGACGATGTGGCGCTCGCCGGGAGGATCGACGCGCTGATGCGGGTCGGCGTCTGATGCAGATTTCGCCCGACCGGATCGCGGCGATCCTGCGGCGGCAGGAGGAGGTGCAGGCGCAGATGGCGCGGCCGGACCTCGATCCGGCCGAGTTCGTGCAACTTTCCAAGGACTATGCCGAGCTGGAGCCGGTGGTGCGCGCGGCCTCCGAGGTGGAAGGCTTGCGGCGGGAGGCGGCGGAGCTGGAAGCCCTGCTCGCCGATCCCGAGATGAAGGCGATGGCGCAGGAGGAGCTGGCGGGCGTGCGCGCGCGGCTGCCGGAGGCCGAGCATGCCCTCGCCGTGACGCTGCTCCCCAGGGATGCGGCGGACGAGCGGCCGGCAATGCTGGAGATTCGCGCCGGCACGGGCGGCGACGAAGCGGCCCTGTTCGCGGGTGATCTGCTGCGCATGTATCAGCGCTATGCCGAATCGCGCGGCTGGCGGGTGGAGATCATTTCGGCCAGCGCCTCCGAGCAGGGCGGCTTCAAGGAAGTGATTGCCAGCGTGACCGGCACTGGCGTGTTCGCGCGGCTCAAGTTCGAGAGCGGTGTGCACCGGGTGCAGCGCGTGCCGGTGACGGAGAGCGGCGGGCGCATCCACACCAGCGCGGCGACGGTGGCGGTGTTGCCCGAGGCCACCGAGGTTGACGTGCAGATCGACGACAAGGACCTCAAGATCGACATTTATCGTGCGTCCGGCGCGGGCGGGCAGCATGTCAACACGACCGATAGCGCCGTGCGGATCACGCACCTGCCCAGCGGCATCGTGGTGACGCAGCAGGACGAGCGATCGCAGCACAAGAACAAGGCCAAGGCCATGCAGGTGCTGCGCGCGCGGATCTACGAGATGGAACGCGCGCGGGCGCAGAGCGAGCAGGCCGGCGCGCGCAAGGCGATGGTGGGATCTGGCGACCGCTCCGAGCGCATCCGCACCTATAATTTCCCGCAGGGGCGGGTGACGGACCATCGCATCAACCTGACGCTGCACCGCCTGCCCGAGATCCTCGAAGGGCCGGGGCTGGAAGAGGTGATCGCCGCGCTGATCGCCGAGGATGAGGCGGCGCGGCTGGCCCAGCTCGATATGGCGGCCTGATCTTGGCGGCGGAGCAGGCGCTGGCGGACTGGTTGCGTGAGGCGGCCGGGCGGCTGGCCGGGGCGAGCGAGACGCCGCGGCTGGATGCCGAGCTGCTGGCGGCGCATGCGCTGGGTCTCAGCCGGGAGGAACTGATCCTCGGGTTTCATCGCTTTGCGGTGCCGGATGAGGCCGAGGCGCTGCTGGCGCGGCGGCTGGCGCGGGAGCCGGTGGCTTACATCACTGGCACGCGCGACTTCTGGACGCTGAGCCTGCGGGTGACGCCGGCGGTGCTGGTCCCGCGCCCGGACAGCGAGACGCTGATCGAGGCGGCGATCGAGCATTTTGTGGGCACGCAGGGGCCGGGGCGTATCCTGGATCTCGGTACTGGCTCGGGTGCGCTGCTGCTCGCCGCGCTGGACGAGTGGCGCGGCGCGACCGGGCTGGGGATCGACCGCTCGGCCGAGGCGCTGGCGGTGGCGTGCGACAATGCGAAGCGCTGCGGCATGGTGGGGCGGGCGACTTTCCAGATCGGGGATTGGGGAGCCGGTCTCGCCGAGCGCTTCGATCTCATTTTGTGCAACCCGCCCTATATAAGAAGCGATGCGCTGCTGCCGCGCGACGTGGCGGAGCACGAGCCAGCTGGGGCGCTGTTCGGCGGTGAGGATGGGCTGGACGCCTATCGCACGCTGGCGGAGCAGCTCGGCGGATTGCTGGCGCCGGGCGGCATCGCGTTATTCGAGATCGGCTTCGATCAGGGCGAGACGGCCGGGGCGTTGTTCCGCTCAGCCGGCTTTCCCGTGGCGCTGCGGCGCGACCTGGCCGGGCGCGACCGGGCGCTCGTCATCACGCGGCGGTGAGCCGGCGGGGCTTGGTTCGGGCAGGCCGGCCAATGCTCGTTATCCAGGCGGCTAACGGCATATTCGTCTTTTTTTCACAGTAAAATGCGATTTCCTCTTGGTTTGGGGGGCAGGAGCGATTATCTGGCGGCCATAGGACTGTTTTGGCCCACGCGCGTGGCGCAAGGCTGGCGGTCTGCTCCCACAGTTTTGGCGGCGTCCTGGAATCGGAGCCGTTGGCCGAAGCGCGGGGCGCGAGTGGCGTGTGGCCCCTCCGCCAGCGGCAGATTGCACAGCGTTCCGGGCGTTGTTCGGGAATGCCGGAATTTTTAGCGAGAGCATAGGGACGAACCGTTGATCAACAATCGTCAGGCCGGCCGCCGTCGCGGCCGGAACAATCCGCGCCAGAATGGCGGCAGCGGCAATCGCGGCAGTGGTGATTCCGGCAACAGGATCGACAGCCGGGCGCGCGGCAATGCGGCACAGCTCCTTGAGAAATACCGCAACCTTGCGCGTGATGCGCAACTGGCCGGCGACCGGGTGAACGCCGAATATTATCTGCAATTCGCGGACCACTATTTCCGCGTGCTGGCGGATAATCGCGCGCGCCAGGAAGAGCAGCAGAACCGCTTCCGCCGCACCGAGGAGCGCAGCGACGAGTTCGAGCAGGACGGCGACGAGGGCGACGACGTGCTCGATCAGTCCGGCGACGACGGTTTCGGCGAGCCCCGGCAGGAGCGTCCGCAGGACACGCGCCGGCAGGAACAGCGCCCGCGCCGCGAGCGCCCGGCGCGTCCCGAGCGGCAGGAGCCGCCGCAGCCCATCGCCAATGATGATGGCGACAGCGATCGCGACGGCGAGATCGGTCTGCCCGGCCTGCCGCCTTCGATCGTTCGTAGCGACGAAGATGCGCCCGAGGCCGATGCCGCGCCGGCGGATGAAGGCGAGGCTCCGGCCAAGCCGCGCCGCGGCCGCCGCCCACGCCAGCCGGAAGCAGCCGAGTAAGATCGTTCGCTCGTGTCGGGCGGGCTCCCGGCGCACGTCAGGGTCCCTGACGTGATACAGGCGCTATTCGGAAGGCGCAGTGGTTTCCCCGCGCCCCGACACCCTTCGATGTGGCTCGACGTCGCTTGATACTAGCGGGGTGTTTTGTCCCGCCGACTCTGTTGATGGGTGTGTGCGGTAGGCGGTGGGGTGCTTGGCTGGACGACGCGTTGCCAGTCGTGCGGCTTGAGGCCGTCCATTCATCGCGGTGTTAGCGGCCGTGGGTTTTTGCGAGAGACCCCTTCCTTGATAAACATGCGCTCGTGCACAGGCTGAAGCCCAGAGCGATAGGGGATCGCGGCCCGGCCCTGTGCCCCTGCCTGCACAAGAGCAATTGCGGGTTCCGGAACGATCGGGACGGCTTCAGTGGTAGCGCAACCATACAGCCGGTTTTAAAAGCGGCATGCCTTGCGCCGTGCTGATTCCGGGTCTGTTATCTGGGGAAGGACGCGGTGAAGTCGCCGCGTCGGGCGTTGTCCCTATCCGGCTGACATAAGGCTGGATCGTCGTTCGAGACGATCCTCGTGGCCCGACTCCCTTCGACGTGACCGGCGTAACAGCTTAAGCTTGAAAGGCGGCGGCTCCGGGAAACTCAGCGCCCGATCTTGGTGCGCGGCAGATCGCGCCCCCCACGCGCATTTCCTTATTCGTCCTCGCCCAGCACGTCCTTGCTGACCCGGTCCTCGACCTGCGCGTCGTGGCCGGTGCCGCTGGAGAGGAACATGAGGCCCATCAGCAGCGCGGCCATCATGATGGTCATCCACACGCCAATCACTGTCATGATGACGAAGACGACGGGCAATGGCCCGCTGTGCCACCACACCAGCGCCGCAACGGCGAATGCAAAGGCAAGGGAGGCGGCCGCCATGGCACGCAGCATCTTGCGAAAGCGCGACCAGGCGAAGGCCGCATTGCGGCGATCATCGAGTCCTGATGGGGTGGTCATGGCCCTCGCCATATGCCTCCGAATCAGCGCGATCAAGGCTTTGACGGGCGCCGTTTCCGGGCGCATAGTTGCCTGTCCAGCGGCCGCTCGTCGGTATCGCAGACCGATGGCCGGCCCGGTTCGAACACGGGAGGATGGCGATGTCGGTCAGCAAATTTGTCGGCGATCAGCGTGGAGAGATCATCACCGCCAGCAGGGGAGACAGCGTCGCGGCGGTCGTGGCGCTGCTGGCTAGCCGGCGGATCGGTTGCGTGCCGATCGTCGAGGATGAGCGCGTGCTCGGCATCTTCTCCGAACGCGATGTGATCTACGGCCTTCAGCGCGAGGGTGCGGCTCTGCTCGACAAGTCGGTGGGCGATGTGATGACCGCCCCGGCCGTCACCATCGAGCGTGACACGCCGATCCTCTCCGCCCTCTCGCTGATGACGCAGCGGCGCGTGCGTCATCTGCCGATTGTCGAGAGGGGCAGGCTGATCGGCTTCGTCAGTATCGGCGATCTCGTCAAATCGCGCATGGACCGGATCGAAACCGAAGCCGAGGCGATGCGCAGCTACATTCAGAGTGCGTGAGGCAGGGCCTGCCCGGCTGACACCCGCGCATTGGGTTGTGCTGCCGTGGACCGGGCAGTCTGGCGCCAGATCGCCGGGCAGCTTTGCTCCCGGCGACGATCCGGTCCGCACCGGGTAGTGGCGGGTGCTTGCCTTATAGGGTTCGTGCTCGCCGGCTTCGAATCATGGATCGCCATGCGATTCGGCTGGGGCCGGGCTTTTGGTGGACAGGATTCGGAGCCCATCAGGTGCGCAGATCGGGAATCACACGCCGATCCGGCCCGACAGAAGCGAGTCCGCCCGAATTCTGAGGTTCCGACATGCTTCCTGTGGGTGGTCCAATGGGCCTGTGTGCCCGTTTCGCGGCCTGTTTCGGCCCAAAACCGGCACTTTCAGGGATTTCTGAAATAAAATTGCAAAAAGTGTTTGACGGGTCGGAACACCACCCATATATGCCCCTTCACCGACGCGGCGCTGACCCACTGGTTATCGCCTCGCTCGGTCGCCAACATAATCGGACACCAGTCCCCCGGTAGCAAAAATCGGGGAACCATCGGCGTCCGCTTCTAGTGTTGGATGGTTCTTTGACATTGTCGGTTTTGATGAAGGGACATGTGGGCGGCGGCCCCGGGTTCGACAGCTTCTAGGTGTCGAGTGCTCGGTTAAAGCTAAGTCGTTACTCACAATGTCCTACACACCATGTAAGATTTGTGCAGGAACGGCTCCTAGAAATGAGCGGTTCTTGGTGGGACTATTCCTCCTGCCTTGAATCGGACATCAAACTTGAGAGTTTGATCCTGGCTCAGAACGAACGCTGGCGGCATGCCTAATACATGCA